>CALRQC020000001.1:0-376237 GCA_943370215.1 Azospirillum sp. RU38E
CGGCACCGCCACCCCGCACCACATAGGCACGAACGTCGCGGATAAGGGGAAAGCCCATGATGCTGTCCACTCCCTGGAGGGGCGATCATCGCCCATTCTCATTTATGGGATAGTGTTTTATAAAATGGGACAATCCCTGTCAATGGCATGACGGGCAACCATGAAAAAAGGGGGCAGCCCAGCGGCGCGCCCCCTTGTCATCCTGATGACGATACAGAAATCAGCGGCGGCGCACGCCCCCCTCACTCCAACCCATGCCCCGACTGATCTGGCGGGCCGTCTCCTTCACCGTTTCCACCAGTTCCTGCATCCGCGCGTCGCTCATATATTGGGCGGCACTGGACAGGCTGATGGCGGCGATGATCTTGCCATTGGCGCCCCGGATGGGGGCGGCCACACAGCGGATGCGATCTTCATTCTCTTCCAGGTCGAAAGCATAGCCGCCAGCGGCGTAAGACTGCATCCGCTTCAACCAAGCCGGCCAATCATCCTTGGCCCAATCACGATCATCGAAGAAATGCCGCCAGCGCCCCTCAGTCTCATCCAGGATCAGGGCCTTGCCCAGACCAGTGGAAGCGATGGGGTGGCGTTCACCGACACGGGAACCGATTTCGATGCGGCGGCGGCCGGGGATCTTGTCCAGATAAAGCGCATGGTCACCATCCAGGATGCCCAGATGCACCGTATCTTCGGTAGCAGCGGCCAGATCCTCGATATGCGGGCGGGCGACGCGGGGAATATCCATCTGCCGCTGGGCAAGATAGCCCAGTTCCAGCAGTTTCGGCCCCAACTGATACCCCTCACGCGGGGTCAACACCAGGAAATCCCGTTCGACAAGGGCAGCGGCCAGACGGTGGGTCGTGCTGCGAGTCAAATCCAGGCGCTGCGCCAACTTCGCCAGGCTGATCGGCCCTTCTGCCACCGCTTCCAATACATCCAAGCCCCGCAGCAGGGTCTGGCTACCGCTGGGGGTGGCCTTCTGCTGGGCCTCTGCCTCTTCATGGGCGCCATTGCCAAGGGTGGTCACGCTGGTCATCTGGTTCGCTTCGTTGTCTCTCATTTTACGAAACAACATCCCATAAATTCGCGCGCACAACAAGCTATGCCACTGCGATATCCTTTGGATGGTCAGAAGAAAGGGTTCAAGCCCACCCCATCCATCGGGAAGCTCATCCGGATTCCGCCACCTGCTGCGGCAACTGCCAGATCTCCTCGCCCGGCCGGATCACCCGGCGGCGGCGCGGGGGCGGGGCATCGGCCAGATCGTTGCGGCGCAGCAGCACCAGCCGCAGATTGGCGGCCACCCGGCCAAAATAGGCATCGCCCTTGTCGGGCGTGCGGGAATGGTAATGCTTGACCGACCGGGTCCAGTTGCGCAGATCGCCGTGAAATTCCTTCAGCATGTCGGCGGCATAGCCGACATTGGCCACCGGATCGAAGGCGGCTTCCAGGTCAGCAAAGGCCTTGGGGTGCCAATGCAGGTTCACCTGCATACAGCCGACATCGATGGAGCGCACCCCGCGCTTGCGCAGGGCCTGGACATGGGCGATGGCCGCCTGTTTGTCCGCGAAATAGCGGCCCTGGCCGTCTGCATTCACGGTCCAGGGCCAGACGGTCAGCCGCCCGCCAATCTCCCGCCCGCTTTCGGTCACCCCGATGGCGATCAGCAAGCGCCCCGGCATCCGCCGTTCCTTTTCCGCCTTGCGGATGGCCTGCAGGCAGGCCTGGGCATGGTCTTGCGCCGCTACCGGGACGGCCAGCCCAAGAGACAACAGCAGAAGCAGCAAAAGCCGCCTCATGCCCCACCTGGGGCGACAACATGGGTCAGCACCTCCGTCCAGAAGCCGGAGACGACATGGAACATGAAGGGCAGCGACAGCACGATGGCGACCAGGATCAACACGATCTTGGGCACGAAGGAGAGGGTAGCTTCCTGCACCTGGGTCAGCGCCTGCAGCAGCGAGATGCCGAAACCAACCACCAGCGCCACCAGCAAGGGCGGGGCCGCGGCCAGCACCACGGCCCAGATGCCGGACCGCAGCAAATCCAGAATGTCGGCTTCAGACATGGCAGCAGGCCCTCCGCCGGTCAGACCGGCATCCGCATGATTTCCAGGTAAGCGTTCACCAGCTTGTCGCGCACGGCCACGGCGGCCTGCACCGTCAGTTCCGCCGACATGGTGGCCTGCACCACTTCCTGGGTACTGGCCTTGCCCTGCAGCCCGGCAGCGGCGGTCTTTTCGCCCTGGCGAACGGTGTTGATGGCATCCTTGACGGCATTGCCCACCAGTTCGGGGAAGCTGCCGCGCTTGGGCAGGGTGATGCCGGCCACCGGCTGGGCGGGACCGGCAGTACCGGCCAGCTTGCCGGCGGCATAGGCGCTGGTGACGCCGGCGGTGGGAACGATGATGCTCATATTTCCTACCTCTGACGGGATCAGCTACGCAGCATGTCGATGGTGCGGCCCAGCATGGTGCGGGCCTGCTGCATTACATTCAGGTTGGCGTCATAGGAGCGCCCGGCCTCCCGCATATCCATGGCTTCGACCAGACTGTTGACGTTGGGCGTCTTGATATAGCCGTTCTCGTCCGCTGCCGGGTGGCTGGGGTCATAGCGCAGGGTGAAGTCGCTTTCATCCCGGCCAATGCGCTTCACCTCCACCTTGTCGGCGGAAAGGGTGCGGTCCAGTACGCTGGAAAACACGATGGTCTTGCGGCGATAGGGATCGCCGCCCGCCACCTCGGACGTCGAATTAGCATTGGCCATATTCTCCGCCACCACGCGCAAGCGGGTGGCCTGGGCCTTCATGCCGGCCGCGGCAATGCCGAAGGAACTGGTCAGATTGTCGATGGACATGGCCTATCCTATTCAGCGCGTGTTGAGGGCGAGGCGCAACATGCCGGCATGTTTCTGGAACAGGTTGGTGGCCAGATCATAGGCCTGGCGGATATCCGCCGATTTCACCATCTGCTCTTCCAGCACCACGCCATTGCCGTCGGGCGCCATTTCATAGGTGGCACTGCGGCGATCTTCCTTGAAACCGGCATTCTGGCGCAGCGGGGTCAGGTGGCGCGCATCGGTGCGCGCCTGTTCCGCATTGCCGCCGCTCATCACGGCCTGGAAATCGAAGGGTTTCAGATCGCGTGCCTTCACGCCCGGCGTGTCGGCATTGGCAATATTCTCCGCCACCAGCTTGTGCCGGGCGGTGAGATATTCCATGCGATGGCTGGCCAGATTGAACAGGCCGATCGAATTCAGATCCATCCGCTGCTGCCCCGTTTGCGTGTGGCGTCGGTCGGGGTGGATGTTTCCATGCGCGGGCTTAAAGCGGCGTTTAAGCCGGTGCGGGCTTTAATCGGCTTTAAACCCCCGCTTTCAAGATGGGCTGCACATCACGCAGCAGCAGCGAAGAAGGCAGCCGCCATGACCATCCTGGCCGGGCTTTTGGCCGATATCCAGCAGATCGAGGGACCGCGTTTCCATGGACAGGTTGTCACCTGTTCCGGGCTGGCGCTGGAGGTGGAGGGGCTGGAACGCCGGCTTTCTGTCGGCGATGGCTGCCGGGCCTTCACCCGCGACGGCAAACCGGTCCCGTGCGAGGTGGTGGGCTTCCGCCAGGGCCGCGCCGTGCTGCTGCCCTTCGCCCCGCTGGAAGGCATCGGCCTGGGGGCGAAGGTGGAGGCCGGCACGGCCATGGGGCTGGTGCGGCCCCATGCCGGCTGGCTGGGCCGGGTGGTGGATGCCTTTGGCAAGCCGATGGATGGCAAGGGCGGGCTGTTGCGCGGCGATGATAACCGCAGCCTGCGGGCAGCCCCGCCGCCCGCTTTTGACCGCCGCCGCATGGGCGCGCGGCTGGAAACCGGCATCCGGGTGATGGATAGTTTCGTGCCACTGTGCCGGGGCCAGCGCCTGGGTATCTTCGCCGGGTCGGGTGTGGGTAAATCCACCCTGCTGGCCATGCTGGCCCGGTCCAGTGCGGCCCAGGTGAATGTGATCGGCCTGATCGGCGAACGCGGGCGGGAGGTACAGGAATTCATCCAGGATGACCTGGGGGAAGATGGCTTGGCCCGCTCCGTCATCATCGTCGCCACGGGGGATGAGCCGGCGCTGGCGAGGCGACAGGCAGCCTATCTGACCATGGCGGTGGCGGAATTCTTCCGCGACGCAGGCCATGACGTGCTGTGCATGATGGACAGCGTCACCCGCTTTGCCATGGCCCAGCGCGAAATCGGCCTGTCAGCGGGGGAACCGCCGACCACCAAGGGCTATCCGCCCAGCGTCTTCGCCGAGCTGCCCCGCCTGCTGGAACGCGCCGGGCCGGGGCGGGAAGGCCAGGGCGATATGACCGGCGTCTTCACCGTGCTGGTGGATGGCGGCGACCATGATGAACCGGTGGCCGATGCCGTGCGCGGCATCCTGGATGGCCATGTGGTGATGGATCGCAAGATCGCCGAACGGGGCCGCTATCCGGCTATTGACGTGCTGAAAAGCGTCTCCCGCGCCCTGCCCGGCTGCCATTCGGAAGCGGAAAACGCCACGATGCAGGGTGCGCGCAGCCTGCTGTCGCGCTATGAGGCGATGGAGGAGATGATCCGCCTGGGCGCCTATCGCCTGGGCAGTGATGCGGAGGTGGATCAGGCCATCAAGGCCAACCCGTCGCTGCAGGAATTCCTGCGCCAGCGCAAGGGCGAAAGCACGCCCAGCACCACCAGCTTTGAGGTGCTGGGCCAGATCGTGGCGGAAGTCACCGCCCCGCCCCCACCACCCCCGCCGGAACCGGAAGCGCGCAAGCCGGGTGCGCCAAGGGGCAAGCGGGGGTAGGATCGAGAAAGCGTCGCTTGGTCCGGGACCGACGGGTTCCCGGACCAAGCGACGCAGCCGCCCCCCCCTATCGCCGTCCGCGCGGCAGGGTGACGGCCGCCATCAGCGTGTCAGCATTGATCATCGACCGGCCGGAGAAAAGCTGAAGCACCGGGGATGTGCCGGTGCCCACGGCACCCTTGCCCTGCACATCCCACATCATCATGAATTTCTCCACCAGCCGTTTCACCTCGGTCGGGTCTTTCAGCTTCTTGATATCAAGCCGCTTTTCCAGCATTCCCACCTGCCGGTCGATATCGGCGCGCGCCACCTCCTCCGGCAGGCCAAAGGCGGTGCGCACCACCTGGGACAGGGCCTTGTCCGCCAGCACGGAATACCAGTTGCTGACGCTGGCCGCCTTGCGCTCAAAATAAAGCCCCAGGCGCAAAGCCTCGTTGGTATTGCCGGCAGAGACTTCAAAGCTCATCCGCTCATACCGGCTGACGATATCCTTGACGAAGGGCGGGCTGCCGCGCCGCATGGTGCCGGTGTTATTGAGGCTGAAACTGACGGCCAGGGCCGTCTCCTTGGCCCCCGCCTTGACCGCAAACGAGTTGCTGTCGCTGGGGTTGCTCTCCAGCACCTGGCGCAGATATTTCGTATCCCCGGCGCGGTCGCCCAGATCGAAGGCGGCCAGCACGATGCCGCGCAGCTTGGCATCCTTCAGCAGTTCATCCGCCCCGGCACCGGCCGACAGTTTCTGCTGCACATAGCTGACATCGCTGCGCACCTGCCAGCGGGCGGCAAAGGCCGTCTTCTGCTGATCGTAACTACGCATCAGCATCGTATATTGGTTGGCGCTGGACAGCGCGCCGCTATTGCCCTTAGCCGTGTCCCAGGCGGTGAAGAAGGCATCGCGCAGCCGGCCCTGATCAACATTATTGCCCTTGTACTTGCCAAAGGGCATGGCCTTTTCCAGCGTGGCCGCCTGGGCCTTCACATCGGCGGGGCCATAGGGCTCAGGCAGGCCGAAGGCCATGCGGGCCACCTTGGCCAGCTTTTCATCAGCCAGCACGGCATCCCAATCGGCCTTGCCCGTCACGCGCCGGGTGAAATCCAGCATCATGCCCAGGGCTTCGTTCTTCTGGCCCACATCGGCCTCGAACGCCTTGGTGACATAGGCGTCGGAGATCTGGCTGACGAAGGAGCTTTTCACCGTCGATCCGCCAAAATTGAAGGCGGCGGCCAGTTGCTTGAAACGCACATCATTCAGCCGGCTGGCATAGGACCGGCTGTCCGACAGGTCACTTTGCAGCACCTTGCGGATCAGTGCCTGGGAATTGACCTGATCCTCCAGCCCGAAAGCCCGCATCACATAGGTGTAAAGCCGCCGGTCCGCCATCAGATCATCGACGGAGGCCACGGTCGGCAGCTTCTTGCGGGCATAATCGGCATCCGCCTTGTTCTGCTGGTCATTGCGCACCAGCCCCATCTGGCGGTCCAGGGTGGAGTTCAGCACCTGCCATTGCGACAGGGTGGAGCCATAGCCGGCCGTGATGGTTGCAGCGCCATAGCCGGTAATGCTCACAGCTTGATCTCCCGGCTAGGGCTGTCCGCCGGCTCTTCCTGCAAGGCATAGCCTGGGGGAATACGCAGCAGTATATCGCCCGTACGCGGGTCGATCACCTCGATAAAAATGCGCTGGGTCTGCCGGTCCAGCACCACACGATAGGGGCGGCGCTCACTGGACGGCTCAGGCGGCGCTGCCGCCGGCTCTTCCCGCGCGGTGTCGGCCCCCCGCGCCTCATCCGCACGCGCCAGCGGTTCCACCCGCACCAGCCGGTAAAGGCGGGACGGGTCGGAGCCGGAGACGGGTTCGATCGGCTTGGCTTCTCTCATGGTCACTCCTTCCGCAGGCTCTGGCGTGCGGCGACGGGACCGGTCTTGCAGCCCTTGGATCACAGGCGCCTACGCACCCACCGCCGCTTCTGACGGGGGTTCGACCGGGACAGCCGCCATCGAAGGCGGCAGCAACATATCCTCATAGGCGATAACCGGCCGCAGGGCCGCCAGCGCCTTGTAGAAATCGCCTTCCCGTACGTGCCGGTCGGCATCCGCCAGATGATGGGTCATCTCCGGATCGCGGATGGCCAGCCGCAATTGGGTGATGAAGGTGGCATAAAGCGGCAGATGCTGTTCAGTATGTTGCGGGTCCAGCAGCATGGCCTGGATGGTGTAATAGGTTCGCCTGACCGGGGTGACGGCATCCTGCGGCTGCAGGATGCTGCGCCCGGTCATCACCTGGGCATGGTTGGCCACCGTGACTGTGTTGCGGTGGCGCCCGTTCTCGATCACCACCCCATTGACGATGAATTTTTCAAAGGGTTTCAGCTTCAGCTTCAATCCCATGATCTATCCCCCAGAAATCGGCCGCTGGTATCAGTCAGGCCGGCGGTCGGCCAAGCCCTGGATGATCGCCCTGTTGACATCCACCAAGGGCGCCAGCGGCCGATCCGATTGCAGGGCTTGGCCGCTATAGCGATCCACCCACAGGCCCAGCGAGATCAGGTTGGCCCGCAGCTCAACCGGCAGCAGGTTCCCCTCCTCCCCCAGATCGGCCACCAGCGTGTTCCATAAGATGCGGTTGCGGGAAACGGCATGGATGCGCGCCTGGCGATCCTCCCCCCGCCCGGCGGCTTCCAACTGCATGGTGACCTGCTGGAAAACCCGTCGCTCCAGCTCCCTTGGGGAGGAAGTGTCCTTCATGGACTGTCGATAGGCCGTAATGCTCATGGACGCACCGTCCCTGGTTTTCAAAAAAAGGCCTGATCACCTTACCCGGTACATATTAAATGGCGATAAAGCATAAAATTAATCAGGGATTAAAATAAGAGTCAGGAAATTTAGTATAATTCGAAACCGCACAATAAACAAAAAATGGGGCCACCGTTTCCGGTGGCCCCAGACGCAAGAACAGGGCGCTATTAACGGAACAGCGACAGGATGTTCTTCGGGGCCTGGTTGGCGATGGACAGCGCCTGAGTACCCAACTGCTGCTGCACCTGCAGGGCCTGCAGACGGGAGGATTCTTCGTTCAGATCAGCGTCGACCAGGGCACCGATACCCGTATTCAAGCTGTCCACCAGCTTGCTGGTGAAGTTCTGCTGCAATTCCAGGCGGGTACCGACAGCACCCAGCTCGGCGGCAAACGAGGTCACCGTGTCCATCTGGGTGTCGATCTCGGCCTGGATGGCCTTGGCCATGGCAGCACGGTCAACCGAGGTGGTACCGGCCTTTAGCGCGGCGGCGATGCCAGAGATGAAGTCGGTCACGGTGGCACCGGTGCCGGCGCCGTAGGCGGCCGTACCGGTGGTAACGCCGGTCACCGGATCGGTGGTCTGCTGCGTCACCGTCGCTGTCGGCGGGGTGGCGCTGGCGCCCAGGTTCTGCGCCTTGATGCTGTCGGTCACGGCCGACACACCAGTGCTGTCCCGCTTGACCGAGACGACCAGGGTGGTGGTCTTGATGTTGTCCAGCAGGTTTTCGCCGTTATAGCTGGACGCCTTGATGGTGGACGTCACCTGGGCGACCAGGCTGTTGATTTCGTTGGCAATCTTGTTGTGATCGACCGAAGCGGACGTGGCCAGCGTCAACTGATCGTTGATCTTGCTCATCAGCCCGTTGATGTTTTCCACACCCACGCGGGCGGTGGAGACCGTGGCGGCGGAGAGCGAGATATTCTCGTTCAGCACCTTCAGGGCCGACACGTCGGACTTCATGGTGGTGGCGATCGACCAGTAGGACGAATTGTCCTTGGCGGTCGACACCTTCATGCCGGTGGAAATGCGGTTCTGGGTGGTTTCCAGATCAGCAGTGGTGGAGCGCAGGGTCTGCAGCGCGACCATCGAGCCGACGTTCGTCAGAATAGAAGCCATGATCTGTTTCCTTCGTGGATGGATTTGGATCTAGCGCCTTCTGACGCTGCCGCCCTGGCCCTGCGGGCCATCTGGCAGATGCCCACCTGTCGGGGCCGGGGCTGGGGCCTAATCTGGCAGGGGAAGATTAAACCCGGTTAAAAAAAGAAACCCCCGCCGGCAAAACCGGCGGGGGGGAGGCGGGGAGGAAGGGCGGAGCGGAACGGGATCAGAACTTGTAGGAGACGCCCAGCAGATAGCGGCTGCCATATTTTTCGTAATTGATGGTGTTGCGGCTATCGTCATTCTCATAGGTCACAAAGGCCTCATCAGTGAGGTTGTAACCCTGGAGAACGATGGACAGCCCTTCCAGATCGCCTTCCTGGAACTCGTACCCGATCTGGGCATCGACCAGCGTTTCGGCCTTGCCGTTGCGCAGGGTGCGGCCCTCACCAAAGCCATTCACCTCCGCCCGGTACTTGGAGCGGTGCGAGACGGAGACACGGGCGGAGATGCCGTTCAGGTCGTAATAGAAGGTGCCCTGCGGCGTCCATTTGGAGAAGCCGGGGATCGGCTGGCTGGAACCGGGGCCATCGGGCGAAATGCTGGTCTTGGTGTAACCGACATTGGCCGTCAGGCCGAACCCTTCCAGCGCCGGGTGAATATCCTCAAACGGCAGGGACAAGGCCAGTTCCACGCCCTTCAGCGTGCCGCCATCGCCATTGACGGGGCGGGTATTGAGACCCAGATTGGTCACCGGCGCCCGATTGCCAGTATAGGCAAAGCCGGTAAAGTCAAAGACTGTCGCCTGCTTGTAGATATAGGTCTTCAAATCCTTGTAGAAGCCGTTCAGGGCGACATAGCCGGCCTTGCTGAAATAATATTCGTAGGTGACATCCAGCGCATTGGCCATCCAGGGCTTCAGCTGGGCATTGCCGCCTTCCGCCTTCCAGGCCGAGACATCGGGGTTGGTGTTGTTGACGCGGGTTTCATCAAACGTGACCTTGGTGGAGGCGCGCAGTTCGTCCGGCCGGGCGCGTGCCATCTGCCGGGAGAGGCCGACGCGGATTTTATGATCCGGGTTGGGCAGGGCAAAGACCAGATTGGCCGAGGGCAGCAGCTCGGTATATTTGCGGCCATCGGTGCGCATCACAAACAGGCCGGGGCCGGTCACGGCAGCACCAAAGCTGCTCTGGTCGGTATGCACCACCTGCAGGCCGACATTCCCGGTCAGGGTGACGTCGCCCAGATCCTGTTCGATATCGGCCTTGATGAAGCCGGTGACGACATCCTCGTTGAGATCCCAGGGGCTGACGGCGCAATCCACACGCGGGCAGGCGATCTGGGTGTAAAAGCCATTGCCCAGCAGATAGCGGGGATCATAGGCGATGACATTGCCCACCCCGATGAAGGAAAGATCGGCCGCCCCACCCACCAGAGCCGCCGACGGGATGGCGACAGAGGTATTGTGCTTGGGGTCTTTCACATTGGCGGTCAGCGCCAGATAGAACTCATCCTGACGATAGCTCTTGTCGCGGGAGGAATAATTGACCCCCAGCTTGACGGATTTCACGGCGCTGTCGTCGAATTCCTTGGTGATGTCACCGCGCACAGCCCACAGCTTGTCATCGACATGCGGCTTGTTGAGATAGCCATCCTGGCCGCCGGGTACCACATCCCCGCCCCAGCCCTGCGGGCCGGTCAGCAGGATCAGCGACGGGTCGGCATAGTTCAGGCGGCTGGTCAGACGGTTGCCATCGTTGCCACTGGTGAAATCCACCCGGTCGGTGGCCCCCACCCCGGCACGGCCGGTGCCAGCATAGGTTTCCAGCCGCTCACTGTCGCGCTTCACCTTGCTGTAGCTGGCATCCAGGGCCAGGGTCCAGCTTTCCACCGTATATTTGCCGTTCCAGCCGGCAGAGAACAGGTCAGACTTGGTGGTGCGCATATCGTTGCGTATGACACCCTTCACATTGTTGAAGCTGCCCGCCGTCACCAGACCATTATCGACCGAGCCCACCACCGGGGTCAGACCACCCCAGTAGAACGGCATCTCCACGCCGCGCTGAATCTGGTCATCATCGAAATGGGAGTAATAGATATCCAGCGTGGTGGCGAAATTGTCGGTCGGTTCATATTCCACCGTGGCGGTCACGCCGGTGCGCTTCAGCGTTTCGGAATTCACCCGGTTTTCAATGCCGCCCAGCACGCGCGGCGGCGTGTCCTTGGGGCCGGAGAGCGGATAGCCCCAGGCGCGGGAATATTTGGTCTGGGTCGGCTGGTTAATATGGGCCACGCTGATGGCCACCCCCAGCGTGTCATTGGCGAACTGGTCGACATAGGCACCGGTGACGCGATAGCCCAGCTTGTCGCTGTCGGGGTTCAGTTTGCCATTGCCGGCCAGTTCAGTACGGGCCGACATGGCCATCACCCGCTTGCCATGCTGCAGCGGGCGCATGGTGCGCAGGTCCACCGTGCCGGCCAGACCCTGGCCGACAACGCCGGCTTCCGGTGATTTATAGACCAGCACGCTGCTCATCACTTCCGACGGGTACTGGTCGAACTCGATAGAGCGGTTATTGCCGGTGCTGACCTGTTCACGCCCATTCAGCAGGGTGGCGGTGAAATCCGGCCCCAGGCCGCGCAGGCTGATCGACTGGGCGCGGCCATCGACGCGCTGGGCGGCGATACCCGGCAGGCGGGCAATAGCCTCCGCAATGGAATTGTCCGGCAGCTTGCCGATATCTTCCGCCGAGACGGCTTCGACAATCTGGCTGGATTCCCGCTTCAGGGCGATGGCGTTTTCTAGCGACTGGCGATAGCCCGAGACGACAATCTCATCAAGCGCATCCCCGGCCGGGGCCGTCTGGGCCAGCGCCAGACCGGCGGGCAGCAGCGAAATGGCGGCAACCGTGGCACCCAGGGCCAGGCGCAGATTCTTGTGCTTGGACATTCCTACTCACTCCCCAAAGCGTCGATGACGCCGCTTTTTCTTCGTTGAACCGTCAATTGGTCGCCTGACACACAGGCAAACCGGTACCATTCCCGCCAAGGGGCGCCCGGCCCCTTCGGCGGATTGTCATGTCTTGTTTGGAAGTTGTCCGGCAGAACGGGGTTCAGGACCAAATATTGCGGTCACCACTATTTCTGTACCGTCACACGCTCCCTAAAGTTACCAGAATGGTTCATAGGATCGCTCGCTTGCGGCGGCTGCCCCTCTTCCATCCCTGCTTTTTCCCCAGTCCTTGAAAGTGTCGGGGGAACTGGCTTGCTCTGGGTTTAGTTTAAAAAAAAGCTCCTTCCACCGGGAGCATGAAAATACGTATGCAGCGAATTGTTGCAATGCGACGCATACGTATTCAGTTACCAGTCAGCAACAAAAAGGCTTCGGCTTGCAAACAGGCCACGCGATGCCCACTCTTCTGCCCGGGTTTCAGCGTGGATGGTGGACATGGACAGGCTTCAGGCGATGCAGGTTTTCGTGCGCGTGGTGGATGCCAACGGCTTCGCCCGTGCCGCCGATACGCTGGGGCTGCCCCGCGCCTCCGTCACCACGATCATCCAGAACCTGGAAGCCTATCTGGGCGTGCGGCTGTTGCAGCGCACCACCCGGCGGCTGAACCTGACGCTGGATGGTGCCGCCTATTACGAGCGCGCCCAGCGCATCCTGGCCGATATTGAAGAGGTGGAGGGCTCCTTCTTCGATGAAAAACGCAAGCCGCGCGGACGGCTGCATGTGGATATGCCGACCTCCATCGGGCGGCTGATCGTGGTGCCCTCCCTCTGCGGCTTCAATACGCTCTATCCCGATATCGAATTGAAGCTGGGGATGAGCGACCGGCCCATCGACCTGATCCAGGAAGGGGTGGATTGCGTGCTGCGGGTGGGCGACCTGCCCGTCTCCTCTTCCCTGGTGGCGCGGCGAATCGGCTTGCTGTCGCGGTTGACCTGTGCCAGCCCGGCCTATCTGGCCCGTTATGGCATCCCGGCCTCACCGGACGATCTGGCCCTGCATAAGGGCGTGCGCAAATTCACCACCCAGTCCGGCCGGCTCAGCGAATTCCATTTCGCCATCGATGGGGAGACTGTGGAACGGCCCGTCCGCAGCGCCATTGCCGTCAATGACAGCGAGGCCTATGTGGCCTGCGGGCTGGAAGGGTATGGGCTGTTGCAGCCCGGCCGTTTCATGGTGCTGCCCCACCTGCAAAGCGGCGCGCTGGTGGAAGTGCTGGCCCCCTGGCGCCCCGACCCGCTGCCGGTGCATGTGGCCTATCCGCAGAGCCGGCAATTATCCCCGCGCGTGCGCGTCTTCATCGACTGGATCATCGGCATTTTCCAGGGCTGCCCCCTGTTGCAGGGGGAAGATGGCCTGGCGGACTGTGGCAAGGAACTGATGGCGGCGACTGACGAGAGCTGCACGCTCGCCTGAACCCTGGTGCATCTGATGCACCACAGATGACGCATTACGCACTTTAAGCGGCGGCCGATCCGGCGTGATATCGGGACATCTTCACCCATCGCCGGACCTGACCGATGCCCACGCCCACCGCCAGCAATGCCGATCTTCTCCGCCGCCGCAGCGCCGCCGTGCCGCGCGGTGTGGCCACCGCCTTCCCCATCTATGCCGACCGGGCGGAGAATGCGGAATTGTGGGATGTGGAAGGCAATCGCTTTGTCGATTTCGCCGGCGGCATTGCCGTGCTGAACACCGGTCACCGGCATCCCAAGGTGATGGCGGCCGTGGCCGCCCAGGCCGAGCGTTTCACCCATACCGCCTTCCAGGTGGCTGCCTATGACAGCTATATCGAGCTGGCGGAGGCGCTGAATGCCCGTGCCCCCTTCAAGGCCCCAGCCAAGAGCATCCTGTTCACCACCGGTGCGGAAGCGGTGGAAAATGCGGTGAAGATCGCCCGCTGCGCCACCGGCCGCAACGGCATCATCACCTTCAGCGGCGCCTTCCATGGCCGCACGCTGATGACCATGGCGATGACGGGCAAGGTGCTGCCCTATAAGCGTGGCTTTGGTTCCATGCCGGCGGAGGTCTATCACCTGCCCTTCCCCGTGCCGCAGAATGGCGTGACGGTGGCCGACAGCTTGAAGGCGCTGGATTTCCTGTTCGCCGCCGATATCGGCCCCGACCGGGTGGCCGCCATCGTCATTGAGCCGGTGCAGGGCGAAGGCGGGTTCCACCCAGCCCCGGTGGAACTGCTGAAGGCCCTGCGGGAGATTTGCGACCGTCACGGCATTCTGCTGATCGCCGACGAGGTGCAGTCCGGCTTTGCCCGCACCGGCCGGCTGTTCGCCATCGAACATAGCGGCGTGGAACCCGACCTGATCACCATGGCCAAGTCGCTGGCCGGTGGCTTCCCGCTGTCCGGCGTGCTGGGCAAGGCGGAGATCATGGACCGGGTGGAGCCGGGTGGGCTGGGTGGCACCTATGCCGGCAGCCCGCTGGCCTGCGCCGCCGCCCTGGCCGTGCTGTCGGTGATCGAGGAAGAGGGGCTGTGCGCCCGCGCCGATGCCATCGGCGCCCAGATCAAGGCCCGGCTGGAGACGTTTGCCACCCGCAATGATCTGGTGCCGATCACCGCCATCCGGGGCCTGGGCGCGATGATCGGCTTTGATATCGTCACCGACCGCACCGGCGGCGCGCCGGACAAGGAAACGACGGCGCGGGTGACCGCCAAGGCGCTGGCCGAAGGGCTGATCCTGCTGTCCTGCGGCACGCATGGCAATGTCATCCGCATCCTGGTGCCGCTGACGGTGGGCGATGCCGTGCTGGCGGAAGGGCTGGCCAAGCTTGAACGCGCGCTCACCCTGTGACCCGCAGCGCCTATCGGAGACGATTGACATGAGCAGTTTTCTGAACGATCCGGCGCTGCTGCGCGGGCAGGCCTTCATCAATGGCATCTGGTGTGATGCCGATGATGGCGGTCGCTTTGATGTGGCCAACCCGGCCAGCGGTGCCGTGCTGGGCCAGGTACCGGCCATGGGCGGGGCGGAAACCGCCCGCGCCATCGCGGCGGCCAACGCTGCCCTGCCGGCCTGGAAGGCGCGCACCGCCAAGGATCGCGCCAGCCTGATGATGCGCTGGCATGATCTGATCCTGGCCGCCAAGGAGGATCTGGCCCGGCTGCTGACCCTGGAGCAGGGCAAGCCGCTGAACGAGGCGCGCGGCGAAATCGGCTATGGCTTGAGCTTTATCGAGTGGTTCGCGCAGGAGGCCCGACGCGTCTATGGCGATATCGTGCCGACGCACAAGCCGGGGGCGCGCCTGCTGGTGCTGAAGGAAGCCGTAGGCGTGGTGGGGGCCATCACGCCCTGGAACTTCCCCAACGCCATGATCACCCGCAAGATCGCCCCGGCCCTGGCGGCCGGCTGCACCGTGGTGCTGAAACCGGCCGAATCCACCCCGCTGTCGGCCCTGGCCCTGGCGGTGCTGGCGGAACGGGCGGGCTTCCCCGCCGGCACCATCAATATCGTCACCGGCGATCCGGCGGGCATCGGCCGGGAACTGACGGCCTCGCCCATCGTGCGCAAGCTCTCCTTCACCGGGTCCACCCGGGTGGGCAAGCTGCTGATGGGGCAGAGTGCTGATACGGTGAAGAAATTGTCGCTGGAGCTGGGCGGCAATTCCCCCTTCATCGTCTTCGATGATGCCAATCTCGATACCGCCATTGCCGGGGCCATGGCCTCCAAATACCGCAATGCCGGGCAGACCTGTGTCTGCACCAACCGCTTCTATGTGCAGGATGGCATCTATGATGCCTTCGTGGACCGGCTGGTGGCATCGACAGAGGCCTTGACGGTGGGGGATGGCTGTCAGCCCGGCATCCAGCAGGGGCCGATGATCAATGCGGCCGCCATCGCCAAGGTGCAGGAACTGATCGCCGATGCGGTGGCCAAGGGTGCCCGCGTGCTGACCGGTGGCAGCCCCCATGCGCTGGGCGGCTGCTTCTTCCAGCCCACCGTCATTGTCGATGTGACGCCGGAAATGCGGCTGGCGCGGGAAGAGATTTTCGGCCCCGTCGCCGCCATCCAGCGCTTCCAGGACGAGGCCGATGTGGTGGCCCGCGCCAATGACACGGAGTATGGTCTGGCCGCTTATTTCTATAGCCGCAAGCTGGCCCGCATCTGGCGGGTGGCGGAAGCCCTGGAATATGGCATGGTTGGTGTCAATGAAGGGCTGATCTCCACCGAAACCGCACCGTTCGGCGGGGTGAAGCAGAGCGGGCTGGGCCGTGAAGGCAGCAAATATGGCATCGATGAGTATCTGGAGACCAAATATCTCTGTCTGGGTCTGGATGAGTGAACCGGCCGGCGGGCCGGGGGGGAGATGAAAATTCCCCCCCTGCCCGCCTTGCGTGCCTTTGAAGCCGTGGCCCGGCACGGCAATGTCCGCCGTGCCGCCGAAGAGCTGGGCCTGGACCATACGGTCGTCAGCCGCCATCTGCGCAGCCTGCAGGAACTGGTGGATGCCCAGTTGGTCCGTACCTCCCGCCAGGGGGTGGTGCTGACCCAGGCGGGCAGCGACTATGCCGCCCGCATCCGCTCAGCACTGGCCGACATTGCCGATGCCACCCGCGATGTGTCGCAGGAAAAGCGGTCGGCCAGCCTGACCATCGGCTGCCTGCCCGGCTTCGCCCTGCGCTGGATGACGCCACGCCTGCCGGATTTTCAGCGCCTGCATCCGGAAATCGATATTTCGTTGCGGCCGGGCGATATCAAGCCTGATCTGGCCGATGATACGCTGGATGCCCAGATCGGCTATGGGGCGCCGGCCGCCGGTGACATGCGGGTCGCCGTGCTGGCACGGCCCCGCGTCTTCCCCGTCGCCAGCCCCTTCTGGCTGGAAAAGCACCCGACCCTGGCCGATGATCTGGGCGGGCTTGCCACTGCCCCGCTGATCCATGAGGAAAGCCATGAGCAATGGCGGGTCTGGTTCGCCGCCGCTGGCCTGACGGCGCCCAAGGAACTGCGCGGCCCGAAATTATGGCACGCGCATCTGGCGGTGGAGGCGGCCCGGCTGGGCCAGGGCGTGGCCCTGGCCAATGAGCTGATCTGCGGGGCCGATCTGGCCAGCGGCGGTCTGGTGGAACTGGGCACATCCGCCGTGGTGATGCAGCCCTATGTGCTGTTCGCCCGCCCCCGCCGCTGGAACGAGCCGGCGCTGGCCCGTTTCCGCCGCTGGCTGGTGGCCCAGGTCCGGCAGGACATGGGCAGCACACGAAAAGCCTGAGCGCGACGCCGGTTTTTCACCCGCCACACCGAAAAATCAGATTTTCGGTCAATCCCCCACCGTGGAATCTTCCAGCCGCGGCAGGGCTTGCGGAATACTGGCCGCTGCATGTTGCAGGGTCATGGTATAGAGCCGGGCCACCAACTGGCCCTTTTCCTGGGCCGACAAAGGCTTGCCCGCCCCCTGCTCCCGCCGTTCGACCGTATGGATCATGGCCGCCAGCAGAATATCGTCAATCACCGGTGGTGCTGTGGCATCCGGCGGGTGCCCATGCATCATCTCCCCCCGCCCCAGCAGCAGCCAGTTGATATCCACCCCCATCGCCGCCAGTTCCGCCAGCCATTCCACCTTGGGAGGGCCCTGTTCTGACTCGTAACCGTTATAGGTTGAGGCCGGTAAACGCAGGCGTTCGGCCATCTGCGCACGGGTGGCAAAGCCAAAACGCCGCCGAATGGCCCGCAATCGGGCGGAAACGCTCGTCATCATATCGCCCCCGACCCGCTATCGCAGGGGAGAGCATCCCCAATCTTCAGACTGTCGATGGCAAAACGAAAAATGAAATTAAAACCGGAAAATTGATCTCGTTTTTCGTTGCGATTCGATTTTTTGGTTTGTAAGCTGCGCGCCATGGCATGGATCTTCAACACAGGGGAAGAGATGGCATCTGCCAGGTGGCAGGACCGAAACAGGGAACAATCATCAGTACCGTTCTTCATGGGGAAGCCTGTCGCCATGGCGACAGCCCAGTGCTGCGCCTGCCCTGGCGGTTGGCACGCCCCTGGTTTTTCCAACTGCGGTAAGGGCTTGCCACTGCCAATTTGATGCGTCTATCCCGGTCGCGTGTAAATTGGTCCCGAAGCCTATTTCGTATAGCCGCAGGCCGTCTCCTGAATTTAGACCGGTTTTCCGCCCGTTCAAACGGTTAAGCGGCGGCGGGTGACCCGTGTGTAATGAACAAACAAAAATCCAGCCAGTGGGAACCAAGGAAACTTGGAAAGGGCTATGGGGTGCGACCGCATCGACGCCACAGGCCCATCCGCGCCTGCCGTCGCTGCACGAGGAAGGGCTGGAGAATGTTGGACAATATTCGAATCAGGGCGAAGATTCTGCTGGTTCTGGTGTTCATGGCCGCTGTTGCGGGCAGCATCACCGTGACCGGAACGCTGGGGTTGGGCAATATAGCCTCGGCAACAGATGGTATCAGCATCACATCCGATGAAATCCTCTATGGCTCGCGCTTTCGGCGTATAGCCATAGAAATGCAGCAAGAAGGCTACAAGCTGGCCTTGAAACCGGAAAGTTTGCCGGATGTACAACAGAACCTGACGAAAATCAGGCAGGATTTCATGGAGCAGTATCAGGCTGCCAAGGCTACCGGCGATCAGGAACAGCAGAAGAAATTGGCTGAAATAATGCGCACCTTCAGCCTGTATGAAGAGTTTCAGCGCAAGATGTTGGCCCTCGCCGTGACGGCCGGCGTCAGTCGCGAAACGCTGCTGGCGGCCATTAACGCCGGGGAGAGTGCCCGGAATAGCTGGGTAAGCGACGTCAGGGATTATGTCGACTATACCAATGCCAAGGGCAAAAAACTGGCCGCCTATGCTGATAAAACGGCGGATACCGCGCTGCTGGTGATGATCCTGGTGGCGGTGGGGGGCATTGCGATTGGTATCGCGGGAGGCGTCTGGGTCGCCCAGACCGGTATCATCGCACCGATGGCTGCCATTGTTGGCTGCTTGCGCCGGCTGGCCGATGGCGACAGTCAGGTCACGCTGTTCGGCACAAACCGCAAGGATGAGATCGGGGCCATTGCCGGCACTGCCGTTGTCTTCAAGCAGAACGCCCTGGCACGCGAGGAGCTGGAGGAAAGGCAGCGCCAAGAACAAGCCGCCAAGGAAGAACGGGCGCTCGCCATTGAAGAAATGGTTTCCCGTTTTGACAGCGAAATTTCGCAGACCCTCGGTATCCTGACCGGATCAGCCACGGAACTGGAGGCGACGGCGCAGTCGCTCTCTTCCGCCTCTGAACAGGTTTCCCAGCAATCCGGCATCGTCGCATCCGCCACCGGGCAGGCGGCGGCCAATGTGCAGACGGTGGCCGCCGCCACGGAGGAGATGACCGGGTCGATTCAGGAAGTGGCCCGCCAGATGACGGGGGCCCGTGACATCGCCCGCGCCGCCTCCCAGGAAGCAGAGCAGGCGCAGGAGAGAATCCAGGGGCTGAACGAGGCGGGGCAGCGCATCAACGACGTGATTGCCCTGATCGAAAGCATCGCCGGGCAGACCAACCTGCTGGCCCTGAACGCCACCATTGAGGCCGCGCGCGCCGGGGAGGCCGGCAAGGGCTTTGCCGTGGTGGCCAGCGAGGTGAAGACCCTGGCCAACCAGACCGCCCGCGCCACCGACGATATCCGCACCCAGATCACCTTGATGCGTGACAGCATCAACGGGTCGGTGGAGGCGATCAGCCGCATCGCCCAGGTGATTTTCCGGCTGAACGAGGTCTCGGCCACCGTCGCCGGTACGGTGGAGGAGCAGACCGCCGCCACCGGGGAGATCAGCCGCAATGCCACAGAGGCCGCCACCGGCACGCAGGAGGTTTCCCGCACCATCAGCGGGGTGCGGGAGGCGGCGGAAAGCTCGGCCGCGGGCTCGGTGCAGGTGCTGGGCGCATCGCGTGAACTGGCCAGGCAGACGTCCAGCCTGCGTCAGGCGGTGGAAACCTTCATTCAAGGCGTGAAGGCGGCATGAGATCGGCATGAAGAACCTGCCGATACCAAAAAAGCCGGCGGGGGCAGACAAAGCCCCCGCCGGTCCGGAGCGCCGCCAGCGCACGGTCAGTCTGGCTGAACGGGTGGCCCGGCTGGCCTGGATGGAATGCGCCGACGGCGCCACCCGCCGCGACCTTGCCGCCCGTGCAGCAGTCGCTGCCGCCGCCAAGGCGGAAACGACGGATGCAGGGGAAACGGAATAGGCGCCAAAGCCGCCCCCCCCTCCAACCGTGGCACCTTGTCACCGCCGGCCTGGGCTTGCGATCCGGCATGGGGCGGCCTATCTTGCCCATTGATGAAACGGTGTGATCGGATATGGCGGCGCCATGGCGCCCTGCGCTTGCTGGTGGCGCTGCTGGGGCTGGTTGCCCTGGCGGCCATGCCGGTGCGCGCCCTGTCCATCAACGCTGTTCATCACCCGGCCCCGATCATGGCAAGTGCCATGCCGGACATGGCCGATGGGGAATGCCCGCTGCATCAGGCAAGCCAGCAAACCCCACCGCCAGACCATGGCAAGACCATGCATGAAAGCGCTGGCAAAGGGGCCGGCCCCTGTTGTGTGGCCTGGTGTGTGGCAGCCGCCCTGCCGGGTTCGCCGCTGCCGGTGCTGTTTCCACCGCCCGCCCGGCTGACGCCGCCGGTGAATATCGCCGACCATGATGGCCGGCACCCTGCCCCGCCTTTGCGGCCGCCGCGCGGATGATGTGTGGGGGTGGCTTGCCGCCGCCCCGCCCTTCCCCCGACGCCAAAACCCCGTAAAGACGGAGCCTTTCCCATGAAGGCCAAATTCCCCGGCGCCTTGCTGGCGCTGAACCTGTTCGTCATTCCCGCTGCCTTTGCCCAGCATCAGCAGTATCAACAGGCGGCCCCCGCTGCCAATACCGCCATCGGCCAGCCGGGCACGGCAAAGGCCGCCAGCCGCACCATCGCCATCACCCTGTCGGACATGGCCATCGATCCGGCCCGGATCGCCGTGCATCCGGGGGAAACGGTGCGCTTCCAGATCACCAACACGGGCCAGTTGCTGCACAGTTTCGTCATCGCCAGCCAGGACGGCCATGGCGAGCGGCAGGCCATGATGGGCATGATGCTGGACCATGGCATGGTCACCGATACCGCCATCGTGCCCGCCATGATGAATATGAAACATGATGGCCACGCGATGGCGCATGACCATACCGGGCTGGTGCTGGTGGAACCGGGCAAGAGCGCCGAACTGGTCTGGACCTTCCCGCAGGGCGGCGTGATTGGGGCCGCCTGCGACATGCCGGGCCATTATGAGGCGGGCATGGTCTCCCGCCTGTCCATCGGTCATGACAGTCATTGAGCGGGGGCCGACATGCAGATCACGCAAACAGGGCTGTCGCGCCGCGACGCCCTGAAACTGACCGCCTTCGCCGGGCTGGCGGGGGTGGCCATGGTCTATCCCGGCCGCCGCGCCTTTGCCGGGCTGAAAGAGACCACGCTGCTGGTGATGGAAAACCGCATCACCATTGATGGCGACAGCTTCCCCGCCATCACCATGGGCGGTGGCGTCCCCGGCCCGACGCTTTACTGGCGGGAGGGGGAGGAGGTGCTGGTGCAGGTGGAAAACCGGCTTTCCGAACCCACCTCCATCCACTGGCACGGGCTGTTGCTGGAAGGGGTGATGGATGGGGCGCCCGGTTTCAACGCCTATAGCGCCATCGGGCCGGGGGAGAGCTTCACCTATCGCATCAAGCTGCGCCAGTCCGGCACCTACTGGTATCACAGTCATTCCGGCGGGCAGGAACAGCGCGGCATGTATGGTGCCATCGTCATCGCCCCTGCCACGCCGGACCCGGTCAAGGCCGACCGGGATCATGTGCTGCTGCTGTCCGACCATACGGCGGACCACCCGGACCATATTCTGCGCAAGCTGAAGGTCAGCGAAGGCTATTACAACCGGGGCAAACGCACCCTGTCCGACTTGTCGGCGGATATCGACCGCGACGGGCTGGCCGCCGCCTGGAAGGACCGGCGCGACTGGGGCGACATGCGCATGGACCCGACCGATCTGGCCGATGTCACCGGTTATCGCTTCCTGGTCAATGGCAAGGGCATCGCCGACAATTGGACAGCCCTGTTCAAGCCGGGGGAACGGCTGCGGCTGCGCATCATCAACGGATCGGCGATGAGCATTTTTGACGTCGCCATCCCCGGTCTGGCCATGATCGTGGTGGCCGCCGATGGTCAGAATGTGCTGCCGGTGAAGGTGGATGAATTCCGCATCGGCGTCGGTGAGACCTATGACGTGATCGTGCTGCCGACGGAGGATCGTGCCTATACGCTGATGGCGGAGCCGATCGACCGCAGCGGCTACGCCCGCGCCACCCTGGCCCCACGGGAAGGGATGCAGGGGGAGATTCCCCCCCTGCGGCCCCGCACCCTGTTGACCATGGCCGATATGGGGATGCATGGGGACCATGGCGGCATGGACCATAGCACCATGGATCATGGGGCGATGGACCATTCATCAATGGATCACGCCGCCATGGGGCACGCCATGCCGATGACACCAGCAGCCCAGGAAGGGCCGCCCCGAGGCTGGGAGCAGGCCGGCACCCCGCCGGGCAAGCGGGCCCTGCGCTATGCCGATTTGAAAGCCTTCACCCGCAACCCCGATGCGGCAGCACCGACGACGGAAATCGTGCTGCGGCTGACCGGCATCATGGAACGCTATATCTGGACCCTGAATGGCCACAAGTTCGACCATGGCGGCCCGATCCGGGTGCGCTATGGGGAGCGGGTGCGGCTGCGCTTCATCAACACGACGATGATGGCCCATCCCATGCACCTGCATGGCATGTTTTTCGAGCTGGAGAATGGCCAGACCGACCGGATGCCGCGCAAGCATGTGGTGATCGTGCCACCGGGCAAGGAAGCATCGGTGGTGCTGACAGCGAACGAGCCGGGGGACTGGCCGCTGCATTGCCACCTGCTGTTCCATATGAATGCCGGCATGATGACGCGCTTCATCGTCGATCCCCCCGCCCCTGCGGCGCGGTCGTAACGGGAGGGATGAGAATGATGAAAAGGATGATCAAGGCCGCCCTTGCCATGGCGGCACTGGCCCTGCCCCTGCCAGCCCCGGCGATGGAAGGGCATGGCGACATGCTGATCTGGCAATTCACCATGGATCAGTTGGAACAACGCTGGCAGAAGGGCCAGGACAGCACCGCCTGGAAAAGCGACGGCTTCATTGGCGGCGATGTCAGCAAATTGCGGCTGAAAAGCGAGGGCAGCGTCAGCGGCGGCACCATGGACCATCTGGAGGTCCAGGCGCTGTACAGCGTGATGGTGCATGATTTCTGGGATTTCCAGGCGGGTATCCGCCAGGATTTCCGGCCCCAGCCACAGACAACCCATCTGGCCATCGGCTTCCAGGGGCTGGCCCCGCAATTTCTGGAGGTGGATGCCCAGGCCTTCCTGTCCGAGCGTGGCGATGTGACGGCACGGCTGGATGTGGAAACCGACCTGCTGCTGACCCAAAAACTGATCCTGCAACCCCATGCAGAGGTGGAACTGGCAGCACAGAAGGTGCCGGAGACCGAGACCGGTGCCGGGGTTTCAGAGATGAAACTGGGCCTGCGGCTGCGCTATGAGCTGGTGAAGGAATTCGCCCCCTATATCGGCGTGGCCTGGGAACGCAAGCTGGGGGAGACGGCGCGGCTGGCAAAGGCCGACGGGCATGACGCGGACGATCTGCGCCTTGTCACAGGCTTGCGCTTCTGGTTCTGAATTTCCAACCTGCGGATACCAGCGGTCATCAGCGATGATCGCTGGTATAGTCCCCCGATAAACCCGAAAACGGGTAGGGTGACCAGGGGTGGAACGCGATGCGGGCTCTCGGGCTTGGCGGCAAGATCGGCTATGGGATCGGGGATTTCGGGCTGAACCTTTATTGGCAGTCCATCCTGGTCTTCATCGTCTTTTTCCATGTGGATGTGCTGGGGCTTTCCGCCTGGACAGCGGGGGTCTGTTTCTTCATCGCCGGTCTGTGGGATGCCGCCATGGACCCGCTGATGGGGGCCTTGTCGGACAAGACGCGCAGCCGATGGGGACAATATAGACCCTTCATCCTGCTGGGGGCGGTGCCACTGGCAGGGGCCTTCACCCTTTGCTTCAGCCCACCATCCTGGCTGGTGCCGGGCAGTGCGGCCATGGTGGCTTTCGCGCTTGCCAGCCATATGCTGCTGCGAACCACCTATAGTGTGGTGGGCATTCCCTATTCCTCCCTGACGGCGGCCATCACCAGCGATACGGAGGCACGCGCCAGCCTGACCGGGTGGCGGATGCTGTTCGCCTTCATGGGCTGTACGGCAGTGACGGCGCTGCTGCCATTGCTGGCGGCATGGTTTGGCCAGGATGGCGGCAATGGCTATGGGCCAGCGGCCGCCATCGTCGGCGGCATGTCGGTGGTGGCCCTGCTGATCTGCGGGCTGTCGGTGCGTGAACAGGCACGGCCGGCCCTGGTCACACCGGCAGCAGCACAGAGGGGCGGCAATGGTTTCTGGGCTTCGGTCCGACGCAACGGCCCCTTGCTGCGGTTGATGGCGGCCACACTGGTGATGCAACTGGGCATGGGGGTGCTGCTGCGCAACCTGCCCTATCTGATGAAATATGATCTGGGCGATGCCGCGCTTTCAGGCACGGCCCTGCCCTGGCTGACGCTGCTGGGGGTGGCCAGCGTGCCCGTCTGGGTGACGGTGGCCAAGCGCTGGAACAAGCGCATCCTGTGGCAATGGGGCAGTGTGGTGGCAGCGCTGGGGGCGCTGGGGCTGATGCTGGAACGCGGGCTGTGGCCGACGCTGATCTGCCTGGGGCTGGTCTTTATCGGCCATACCGCGCATGGGGTGGCCACCTGGTCCATGCTGCCGGACACGGTGGATTATGGCCAATGGCGCAGCGGCCGGCGGGACGAGGCGAAGATTTACGGCATCGCGTCCTGCGTGCTGAAATTATCGCTGGGGGCATCGGGCATTGTCGCCGGCTGGGCCCTGGATCTGGTGGGGTTCGTGCCCAATGCGGAGCAGGCGCCGCAGACGCTGGAACAGTTTCGCCTGCTGGCGGGGCTGCTGCCGGCGGCGGGGCTGGCGGCATCGGCGGCGCTGATCTGGCGCTATCCGCTGGATGCCCAATCCCACCGGCAGATTCTGGGACGGCTGGCAGCCGGGGCGTGAGGGGAAGCCCCCCACACCCCGGCCGTTCAGTTCGCCCTTACCGGCTGTGGATTTCCACGGCCAGCAGCTTGGGCGCCGGGAAATCCGGCTGGATGGTCGGCGGGGCCAGACGGACATCCAGCTTGGCCCCCGGTGAGCGGGCGAAGCGGGAGGCCGCCAACCGATCCGGCAACGGCACCACGAAGGTGACGCGGTTGCCACCATTATGCGCGGCGTGGGCGGCATGGGCCGGACCATGGGCCGCCAGACCACCGAAGAAGGAGACGGTGCCGGCATAGTAGGGGCTGTCCGCCGCCACCGTTTTCACGTCCGCCGGGGCATTGACCAGCACGTCGAACTGACGTGGCGCGTCCATGGCGGTGGGCCGTTCAAAGGTGATGGTGGCCAGCATCCGGCCCGCCGGCGCGGAAAGGCTGACCGTGCCGCCATCCTGTGAAGCACCCAGCAGCAGCGGGGCTGCACCTTCCGCCACCTTGGTGGCGGTGGGCACATAGGGCACCAGCTTGTCATACCGATAGCCGAAACGGGCAGCGTGGATGTAATCCCCCGCCTTGCCATTGCGCACATAATTGCCATCGGCATCGACAAAGAACAGGAACGGGTCTTTATCGAAATCGACACGATCCGCCCCCGTCGGCAAATCGGGCAGGCCATATTTCTGCTGCTTGGCCGACCAGCTTTCCCACAGACGATCCATATTGGCATGGTGCAGGAAGAAGATGGGATCAACCGGTGACAGGTTGTTGGTCATATTGCCATAAGGACCGGGCGCCCAGTTACCCGGCCCATCGAAAGCGCCACCGATGAAATTATGCACATGATTGTGCGGCTGGCCTTCCAAGAGGGAGAAGAAATCCCCCTGCTGGCTCATCGGGGCGGCATTGTGGGAGGTGGTGCGGACAGAGGTGAAGCTGGTTTCCTCGGTCGAAGAGTTGAACTGAGCCGGCGCCAGCCCATCATTCACATTATTAAAGCTACACTCACCGGCCAATTTAGGCGGCAGGGCGCGGTTATCAATGGGGACGTAACGGGCCTTTTCCGTAATGGCGAAAGCCTGATCGCCGATACTGAACTTCTGGTTGACGGGATCCCAGCCCATCACCGCCTTCCACAGATCATCGAAACTTTCATAGCCACGCAGTTTCTGCTGCGCCAACTGATCGGCGTTAAGCGTGTTCCAGTAAGCCTGAATGGCGGGCTTCACCTCCCGCTCAAAGGTCGGCAAATCCTTGGTGTATTTGGCATAAGCCTCATTCGTCGGTGTCAGCACACCGGCGAACATGGACAAGGGCACTTCCTGCAATTCCGACCAATCCCAATAGGGGAAGGCGAATTCCGGGTTGCCGGAAAGCTTGCGCACCGTCTGTTCGAAATAACCGACATAACCCCGGTGCCAGACATAGAACCACCAGTTGCCATGCGGACAATCCATCATATGCACGAAGGCATTGCGGAACCAGTTATGCGGGTGCGAGAGCGGCAGATCCAGCATCTTCCGCACGGCCACGGCATAGCTTTTCAGCATGTCCTGGCCCTTCTTGCTGGTGACGTTGTAACGCACCCAGCGGAACGGGTTGGGCAGTGCCGCTGCCGGCGCGCCCAGCGCCCCCAGACCGGCAATGGCGGCTGTACCGGCCAGCAGGCCACGACGTGAAACGTGCATATCATATCCCCATCTTATCGCTTAAAGAGTGGGCAGGATATTACCGACGCGCCCATATGTCACATGTTTTCACACCCTATGGTCGATAGGATCATCTAACCTGCGCAACACTACGCAACGCTTTTACAACCCATGTTGCGCAGCATGAAACCCCTTATGCGACGAGTCCGCCCAAGAACTTCCTTTGCTTTTTCAAGCAATTAGCCGTCATTCCACCATCGCGGAAATGACGGTGGCGAGATGGCGCGGCTTCAAAGAGCACCATCACGTCCCCGGCAGACGCGGAAGGCGCCAACGCGCCGGCATCAATAACGCGGGCGGGTGGCAGGCCGATAGATGTTCAACTCCTCCCCCGCGCCGCGCGGCAACCAAGGGTTCATCCGCGCCTCCGCCCCCGCCGGGAAAGGGACCAGCCTTTCATCGAGATGATCGGTCAGTTGCAGCATGGCCCGCAGCCGATAGACCAGCAGACGCACCGGTGGGCGAACAGTCCGGCGGGAACCCGGCCGGACCACCCCGACCGGTCGGACGGGTACCGGGCGGCGGGGAGGAGCGACCGCAGGACCGCCATCGGCAACGGGATCAGACGCGGCGGCAGGGGCCGGGCTGTCAGGCACCGGATCAACCGACGGGTCCGGCACGGGATCGGGGGCCATGACCACCGGGGATGGGGTATCGACCAGCCGAGCCGGGGTGCGGCGGGGGAGCGGACGACGGATAGGACGATGTTCCGGATCAGGCTGACATTCCTTGGCCACCAGCAGGGGGCCGCCCAGTTCCAACCGCTGGGCGGCCCAGAGGATGGCGCGGATATTGCCGGCATTGATGGCCCGTGACAGCCCTTCCACCACAGCGTGCCGCATGGCGACAAAGCGGCTGTCGCTTTCCCGTCGCAGCATTTCCCGTTCTGCCGCGATGCGACGGCGCAGGCCGGGGGACCGCTGCATGGCCCGCCAGATGGTGCTGCGCGAGAGACCGTAATGGCGCGCCACCTCTGCCACCGTCACACCGGAAGCCAGATAATAGGCGATGCGCGCCCATTGTTCATCGGTACGGGTGCGGTTGTTCAGCCCCTCGGTGAACATGTCGTCATAGGCATATTCCACATCCTCCCCGCTGCGCCATGCCTCCTTATCCTCCGTGCCACGCCACCAGGCATCGCGCTGTTCATCCTTTGGCAAGGCGGCATGGCTGGGATCAAGCTGGGCCGGGTCCAGGGAATGGGTGCGGGGTTTGGCATCGCGCGGCATGGGAGGCTCCGGGGCAAAGGGTATCGGTTTTTATTCCTATCATGAGACAATGTGGAAAACAATATGGGGCGGGGCCGATGGGAGCCATCACCGCCCCGCCGGGAAAGCCCGGATAGGGTTTTGCTCAGTGCTCCCCCCGCTCCCGGGCGTAGCTCATGGAGTAAACAAAGCGGTCGGCGGGGTGGACGGTTTCGCTGGCCAGAAACAAATGCCCCTGGGCATCGTGATAGAGCCGCCGGGTCAACAGCGCCGCACTACCCGTTTCCGTGCCCAGCAACTGCGCCAGCAGGCTATCCAGCACGATGGCGCTGATCTGCTGGTCGATGCGGCTGGCGGCCACGCCGAAACGGGCCTCAATGGCATCGGCCACGGTGGCGGCGGCCACGATCTCCCCCGGATCGGGCGCGCAATCGCCCCGGATCAACATGCGGGTCAACCCCACCGTCTTGGCCCCATTGCCGCGCCGGCCGCGCAGTTCCCGCCATTGCGCCGGGTCCACCTGGATGGTGGCGGCCAGCCCATCGGCCGGCGCGGGGCCGTAATAGATCACGCCCAGCCGGGCGCTGCGCACATATTGCAGCAGATCCTGAAAGCCGCCCAGCGGCTGCACGAACATGGCCGGTTCCGGCGGGGCCGTCACCACCGTGCCGGCCCGCCGCTTGCGGCTGACCAGCCCTTCATCGGTCAGCAGGCGCAGCGCATCGCGCACCGTGTGGCGGGAAATGTCATAGAGCGCGCACAGCTCATGCTCGGTCGGCAGCGTATCGCCCACCTTGTAGGTGCCATTGCCGATCTGGGCGCGCAGCATCTGGGCGATCTGCTGGTAACGCGGGGCGGCACCGCTGGGCATGGGGTGTTCCTTTTTGGGGTCAGCGTCTTTGGAAGGGTTTATCGTTAATTTTCAATGTACTGAAATCAATATGCTCGCTCCGCTTTCCTCTCTCTCTCTCTCTCCCGTCACCCCGGCGCAGGCCGGGGTCCAGTTTCGTAGAGCAAGGCGCCTGTGGCCCCTGGACCCCGGCCTGCGCCGGGGTGACGGGAGAAGGGGCGTGAAGGGGACAGAAAGTTACTTAAAGCCTGTGCCGACGCGCGGCGGCTGGATGGTGGTAAGGAAAAAGCAGCCACTCACCCACCCCCCGCCATCTCCCTTAACCGCCCCGCCTCCTGCCGCAGCAACTCGATCATTTCCGTCTCCACGGGGGTCAGGGTGGCGCGGCGGCGGCGCAGCAGCACCAGCGGCGTGGTCCAGCGCCCATCCGCCAGATCGCGCCCCACCAGACCCGGCACCCCTTCCACCATGGAATGGGGCAGAATGGCCAGCATGTCGCTGCTGCCCAGCATCTGCATCCCGAAATCGCTGGTGCTGGTGGAAATGCGCGGTTGGATGGGTTGGATTCCAGCATCAATGAAATGCTGGTCCACCCGTTCATCCAGCCCGTCCGGCAGCTTGCCGAAAATCCAGTCGGCATCGGCCAGATCGGCAATGGAACGCGCGGCTGCCAGCTTGGGGTTGCCCACCCGCCCTACCACCAGCCAGCGCTCATCACCTAAGCTGCTGGCCATGATTTGCGGGTCGATGCCGGGGATGCCGGTGGTGACGGCCAGATCGATCTCCCCCGCCAGCAGCAGCCGCACGAAATGCGGGGCCGTGCCCGGCTCCACCTTCAGCACCAGCCGCGGGAAGCGCCGCAACAGGGCGCTGACCGCGTGCCGCCCGATGCCGGAGGCGGCAATGGGGCTGAGGCCGATGGCAAATTGCGTGGTGCTGCGCCCCAGCGCCACATCCACATCGCGGCGGAAATGCGCCACCTCCGCCAGCACAGTCTGGGCGCGGCTTAACAAGGCCTCGCCCATGCGGGTCAGCATGATGCCCTTGGGCGTGCGTTCCAGCAACGCCACGCCCAATTCGCTTTCCAGCCGGGCGAGGCTTTTCGATAAAGCCTGCTGGCTCAGGCCCCGTTGACGGGCTGCCAGGGTCAGGCTGCCCGTCTCCACCACGGTGAGGAAATATTCCAGATCGCGCAGTTCCATCGGGCCTGTGCCTGCAAGGTCAGATCGGCTTCACCGTGCCCAGGAAGGCCATGGTGATGATGCCGGCCCAGTAGAAATAGGCAAGCTTGCGGGAAAACGCCATGGCCGAGGCCATCTTCTGTTCAATGGCGGCATTGGGGCCGCCCGACACCAGCTTGCGGAAATCGGTCACCCAGTCCCGCATCACAAAGCGCAGGATCAGCCCGATGATCAGCAGGCCGGAGAACAGGGTCGCCTTGGCGGCGTACCAATGCGCCGTGAAGGGGCCGCCGGTGATCAGGCTGTAAATGCCGGTGATGAACAAGGCCGGGATGACGAAATACCGGATCGCCTCATCCAGCTTGGTCAGCAGGATGCCCAGATCGCTGCCGCGCTGGAAAAAGGCGGTCAGCGTCAGCGACAGCCAGCCGGCGACGAAAATCCACATGCCGACCAGCCAGGGGCCGCCCAGCGGCTGCACACCCAGATTATTGCCCATATGCAGACCCAGCGGCAGCAGCAGGATGATGCCGGTGCGGGCCAGAATATCGATGCGGTAGGCGGTTTCCATATGGCGCAACCGCTCATCCAGCGGCAGGTCGGGCCGCGCGATATTGCGCGCCGCGTTGAACACGCCCCATTCCCCGCCCAGCCAATAGGCCATGGCGATGATGTGCAGCCAACGCAGCACCAGATGTTCATCCAAATACATACCCAGCAGTTCCATGACCCGATCCTGTTCCTGTTCAGTCTGTTCATGGGGCTTGCCGCCCCCTTTCAGTGTCTGTCTGAGAGATTTTGCTTTGTTCCCCCGTCACCTCGGCCTTCGCCGGGGTGACGGTGAAGTTGAAAGCAAAGAGACCTTTCCAGACAGACACTGAGGGGCGACCCCATTTGTCCTGACATATTCGGAACTTCTGGCTGTGCTGTCCAATCACGCTGGGGAAAATCGGCACAAAATCCGGTTGTGAATTGACCGAACATATTCCGACACACAAACAAAATTTGTAGTGTTTGACAATTGGATGTGGAGCAAATCCCGCCATCCGGCCCTAGGCTTGCCCCATCCCAGCGATCAGCCCCGGCCCTCGACGGCCGGGGGCGCGAATAAGGAGGCTTCAAGCATGGATGGTTCGGGTAACATTACCGATGCACGCGCCCAGGCGGCGTTGGCCGCCTATGACGGCCCGCCGGATTACCGCGTGGTCGGTCAGCATGGCATCTATCCCACGCTGACCCATGATGAGATTGAACGGTTCAATTTCCTGGCCCAGATGAACCGCTTCCTGGCTGGCAAGGTGATGCCGGGCGTGAAGACCGCTTTCGACAAGCGCGTCGCCCCCACCTTCAAGGCGGAGCACAGCCGCGATTTCAAGGATCGGCACGAGGTGCGCAAGGCCCTGGCCAAGGATCCCTATTGGCAGCTCTGGTCGGCGCTGCGCCGTTCCACCATGGAAACCCGCCAGCAGGCCGGCCGCTGGGTCACCCTGCGCCAGCGCGAAGAGCTGGCGGAACGCGCCGCCGCCCTGATCGGTGCCGATACCGACCGGCTGGTGCTGGACCCGGATCTGAAGCTGCCGCGCTATGTCGAAGCCATCGACCATCATTGTATGCCGGGCAGCTATCACACCGAATATGGTCCGGGTGATGTGGCCAATGCCGCCAATTATGATTGCGGCCTGTTCGCCACCACCGGCGGCATGTTGGGCCGCTTCAATGATGGCGGCGGTCAGGCGGTGGCCCGCTGGGTGAAGAAGAACCTGCCGGACTTCAAGCCCAAGCGCATTCTGGATATTGGCTGCGGCCTGGGCCACAATGTGCTGCCTATCGCCCAGGCCTACCCGGATGCCGAGGTGGTGGCCGTGGATGTCGGCGCGCCGATGCTGCGCTATGGTCTGGCCCGGGCGCAAAGCCTGGGGGTGAAGAATGTCACCTTCGTGCAGGCCAATGTGGAAAGCCTGCCCCAGTTTGCCGATGGCAGCTTTGACTGGGTGCAGTCCACCATGTTCCTGCATGAAACCAGCTACGCTTCCATGCAGCGCATCTTCAAGGAAAGCTATCGCCTGCTGGCACCGGGCGGCATCGTCGCCCATGTCGAACAGCCGCAATATGCCGCCACCATGCCGCTGTTCGAACAGGCCATGCGTGACTGGGACGCGTTCTATAACGCCGAACCGTTCTGGACCAAGATGCACGAGTGCGACCTGGATGCCTGGCTGGTTGCGGCCGGCTTCCCGGCTGACAGCCTGATCCATGGCGGCGTCACCGCCGTGGTCGATAAGAGCGTATTCCCCGACGCCGCCGAGGATGACGGTGAGGATTATGGCCGCAAGGCCGCCTGGCACGTGGTTGGTGCCCGCAAGGAGGTGAAGTGATGTCGGTTCCGTTCGCCCTGTCCGCCGCCTCCGCCAAGCCCACCGGCAAGCGTCCGCGTTTCCTGGAAAATTGGGAAACCGAACGGCTGTTGACCATCACCATGGCGCTGGCCACCGAATTGTCGGTGACCCGTCAGCGCCTGGATACCTTGGAGCGCCTGCTGGCCGCCAAGGGTATGGTTGCCCGCGATGAGGTGGAGACCTTCACCCCCACCAAGGCCGAAGCCGCCGAACGTGGCCTGTGGCAGCAGGAATTCCTGACCCGCATCCTGCGCGTGGTGCAGCAGGAAGCCGAGGCCATCAACGCCACCGATGACACCAGCGAGAATATCGCGGACGAGCTGGCCTCGTAAGGGGTGGGCGGGGGCAGTTGCTGCTGCTCCCGCTTTCTCTGTGGTTGTCCCGTTTTCTTCACCGTCACCCCGGCTTTCTCTACCGTCACCCCGGCGAAGGCCGGGGTCCAGGGGCCACAGGCGCCTCGCTCTACGAACCTGGACCCCGGCCTTCGCCGGGGTGACGGTAGAGAGAACGGAAAAGGGGGGCGAGCACCCTCATCCGCCTTTATGAAGTCGCACCACACCCACCCAAAGGGTCTGCTCCCGCATCACGCGGGAACAGCCCCTTTGGCGTTTCACGGTCGCTCCGCTGTCTGCGTCGTGGCACGGGTGCGGTTTTTGCTGGCGGGGCCGTTGCGGTCGGCCGGCAGCAGGCGGCGTTGGGCCATGGTGCGGGTCAAGCTGTTGACCTTGGCGGCATCCATTTCCGCCAGAATGGGGGCGGAACGGCGTTCCTGCATCAGATCCATCAGATCCACCAGGATTTCCGCGTCGGTTTCGTTCAACAGCCGGGCGGCATCCTTGGGCTTCATGCTTTCATAGATGGCCACCAGCCGTTGCAGATCGGCCTTGGCCATGCTGGCGCGGCGGTCCAGCAGGCCGGTCACTTCCTTGCCGGCAGCCTCCAGCCGGGCCAATTGTTCGCGGGCCGTGGCCTCTGCGGCGGCCAGCATCTGCGCCCGCACCTCCAGTTCCGCCCGGCGTTCGGCCAGGGCCTTGCGCTCCGCCGTCAGCATGTCGGCCAGCCCCGGCTCACAGGCCGATAGGCTGGCCAGATTGGCATTGCCGGCGGTGGGCGGGCGGGCCAGCAGGTCGGTCACCCCGGCATCGGCGCTGCTGTTGGCGGAGGCAGCGGCCGAAGCCTGGGCATTGGCCGGTGCCGGGGTGGCAGCGGCCTGGGGCTTTTCCGTCACCGGATCATCGCCAAAGGCGGCCACCGACGCAGCATAAAGCGGGGCGGCCAGACCGCAGATGGTGATCATCACCGGCAGCAGGCGCGGGCGCGGCAGCTTGGCCGGCCAGCCCTTTGCCAGACCCTGGCCCAGCTTCTTGGCATCAAAGCGCACGGAATGTCTCCCGGAACAGGCGTAGGGCGGCGGCACGGTCGCCTTGGTCGGTGGGGCCCGACGGGCGGACGGGGCCGCGCTGCTGCGGCGGGACTTGCTTGCCCGGTTTGCCGCGCTTGGCCCCTTGCGGGGACGCCGGGTTCGGCTGTGCCGTCACCGCCGCCCCCGCTTCCAGCCGTGCCAGCATGGCGGCAATCTCGGCGGTGGTGGCATCGATGGCGGTCTTCATCCGGTCCGCCTCTTCCAGGGAGCGGCCGAGATCGCCCGCCAGTTGCTGGGCCACGCCGCGCATGGTGGTGATGGCCTTTTCCGCCCCATCCACCTGATCGGAACAGGCGCGCAACAGGGTGCGCAGTTCCGACTGTGCCCCGCGCATCGCCGTCACCTTCTCGTTCAGGCGCACCAGATAGAACAGGGTGCCGAGAAACAGCGCCGCCATGGCCAGATTGATGAAGGGGGACAGCGCCTCAACGCTTGAGAAGACCATGGATCACCTCATCCTGGCCGCCCAGGTCGGTTTCGATGCGGATGGCGATGCGGCCATTGCGCTGGCCCATTTCGCCGGCGAACATCTGCACATGGCCACAGGTCAGCGTGGCGCGGGTTTCCGGCCGTGCATCCAGTTTCAACTGGGTGCCCGGCTTCCAGTTCAGGATATCGGCCAGATTGACCGTGGCCTGGCCCAGCACGGCGGACAGGTCCACATTGGTGCGGCGCAGTTCCGATTTCAGATGGGTTTCCCACATCGCATCACGGCCGAACTTTTCGCCCATGAATTGCTGCAACAGCACATTGCGCACCGGTTCCAGCGAGGCATAGGGGATCAGCAGGCTCATCCCCCCTGACCGCCCATCCAGCATGATGCGGAAGGTGACGGCGACGGCGGCATTATTGGCCCGGGTGATGGTGGCGAACTGGGGGTTTGTCTCGATCCGTTCCGGTGCGAACTGCACGACGGTCAGGGGGGCGAAGGCCGCCGACAGGTCGCGCAGCGCCATCTTGATGGCGCGTTCGGCGAGCGCGCGTTCAATCACCGTATAGGGGCGGCCATCGATGGGGGCGGGTTCGCTGCGCCGCCCGCCCAGCAGGATATCGACGATGGAATAGATCAGCTCGCTATCCACGGTCAGCAGCAGGGTGCTGTCCCATTCCTCCGCCTTCACCACGGTGATCAGGGAGGGCAGCGGCACCCCGGAAAGGAAATCGCCAAAGCGCACCGAGTCCGGGGCCTCCGCCGTCACTTCCACATTGCCCGTGGTCATGTTGCGGAAGGAGGAGGAGAGCAGGCGGACCAGCCGGTCGAAAATCACGTCCAGCATCGGCAGCCGGTCGTAATTGACGAAACTGGAATTGACGATCTGGTCAATGACGCTGCGGGGTGCGGCACCGGCGATATCGTCGAACTGCAGAAGGCGGTCGATCTCCTTCTGGCTCAACATCTTGTCGCCTTCGCTGCCCAGCATGGACTCCCAGGCCAGGGCATCATCGCCGCCGTCGCCACCCTCTTCCATGCCCGGCATCTCGGTATCGCTCATCGCCGATCTCCCTCCATTATTCCCGCCCCTCAATCGCCGCCGCCAACATCACGAGCGGCGCGGCGGCCGTCGCCGCCGGACACGAGCGGTCAAAATCTTGACCGCTCGTGTCATTGCAGGATCAAGGTGCGCAGCAGCACGCCTTCCACCGGCAGCGGATCGGCCAGCAGGCGCACCCGGCGCAGGATTTCCGTGCGCAGCGTTTCCACGCCCAGCCTTCCTTCCAGATCATGTTCATCCAGGCCACGCAGATAGGATTGCAACCCATCCACCAGCACCGGCGCCATGGCAGCCAGCTTGGCGTTATTGTCCGGGGCCACCTGCAGGGTGACGCCGATCTTCATCAGCCGCACGCTGGCCGTGCCGCGCAGATTGACCAGCATTTCCGGCAGGGTGACGAACTGGGCGGCCGTGGCTTCCCGTGCGGCCTGATCGGCGGCCTGTTTGTTATCTTCCAGCGCCGTCAGCCGCCCGGCCGCCAGCCCCAGCACGCCGCCCGCCAGCCCGACACCCACGATCACCATCAGGCGCCGCCGGTCCGGCGTGGCCGCCTTGGCCGGCGGGGGCAGACGCTTTTCAAGTCGATCAAATGTACTGTCAGTCATCGTCGATCCCGCCGCAGAAGATACAGGGCAATTCCGAAGTATTTTCGTGAATTTGTCTGAACTTTTTCCGTCGCCGTTTTTACGCCCGTTAAAAGTGCCTCGGCTAAGGTTGCGTCCAGGTCACGGGCTGAACATAGCCGCGGCCGGTTTCCAGAAACGTTAAAGAGCCGAGGCACCAGCGTGGCGAAACTCCTTCAGAACCTGACGGCGTTGGGACCGAAGCGGCTGGCCCTGATGGGCGTGACAGCGGCCCTGGTGCTGCTGGCGGTGGGGCTTGTCGGCTTCACCGTGACCCGTCCCACCATGGGCGTGCTCTATGCCGGGCTGGACGATGCGGAGGCCGGGCGCATCCTGGCGCAGTTGCAGACCATGAATGTGACGCACGAGGTGGGCACCGGGGCCGGCGTGATCCGCGTGCCGGTGGAACAGATCGCCCGCATCCGCATGGAACTGGCCCAGCAGGGCCTGCCCAGCGCCGGCGGTGTGGGGTATGAGCTGTTTGACAGCCAGGGTGCCTTGGGCATGACCTCCTTCATGCAGAAGATGAACCGGCTGCGCGCGATGGAAGGCGAACTTTCCCGCACCATCCAGACGCTGAACGGCGTGCGCTCGGCCCGCGTGCATCTGTCCCTGCCGGATAATGAGACGTTCCAGGCCCAGACTGCCCCGCCATCGGCCTCCGTGGTGGTGCGCACGGCGGGGGCGGGGCTGGAACGGTCGCAGGCGCTGGCCGTGCGCCATCTGGTATCCGCCGCCGTGCCGGGGCTGCGGCCGGGCAATGTCACGGTGATGGACGGATCGGGCGTGGTGCTGGCCGCCGAGGATGGGGCCGCCGACGGCATGGCCCTGGTGCGGGCCGAAGAATTGCGCGCCAGCACCGAACAGCGGCTGGCCCGCGCGATTGAGGAAATTCTGGTGCCGAAATTCGGCCCCGGCAATGTGCGGGTGCGGGTGGCGGCCGAACTGGATCTGGGCCGCGAAACCCTGCGCGAACAGACCTATGACCCCAATGGCAGGGTCGAACGCTCGGTACAGACGGTCAGCGAGCGGGAAAATTCCAGCGACCGGCAGACGGAAAAGGCCACGACGGTGGAACAGAATCTGCCGCTGGAAAATGTGAATGATGCGCCGGCCACCGGGTCACGCTCCGACACCGCGCGGGAGGAGGAGACGACCAATTACGAGGTCAGTTCCAAGCTGCGCGAGCGGGTGCAGGATGCCGGCGATATCCGCCGGCTGGCCGTGGCCGTGGTGGTGAACGGCACCTGGCTGGCCGGCGGCAACGGGGCCAGCACCTATCAGCCGCGCAGCGAGGCCGAGTTGCGGCAGGTGGAAAATGTCGTGCGCACGGCCATCGGCTTTTCCGAAGACCGGGGCGATCAGGTGACGGTGGAAAACCTGCAATTCCTGGAAGAACCGGTGCCGGCAGAGGTGGCCGCCGCCGTGGCAGCGGCGGATGAGGGCTGGAAGCGTTATCTGCCCTGGGGCATCGCCGCCCTGGCGGTCACCCTGCTGGTGGTCATGGCGCTGCGCCCCTTGCTGGGCCGCGGACTGGCCCCGACGCCGGCCCTGGCCGGCGTGCCGTCCGACATGGCGGGTGAGGCTGCACCGCAACTGACCAGCGAGGCGCCCGCCGCCGCCCCGCAGATCGCCCCGCCGCCCAATAATGCCGTGGCTGCCACTGCCGCCGGGGACGAGGAAGATGAGAATGGCAGTGGCATGTCGCTGGAAGACGAGATGGACAGCCTGATCGACCTGCGGTCGGTGGAAGGCGGGGTCAGTGCCGCCGCCCTGCGCCGGCTGGCCGCCATGGTCGACACCCATCCCGAAGACAGCGTGAACGTGCTGCGCGGCTGGATCTATGAAGGGAATTCCTGATCATGCGGCCTTTCCTGTTCAATATGCAGTTCCCGGCCGACAGCATCGGCAATGATCCGGCCAGCCCGCCGGAACAGCCGCCCGCCTTCCATATGGGTGGCTTCACCGAAGAAGACCTGGAAGCGGTGCGCGACCGCGCCTTCAAGCAGGGGCTGGAAGTGGGCGCCCGCGACGGGTTCGAACGCGGCCAGCAGGCCCTGCGCCAGTCGGTGGAAGCCCAGCAGACCCAGGCGCTGGCCGCCGTGGAAGCCGCCCTTAACAGCGCCGGCAGCCGGCTGGATGCGCTGTGCAGCAAGCTGGAACAGGATACGGTGCGGGTGGTGACGGCCCTGGTCGGCCGGCTGGCCCCGCCGCTGCTGGATGCGGTGGCCGAGGCGGAACTGGACAATCTGCTGGCCGAGGTGCTGGCCGCCGCCGTGGGCCAGCCGGTGCTGGATCTGCGGCTGGCCCCGCCAGCCGCCGAACGGCTGCGCCCGCAGATCGACGATCTGGCCGCCAAGGCCGGATTCCGGGGCAAGATCAACATCATCGCCGATGCAACGCAACCGGCCGGTGCCGCGCGCGCCGACTGGGGCAGCGGCGGGGCCGAACACAGCCCGCGCAGCCTGGAACGCCAGTTGGGCGATGCGGTCGCCATCGCCATCAGCCGCCTGACCATCGCCCGTCCCTGACGGGCGGAACGACGACATCTCCCGAACCGACGACAGCCAACCGGCATTGACAAAGGATCAAACCATGGTCGCACAGCAGGCGAATTTCCCCCCCGCCGGTGACGAAGAAACCGTCGCCCCGCAGGACCGGGACGAGTTGAAGGCCATCTTCAACGTGCCGGTCAATGTGCAGGTGGTGCTGGGCAGCACCACCATGCCGGTCAGCCAGTTGCTGAAACTGGGGCGCGGTGCCGTGGTGGAACTGAACCGCAAGGTGGGGGAGGCCGTGGATGTCTATGTCAATGACCGGCTGATTGCGCGCGGCGAGGTGGTGATTGTCGATGAGGGCAATCTGGGCGTCACCATGACGGAAATCGTCAAGGCCGAGCTTGGGCTGATCTGATGCAGTCCCCCCACCGTTCAGAAGGACGGCCCCTGAAACCGCCCCCGGCCGATGGCGGGTTTGGCTGGATTGGGGCGTTCGCCCTGGCCGCCGGTCTGGCCCTGCTGCTGCTGGCGGGGCCGGCGGGCGCCCAATCGATCACGCTGGATGCCGGCACGGGGGGCGCCTCCTTCTCCGGCCGGCTGGTGCAGATCATGGCGCTGGTCACGGTGCTGTCGGTGGCACCGGGCCTGCTGGTGATGGTGACCAGCTTCACCCGCATTGTCGTGGTGCTGTCGCTGTTGCGCTCCGCGCTCGGCCTGCAGCAGACGCCCCCCAACATGGTGCTGGTGGGGCTGGGCCTGCTGCTGACCGCCTATATCATGGGCCCCACCATGGACCGCGCCTGGACCGAGGGCGTGCAGCCGCTGGTGGATGGCCAGATTACCGAGGAACAGGCGCTGGAACGCACGGTGGACCCGTTCCGCCAGTTCATGAAAACCCATGTCCGGCCCAAGGATCTGGATGCCTTTCAGGCGTTCAGCCAATTGGCCGGATCGCCCGCCCCTGCCGGGGTGCCCAAGGGACCGGAGGCTGCCAAGGCGGAACCGGGCCTGCGCACGCTGGTGGCCGCCTTCGTGATTTCCGAACTGCGCCGCGCGTTTGAAATCGGCTTTCTGCTGTTCCTGCCCTTTCTGGTCATCGACATGATCGTGGCCGCCGTGCTGATGGCCATGGGCATGATGATGCTGCCACCGGTCGTCATCTCCCTGCCGTTCAAGATCATCTTCTTCGTGCTGGTGGATGGCTGGCTGCTGGTGGCACAGAGCCTTGTCCGCTCCTATGGCGGGGGTGGCTGATGGGGGATGATCCCGCCTGCCGCCCGCCGCCCGCCCGTAAAACGGCCCGCGCCGCCGCCCTGCAGTATCGCCGGGGGGATGATGCCCTGCCGCGCGTCGTCGCCTCTGGCCGGGGCGCGGTGGCCGAACGCATCGTCGATCTGGCCTTTGCCCATGGCGTGCCGGTGCGGGAGGACAGCGATCTGGCCGCCCTGTTGGCCAGTGTGGAGCCGGGCAACGACATCCCCATCGAGGCGATGATGGCCGTGGCCGAAGTGCTGAGCCACCTCTACCGCCTGAATAATACCCTCGGCTTGAAAGATTGACCGATGGTCACTCTTTCAAGCCCTTCAATCGCCAGCGCCCACATCCGTGGGCTCGGCTACGCCGCACGAGCGGCGCGGCGCCAGTCGGCGCCGTACCGACGGTCGACCATGGTCGACCGTCGGTATAACTGGCTGGGCACCGATGCCGCCCCGGCCAATCCCCTTTCCGACCGCGTTTGATCCGCCGGAGGTTCCGCCCATGTTGAAGGTACGCAGCGATTATAAAAGCCTGAACGGGATCGAGAAGGCCGCCGTCATTCTGCTGGCATTGGGGGAGGAACGCGGTTCCCGCCTGATGGAACGGCTGGAAGATGATGAAATCCGCGAGGTTTCCTATGCCATGGCCGGCCTGGGCACCGTGTCGGGCAAGATTGTCGAACGGCTGATCCGCGATTTCACCGAACGGTTCGCCGGTACGGGCGAACTGGCCGGCACCTTCGATACCACCGAACGTTTCCTGTCCAAATTCATGAACGGGGAACGGGTGCAGGAAATCATGGCCGACCTGCGCGGCCCCGCCGGCCGGACCATGTGGGAGAAGATGAGCAATGTGAATGAGCAGGTGCTGGCCACATATCTGCGCAACGAACATCCCCAGACCATCGCCGTGGTGCTGACCAAGATCAGGCCCGAACATGCGGCCAAGGTGCTGGGCCTGCTGCCCGCCAATCTGGTGCAGATGGTGGTGGCCCGCATCATCAAGATGGAAGCCGTGCCGCGCGACGTGCTGGAGGATGTGGAAAAGACCCTGCGCAGCGAGTTCATGGCCAATTATGTGCGCACGCTGGGCCATGACAGCCATGCCATCATGGCGGAAATCCTCAACCGCACCGACCGGGGCGTGTTCGACATGATCATGGACCCGCTGGAACGCCGGATGCCGGAAAGTGCCACCCGCATCAAGCAACTGATGTTCACCTTCGAGGATCTGGCAAGGCTGGACCCGCAGGCCATCCAGATACTGATCCGCAATTGCGAAGGCGACCAGTTGGCCTATGCGCTGAAGGGGCTGGATGAGGGGATGCAGAACCGCTTCCTGTCCAACATGTCCGAACGCGCCGCCAATATGGTGCGCGACGAGATCGAAATGATGGGGGCGGTGCGCGCCCGCGATGTGGAAGAGGCGCGGCTGGGCATTCTGAAAACCGCCAAGCAACTGGCCGATGCCGGGGAGATCATCATCACCAACAATGACAGCACCAGCCAACTGGTCTACTGACCATGGCTGCCGGGGATGCCTTTACCGGGCCGCAGCCGGTCGGGCCCATCGCGGCCAGCAGCGGGGTGGCCGGCCCGGCAGGCCCGCTGGTGCGGCCGCTGCCCACCCTGCCGGTGCAGGCCACCATCCTGTCCCGCCCGCCGGACCTGCCTTCGGTGGGGATCACCCAGCTTGCCGGCACCATCGGTGCGGCCTTGCCGGATGGGGAAGTGCCGCTGGCGACCAGCCTGGGCACGGTGCTGCTGCGCCCCCTGCCGGGGGCCTGGCCGACTGATCTGGCAGCGGGTAGCAGCGTCAACATCACCCTGGGGCCGGGGGCGCGGGCCGGCAATCTGGAGGTGACGGGGCGGCCGCCCGCCGCCGCTGCGGCCACCGGGGCCGATGGCCATGTGGTCAATCCGCCGGTCACCAGCACCAAGCCGCTGGATAATGCCGCCGTGCTGCGCGGGTTGCTGGCCGGGGCCAATGGCACTTCCCCGCAACAGCCGGTCATCCCTGGCCTGCGGGCCAGCCCGGCGGCGGTGCTGGCGGCTGGCACGGCGGGGCAGCCCATGCCCACCGCCCCGCAGACGGCCAGCCTGTCGGCGGCCAGCGGCGCCCTGCTCTCCAGTGCCGGCAGCAACCAGCCGCGCCCGCTGGCCGCCGCCATCCAGGCGCCCCCGGCCAGTCTGGCACAGACGCCGCAGGCCGTGGCCCAGGTCGCCCCCGATACCGGGCCGGCCACCCAGGATCTGCTGCGCCACGCCACCCCGCAGGCCCCGCTGGCCGGGGGCGGCAAGGCGGCACTGCCGCCGGGAATGGCCGCGCCGCTGGCAGACGATCTGGTGGTGGACAGGGGCAATGCCGACAGCGCGCCAGCAGCGCCCCGCGCCGATCAGGCCCTGGCGGCGGCCTTGGCCCAGCCGGGCATGATGGCGCGCATGGCCGCCTTCATGCCGCGCCCGGACCGGTTGGGCGGGCTGGCCCTGATGCTCTATCTGTTCGGGGCCCGCAATGGCGGGGTCCGGGCCTGGCTGGGCGATGACCAGCTTCAGCATGTCACCAAGGGGGAGGCGGCGGCCCTGGCGGAACTGGATCAGGCCATGGTGCCGGTGACGCGGCTGGCCGGCGATGGCCAGGGCTGGACCAGCCTGCTGGTGCCCTTCATGGAGGGCGACAAGCCATCGGTCTTTCTGCTGGCCACGCTGGGCGGGCTGGTGGTGCCGGTGGAACGCGACCGCTCAGGCCAGGACCAGCCGGCGCAGGAGACGGGAGAGGAAGGCCCGCAGACCCTGCCGGCCAGCGCCTTCACCCTGGGCGTCCATCTCAGCGAATTGGGGGCGGTGCAGGTGCAGGGGCTCTGCCTGCCCGGCCGCCTGTCGCTGGAGATCACCATCGCCGCCCTGCCCGAACCGCCCGACCGGGACGCCTTTGCCGAACGGCTGCAAACCGCCCTGGCGCGGGTTGAGCCCGGCAGCCATGTGCGCCTGCAGTGGGGCCACCCGCCCCTGGTGCCGGACCTGATGCCGGGTGGCGCGCAGCCGGTGCTGGAACGGCGGGTTTAGGACGGTAGTGAAAAGGCAAGGTTGTGAGAAGCACGATAACTGTCCCGACGAACCCTGATGGCTTCCAGCCCAGCCGGACAGCGCCCCACCATCCACCCCCGAATATGAATCAAATTTAACCCAATTTTATTCAAGCTGAGGCCGCACTTTTAAAGCGGCTTTAACCCGGTTCGTATCAAATTTTAGAAAAATAAGGTGTGGCGAAAACCATGCCGGCCAATGACCGAAACCAGAGGAGCGTAGAATGCCATCGGCCGATTCCCTCCAGTCCGAACTGCACATATTGTTGGACAGGGCCGCATCCTTGAGTGACGAGCGGGCGCTGGCCCGGTTGCACCAGATGCTCACATGTCTGGCCGAAGGGGCCGAATTGCTGGATTACAGCCTGGATGTGCCCGATGGGCTGGGCCATATCCCCGCCCTGCAGCGGGCCATGCTGACCCAAAGCCTGTTGAAAGTTGAAGCAGCCGGCTGCTGCTGACCAAAAATGACGCCCTGAAGGGTGTGCTGACAATCCGTCCTTCCCGGCACAAGTCGGGAACCGGCGGTCAGCCCTTTGCGGCGGGCGGGGCTTTTAATCGGCTTTCCGCTGCTTCCAGATCCGACCAGAATTCCTTGAACAGCTCCACCCGAAGCCCATAGCTGCCGTCGCGCTTGGCCGTATCGGGGTGGAATTTGCGGGCAAAGGCTGCTTTCAGCGCCGAGATTTCCCGCAGGGCGCTCACCGCCTCTTCCCGCACCGTTGTAGCTGTGACCACGGGCTTGGGCTTTTCCGCTGCCGGGGTGGCCGCCGGGGCCGCCTGCACACCATCGGCGATGAAACGGGCCTGGGCCGTGGGCTGAAAATAGGCCTGGATGCGCCGGGCCACCGGCACATCCAGACAGACATAGCTGACCGCCATCTGGCCCCGGTCGGGATGGGTGCGCACCACGCGCAGTTCCGCCGGAAAGGCGAAATGCTGGGGCCCCGCCATCAGGTCGATCTCGGCCGACAGGCGGCTGCCCCGCTCCGGCAGGGGCCCCGCCGCGGCCAGCAGCAGGCCGTTCTGGCTCCAGTTCAGCAGGCCGAACGGTTGGCCCGCGATCAGCGCCTGCCCGTCGGCCACAGGCTCCCGCAACTGGCGGCGCCTTTCAAAAAATTGACTGCGCATGGGACAGGTCCACCCGACAAGGGCCTGTGGAGGAAGGCGGATACCGGCACAGTAAATCGCCGCCTGGTTAGGGGAAGATTAAGGTCCGCCCCGACCGCGCACAATCCATCCGAACGGATGGGGCATACCGGGGCATACTCGTTTCAAGGGCGGGAATTTGTTATAGAATGCGCCCACATGGGCGACAGGCGGGACGGATGCTGACCGGGACCGAAGGGTTATTGCAGTTATTGGCCGAAGGACAGACATCGGGCACGGCGGTGCTGATCGATCTGCGGGCCGTACCCCATGCGGAAAACCCGCTGTTCCGGCAATCCATTGTCGCCCTGGTAGACCGGTTTGCCGCCCAGTTCCGGCCGGAAATTGTGGATATTGGCCGTTTTGCCCAGGTCTATCTGTTTCAGGACCGTTCGGCCGATCCCTTCATCGCCAAGCTGAATGCGGTGGCCGCCGATTTCGCAGACCAGCATATGGCGGCCCCCCGCGTCGGCGTGTTTCGCCTGCCGGCGGAGGGGGGCAAGCTGGCAGCGCAGTTGCGCAAGGCAGCACCAGCGGCAGAAAAGCAGGTCGCCAGCGCGCCGCCGGCCCTGACGGCGGTGGAGGCGCAGCAACTGGCGGCCATCCACAAGCTGGCAACCTATGAACAGGTGCTGGCCGGGGCCGACGTTTCCTCCCTGATCCGCGAATCGCCGGTCTGGCGGCTGGAAGACGGGTTCTGGAACCTGTATTTCAGCGAGGTGACGGTCGCCATCGACAATCTGGAACGCGCCGTCGGCACGCCGCTGCGCCGCGACCCCTGGTTGTTGCAGCAGATTTCCCCCATTCTGGACCGCCGGGTGATCCGGCATTTCCAGCATGAACATGCCCGCCTGTTCCGCGCCCATTCCATCAATCTGAAATGCGTCACCGTGGTGGATGCGGTGTTTCATGAATTCGTGCGCGAACTGACCTATGACCAGCGGCGCAACCTGATCGTGGAACTGTCGGTGCTGGATAGCGACCTGACAGAGGACACGATCAATGAGGCGGTGGATGTGCTGCGCCTGTGGGATTGCCGGGTCGCCATCGACCAGCTTTCGCCGCGCAATACCGATGCCGGCTTCCTGCCGCTGAAATCGGTGGACCTGCTGAAGCTGGATATCAGCCGGCTGCATGTGGATGAGGCGGGCCGGCTGCCGCCCCTGCCGGACTGGATGGTGGCTTTCGGTGTGGAGCGCATCGTCGCCGTGCATCCCCATGATGATCAGGTGATCGCCGCCTGTCTGGCGTTGGGTCTGCGCATGATCGAACGCCGCGACCGCCCGCCCGTGCCGGCCGAGCGGCGGATGCTGCCGGGGCGGTAACCCCCCTGTGGCACAGGGGCGACACTATGCCTGAATGCCATGGAATGTTACTGATCGCTATTGCGGTTGATAATGATTGTTACTATAGGCACCCCCACTTGCGAATGAATAGCATGTGGAACCCTGACCGTGCGTATCCCCCTGTCCTTGTTGCTGCTGGCTGGTGCCAGTGCCCTGTCGCTGCCGGCCATGGCCCAGGAGACGCCGTCTGTTGACGAAATCATCGTCACCGCCGCCCGCAGCAAGCTGCCGGCCAACGCGCTGCCGCTGACGGTGGATGTGATCAACAGCAAGTCGCTGGCGGAACAGGCGGCCATCGGCGGATCGGTGGTGGATGCGGTTTCCACCCTGCTGCCCTCCTTCTCCCCCACGCGGCAGAAGCTGTCCGGCTCGGGGGAGACGCTGCGCGGCCGGTCCCCGCTTTACGCCATCAACGGCATTCCGCAATCCACCCCGCTGCGCGATGGCAGCCGCGACGGTTTCACCATTGATCCCTTCTTCGTGGATCGGGTGGAGGTGATCTATGGTTCCAATGCCCTGCAGGGCATTGGCGGCACCGGCGGCATCGTCAATCAGGTGACGGTCGGGCCGCCGCGCCAGGATGGTGTTTCCGGCAAGGTGCTGGTGCAGGGCAGCAGCGATGACGGCTTCAGCGGCGATGGCCGGGGCGGCAAGCTGGCCGGCCTGCTCGCCTACCGTGAAGGCCCGTGGGATGCCATGGTCGGCGGCACCTATGAAAAGCGCGGCGCCTTTTATGATGGCAACGGCCACCGCATCGGGGTGGACGGTACCCAGGGCGAAACCCAGGATTCGCAAAGCTGGTCCGCTTTTGGCCGTTTCGGATATGAAACGAATGATGGCGTGCGGCTGGACCTGATGCTGAATCGGTTCCAGTTGAAGGGTGACGGCGATTATGTGGTGGTGAACGGCAACCAGAAGACCGGGCTGCCGACCAGCGCCAAGCGCGGCACCCCGCCCGGCGCCCCGGCGCAGAGCCGCACCGAAAGTGCCGCCCTGACCCTGACGGCCGATGATCTGGCCGGCGGTGCCTTCATCGCCCAGGCCTTTTTCAACCGCACGCGCGACACGTTCGGCAGCGATGCCAGCCCGGTGGATACGTTCCAGGATATCCGCATCGCCCCGCTGAAGACCCTGTATGACCAGTCGCAGAACCGGTCGCGCAAGCTGGGGGCCAAGCTCAGCTATGAACGCGCCATGCCGGGGTTTGAGGCGCTGACCACCATTGTCGGTCTGGACACCCTGTTCGACACGACCGAGCAGCGCCTGATCAAGACCGGGCGCAAATGGGTGCCGCCGACGGATTTCCGCAGCCTGGCCCCCTTCGCCCAGTTCAACCTCTCCCTGCTGGATGACAAGCTGCATCTGGCCGCCGGCGTGCGGCATGAAAATGGCCAGGTGAAGATCGACGATTACACCACGCTGGCCTCCACCGGTTCGCGCCGGGTCCAGGGCGGCAAGCCGACCTTCAACGACACGCTGTTCAATGGCGGCATCGTGGCGGAACCGTGGGAGGATGTGCGCCTCTATGGTTCCTATGCCCAGGGCTATACCATGGCCGATATCGGCCGCATCACCCGCGCCATCAACAAGGATGGGGTCAGTCTGGACAATTTCCTGGATATTGACCCGGTGATTTCCGACAACCGCGAAATCGGTATTGAGCTGGGTCGCGGTTCGCTCACCGCCTCGGCGGCCTATTTCTGGTCCACCTCCAAGAAGGGCCAAAATCTGGTGCTGGTCGGTGGCGTCTATGAGGTGCAGCGCCAGCGGGTGGAGATTGAAGGGCTGGAGTTGAATGCAAACTGGGAAACCCCCATCACGGGGCTGACGCTGTCAGCCGGCTATGCCCATCTGGACGGGCGCACCGACAGCAATGGTGACGGCAAGGTCGATATCGATCTGGACGGGTCGAACATCTCCCCCGACCGGGTGAATGTCGCCGCCGCCTATGCCTATGGCCCGGTCACCGCCCGCCTGCAGACCCAGTTCTACATCGCCCGCCGTTTCGATGGCGGGGTCAAGGATAGCGGCTTTGGCGGCTATAACCTGACCGATCTGCTGCTGCGCCACGCCATCGGGACAGGGGGCTTGACGCTTTCCATCAGCAATCTGTTCGACAAGCAGTATATCACCTATTACAGCGAAACGACGCGGGTGACGGATGATCAGCGCCTGTTCGCGGGGCGCGGCCGCACGCTGACGCTGGGATGGGATTACAGCTTCTGAGGCCGTTCAGGCCGAAGGCAGGCCGGCAGTCGCCGGCCTGCCGTATAGTGATTGAGGGAACACGGAATCCCGCTTGATCGGCCATGATCAAGCTGGATTGGTATGATGATAGGGCACCATGCGCACGCTTGATCTGCTGCATCGCTGGGCCGGCGGCCTGATCGGCCTGCTGCTGGCCCTGCTGGGGCTGACCGGCACCATTCTGGTGCATCGGGATGCCTGGGTCATGCTACCCGGTGCCGGAGAAGCCCTGGTCACCGACATCACCCAGGTGGGGCCGGTGGCGGCCGGGTTGCTGGCGGACCCGGCTGGCCGGCCGCAATCCATCATCTTTGCCGATGACGGGTTCGGCCTGCACCGGCTGCGCATGGGCAACGGCGCGGGGGCCTATGCCGACCAGTCGGGCCACATTGTCAGCCGCTGGGACAGCGAATGGGCACGACCGGAACTCTGGCTGGCCGATCTGCACAAGCATCTGCTGGCCGACGATGTGGGGGAGACGATTGGCGGCATCGCCGCACTGATCGGCCTGTTCTTCATCATTTCCGGCATCATCTTGTGGTGGAAGCTGCGCTTCACCTTCAGTTTCCGCCTCTGGCCGGCGCGGTTGAGCCGGCCCGCCATCATCCGCCAGCATCGGGATTTCGGGGTGGTGATGGCGCCGCTCTTGTTCCTGTCCTGCCTGACGGCAGTGATGCTGACCCTGCCGCCGGTCACCAACCTGCTGCTGTCGCCGGTCATTTCGCCAGCGGAACGTAAAGCCGCCATGGCGGTGCCGGCGGTAAAGGGCGGGGCGCTGGCGCCGGGGCTGGATTGGGCCGCCATGCTGGCAGAGGCGCAGAAGACCTTCCCCGACGCGCAGTTCCGCGTGCTGACCCTGCCGCGCCGGCCGGGGGAATTAATCAGCCTGCGCCTGCGCCGGCCGGTGGAATGGCTGCCCAATGGCCGCACCATGGTCTGGTTCCAGCCGGAGACGGGAGCCATGGTGGGCAGCCGCGATGCCGCCACCCTGCCGCTGGGCGCGCGTATCTTCAATCTGGCCTATCCGCTGCATACGGCCAAGGTGGGCGGGCTGGCCTTCCGGCTGGTGATGAGTGTCAGCGGGCTGGCGCTGGTGCTGCTGGGCACACTGGCGGTGTGGAGCTTCTGGTTCCGCCGGCCGCCGCCGCAGCGGGCGCCAGCGCGCAAGAAGTGACGGCCGCCACGCGGCCGGTGCCGGTTACGTGACGTTGTAAGGCACCGTCCGCCGTTCATGGGCATCCACGCGCAGCGCCTTGCCGATGGGCGGGAAGGCGCGGTGGCGGCAATCTTCCCGGTCACAGACCTTGCAGTTGGAGCCGATGGGCACCGCCGCATCGGCATCCTTCAAATCCAGCCCGGCGGAATAGACCAACTGGTCGGCAAAGCTGATTTCGCACCCCAGCCCGACGGCGGCTTCGCGGGGGCGGGAGAGATAGCCGCTGCCGCCGGCCACCACCGTGCGGGCGATGCACAGATAGGTTGCCCCATCCGGCATCCGCGCCTGTTGCACCAGAATGCGACCCGGCTGGGCAAAGGCCTGATGCACATTCCACAAGGGGCAGGCCCCGCCGAAGCGGGCAAACTGGAACCGGGTGGCGCTGGAGCGTTTGGCGATATTGCCGGCCATATCCACCTTCATGAAATAAAACGGCACCCCCGGCATCCCCGGCCGCTGCATGGTGGACAGCCGGTGGCAGACCTGTTCGAAGCTGACCCCGAAATAGGCGCTCAACCGGTCGATATCATAGCGCACCCGCTGCGCCTCGGTCAGAAAACGGCGGTAAGGCAGGATCAATGCGCCTGCGAAATAATTGGCCAGCCCCACCCGGGCGATGGAGCGTGCCTCCACACTGGAAAGGTTGGCCGCCGCCACCAGCCGTTCGATCTCCACCCCATAGGAGAGCAGGCCGATCTGGTGGGCGGCATAGAAAGTACGGCTCTCCCGCGGGGCCGTTTCGGAAACGAAAAGAATCCGCTCCTCGGGTTCGTACCGCCACAGCACATCATGCCGGGCAAAGCCCTGGGCCACGCGGATGGTGACGCCATGCCGGTCGGCCAGAAACTGGGCCAGATGTTCCAGCAGCCGGTCCTTGGAAAAGCCGGATGCCTCGAACAAATCCTCCGCCGCGTGGTCCAGGCTATCGAAATGGTTGCGGCGCGACTGCACGAAGTCGCGCACCTCATCATAGGGGAAGGCGGGGCCGTTCACCGTCTCCTCGCCCCCCACCCGATCCACCAGCGCCTGCTGTTCCTCTTCCAGCGACCGATAGGCGCGGTAGAGTTTCAGAAAGGCGCCCATGATCTCCGGGGCCGCCCGCACGGCATCGCGGATGCCGCTGAACGGTACCGCCGCTTCGGCAAACAGCGGATCGCCCAGCGCCTCGCGCATCTCCGACGCCAGCCGCATGTCGGCATCATCGGCAAAATGGCTGGGCTCGACAGAGAAATAGGACGACAGCCGGATCACCGCCGCGGCCGAGAGCGGCCGCTGGTTATTCTCAATCTGGTTCAGGTAGGAGGTGGAAAGCCCCACCGCCGCCGCCAGCGCTGCCTGATTGATACCGCGCACTTCCCGCAGACGGCGGATACGTTCACCGGCGTAGATTTTGGTGCTCATGGGGGATTTTGCTCCGGCGTCGCGCCAGGGGGCGTTGCACTGAAATGCAGAATGCCGTTCGGGCGTTTTTCAATCCAAAGAACGCCGCCGTCTTCCAAACCTAAATGGGCCAGCAACGCGGCGGGCAAGGTGATCTGGCACTCATCATTCAAGGTCAGGCGATACCCCATGTTCGTCACCCTCTGCGCTGACGGAAGCTGTTCTTAGAGTCCGTCCAAGAATTTTCACTTATTTTCCAATCTCTTAACCGTCATTCCCGCGAAGGCGGGAATCCATACAACAGCGCGGATTTTGGATTCCCGCCTTCGCGGGAATGACGGTGGTGAATGCTTCGTGCCGAATGACCCAACCTTTCGCCCGACCACTTTACCCCATCCTCTTGCAAATTTGCAAAATTTGCAATCCGCATCGATCATCTTCGCATTTATGCACCTATCCACGCCTATCCACCGTCCCGCATAATTTGCATAAACAGGCCAACGAAATCGATCAGGGCGGGAACTTCCCATGCAGGATGTGCTGTTGAAGCTGGAGCAGATGCGTGCCGGCGCCCGGCTGGGCGGCGGTGAAAAGCGTATCGCGGGCCAGCATTCCAAGGGCAAGCTGACGGCACGCGAACGGATCGACATTCTGCTGGACGAAGGTTCCTTCGAAGAATGGGACATGTTCGTCGAACATCGCTGCAGCGATTTCGGCATGGAAGCGCAGAAGGTGCCGGGCGACGGTGTGGTCACCGGCCATGGCACCATCAATGGCCGTCTGGTCTTCGTCTTTTCCCAGGATTTCACCGTCTTCGGCGGCTCCCTGTCGGAAGCGCACGCGGAGAAGATCTGCAAGATCATGGATCAGGCGATGAAGGTGGGTGCCCCCGTCATCGGCCTGAATGACAGCGGCGGGGCCCGCATCCAGGAAGGTGTCGCCTCGCTGGGCGGTTATGCCGAAGTGTTCCAGCGCAATGTGCTGGCCTCTGGCGTGGTGCCGCAGATCAGCCTGATCATGGGGCCGTGCGCCGGTGGGGCCGTCTATTCGCCGGCCATGACCGACTTCATCTTCATGGTGAAGGATAGTTCTTACATGTTCGTCACCGGCCCCGATGTGGTGAAGACGGTGACGCATGAGGTGGTGACAGCGGAGGAACTGGGCGGGGCCGTGACCCATACGGCCAAATCCGGCGTGGCCGATCTGGCCTTTGAAAATGACGTGCAGGCTTTGCTGGAAACCCGCCGCTTTGTGGATTTCCTGCCGCTGTCGAACCGGGAAAAGCCGCCGGTGCGCCCCACGCCGGATGAGGCCGACCGCCCGGAAATGAGCCTGGATACGCTGGTTCCGGCCAATCCCAACAAGCCCTACGATATGAAGGAACTGATCCTGAAGATCGTGGATGAGGGTGATTTCTTCGAAATCCAGCCGGATTATGCCAAGAACATCATCACCGGCTTCGGGCGGATGCAGGGATCGACGGTCGGTTTCGTCGCCAACCAGCCGATGGTGCTGGCCGGCTGCCTGGATATTGACAGCGCCATCAAGGGCGCGCGCTTCGTGCGGTTCTGCGATGCCTTCAACATCCCCATCGTCACCCTGGTGGATGTGCCGGGCTTCCTGCCGGGCACAGCGCAGGAATTCAACGGCATCATCAAACATGGCGCCAAGCTGCTGTTCGCCTATGGCGAAGCGACGGTGCCCAAGGTGACGCTGATCACCCGCAAGGCCTATGGCGGCGCCTATGACGTGATGGCGTCCAAGCATCTGCGCGGCGATGTGAACTATGCCTGGCCCAGTGCGGAAATCGCCGTGATGGGGCCGAAGGGGGCGGTGGAGATCATTTTCCGCGGCGATATTGGCGATCAGGCCAAGATTGAGGCGCGGACCGAGGAATATCGCCAGAAATTCGCCAACCCCTTTGTGGCGGCGGGCCGTGGCTATATCGACGACGTGATCATGCCCCACGGCACCCGCCGCCGCCTGTGCAAGGCCTTGGCGATGCTGAAGAACAAGCAGCTCCAGAACCCCTGGAAGAAGCACGATAATCTGCCGTTGTGAGGGAAGGCGCTCACGGTTCCGACGCACCCCTGTCTCTCCCAATCCTACCGTCACCCCGGCGCAGGCCGGGGTCCAGGATCGTAGGGCGAGGCGCTGGTGAACTGGACCCCGGCCTGCGCCGGGGTGACGGTTGATGAAGCGGAACCCTTGGCACTCTCCATCCCGTCTCGAACACGCCCCCAAGAGGCAGCACCCATGTTCAAGAAGATCCTCATCGCCAACCGTGGTGAAATCGCCTGCCGCGTCATCAAGACTGCCCGGCGCATGGGCATCAAGACGGTGGCGGTTTATTCCGATGCCGATGCCGGTGCCCTGCATGTGGAAATGGCGGATGAGGCGGTGCATATCGGCCCCGCCCCGTCCGCCCAATCCTATCTGCTGGCCGACAAGATCATTGAGGCCTGCCAGAAGACCGGGGCCGAGGCCGTCCACCCCGGTTACGGCTTCCTGTCGGAAAAGGCCGCCTTCTGCGAGGCGTTGAAGGCGGCGGGCATCACCTTCATCGGCCCCGATGTCCATGCCATCGGCGCCATGGGCGACAAGATCGAGAGCAAGAAGCTGGCCAAGGCCGCCGGCGTGTCCACCGTGCCGGGCTATCTGGGCGTCATCAAGGATGATGAGGAAGCCATCCGCATTGCGCGGGAAATCGGCTTCCCGGTGATGATCAAGGCATCCGCCGGCGGTGGCGGCAAGGGGATGCGCGTGGCCTGGAACGAAGGCGAAGTGGCCGACGGCTTCCGCTCCGCCACCAACGAGGCGCGGTCCAGCTTTGCCGATGACCGCGTGTTCATCGAAAAATACATCACCGAGCCGCGCCACATCGAAATCCAGTTGCTGGCCGACAGCCATGGCAACGCCGTCTACCTGAACGAGCGTGAATGCTCCATCCAGCGCCGCCACCAGAAGGTGATCGAGGAAGCGCCCTCGCCGTTCCTGGATGAAGCCACCCGCCGCGCCATGGGCGAACAGTCGGTGGCGCTGGCCAAGGCGGTGCAATACCGTTCCGCCGGCACGGTGGAATTCATCGTCGACAAGGACCGGAATTTCTATTTCCTGGAGATGAACACCAGGCTCCAGGTGGAACATCCCGTTACCGAAATGATCACCGGCCTGGATCTGGTGGAACTGATGATCCGCGTGGCGGCCGGTGAAAAGCTGCCGCTGAGCCAGGCGGATATCGGCATCCATGGCTGGTCGCTGGAAGCGCGTGTCTATGCCGAGGAGCCGACGCGTGGCTTCCTGCCGTCAACCGGCCGCGTCACCCGCTATCGCCCGCCGGTGGAGGGCAAGCGCGACGATGGCGCCATCGTCCGCGTCGATACCGGCGTGTATGAGGGCGGCGAGATCAGCATGTATTACGATCCGATGATCGCCAAGCTGATCACCTGGGCCCCCAGCCGCGAACAGGCCACCGACGCCATGTCGGATGCGCTGGACGGGTTCCAGATCCGGGGTGTCGGGCACAATATCTCCTTCCTTGCCTCCCTGATGCAGAAGCAGCGCTTCCGCGATGGTCGCCTGACCACCAATTTCATCGCGGAGGAATATCCCGACGGTTTCCACGGCCTGTCCCCGGACGAGGGCGCGCGGGACCGCCTGCTGGCGCTGGCGACCCTGTTCCAGCAGCGGGTGGCGGCGCGTGATGGCATGGTCTCCGGCCAGGTGCCATCCCATGGCCGCCGCACCGCCCGCGATTGGGTGGCCCGCGCCGAGCGTACCAACCACCCAGCCCATGTCCGCCTGACCGATGACGGCGCCATTGTCACCCTGGGCGGCCGGGATTTGACCGTGCTCGGCCCGTGGGAGATCGGCCAGAGCCTATGGCAGGGCCAGATCGACAATGTGGCGATGAGCGTGCAGGTGGACCGCAAGGGCCTGTCCTGGGTGCTGACCCATGGCGGGGCCGCCCTGGTGGTGGATGTGCTGACCCCGCGTGCGGCGGAACTGGCCGCCTTGATGCCGGTGAAACTGCCGCCCGACATGTCCAAATACCTGCTGTCGCCCATGCCGGGCCTGCTGGTATCGGTCGCCGTGAAGGAAGGCGAGGCGGTGAAGGCCGGCCAGGAACTGGCCGTGGTGGAGGCGATGAAGATGGAAAACATCCTGCGCGCCGAAGCCGACGGCACGGTGAAGAAAATCCACGCCGCCAAGGGCGCCTCGCTGGCGGTGGATGAGAAGATTATTGAGTTTGAGTGAGCGTCGAACCGCAGTGTGTAACGTTGACACTTTGCTTTGTTGGCAGGTAGATTGCCCATCATGAGAAGTGCCGATCTGATCCGGGAATTACAGAAGGCGGGTTGGGTGCTGGACCGTGTGCGCGGCTCCCACCATGTTTTCCGGCACCCGGATCGGCCCGGCATCCTTGTCGTGCCGCATCCCAAAAAGGAACTTGGCACGGGCTTGGTTCAGGCAATCCGCAAACAGGCAGGTCTCGTGTGATGCGCTATCCCATCCTCATCGAACCGGGTACCGACAACAGCGCCTTTGGCGTCGTCGTGCCCGACCTGCCCGGCTGCTTTTCGGCTGGTGATACGTTGGAAGAGGCGCTGGACGCCGCGAAGGAAGCGGCATCCGCCTGGATCGACGCCACCCTGGATGCGGGCGGAACCATTCCCGCCCCGTCGTCGCTGTCGGTCCTGACGGCCCTGCCGGAATATGCGGGCTGGACGGTGGGCATAATCGAGCTTGACGATGTTGTGGCCGACGACACCATCGAACGTGTGAACATCACTTTGCCGCGCCGTGTCCTGCGCCGGCTGGATGATCTGGCTGCCGCCCGGCACAAAAGCCGGGGCGGCCTGATCACTGAACTGACCCTTCATGCCCATGAACTGGGCCTTACCACTGCCCCCTGATCGCCCTTCCGGCCCAAACGCCGCCCCCGGAGACTCCCCATGACCCAGTTCCCGCCCAAGACTCTCGCCGACTGGGAAGCCCTTGCCGCCAAGGATGTGGGGGCCGGTGCCTCTCTCTCCGACCTCACCCGCACCACGGCGGAAGGCCTGTCGGTCAAGCCGCTCTACACGGCTGAAGACCTCGAAGGCCTTGAGGTCACCGGCACCCTGCCGGGTTTCGCGCCCTTCACCCGGGGCCCCCGCGCCACCATGTACGCCTTCCGGCCCTGGACCATCCGCCAATATGCGGGTTTCTCCACGGCAGAAGAGAGCAACCGCTTCTACCGCGCCAACCTCGCCGCCGGGCAGATGGGCCTGTCGGTGGCCTTCGATCTGGCCACCCATCGCGGCTATGACAGCGACCATCCCCGCGTCGTTGGCGATGTCGGCAAGGCCGGCGTGGCGATTGACAGCGTGGAGGATATGAAAATCCTCTTCGACGGCATCCCGCTGGATAAGATGTCCGTCTCCATGACCATGAACGGTGCCGTGCTGCCCATCCTGGCCATGTATATCGTGGCCGGTGAGGAACAGGGTGTGCCGACGGAGAAGCTCTCCGGCACCATTCAGAATGATATTCTGAAGGAGTTCATGGTCCGCAACACCTATATCTACCCGCCCGAACCCAGTATGCGGATCATCGCCGATATTATCGAATACACATCGGGCCACATGCCCAAGTTCAATTCCATCTCCATTTCCGGCTATCACATGCAGGAAGCCGGGGCCACGGCGGTGCAGGAACTGGCCTTCACCCTGGCCGACGGCATGGAATATGTCCGCGCAGCACTCGCCAAGGGCCTGAACGTGGACAAGTTCGCCCCGCGCCTGTCCTTCTTCTTCGCCATCGGCATGGATTTCTTCATGGAGGTGGCGAAGCTGCGCGCCGCCCGCCTGCTCTGGGCCAAGCTGATGGAAAAGCATTTCCAGCCCAAGGATGCCCGCTCGCTGGCGCTGCGCACCCATTGCCAGACGTCGGGCGTCTCGCTTACCGAGCAAGACCCCTATAACAACGTCATCCGCACGACGATTGAGGCGATGGCCGCCATCATGGGCGGCACCCAGTCCCTGCACACCAACAGCTTTGACGAGGCGTTGGGCCTGCCCACCCCGTTCAGCGCCCGCATCGCCCGCAACACCCAGTTGATCATCGCGGAGGAAACCCGCATTCCTCATGTGGTCGATCCGCTGGGCGGTTCCTATTACGTGGAACACCTGACATCCTCCCTGGCCGAAGCGGCGGAAAAGCTGATCGACCAAGTAGAGGAAATGGGCGGCATGACCAAGGCCGTGGAAAGCGGCCTGCCCAAACTGATGATCGAGGAAGCCGCCGCAAGGCGTCAGGCCCGCATCGACCGGGGCGAGGAAGTCATTGTCGGCGTCAACAAGTACCGCCCGCAGAACCCGGAAAAGGTTGACGTTCTCGACATTGACAACACCGCCGTCCGCGAGGCCCAGGTCGCCCTGCTGCAGCGCATCCGCGCCACCCGCGACGATGCCAAGGTCCGCGAAACCCTGGCAGCCCTGACCAAGGCCGCGGCCGAGAAATCCGGCAACCTGCTGGCGCTGGCCGTGGATGCCGCCCGCGCCCGCGCCACCGTGGGGGAGATTTCCGACGCCATGGAAGAGGTTTTCACCCGTCACCGCGCCGTGATCCGCTCCGTCTCCGGCGTCTATGGTGCCGCTTACGAGGGCGACGAGGGCTTCAAGCGCATCCAGCAGGATGTGGAAGCCTTCGCCGAGCAGGAAGGCCGCCGCCCCCGTATGCTGGTGGTGAAGATGGGCCAGGACGGGCACGACCGGGGTGCGAAGGTCATCGCCACCGCCTTTGCCGATATCGGCTTTGACGTCGATGTGGGTGCCCTGTTCCAGACGCCGGAGGAGGCCGCCCGCCAGGCCATTGAAAACGACGTGCATGTCGTCGGCGTCTCCAGCCTTGCGGCGGGTCACAAGACCCTGGTGCCGCAACTGGCCGCCGCCTTGAAGGAACAGGGGGCGGGTGACATCCTGATCGTCTGCGGCGGCGTCATCCCGCCCCAGGATTATGATTTCCTGCTGAACGCGGGGGCGGCGGCCATTTATGGGCCGGGGACCAATATCCCCAAGGCGGCGGCGGAGATCATGGAGATGATCAAGGCCAAGCGCGGGGCATAAAGGGCAAAGCCGGCCGGGCGGGCGGCGGGGGCGCGGATTTACCCCTCCGCCTCCGCCGCCAGCAGGGCGCGTTTGCGTTCCACGCCCCAGCGATAGCCCGACAGATTGCCATCATGGCGCACCACACGGTGGCAGGGGATGGCCACCGCGATCTTGTTGGCAGCACAGGCCTGGGCCACGGCCCGCACGGCCTTGGGTTCCCCGATGCGGGCGGCAATGTCGGCGTAGCTGGCCGTCTGGCCCACCGGGATTTCCCGCAAGGCCTGCCAGACCCGTTGCTGAAAGGCCGTCCCCTGCACATCCAGGGGCAGGTCCAGCCCCAAACGCGGTGCCTCGACAAAACCCACCACGCGGGCGACCAGCCGTTCAAATTCCCCATCCCCGCCCACCAGATGGGCGCGGGGGAAACGGTCCTGCAGATCGCGTAACAACGCGTCCGGGTCGTCACCCAGGGTGATGGCGCAGATGCCCTTGTCCGAACAGGCCACCAGCAGGGCGCCCAGCGCGCACTGGGCCAGTGCGAAGCGGATGGAAACATCCTGGCCGCCGCGCTTGAACCGGGTGGGGGTCATGCCCAGCAACTGGTCGGATTTCTCATAAAACCGGCTGTTGGCGTTGAAACCGGCCTCGTAAATGGCGCGGGTGACGCTGCCCTCGGATTCGGTCAGTTCGGCCCGCACCCGGCGGGCCTGTTGCGCGGCGGCATATTGCTTGGGCGTCAGGCCGGTGATGGCCTTGAACTGGCGGTGAAAGTAAAATGGACTCCAGCCCATCTGGGCCGCCAGATCCTCCAGCCGGGGCGGGGTTTCCGCCGCCTCGATCCGGCGGCAGGCTTCCGCCACAATGGCGGCATTGGCGGCGGCCAGCGACGGACCGCGCGGGTTGCAGCGTCGACAAGGGCGCAGGCCCGCCGCCTCTGCCGCCGCACAGCTTACATGGAAGCTGACATTTCCCGGCTTGGGCAGGCGCGAGGGGCAGGTGGGCCGGCAATAAACCCCCGTCGTCTTCACGCCATAGAAAAACTGCCCCTCTGCCGCCGGATCGCGGGCCAGCAACTGGGCCCAGCGGGGATCTTGTTCGATGGTGCTTGGCTGGTCTTTCATATCCGGCATCTCTTTCGGGCCTGTCATGGTCCCCTTCCCTATCAGGCCCTTGCCCGCTGCCCACTCCGCCGCTTGCTCTCAAATTCGCTGCCGCAGTTCCAGGGCAAAAAACGGAGCGCGGCAAGGGCCGCCCTCCCGGCATGGTCGCCCCCGTCATTGGCCATAAACCAACAAGGGATCAGCAAACATGACACAGCTCGCGGGCAAGGTCGCCATCATCACCGGCGCCAGTTCCGGCATCGGCCATGCGGCGGCACGGCTGTTCGCCCGGCAAGGCGCCCGGCTGGTGCTTGTCGCCCGGCGGGAGGCCGCCCTGGCCGAACTGGCGGCGGAGATCGCGGCGGCGGGGGGCGAGGCCATCCCGGTGGCCGGCGATGTCGCCGAGGAGGCAACGGCCGTGGCGGCGGTGAAAATGGCGGTGGAGCGGTTCGGCGGGCTGGATATCGCCTTCAACAATGCCGGCACCCTGGGGGAGAATGCGCCGCTGGCTGGCCTGAGCCTGGAGAACTGGCGCCATGTGCTGGATGTCAACCTGACCAGCGCCTTTCTGGCCGCGCGCTATCAGGTTCTGGCCATGCTGGAACGCGGCGGCGGATCGCTGATCTTCACCTCCAGCTTTGTCGGCCATACGGTGGGCTTTCCCGGCATGGCCGCCTATGCGGCCGCCAAGGCAGGGCTGGGTGGGCTGGTGCAGGTGATCGCGGCGGAATATGGGCCGCATAACATCCGCGCTAACGCCCTGTTGCCCGGCGGCACCGACACGCCCATGGGCAGGGCGGCGGCAGCCACGCCGGCGGCACGGCAGTTCGTGGAGGGCTTGCACGCGCTGAAACGGCTGGCCGACCCGGCGGAAATCGCCCAGGCGGCGCTCTATCTGGCATCCGACGCCGCCAGCTTCGTGACCGGCACCAGCCTGCTGGTCGATGGCGGGGTGTCGATCACACGAGGGTAAGTCTGTTTTGTCCTCAGCCGGCGGTCGCCGGCCTCCAAGGGGCATCAACATGCCCCTTGGTTTCCCTGTCCTCAGGCGACAGGGGCGGCGGCGGCCTCCACCCGGTTGCGGCCGCCGCGTTTGGCGTTGTAGAGCGCCTCATCCGCTGCCTTTATCAGCCTTTCCCAGGGCAGGCCGGGGGCAAGGGTGGCGTGGCCGATGCTGACGGTGCAGGACAAAGCCCCCTCATCCCCCTCCACCTGCAACAGCGCCACCGCCGCCCGTACCCGCTCCGCCACGGCCGCCGCCGTGGCCGCATCGGCATCGGGCAGCATGATGGCAAATTCCTCACCCCCCACGCGGGCCACCATGTCACCGGTCCGCACCCCGTCGGTCAATGCCCCCGCCACCGCCTTCAGCAGCCGGTCACCCATGCCGTGGCCCCAGCGGTCATTGACGCTTTTGAAATGGTCGATATCCACCATCAGCACACTGAGCGGTGCGCCCCGTGGGGTGGTACGGCCGATCAGCCGTTCCGCCTTTTCCCACAGGGCACGGCGGTTGGCCACCCCGGTCAGCGGATCCTCCGTCGCCTGCCGGACCAGCCGCGCCTCCAGCCGGCGACCAATCATCCAGAGAAAACCCACCGTCATGGTGAAGGTGATGACCGACCGCAGCAGCAGGGAGATGGCAGAGGTCGGATCGCGCAGCGACCCCAGCACGGCGGCATCCGGCTGCAACGCCCAGGCCACTTGCCAGACCACCCGGACCAGCAGCAGCAGCACCCAGAGTAGCTGGAACCCCGCCACCATCCAGGCGGCGGGGCGCAACCAGGGCTCCGCCCGGCGAACCAGCAGCCAACTGCCCATCCCGGCAAGCAGGGCCCGCGACAGGCAGCCCAGGACAACATTGAGGGAAAGATTATATTCCAGCGCCAGCGTGAAGGCGACCTTGGCCAGCGACAGCAAGGCCGCCGGCAGCAGCGGCCAGAGATCACGCCTGGAACCGCCCAGCAAGCGATGCAGGCTGAGAAAGGCGATGGCCGCCCCCAGATCGATCACCAGATTGCCGCCCAGGCTGAAATAGGCATCCAGACTGGGCGGGACGCGCTGGACCAGGACAATGAACCCAGCCGCATAGACCAAGTTCGACAACCCCCACAGGGACAAGGCCGCCCCCGCCCGTAATGATCGTCCCGCCGCAAACAGACAGACACCGGCCGTCAGATGCAAAAGCACATTGACCAGCAACAGGGTCACTACACTCATGCCGCCCCCAGAGTACACACCCTGTTATCCCAACCAATCAAAATGCATTTTAGGAAATGTTATTTCCCACAACCATCCAGAGAAGAAACGATAACATAATAAGGGGCTCAGGGACAATCGCCGGCTCAGGAATTACCGGCGGCGGGGGCGTGCGCGGTACGCAGGAAGGTCAAGACCTCAACCACCAGCCGGCCCCAGATTTCCAGGCTGGCCAGAATCTGGTCACCGCTGATGCCCACGGCCAGCACATCCATTTCCAGCACCAGGAAATCATCGCGCTGGAACAGCCGGCCGAAACGCTTCTGCCGGTTCCATTCATTCAGGATATTGCCATCCACCGGCTTTTCAGTCTGGACCATCAGGTTGAAGCTGAAATCGCCATGGCGCTGCCCGTCATCGGCCTGCATCAAGCCGCCGGGCCGCACGTTGAAGGCCAACCCGCCAATGGAAGAACGCAGCACCGGCGCACCATTGGGCAACGTCTCCAGCGTGGCCGACAGGCCCAGCCGTTCCATCGCCGTTTCAAGATCGGCAATGGCCACGCCGCGCAGCAACTTGTCCAACATCACTTATATCCTCTACCGAAGCTTTGCGGGCGCAAGGTAGAGCCGCCAGGGCAGACGGGGAACCCCCTTTTAATAGCAAGAGCCATGGATCATGGCTCTTGCCATATGCTTGTTCCCTCAATCGCCGGGCGCTGCCTCCGGCAGCGCGGGCACGTGCCCGCGGGCCGGCGGTCGCCGGCCTCCAAGGGTTCATGGGACATGACCTTTGGTATCAGGTCCGGCGCTTCAGGGCAGGCAGGAAAAAGCAGGCCAGCAGGGCCAGCGCGAACAGCACCAGCAGCAGCCGGAAAGCATCCTGAAAGGCGTGGGCCAGCGCCTCCGGCCCCAGCAGGCCGGCGGTACGGTGGCTGGCCTCCCGCAGGGAAATCAGGCTGTTCAGGCCGGCAATGGCCACCGCCCCGCCCAACATGCGCACCAGATTGAAAATACCGCTGGCATCGGGCACCAGCCGGGGGGTGACGCGGGCAAAGCTGATGAAGCTGACCGGCGGGAAGATGAAGGAAATGGCGATGGCGCGCAGCACCTGCGGGCCAGTGAAATCCCCCTGCCCCCAGCCGGTGCCAACCCCTGCCAGCCACCAGGATGCCGCCAGGAAACAGACCAGCGCCAGCCCCAGCAGCAGGCGCGGTTCCACCCGGTCGCTGGCCCAGCCGACCAGCGGGGTGAGGACGAGTTGCGCCAGACCGGAAACCCCCATGACGACGCCGATGGTAACGGGGTCGAAATGCAGCACCCGGTCCATGAACAGCACCTGCAGGAACACGGTGCCGAACAGGCCCACCCCGATCAGGGTGGAATATAAGCTGCCGATGATGAAAAGCGGCTGGCGGAAGGGCGCCATATCCAGCACCGGATGCCGGGCAAAGCGCAGCCGCAGGCCCAGCAGCAGGGCGGATACCAGGGCCACCGCACTGGACATACCGATGGTTACACTGTCGAACCAGCCATGGCGGTGGCCTTCCTCCAGCACATAAATACCGGCACCCAGCGCCAGGGTCAGCAACAGGGTGCCCGTCAGGTCGATATGGCGGGCCAGCGACCAGTCGGGCTTGTCCCAATTGATGCTGTACCAGCCGATCAGCATGATCAGCGGGGCGGGGAAGATATTGATCAGGAACAGCCAGTGCCAGGACAAGGCCGCCGTGACCAGCCCGCCCAGCGTCGGCCCGAAGGTGGGGGCCAGCGTGCCCAGCACGGTGACGGCCGCCATGGCCGCCCCGCGCCTGCCATCGGGGAACAGGCGGAACACGGCCACGAAGATGGCCGGCACCATCGATCCGCCCATGAAACCCTGGATGGCGCGGGCCACCACCATGGCATCCATGCTGCTGGCAAAGGCACAGCCGATGCTGGCCAGCGCGAAGCCGCCGGCGGACAGCATGAACAGGTATCGGCTGGACAGGATGCGCGTCAGCATCCCGGTCAGCGGGATCATCAAGACCTCACCGATCAGATAGCTGGTCTGGACCCAACTGATCTGATCGGCGCTGGCCTTCAGCCCATCCCGGATAGGGCCGAGCGAGGCGGCGACGATCTGGACATTGAGGATGGCCAGGAACATGCCCAGCCCCAAGGCGCCGAAGCCCGCCATCTGGCGACGGCTGGGCATTTGGCCGGCGGCTGGGGCTGTGTCAGTGCTCACTGCTCATGCGGGGGATAAGGGGCGCCGGCGACAAAGCCCTTGGGCAGGCCGGCATCGGGCGTGAAGCCGTAGAGTTCCGTTTCCGGCAGGGCCTGTTTCACAATCTCCCGCACCGCCAGCAGCTTTTCCAGGTCGATGCCCGTTTCAAAGCCCATGGCGGCCAGCATGAAGACCAGATCTTCGGTGACGATATTGCCCGACGCACCGGGGGCGAAGGGGCAGCCGCCGATGCCGCCGAGGGAGGCGTCCAGGGTGGTGATCCCCTCCTCCAGCGCCACCAGCGCATTGGCCAGGCCAAGCCCGCGCGTATTATGCAGATGCACGCCGCTGCAGGCATGGTCGCCCACCACACCGCGCACGGCGCGGATCATCGAACGAAGCTGCGCCGGGTTGGCGTAGCCGGTGGTGTCGGACAGGCCTACCTCATCACAGCCGGCCTTCATCAGGGCCTCGGCGATTTCCAGCACCTTTTTCTGCGGCACCACCCCTTCCAGGGTGCAGCCAAAGGCGGTGGAGAGACCGCCTTCGAATTTGGGCCGGCTTTCCGGCGGCAGCGCCTTGATACGCTCCGCAATGGCCGCCGTTTCTTCCAGCATCTGCGCATGGGTGCGGCGGACATTGCGCAGGGAATGGGTTTCCGACACCGACAGCGGGATGGTGATCTTATGGGCACCGGCCGCAATGGCCGCTTCCGCCCCCTTAAGATTTGGCACAAGAACGGCCACGGTCAGGCCCGGAATGGTGCGGGCATAGGCCACGATTTCCGCCGTATCGGCCAGTTGCGGCAGCACCTTGGCCGGGACGAAGGAACCAACCTCAATCTCCCGCACGCCGGCGGCAGCTTCGGCGGCGATCCAGGCCTTTTTCGCCTCGGTCGGCATGATCGGGGTGATGCTTTGCAGCCCGTCGCGGGGGCCGACCTCGGAGATTTCAATGAAGGTGCCGGCCATGACTCAACCCTCCGCCTGGGCGATCAGGCCGCGGGCCTGCAGGTCATCGATGCGGGCGGTGTCATAGCCCAGTTCGGCCAGTACCTGCCGGCTGTGCGCGCCCGGCTTGGCCAGATCATGGCTGATGGTCGGGCGCTTGCCGTCAATTTCCACCGGCAGGGCCGGCAGGCGAATGGCGCGTTGATCATCGGGCAGATGCAGTTCCAGCAGGCCGCCGGATTCCACCAGATGCGGATCTTCAAACAAATCTTCCGGCCGGTTGATCGGGGCAAACGGCAGGCCGATTTCTTCCAGCTTCTGCAGCAGTTCGGCCTTGGTGAAATTCTGGAACAGTTCCTGAACGCGCGGGATCACCCGGTCACGCGCCTGCACGCGGCCATTATTTTTGGCCAGCGTCTCATCGGCGGCGAAATCATCCAGGCCGAACGCCTTGCAGAAGCTGACCCACTGGCCATCCGTCACCACGCCGACAAAGACGATCTCATCTTCCTTGGTGCGGAACTGGTCATAGATGGCCCAGGCGGAAATGCGCACCGGCATCGGGCGGGCAGCGTTACCAGTCACGGCATATTGGGCCATATGCTGGCCGACCATGAAGACGCAATTTTCAAACAGGGCCGATTTCACCGTCTGGCCCCGGCCCAGCGTGCCGCGCTGGATCAGGGCGGCCAGCACGCCGATCACCCCAAACAGCCCGCCCATCACATCGATTACCGACGATCCGGCGCGCAAGGGCCGGCCCGGCGGGCCGGTCATATAGGCAAGGCCGCCCATCATCTGCGCCACCTCATCCAAGGCGGCGCGATGTTCATAGGGGCCGGACAGGAAGCCCTTGGCCGAGCAATAGACCAGATTGGGATTGCGGGCGGCCAGCGCCTTTTCCCCGAAGCCCAGCGCCTCCATGGCGCCGGGGCGGAAATTTTCGATCAACACATCGGCCTTGTCGATCAGGTCAAAGGCGATCTGCTTGCCCTCGTCCGACTTCAGATCGACGGAAAGGCTGCGCTTGTTGCGGCCATACATGGGGAAATAGCCAGAGCCAGCCCCCAGCAGGCGGCGGGTATTGTCGCCGCCGATCGGCTCCACCTTGATGACATCGGCGCCCAGATCGCCCAGCACCATGCCGACCGTCGGGCCCATCACCATATGGGTGAATTCCACCACTTTCAGCCCGGCCAGCGGCAGGGGGGCGGTGCTGTTATCGTTCGGCATCTCAATCCCTCAAAAAAAGGAAAATCAGGCAAACATCCAGGGATGGCGGGTGCGGTAGGCACCCTCGAATTCCGTAATGGCGGGCAGCCGCTTCAGGGTGACACCGATGGCATCCAGCCCTTCCAGCAGCATTTCCCGATCCGCCGGGGCAATGCTGAAGGAAAGCGTGCGCCCGTCTGCGCTGTGGACAGTCTGGCCATCCAGATCGATGGCCAGCGGGGCGGGACCGGCAGCCTCCACCAGGGAAGCCACCTCCGGTTCCGGCAGCACCAGCGGCAGGATACCGTTGCGCACGCAATTACCCTGGAAAATCGCCCCGAAACTGGGGGCGATGACACAGCGCACCCCATAATCCTTCAGGGCCCAGACGGCATGTTCGCGCGAGGAGCCGCAGCCGAAATTGGCACCGGCCAGCAGGATCGGGGCCTGACGGAAGGGCGCGCGGTTCAGCACGAAATCCGGGTTTTCCACCCGGTTCGCCACGTCGCTGTAACGCCAGTCGGCGAACATGCCCTCCCCCAAGCCTTCCTTGGAGACGCGCTTCATCTCGCGCGACGGGATGATGGCATCCGTATCCACATTGGCGCGGAACAAAGGGGCGGCGATGCCGGTCAGGCGGATGAATTTTTCCATGGGTTCAGCCCTCCACCGGCTGGGCGGCCAGCGCGCGGGCATCGGCGATGCGACCCGCAATCGCCGATGCCGCCACCGTGACCGGACTGGCCAGATGCGAGCGGGTACCCGGCCCCTGGCGGTTTTCAAAATTGCGGTTGGTGGAACTCACCACCCGTTCGCCCTTGCCGAAACTCTCGCCCCCGGCGAAGAAGCACATGGAACAGCCGCTTTCGCGCCATTCAAACCCGGCATCCAGGAAGATCTGATGCAGGCCCTCGGCCTCTGCCGCTGCCTTCACCAGACCGGAACCGGGCACGCAGATGGCGCGCACGCCGGGGGCGACATGCCGGCCCTTCAGGATGGCGGCCGCCGCCCGCAGGTCCGACAGGCGGCTGTTGGTGCAACTGCCGATGAAGGCCCCATCAATGGGCAACCCTGCCAGCGCCTGCCCCGGCTCCAGCCCCATATAGGTCAGTGCCCGGCGCTGCGCCTCGGCTGCGTTGGCATCGGCAGCATGGGCGGGATCGGGCACCAAACCCGTGACCGGTAACGCGTGTTGCGGGCTGGTGCCCCAGGTGATGGTGGGGGCGATGCTGGCGCAATCGACAACGATTTCCTTGTCGAAGACCGCACCGGCATCGGTCACCAGATCGGCCCAATCGGCCAGCGCCTGATGCCATGCCGTCCCCTTGGGCGCGAAGGGCCGCCCCTCCACCCAGGCAATGGTCTTGGCATCGGGCGCGCACAGGCCGGTCCAGGCGGCAAATTCAACGGCCATGTTGCACAGGGTCATGCGCGCTTCCACCGACAAGACGGAAACGGCGGACCCGGCAAATTCAATGGCATAGCCAGACCCGCCGCCGGCCCCATGGGCGGCGATCAGGTGCAGGATCATGTCCTTAGCGCCGACGCCGGCCGGCAATTCGCCTTCAAACCGCACCCGCATCTGGCGCGGGCGGCGCACCACCAGCGTCTGGGTGGCCAGCGCGTGCGCCGCCTCTGACGAGCCGATGCCCCAGGCCAAGGCGCCCAACCCGCCCTGGGTGCAGGTATGGCTGTCCGGGCAGACCAGGGTCAGCCCCGGCAGGGCGATGCCCTGTTCCGGCGACACCACATGCACAATGCCCTGGCGGTTATCGCCAATATCGAAGATGCGGATGCCGGCGGCATTGGCCGCCGCGCGGGTTTCGCGGATGAAGGCTTCGCCGCCCGGCATCAGGGTTTCATCACCGCGACCCGGCCGCGTATCGACAATATGGTCCATACAGACAAAGGCGCGGTCCGGGTGGCGCACGGCACGCCCCTGTTCAGCCAAACCCTTCAGCGCGATGGAGCCGGTGCGCTCATGCAGCAGCACCCGGTCGATGTAAAGCAGGTCCGTCCCATCGCCCAGATCGGCGACGCAATGCCGTGACCATAACTTTTCCACCAACGTTTTCGCCATGAGAGACTGCCCCAACCCCGAGAACCATGCCCGATAGGATCGGGCCTTAAATGGTATATTGATATACCCTTATCAGCACCAGGACAGCTTGTCACCCGCGATAATGAACTTGACCGTACCGTGGCGCCCCTATCGGGCGGACATAAGGGGGATGGGCATGGAACCTATGTGCCGGGCGGGGTTGGTGCGGCGGGAAATGGGGGTTAAGTCAGACCATGCTGACGATGATGATATAGGTCTGCTCGCATGTTCCGTTTCCTGCGCACGGTGATCGACCCGTTCCTGCTGGCCCTGTTGACCACGGTCGGGCTGGCCGCCTTGTTTCCCGCCAGCGGGGCGCTGGTGGGATGGGTCGATGTGGCGGCGGATATCGCCATCGCGCTGTTGTTCTTCTTCCACGGTGCCAAGCTGTCGCGCGAAGCGATCATGGCCGGGATCGGGCATTGGCGGCTGCACCTGACGGTGCTGGCCACCACCTTTGTGCTGTTCCCCCTGTTGGGGCTGGGCATGGGGCTGCTGCCGGCATGGCTGTTGTCACCGGGCATCGCCGGGGGCCTGCTCTATCTCTGCCTGCTGCCCTCCACGGTGCAAAGCTCCATCGCCTTTACCTCCATGGCCGGCGGCAATGTGCCGGCGGCCATCTGCTCTGCCTCGGCTTCCAACCTGCTGGGCATCTTCATCACCCCGGTGCTGGTCGGCCTGCTGATGCAGACCAACGGGGAGGCGGGGATTTCGCTGCACGCCATCGAATCGATCCTGCTGCAATTGCTGGTGCCGTTTGTCGGCGGCCATTTGCTGCGCCCGCTGATCGGCGGCTTCGTGGCGCGGCATAAGCAACTGATCGGCTATAGCGACCGGGGATCGATCCTGCTGGTGGTCTATTCCGCCTTCAGCGCCGCCGTGGCCGAAGGGCTGTGGCACAAGGTGGCGCCGATCGATCTGGTCACCATCCTGGTGGCCAGCACCGTGCTGCTGGCGCTGGTGCTGGGCCTGTCGGCCCTGGCCGGGCGGCTGCTGGGCTTCAACCGGGCGGACCGGATCACCCTGATCTTCTGTGGGTCGAAGAAAAGCCTCGTCTCCGGCGTGCCGATGGCCGGCGTGCTGTTTTCTGCCGGTCAGGTGGGGCTGCTGATCCTGCCGCTGATGATCTTCCACCAGATCCAGTTGATCGTCTGCACATGGCTGGCCGGCCGCTTCCGGGCTGGCGGCCAGCCAGACTGAACCAGACTGAAGATGTGGATCAATCCAGCGGCGGCACCGGGCGGGGGCGGCCCTCCCCATCAATGGCGACGAAGGTGAACAGGGCCTCCGTCACCTTGAACCGCTCCTCCCCCTCCCGGCTGCGGCGCCAGGCCTCCACATGGATTTTCATGGAGGTGCGGCCGACATGGGTGATGTCGGCATAAAGGCTCACCTCATCCCCCACCAGCACGGGCCGGTGGAACACCATGGCATCCACGGCGATGGTGGCACAGCGGCCGCGCGCCCGGCGGGCAGCAGCATTGCCGGCGGCCAGATCCATCTGCGCCATCAGCCAGCCGCCGAAAATATCGCCGGCCGGGTTGGTATCCCCCGGCATGGCGATGGTGCGCACCGCCGGTTCCACCGGGCAGCCATTGGGGGTTGTCTTCGCGATATCCGGCATCATCCAATCCTGGCACGGGTCATGGCCCCGACCATGTCAGCCGGCGGGATTGGACGCAAGAAAGCTTGCACGCCGCCGATACATTTCGATTTTAAATCTATTATCAAATCTTTATCCTGAATGGACAGACCTGCCATCACAGGTGTTAGAAGGCTGAAAATTGCTACAACCAAAAACAATGCCCAGGCTTTACCATAATTGGCTGGGCTTCATGGGAACCCTGGTCAGGCAATCACATGCGTAACAGGAACCGGCCGACAGGATGGGCAGTGCCGGACAGGTGGAAAACCAAAATGGTGATGGGTGGGAACAAGGGCGATGCGGTCGCCAGCCTGGATGCGGCCGCCATCTGGGTGATTGAACAGGCCGTCACCCTGCTGGAACAACCGCCGGCCGGACGCGATGGCCTGTCTGTGCTGTCGGAGACACTGGCCGCGCAATGGGGCGTGGCGCTGACGGTGCCGCCGGCCCTGAACAGCGAGCGTTATCTGGCCCTGTTCCAGATCGGCCGCGATGGCATCAGCCACCGGATCCAGACGCTGCACCGCGCCTGGGATGATGGGGTGCTTTATGAATTATGGCAGGTGACGGCGGGTGATGGCGGCCCGGCGCCGCAGGCCCTGTTCATCACCACCCGATCCAGCGATCTGGAAGAGGTGCGCCAGGTGCGGCGGGCCAGCCGGCATTTCCCCGGCGCCATCACCAGCGATGCGGGCAAGCAATTGCCCCTGCCCCTGGGCAACCGCCGGCTGCTGGATGATATGCGCCCCTGGCTGTTCCCCGACAGTTTCCCCGCCGGCGCCCTGGCGGATGGCGGGAACGACCTGGCCTGAGCCACAGAGCGCCCGGCCCCCACCGGGCGCGTGGCAACCATGCCGGGGGGCGAGCTGTTTCCTGCTTGCACCAGGCGTCGCCGGTGATCAAATAACCGGCAAAGCCATTCTTCATGGAAAGCAGGGGGGCTGATCCCATGTCTGCACGCGCAACCGCCCAGAACACCGACCTTGTGTCCCAGTTGGACCCGATCTGGGCCGCCCTGCGCGCAGAGGCGCAGCAGGCCGTGGTGGCAGAGCCCTTGATGGCCAGCCTGTTCTATGGCGCCATCCTGAATCAGCCCAATCTGGAATCGGCCGTCATCCACCGCATCGCCAACCGGCTGCACCATACCGACATGCCGGCCGAACTGCTGGTGCAGGCGCTGCAGACGGCGGTGGAGGCAGAGCCGGAACTGGGCCAGGTGTTCCGCGCCGATATCGCCGCCGTGCTGGACCGCGACCCGGCCTGCGGCCGCCATATCGAACCGGTGCTGTATTTCAAGGGCTTCCAGGCATTGGAGACGCACCGGCTGGCCCATCGGCTGTGGCATATGGGACGGCGCGACGTCGCCTATTACCTGCAGAGTCGCTCCTCCGTCGTGTTCGGGGTGGATATCCACCCGGCCGCCCGTTTCGGGCGCGGGGTGATGATTGACCACGCCACCGGCGTGGTGGTGGGGGAAACCGCCGTGGTCGGCGACAATGTTTCCATGCTGCACGGGGTCAATCTGGGCGGCAATGGCAAGGAACATGGCGACCGCCACCCCAAGATCGGTTCCGGCGTTCTGCTGGGCGCCAATGCCAAGGTGCTGGGCAATATCCGCATCGGCGATTGCGCCCGCGTGGCCGCCGGTTCGGTGGTGCTGCGCGATGTGCCGCCCTGCGTCACCGTGGCCGGTGTCCCCGCCAAGGTGGTGGGGGAGGCCGGGTGCGCCAACCCGGCCCGGGTGATGGACCATGTGTTCGCCGATTATGTGGATGCCGGGGCGGATATCTGAACCCGGTATTTTGGGAGATATATACATACCCCCGCCTTCCGTCCTATATCGCCCGCATGGGGGTAAGGTGTGACGGATATCCTTGCAGTGCAGCGGATAGACGATAATCTAGGGCTGGATAAATGTGCAGGCGCCGCCGCCCCGCTGGGTGCGGCCCGTGTATGACGTTTGGATGTGATGCGTGTGGATGCAAATCCAGCGGGATGATCCAAAGGGGATGACGGATGGCGGCGGGCGAAGAGGGATTTGGCAAGATGATCAGATTGACCCGGATCGGTGACCGGTCACTCGATAACACCGAACGATCGGTGGAGAACCGGGGTGCAGAGGCTCGCCTGCCCGATGGCCGTACCGGGGATGCCTCACCTGCCAGCAATGTCGCTCTTTATCGTGACATCGCCCGCGTCATCGATCATATGCAGCGCCGGCTGCATGATGTGGTGCGGGTCGAACTGGGCCGGATCGGCGTGGATGATATCAGCCCGATGCAGGTGCTGATGCTGCTGAATATCGGGGAGGATGAGCTGTCGGTCCGCGACCTGATGGAGCGCGGCTATTATCTGGGCTCCAACGCCAGCTACAATCTGAAGCATCTGGTCGAACAGGGTTATGTCGACCGCGCCGCCTCGCAGCGCGACCGCCGTGCCGCCCGGCTGCGCCTGTCGGAAAAGGGGGAATGGCTGTGTACGGAGATCGGCAAGCTGGAAAACCGGCAGGCCACCCAACTACTGCGCAACCAGGCCGATGGCGCCGATCTGGAAACGACCTATCGGATGCTGCGTCGGCTGGAGCGCATGTGGGGTGATGTCGTCCGTTATGACGGTCGCGGCCAGGACTGACGCATGGGCATCATTCCCCGCCTGAAAGGGGATCTGGCCGCCCCGCCCCGGCCCGCCATTCGCGCCCGACTGACCAGCCGGGATGTCGACCGGTTGCTGCATCAGCCCGGTGCGGGATCCCGCATCGAGACCATGGCCAAGCTGGTCACGGAGATGGAGGAAGGCAGCCTGACCGAGACGGAGAAGCGGCTGGCGCTGGATATCCTGCGCGCCTTTGCCGCCGATGCGGAAACGGAGGTGCGGGCCGCCGTCGCCTGGCAGATCCATAACAGCCCTATCCTGACCAGCGATCTGGCCGAACGGCTGGTGCGCGACGTGGCACAGGTGGCCGTCCCCATCCTGAAATATGTGGATGGGCTGCCGGAAGCCTTGCTGTTGGAGGTGGTGGCCGAACGGGACGCGCAAAAACAACTGGCCATTGCCGGCCGCCGCAGCGTATCGGCCGCCGTGTCGGCCGCCCTGGTGGAAACCGGCAACGTGCTGACCGTCGTGCATCTGCTGCGCAATCGCGGGGCGGCGGTGAAGGAAACCACGCTGGAACGGGCGGCCGAACGGTTCGGCCAGTTCCGGCTGGTGGCCGACAGCGTGGCCGCCCGGCCGGAAATCACGCTGGCCATGGTGGAACGCATGATCGCCCTGGTGTCGGAAGATGTGCGCCAGCAACTGATCCAGGACCACAACATAGAGCCATCGCTGGCCAGAAGGCTGGCCGAGGGTGGGCGGGAGGCGGCGACGCTGCGCCTGCTGCAGCCGCTGTTATTGTCGCCGGACGATGCCGAAATGGTGGCCCGCCACCTGTTCCGCCAGGGCCGTTTGACGCCGCAGGTGCTGTTCCGCGCGCTCTGCGCCGGCGATCTGGAACTGTTTGTCGCCGGCATGGCGGCACGGGCCAATATTGCCAGCCAGGCCGCCAGCATCCTGGCCTGGGATGATGGGGTGCTGGGCCTGCATTGCCTGCTGGATGCCGCCGCCGTGCCCCCGGCCCTGACCGGGCCGTTCCGCACCGCCCAGCAGGTGGCGCTGGATTGCGAGTATGTCAGCGGCCAATGCGCACGGGAAAAGTTCCAGGTGCTGGTGGTCGAGACGCTGTTCGACCGTTATGCCGATACGGCGGAACGGGAGGTGGATGAGTTGTTGATGCAGATATCCGACCAGCCCGGCCTGGATATCGGGGCGGAGCTGATGCCGCAGCGGGCGTGACCGATCACACCGGGATGGGATTGGAAAGGCGAAGCATGAAGCTGACCTGCTACGCGCTCTATGATCCGCCGCCGCTGCTGCGGCCGGCACCGGCAACGCGGGACTGGATGGATGCGACGCCGGACGGCTATGCCTATCGTTGCCTGCCGCTGAATATCGCCAATGCCCATGGCTGGGAAATTCTCTGCCCCATCGGGTTCAGCGCCATCTGGGATGGGGGCACCAGCCCATCGGCGCTGCAGGTGACACTGGATGCCGGCGACCGGCCGCCGGCCGTTTCGCATTTCGGGTCCGGCATCCTGACCTTCCATGTCGAGGCCCTGTTCCGCACCGAACCGGGCTGGAACCTGTATGTGCAAGGGCCCGCCAATGCGCCCAAGGACGCCATCGCCCCGCTGACCGGGGTGGTGGAAACGGATTGGGCGCCCTACAGCTTCACCATGAACTGGAAATTCACCCGGCCCGGCCAGAGGGTGCGGTTTGAAACGGGGGAGCCGTTTTGCAGCCTGTTCCCGGTTCGGCGCGACCTGATCGGACACGTGGAACCGGAAATCTGCCGCCTGTCCGACGCGCCCGACCTGCTGGCCGAATATCATGCATGGTCGGAGGGGCGCACGCGTTTCAACGCCGACCTGGCCCAGCCGGACTCCGCAGCGCGGTCGGCGAAATGGCAGAAAAGCTATTATCTGGGCAACCGCCCGGATGGCAGCAGCGCCAATGCCGACCATATCATCAAACTCCGCCCCGCCGCCTTTGCCGATCGGCGGGAGGAGCGGGCGGATAGCGGCATCATCCCGCAACAGATAACAGCCGAACCGCCACCTGACCCGTGAAGGGGCTGACGGCGATATAGGTAAAGCGCACGCCATGATGGGCGGCATATTCGTGGAAAGCCTTGAATTCATGCTCGGCCCAACTGCGGTTGCCGATGAATTCATCGAAGACCAGCACTGACCCCGGCACCAGCCGGGGGGCCAGCGCCGTCAGCACCGTGACGGTGGAACTGTAGATATCGCAATCGACATTGACGAAACGCACCGGCCCCGGATGGGCCGCCAGAAAGCCCGGCAGCGTCTGGTCGAACCAGCCGGGATGCAGGGTGACATTGCCCGGCATGGCGGGAAGGTCGGTGCCGGTACTGAAGGTGCCCGCCGGTTCATTCCCCCAGCTTTCCGGCAGGCCTTCAAAACTGTCAAAGCCATGGACCGGCTGGCCCGCCGCCGCCGCGATATGGCGCAGGGAGGTGCCCCGCCGCACCCCGAATTCCAGCACCAGCCCCGGCACCTGTGCCTGATCCAGCCCATGGCGCAGCAGATCGGCCGACAGGCCGAACAGGCGGCAATCGGGGGCCAGATGCGGACGCAGGGCCAAGGCCCCCTCCAGAACGGCCTGATTGCCACCGATACCGTTAGAATCCGTGACCGGTTCGCCCATCAGGCTGCGATAGGCATCCAGAAAGGCGCGGTATTTGCGGTTGGCACCGGGGCAGGCCGCCGCCTGTTCCAGCCGGGCCAGGGCCGCCGGCAGCCCCTGCAGCGCCAGCAGGCAGGCATGGGAGGCGAACAGGCCGGCGGCATGGCCGGCACGAAGCGTCAGCAAACGGCCGAACATGGCCAGCGCGCCCACCGCATCGCCCAGGGCGTGGGCGGACAGCGCGCGCTGATAAAGCAGTTCTTCCGTGACCAGTCCGGATTTTTCCAGGCTTTCGGCGACAGAAATCGTATCCTCGTACCGCGCATCGCGGCGGAGCGCCGTGACCAGCGCATCGGCCAGGGCCGGATCATCCGGCCGGGCGGCCTGCAGCGCTTCCAGCATCGGCACGGCCAGATGCATCAGGCCCAACCCGTTCAGCGCCCGGGCCAGATCGAAACGGATGGCTGGATCATCCGGGGCCAGGGCCAGCGCCTGTTCCAATGCTGCCCGTGCGGCGCCATGTTCATGCAACCCGATCAGGGCGCGGCCCAGCAACGCCAGTTCCCCCGGCCCCGTTGGCCCCTGCCCTTGCAGTAACAGGCGGCGGGCCGCCCGGTAGCGGCCCCCGGCCAGCAATTCGGCAGCCTGGGCTTCACGGGGAGAGGGATGATCGGTCATGGCGGGTGGTCCGGTGGGCGTGAATGCGCTGCTCTAACAGGAAAGCCGCCCGCACACCAATAGCCCGGATCACAGGGGGAAAGGTTCCCCAGTGAAATAGCGCAAAGTGCCGTCCTTCTGTTCAACCATGGCCCCGCCACCGGCATCCAGATACCAACGGTGGCGGCTGCCATCCTGCAGGGTCAACTCACCCGAAGCCCGACAGCCGGAGAAGACGCCATCGGCGTAATAGGCCTGTTTGTGCACTTCCCGCGCGTGGCGCAGCCAGTTTGCCACCTGCCGGTCGACCGGGCGGAACTTCGCGCAGAGATCGGCGGGCATGTTGAGTTCGCCTGCCCGATACAGACCTGTTTCCAGCACTGTCAGATTTTGCACAGCCAGGGGGCTGGTCGCTGCACCGGCACAGGCGGCCACCAGCAGCAGGCTGATCCCGATACCCAACCAGTGCCCAGCTCTTACCATTGTGCCGTCTCCGCTTCATGGGGGTTCTTGTAAGAGATTTCCGGGTGCCGATAGATTTCAGCCGCCGGAATCGACAGCAGGCGGCGCAGTTCAGCGACCAACCATTGCAGTGATATGTTTTGCGCCGCAGTCACCGGTTCAAAGGTGGGAGCCTTGAGCTCGTTGATCACATTGCCAACAATTTCAATGCCGATGGAATCGGCATTCATCGGGAAGCGATCGGGGAATTTCTTGCGGGTTTCAATCTTATGGACACCGCGCGGGTTCCAGACACCGGGATTCAGTGCCTTCAACGCCACCGGCGTGCAGACATTGCGTACCAGACAGCGGGATTTCAGCGTGCCCACATGCCAAAGCAGCCAATGGATGGAGGCCGTCTGATACAGGGTACCGTCCTTGTCGATCAGAAAATGCGCCCCATTGGGATTGGCAGACTGATAGCTGTTCAAGGTGGCCTGCAAGGTGGGAGAGGCGGTTTGATGCACGACGATGCCATTGATCGCCGTCATCTCCCCCTTGCGCAGATTGTAATAGGGCTGTTTCGTCACCTTCGGATCAACGGCCCAGCCTTCACCATCCAGCAGCATGTCACATCCCTGTCCCTGGTCGGATGATGCATGATGTGGCCACAGACAGCGCACCCGCAACCTTGCGTCGGTATGATCCCCAAAAGGGGGAGTTACCCGCCCGCCGGGGGCAGGCCCGCCAGCAATTTGGCCAGCAACCCATCCAGCGCCTGGCGCTCCGCTAGGTCCAGCCCGGCCAGCAGGGCGTCTTCATTGGCGATATGGGGTTCCAGAATGCCGTCGATCAGGGACAGGCCCTGATCGGTCAACCCCACCAGCACACCGCGCCGGTCGGCCGGGTTGGCGTGACGCGCCACCAGCCCGGCCTTTTCCAGCCGGTCCAGTCGGCATGTCATCCCGCCGGAGGAAATCATCGCCGTCTCATAGAGTGCCGTCGGTGTCAGCCGGAAGGGCGCGCCGGCCCGGCGCAAGGTCATCAGCACGTCAAATTCACCATGCTGCAGGCCGTGGGCGGCCAGGAACGGGGCCAGCCCGTCCCGCTGGATCAGTTGTGCCGCCTCCAGCAACCGGCCGATCACCACCATGGGCAGCGAATCCAGGTCCGGCCGCTCCCGCGCCCATTGTGCCGCCGCTTCCCCGGCCCGGTCCCGCATGGCTGCCCCCTATATATCTTAGCAGTAAGATATTATTTGGTGCGATAATACAGCAGGCAAAGGCAATGCGGCAACCGGGGTGAACCCGGTGAAACGCAATAAAGCCAGAGGGATAGAGTCACCATGACGATGTGTACCACGCGGGCCGCCACGCCCCGGCGGGCTGGCACCACGCTGGCCATTGCCGGAATGCTGTTGCTGGGCCTGAACCTGCGTCCGGCGCTGGCCGCCATCGGTCCCTTGCTGGACCTGATCCAGCCGGCCACCGGATTATCCAGTACCGGCGCCAGCCTGCTGACCGTGCTGCCCATCGTGGCCATGGGCGTTTTTTCCATGGCGGGCGGGCCGCTGCGCCGGTTGCTGGGGGAACGCGGTGGCATCACCCTGGGCGTGGCGCTGGTGGCGCTGGCCTGCCTGCTGCGTGCAGCACCCCTGGGCGGGCTGACCATGCTGGGCACGGCCCTGCTGGCCGGCATCGGCATCGCCCTGGTGCAGGCCCTGCTGCCCGCCACCATCAAGCGCCGCCACCCCGATCAGGTGGGGCGGATGATGGGGCTTTACACCACCTCCATCATGGGCGGGGCGGCCATCGCCGCCGCCTCGGCCGCCGGCCTGTCGGAATGGCTGGGCTGGAACGGCGCGCTGTCCTTCTGGGCCGTGCCGGCGGCGCTGGCCCTGGCCCTGTGGCTGGTCAGCAGCGGCGATGTGCCGGGCGCCAGCGGGCGGGTCACGGCCAGCGCCGCCGCCCCGGTCAATTGGTGGGGCCGGCGGCGGACCTGGCTGCTGCTGGCCTTTTTCGGCATCGGCACCGGGGCCTTCACCCTGGTGCTGGCCTGGCTGCCGCCCTTTTACACCCAGTTGGGCTGGGACCGCGCGGCGGCAGGATATCTGATGGCCGGTGTCACCATGACGGAGGTGGTGGCCGGGCTGACGGTTTCCGCCAGTATCGGCCGCTTCCCCGACCGGCGCGGGCCGGTATTTCTGGTGTTGAGCCTGCTGATCGGCGGCTTGCTCTGCCTGATGCTGGCCCCGGTGGTGCTGGCCCTGCCGGCCTGCATCCTGGTGGGGTTGGGGATCGGGTCTCTGTTCCCGCTCTCGATGATCCTGGCCATGGACCAGTCGGAGAACCCGGCCGATGCGGGGGCCCTGCTCTCCATCGTGCAGGGCGGCGGTTATCTGATTGCCAGCCTGATGCCGCTGCTGGCCGGCTGGCTGCGTGACCAGTTTGCTGATCTGACCTGGGCCTGGGCCGCCATGGCCATCGGTGTGCTGGTGATGATGGTCATCACCAGCCGGTTCAAGCCGCTTAAGGCGTAACCAGTCACACGATTTCCGGGGATTGTGGTGGGCCGTCGGCCAGCAGGTCGGCGATATTCTCCAGCGCTAGCGACAGGCCGGTATGATCGGGGGCGGCCCCCAGCGCCACCCGCACATGACAACCAACAACCTCCCCCACCGCAAAGGCGCTGCCGGGCACCAGGGCGGCACCGGCCCGGCGGGCAGCCGCGACGAAATCCGCCTCCGTCCAGCCGGTGGGCAGGGTCAGCCAGAGATGATGGCCCTCCCCCTGGGCAGAAACGAGCGCCGGGGGCAGCAGGTGGGCGGCCAGTTGCTGGCGGGCCTGCGCCTCGGCCCGCACGCCCTGCAGAATGGCCGCCGCCGTGCCATCGGCGATCCAGGCGGAAGCGGTGGCGACAGAAAGCGGCGGCGGCATCTGGGCGATGGCGCGCAACGCGGCCCGGCCCTGGGCTGCCCGTGCCACATCCGGCGCCACCACATAGGCCAGCCGCAGACCGGGCGTCAGCACCTTGGCCAACGTCGCCACATGCCACACCAGATCCGGCCCCAAGGCTGCCAAAGGCGACAGCGGCGTGACCGGTAACAGTCCGTAAGCATCATCCTCGATAATGCAGAACCCGTAGCGGCGGGCAATCGCCACAATGGCCTGACGCCGTTCCAGCGGCAGGGTGGCCGTGGTGGGGTTATGCAGGGTGGGCGTCAGATAAAGCGCATCCACATCGCCCGCCGCACAGGCGGCCGCCAGCGCATCGGGACAGAGCCCGTCAGCATCCATCGCCACGCCGCGCATCGCCAGCCCCAGCGCAGTGGCGGCAGCCCGGAAGCCCGGATAGCTGTGGCAGCCGGACAGCACAACCCGCCCCGGCCGCACCAGGGTGCTGAGCAGGGTGGCCAACGCCGCCTGTGCCCCGCCGGTGATCAGCACCCGTTCCGGCTCCAGACCCGGCAGAACCGGGGCCAGCCATGCCGCCCCCGCCGCCCGGTCGGCCAAGGCCCCGCCCGCCGGCTGATAAGAGAGCAGGCGCAACAGATCGGCCCGCCGCGTCACCGCCGCCATGGTGTGGGAAAATGCTGCCTGCAGGTCCAGCCCTTGCGGACGCGGCGGAATATTCATCGACAGGTCCAGTTCCACCGCCCGCACGGCGGCGGGTATCACCACCCGGTCACGCACAAAGGTGCCGCGCCCCACGGCCGTATCCACCAGCCCCCGCGCCCGCGCTTCCCCATAGGCGCGGGTGACAGTGGTCAGGTCGATGCCCAAGGCGGCCGCCAGGGCCCGATGGGTGGGCAGCCGGTCACCCGCCCGCAACTGGCCATTGGCAATGTCGCTGGCAATCACATCGGCGATGGCGCGGTAAAGCGGCCCGATGCCAATACGGCTATGGGGATTCCAGTCGGTCACGGCGGGCATTGTCTGGATTGTCTGGGGCAAGGGGTGGCCATGCATCTCAACCCTCTTCCTCGTCCAGCCGGGCCTGCTCGGCCTTGTTCATATATTGCGAACAGACCAGCCAGCCCTTTAACGGGCGCAGCAGGGCCAGACAGGACAACACGGCCAAGGGCAGCGTGGTGAACAGATGCACCCAATAGGGCGCCTGAAAGGCCAGTTCCAGCCAGACAGCGAAACCGACCAGCGGGAAACTGACGATGGACATAGTGAAGAAGGCCGGGCCATCGGCCGGGTCGGCGAAACTGTAATCCAGCCCGCAGACATCGCATTGATTGGCCAGCGTCAGATAGCCCTTGAAAATATGCCCCTTGCCGCAGGCCGGGCACAGGCCGCGCACCCCCAGCCCCATCGGGGTGCCGGCAAAATCGGACAGGCGGCGCGGTTGCATGATCGACCTCACTGTATGGATGTTCTGTCAGAAGAATGTAGGTATTTCTACCCGACATTCTTCTAACAGTTTCGGACGGCTGGGGCAGGGATGGTGCATGTGCTGCGACCATCCACCCCAAGCACCCCATACAATCCGGTCAATATGCCGGCGGGTCAGCCGGCGACGGTGATTTCCACCACCAGGGAGCCAACCCCCGCCACGCTGCCTTCCAGCCGGTCGCCGGGCAGCACCGCCCCCACACCGGCGGGCGTGCCGGTGAAGATCAGGTCGCCGGCAGCCAGGGGCTGGTAGCGCGCCAGTTCGGCGATGATTTCCGGTACGGTCCAGATCATTTCCGACAGGTCGCCTTCCTGCCGGGGCAGGCCATTCACCGTCAAGGTGATGCGGCCGGTCGCCACCTGGGGCACCTCCGCCGCCGGGCGCAGGGCAGAAACCGGGGCGGCGGCATCAAAGCTCTTGGTCATGTCCCAGGGCTTGCCGCCCTTTTTCATTTCCGCCTGCAGGTCACGCCGGGTGAAATCCAGCCCCACGCCATAGCCGAAAATGGAACCGCCGGGACCGATGGCCACCACCAGTTCCACCTCGTGATGCAGGTCGGCGGTCAGCGGCGGGTAGGGAACGGCACCGCCGCCCGCCACCAGGGCATTGGGCTGCTTGGTAAAAAAGAACGGCGGTTCCCGGTTGGCCTGCCCCATTTCCCGCGCGTGGGAATCGTAATTCCGCCCGACACAGAAGATGCGGCCCACGGGAAACAGGCTGTCACTGCCCAGCACCGGCAAGGCGGCAATCGGCGGCGGATCAAAGGCAAAATGGCTCATCAGGGCGGTCCCGGTCTGGGGAGAAGGGTCGGGGGCAGATAAGCACAGGGCCGGGGCCGGAACCAAGCCGCTTGACGCCACACCGCCATCATGATGTGCCAGGGGGACGGACAGAACAGGGATAAACCCGATGATGAATCGTGAACAGGCGGCGGCGCTGGATCAGGCCGATCCGCTGGCCGTTTTCCGGGCGGAATTCGCCCTGCCGGAAGGGATCATCTATCTCAACGGCAATTCGCTGGGCCCGCTGCCCGCCCGTGCGGCGGCGCGGGTGGCGGAGGTGGCAACCAAGGAATGGGGCGAAGGGCTGATCCGCAGTTGGAACAGCGCCGGCTGGTACAACGCCCCCCGCCGGCTGGGCGACAAGCTGGCCGGGCTGCTGGGCGCCGAATCGGGGGAAATGGTGGTGACGGATGCCACCGGCCTGAACCTGTTCAAGGCCGTGGCCGCAGCATTGGACCTGCGGCCCGACCGCAAGGTGATTGTGATGGAGGGGAGCAATTTCCCCACCAATAATTACATCGTCCAGGGGCTGGCGCGGTTTCTGGATCGCGGCCATGAGATTCGCTTTGTCGAGAAAGACGACATTCTGCAGGCGATCGGCCCGGATGTGGCGGTGGTGGCGCTGACCCAGGCGCATTACAAAACCGCGCATCTGCTGGATATGGCCGGGATCACGGCCGCCGCCCATGCGGCGGGTGCCCTGACCGTCTGGGATTTGTGCCACAGCGCCGGGGCGGTGCCGGTCGATCTGAACGGGGCCGGGGCGGATTTCGCCGTTGGCTGCAGCTATAAATATCTCAATGGCGGGCCGGGCAGCCCCGCCTTCATTTTTGCCGCCCGCCGGCACCATGCTTCCATGCGCCAGCCCCTGTCCGGCTGGTGGAGCCATGCGACCCCGTTTGCCTTCGACCGGGATTTCCAGCCGGCGTTGGGCATTGCCCGGATGCTGACCGGCACCCAGCCCATCCTGTCGCTGGCCGGGGCGGAGGCCGGGATCGATCTGGCCTGCAGCGCGAATAAGGCCCTTGCCCGCGCCAAATCCAGCGCGCTGGGTGATTTATTCATTGATTTGCTGGAAAGCAGCGTGACCGGGAACGGGTTCAACCTGGAAAGCCCACGGCTGGCCGCCGACCGCGGCGGCCATGTCGCCCTGTCGCACCCGCAGGGCTATCCGATCATGAAGGCGCTGATCGAGGCCGGGGTGATTGGTGATTTCCGGGCACCGGATACGCTGCGCTTCGGCTTCTCCCCGCTCTATCTGCGCTATGTGGATGTGTGGGACGCGGTGGCCGTGCTGGCGGAGATCATGGAAAGCGGGCGCTGGCAAGAAGCCCGATTCCAGCAGGTGGAGGCGGTGACGTGAGTTGGCGCCCGTAAGTTAATGAAGTGCTTCAATGCCCCTCCGTCATTCCCGCGAAGGCGGGAATCCATACGACAGCGCGGATTTTGGATTCCCGCCTTCGCGGGAATGACGGTTAAAGGATTTGGAGAAGCAGAGAAGATTACTGGACTGGCGCTAACAAGAATAGCGGCGGAACCGTGACCGGTTCCGCCCTCTATGCTCATTCCACCTCTGTCAACACGGTGCGGATCGTGTCGACGATCTGGTCGATCTGCCCCTTCTCCACGATCAGCGGCGGCGACAGGGCGATGGTGTCGCCGGTGGTGCGGATCAGCAGGCCCTTTTCAAAACATTTCACAAAGGCGTTGAAGGCCCGCCGGGTCGGCTGGCCGGCAATGGGCTCCAGCTCGATAGCGCCGATCAGACCCAGATTGCGGATATCCACCACATGGGCCGCATCGCGCAGCGAATGCATCGCCACTTCCCAATACCCGGCCAGTTCCGCCGCGCGGGTCAACAGCCCTTCGCGGCGATAGACATCCAGCGTCGCCAGACCGGCGGCCGCGGCCAGCGGGTGGCCGGAATAGGTGTAACCGTGGAACAGCTCAATGGCGTTTTCCGGCCCGGTCATGAAGGCATCATAGATCTTCTTCTGGAAGAAGACGGCCCCCATCGGCACGGTGGCATTGGTCAAGCCCTTGGCCGAGGTGATGATATCGGGCATCACGCCGAAATAATCGGTGGCAAAGGGCGTGCCCAGCCGGCCAAAACCGGTGATGACCTCATCAAAAATCAGCAGCAGCCCATGCTTGTCACAGATGGCGCGCAGCTTTTCCAGATAGCCCTGGGGCGGCACCAGCACGCCGGTGGAGCAGGCCACCGGCTCCACAATCACGGCGGCGATGGTGCTGGCATCATGCAGGGCAACAATACGCTCCAGCTCATCGGCCAGATGGGCGCCCCATTCCGGCTGGCCCCGGCTGAAGGCCTGATGGGTGCGGTCATAGGTGTGGGGCAGATGGTCCACCCCCGGCAACTGGGCGCCAAACGCCTTGCGGTTGGTGGCGATACCACCGACGGAAATGCCGCCGAAGCCGACACCGTGATAGCCGCGTTCGCGCCCGATGAAACGGGTTCGCTGCCCCTCCCCGCGTGACCGGTGATAGGCCAGCGCCACTTTCAGTGCCGTATCCACCGATTCGGAGCCGGAATTGGTGAAGAACACATGATCCAGCCCCGGCGGCAGCAACTGCACCAGTTGGGAGGCAAATTCAAAGGCGACCGGATGGCCCATCTGAAAGGTGGGGGCGAAATCCATTTCCGCCGCCTGTTTCTGGATGGCGGCGGTGATTTCCGCCCGGCAATGGCCGGCATTCACACACCAGAGACCGGCGGTGCCGTCGAGAATCTGCCGTCCATCATCGCTGCGATAATACATGCCGCTGGCGGAAACCAACAGCCGTGGCGCCTGTTTGAACTGCCGGTTGGCCGTGAACGGCATCCAGAAGGCATCCAGATTATTGGGGCGCGTCTGCAGGTCTGGCACTCTTGATCTCCGGCTAAGGATGAAAGCTCCCTGCCAGCATGGCGCTTTCCACCCTGGCTCGGCAAGGTTGGTATGTGCCTGTTCCCTCAAATGCCGGGCGCTGCCTCCGGCAGCTTGGCTTACGCGCACATGGGTGCGCGGGCCCGCAGTCGCTGGCCTCCATGGGGAATGTCCCATTCCCCATGGTTTCAAGGGAAATTTCGATGTCAACCCGTGCCAAACTGTTGCGCCCCCTATGCTTTGCGCGCGCGTGGCTCTATGACAAAGGTTGCGGCATGATCGCCGCCGAAAAAGGCAGTTGGACCCCGTCGGAATGCGTGACGATCAGGAGCTTGGCCCGGAGCCCGCCACAAGGCGGCCCCATCTGCGTACCGCGCTCACGGCCCTGGCCGTGCTGGCGGTGGCAGCGGCGGGGTGGTTCGCCGCCACCCGGCTGGCCAATGAGATTTCCTATGACGAGGTGATGGAGGCGCTGCGGGCCACCCCGCTCTGGACCATTGGCGCCGCCTTGGGCATGACGGCCGCCAGCTTCCTGGCACTGACCTTCTATGATCGCGCCGCCCTGGCCTGGATCGGCCGGCCGATGCCATCGCCCACCATCATGCTGGCTTCTTTCTGCGCCTATGCGGTGGGCAATACGGCCGGGTTCGGCCCGCTGACGGCAGGGGCCATCCGCTATCGCTTCTATACCCCGCACGGGCTGGAGCCGGAGGAGGTGGCGCGTATCATCGCCTTTGTCACCGCCACCTTCGGGCTGGGTCTGGCCGCCACCACCGGGCTGGGCCTGTTGATTGCCGGCGATATCGCCGCCCTGGGCCTGCCCAGCAGCGTGCCGCGCCTGCTGGGCATCGCCATCCTGGCCGGGCTGGGCGTGCTGATCTGGCTGGCCGGCCACAAAGGCAGCGTGCAACTGGGCAAAACCCGGCTGATCCTGCCCAAACCCCGGCTGATGCTGGGCCAGATGGCCGCCGCCATCGCCGATATCGCCGCCGCCGGCAGCGCGCTGTGGCTGCTGCTGCCCGGCCTGGATATCGGCTGGACCGGTTTCATCGCCATTTATGCCGTGGCCGTCGGGCTGGGCGTGTTGAGCCATGTGCCCGCCGGGTTGGGCGTGTTTGAAACGGTGATCCTGGCGGCCCTGGGCAGCCGGGTGGATACCGAACAGGTGCTGGGCGCCCTGCTGCTCTATCGCGTCATCTATCATGTGGTGCCGCTGCTGCTGGCCGGGCTGGTGGTCAGTCTGCTGGAAACGCGCCGCGCTGCCCTGGCCGTGGCCGGATCGCGCCTGGGCAGGGTGGGCGGGCGGATGGCGCCGCCGGTGCTGGGCACGCTGGCGCTGGTGCTGTCGGCCATGCTGATCTTTTCCGGCGTCACGCCGGCGGCCGATCGCAATCTGGAACTGCTGTCCGACCTGTTGCCGCTGCCCCTGCTGGAAGGGGCGCATTTCCTTTCTTCCGTGCTGGGGCTGGGGCTGTTCATCGTGGCGCGCGGGCTGGTCTATCGCCTGGATGGCGCCTGGTGGGCCGCCGTGGCGATGCTGCCTGTCGCCATCCTGCTGTCGCTGGCCAAGGGGCTGGCCCTGACGGAGGCGTGCCTGCTGGGCAGCCTGCTGCTGTTGCTGCTGTTCAGCCGGCGCCGGTTCGACCGGCGCAGTTCCCTGCTGCACCAGACCTTGACCATCCGCTGGCTGCTGGCGGTGGGGGTGCTGCTGCTGACCGCACTCACCATCCTGTTCTTCGTCTATAAGGATGTGGAATACGCCCACGGCCTGTGGTGGGAGTTTGAGTTTTCCGAAGAGGCGCCGCGTTCCCTGCGCGCCATGCTGGGGGTGGGGTTGCTGGCCGGCATGGCCGCCGCCCTTTCGCTGCTGGGGCATAGCCGGGTGCGCAGTGGTCCGGCCGGGCCCGAAGATCTGGCCCGCGCCCGCGCCATTGTTGATGCCCAGCCGCGCACCGGCGCCCTGCTGGCCCTGCTGGGCGACAAGAGCCTGCTGTTCTCCGACGATGGCCGCGCCTTCATCATGTATGGCTGCCAGGGCCGATCCTGGATCGCCCTGTTCGATCCGGTCGGCCCGCGCGATGCCTGGCCGCAACTGGTCTGGCGTTTCGTGGAAATGGCCCGTGCCGCCGGCGGACGCGCCGTGTTCTATGAGGTGGCACCGGAAAATCTGGCCCTTTATGCCGATGCCGGGCTGGCCGCCTTCAAGCTGGGGGAGGATGCCTTCCTCGACCTGCCGCCGTTCGACCTGAAGGGGGCGAAGCGCGCCAACCAGCGCAATGCCCTGAACCGGGGGGACCGCGACGGGCTGGTGTTCGACATCATCCCGACCGAGGCTGTACCGGCAGCCATGGCAGAGCTGCAGGCCGTTTCCGACGATTGGCTGGAAGCGCATGAGGTGCGGGAGAAACGTTTCTCCCTGGGCGCCTTCGAGCCCGACTATCTGGCCCTGCGGCCGGTGGCCGTGCTGCGCCGCGACGGTGCCATCGTGGCGTTTGCGAACCTGATGAACACGGACCTGAAGGAGGAGATCAGCATCGATCTGATGCGCTTCTCCCGCGCGGCACCACCGGGGGCGATGGAATATCTGCTGCTGCGGCTGATCTTGCTGTGCAAGGAACAGGGTTATCAGCGTTTCAACCTGGGCATGGCGCCGCTGGCCGGCCTGTCAGACAGCAATGCCGCCAGCATGTGGCACCGGGTCGGCCGCGCCGTCTATGATCATGGCGACCGTTTCTATAATTTCAGCGGCCTGCGGGCCTTCAAGTCCAAGTTCCAGCCCCGGTGGGAGGCGCGGTATATGGCGGTTTCCGGCGGCATCAACCCGATGCTGGCCCTGGCCGATGTCACCGTGCTGATCAGCGGCGGCTTGCGGGGTGTGGTGGGTAAATGAGTAAAAGCGCAAAGTTGGCCCTGATCTGGGCCATCACCTTGTCATTGCTGGTATTTTTCGGCTGGCGTACCTGGCACGACGTGCCCCATCAGGGGTACCTGCCCCCCACCCAGCCCGGCGGGTTGCTGGGCCGGGTGCACCTGTTCCAGCCAGAGGCGGAGAATACCGGCACGGTGATCCTGTTCTCCGGCGCCAAGGGATGGGACGAGGCCGAACAAGCCCTGGCCGAACGCCTGTCCGGCAAAGGGATCCTGGTGATCGGCGTCAGCCTGGATCAGGCCCTGGCCGCCATGGAACGGGAAAAGGTGGATTGCCTGGAACCGAAATGGGTGGTGGAGGATATCAGCCGCAATACCCAGCGCTATCTGCGCAGCGGTACCTATCACCTGCCGGTGCTGGCCGGCATCGGCCCCGGTGCGACCATGGCCCTGCGCATCGGCGCCGAAACATCCCGCGCCACCACCGGGGGGGTGGTCGCCATTGACCCCGCCCCGGGCGGGGAATCGAAGCGGCCGATCTGTCCCCCGTCCGAAATTGTAACCGGCGGCCCGCCGCTTTCTGCCGCAGTGATCGTGACCAGTAACGGTGATACAGAGCGGGCAACGCGGGAAGCGGCCGCGATGCAGGCACCGGCACCGACCCGCAGCAATGCCAGCCCCGCCGACGCGCTGACCGAGGCGGTGCTGGCCCAGATCGCCACCCTGGAACCGGCGGATGATAATTCGCTGGACAGCCTGCCCCTGGTGGAAATGCCGACCAAACCGACCCAAGGGGTGATCGCCTTTGTATATTCCGGTGATGGTGGCTGGCGCGATCTGGACAAGGATGTTGCCGAACAACTGCTAGCAGAAGGCATCCCCACCATCGGGGTGGATATGCTGCGTTACTTCTGGTCTTACAAGCAACCTGCCGATGCGGCGCGTGACCTGTCACGCATGATCCGCTATTACCGCACGAAATGGCCGGATACCCGCGTGGTGCTGGTGGGTTATTCCTTCGGCGCCGATGTGCTGCCCGCCATCTATAACCGGCTGCCGAACGAAGACAAGGCGGCGGTGCACCAGCTTTCCCTGCTGGGCCTGTCCGACAAGGCGAATTTCGAGATTTCGCTGGATGAATTCCTGAGCAATGAAGGCGACAAGGCCGAACCCATCCTGCCGGAACTGAAACATATCCCGCTGGGGCTGATCCAGTGCTTCAATGGCAAGGAGGATGATGAAAGCCTCTGCCCGACGCTGCAGAAAATGGGGGTGGAGACGATCACCACCGAAGGCGGCCACCATTTCGACGGGAATTACGAACATCTGGCGCAGATGATCGCTGACGGGGCGAGGCGGCGGCAGGCGGCAGCACCCGCTGTCCCCTAAACCAGCACAGGCGGGAACTGGATGCGCTGATAATCCCGCATCCGGTCGGCCCGCCAGTTGGCATCCCTGTTCAGGCCATGGTCACGCGCCACCAGACAGGCCTGCAGCGCCGCCGCCCGCCCGGCCACCGGATCAGCAATCCGCAGATCCGGTGGCACCCGCGCCGCCAGTCGGGCCAGGGCCTCCCCCGGCGGGGGTGGGGCTGCCTGCAGCCATTGATAAGACAAGCCGAAACCGGAGCGCATCAGCAGTTCCACCATATAATCCCCGCTGCATTGCAGGGTGGGGAAATAGCCGGGCACTTCCACGATCATCGGCAGGATCGGCGCCAGTGAAGGAACCGTGAGATTCGGATAGACCTGCGCGCCTAAATAAATGCCGGCGATCTCAGCGAAATGGGCGATGTCGCGGACCGGCTCCATCCCGGCCTGCGCCAGGGGCATGATTTCCACCTTGGGCTTGGTGATGGTCACCGTATCATTGGCGACATCGACATAAAGCCCGCCAAACTGCATGGCATTCTGGAAAAACCGCCCGCGCAGGGCGCCCCAGATGGAGCGGATAAGACCGCCCCGGCCGGCAAAGGTCGCCAGAACCCGTTCCACCGGGTGGACGGGGGCAGCGATGCGGCGCTCCAACTCCTGAAAGGCCACCATGCTGATTTCCAGGCAACGGCCCAGCGGATAGCTCTTCCCCATCTGCGGCGGGCATTGCGGTGCCAGCACCCGGTCAATCTCCAGCCGCATCGCCAGGAGATATTGGAACAGCGCCTTGCGGATGGGCAGCAAATGGCGGGCGGTCAGGGCAATTTGGCGCTGACAAAGCGGTGCGGGCTGCTGGGGCAGCAGATCGCAGAATACCATCCCTGGGAAATCCTTTGACTGATGATCGGTTCCGTTGGCCGGCCCGCAGAGTAGGGGGATGGGAGAGAAGATAGTACCGGAACCTGACGGTCAACCCAACAATAACAGGCACATATGGAAGATCGGTTAATCTTCCTGCCCGAACAGGGGGATAGGCGCCATGTCGCGCACCGGGCGCAGCACGATATTGCTGGTCACCCGCACCACCCCCAGTTCGCTGTCATCAATCCAGCTTTGCGTCAATTCCTGATAGGCATCAATATCCGGGCAGATCAGCTTGGCCACATAATCGAACGCGCCGCTGACCTCAAAACATTCCACCACCTCCGGCGTATTGGCCAGCCGACGCTCAAACAACTGCCGGCTTTCGCGGCCATGCCGCTCCATGGCGATCTGCGCCAGCACGGTGATGCAGGATTGCAGCCGCCTTATATCCAGCACGGCCTGATAGCGCCGGATCAGCCCTTCCCGTTCCAGCCGGCGTACCCGTTCCAGACAGGGACGGGGCGACAGCCCCACCTTTTCCGACAGGGCCTGGTTGGTGATACGGCCGTCCTGCTGCAGCGCCATCAGGATGCGCTGATCAATCTGGTCCAGGCGTCGTCGGGAAGGGCTCATGGGCAAGGGCCTTGGGTTGAGGGGATAGAACTATCACACCAAGGGCTATGGATCATGGCTCTTGGTGTATGCGCGCGCCTTCAGTGTCAGTCTGCAAAGTTATGGTGCTTCCCGAAACCAAGCCCATTCATAACCGTCATTCCCGCGAAGGCGGGAATCCAAAATCTGCGCTGTCGTATGGATTCCCGCCTTCGCGGGAATGACGGTTAAAGGGCTGGAAAATAATGGGAAATTCATGAACGGACTCTCAAAGGCCGGGGAGCTGCAGCTCCCTGCCGCTCACGCGGCCACGCCGGGCATAGTCCCTGCCTGCCCTGCCCCTGCCAGAAAGCCGGTCAGCAGCGCCATGGCCAGTTCGGCTGTCTGCCCCTCCCGGTCATGGCGGGGCGCCAGTTCCACCAGATCCAGGGCCATGACCAGCCCGCTATCCCCCAGCAGGCGCAATGCGGCCAGGGCGCTTTCCCGGTCCAGCCCATCCGGCACCGGGCTGCCCACGCCGGGGGCCAGGGCCGGGTCCAACACATCCAGATCGAAACTGACATGCAGCAGGGCGTTTTCCGCCCGCACACGTTCCAGCAGATCGGCCAGCAAAGCCGGCATCCCCCGCTGGCGCACCGCCTTCATCGGGTGCAGACAGACCCCGGCGCGGGCCAGATTGGCCGCCTCCCCCGGATCAATGTCGCGCACGCCGATCTGGGTCAGCCGGCCCGGCGGCACCAGCGGGGTGAAGGCACCAACCGCCAGCAGTTCCGGCGCCCCCAGCCCGCAGATGCTGGCCGCCGGCAAGCCATGGGTATTGCCGGACGGGGAGGTTTCCGGCGTGTTGAAATCCGGATGCGCATCCACCCACAGCAGATGCAGCGGCCGCCCCAGCCGGGCGGCATAAGCGGCACTGGCCGCGACCGAGCCCAGCGCCATGGCATGATCGCCGCCCAGCAGCAGCGGCGTGCCGCCGGTGGCCAGCACCCGGGCCACCCGGTCGCGCACCGCCGCGCACCAGGCGGCTGTCTGGGCCAGATTGCGGCTGCCATCCGGCCCGGCAGCCCCTTCATAGGCGGGACCGGTCACATCACCCATATCGGCCACCAGCGCTGCCCCTGCCAATCGCCGCAATAGCCCGGCTTCACGCAAGGCTGCCGGCCCCTGGGCCGCCCCGCAATCCGTATGGCCCACATCGGTGGGCGCACCGATCAGGCCGAACCAGCCGGTTCGGCGTGCTGTCATCATCTGCATGTTCCGCCTCCCCTGCCCTTAAGCCCGCAGGGCTTCCAGGGTGTCGGCGAACCGGTCGATGGCCCAATCCAGATCGGCGCGGTCAATCACCAAAGGCGGGGCAAAGCGGATCACCGTTTCATGCGTTTCCTTGGACAGCACGCCGCGCCCCATCAGCGCCTCACACACCGCCCGCGCGCTGGCAAAGCCGGGATCAATCTCCACCCCCAGCCACAGGCCGCGGCCCCGCACGGCGCGGATGGCGGGATGGGCGAGCGCCGTCAGCCGATCCCGCATATGCTGGCCCAGTTCGGCCGAGCGTTGCACCAGCCCTTCTTCTTCCAGCACCTCCAGCGCCGTCAGCCCCACGGCGGCGGCCAGCGGGTTGCCGCCAAAGGTGCTGCCATGGTTGCCAGGCACAAACATGTCGATAACATCGCGCCGGGCGACAAAGGCGGAAACCGGCAGCACCCCGCCGCCCAGTGCCTTGCCCAGGCACAGCCCGTCCGGGCGGATGGCTTCATGCTGAAAGGCGAACCATTGGCCGGTGCGGCCCAGACCGGATTGAATCTCGTCCAGGATCAGCAGCACATTGTGACGGTCGCAGATTTCGCGCAACCGGCGCAGATAACCATCCGGCGGCACCACAATGCCGGCTTCCCCTTGAATCGGTTCCACCAGAATGGCGGCGGTGTTGGGGCCGATTGCCGCCTCCATCGCCGCCGCATCACCATAGGGCACGCTGCGGAAGCCGGGGGCGAAGGGGCCGAACCCGTCGCGGTAGGCGGGCTCGCTGGAGAAACCGATAATGGTGGTGGTGCGGCCATGGAAATTGCCCTCCGCCACCAATATCTGCGCATGGTTGGCGGGGATGCCCTTCACCGTGTGGCCCCAGCGCCGGGCGGCCTTGATGGCGGTTTCCACCGCTTCGGCCCCCGTATTCATCGGCACGGCCCCATCCAGCCCGCTGAGCGCGCAGAGCCGGGCCAGGAACGGCCCCAAGCGGTCGGTGTGAAAGGCGCGGGAGACAACGGAAACCCGGCTCGCCTGTTCGATCAAGGTCCGCAGGATGCGCGGATGGCCATGGCCCAGATTGACGGCCGAATAGGCGCTCATCATGTCCAGATAGCGTCGCCCCTGGTCATCCCACATCCAGGCCCCTTCGGCACGGGCAATCACCACCGGCAATGGTTTGTAATTATGGGCGCACCAGCGATCCTCCAGGCTGATGGCATCAGCGCTGATCGGGGCATGAATATCCATGGCCTGTCCTCCCTTGGCATTTCCTGTATCGCCGCTGTGCGACGTTGCTTTACCCACCAGCATGACAAAGCCGGGCAGCCGAAACGGCTGAACAGGCCGGCAGCGGCGACAGGAAACGGGTGCCGCGCCGGGCGGCGGCAGCCGTTTCGGCCCCGGACAATCCGGCACAGTAAGCCCCGGCCCGCGCCGCTGTGCGACGTCACACAGAACCCGTGCAATCCGGCACATGAAGCGGAAAATGCCCCCCGTGCAATTTGGCACAGCAACAGGGAAGGCATCGAAGACATATAAATTTTTGTTTATTTACAATGACTTAATTTCACGTCCCGGATATGGCTTTCTGTGCCGGATTGCACGGGTATGAGGGTGGTGATTGACTTTCCCGTCGGGTTGAGACAAGTCTCAATCAATACAAACCGTTCCCGATCCCGTAACGCGATGATGGGCCTGCAATGACCCCCGATGAACTGCGCCAGTTCCGCGAGCGCCGTGGCGAAAGCCAAGCCGCCTTCGCCGCCTGGGTGAACACCAAACTGGGCCGCAAATATGATAATGCCACGATCAGCCGCTGGGAATCCGGGGCCGAACGGCTGCCGGTGCGGGTGGCGGAATTCCTGGCCGCCGCCAGCCAGCGCGTTGCCAAGATTATCGCTGTGGCCAACCAGAAAGGCGGGGTGGGAAAAACCACAACCTCGCTGAATCTGGGCTATGCGCTGGGGGAATTGGGCAAAAGGGTGCTGATCGTCGATGCCGACCAGCAGGCCACCGCCACGGAAGGGGCGGGGCTGGACCCGCTGACCGTGCAGGATGAAAAGCGCGGCCTGGAAGATGTGCTGTTCGGCGAAACCGCCATCCGCGACGCCATTGTCGCGCTGGACGGGTTCGACATGCTGCCCTGTACCATCGCGCTCGCCGAGGCGCAGATCAAAATTCTGCTGGATCCCGATGATGGCCGCTATGTGCTGCGGGAACGTTTGTCGGAAATTCAGCGTGAGTATGATTACATCGTCATCGATTGCCCGCCGGAACTGGCGCTGATCACCGTCAGCGCCCTGATCGCCGCCGATGCACTGCTGATCCCGACCAAGGCCAGCCGCTATGATGTGCGCGGTATCCCGCTGATTTTCGACACGGTGCAGAAAATCCAGCGCCGCCAGAACCCCAGCCTGACCGTGCTGGGCATCCTGCCCACCATGTTCAACCGCAATTTCGCGGTCGAACAGCAGGTTCTGGCCGATTTGCAGGAGACGGTCGGGTCGAAAACCCGCATTTTCGCCCCCGTCCCGCGCTCTACCGAGATCGATCAGGCGACATATGCCGGGCAATTGCCCTTGAAGGCACTGCCGAAATCACACCCAATCAATATTTACCGCACCATCGCGCAGGAGATCGTCAATGGTTAAGAATTGGCGCAAGGCCGGCGCACAACAACCGGTGGTGAAAAGCATCGGTGAAAGCCTGGAACGGCCGGGCGCGGATTTGCTGTTCGGCGATACCGAGGGCCTGCGCGACACGGTGATGCTGCGCCTGTCCGACGTGGTGGCCAACCCGCACCAGCCGCGCCGCCATTTTGATGAGACGGAGCTGCAGGGCCTTGCCTCTTCCATGCGGGAAGTGGGGCAATTATCGCCCGTGCTGGTGACACCGCACCCGACAGAGCCGAAGCATTTCATGCTGGTGGCCGGGGAACGGCGCTGGCGGGCCGCCAGCATGGCCGGAATGAGCCGGATCATGGCCCATATTCTGCCGGTAGAAACCAATACTGAGCAGATCGCGCTGATCGAAAATCTGCAGCGCGTCGATCTCAGCCCGGTGGAAGAGGCCGAAGGCATCCGTCGTCTGATTGAAGCACATGAGTATAATCAAGAAGAAGTCGGCGACCTGTTGGGTCGTTCACGCACCGAAGTCAATACAACCCTGACCTTGCTGAAACTTCACCCTGATATTCAGCGCGACTGTGTGACGTCACACAGCGATATTCCCAAGGCTGTTCTTCTGGAAGTCGCGCGTATGGAATATCCACAACAACTCACCTTGTGGGAAAGGGCTCGGCAGGGTGCCTTGACCGTGCGCGAAGCCCGCGAAGCACGGTTGAAGCCAGATGTGCCAAAACCGGTGAGCGAACCCAAGGCGATGACGCCGAAGCGTTTCATCGCTGGGTTGGGCAAGCTGGAAAAGGGCCTGGAACAGGGTATCGAAGCCTTGCAGGACGATAAGGCCAAACTCTCCAAGGCCGACCGGCAACGACTGGAAGCTTTCCGTACCAGACTTCTGGAATATGCCGACCTGCTGCAGGAATGGGGCCGGGCTGGCTGATTTCCGGCGTCCATCCCTTGTTGGAGGCGGGGCCATGCCCCGCCTTTTTCATGCCCGCAAGCCGGCCACCACCTCTTCCGCCACCAGTCCCACCCAGCGGGGCAGATTTTCCGGTGCGGTGGCAGCCCGCATCTCCTTTGCCCCCAATTCCTTGGCCCGACGATACCAGCGCGCCCGCACGGCATAGGGTTCACCGGACAGGAATTGCGCCGCCCGCACCGCTGCCGCCGAAGGCTCCGATCCTGGCGGGGTAATCTGCACCGGACCGGAAGCCGTGGGGTGCAGCTTTTCCAGCCAGGCCCGGAAGGCGGCGGACGGATTGCGGCAGGGTTCCTTTTGGCGCAGCGCCCACTCCGCCCAACTGAAAATCGCCGTTTGCATATCCACATCGGGATATTGCGTGACCAGTTCCTCCACCACCTCCAGCGAAACGCGCTGAATCAGGCCCAATACGCCAGCGGGGCCGCGCTCCCGGTCAGTGCGCCCATCTTCCAGATCGGGCGTATCCTGATCACGGGCACCGGCATGGGCGGCCTTGCCCACCGGCGCCTTGGCAAATTCGGTAATGCGGGCCGTGGCCACCAGATCGCTGTTCGACTTCTTCTTCACATCGAAAATCAGCTTCTCCACCTTGCGGCCGCGCCCATGCGACCGCACCTCCTCATAGGCGATGTACAGGCCGCTTAACTCATTGATTTCCTTGATACCGGGGTCCAAAACACGGCGCTGGAAATGCGCATAGTTGGGCATTTTATCGCCGCAGCCCAAGCTCTCCCGTAAATCATCGATCGTCACTTCCCAGCGGGGCTCCCGCAGGTTCACCCGCAAACTCAGCAGCTCATAAAGTGCCAGGGAATATTTGGAGGAGAATTGCGCACAGATCGCCAGATGGATACGCGCCCAGGCGCCCGGCTTGGCCAGCAGCGGACGCAGTTTGGGCGGAAACTCCCATTCGGCATAGCCGGCACCGCGCGGCAATGCCCGGAAGGCCAGCAGCGGCGAGCCGCCCTCCTTTAGCTGCTGATCCGCCTCACTCCAATAAGGGAAACGCACCAGCGTCTGCATCAGCCGATCAAAGGATTGGCGCAGACGCACATTATTGCTTTCTGTATCATCCCCAATGGCGCGGCGCAGATCGGCGGTGGAAGCCCGGAAAGGCGGCAATATGGCGTTGGGATCAGCCAGCTTGTCCCAGCTATAGGCCAACAGCACATTGAACAGCTTACGATCAGCCAGCGTCAGCCCGTTCCCGGTCTCCATCACTTCAATTTGGGTGCGCGGCTTGGGCAGCGTCGGATCTGTCGATAGATCCAACACATTGCCGCTGATGCGCGGCCGCACCATCTCCGGCTTAGGCATTGCAGCACTGGCCGCCATTACATTCCGCTCCCCCATGCGCGATGTCACTGTGACACAGCATCACCAGCACAGGCACAGGATCAAGCGAGAATCATCAAACCCGTACAAGATGGCACAGTAACCCCGTCAAACCGCTGTCACAGCCGTGACATCTGGCACAGCAAGCAGGGGGCCGGCGGATTCGTGCCGTGAGATCAGGCACAAGGAGGGGGAATGCCAAGGCTGTGCCAGGGAATCACGGGGAAAATGCCGCGGAATCGGGGGTGAATCGGCGCAGTCCCCGTGCGTTCTGGCACAGAATAGGGATCGATATCCGTGAAATCTGGCACAATAAGGCCCCGGAAAGGGGGTGAAACCCCGTGCGATCCGGCACAGGGAACACCCTTAACTAATTGATTTTATGCAATGTTGTGATTTCCCCTCAAACCATTCCCGTACAATCTGGCACAGAAAGCCGCCTCCCCCGTGAAGTAAGGCATATGAACCCGTGCCCTGGGGCACACAAAGCCGGGCAATCCGGCACCGTGACTCAGAAGATCTGGCACACAGAGCCGGGTCCGGCGGCACAGAGAGAGGGTTCAACTATCTGAAAAATCTGCGCTTTTTCTGCACGAACATAGAACAGTGAATCAAAGGAATCTAAAGAACAGGAAATGTTGAGGATAGCTTGAGACAAAAGAGCCAGATGGACGAACGGCACAGAGCGGACGACAGCACCCGCCAGCACAAAAGGCACCAGAACCACTTGGTACAAAGCGGACAGAAACGGCTGAGACGACAGCACAAACATTGACGGGATCGCCGGACCACCTGATTCTGCCCGTACCCCCGCCCGCGATGGAGTGTTCGATCATGAGTGTCCCCCTGCCGGAAAATGATGGCCCGATCAGTCTGATTGTGGTGCCGCGCAGCCATGATGTCGGCGGGTTCGAGGTACGGCGCGCCCTGCCGACGGCCAAACGGCGGCTGGTCGGCCCCTTCATCTTCTGGGACCAGATGGGGCCGGGCTTCCTGCCGGCCGGTACAGGCCTGGATGTGCGTCCCCATCCGCATATCGGCCTGTCCACCGTGACCTATCTGTTTGAAGGAGAGATCATGCACCGGGACAGCCTGGGTTCGGTCCAGGCGATCCGTCCGGGGGAGATCAACTGGATGACCGCCGGCAGCGGCATCGCTCATTCAGAACGCACAGAGGCCAGCCAGCGCAGCCACGGCAACGCCCTCTCCGGCATTCAAAGCTGGGTGGCCCTGCCGGAACGGTACGAGGAAATCGCCCCCGATTTCGCCCATTACAGCGCCGATACCATGCCGGTGATCGAGGATCAGGGGGTGTGGATGCGGCTGATCGCCGGGGAATTGTTTGGCGAATGCTCGCCGGTGCGCACGCTCTCTGAAACCATTTATGCTGAAATCCTGCTGACGCCGGGGGCGCGCATCGCCATTCCGCCGGCCCATGCCGAGCGGGCACTGTATGTTTCCAGCGGTGCGGTGGAAATCGCCGGCGACCGCCATGCGGTGGGTGAGGATGGCGGCGGGGTACTGCTGGTCCTGCGTGAAGGGGATGAGATTGTCGTGACCGGTCTGACGGCGGCCCGCGTGCTGTTGTTCGGCGGGGAGCCAATGGATGGGCCGCGCTATATCTGGTGGAACTTCGTTTCCAGCTCCAAGGAGCGGATCGAGGATGCCAAGGCCGATTGGAAGGCCGGACGCTTCCCGGCCGTGCCAGGGGAGACGGAATTCATTCCCCTGCCAGAGTAACACCAGCCCGCCGAAAGGTGAACCTTTCGGCGGGCTGGAGGCCAGCGGTCGCTGGCCCGGCACCACGTGGTGCCGCCGCCCGGCGCATGAGGGAACACGCAATCTTCCGGCGGAAAAGGTGACAGGGCGGCGGGGCCAGTGGCGGTTTTCCGCCACCAATCCCCTGCCCTGCCGCAGCGCACAAGTCATTGATCGGCAAGGATCATAGACGACAGATTTTTCATATTGCGGCGCGATATTGGCACGCCCCCTGCTTTGGGAAGGGTAGCCCGGACATTGGCATGGAGCCGGGTGGAACAATCATCCCCAAGGTCGAGGAACACCGCGCATGAAACCCGCCAAGCTGCTTTCCCTGTGTGCCGCCGCCGTAGCCCTGTGCGCGCTTGCCCCTGCTGCCATGGCTGCCGATGATGTGATCCGCGTGGGCAATCTGAAGCTGGCGCATTTCGGGGCCGTCTCCTATGTGCAGGAAATCGCCCCGTCCTGTGGCATCAAGGTGGACACCAAGATTTTCGCCAAGGGGCCGGACGTGATGCAGGCCATTCTGGCCGGTGAGCTGGATGTGGGTGCCACCGCGTCGGAGGCGGCCATTTCCGGCCGCGCCAATGGCGCGCCGATCTATATCGTCGCCGGCTTTGCCAAGGGCGGCGCCCGCCTGCTGGCCACCCCGGAATCCGGCATCAAGAACGTGGCCGACCTGAAGGGCAAGAAGGTGGGGGTCACCCGTGGCGGCATTCAGGAAGTGCTGTTGGCGGCGGAGTTGGACAAGGTGGGCCTCACCTGGTCCGACAAGGGCGGCAAGGACGTCACCGTTACCTATCTGAACTACCCGGATTTGAACCAGGCCCTGCTGTTGAAACAGTTGGATGCCATCATGCAGACCGAACCGCAGAGCGCCCAGGCCGTCAGTGCAGGGTTCGGGCTGGAAATCATCAAGCCCTATGACACGCCGATCGGCTCGCCTGTCCGCACCATGGTGATGAGCGAGAAATTCATGAAGGAGAAGCCGGAACTGGCGCAGAAATACATGGCCTGTTTCGTGAAGGCGACCAAGAGCTTCATGGACAGCCCGGCCACCGCGTCCAAGTTCGTGCGTGAAACCCTGTTCGGCAACCAGTTGAGTGAGGCCGATTTCAACGCCGCCATTGCCAATGCCCCCTATACGCTGGGCATCACGGCCGAACATATCCAGGCCACCACGGACGTGATGAAGGCCCATGGCATCGGCAAAATGTCCAACCCGCCGGTGGCCAAGGATTTCGTGCGGACCGAGCTGCTCGATCTGGCGATGAAGCAGGTTCAATAACCCTGTCCGTCTGATCCGGAGGCTGGGGGGATCGCCCCCAGCCTTTCCGCCGACAACCCGTTTGCAATCCGGGAAAAACCCACATGAAGATGCCGAACGTCAAGGCGCTGGCGGAAGGGGCCGCCGTGCCCGTGCTGCTGCTGGCCCTGTGGCAGCTTGTCTGTTCCATGGGCTGGGTCAATGAACATGTCCTGCCCTCCCCCGGGGCTGTCGCCGTGCGCTGGTGGCAATATCTGGCCCCGCTGGAGCCCTATGACCCGAAGGCCGGTTCCTGGCTGGGCTGGGCCGTATCGGGTGAGCTGATCATCGACAGTATCGGCAGCCTTTACCGCGTGCTGATGGGCTTTCTGGTCGGGGCCGTGCTGGCCCTGCCGCTGGGACTGCTGATGGGGGCCAAGCCCGCCATCTATCGCTGGTTCGACCCGATGATCCAGGTGCTGCGCCCCATCCCGCCCATTGCCTATATCCCACTGTCGATCCTGTGGTTCGGGTTGGGCAATCCGCCGGCCATCTTCCTGATCGCCATCGGCGCCTTTTTCCCCGTGCTGGTGAACACCATTGCCGGGGTGCGCCATGTCGATGGCATCTATCTGCGCGCCGCCCGCAACCTGGGCGCCAGCCAAAGCACGATTTTCCGCCGCGTCATCCTGCCGGCCGCCACGCCCTATATCCTGTCCGGCGTGCGCATCGGCATCGGCACCGCCTTCATCGTGGTGATCGTGGCGGAGATGATCGCCGTTTCCAATGGCCTGGGCTTCCGCATCCTGGAAGCGCGGGAATATTTCTGGTCCGACAAGATCATCGCCGGGATGCTGACCATCGGTCTCTGGGGTCTGGCCATCGATGTCGGCGTCAGCCGGCTGAATAATTACCTGCTGCGGTGGCACCGCGGCCTTGAGCATTGATGCAGGGGGAGACCGGAGCCATGAACGCACTGATCGAGGTCAATGCCGTCAACAAGGTGTTTCCCGTGCCGGGCGGCCAGGTGGTGGCCTTGCAGGATATCAACCTGACCATCAACCAGGGGGAATTTGTCTGCCTGCTGGGCCCGTCCGGCTGTGGCAAATCCACCCTGCTGAACGCGGTGGCCGGCTTTGCCCTGCCCAGCAGCGGGGCCATCCATGTGGACGGCAAGGCCATCACCGCCCCCGGCCCCGACCGGGGCATGGTGTTCCAGGAATATGCCCTGTTCCCCTGGATGACGGTGGCGCAGAACATCGCCTTCGGGCTGGAGATCAAGGGGGCCCCCCGCGCCCAGATCGACGCCACCGTGGAAAAGCTGCTGTCCATGCTGGGCATGACGGAGTTCCGCGGCCGTTTCCCCAAGGATCTGTCCGGCGGGATGCGCCAGCGCGTGGCCATTGCCCGCGTGCTGGCGCTGGACAGCCCCGTGCTGCTGATGGATGAACCGTTCGGCGCCCTGGACGCGCTGACCCGCCGTTCCTTGCAGGATGAGCTGCTGCGCATCTGGCAGGAACTGGGCAAGACGGTGATCTTCGTCACCCATTCCATCGAGGAATCCATCTATCTGGCCGACCGCATTGTCGTGCTGACCTATCGGCCCGGCACGGTGAAGCGGGATATCCATGTCGACATGCCGCGCCCGCGCGATAGCGGCAGTGCCGCCTTCAACGAGCTGAAGCGGGAACTGGGCCGGCTGGTGATGGAGGAACAGCAGCGCCACGAGGCGGCGGAACGCGCCGGCCTGACGACGGATTGATGATCGGGCAGGGCGCGTCAATGGCAAGTGCGACCATGATAGCGATACCGGCCAAAGGCCGTTCCGCTATAGTGCGGTCGCGCGCGCCCCTTGATGACGAGCCCGAAACCATGCCCGGCCCCCAACGCCTGTTGTTGAGCCTCTGCCTGCTGCTGGCGGCCTGCACCCTGGTGCTGGGGGTCGGCTGGCAGGCGGGGCGCTTTGCCCGCGACGGGCTGATGGGCACCCTGCATGGCCGGCTGGAGGTCTATGGCCAGAGCCTGGATGCCATGCTGGGCCGGTTTGACCATCTGCCCGCCACGGCGGCCCTGGACCCCACCCTGGTGCGGCTGGCGCAAAGCCATGACCCCACCCTGGTGGCCCCGGTGAATGACTATCTGCGCACGGTCAGCCGCCGCACCGGGGCGGCGGTGCTGTATCTGATCGGCACCGATGGCACCACGCTGGCCGCCAGTAACTGGGACCAGCCCAATTCCTATGTCGGGATCAATTTCGGCTATCGCCCCTATTTCCAACAGGCAATGGAGGGGCGGGACGGGCATTTCTATGGCACCGGCACCCTGACCGGCATTCCCGGATATTTCATCGCGGCCCCGGTGCGGGCCCCGGCGGCGGATGGCGGGCATGTTATCGGCACCGTGGTGGTGAAGGTGCTGCTGGATGCGATGGAGACGGTCTGGCGCGATGCCGGCGATCTGGTGCTGCTGACCGATCGCCATGGCATCGCCTTTCTCTCCAGCCTGCCGGACTGGAAGCTGCGCACCACGCGTGATCTGGATGCCCTGGCCCTGGATGAGCTGGCCGATACGCGCCAATATGGGCGCGACGCCTATGCCCCCCTGCCCTTCACCGTGCCCCATCATCTGGGAACACCGGTGGAAACGACCGATGGGCGTTACCTGCTGGATGGCAGGGCGCTGGAGCGCGACGGCTGGTCCCTGCTGGTGTTGCAGGATGCCGCCCCGGTGCGGCGGGCGCAGAGCCTGGCGGCGGCAGCCATGGCCCTGCTGCTGGCCCTGGCGCTGGCCGGCGGGCTGGCCTGGCGCCAGCGCTTCCGCCGTTTGCAGGAACGCGAACGGTCGCGCGCCGCGCTGGAACAGGCGCGGCTGGATCTGGAACGCAAGGTGGTGGAGCGCACCGCCGACCTGTCCACCGCCAATGCCAAGCTGGAACGGGAGGTGGAACAGCGCCGCCACACCGAACAGGAACTGCGCGCCGCCCAGAATGAGCTGGTACAGGCCGCCAAGCTGGCCGCCCTGGGCCAGATGGCCGCCGGGGTGACGCATGAGCTGAACCAGCCGCTGACGGCCCTGCGCGGGCTGGCGGAGAATTGCCGCGCCCTGCTGGATCGGGGCCGCGAAGAGGATGTGCGGGACAATCTGGCCTTCATGGCCGATCTGGTGGACCGCATGGCCAAGATCACCAGCCAGTTGCGCGGCTTTTCCCGCCGCAGCGACGGCCCGCCCGAACCGGTTCCCCTGGCCAGGGCTGTGCGGGATGCGCTGGCCCTGGTGGAACGACGGCTGGCCGACCAGGGGATCGCCGTCGATCTGGGCCTGCCGTCGGGCGGGCTGGTGGTGGGGTTCGAACCGGTGCGTCTGCAACAGGTGCTGGTCAATCTGCTGCGCAATGCCGCCGATGCCCTGCGTGACCGGCCCAACCCCCGTATCCGGGTGACCGGTCACGTAAATGCCAATAGGACAATTTCATTGAGCGTGACCGATAACGGTCAAGGCATCGGTTTTGAGGTGATGCCCCGGCTGTTCGAGCCGTTTTTCACCACCAAGCCGGCCGGTGAAGGGCTGGGCCTGGGGCTGGCGATCAGCCAGGCGATTGCCCGGGAATATGGCGCCCAGCTTTCCGCCGGTTCCGGGCCGGAGGGGGGCGCCTGTTTCACCCTGACTTTCCCGCCATTGACAGAACGATCCCCCGCCGGGGAGGAGAAGAACCATGCCCCCGCCTGACCTGCAGGTGCTGTTCATCGACGATGAGGAGATGATCCGCCGCACCTGCCGCCAGACCCTGGAACTGGCTGGCATCAAGGTGCGTACCTTTGCCGGGGCAGAGGCGGCGCTGGCGGAACTGGGGCCGGATTTCCCCGGCATCATCGTCACCGATGTGCGCCTGCCGGAAATGGACGGGATGGAGCTGCTGGCCCGCTGCCGCACGCTGGACCCGGAACTGCCGGTGGTGCTGATCACCGGCCATGGTGATGTCGCCATGGCCGTGCGCGCCATCCGCGAAGGGGCCTGGGATTTCATCGAGAAGCCCTTCCTGAACGACCATTTCCTGGCGGTGGTGCAGCGGGCACTGGCCAAGCGCGCCCTGGTGCGGGAAAATCGCCGCCTGCGCCGGGCGCTGGATGGCGAAGGCTCCATCGCCCGCTATCTGCTGGGGCAGAGTACCGGCATTGGACGCGTGCGCGATGCTGTGGCCAATCTGGCCGATACGGATGTGGATGTGCTGATCCTGGGTGAAACCGGGGCTGGCAAGGAACAGGTGGCCCGCGCCCTGCACGAGGGGGGCAACCGGGCCGCCCGCCCCTTCGTTGCCATCAATTGCGGCGCCATCCCGGACAGCATGTTCGAAAGCGAGATGTTCGGGCATGAGGCGGGGGCCTTCACCGGGGCCAGCAAACGCCGCATCGGCAAGATTGAACATGCCGGGGCCGGCACCTTGTTCCTGGATGAGGTGGAAAGTATGCCGCTGGCCCTGCAGGTGAAGCTGCTGCGGGTGTTGCAGGATCGCACGCTGGAACGGCTGGGCGGCAATGCCGCCGTGCCGGTGCGGTGCCGTGTGGTGGCGGCCACCAAGGTGGATTTGAAACAACTGGCCGATGCCGGGCGCTTCCGGCTGGATCTTTATTACCGGCTGAATGTCGTCACCGTGCCGCTGCCGCCGCTGCGGGAACGGCGGGATGACATCCCCCAGCTTTTCGAACATTTCGTGCTGCAGGCGGCGGGGCGTTACCAGCGCTCCGTTCCCGATGTGCCGCCGGCCCTGGTGCGCCAGTTGATGCTGCGGGACTGGCCCGGCAATGTGCGGGAATTGCGCAATGCCGCCGACCGGTTCGTGCTGGGCATGGGCGGGCCGGACCTGACGGAGGCCAGCACCGCCCCCTTATCCCTGCCCGACCTGCTGGATCAGGTGGAACGCCAGTTGATTCAGGAGGCGCTGCGCGGCAGCGGCGGACAGGTCACGGGTGCCGCTGTTGCCCTGGGTGTGGCCCGCAAGACGCTGTACGACAAGATGAAGCGGCTGGGGCTGGCGGGGGATGGGTGAGGGTGATGCCGTCCTGATCGCCCTGACGATACCCGTAACGAAACCGTTCTCCCCTCTCTCTCTACCGTCACCCCGGCGAAGGCCGGGGTCCAGCTTCGTAGAGCGAAGTGCTTGTGGCCCCTGGACCCCGGCCTTCGCCGGGGTGACGGTGAAAATTAGTCCCCCCTTCCCTCCCACAGGAACCCCATCCATGTCCCCTGCCCTTTCCCCCGCCATCCTGACCGTCGCCCCCAACGGGGCGCGGCGGGTGAAGGTGGATCACCCTGCCATCCCCTTGACCGCTGACGAACTGGCCAACGAGGCGGCGGCCTGTCAGGCGGCGGGGGCGGCGATGATCCATGCCCATGTGCGCCGGCCCGATGGGCGGCATCTGCTGGATGCCGAGGCCTATCGCCAGGCCACCGACGCCATCCGCCGACAGGTGGGGCCGGGCATGGTGGTGCAGATCACCACGGAAGCCGCCGGCCTCTATCAGCCGCCCGAACAGATGCGGGTGGTGCGCGAGGTGGCGCCGGAGGCGGTGTCGCTGGCCATCCGCGAACTGGTGCCCGATGCCGCGCATGAGGTGGAGGCATCGGGATTCTTCGCCTGGATGCGCCAGCGGGAGATCATGCTGCAGATCATCCTTTATTCCCCCGACGATCTGGCCCGCTACCATGACCTGAAGGCACGCGGCGTGCTGGGGGAGGGGGTGGATTTCCTGCTGTTCGTGCTGGGCCGCTATACAACGGGTCAGCAGAGCCGGGCGGCCGACCTGCTGCCCTTCCTGGAGGGACTGGACGGGTTGCCGCCCTGGGCCGTCTGTGCCTTTGGCGCGCAGGAGGCCGCCTGCGCGCAGGCGGCCCTGTCGCTGGGCGGGCACGCGCGGGTGGGGTTTGAAAATAACCTGCACCTGCCCGATGGCAGCCTGGCCCCCCATAATGCCGCCCTGGTCGCCACCGCCGCCCAGGCCGTGGCCCTGACCGGGCGGCGGCTGGCCAATGGCGACGATGTGCGGGCGCTGCACCGGGGATAGGGCTGTTTCCGGTTGACCGGAAACAGGGCCGGCGATTGAGGAACACGAAAAATCGATAGCGTGTTTCCGGGTAGCGGAAATACGCTCTAAGGTTGCGCTGTTACCCCAGGTCGCGGCAGATGGCGGCGGCCACCTGCTGGGCCTGTACGCGGATATCGGGGATGGCCGTCACCTCCCAGAAGGCCCCGCGCGACGCGGGGCCTAGGGCGTAGAAACGTCCGGCGCAGCCATCGGCGGCGATCAGCCGCCCGTCGCCATCCAGATCAAGCCCCAGCCCCAGCGCATCGGGCCGGGCCAGCCCGGCGGCCAGCAGCGACCGGATGATCGGCGGCCCATTGCGTGACAGGTCACCCCCCGGACCGGTGCAATTCACCACATGGGCGACAGTCAGCCGCTCGTCGGCATTTCCCCGCCGGGGCTGCCACTGCACGGTCACCTGCTGGTTGGGGCCGGTCCCTTCCAGGGCGAAGGCGCGCAGCCGCCCGGCCTTCAGGGCGATCTCCCCGCTTTCCAGCATCGCGCTCAGCCGGTCAGCCACCACAGGGGCCAGCCGGTGGCGGTGCACATCCCACCAGGGTCGCAGATGGCGCAGGAAACGCCGCCGCGTGGGCGTATCCAGCGCCTGCCAGAAACCACGCGTGACCGGTCGCAGCGCATCGATCACCGCCCGCCAGTCCGCGCCGTCCCCCTGGGCGGCGTGATAGCGGTTTACATGGTTGCGCACGATGCGCAGGGCCGCCGAGAGAACCGGCGGCAAGGGGGGCAGCGGGTCGGGTGGCACGGCCACCGGGGCGGCATGGCGGCGCGGCAGCAGCCCACGCCGCGACATGGCGATCTTCGGCCCTTCATGACCGGCGCTTTTCAGCGTCAGCGCCACATCCACCATGGTCAACCCAGTGCCCAGCAGCAGCACCGGGTCTTCCGGGGCGACATGGCGGAAGGCATCGGCGGCCCAGGGGTCGGCAATATAGCGCGGGGAACCCCCCAGCCCGCCATCGGGCACATAGGGCGGCTCCGGCGCGCCATTGCCGGTGGCCAGCACCAGCGCATCGATCAGCAATTCCCGCCCCACCGCCAGCCGCAGCCGGGGGCGGCCTTCGCCGATGATCAGGCTGGTTGCCTCATCGTTCACCAGCATCAGCCGGCCGGCGGCCCGGTCGCTCATCGCCGCCGCCCGCAGCAGGCTGGAGAGATAGGCGCCATAGGTGCGGCGGGGCACGAAGCCCGCCGATAACAGGTCGGGGGCACGCTCCCGCAGCCAGTCGGTGAAATGGGCCGGCTGGTCGGGAAAGGCGCTCATATTCCCGGCGCGCACATTCAGCAGATGGTCGGCATTGCCGGTGCTGTAGGCGACGCCGACGCCGAACCCCTGCCGCTTTTCAATCAGGAAAATGCGCGGGCCCTGGGGGTTGGAGAGGATGTGCAGGGCCGTCAGTGCCCCGCTGGCCCCGGCGCCGATGATGGCGACCGTGGGCCGGCTCAATGGATCACCCGCAGGTGTAGGGGCGGCAAGGGCGGCATTGGCGGGCTCCTGTCGTCATAGGGGCGGGTGATGATTCCCTACTGATAGAATAGAATTAAACGGGAGGGGCGGGGGCGTTGTCAATGGGACAAGGTTGGGGGGGACAAGGTTGGGGGGAGAGGGGAAGGGGGAGCCAACCCGTCCCCCTCCCCGCGTTGTTTGGCATCTTCGCGCATTTCAAACCACATTGCGTTCAGCACTGCGACGGCCGCCGCCAGGGGCAGGCCCAGCATCCAGGCGAAATACCACATGATATGTGTCCCCTTTCAGATCAGTAGAAATGTCCATCCTCGCGCCGCAACGCCGCCTCATCCACCTTGCCCCACAGGATGCGGTGGACCCAGGCGGTATAGGCCAGCACGATGGGCAGCAGGATCAGCGTCACCACCAGCATGATGAACAGGGTCTGGTGGGAGGATGAACTGTCCCACACGGTCAGGCTGGAACGCGGGTCGATGGAACTGGGCAGGATGAAGGGGAACATGGACACCCCCACCGTGCCGATCACGCCGACGATGGAGGCACCAGAGGCCAGCAGCGCCAGCCCTTCCCACCGCCCCCGCAACCCGATAAAGGCCAGACCCGCCCCCACCACGCCCAACACCGGTGCCAGCAGCAGCAGCGGATAAGCCCGGTAATTATCGAACCAGGCGCCCGCCTGGACCGCCACCTGCTTGTAAAGCGGGTTGGAAGGGCCGGCCATATCCTGCACACCCAGCACGCGATAACCATCCACCCACAGATACAGCACAATGCCGCCCAGCACGAACAGGGCGATGGTCAGCAGCGCCGCCAGCGACCCCACGACCCGCGCCCGTGCGGCCACGGCCCCTTGTGTCTTCAGCACCAGCCAGCCGGCCCCATGCATGGCCAGCATCGCCACCGACAACAGGCCGCACAGCAGGGCGAACGGGTTCAGCAAGCCAAAGAAGCTGCCGGTATAGAAGGAGCGTAAATCATCATCCAGACGGAAGGGCACGCCCTGGAGCACATTGCCCACGGCCACGCCGAAAATCAGCACCGGCACAAAGCCGCTGATGAACAGGGCCCCGTCCCACAATGCCCGCCAACCGGGTTCCTCCCGCTTGGAACGATATTTGAACGCCACCGGCCGCAGGATCAGCGCCGCCAGCACCACGAACATGGCGAGATAGAAACCGGAGGAGGAGACGGCATAGAGCGGCGGCCAGGCGGCGAAGATTGCCCCGCCGCCCAGGATGAACCAGACTTGGTTGCCCTCCCAGACCGGGCCGACGCTGTTGATCATCACCCGCCGTTCCACATCATCCCGGCCCAGGAAGGGCAGCAACATGCCCACCCCCATGTCATAGCCATCGGTGACGGCAAAGCCGATCAGCAGCACGCCCAGCAGCACCCACCAGATCAGGCGCAGCGTTTGGTAATCGATCAATTCATGCAGGATCATGATCGTCACTCCGCAGCGATGGCGTGATGAACGGGGTCTTGGGCCGGCCCCTTGCGGATGGCGCGCAGCATCAGCGAGACTTCCACCACGAACAAGGTGCTGTAGAACAGCACGAAGCCGGCCAGCGTGATCAGCAGGTCGTTGACGCCCAGGCTGGAGACAGCCACCGCCGTGGGCAACACCCCTTCAATGATCCAGGGCTGGCGGCCATATTCGGCCACCACCCAGCCCAGTTCAGCCGCGATCCAGGGCAGCGGGATGGACCAGACCGCCACCCAGAGCAACCAGCGCGGCTGGCCCAGCCTCTGCCGCGCCGACTGCCAGAAGAAGGCCGCCATCAGGGCGATGAAGAAGAAACCCAACGCCACCATGAGCCGGAAGGACCAGAAGAGCGGGGCCACACCCGGCACCAGATCCCAGGCCGCCGCCTGAATCTGATCCGGTGTGGCATCGGCCGGATTATCGACATAGCGTTTCAGCAGATAGGCATAGCCCAGATTGCCGCCATGGGCTTCGAACAGTTCGCGGGCTGTGGCCGGGGCCTTTTCCAGGCTGCGGGCGGCACGGATTTCCGCCAGCGCGCCATAGGCGACGATGCCGCTTTCAATCCGCTGCCGCCCGCGTTCCACCAGCGCATTGATGCCGGGCACCTCTGTGTCCAGCGAGCGGGTGGAGATCAGGCCCAAGGCCCAGGGGATGGTCAGCACATGATGGGTCTTGCGCGCCGCCTGATCGGGGAAGCCGATGGCGGTGAAGCTGGCGGGTGCCGGCTCCGTCTCCCACATGCCCTCGATCGCGGCCAGTTTCATCTTTTGATGTTCGGTCGCCAGATAGCCGCTCTCATCCCCCAGCACGACGACGGAGAGCGATGACAGCAGGCCGAAGGAGCAGGCCACCGCCATGGAGCGTTTGGCCAGGTGCAGATGCCGCCCTTTCAGCATGTACCAGGCCGACACGCCCAGCACAAAGACAGACGCCGTGACATAGCCGGCGGAAACCGTGTGCACGAACTTGGCCTGGGCCACCGGGTTGAACAGCACGGCCCCGAAATCCTCTATCTCCATCCGCATGGTGGCGGGGTTGAAGACGGACCCGACCGGGTTCTGCATCCAGCCATTGGCGATGAGGATCCACAGGGCCGAGAGGTTGGAGCCAATGGCCACCGCCCAGGTGGCCACCAGATGCTGCACCCTGGTCATCTTCTCCCAGCCGAAGAAGAACAGGCCGACGAAGGTGGCTTCCAGAAAGAACGCCATCAGCCCTTCGATGGCCAGCGGGGCCCCGAAAATGTCGCCGACATAGTGGCTGTAATAGGACCAGTTCATGCCGAACTGGAATTCCATGGTAAGGCCGGTGGCCACCCCCAGCACGAAATTGATGCCGAACAGGGTGCCCCAGAACTTGGTCATCTGCCGCCAGATGTCCCGCCCTGTCATCACATAGACCGTCTCCATGATGGCCAGGATGATGGACAGGCCGAGTGTCAGCGGCACAAAAAGGAAGTGGTAAAGCGCTGTCAGGGCGAATTGCAGCCGTGACAGTTCCACAATGTCGAGTTCCATACCTGCCTGCCGGCGAACCGGCCCCCCGGAATGGTCGGCAGCCACCGGGATGGGGCCGCCTGCTGTGCTGGTGAGGGAACGGAACCGGGCCGCAATCGTTCAAACGAACTGCCGATCAATTGCTTATGAGCCGGCCCCCGCCCCACCGGGATCAAGGACCGGATGATGCGCCCCCTGCCCGGACGCTGCTTTGCGGATTGTCAAAGGCGCTGGGGTGACGGGGGCCCGGATTTCTGCTCAACAGCCACAGTCAGCAGCTTGGCGTAAAAGGCCGCAACCGGCCAGACCGTTACGCCGGTTGCGACAAATATTCACCCAGCCAACGGAATCGTGGCCGCTGCATCGCTTGCCGCCCCCGGCCGGATCGGCCTATTGATGGGACGGGGGAGCATGGAGGATTGGCGTGAAGGCGGCACGGATCATTGCGGCGCGTCAGGGGCTGATGGCCTGTCAGCATTGCGGCATCCGCCATCTGGCCCTGTTTGCCGATCTGCATGACAGCGATTTCGACCTGATCCATCTGCCCATTGAGGAAATCGGCGTCGAGCCGATGGAGCAGATTTACCATCTGGACCAGGAGGCGACGGCCATTTTCACCCTGCGCGCCGGCTTGGTGAAGCTGGTGCATATCCAGCCGGACGGGTCACAGCGCATCGTCCGGCTGATCCGCCCCGGCGGGGTGGTGGGGCTGGAAGCGCTGGTAAGACCCCAGTATGAACATTTGGCCGTGGCGCTGCTGCCGGTGGAACTCTGTCGCATCCCCGTCAGCGTGGTGCGCCAGTTGCAAACCAACACGCCCCGCCTGCATCAGAAACTGATGGAGAAATGGCACGAGGCGTTGAGCGTGGCCGATGATTTCCTGACCGGGCTTTCCACTGGCAGCGCCCGGCAGCGGCTGGCGCGCCTGTTGTTGACCCTATCGGAGGAAGCCCCCGATCAGCCGGTACGCCTGTTCACGCGGGAAGATTTCGGCGCCATCCTGGCCGTCACCCTGGAGACCGCCAGCCGCACGGTCAGCGACCTGAAGCGCAGCGGCGCCATTCGGGAGGTGGCGCATAATCTGGTGATCTGCGACCGGGTGGCGCTGCAGGCGGCGGCGGAGGGGGGGTAGGGGCCACGCCTCATCTCTCCGTCACCCCGGCGAAGGCCGGGGTCCAGGTCGCTTGCGCACCCCTAGCGATGCCGATACCCTCGGCGGGCAGACATCGGCCGGCCTCGACGCCTATGGACGATCGTCGGGCAGGCGATCTGTCCAGAGATCGCCCCCCCATTTTCGCTCAAAGCTCTTTCAGGCCGCACAGCGGACCAAAGGCGCATTGCTCTACGAAACTGGACCCCGGCCTTCGCCGGGGTGACGGTGGAAGGGGGGGCAACCGGTGCCCCCCTTACAACCTCTCCCCATGCCAGCGCAGGTGATCATCCATGAAGCTGGAGATAAAATAGTAGGAGTGATCGTACCCTTCCTGCATCCGCAGGGTCAGCTTGATACCCGCCTTCTGACAGGCGGCTTCCAGCAGATGCGGGCGGAGCTGGCCTTCCAGGAAGCCATCGGCCGTGCCCTGGTCCACCAGGATTTCCGGCACCAGCGCCCCATGCTCGATCAGCGCGACCGCATCATGGCGCAGCCAGGCCGCCTTGTCCGATCCCAGATAGGCGGGCAACGCCTTCTGTCCCCAAGGCACCTGCGTCGGGGCCACGATGGGCGCAAAAGCGGAAACGGATTTGAACCGCCCCGGATGGCGCAACGCCACGGTCAGCGCCCCATGGCCGCCCATGGAATGGCCGGTAATGCCCTGACGGTCCATATCCACCGGGAAATGCCGGGTCACCAGCGCGGGCAATTCCTCTGTCACATAGGTCCACATGCGGAAATGCGGTGCCCAGGGGGCCTCTGTGGCGTCGACATAGAAGCCGGCCCCCTGCCCCAGATCCCAGCCGGCATCATCGGCCACGCCTTCGCCGCGCGGGCTGGTATCCGGGCAGACGATGACCAGTCCCAATTCCGCCGCCAGCCGCCGGAACTCCCCCTTCTCCGTCACATTGGCATGGGTGCAGGTCAGGCCGGACAGGAACCACAGCACCGGCAGCTTGCGCCCATTCACCGCCTGCGGCGGGGTGAAGACGCTGAACACCATGGGCGTGCCGGTGGCGCTGGAAAGGTGGCGATAGACACCCTGGATGCCGCCATGGCTGCGGATGGTGGAGATGGTCTCAAAGCTCATGATCGGTTCCGGCATTGATGTGTGACGTCACACAGTAAAAGGGGGGAAGTCGCATGACCTCCCCCCGGCGGCGACTGCCGCCGCGCGCCCCATGGCGCGTAAGCCAAGCCGCCGGATGGCGGCGCCCGGCGCCTGAGGGACAAGTAAAGTTAAAACACCACGACGCTGCGGATGCTCTCACCCGCGTGCATCAGGTCGAACGCCTTGTTGATATCCTCCAGGCCCAGCACATGGGTGATCATCGGGTCGATCTCAATCTTGCCCTGCATGTACCAGTCGACGATCTTCGGCACGTCGGTACGGCCACGCGCACCGCCGAAGGCCGACCCCTTCCACACCCGGCCGGTCACCAGTTGGAACGGACGGGTGGAGATTTCCTTGCCGGCCTCGGCCACGCCGATCACCACCGACACGCCCCAGCCGCGATGGCAGGCTTCCAGGGCCTGGCGCATCACATTGGTGTTGCCGGTGCAGTCGAAGGTGTAATCGGCCCCGCCTTCCGTCAGGCCGACCAGATGCTGGACGATATCGCCGTCGATCTTGGTGGGGTTGACGAAATGGGTCATGCCGAAGCGGCGGCCCCATTCTTCCTTGCGGTCATTGATATCGACACCGATGATCTTGTCAGCCCCCACCATGCGGGCGGCCTGGATCACGTTCAGGCCGATGCCGCCCAGGCCGAAGATCACCACATTGGAACCCGGCTCCACCTTGGCGGTGTTGATCACCGCCCCAACCCCGGTGGTGACACCGCAGCCGATATAGCAGGTGGACTGGAACGGCGCGTCTTCCCGGATTTTCGCCACAGCGATTTCCGGCAGAACGGTGAAGTTGGAGAAGGTGGAGCAGCCCATATAGTGATAGATCGGCTGGCCCTTATAGCTGAAGCGGCTGGTGCCATCGGGCATCAAGCCCTTGCCTTGGGTGGCGCGGATGGAGGTGCAGAGGTTGGTCTTGCGCGACAGGCAGCTTTTGCACTGGCGGCATTCCGGGGTGTAGAGCGGGATGACATGATCGCCCGGCTTCAGGCTGGTGACGCCCGGCCCCACCTCCCGCACGATGCCGGCCCCTTCATGGCCCAGGATGGACGGGAAGATGCCTTCGCTGTCAAACCCGTCCAGCGTATAGGCATCGGTATGGCAGATGCCGGTGGCCATGATCTCAATCAGCACCTCGCCCAGCTTCGGGCCTTCCAGATCGACTTCAACGATTTCCAGGGGCTTCTTGGCTTCAAAGGCGACGGCGGCGCGGGTCTTCATGGGGCTTCTTCCGGCTTGTGGAGATGGGAAAATCCCGCTGGCCGGTTCGGTCAGCGGGCGTGGCTTGACTATAGCGGGGGCTCTCCCCGGCAACAATCCCGGCTTTGAGGCAAAAAATTATTGCTGTATAGCAATAATCAAGAATGCACACCGGTCCCCGGCAAAGGTCAGGAAACCACCCCCATGCAGCCCTGGGATGGGATTGAGGAATTTATCGCCACGGCGGAGACGGAGAGCTTTTCCCGCGCCGCCACCCGGCTGGGGGTTTCCACCTCCCATATCAGCCGGGAGGTGGCGCGGCTGGAGGATCGGCTCTCTGTCCGCCTGCTCTACCGCACCACCCGCCGGGTCAGCCTGACCGATGCCGGGCGGCTGTTCCTGGAACGCTGCCGCCGGCTGGTGGAGGAGCGGGAGGAGATGTTCGCCGCCGTCAGCGAACAGGATGGCACGGCGCGTGGGCATCTGCGGCTGACCTGTTCCATTGCCTATGGCGAACGGTTCATCGTGCCGCTGGTCAACCGCTTCCTGGCCGATCACCCGCAGATGAGCGTCTCCATCGACCTGACCAACCGGGTGGTCGATCTGGTGGGGGAGGGGTTTGACCTGGCCGTGCGCATCGGTGCCAGCCTGGGCGACAGCCGGCTGATCGCCGTGCGGCTGGCGCAGCGGGAACGCTATCTCTGCGCCGCTCCGGCCTATCTGGCGGCCCAGGGCGCCCCCACCGGGCTGGACGATCTGGCCCGCCATGCCTGCCTGATCGGCACGGCCGAATTCTGGCAGTTCCAGACCGGCGGGCGGCTGGTGGAATTCAAGCCGCGCGGTTCCTGGCGCTGCAACAGCGGCTTTGCCGTGCTGGATGCGGCCCGCCAGGGGCTGGGGCTCTGCCAATTGCCGGATTTCTATGTGGAACCCGATCTGGCCAGCGGCGCCCTGGTCAGCCTGCTGGAACCCCACCGCCCGCCGGCAGAGGGTATCTGGGCCGTTTATCCCCATCGCCGCCACCTGTCGCCCAAGGTGGCGCGGCTGGTGGATTATCTGAAAACCCATGTGGGTCAGGGCTGATGGGGTCGGGTACCGGCGGGCGAAAGGGGGCCTTGCATAGCCCCGCCCGCCCCCCTTTAGCGACATAAAATGAGGATCATCGGGTTAGATAGATACGGATCGAATTTTCATGGAAAATGCCGTTGAAAGCACGCGACCTTGCGTTGCAATCCGTGCAAACATTCAACGTTAGCATTTTTTCAGGCCCAGATGGCATTCCCCCATCCGTGCCTGCCCTGCGGAGTTCCCCCGATGCGCGTCAAGACCCTGTTCACCCTTTGCATTTCCGGCGCCGGCATCATCGCTGTCGGTGTGGCCATGATGCTGGTGGCCCAACAGGTCAGTTCGCTGTGGAGCATCAACCAGACTGCGCGCTATCTTCGGACCTTCCAGGCCGTCTCCCGGATTGTGGAGCAATTGCCGCTGGAACGCTCGGCCTTCAACACCGCCCTGCAGGCGGACAGCGTTCTGGATCAGGCGGGGCGGGACCGGATTGCCGCCGTGACCGGCAAGACGGATGAGGCCGTCAGCCAAAGCCTGAACGCCGCCGAGCATGAAATTGCTGACCCCGCCATCAAGGCCGTACTGAGCAGCCTGAAAACCCATATCCAGGAGCTGCGCACCCGCGCCCTGGAGGAGGCTGCAAAGCCCCTGTCCGCCCGCGACGCCAGCTTCCTGAAAGGCTACCCCGCCGCCGTCAACCGCACCATGGATGAGGCCACGCGGCCATTGCAGACGATGGAGGTGGTGGTCTCGCGCCTGAATACGGGTGTGTCCGATTTCATCGCGATGGCCCGGCTGACCAATGATTTCCGTTCCGCCGCCGGCGCCCGCTCCTCCCATCTCGGCCTCTATCTCTCCAGTCCGGAGACACGCACCCAGGCGAATAACGAGAAGCATGGGGAGATGATGGTGCGGATCGAGGAGCGGTGGGCCCAGATCCAGGCACAATTCAAACTGGCCGGGGAGCCGCCGAAGGTGGCAGACGCCCTGGCGAGTGTGGAGAAAACCTATTTCAAGGAAGGGGGCGACTATTACAACCGCATCGTCACCGCCGTGCGGACCAATGCCGACCCGGGGATAACCCCGCTGGAATTCCGCACCGTTCAGGCCAATTTCGTCAAGCCGATCATGTCCATCCGTGATGCCGCCCTGGCCACCGGGGCGGATTATCTGGATGACCGCGCCCGCGCGGCCATGATCGGGCTGATCCTGGAAGGGGTGCTGACCCTGGGCATTGCCATTGCCATCATCGCCCTGGGCTATGTTTTCAATCGCCGCGTCATCACGCCGTTGAACGGGCTGACCCAGGTGATCGGCCGGATGGCCGATGGGGAGCTGCAAACCAGCATTGCCGGTGAAGGGCGTCCGGACGAGGTGGGCGATATTGCCCGTGGTCTGGTGGTCTTCAACCGCAATGCCCAGGAACGCCAGCGGCTGGAGCAGATGGCCGCCAGCGAGCGCCAGGCGCGGGAGGAACGGGTAAAGCGGGTGGAAACCCTGATCCACCAGTTCGAAGGGGCGATTGCTGAGGTGCTGCACGCCGTCGCCGCGTCGGCGACGGAGCTGGAGGGGACGGCCCATTCCATGAGCGGCATCGCCCAGGAGACCACCACCCAGGTGACCAACTGCGCCACCGTTTCCGAGCAGACATCCAGCAATGTGCAGACGGTGGCCGCCGCCAGCGAGGAACTGGCCTCATCCAGCCTGGAAATCGGTCGTCAGGTCTCGGAATCCGCCACCATCGCCCTGTCCGCCGTCAATCAGGCGACGGAAACCGACCGCATCATGCGCGGGCTGGCCGATGCGGCGGAGAAGATCGGCAATGTCGTGCAGATGATCCAGGACATCGCCGCCCAGACCAACCTGCTGGCCCTGAATGCCACCATCGAGGCGGCGCGGGCGGGGGAGGCGGGCAAGGGTTTTGCCGTCGTCGCCAGCGAGGTGAAAAGCCTCGCCACCCAGACGGCCCGCGCCACGGAGGAGATTTCCGCCCAGATTGCCAGTATGCAATCGGCCACCAGCAGTTCGGTGGAAGCGATCAGCGGCATCGGCCAGACCATCCGCCGGGTCAGCGAGATTGCCGCCGCCATCGCCGCCGCAGTGGAGGAACAGGGGGCCGCCACGGCGGAAATCGCCCGCAATGTGCAACAGGCTGCCCGGGGCTCTCAGGAAGTGTCCGCCAATCTGGGCCGGGTGGCCGAAGCCGCCGACCAGACGGGCGAAGCCTCTGGCGAAGTGCTGGCGGCCGCCGGTGAACTGGCCCAGCAGTCGGAGATTCTGCGCCGGGATATTGAGAGCTTCCTGGCCAATATCCGCACCGCTTGAGTTTTTCGTCGCAGACCCCTTGACCTTGACATGGTGGCAAGCCCCAGATGATGGGGCAGGTGTTACTTCCAAGGGAACCGGGCCATGGATGGAAGCGGGATAAGGGGGGCCGAAACCGGCGCCCAGATCGCCGAATTTGATCTGTCGCTGACGGGGGTGCGCTGCGCTGGCTGCGTCTCGCGGGTGGAAAAGGCGCTGCGGCAGGTGCCGGGCGTGGTGACGGCCGATATCAATCTGGCCAGCAAACGCGCCCATGTGCGCGCCATCGGGGCCGATGGCGCAGCACTCACCGATGCCGTGGCCGGTGCCGGCTATGGGGCGGACCTGATTGCAGCGGAAGGGGCAGAGGCAGGGCAGGGGGCTGACAGCGCCCCCGGCCATGACCATGCCGCCCATGGGGCAGGGGGGGAGAATGCCGGCTGGCGCGTGGCGCTGGCGGCCATGCTCAGCCTGCCGCTGCTGGCCCCCATGCTGGGGTTTGTGCCCAGCCTGCCGGGCTGGCTGCAACTCACCCTCGCCACGCCGGTTACCTTCTGGCTGGGCTGGCAGTTCCATAAGGGGGCCTTCCGGGCCGCCCGCGCCCGCCATGGCAGCATGGACAGCCTGGTTTCCCTGGGTACGCTGGCGGCCTGGGGCCTGTCCGTCTTCCTCTGGCTCACCGCGCATGAAGGCCACGCGCCGCATCTGTATTTTGAGGCGGCGGCGGTGGTCATCACCCTGCTGCTGCTGGGCCGTTGGCTGGAGGCGCGCGCCATGGGCCGCACCATGGAAGCCATTCAGGCGCTGATGGCGCTGCGGCCCCGGCTGGCGCGGCTGCGGCTGCCGTCGGGGGATGTGGAAGTGCCTGTGGCGCAATTGCGTGTCGGCGATCTGGTTGTCGTGCTGCCGGGTGCTGCCGTGCCGGTGGATGGCACGGTGGTGGAAGGCGCGTCCGACCTGGATGAATCCATGATCACGGGGGAATCCCTGCCCGTGGCCAAACAGGCCGGCAGTACCGTGACCGGTGGCGCCCTGAATGGCCCCGGCACCCTGCTGGTGCGCACCGGGGCCGTGGGGCGGGATACGATGCTGGCCCGCATCATCGCCATGGTGGAAGGGGCACAGGCCGCCAAGGCCCCCATCCAGCGGCTGGCCGACCGGGTGAGTGCCGTTTTCGTGCCCATCGTGCTGGTCATCGCGCTGGCCACCTTCGCCGGCTGGGTTCTGGCGGGGTCGGGGGCTGAAACCGCCCTGATCAATGCGGTTTCCGTGCTGGTGATCGCCTGCCCCTGCGCCCTGGGGCTGGCCACGCCCACGGCGCTGATGGCGGGCACGGGCGTGGCGGCGCGCAGCGGCATCCTGATCAAGGATGCCGGCGCCCTGGAACGCGCCCATGCCGCCACCATCATCGTCTTTGACAAGACCGGCACCCTGACGGAGGGCAAGCCGGTGCTGACCAGCCTGACGCCAGCCCCCGGCGTGGATGCCACCGAGGCGTTGCGGCTGGCCGCCGGCCTGCAGGCCGGCAGTGAGCATCCGCTGGCCCGCGCCGTGCTGGATGCCGCCCGCGCCCAATCCCTGACCCCACCGGCGGCCCAGAACAGCCGCGCCCTGCCCGGCCAAGGCATGGCGGGCACGGTAGAGGGCCAAGCGTTGCGCCTGGGCCATGAAGGGCTGATGGCGGAACTGGGGGTGGATATCACCCCGCTGGCCGATGCCGCCGCCACGGCCCGCCAGCAGGGGCACAGCCAATCCTGGCTGGCCGTGCAGGCGGGGGAGGGGCCCTGGCACCTGCTGGCCCTGTTGAGCTTTGCCGACGAGCCCAAACCCAGTGCCGCCGCCGCCATCGCCGCATTAAAGGCGCAGGGCCTGCGCTGTGTCATGCTGACCGGCGATCATGAGGCGGCGGCCCGTGCCGTGGGGGACAGGCTGGGTCTGGATGAGGTTATGGCCCGCCTGCTGCCCGACCAGAAGGCGGCAGCGGTGGCCCGGCTGCGCGGGGGCAGCGGCACCGTCGCCATGGTGGGCGATGGCATCAATGATGCGCCGGCCCTGGCCGCTGCCGATATCGGCTTTGCCATGGCCACCGGCACACAGGTGGCCATGGAGACGGCGGGCATCACCCTGATGCGGGGTGATCCGCTGCTGGTGGCCGACAGCATCGCCATTTCCAGGCAGACCTGGGCGAAGATCCGCCAGAACCTGTTCTGGGCCTTCGCCTATAATGTGGTGGGCATTCCGCTGGCCGCCTTGGGCCTGTTGAACCCGATGATTGCCGGGGCCGCCATGGCCTTTTCCAGCGTCAGCGTGGTGGGCAACGCCCTGTTGCTGCGCCGCTGGCGGCCCCGCGCGGGGACCGGGCGATGAATATCGGACAGGCGGCCAAGGCGGCGGGCGTCACGCCCAAGATGATCCGCCATTATGAGGCCACGGGCCTGTTGCCGGCGGCAGACCGTTCCGCCGCCGGCTATCGGCTTTATGGGGAGGCGGATATCCGCACCCTGCGTTTCATCCGTCAGGCCCGCGCCCTGGGCTTTCCGCTGGCCGATCTGGGCGGGCTGCTGCGCCTGTGGCATGACCGCGACCGCGCCAGCGCCGACGTGAAGGCGCTGGCGCTTTCCCATATCGCGCATCTGCAGGAACGGATCGACGAATTGCAGGTGATGAAACAGACGCTGGAGGGGCTGGCCCGTCACTGCCTGGGCGATGATAGCCCGCATTGCGCCATCCTGGACGGGCTGGCGAAGGGGCTGGAGACAAAAGTTTCCCGTGAAACAGAGTGACGGATCATACCTTGCAGCCGGCAATGGCGGCCGCCATTGCCGGTGTGCTTCCCCAACATTCATTTGCAATTAAGACCAATTCGCACTATTTATCCATTCAAACGACAATGGCACCGTTGGGAACATCGCAATGAAGCGTGGAACGATCCGCACCGCCGTGGCGGCCCTGGCCCTGTTGGCCGCCCTGCCGGCGGTGGCGCATACGCAATATCTGAAGCCCAATGTCTTCACCACGCCGCAGCGCGACCATGTGACCGTCGAGGGTTCCTTCACAGAGGAACTGTTCACCCCGGATATCGCCATGAAGGCGGATGATTACCATGTCATCACCCCTGCCGGCGTGAAGCAGAAGATCGAAAACATCATTTATCTGAAAGACTTGGCAGTTTTTGAGGCGGGGTTGCCGGAAAATGGCACCTACCGCTTCTCCACCGGGGAACGCCCCGGTGCCACGCGCAAGATGGCGCTGGTGAACGGTAAATGGGAGGCCCTGCGCGATCCGACGGCGGCCCCTGCCGGTGCCCGTGTGGCCGATGTGCAGAGCTTCACCCGCGCCGATGTCTATGTCAGCAAGGGCCCCGCCAGCGACGCTGCCCTGAAGCCGACCGGCAGCGGGTTGGAAATCCTGCCGCTCGCCCATCCGTCCAAGCTGGATGAGGGTGGCAGCTTCCCGGTCCAGTTGCTGTTCCAGGGCAAGCCGCTGGCCGGCGTGGAGATCACCCTGCAGGGCGGTGGTGGGGAGCATGACCATGACGAAAAGGGCGAGGACAAGCACGCGGCTGCCGCCAAGGCCGTGACCGACAAGGATGGCAAGGCCAGCTTTGCCCTGAAGGAACACGGGCCCCATCTGCTGTTGGCCCGCTACCGCGTTGAAGCCCCGGAAGGGGCGGTGGCGGTGAAAAGCTACAGCGTCGCCCTGACGTTTGAGGTTCAGGGCTAATACCTGTTGCTAAAAGAAAACCGCCGCAGCCCCGGAAGCCTGCGGCGGTCCAGTGGTGGCGGTGGCCGGAAATCAGTCCCCGGTTGCCGCCATCATGCCTTCCGGGGTGCTGTGCCCGGCTTCCTGCCGTTTTGCCCCTGCCAGATAGCGCAGCAGCACATAGAAGACCGGGGTCAGCAGCAGGCCGAACAGGGTGACGCCCAGCATCCCGGCAAACACGGCAACACCCATGGCTTGGCGCATTTCCGCCCCGGCCCCGCTGCTGGTGATCAGCGGCACCACGCCCATGATGAAGGCGATGGAGGTCATCAGGATGGGGCGCAGCCGCAGCCGGCTGGCCTCAATCGCCGCCTGCACCACGGTGCGACCATGGGCCTCCAGCTCGCGGGCGAATTCCACGATCAGGATGGCGTTCTTCGCTGATAGCCCCACCAGCACCATGAAGCCGATCTGGGTGAAGATGTTATTATCCCCGCCGGTCAGCCAGACGCCGGCCAGGGCGGACATCAGGCTCATCGGCACGATCATCAGGATGGCCAGCGGCAGGGTCAGGCTTTCATACTGGGCGGCCAGCACCAGGAAGACCAGCAGCACGGAAATGGGGAAGACCCACAGCGCCGCATTGCCGACCAGGATCTGCTGATAGGTCAGATCCGTCCATTCAAAGCGCATCCCGCGCGGCAGCACCTCTGCTGCGATCCGCTCCGCCGCGGCCTGCGCCTGACCGGAGGAGAAGCCGGGCGCCGGGCCGCCATTGATATCGGCCGCCGTATAGCCGTTATAGCGCACCACCATTTCCGGGCCGTAGCTCTGCACCACCTGCACCAGGGATGACAGCGGCACCATCATGCCCTGATCATTGCGGGTTTTCAGCAGGCCGATATCATCGGCATGGGCGCGGAACGGCGCATCGGCCTGCACATGCACCTGGTAGACGCGACCGAACAGGTTGAAATCATTGACATAGAGCGAGCCCAGATAGGCCTGCATGGTGGCGAAGACATCTGTCACCGGCACGCCCAACTGGCGGGCTTTCACCCGGTCCAACTGCACATCCAACTGCGGCACATTGATTTCGTAAGAGCTGAAGGTCGGCCCCAGTTCCGGGGTCTGGCGTGCCTTGGCGACGAAATCATTGGCGGCCTTGGCCAGCGCCTCGTACCCCAGCGCGCCGCGATCTTCCACCTGCAGCTTGAAACCGCCAAGCGTGCCCAGCCCCATCACCGGCGGCGGCGGGAACACGGCGACGAAGGCTTCCTTCAACCCGGCATATTTCTGCTGAAGCTGTTGGGTGATGACCGCCGCCGACAGGCCCTGCTTGGCCCGTTCCTCATAGGGTTCCAGGGTGGCAAAGACGATGCCGGCGGAAGACGAATTGGTGAAGCCATTGACCGACAGGCCGGGAAAGGCGATGGCGGCCTTCACGCCCGGCTGTTTCAGGGCAATGTCGCTCATGGCGCGGATGACCTCTTCCGTGCGGTCCAGGGAGGCCCCGGTGGGAAGCTGGGCGAAACCGATCAGATATTCCTTGTCCTGCGCCGGCACGAAGCCGCCCGGCACCGCATTGCCCAGCAGGAAGGTCAGCCCCAGCAGCGCGCCATAGACGGCCATCATCGCGCCCTTGCGGCGGATGACGCCAGACACGCCGGCCCCATAGGCCTCCGACCCGCGTTGAAAGGTGCGGTTGAACAGGCGAAAGAAGCCGCCCAGCACCTTGTTCATGCCACGCGTCAGCCAATCCGGCTTGTCATGATGCCCCTTCAGCAGCAGGGCCGACAGGGCAGGGGAGAGGGTGAGGGAGTTGAAGGCGGAAATCACCGTGGAAATCGCGATGGTCATCGCGAACTGCTTATAGAATTCGCCGGTCAGGCCGGACATGGCGGCCAGCGGCACGAACACCGCCACCAGGGTCAGGGCGATGGCGATGATGGGGCCGCTCACCTCCTGCATCGCCTTATAGGTTGCCTGTTTGGGTGACAGGCCGGCGGCGATGTTACGCTCCACATTCTCCACCACCACGATGGCGTCATCCACCACGATGCCGATGGCCAGCACCATGCCGAACAGCGACAGGGCATTGATGGAAAAGCCGAAGGCCAGCATCAGCGAGAAGGTGCCGACGATGGAGACCGGCACCGCCAGCAGCGGGATGATGGAGGCACGCCAGGTCTGCAGGAAGATGATCACCACCAGCACCACCAGGGCGATGGCTTCCAGCAGCGTGTGGATCACCGCATCGATGCTGGCCTGCACGAAGCGGGTGGGATCATATTCGATGGCGTAATCGACGCCATCGGGCATGTCCTGCTTCAACTCTGCCATTACCGCGCGCACTTGCTCGGAAATGGCCAGGGCATTGGCGCCGGGGGCCTGATTGATGGCCATGGCGATGGCCGGCTTGTTATCCAGCAGGGAGCGCAGGCCATACTGGGCGGCGGCCAGTTCCACCCGCGCCACGTCGCGCAGATAGGTCACGGCCCCGCCAGAGGTCTTCAGGACGATATCCTGAAACTCCTCCACCGTTTTCAGCCGGCCCTGGGCATTGACGGAAAGCTGCAACGGCGCATCCGGCACCGACGGGCTGGCCCCGATGACACCAGCGGCCACCTGCACATTCTGGTCACGGATGGCGGCCACCACGTCGCTGGCGGTCAGGCCGCGTTCGGCCACCTTGTTGGGGTCCAGCCAGACGCGCATGGCGTAATCGCCGGCCCCCCACAGCAACACCTCGCCCACACCCTGGATGCGGGCCAGCCGGTCGCGGATATTCAGCACCGCGTAATTGCGCAGGTAGGTGATGTCATACCGGTCATTGGGGGAGTGCAGATGCACCACCATGGTCAGCGTGGGCGAGGATTTCACCGTCGTCACGCCCAGCCGCTGCACGTCCTGCGGCAGCCGGGGCAGCGCCTGGGAAACCCGGTTCTGCACCAACTGCGTGGCCTGATCCGGGTCAGTGCCCAGCTTGAAGGTGACGGTCAGCGCCATATTGCCGTCGCTGTTGGCCTGCGACTGCATATAGAGCATGTTTTCCACGCCGTTGATCTGTTCCTCCAGCGGGGAGGCGACGGTCTCGGCGATGACCTTGGGGTTGGCACCGGGGTACTGCGCGCGCACGACGACAGACGGCGGCACCACCTCGGGATATTCGGCGACGGGCAACCGGAACAGGGCAATGAAGCCCGCCAGGAAAACCACCACCGACAACACGCCCGCGAAGATCGGGCGGTCGATGAAGAATCGGGAAATATTCATGGGAATTGGCCTCGGCAGGGCGGGCGGGGGATTGGTCGTCTTTTGTGGGAAGAGGCCTCTCTCACTTACCGTCACCCCGGCGAAGGCCGGGGTCCAGTTTCGTAGAGCAAAGCGCTTGTGGCCTCTGGACCCCGGCCTTCGCCGGGGTGACGGTGGAAGAAGCGCTTATCGATCCCAAAATGGTTGGCGTCGTCTCACCGGCTTGTCACCGACATGAAAAGGCCCCCCCTCACAAATCCCCCCGCTTGCCCGCTTCTCCCCGCCCGGCATCGGCCGCCTGGGTGGCGGGTTTTTCCATCGCCACCATGTTGGGCTGCACCATATCCCCCGGCCGGGCGCGCTGGATGCCGTTGACGACGATCCGCTCACCCGGTGCCAGACCCTTGGTGACGATGCGCAGGCCTTCCTGGCGGCTGCCCAGGCTGATCGGGCGGTATTCGACCTTGTTGTCCGTTCCCACCACCAGCACGAATTTCTTGTCCTGATCGGTGCCGATGGCGCGTTCATCCACCATCACCGCCGGTTCCGGCTCCGACCCGCCCACCTGGATACGGGCGAACAGGCCGGGCACCAGCAAGCCATCCTTGTTATCAAAGGAAGCCCGCACCCGGATGGTGCCGGAGACGGCATCCAGCCGGTTATCGACATGTTCGATCACGCCGTCGCGGGAATACTCGGCCTCGTTGGCCAGACCCAGCCGCACCGGCACGCCCCTGTCATCCTTCACCGAGGCGATGTGGCGCAGATAGGTCTGTTCATCCACGTCAAAGGCGGCATAAATCGGGGAAACGGAAACGATGCTGGTCAATGACACGCCGCCGGCACCGGCCGCCACCACATTGCCGGCGGTGATTTCCGCACGGGAAACACGGCCGGCAATTGGGGCCGTCACCTGGGTATAGGAGAGGTTCAGCCGCGCCGTGCGCAGCTCCGCCTGTGCCGCGCGGACGGCGGCGGCGGCCTCACTTGCATTGTTTTCCCGCTCATCCAGGGTGCGGCGGGTGATGGTGCTGTCGGCCACCAGTCGGCCGGCCCGGGCAAGCTCGGCATCGGCATAGCGCTGGCGGGCCTGGGCGGCGGCAAGCTGGGCTTCCACCCGCGCCACCTCGGCCTTATATGGCTCGGGATCGATGGTGAACAGCACATCGCCCTGGGCCACCAGGGCGCCATTCCTGAAATGCACCTGGGTGATGGTACCGGTCACGCGGGGACGGATATCCACCCGCTCCACCGCTTCCAGCCGGCCAGAATAGCTTTGCCAGTCCACCACCTTGCGGGCCACCACGGGGGCGACATCCACCGCGACCGCCGCCGGTGCGGCGGCGGTCGCGGCTTGGGCTTTGGGGAGAGAGGGGCCACCCTGGAAGATGGCGGTTCCGCCGATGGCGGCGACTGTGGCACCCGCTGCCAGAAGATAGGCCAGCTTGTTGCGCTTGCTCGTCATGTCTTGGCTCCTGCGATAGGCCGCACAAGGGCGGTTTCCGCCACGGCACCGCGACGGAATTGAAAGAAGTATCGGTCGTTCGGGCAGCAGGGTCGGTTGACGGACCGGCCTTCATCTGCCGAATCCGTCTCAGATCATGCTGTTTGGGGGTGGTCGGTCCGGGGGTTGGTGGACCGCGCCAACATCACCTTATGCCGCGTTGCCGTGATGGCGCTGTGATGGCCGTCGCAGGGGGAATGATTTTTCAGCAAAATCCTGCGATTTGGTACGAAATCCGGCGATTCTTCCCCTCCAAAGGCTGAAAGCAGCGTCGGAAACGCTGTTCCCGGCACTGTGCGTTGCAACATGGGCCGGAGAGGGCGTTGAATAAAGAGGGCATTTGCGATAAGACAATTCGGATTATCCGAACAATTATGCCCATCCGCACCCTGGATATCTGGCACAGCAAGCCGTTTGAGACCACCCCAGAAAGCGCCAGCCGGCACCTTGATGCATGTCAATGCGGGTTACCCCGGATCAGCGCATGAAGGCGATATTGCGGGCGGTGTCAACGTCCGCGCCCGAGCAATCATTACGTCGATACCGGGGGTCGTCATGGGTGTAGCAAGCGCCATCGGGGCGCAGGGGATGGTGGGCGTGAGGCCCGTGGTCACAGAATCCTATCACGAGGATGTGGTCCGGGCCTTCATGGTCGCCGCCATGTTCTGGGGCATCGCGGCTTTCGCCGCCGGTGTCTATATCGCCTTTCAATTGGCTTTTCCGTCGCTGAATCTGGGCCTGGAATGGACCACCTTCGGCCGTCTGCGACCGCTGCACACATCGGCCGCCATTTTCGCCTTCGGCGGCAGCGCGCTGATCGGCTCGTCGCTGTATGTCGTGCAGCGCACCTGCCGGGCGCCGCTGTTCGGCGGCGCCTATCTGGGCTGGTTCGTCTTCTTAGGCTATCAGTTGTTCATCGTGATGGCCGCCACCGGCTATCTGCTGGGCATCACCCAGGGCAAGGAATATGCCGAGCCGGAATGGTATGTCGATCTGTGGCTGACCATCGTCTGGGTGGCCTATCTGATCGCCTTTGCCGGTACGCTGTTCAAGCGCCGTGAGCCGCATATCTATGTGGCCAACTGGTTCTATCTGGCCTTCATCATCACGATTGCCATGCTGCATATCGTGAACAATGCCGCCATCCCGGTCAGCTTGACCGGCACCAAGAGCTACATTGCCTGGGCCGGTGTGCAGGATGCGATGATCCAGTGGTGGTACGGCCACAATGCGGTGGGCTTCTTCCTGACCGCCGGCTTCCTGGGCATGATGTACTATTTCATCCCCAAGGCGGCGCAGCGTCCGGTTTACAGCTATCGCCTGTCCATCGTGCACTTCTGGGCCCTGATCTTCCTCTATATCTGGGCCGGCCCGCACCATCTGCACTATACGGCCCTGCCGGACTGGACGCAGACGCTGGGCATGGTGATGTCGGTCGTGTTGTGGATGCCGAGTTGGGGCGGCATGATCAACGGGATCATGACCTTGTCGGGTGCCTGGGACAAGCTGCGCACCGATCCGGGTCTGCGCTTCTCCGTCACCGCCGTCGGCTTCTATGGCATGAGCACCTTTGAAGGTCCGGTCATGTCGGTCAAGGCAGTCAACGGCCTGTCGCACTATACCGACTGGACCATCGGCCATGTGCATTCCGGTGCGCTGGGCTGGGTCGCCTTCATCTGCTTTGGCATGATGTATTACATCATTCCCGTGCTGTGGAATAAGAAGGGTCTCTATTCCAAGGCTTTGGTGGAATGGCACTTCTGGACGGCCACGGTCGGCATCGTGCTGTACATCACCGCCATGTGGGTCAGCGGCATCATGCAGGGTCTGATGTGGCGCGCCTATGACGAGTATGGCTTCCTGCAATACTCGTTCGTGGAAACGGTCGCTGCCATGCACCCCTACTATGTCATCCGTGGCACGGGTGGGCTGCTGTTCCTGACCGGTGGCTTGTTCATGGCCTACAACATGTTCCGCACCATCCGCAGCGCCGAAAGCAATGAGCCGAAGTCGGCCGTTGCCGCCGTGGCCGCCGAGTAAGGAGGGGGCCCATCATGAAGTTCTCCCACGCGATCATTGAAAAGAACGTCCTGCTGCTGGCGGTGCTGTCGTTGCTCACCGTGTCCATCGGCGGTCTGGTGCAGATCGTGCCGCTGTTCACCATCGAAAGCACGATTGAGCGGGTTGATGGGGTTCGCCCCTACAGCCCGCTGGAGCTGGCGGGGCGCAACATCTACATCCGTGAAGGCTGCTATCTCTGCCATAGCCAGCAGATCCGCACCTTCAAGGATGAGGTGGAGCGGTATGGCCATTACAGCCTGGCGGCTGAGAGCATGTATGACCACCCGTTCCAGTGGGGCTCCAAGCGCACGGGCCCGGATCTGGCCCGCGTTGGTGGCAAGTACTCCAACGCCTGGCATGTGGCCCACCTGAACGATCCGCGCGCCCTGGTGCCGGAATCGATCATGCCCACCTACCAGTTCCTGAACCGGCCGCTGAAGTTCGAGGATTATGCCGATCACCTGAAGGCCCTGCGCATCGCCGGCGTCCCCTATACGGACGAGATGGTGGCAGAGGCGGTAAAGGATGTGCGTATCCAGGCCGGCGCCCTGCCGGATGTGGATACGGCCGGCCTGCTGGCCCGCTATCCCAAGGCCCGTCTGGGTGACTTCGACGGCAAGCCGGAGGAAGTGACCGAGATGGACGCCCTGGTGGCCTATCTGCAGATGCTGGGCACCCTGGTCGATTTCACCCGCATCAACCCTGAAGATGTGAAGCAGTGAGGAGAGGGCGCCATGCTTGAACTCCTCCCTCTGCTGAAACAGCTCTGGCTGGTCTGGTTCCTGGCACTGTTCCTCGGTATCTGCTTCTGGGCGTTCCGTCCGGGCTCCAAGGCCCGCTTTGATGCCCAGGCCCGTATTCCGCTGGATGACAGTGAACTGGGGGGCCCTGCCCCCCACCCGACCCGCCGCTAAAGGTGATCCATCATGCCGACCAAGATCGAAAAGGATGCCACCACCGGCCGGGATACGACCGGTCATGAGTGGGACGGCATCAAGGAACTGAACACGCCGCTGCCGAAATGGTGGCTCTATACTTTCTATTTCTGCATCGCCTGGGGTATCGCCTATACGGTGCTGTACCCCTCCTGGCCGACGCTGAGCAGCCATTTCGGCGGCACGTCGGGCTGGACCCGGCGTGCTGAGCTGGCGGAGACAATGGCCGCCCAGAAGGCGGCGCAGGCGGACACCCGCGCCAAGATCGTGGCCACCCCGATTGAAGAAATCCGCAAGGATCCGGCCCTGATGGGCTATGTCCAGGCGGCGGGCCGCGTAGCCTTTGCCGATAATTGCGCCGGTTGCCATGGTGCCGGTGGTGCGGGGGCCGTCGGCTTCCCGACGCTGGCCGATGATGACTGGATCTGGGGTGGCAAGCCGGAAGACATCCTGCAGACCATCACCTATGGTATCCGCAATTCCAACGAGAACAGCCGTGTCTCTGACATGCCGCGCTTCGGGGCCGATGGTCTGCTGACCAAGGAACAGATCGGCGATGTGGCGGATTATGTGCTGTCGCTGTCCGGCACGGCTGCCGACCCGGCCGTTCTGGAACGCGGTGCGGCGGTCTATGCCGAGAACTGCGCCGCCTGCCATGGCGAGAAGGGCGAGGGGATGCATGAGATGGGCGCTCCCCGCCTGTCAGATGGCATCTGGCTTTATGGTGGCGACCGCAAGACGGTGGTTGAGACCATCACCTATGCCCGCCGTGGTTCGATGCCCGCCTGGAGCGAGCGCCTGGACCCGGCTACGGTGAAGGTGCTGGCGACATATGTGCACGCATTGGGTGGTGGTCAGTAAACACGACTGACCATTCTCCGGTGTATGGTAAATGGGTCGCTTCCTTGATCGGAAGCGACCCATTTTTTTTGCGCTCCTTGCGCCTCTGGCATAGGGTTGTGTCTGCATCATAGTTGTTTATCTTTTGCGGGCAGTATGTCAGCCTGCTTAGCCGTATTTGAGGCGATTCACCCCTGTTTCCGGGAGGTGTGTGATATTCCCAACAGGGGGTATCGTCGTTTTTTGTCTGATTGCTTAAAGAAATGGAGGTTTCTATGACGGTCTACATCGAATTTTCAGTTTATCGTGGTCAATATAATCGGGAAAAAGCGCAAAATGTTGTTTTATCATATGAAAGAGAAAGTGACTGCAGGCTTCCTGTCAGCAATGACAAGACAAATAAGAATGGATGGGTCAGAACAACGTGGCATGATGATTGGATTGGAAGAACGATTTATGTCTATTGTGACGGAAAATTTGTTACATCCGTCAAAATTCGACGAAGTGAGAATATATCGATGAATATAGATTACCCTGATTCTGATCCACGGCGACGCGGGTGGTGGTGATTTTTTAAAATGAGAATTTTTAAAAAATTGAAATATTCAGTAAGGAAATTTTCTCTCAAGAAAGAAAAATACGGGTCATAGAATCCCAGATTTCGTCAGTGTCACGCCTAACATTTTCCTATTTCTGTTTTCCCTTCCTCTCTCCTTCTTTGATACACAAAAAGTTATTGATACAGGAGGACGAGTGCCAATCCCACTGTGGAAAATGCCCCCTGTCCTATAAATCTTCGGTCTTCTTGATCTAGCGCAAAGCGTTAACAGCCGAATGCACCTATTCTTACATCATCAAGACCGGATGATCGGTTCGGGCTTGTCTCTCATCTTCGGGGCCTTTGCCCCTGTCCGGATGCCCATGGGGGAGGGCTTTGTGTCCCCCGACCCTCTCTGTCCTGAAAACTAAAGGCCCGCCGGTATAAATCCGACGGGCTTTTTCTTTTCGGCTGGTGCCCTTCTCCCCTTTATCCGTGCCGCCTCTGTTCAGTTCGGCTCTTCCACCGTCAGCGCTTCTGCTACCGCCTCGCGCAGGCTTTCCGGTGTGAAGGGTTTGGGGATGAACCCGTCCATGCCGGCGGCCACCAGATCGGGCCAAACCTGTTCCTTTTGCTGCGCGGTTACGGCGATGACGCGCACCTGTGCCGCCGGGCCAGCCAGGGCCCTGATCCTGCGGGTGGTCTCCAGCCCATCCATGCCGGGCATCTGCACATCCATCAGCACGGCATCAAAGGGGGCGGCTGCCAGGGTTTTCAAGGCGATTTCCCCGGACGCAGCGGTGGTGACATGGAAACCCTGACGCCGCAGCAGACTGGCGATCAGGGCCAGATTCAGCTCACTATCATCCACCACCAGCAGATGCCGGGCCTTCACCACGGCATCCGGCTTGACTGGGGGAGCGGGTGGGGCGGGCGGGGGCGGCAGGGTGGGGGCGGTGGCCCAGCCGTTCAGGGCGCTGTATAACGCCCGCAACCGCTCGGCAACCTCTGCTGCCATGGCCGGCCAGATCGGCCGTTCCTCCCGCAGGGCCTGGCCAGCCGCCGCCGCGCGTCGTCCCAATTCCGCGGCGCCGATGGTGGCGGCGGTGCCGGCCAGCATATGCAGGAAACGGGCGGCGGCGGCACTGTCGGGCTGGGCCAGGGCATCACAGAGGCTCGGCAGGAGAGTGTCTAACTGCTGGGTGAAGCTGGTAATCAGGCGCGTCAGCAGGGCGGCATCATCGCCGGTCCGCGCCAGCGCCTCGTCGATATCCAGCAAGCCGCGCAGCGCATCCAGCCGCTGTATCTCCACCGGTCCGGCCTGTGCCACCGGTGCGGGCTGCTCACCGGTCTGAATCTCGGCGCGCAGCGGCAGCCAGCGCCGCAGTGCTGCCGCCAGATCCTCCAGGATCACCGGTTTGGTCACATGGTCATTCATGCCGGCATCGCGGCAGCGCTGCCGATCGCTGTCCAACGCATGGGCCGTCATGGCCAGGATGGGCAGATGGGCATTGGCCGGGTTTGCCCGGATGGCGCGGGTGGCGGCATAGCCATCCATGCCCGGCATCTGTACATCCATCAGCACCAGATCGAAGCGATGGCGGGCCACCATGGCCACGGCCTGGGCCCCATCTTCGGCCAGACTGACCCGCATGTCCCAACGGGCCAGCAGGTCCATCGCCACTTGCTGGTTCAGCGGGTTGTCCTCCACCAGCAGAATATCGGCCCCGCGTACACCGGCCAGTGTTTCGCCCGGATCGATCCCGACCGGCACCTTGATGCCCGGGGCGAAGGCCTGGTGCAGGGCGTCGCGCATATCCGCCGGGGTCACCGGCTTGGCCAGCACGCGGCAAATGGGCAATTGCGCCAAATGCCCGGCCAATTCATCCACATCATAGGCGGTGACCATCAGGATCGGTTCCGGTTCCCCCCCCGGCAGATCATGGATGTGCTGGCACAGGGTCAGCCCGTCCATGCCGGGCATCCGCCAGTCGATCAGCACCAGATCGAAGGGCTGTCCCTCTTCCCGTGCCCGCGCCAGCAGGGACAGGGCCTCTTCACCCGACCGCACGCCTGTAACCTGGATGCCGTGCTGTTCCAGCATGTCGGCCAGCACTTCCACCGCCGTTGCGCTGTCATCCACAATCAGGGCGCGGCGGCCGAACAGGTCCACCGTGCCGCGCGCCGTGTCGCCGGGCTTGGCCGGGCGCCAGCGTAGCGGCACGCGCAGCCGGAACAGGCTGCCCTGGCCGGGGATGCTGCGCACTTCCACCTTGCCGGCCATCAGTTCCAGCAACTGCCGGCTGATGGCCAATCCCAGCCCGGTACCGCCATATTTACGGGTGGTGGAGGTATCAGCCTGACTGAAACTGACGAACAGACGGTCAATCTGCTCCTGCGTCATGCCGATACCGCTGTCCGACACCTCGATCACCAGGGTCAGCCGGTCATGTTCGACCAGTTCCGTATAGGTATTGACGCTGACATGGCCGCTGGCGGTGAATTTGATGGCGTTGGCCACCAGATTATTCACCACCTGGGTCAGGCGTAGCGGATCGCCGATCAGCACACGGGGCTGTTCGGGCGCGGCGCGCAATTGGAAACGCAATCCCTTGCGCCGCGCATCTTCGGCATGGATGGCGGAAATGCCATCCAGCATCTCTGCCAGCGGGAACTCCACTTGTTCGATGGTGACCTTGCCGGCCTCGATCTTTGACAGGTCAAGCACACTGTTGATGATGCCCAGCAGCGCCTTGCCCGAGGATTCGATCTTGCGCAGATAATCGCGCGCCTTGGGCGGCAGGTCGGTGCGCAGGGCCAGATAGCTCATGCCGATCACGGCATTCATCGGCGTGCGGATTTCATGGCTCATATTGGCCAGGAACTCCGATTTGGCGTGGCTGGCCGCCTCTGCCGCCGTCTTGGCGTCGGTCAGGGCCTGGGCCAGCCGCGTCAGTTCCGCCTCCCGCTGGCGCGAGGCGGTGATGTCGGTATAGGTGGTGACGAAGCCGCCGCCGGGCATCGGGTTGCCATGCACCTCCAGCACGCGGCCGTTGGGGCGGGTTCGTTCGAACTTGTGCGGTTCGCCCGGCTTGATGCGGTTGATACGCTGGGCGACCAGCGCTTCCACATCGTCCACCGGGCCATATTCGCCGTTCAACGCGTTCCAGCGGATCAGATCGGCCATGGGCGTGCCAATGCGGCAGAGGCCCGGCGGCAGGCCCAGGATACCTTCCAGGCTGCGGTTGAAGGCCAGTATCTTCAACTCGCTATCCACGGCTATGATACCCTGGTCCACCGTTTCCAGCACCGTACCCAGCATGGCTTCGCGCGCCTGGGCCATGCCGCGCGCCTCTTCCAGGCTGGTGACATCCTGGAAGGTGGTCATGATCCAATCTCCTCCGCCCTGCGGCCCGTCCAACAGGGCGGTGTCCCGCCTTATCCAGGCGGTGGTGCCATCGGGCCGATGGATGGCGTGGCTGCTGCTGTTGCCGCCGCTGTCGGCCGTTCCAGCCTCTGGAGTCAGTGTGCGCAGGGGCGGCAACAGGGTGTCCCGGGTCAGGGCTGTGTCGGCCGGCAGGCCGATCAGGGCCGGCAGGTTGGAAGAAAATTCATGGTGGCCGGTGCTGGGATCGCTGACCCACCAGCCCAGTTGTGCCACCTTTTGTGCTGTGGCCAGGCGCCCTTCATGATGGCGGAGCGCCAGAAAACCTTGCCAGTTGCCGCGCAGAAAGGCCAGTTGGCCGGCCGTCATCAACCCCATCAGCAGCGCCACCCCCACCCGGTCGGGATGGGGGACGGCAACCGCCACGACGATGGCCGCCAGATTCATTGGTATGGCATAGGCCAGACAGGCCTGCGGTACGGTGGACAATGCCGCATTGGCGCCCACGGCCAGGAAGGTGCACCCCCCCATCAGCAGGAAGCGGATATCCGGCGTGGTGCGGGGCAGGTAATAGAACATCAGTCCACACCAGATCAGCCCCAGCATGGCTGAGGCGCGGATGATGCGTCTGATCCGATCGCGGGAGACGGTCAGGGGCGCTGTGCGCCGCCGCGCCCGCGCCACACTCAGCATCGCCGGGCTGAGCAGCAGCGGCACGCCAAGGGTCAGCGGCAGCAGTTCCCACATCGTAAACTGGTCGACCAGAAGCAGCGCACCAATCCAGGCCCCGAACAGGTTGCCGGCGATGATCATCGGCAATTGCTGAACAAAGGCGACTGACTGTGCCGCCCGGACGGACCCTTCGTCCTGGATTTGATACCAAGGGTTCAGCAAGACCTGGGTTTCCCGTAATCGAGACAGTGCGGGCGTTGCCAAAAGAAATTGTCCGGCCAACACATTACGACAGGATGATAAGCCATGTCGTGGTTCCTGGCTTTCTATGCTGAGGGTTAGGCAACTCTCAGCATAGGGGAAACGGCAGTTTTGTTCTGGAATTCCAACGTGCTCAGCCGTGAGATTCTGCCGCTATCCCCCTTGCTGGCGCAAGGTTAAATTCATTGCGACTTATTCGCATCCGTGCTTCATATCTGCGCCGATGGTGGTTTGTTTTTGTGGACGGCGATGGCGGGGGCGATCGGAAACAAGATGGCGGCGGGGGATGTGGCGGCGCAGTCGCGCCGGGCCTTTTGGCTGAAACATCTGCATCAATGGCACTGGGTCAGCTCGGCCCTGTGCCTGATCGCCATGCTGGGATTTGCCATTACCGGCATCACCTTGAACCATGCCGGCGCCATTGAGGCCAAACCAGTGGTGACCGAACAGCGCGCCAGCCTGCCCGAAGCGCTGCGCCCCGCGCTGGCGGCGGTGGATGATGCGGCCAAGCCCGCCCCGCCGGTGCCGGCCGCCGTGGCGGATTGGCTGGAGAATGCACTGGGCGTGCATGTCGCTGGCCGGCCGGTGGAATGGTCGGCGGAGGAGCTTTACATCTCCCTGCCGCGCCCTGGTGGCGATGCCTGGCTGTCCATCGACCGGGAAAGCGGTGACGTGCTGCATGAGGTCACCGATCGCGGCTGGGTCTCCTATTTCAACGATCTGCATAAGGGCCGCAATACCGGGGCCGCCTGGGCCTGGTTCATCGATATCGCGGCCGGCGCCTGCCTGGTCTTCTGTGTGACCGGCCTGTTCCTGCTGCAAATGCACGCCCGCAACCGCCCCACCACCTGGCCTGTGGTGGGGTTGGGGCTGCTGGCGCCGCTGCTGCTGATGATCCTGCTTATCCACTGAGTTATTGACGAGGAAACCGATGCGCAAGCTGTTGAGCGTCACCCTGACCGGTCTGGTCGCCACCCCCGCCATGGCGGGGGAAATGGCGGTGACGGTGGAAATCCCCCGCCTGGACGTGGCCGAATATCACCGTCCCTATCTGGCGGTCTGGGTGGAACAGAATGATCAGGCCATCGCCAACCTGACCGTCCGTTACGATGTGCAGAAGCGCGACAATGAAGGCACCAAATGGCTGAAGGACATGCGCCAATGGTGGCGCCGGTCGGGCCGCGACCAGACTTTCCCCATCGATGGCGTTTCCGGCCCCACCCTGCCGGTGGGCGACCATAAGCTGAGCTTTGATACGGCCAAGGGCCCGCTGGCGGCGCTGAAGCCCGGTGCCTATGCCCTGGTGGTGGAGGCGGCGCGCGAAGTGGGCGGCCGCGAATTGCTGCGCATTCCCTTTGAATGGCCGGCCAAGGCAGCCGTTTCACAATCGGTGAAGGGCAGCAGTGAGCTGGGCACCATCGCGCTGGCCATCCAGCCCTGATTTTCCCCCTCTGGAAAGGGTCGCAAACCATGAAATCGCTGCTCGCCCGTACCGGCCTGACCATCGCCCTGATTGCCGGCATGGCCCTGCCCGCCGCCGCCCACCGCACCTGGATGCTGCCATCGGCCACCGTGCTGTCGGGCCAGGATCCCTGGATCACGGTGGATGCCGCCGTTTCCAACGATCTGTTCTATTTCGAACATGTGCCGCTGCGCCTGGACGGGCTGCAGGTCATCACCCCCGATGGGGGGGAGGGCAAGGCGGAAAATCAGGCCACCGGCAAATACCGCTCCACCTTTGATGTGCATCTGGACAAGCCCGGCACCTATAAGGTGGCGATGGCCAGCGGTGGCCTGATGGCATCCTGGGAAGAAGGCGGCCAGCGCAAGCGCTGGCGCGGTAATGCCGAGGCCTTCGCCAAGGAAGTGCCGGCCAATGCCGAAAAGCTGCAGGTGACGGAGAATTTCCGCCGCATGGAAATCTTCGCTACCGCCGGCAAGCCGACCGACACGGTGCTGAAGCCGACGGGCAAGGGGCTGGAGATGGTGCCGGTGACCCACCCGAACGACCTGTTTGCCGGTGAAAATGCCGTTTTCCAGTTCGTGCTGGACGGCAAGCCCGCCCCGGACCTGGAAGTCTCCATCATTCCTGGCGGCATTCGTTATCGCAATGAGCTGGGCGAGATGAAGCTGAAGACCGACAAGGAGGGCAAGGTGACAGTAAAATGGCCGGCCCCCGGCATGTACTGGATGGAAGCCGATCTGGAGGATAACAAAACCTCCGTGAAGCAGGCGGCCAAGCGCCGCGCCAGCTATAACACCACGCTGGAAGTGCTGGCCCAGTAACGGCCAGGGGGCGCCATGCCCTGGCGCCCCCGTTTTTCCTCCCTTGTCCCGCTTGTCCGGTTCCGATGCTGCGCCTGATCCTTCCGCTTGATGCGCCGGAGGCGGCCTTGCCGCCGCCCGGTACGCCCATGGTGACCCTGCAGGGGCAGACCATGGGCACCTATTGGGCGCTGCGCCTGATCCAGCCCGCCGCCCCCGACCCGGTGGCCCTGCGCGTGCAGGTGATGGCCATCCTGGATGGGGTCATCCAGCAGATGAGCAACTGGGAAAAGGATTCGTTGCTAACCCGGTACAATCAAGCAGAACCGGGCACTTGGCATGATCTGCCGGCCGATATGGCCCGGGTGATCGGCTGCGCGCTGGATGTGGCGGCGGCCAGCGGCGGTGCCTATGACCCCACCATCGGCCCCTTGGTCGATCTCTGGGGCTTCGGCCCGGCCGGTCCGGCCGCGATTCCCGATGCCGCAGCCGTCGCCCGCACGCGGGAACGCTACGGCTGGCAAGGATTATTGCTGAACCGGAATGAAAGCCGGCTCTATCAACCCGGTGGGCTGCATCTGGATTTGTCGGCCATCGCCAAGGGCTTTGCCGTGGATAAGGTGGCGGCCGCCATGACGGCGCGCGGCATCCGCAGTTTTCTGGTGGATATTGGCGGGGAGTTGCGCGGCTGGGGCATCAAACCCGATGCCACCCCCTGGTGGGTGGGGCTGGAACGGGCCTGCACGCTGGATGGCGTGATGGGGGGCGTGGAAACCAAGGTGGCGTTGCACGGGCTTTCCATCGCCACCAGTGGCGACAGCCGGCGGTTCATCAGCCACGATGGACAGCGCCTGTCCCACACCATCGACCCGCGCAGCGGTTACCCGGTGCCGGATCGGCTGGCGGCGGTGACCATTTTGCATCCGGAATGTATGCTGGCCGATGTCTGGGCCACGGCCCTGGGCGTGCTGGGACCGGAAGAGGGGATGGAACTGGCGACCCGGCAGGGGCTGGCCGCCTTGTTCCTGCTGCGCGACGGCGGCAGGATTGTGGAGCGGTTCAGCCCGGCCCTGGCCGCCATGCTGGATGAGGATGATGTCTGAGGCGCTGTTGCTGCTGTCCCCCGCCACGGCGCGCCCGCTGGCGGCCGGCGCGCTGGTGCTGGCCTATGCTGGTTTCTGTGGCTGGACATGGTGGCGCCACCGCCGGCGCCATCGTGGGACAGCCGGGCCGGCAGGTGGGGTGCTGGTGGCCCATGCCAGCCAGACCGGCTTTGCCGAAATGCTGGCCGAACGCACGGTTGCCGCCCTGCAGGGGGCCGGTCGTGCCGCCTGGGCCACCCCGCTGGGCGGGCTGGATGCGGCGGCCCTGGCGGCGGCCGGGCAGGTGCTGTTCATCGTCAGCACCACAGGCGAAGGCGACGCACCGGACAATGCCGCCCGCTTTGTTGCCCAGGTGATGGCCAAGCCGGCAGCCCTGCAGGGGCTGCATTATGGCCTGCTGGCACTGGGTGACCGATCCTATCGCCATTATTGCGCCTTTGGCCATGCGCTGGATGGCTGGCTGCGCCATGGCGGGGCGGTGCCCCTGTTCGACTGGGTGGAGGTGGATAATGGCGATGGTGCCGCCTTGCGCCACTGGCAGGGGCAGTTGGCACATCTGGCCGGTGGTGCGGTGGCTGCAGACTGGGCACCTGTGGCCTATCAGTCCTGGCGACTGGAAACCCGCAGCCACCTGAATCCCGGCAGCCCCGGCGGTCCGGTCCATCACCTGCGCCTGTCTCCGCCGGCCGGCGTCGTGGCGGACTGGCAGGCCGGTGATGTGGCGGAGGTGGGGCCGGGGAACGATCCGGCACAGGTGGCGGCCCTGCTGGCCACCCTGGGCCTGCCGGCGGATATGGAAGCTGATCTGACCTTTGCCCGCCTGCCGGAAAGGCCGGAAAGCTGGCGCGGCCTGTCGCCGGCGGCGCTCCGCGAACGGCTGGAGCCACTGCCGCACCGGGAATATTCCATCGCCTCCCTGCCCACCGATGGGGCGCTGGAACTGGTGGTGCGGCAGGTGATCGGCCCCAATGGGCGGCTGGGCCTGGGCTCTGGCTGGCTGACGCACCATGCGGTGCCGGGCGGGCCTGTCCGTCTGCGCCTGCGCCGCAACAGCGCCTTCCACCCGCCCGCCGATGACAGGCCGCTGATCCTGATCGGCAATGGCACCGGCATTGCCGGGCTGCGGGCGCAGTTGAAGGCGCGGGCGGCGGCCGGGCATGGGCGCAACTGGCTGCTGTTTGGGGAGCGCACCCGCGCCCATGACAGCCTGTTTGGCGATGAACTGGCCGCCTGGCAGGCGGCGGGCCATCTCTCCCGCCTGGATCTGGCCTTTTCCCGCGATGGCGGCGGCTATGTGCAAGACCGGCTGGCCGCTGCGGGGGAAGAATTGCGGGCCTGGGTGGCACAGGGGGCAGCCCTTTACGTTTGCGGTAGCCTGGATGGCATGGCCGGCGGGGTGCACGCGGTGCTGGAACAGGTGCTGGGTGCCGACATGTTGGCCGATATGGCGGCCGAGCGGCACTATTGCCGCGATGTTTACTGACGGGCTCTCTGCCATCCAACTTACACAAAACTGTCGCGGAACCGGTGCTATAGGGGCGGCCCCTCTTTCTTGGGTCAACCCGACCGGTAACGGAGGCGGCCATGCCCCCTGCGAAAAACCGCCTGCTTCCACCGCGCCCCGGCACAGAGGCGCTGGACCATGCCGACCACCGCGCCGCCCTGCGCGCCTATTTCGCCCGCCGCGTTGAGGCGGCGGATGAGGTGGATGACCATGTGCAGGATGTCTATTGCCGGGTGCTGGCGGCACGGGTGGATGGGCAGCGGGTGGCCAATTGGCGCGACATGCTGATGCGTGTGGCGTCGAGCGTCTGGATCGACCGGTTCCGGCGTGACAAGGCGCGGGTGCGCGACCGCCATGTCGCCTTTGACGAGGCGATCGAGGTCTGCGATGGCGGCGCCACTTCGCCGGAAGCGGCCACCGCCGGGCGCCAGCGGCTGGCCGCCGTGCGCGCGGCACTGCTGGAACTGGACCCGGTTTGCCGGCAATCCTTCGTGCTTGCCCGTTACGAGGGTATGTCGCATAAGGAAATTGCAGCGCGCCTGGGCATCCCCACCGTGGCGGTGGGGCGGCATATTGAGCGCGCGATGATTCATCTCGCCCGGCGGGTGGCCGATCAGGCATGACAGTCAGTTCTGGAGACGGACATCACCATGGCGATGACGGGCTGCTGGCCGATGCTGCGGCCTGGCTGTCCCGCCTGACGGGCGGGGAGGCCAGTGATGCCGATTGGGATGAATTTACCGGCTGGCTTTATGCCGATCCGCGCCATGGTAAAGCCATGCATCTGGTGGAAAGCGGCTGGCGTGCCAGTGGCGATCTGGCCGATGATCCGCTGATCCAGGCTGAACGCCGCCGCGCCCGTGGCCTGCGGCTTGCCGGCCCCTCGACCCGGCCGCCGGCCCGACCGGTGCGGCCCTGGTCCATGGCGCTGGTTGGTGCTGGGGCGCTGGCGGCGGCGGCACTGGCGGTGGTCAGCATTTTTCCGCCCGCCAATTATGCCACGCAACAGACCTACCGTTCTGCCATCGGCCAGATGGTGGAAGTCCCCCTGCCCGATGGCAGCCTGCTGCGGCTGAACACCGATACGGTGCTGACGGTGGAGTATGGCTGGCTGGGCCGCAATGTGCGTCTGCAGCGCGGGGAGGCGGAATTCACCGTCGCCCATGGCGATTTCCGCCCCTTCACCGTGCGCGATGACGCCCTGTCCGTGCGGGCCACGGGCACGCGGTTCAGCGTGCGTGACTCGGAAGGGGGCACGCGGGTTTTCCTGGCGGAAGGTGGGGTCGATCTGCGCCTTCTGGCCGATGACCGGCTGCTGACCCGGCTGACCCCCGGTCAGCGGGCTGATCTGGCGGCCGATGGCAAGCTGGCCCTGGCCAGCAGCGACGCCGCCCGTGAATTCGCCTGGCGGCAGGGGCAGGTGGCGTTCGAGGCCACGCCCCTGGCCACCGCCCTGGCCGAATTCGCCCGCTATTCGCCCGTGGATGTGCAGGTACTGCCAGGGGCGGCGGAGTTGAAGGTCAGCGGGGTTTACCGCAACAGCGACCTGATCGCCTTTCTGAATGCCGTCAGCCGGCTGTACAAGGTGCGCTGGCACCAGTCAGCCCCCGGCCGGGTGGTGGTGGAGCCGGTGGGCTGAGGCGGCGTTGCTGCTGCGTCCCAGGGTGGGGCAGAGAGGTTTCAGGTTTCCAGCCCTTTAACCGTCATTCCCGCCTTCGCGGGAATGACGGTGGTGAAATGACAAACGACTAAAGAACACCATAGCCGGTGAAACGGGAATTCAGTCTCCTTTCCCCCTCAAATGTGAAAGTTTTAAGTAATCCCGGAATCTTTGTGTCCCCTGCGTCTCTGTTTGTCACCGGGCGAGACCGGATAGAGTGATGACGGGGGAATAGATGTTTGCACGTATGCTGAACCATTGCCTGCTGGCGGGCACCATTCTTTCGGGCAGCCTGTCACTGCCCGCCATGGCGCAGGTGGGGCAGGGGGTGCAGCCCGGCTATAGCGTGCCGGCACAGGATTTGTCGGCCGCCCTGATGGCGCTGGCCCGTCAGTCCGGCCGCAATGTGCTGTTCACGCCGGAGATGGTGCAAGGCCGCCGCTCCGTCGCCATCGACAAGGTGGCGGATTTCACCACCGCCATCGATATCATGCTGGCCGGGTCGGGCTTGCGTGCCGTGATGGAGGCCGATGGCTCCGTCACGCTGGCCCCGGCCATGGCTCCGGCGGTCCCCAAGGCCAAGCCGCACCCCGCCGCCGCACCCCACGCCGCCGCACCTGCGGCGGCGGAACCGCTGGTGCTGGAGGAAATTCTGGTGACGGCGCAAAAGCGCGCCGAGCCGATTGAATTCGTGCCCGCCGCGCTGGCGGTGATGGATGGGGAAGAGGTGGCCCGGCGCGGCGTCACCGATTTCACCCGGCTGGTGGATGAGGTGCCGGGCCTGTCCATCAATTACGCGTTCGGCGGGGCCAATTACGGGCTGCTCTCCATCCGGGGCATCGGCGGGGCCGATGATTACAAGCCCAATGGCAACCCCTCCGTGGCGTTGCATGTCGATGGCATCTACCAGACCTCCAACGCCTATCTGGGCACGCCCCTGTTCGATCTCGAGCGGATCGAGGTGTTGAAAGGCCCGCAGGGCACGCTTTACGGCCGCAACACCACGGCGGGCGTGATCAATGCCATCACCAAGGGGCCGGGCGACAGGCTGGAGGGCTATGTCGATCTGAAGGCCGGCAGCCATGATTATACTGGCTTTGAGGCGGCCGTGGGCGGCCCCGTTTCCGACAAGGTGGGCATCCGGCTGGCGGTTTTCGGTGAACAGGGCGGCGGTTTCATGGAAGGCATGGGGGCGGGCCGGCTGGCCGGATATCGCCCCACTGTCGGCGGCAAGCTGCAGACCCAGGTGCCGGCCATCAGCGACCCCGGCACCCGCGACGGGTTTGGCGACAAGGATCTGTTCGCCGCGCGCGGCACCATCGCCCTGCAACTGGCCGAGGAAACCAGCCTGACCATCAAGGCCTTCGGCAGCCGCGACCGCGGCGATACCAGGCAATATGACCGGTTGGCCCTGGCCCAGGACAATACGCAGATGAATGCGGGGGAGGATGCCGATCCCTATCGTTTCTATACGGCGCACTATTACCGGCACCATATCGACATGAAGGGCCTGTCCGGCACGCTGGAACATCGGCTGGCCGATAATTTGAACCTGACCGTGCTGGCCGGCTGGCAGGACAGCACCCGCAAGGGCGGCGGCAATGGCGATGGCACGCCCTATCCGGGATATCAGTTCGAATTTGACGACCGGTTGAGCCAGGTCTCTTTCGAGGCGCGGCTCAGCGATGACCGGGGCGGGGCGTTCGACTGGCTGCTGGGCGCCTTCTATGTCAGCGATGATGTGGATTTCGACAGTCTGTGGACCAGCTTCACCGTGCTGTCGGTCTATCAATCCCCCTATTCGCAGACGCGTGACAGCATGGCCCTGTTCGGCCAGGGCGACTGGAACATCTCCGACAGCCTGCGCCTGTCGCTGGGCCTGCGCTATACGCGCGACAATGCCGATTTCCAGGGCAGCAATATCGACCTGAACCCCTGGGGCATCTCCACCTTCGCCAAAAGCTTCGGCACCAGCAGCCCGTTTCGCTGGGACCGCGCCTTTGATGATGACAATCTGTCGGGCCGCGTCACCCTGCAATGGTTCGCCAATGAGGAGCTGAACCTGTTCGCCTCCTATGGCACCGGCTATCGCGGCGGCGGGTTCGACGGCACCTCCATCTTCACCTATGAAGAGACGCTGCCGTTCAAGTCGGAAACCGTGCAGTCGGTGGAAGGCGGGGTGCGCTGGACGCGCGATCGCATCCGGGTGTCGCTGGACGGGTTTGGCTATTGGTTCAAGGATCTGCAGGCCACGACGCGGCTTTCCAACGATACCAACGGCCGCACCAATGTCGGCCGTGCCTGGTCGCGTGGGGTGGAGGCATCGGTACAGGCGGGGCTGCTGCGGCTGGAAGGGCAGAGTTTGGACCTGAAGGCATCGGCCGCCTATCTGGATACCAAGATCACCCAGTTCACCTCCAAGCGCATCGCCGATGTGCTGGCCACGGTGGGCGACCCGCTGCCCGGCGCCCCGGACATCACCGCCAATGTGGCGCTGATCCACAATCTCGACCTGTCGGATGGCTGGGTGCTGGGCAGCCGGATCGACCTGTCCCACCATGGCAAGGAAAGCAACCGGCTGAACGCCCTGCCCAACAACACGGCCAAGGCCTATACCTTGCTGAATGCCCGCCTGGAACTGACGGCCCCCGGGGACTGGACCGTCTATCTCTATGGCCGCAACATCACCGACAAGGTCTATTTCCCCGAACTGAACGGGGCGGCCCGGCTGGTGGGGGAACCCGCCACCTATGGTGCGGGTGTGCGCTATCGCTTCTGATCACGCATCCCGGTGGATAAGCCCGGCTTAAAACCGGGCTTAATCCGCCCATGGTTCAATCGCCTTCTCTGTTCTTCTGGGGGAGGCGGGCAATGCAGCCGCTGATCGCCATGCTGGTTCCCACCGCGCCGACGGAAGGGGGAACGAACGCCACCGGCCGCGTTGCCCAAAACGCGGCCGGGCTGGCATCCGGCGTCGGTTTCAGTACCCTGATCGCCAGCCTGCTGGGGGATGGGGGGGAGCCGATGCCGGATGGTCCCTCGTCAGATGCGGTGATCAATACCGGTAAGGAAAATGCCCCAGCCCCGGCCCGACCCGACCAGACAGCAGAAGGTGCGTCGCTGGCGGCGGTCCTGCTGCAATTGGCCGGGGTGCCGCCCGTGACGGAGCCGGTATCGGCGGCGGGGGCGGAAGCCCCGGCTGCCAGCGACCCCCTGGCCGTCGGCAGCGTGGTGCCAGAGGGGGGCGCCGGGATGGCGGCCTCCCCCGACCCGACCCCATTCCCTTTGCCATCCTCCATGCCGGGGACCGTTCCCCCGGGAACGGCCATGGCCGGGTTGATCCCGATGGCCAATGCGGCGGCTGATCGCGTTACCCCCCCGGCCGTTGCGACCAGGGGCCCCCGGACGGCTTCGGCGCTGGACATGCTGCGGGGGCCCCCGCAGCGGGAGATGGAAACCGCACCGCCCGGCATTGCCGCAGCGGCCGGAATGGCCGAAACGGCCGTGACCGGGCCTGCATCCGCCAATTCGGATTCTGCGGACAAGGCCAGCGATTCCGCCGGCGACCCGCCATCCAACCAGAAGGCGGCGGCACCGGAGAGCCCGATACGGTCACCCGGCCCTGTTGCTGCCCCGCGCCCCGATCCGCTGCCCGATCCAGCCACTTCCTCTGCCAGCCCCGTTGGGGCGATGACCGGGACGGCGGCGCGGGAGGTGTCGGCCAGCGCTGGCCCGCAGGCCGCGCGTCGTTCCGCCCTTTCCCACCTGTCCCCGGCGGCCCAGTTGACGGGCCGCATCGAACAGGCGGTTTCAGAGGGGCGCACCACCCTGACCGTGCGGCTGGACCCGGAGGCGCTGGGCCGGGTGGAGGTGAAGCTGGAATTGCAGGATGGCCGGGTGACGGCCCATATCGCCGCTGAACGCCCCGCCACCTTGGACCTGTTGCAGCGTGATGCCCGCCTGTTGGAACGGGCGGTGGAACAGGGCGGCCTGCAATTGTCCGGCGGTGGCCTGCAATTCTCCCTGCGGGACGGGGCGGGCCAATGGGCAGAGGCCCAGGCGGGCAACCGGCGCGGCGGTCTGGCCTATGGCATGGCGGCGGCCGAGCCGGTCACCGATCCCTTGTCGCCGGCCCTTTACACCTCTGACAGCCTTGTCGATATCCAGATCTGAAAAGGAAGAAGGCCATGAGCGTTCCCGGCGTCGGTGGCAGCACCGACAATCAGACCACCGGCAAAACCGCCCAGACCCAGTTGACGGCCGATATCAATGCTTTCCTGAAGCTGATGGTGGCCCAGGTGCGCAACCAGGACCCGACCAAGCCGATGGACAGCACCCAATGGGTGGCCCAGTTGGCGCAGTTCTCCACCGTGGAACAGCAGGTGCAGTCCAATGGCAAGCTGGGCGACGTGCTGACGGAACTGAAATCCACCTCCGAGCGGATCGATCTCAGCTATATCGGCCGCAAGGTGGAGGTGGAGGGCGACGAGGTTGGCCTGAAGGATGGCAAGCTGGCCGCCCGCTATACCGTACCCAAGGGGGCGGCCAGCGTTGGCGTGCATATTGTGGATGCCGATGGGGCCGTGGTGCGCAGCTTCAGCAGCGCCAACAGTGCCGGCACCTATGATCTTGCCTGGGATGGCAAGACGTCTGACGGGGTGAAGCTGCCCGATGGTCCCTATAGCATCGTTGTCGATGCCAAGGACGAGGCCGGCAAGGCGGTGGCTGGCACCAGCGTCACCTATGATGCCACGGTCACCCGCGTGCGCCGTGCCGAGGGGGAGACACGGTTTGATCTCTCCACCGGCGTCAGTGTCGCGCGCGACGCCATCCTCTCGGCGGCCTGACAAAAAAAGCGGCATCGGCGGGTAAGCCGATGCCGCAGCAAGTTGGCCGGGCAGAAGCTGGGGACTTCTGGATCAGTACTTATATTTCAACGTCGCATACCATTGGGCCGGGGCGTTGTAGCTGCCGAAGGTGACGCCGGCGGCATCATTCTGGTTGCCGGTGGTCAGGTACCGTTCATCGGTGATGTTGGTGCCGCCCACTGTGGCCGACCAGCGCCCATCGGGTGCCGTATAGGTGACGGAGAGGTTGACCATGTCGATCGACGGGCGGCGCAGCAGCGCCGTATTGGCGCTGTCATTATACATGGCACCGGTATGGGTATAATCCAGGCCAAAGCGCAGGGTGGCGTCGTTGGGCAGGTCGGCCGTGTAAGACGGGCTGAGGCTGAATTTCAGCGTCGGCGTCTTGGGCAGGCGGCTGTCCAGCGTCACACCCAGGGCACCGGGATCCACCTTCTGATAGCGGGCGTGCAGGTAACCCAGCGTGCCATCCAGGCTGAGCCCATTGCCCAGCAGGGCCTGGAACTCGGCTTCCCCACCCCAGATGCGCGCCTCACCGGCATTGCGCAGGGTGGGTGAAACGCCTTCCTGGAAGTTAAGCTGGATGCCGCTATAATCGGTGCGGAAACCCGCCACATTCAGGCGCAGGCGGCGGTCCAGCAGTTCCGATTTCACGCCCAGTTCAAAGGTTTCGGCCTTTTCCGGGCCGAAACCGGGGGCAGTGGACAGCGGGTTGGACAGGCGCGTCGTCCAGCCGCCGGACTTGAAGCCCTTGGACCAGGAACCATAGCCCATCACATCATCGGTGATGTGGTATTCCGCCCCCAGGCGGGGGGTGAAGATGTAATAGGTCTTCTTGTTCTCCCCGGCCGGGTAATAGCGCAGCGGCTGGCCCGGCACGGGGAAGCCCAGGGCGGCGCGGCAGGCTTCCGACACCGGATAGCAGCCCGACAGCTTGTAATTCAGCGCGTTCAGGTCGGACTGCGCGCCCTCGAACGTCTTATGTTCCCAGGTATAGCGGGCACCCACGGTCAGGCCCAGCTTGTCGGTCAGCTTGTAATTCAGGTGGGTATAGGCAGCGGCCGAACTGGTTTCCAGCGTGTTGGGCCCGTCCAGTTGCAGCAGACCTTCGTTGAAGGTGACGAAATCATGCAGGCTGCCGCCTTCGTTGAAGTAATAGAGCCCATAGACATAATGCAGCTTGTCGCTGAACGCTGTACCGGTGAGCTGGAGTTCCTGGCTGACCTGATATTGCTTCATGGTGAAGGACAGGTCGGCCATGTTCAGCGGTGACCCATCGGCATCCAGCCCGGCCGACCAGAGCAGGCGGCGGTAGGAGGTGATGGATTTCAGCCCCATATCATCGTCAATGTCCCAATCCAGCGTGTTGGTGAACCCGAAGGTCTGCAGGCGGGAGAAGCTGAGATTGCTGCCGTAGGTCTTGTCGATGTCCTTGCTGAGGAACTTATTGTCAAAGGTCAGCCGCGTGCCGGCGCCGGTCAGCGGCGTGCCCACCACCGCACGCGGCAGCACGCAGGCATTGGTGAAATTGGGGTTGCCGGGGGCGGCACTGATGGCGGCAATCACCGGGGCCGGGTTGCTGACGCACAGGTTATAGATGGCCAGCAGGCCGCCAGTGGGGTTGGTGGCCAGCAGGTTGTTGGTGGTGGTGGAACGGTCACGGGTATAATCAAAGCTCAGCGTGTTGGTGACGCTGCCATTGCCCTTCCAGAACAGCTTGCCGCGGGCGGTATGGCTGTCAATATTGCCCTGCCGGTCGGACGTGCCGGACCCGGCGCGGTTCAGCGGCGTCAGGTCGGTGACGGTGCCGGCGGTGCCGGGGAACTTCTCCACCTTCAGATAGCCGTCACGCTTCTTCGATGAAAAGGCCCAGGAACTGAACAGCGTGTCGGTCAGCGGCACATCGGCGGCCACCCCCACATCGAACCGGTTCAGGCTGCCGCCGGTGACGGATGCGGTGGCACCGAACTGTTCGGCCGGCGGACGGGTGACGATGCTGATGGCACCGCCGATGGTATTGCGCCCGAACAAGGTGCCCTGCGGGCCCTTCAACACTTCGATATGGCCGACATCCATCAGGTCGGCATTGGCGCCGGTGGTGCGCGCCAGATAGACACCATCGACATAGACGCCGACACCGGGGTCCAGGTTGAAGGCGAAATCATCCTGACCGATACCCCGGATGGAGGCGGACAGCACCGAGGGCGAGCCGGAAAACGGCGAACCGGCATCCAGATTGATGTTGGGGGCGATGGCGGCGATGTTCTGCACATCGGTGATGCCCTTGGTCTCCAGCGCTTCGGCGGAAAAGGCGCTGACGGCGATCGGCACATCCTGCACATTTTCCGACCGCTTCTGCGCGGTGACGATGATTTCTTCAATCTGGTCCTGTGCGGCGGCCGGCAGCGCCAGCAGTGCCAGCAGGGTGCCGGCTGTGGCCAGGGCAAGGCTTTGGGTCCGGGTGTTGCGCCCTCGTGTCATTCCTGATCCTCCCTTGGGGTCCGGGCTTTGTGGCTGGCCCGGTTATTGATGATCGGAATGTCGGGGAAAAAACGTCTGCCGTCTTATCCCGTTTTGGCACGAAGCTATAACCAAACCCGATAGAACGGGCGGCAGGGCGATGCCTATCAACAAAGGTTATAGCTTCGTGCGGAAACGCGATAAGACGGGCGGGGGCTTTCGGGGGAAAGTCGGATCAACGGTCAGTTCATGGACCGGATCGCAAACGTTAAGGTGTACGACGTGGCTGCCCCCCGCTCCGTCATTTATCTGCTGCCCGGTCTGCTGTGCGACGGGATCGTCTGGAAACATCAGGCCGAGGCGCTGACTGCCGACGGGCATGAGGTACGTATCCCCGATTTCCGCTTCTTCGACAGCCTGAACGCCATGGCGCAGGCGGTGCTGGCCGAGGCACCCGCCCGCTTTGCCCTGGCCGGCCATTCCATGGGCGGCCGGGTGGCGCTGGAAATCATCCGCCAGCGGCCCGACCGGGTAGACCGGCTGGCCCTGCTGGATACCGGCACCCACGGCCCGCAACCGGGCGAGCCGGAAAAGCGCCAGGTGCTGATCGATCTGGCCAAGGCAGAGGGGATGACGGCATTGGCCGCCCGCTGGCTGCCGCCGATGGTGCATCCCGACCGGCTGCAAGACCCGGATTTCATGGGCGTGCTGACCGACATGGTGGAACGCATGTCGCCGGAAATTTATGAAGGGCAGGTGCGGGCGCTGCTGAACCGGCCCGATGCCGGGCCCGGCCTGTCGCGCATCGGCTGCCCGGTGATGCTGGGCGTGGGCCGCCAGGATGGCTGGAGCCCGCCGGCCCAGCATCAGGCCATGGCCGACGCCATTCCCCAGGCAAAGCTGGAGATTTTTGAGGAAAGTGGCCACATGGCACCGATGGAGGCCCCCGTTGCCGTCACCCAGGCCCTGCGCCGCTGGCTGGCGGTGGATTAAAGGGGGCCGTGGTGATGCAGACGGCACTGCTGGAAGAATTGCTGGCGGAACGGGCCATCACCCGGCTGATCCATCAGTTTATCCGCCTGAATGACGCTGGGGATTATGACGCGCTGGCGGCGCTGTTCACGACCGATGGGCGCTTTGCGCGGCCCACCACGCCGGACCAGCCGATCATCGGGCGGGCGGCCATTCTGGCATCGTTCAAGGCGCGGCCGCCGCGCCTGACCCGGCATCTGGCCGCCAATATCGAGATTGATCTACTGCCCGACGGGCAGACCGCCCAGGCACGCAGCCAGATCATCCTGTTCACCAGCCCCGTGGCCGGCGGCCCGGTCAGCCTGCTGGTCGGCGGGTTTGACGATGAACTGGTGCGCCAGGGTGAGGACTGGCTTTTCCGGTCCCGACAGGGATCGTTGCTGATGAAGGGCGGCTTGCAGGACGCACCCTGAACAAGCCGCCCCACCCAAAAATATAAGGACGGAGGAAACGGTGACGGACAAGGCGACTGAGACTTTCCTGGCCCCCCGGCGCTGGACGGGCAAACTGTTCCTGGGCGGCTGGAAAGCCGGCACGGCCGGCACGCTGACAGTGACCGAGCCGGCGACCGGTGAGATGTTGGGCCAGTTGGGGGCCGCCACGCCCGCCGATGTGGCGGTGGCCGCACAGCGGGCGCATGAGGCGCAAAAGCGCTGGCTGTCCACGCCGGAGCGCCAGAAGATCAGCATCCTGCTGCGGGTGGCCACCCTGCTGGGGGAACAGGCCGAGGAGATTATCGGCTGGATCATCCGGGAAACCGGTTCCATCCGGCCCAAGGCGGAACTGGAAATCAACGAGACGATCGCCATCTTCCATCAGGCGGCGGGGATGCTGGGGGAAAATCGCGGCCTGCTACTGCCCTCCATCACCGGTCGGCAGAGCTATGCCAAGCGGGTGCCGCATGGGGTGGTGGGCGTGATTTCCCCCTTCAATGTGCCGCTGATCCTGGCCGCCCGCGCCGTGGCCCCGGCGCTGGCCACCGGCAATGCCGTGATCCTGAAGCCCGATCCGCGCACCGCTGTTTCCGGCGGCGTCGTGCTGGCCCGGCTGTTTGAGGAGGCGGGCCTGCCTGCCGATGTTTTCCACCTGCTGCCCGGCGGGGTGGATGTGGGCGAGGCCTTGGTGGAACATCCGCTGGTGCGGATGATCAGCTTCACCGGCTCCACCCGCGCCGGGCGCGCCATCGGGGAGGCCTGTGGCCGGCTGCTGAAGCGCGCCTCGCTGGAACTGGGCGGTAAAAGCCCGCTGATCGTGCTGGAGGATGCGGATGTGGATCAAGCCGCCTCCAACGCCGCCATGGGGGCTTTCCTGCATCAGGGGCAGATCTGCATGGCATCCGGCCGCATCCTGGTGCAGGAGCGCATTGCCGATGCCTTTGCCGCCCGGCTGGCGGAAAAGGCCAGCCACCTGCCGGTCGGCAATCCTGCCACCGATAATGTCGCCCTGGGCCCGCTGATCAGCGCCAGCCAGCGCGACCGGGTGCATGACATCGTGCAGGATGCCGTGGCCAAGGGGGCCAAGCTGGCCGCCGGTGGCAGTTTTGAGGGCCTGTTCTATCGCCCCACCGTGCTGTACGGCGTGAAGCCGGGGATGCGCGCCTATGGGGAGGAAGTGTTCGGCCCGGTGGCCAACATCATTCCGTTTGGCAGCGATGAAGAGGCGGTGAGCATCGCCAACGATACCGAATATGGCCTGTCGTCTGCCGTCTTCTCCCCCAATCTGGCCCGCGCCCTGGCCATTGGCGACAAGATCAATTCCGGCATCCTGCATATCAATGACCAGACGGTCAGCGACGAGATTTTCAATCCGTTCGGCGGGCGCGGTGCGTCCGGCAATGGTGGCAATACCGGCGGTCCGGCCAATTGGGATCTGTTCACCCAATGGCGCTGGGTGACGGTGGAGGACAAGCCCTCGCCCAAGCCGTTCTGATGTCTCGGCCAGAAATTTTCTACTACATATCAAACACTTAACCGTCATTCCCGCGAAGGCGGGAATCCATACGACAGCGCGGATTTTGGATTCCCGCCTTCGCGGGAATGACGGTGGTGATACGGCAGGGTTCCTGCAAGACACGGCAAATTTCTGGGCAGGCCTACGGGTGCCGCCCCCTCGCATCAAAACAATAAAGCCCGCCCCGACAGAAAAACAAAAGGGGCGGGCGTCTGAGGAGAGTGAACGCAAATGGCAAGCTACGAGAATCGCTGGCAGACGGTGCGGGTGGATCTGGACGATCAGGGGATCGGCTGGCTCTATTTCAACCGCCCGGAAAAGCGCAACGCCATGAGCCCGACCCTGAACCGGGAAATGCTGGAAGCGCTGAACGATCTGGAACTGGATGAACAGGTCAAGGTGGTGGTGCTGACGGGCGAGGGTACGGCCTGGTCCGCCGGCATGGATTTGAAGGAATATTTCCGCGAAACCGACGGCAAGTCGGATGTGGTGCAGGAACGGGTACGGCGCGATGCCTCCAACTGGCAATGGCGGGTGCTGCGCTTCTATGGCAAGCCCACCATCGCCATGGTCAATGGCTGGTGCTTCGGCGGGGCCTTCTCCCCCCTGGTGGCGTGTGATCTGGCGGTGGCGGCGGAAGATGCCGTGTTCGGCCTGTCAGAGATCAACTGGGGCATTCCGCCCGGCAATCTGGTCAGCAAGGCGCTGGCCGACACGGTGGGCCATCGCAAGGCCCTGGAATATGTGATGACCGGCGACACCTTCACCGGCCGGCAGGCCGCTGAAATGGGGCTGGTGAATTACGCCGTGCCGGCGGCAGAGCTGAAGGCGCGCACGGTGGAACTGGCGGCCAAGCTGCTGGACAAGAACCCGGTGATCCTGCGCGCCGCCAAGCATGGTTTCAAGCGCTGCCGCGAACTGACCTGGGAACAGAATGAGGATTACCTGTACGCCAAGGTGGACCAGTCCATCGGGCGCGACAAGGAAAAGGGCCGGGAAAAGGGCATGAGCCAGTTCCTGGATGAGAAGTCGATCAAGCCGGGGCTGCAGTCCTATCGGCGGTAATGGGGGCGGACGCGCCTTTGCCGTTGGCCCACTTTCAACGTCAAAGCATCCTCTTCCACCGTCACCCCGGCGAAGGCCGGGGTCCAGTTTCGTAAAGCAAAGCGCTCAGTGGTCTGGACCCCGGCCTTCGCCGGGGTGACGGTGGAGGGGGCGTCAACCGGTGTGCAAGCGGTCACACGTGCATGTCCCTGGCCGCCGGCCAAACTGCGCACCGGGTCACTCCCCCATCACACACAAAAAACCCAAAACCAAAAAAACCGGGCGAACGCCCCTTGTTCTTTGGAGGAACCCAGGCATGAACCCGTCACCTGCCTTTTCCGTGCAGCGGCTGCTGCGCCCCCGCTCCGTCGCCATTGTCGGGGTCTCGCCCAATCCGGGGGCGCTGGGCTCTGCGGTGCTGCGCAATCTGGAGCGCGCCGGCTTTGACGGCGCCATCCATCTGGTCAATCCCAAGCACGCGCAGATCAGCGGGCGTGCCTGTGTCGCCAGCGTGGATGATCTGCCCCAGGGCGTGGATTGCGTGGTGCTGGCCATTCCGCGCGCTGCCGTGCTGGAGGTGCTGGAAGCCTGCGGCAAGCGCGGTGTCGGCGGCGTCATCATCTTTTCCGCCGGCTTTGCCGAGGCGGGCGAACAGGGCCGCGCCGATCAGGCGCGCATCCGCGACATCGCCCGCACCTATGGCATGGTGGTGGAGGGGCCGAACTGCCTGGGGCTGGTGAATTATCTGGATGGGGCCTTCCTCACCTTCACCGACGTGCCCGCCATCCGGCTGGGCGACCGCAAGGGGGTGGCCATCGTCTCCCAGAGCGGGGCGATGGCGGCGGTGCTGTCGGTGGGGCTGCTGGCCCGCGATGTCGGGCTTTCCTATTACGTTTCCACCGGGAACGAGGCGGCCAGCGGGGTGGGAGATTATATCGAGTATCTGCTGGATGACCCGCACGCCGACACCATCGCCCTGATCGTCGAACAGTTCCGTCAGCCCCGGCGCTTCCTGGCGCTGGCCCGGCAGGCCCGCGCCAAGGGCAAGCGGCTGGTGCTGCTGCATCCCGGCCGCTCTGCCGCCGCGCGCGCCTCTGCCGAAACCCATACCGGGGCCATGGCCGGCGATTATGCCGTGATGTGCACCAAGGTGGCCCATGAAGGGGTGGTGATCGCCGATCGGCTGGAAAGCCTGCTGGATATCACCGAGCTGCTGTACCGCTGCCCGCAACCGCCGGCGGGCGGCGTGATGGTGATGACCGAATCCGGGGCCTTCAAGGCCCTGACCCTGGATCTGTGCGAGGCGGAGGGGCTGGCCCTGCCCGCCCTGTCGGAAAAGACGGATAGCGGGTTGCGGCAAGTGCTGCCGGATTTCATCCCGCCCAGCAACCCGCTGGATTTGACGGCCCAGGCCCTGGTCGATCCCGGCCTTTATGACCGCACCCTGACCGTGCTGCTGGAGGATGAGCGGTACGATGCCATCGTCTTCGGCATCATCCTGACCGACCCCGGCACCTGCCATCTGAAATTCCCGCCCATCCTGGCCGCCTTGGAACGGTTGAAACCATCCAAGCCGGTGATCTTCGCCGGGCTGGATGAAGGGGCGGATGTGCCGGTGGAGTATATCGCTGCCTTGCGCCGGCTGGGCGTGCCCTTCTTCCCCACCGCCGAACGCGCCCTGGTGGCGCTGGCCCGGCTGACGGCATCGGTGGCGCAGGATCGGCGGGGCCGGGTGGTGCCGGACAAGGCCAGCGACAGTTTCGTCTTTGATACCGGCACCTTGCCGGAATACCGGTCCAAGGCGGTGCTGTCGGCGCTGGGCGTGCCGGTGCCCGATGGCATCATGGCGACATCGCTGGCCGAGGCGCAGCAGGCGGCGGAACGCATCGGTTATCCGGTGGTGCTGAAGGCCCAGGCGGCGGCCCTGTCGCACAAAAGCGATGTCGGCGGCGTGGTGCTGAACCTGGACGGGCCGCAGGCGCTGGCGGCGGGCTGGGCCCGGCTGACCGGGGCCCTGGCCCAGGCCCGGCCGGGTCTGGTGCTGGATGGGGTGCTGGTGGAAAAGATGGGGCCGCGCGGCACCGAACTGATCGTCGGGGCCCATAATGATCCCGAATGGGGGCCGGTGCTGCTGGTCGGGCTGGGGGGCGTGATGGCGGAGGCGCTGCACGATGTCCGCCTGCTGCCGCCCGACCTGTCACGCGAGGCTATTGAGGCGGAATTGCTGCGGCTGAAAGGTGCAGCATTGCTGCGCGGGTTCCGGGGGGCGCCGCCGGTCGATCTGCCGGCGGTGGCGGATATTGTCACCAAGCTGGGGGCGCTGATGCTGGCCCATCCGGATGTGGCCGCGGTGGATATCAACCCCGTCGTCGCTTATCCGCAGGGCCAGGGGGCGCTGGCCCTGGACGCGCTGATTGTGGTGCGGTGAGGGGGCGTTTGCGCCGTCACCTCCCTATTCTTCACCGTCACCCCGGCGAAGGCCGGGGTCCAGGGGCCACAGGCACTTTGCTCTATGAGACTGGACCCCGGCCTACGCCGGGGTGACGGTGGAGAGAGACTGAGGCTGGAGCCGAAAGCTCCACTTCCTTTCCCCCCCCTCACGCCTCCACAATCGCCAGTTCGCGCAGTTCGGCCAACTGGTTGCGCAGGATGGGCAGGATCAGGCGGGCGGGGCCGGATTGCGGGGGATCGCGGGAAATGATGCCGCCGGAACGCCGTGTCCCCTGCGCCGGAATGGCCAGCGGGCAGAACAGGCCCCGGCGGATTTCATCGGCCACCAGCATGGCCGGCACCGCCACCACGAAATCAGTGGTGCTGGCCAGTTCCCGCGCCAGGCTCATCGAACTGATGCGCAACTGGCGGGCGGGGTTCAGCCGGGCGGCCTGGATGGCGGATTGCACATCCTGTTCAATCCGTTGCGTCAGCGTTGGCAGTACCAGCCCGTAACGGGAAATGCTGTCCGGCGACAGGTCGCTTTCCGTCAGCAACGGATGCCCCTCGCGCACGATGAAGGAGACGGCTTCGTGATACAGCACCGTGCGGATCAGCCCATCGGGCATGTCGGGCGGGTAAAGCCGGCCGATGATCAGGTCAATATCGCCGGCCCACAGCCGGGGCAGCAGCTCTTCCGTCCGGCCCTGCAGCACATTGACATTCAGGTCCGGGGCCCGGTCGCACAATTCGCGCAGCACGGCGGGCAGCAGGCCGGCCGCCGCCACCGGCAGGGCACCAACGGTGATCGACGCGCTGCGCGTATCGGCCAGCCGGCTCATATCATTCTGCAACCGCCGAATCTGGCCCAGCACGCCGCGCGCGGTTTCGCACAGCATGGATCCCATCGCCGTCGCCTGCACCCCGCGCGCATGGCGGGTGAACAGCTCCCCGCCTATCAGGCTTTCCACCTCATGCAGGGTGCGGGTCAAGGACGGCTGGCTGACATGCAGCGACCGGGCGGCACCCAGCAGGCTGCCATGCCGGTCGATGGCGTCAATGGCGCGCAAGTGCCTGATCTTCAAGCGTTGTTCCAGATAGTTCGGCGTGGGGCCGCCGCTGCTGCTTACCGGGGCCAGCATCATGATGCACCTCCGGGGCAGGTGCTGCCGAAACCCCTGGCAAAACCCGTCACCAGCACAGGCGAGATACCGATGCCATTGAGACCTGACGTCACCATCGCCTCCCGTAAGCGCATATTGTTATTTCTCAGAACTATATGGCTTTGGATCCAAACAGGTCAATACGTCCTGTTCATATCGCTGAAAAATGCTGCTCTGGATCCAGTGTGGATCCCGGATTCCGGTTTGCCGGGTTTTGTGAAGGGCGATATGATGCCACCGTTCAGCATCCGCCGGCCGGTCAGTGCCGGCGGTTTGCGTTTTTCCGGGGTAGTTGCATGACCAGCCTGACCGTTCCGCCCGTGCCGGCCGGCCCCGCCGCCTCGGCCAAGCAGTTGGCCACTGTGGTGTTGCGTATCCGGGAAATGATCCTGCGCGGGGAACTGGCGCCGGGGGAGCGGGTGCGGGAGACCGAGATTGCCGACCGTCTCAACCTGTCGCGCACGCCGGTGCGTCAGGCGCTGCCGGCCCTGGCCCAGGAAGGGCTGCTGGTGGCGTCGGGCCGGCGCGGCTATGCCGTGCGCACCTTCACCGCGCAGGAAACGGTGGAGGCGATAGAACTGCGCGCGGTGATGGAGGGGCTGGCCGCCCGCACCCTGGCCGAACGGGGCGCGCCTGAACTGTTGCTCTCAGCCCTGCGCGCCTGTCTGGCCCAGGGCGACGCCATCTTCGCCAAGCGCATGATCGAGGAAGAGGACGAGGCGCGCTATGGCGTGATGAATGACCGGTTCCACCGGCTGATTCTGGAAGGGGCGGGGCGGCCGCTGCTGGTCAGCTTTGCCCAGCGCTGCAATATCGTGCCCTTCGTTTCCCCGCTCAGCCTGGCATTCCAGCAGCGCGGCGGGGAGGGCATGTATAATATCCTGTTTTATGCCCACCAGCAGCATCATGCCATTGTCGACGCCATCGCCAGCCGCGATGGCGCGCGCGCGGAATTCCTGTTCCGCGAACATGCGCTGACCCAGAAGAACAGCATCGATCTGGACCTGACCTGGGCGGATTGGCGGCCAGCCTGAACGGGGTTGGTGGATCACCCAAGGTCAGGCGCGGCGGTTTTCCTGATGGACCAGCCGCACCAGTTCTACACCGGTGACCTTGGGCCCCGCCACCTCCTGCGCCAGCCGCAGCAGATCGGCCTTAAAACGGGCGGGTTGGATGCCGGTGGGGGCCAGTTGGCCCTTGGCCCCCTGTTCATAAAGGCTGCTCAACAGCCGGTCGCGCACGGGGGGCAGGATGGTGTCCGGGCTGTTGCCGGGGGCCAGTTCCAGGCGTAGTTCCGTGGCCAGGAAGGCCACCACCTTGCCATGCTGCCAGATCGGCACGATCAACGTGCCCAGATCGCCCATGGCCGGTTTGGCGTCGCCGTCGGCGACCGTCACCGGCGCCGGTGCTTTCCCGGATGGGGCGGTCAGGTAACCCCCGGCGGCACCGGCAACAAACAGGGAGAGCCCGGCCAGGGTGGGCAGGGCAAGTTTTGGCAGGGGCATGGTTTGGCCTGTGGATGGGGGGTGTTGACGATAAGCCTTTAACCGTCATTCCCGCGAAGGCGGGAATCCATACGACAGCGCGGGTTTTGGATTCCCGCCTTCGCGGGAATGACGGTGGTAAATTGCAGGGAATATCGGTGCGGAAGGGGCCAGGCTTCGGAAGCCGCAACAACCGTAAAACGACCCTAAAACGGCAGCACCGCGTCCAGCACCTGCTGGCCGATGCGCGGCTGCTGCAGGTCGGTCAGTTGGCCGCGACCGCCATAGGCCATGCGGGCCTCGGCGATCTTCTCGTAACTGACGGTGTTGGTGGTGGTGATGTCCTGCGGGCGGATGACGCCGGCGATGCGCAGCTCACGCAATTCGTAATTCACCCGCATTTCCTGCCGCCCGGCGATCACCAGATTGCCGTTGGGCAGAACAGAGGTGACGACGGCCGCCACCTTCAAGGAGATATTCTCCTGCCGGTTCACCGCACCGGAGCCGCTGGAACTGCCGCTGGAATTCAGGTTCACCAGATTTTGCGGGTCCACCGCGTCGGGTAGCACCGATTTCAGCTTGCTTTCCAACCCTAAGAAATTGGGCACGCCGGTCTTCTCGCTGCCGGCGCGCGACCGGGTGGTCTGGTTGCTGATCTTGGCCTGTTCGGCCATGTTCACCACCACGGTGACGATATCGCCCACCTTGGTGGCGCGCAGGTCACGCAGGAAGCCGCGCGCATCCGCCTCCCACAAGGAGGCAGGCTGCCGTAATTGGGTGGAGCGCTGCGGCATCGGCATACTGACGCCGGTGGCTTCGGCCTGTTGGCCTGGATTTTCGATCGGCGTCATGCTGGGGGCCTTGCCCAGATGGTCCAGCCGATCGGCACATCCCGCCAGCAGCAGCGGGCCCAGCAGCAGGATAGCGGCCTTTGTCTTCACGTCATGCATCGACTTGCTCCTCAATCCCCTGCGCTGACAGTGCCGGGACCGGTGACGGTGGCGGTGACGGTGCGGTTGCTGTCCAGATTCTGCACCCGCACCAGATCGCCCAGGCCGGCATCGGCCAGGGCGCGGCCACGGGCCGTCACCAAAAGCGGGCCCTGGCGGAATTCCACCGTCACCGGCTTGTTGCGCTGGATGATCACCGGCTGGCTGATCGAACTGGCCTGCACCGGCCGGCCGGGAGACAGCAGGCGCTTGACCTCCATCCCCAGCATGGATTGGGCGCTGGTCAGGGTGCGTCCGCTCACCTGATCGCTGCGCATGGGGATCAGGGTGAGGTCACCCGCTGCGATGACCTCACCGGCGCTGATGCGGCGGGTGGGGACGGGCACCTGGATTTCCGTCCAGACCTCCCCATCCACGCGGAATCGCACCTCCTGTTCGCCCACTTTGCTGCGCAGCATGGCTGCAAAACGCCGTGTCGCGGGATCGAAATTCATCTGCTCCACCCCGCTGACGGGACGGGTCACCGGGTCTTTCAGACGCAGGCGCAATTCCCCCTCCCCCAGCGCCTCGCCATAGCGGGCCTGGATTTCCGCCAGCAACAGGCGGGTGGCGCTGTCGGCCTGTTCGGTGCCGGTAGCGGGCTGGGCCAGCACCGGGGCGACGGGGGCCGACAGCAGCAGAAGGGCCAGCAGGGTGGGGGCGATGCGCTTCATCCGGCCCCTCCTCAACGCATCTGGGTCAGGGTGGTCAGCATCTGGTCGCCGGCTTCCACCGTGCGGCTGTTCATTTCATAGGCGCGCTGGGCCGAAATCAGGTTGGTGATTTCCGAGACGATGTTGACGTTGGAGGATTCGATATAGCCCTGGCGGATATTGGCGAAACCCTGCTGGCCCGGAATGCCCAGGATCGGCACGCCCGACGCCGGGGTTTCCAGGTAGAGATTGTTGCCGATGGCTTCCAGCCCCGCCTCGTTGACGAACATGGCGATGTCGAACTGGCCGACATTCTCCGGCTCCTTCTGTCCCTTGATATAGGCCAGCACTTCGCCATTCTTGTTGATGGTCACGCTTTCGGTGTTTTCCGGCACGGTGATGCCGGGGCTCACCTGATTGCCGTCCATGGTGACGATGCTGCCTTCGGCAGAAAGCTGGAAATTGCCGGCGCGGGTATAGGCGGTCTCCCCCGACGGCAGGGTGACCAGAAATAAACCGCGCCCGTCCAGCGCCACATCATAGGTCTTTTCCGTCTGGCTCATCGTGCCCTGGCTGTGCAGGCGCGACACGGCGGCCGGCTTCACCCCCAACCCCAACTGGATGCCGGCCGGCACGATCTGTCCCTGGTCCGAGGCGCTGGAACCGGCGCGCAATTGGGACTGGTACATCAGATCCTGGAATTCGGCGCGGGAGCGTTTGAAGCCGACGGTATTGATATTGGCGATGTTGTTGGAGATCACCTCCACATTCATCTGCTGGGCCATCATGCCGCTGGCGGCGATATCAAGCGTGCGCATGGGTCGCTATCCTTTATGGGAAGGGGCGGGGGTGGCCGGTCAGGAGGTGGCCGCCCCGCCCAGCTTGTCGATGGCGTTGCTCTGCCGCCGGTTTTCAGAGTCGGTCATATTGCTGGCCAGCGCATAGGCGCGGTTGATATCGATCAGCCGGACCATTTCCATGATCGGCTGCACGTTCGATCCTTCCAGCGCACCCTGCACGATGCTGGCGCCGACGGCGGGCAACGCCTCACCTTCGGCCTTCACCAGACCATTGCCATCACGCTGCAGCCCGGCCGGGTTGGGCAGGGTGAACAGGCCGATGCGGCCCAGCTCCACCGACTGGATCTGTTCCCCCTGGCCACCGACCATATAGGAGAGGGTGCCGTCGGCCCCGATGCTGATCGGGCCGACATCTTCCGGCACTTCCACCGTATTGCCATCGGCATCCAGCACATTATGGCCATCCACCGTCACCAGCATCCCCTCTTGCGAACGCTGCAGGCGGCCGTCGCGGGTGTAGCGGACGCCGCCCGGCGTTTCCACCTGCAGCCAGGCATCGCCCCGGATGGCAATATCCAGCGGGTTGCCGGTCACCGATACCGTGCCTTCGCGCAGGTCGGTATAGGTGGCGCGATCCACCACAAAGGCGGTGGGATCGCCCTGGCTGACACGGGTGACGTAATCGTCAAAGACCGGGCGTTCGGCGCGGTAGGCCGTGGTGTTCATGTTGGCGATATTGTTCGCCGTCACATCCAGCATCCGGCGCAGCGCCATCTGTTGCGACAGCGCGACATAGAGCGCGTTTTCCACGGGCGGACCAGCCTCCGGCAAGGGCCCGCCGGGCCGGTTTCTCCGGCAGGCGGGATGGGCGGTGCGGGATATGCTGCTTCGGCGCATCCCGGTTTTGAACGGGCTTTAATGTGCAGCGGCTAGGTTAAAGCCACGTTCAAGATGGCTTTGGGGCCTGTCCGATGAAAAAACGCACCGCCTGCCTTCTGGCCTGTCTGCCTGCGGTCGCCCTGCTGGCCTCCGTCGCATGGGCGGCGGTGCCGGTGGCATTGCGGGAGACGGTAGCCGGTACCGAATTGCTGATCGCCAGCGGCGACCGCCGCCCCGTCCGCTTCCAGCGCGGCCAATGCCATGTGGTGCTGGGCTTCGCGTTGGAGGAGGAGATGGAGCTGGGCGCGGTGGCGCGTGGGGCGGGTCATATCAAGGGGGTGGGCCTGCTGGACCCGCACACCCTGACCGTGGCGACCGAATGCGGCAGCCGCATCGGTTACCGCCGCGAGGGCGATCATAGCATCCTGACCATTGCCGCCCCCCTGCTGCCGGGACAGAAGCCGACCCCGCCGGAAAAACCCGAAAAGCAGCAGGCCAAGGCGGAAAAGCCGGGGAAGGCAGAGAAGGCGGAGAAGGCGGAGAAAAAAGCAGCGGCCGCTGCGCCGGCACCGGCGGCAACGCCCGAAAGCGCGCCGGCCACGGCAGCACCCCAGCCGCTGGCCCCCCATCACCCCGCCCGTGATGCGGCCTTTGCCCGCAATGCCATTGCCGAAGGGTTGAAGGAAGCCGCCAAACCGCCGGCACCCGATCCGGCGGAAAAGACGGCGGCGCTGATGGCCCCGCGTCCCAGCCAGACCGAATGGGGCACCGAAGGCCCGCTGCTGGACCTGGCCGCTTGGCGCCGCCAGCCCTTCCGCGCCGAACGCGACCGGCTGCGCCAGGCTGAGGCGGCGGGGGAGGCCGTTGCCCCCACGGCGCGGCGGGACATGCTGCGCTTCCTGCTGGCCTGGGGGCTGGCATCAGAGGTGCGGGCCGCCATCAATCCGCAAGGGATGACGGCGGAGGAACAGCCCCTGCTGGCCGTGGCTGCCGTGCTGGCCGATCCGCGCGATCCGGTGGCTGACTGGCTATTGACGCCGGCGGCCTTGCGCGCCGCCGATGGTCCGCTCTGGGCCGCCACCCTGCTGCGCCGGCGGGGGGAGATGGCCGATGCGCTGCACTATCTGCCGCTGGCCAACCGTGCCCTGCCGTCCCTGCCCGCCGATCTGGCCCGCCCCGTGGGGCTGGACCTGCTGTCGCTGGCGACGGGCCGCGGGCTGGATGGCATGGCGCGGGAAATCGCCCGCACGGTAGAGACAACCAGGCCGCAAGGGGCCGATCTGGCCCGGCTTTATTATGAGATCGGGCGGCTGCACGCCGCCAATAAACGCGCTGCCCTGGCGCTGACCCAGTGGGACAAGGCGGCCGACCTGCCCGGCCCCCATGCCGCCCTGGCGGCCATGGCCGCCACGGAGCTGCGGCTGGGCAATGGCGCCAGCGATGCGGCCAGCCTGGAACAGGTGCTGAAACGCGCCGTCCGCGACTGGCCGGGGGCAGAGGTGGAGATGCAGGCGCTGCGCCGGCTGGCCACGCTGGTGGGTGAGGCCGGTCGCGTGGCCGAGGGGCTGGAATGGCTGCGCCTGCTACGGCTGCGCTTCCCCGACCGCACGCCGGCTGAACGCGTGGCCGATGATGATCTGGCGGGCCGGCTGCTGCTGGCGCTGACCGGGCCGGATTTCGCCAGCCAGCCGCTGCCGGAGCGGGTGGCGCTTTATGAACGCAACCGCGATCTGATCCCCGATGGCCCCGCCGGTTGGGCGGTACGCCGTCACCATGCCGGCAATCTGGCCGACGCCGGCATGACCACCGGGGCAGAGCAGGAATTGTCAGCCTTGCTGGCCCTGGTGCCGGCAGAAGAGAAACTGCCGATCCGGCTGGATATGGCCCGGCTGCAGCTTGCCGGCGGCGATGCCGGTGCCACCCTGGCCACCTTGGACGAGTTGGGCGACAAGCTGGGCAAGCAGGCCCCGCAGGCCGCCTTGCTGCGCGCTCAGGCCCTGTTGCTGACCGGCGATCTGAATGGCGCGCTGGAACAGGTGGCCGATCAGGGCGATGCGGCCAGCCTGCGGGCGCGGGCCAGTGCGCTTTGGCGTCAACAGCGCTGGGCCGACGTGGCCCGCACCCTGCAGGCCCTGGAAAAGCGCGACAGCCTGAACGGGGAGGAGGCCACCAAGCTGGCCCTGTCCGGCATCCTGTCCGGTGACCGCGATCTGGCCAGCCGCACCCTGGAGCGCCATGGCGCGCAACTGGGCAACCGGCCCTGGCTGGCGGGGCTGAGCACGCTGGCCAAACCGGTACCGGGGGAAGAGGCCGGGGATGCCGACCTGCGCGCCCTGGTAGAGGATGCCCGGGTGCTGGGCGGCATTGTCCGGCGCTGAGTGTCTGTGCGGAACGTTATGGCGCTTTTCGAAACCTCACCCATTCACCACCGTCATTCCCGCGAAGGCGGGAATCCATACAACAGCGCGGGTTTTGGATTCCCGCCTTCGCGGGAATGACGGGTAAATGGCTGAAAAAGCGTAAACCTTACCGACGGGCACTCCCCGCACCCGGTACGCCTGTTCCGCAATCGCCGATGCCGTTCCCGGTGATCCGGAAACAGCGCCACCCCCCGCAATCGAAAAGCTGGTTTAACCCGAAGCGGGCAGGATGGGCACAGTCAGGCCCCGCGGCCGAAGCCCGGAGATTCTCGGATGAACTTACTGATCGGCGCTGTCATCGTCTTTGCTTCCGTCCTGGGCGGCTTCATGGCCCTGGGCGGCCATCTGACTGTCCTGTGGCAACCGTTCGAGGCCGTTATCATCTGCGGTGCCGCCTTCGGCGCCTTCGTCATCGCCAACCCGTGGGAGGTGATCAAGGATACCGGCGGTTCCGTCATCGCCATTTTCAAGGGCACGCGGCATAAGCGGTCCGATTATCTCGACCTGCTGTCCCTGCTCTACGCCATCCTGCGCACGGCCCGCACCAAGGGCCTGCTGGGGCTGGAAAAGGATATCGAACATCCCCAGGACAGCGCCCTGTTCCAGCAATTTCCCAAGGTGGTGGACCATAAGCGCGCGCTGCGCTTCATCACCGATTATCTGCGCCTGATGTCGCTGGGCGGCGACAAGGCGATGGAACTGGAAGTGCTGATGGACGAGGAACTGCACACCATGTCCAAGGAATTCGGCCGCGCACCGCGCGCCCTGCACACCATGGCAGAGGCCATGCCGGCGCTGGGCATTGTGGCGGCCGTGCTGGGCATGATCAAGGCCATGGGCGCCATTTCCGAACCGCCGGAATATCTGGGCAAGCTGATCGGCGGGGCCATGGTGGGCACCTTTCTGGGCGTGCTGCTCTCCTATGGGCTGGTCGGGCCGCTGGCCGCAGCCCTGAACCGGATGCGGGAAGATGAGCTGCGCTATTTCCACTGCATCAAGGCGGCGCTGGTGGCCCATGTTGGCGGCTCCGCCCCGGCCGTGGCCATCGAACATGCGCGCAAGATGCTGCATAGCGAGGTACAGCCCACCTTCCACGAGGTGGAGGAAGTGACCAGCAACGCCACCCAGCGCCTGGGTGGCGAGCGCAAGGCGGCCTGATCATGGCAGGCCCCGGCAAGCGCCCCAATGGCGCCAATCACCATGTTGTGGTCCGCCGCAAATATATGCATGGCGAACATGAAGCGCATAATGGCGGCTGGAAGATCGCCTATGCCGACTATGCCACCATGCTGATGGCCTTCTTCATGATGATGTGGCTGGTGAATATCACCACCGAATCCCAGCGGGAGGGCATCGCCGATTATTTCAGCCCGATCAATGTCTCGGACAGCAATTCCGGCGCTGACGGCCAGCTTTCCGGCCGCAGCGTGGCGGAAAAGGGCAATCTCACCAGTTCGGTCGCCAGCGCCTGGGAAACCATTCCGGCCGCCCGCGTGCCGGCCCTGTCACCCCCCGGCCCATCGCCGCAGATTGTGGAGGAAGGGGTGGGGGATGAGAAGGTGCGCAAGCCCGGTCTGGCCGGTGCTACCGGCGACATGACCCTGGGCGAAATCCCCGCCGGCAGCATCCCGGAAGGGGAGGCGATGGACCCGTTGCTGCGCGAACAACTGGCCAAGGTGGCGGCCGAACAGGCCGCCTTTCAGCGGATTGAGGCAGAGGTCCGCACCGCCATGGCGGCGGCCGGCGATCTGGCCGGCCTGTCGGACAATCTGTTGTTCGAAATGACGCCGGAGGGCTTGCGCATCCAGATCACCGACCAGCCGCATTTCGCCATGTTCGAGGTGGGGTCCACCCGCATGAATGGCCGGGCGGATGCGCTGTTGCGCGTGGTGGCGGCGGCCCTGGTGCCCGTCCCCAACCGTATTGCCGTTTCCGGCCATACCGATGGTCGCGGTTTTTCCACCACGGCGCGCTATGGCAATTGGGAATTGTCTTCCGACCGGGCCAATGCCGCCCGGCGCATCCTGTTCGCCGGCGGCATCCCTTCCACCCGCATGGCGCGGGTGGAAGGGATGGCCGACACGCTGCACCTGATCCCGGACAATCCCGGTGATCCCCGCAACCGTCGTATCAGCATCACCGTGCTGCGCCGCGTGCCGTTGCCGATGGGCATGAAGCCCGGCGCGGTGCCAACACCCCAATAGCACCCATGAACACCACTCCGGGCAGAAGTCTGGTTGAAGGGGGCAATCCCCGTGGCACGCATCCGGCCCTGGCCGGCCCCGCTGCCATCCATCCGCAAAGCAGATCGCTTCAACCGCATCCACGCAGACTGGAGAAGAAAGATGAGCATCTACAGCGCCATGAATTCCGGTGTGTCCGGTCTGGCCGCCCAGAGCACCAAGTTCGGCGCCATTTCCGATAATATCTCCAACTCCTCCACCATCGGCTACAAGCGCTCGGATGTGCAGTTCTCCACGCTGGTGACCAGCAGTTCCATTCCCGGTTCCTATTCGGCCGGCGGTCTGCAGACCGATGTGCGCTCGGAAACCAGCATCCAGGGGCCGGTGCAGAACACGTCCACCTCCACCGATCTGGCCATTTCCGGCAGCGGCTTCTTCGTTGTCGGTACCAGTGCCGGCGGTGACGTGACCAAGAGCGCCGAGAAGCTGCTGACCCGTTCCGGTTCCTTCCGGGTGGATGAGCAGGGCAATCTGGTGAATGCCGCCGGCTATTACCTGCAGGGCTGGCCGCTGGACAGCAATGGCAAGGTCTCTGGCGGGGAGCCGTCGCGGACCAGCTTCACCTCCCTGCAGACGGTGAATCTGGCAGAAATCACCGGCATGGCGCAGGCCACATCCAGTATTGAATTCGCGGCCAACTTGCCGGCCAGCGCTACCGGCCAGACCCCGGCCGGCAGTTCGTTTTCCACTTCCATCGACTATTTCACGCCGCTGGGCTTCACCAAGCAGCTCACCCTGGAATGGCAGCCCTCCACGGTGGCCAATCAGTGGCGGCTGAACATCAAGGACAATGCCGGCGCCAGCATCGGCACCGTCAATATGACCTTCTCCAACGGCATCGGCAGCACCTTGCCCGCCGGCACCCTCTCCAGCATGACCAGCGGCTCAGCCGGGGTGACGGTGGCGGGCGGCACCATTTCCCTGTCGGTGGGGGGGCAGCCGATCGCCATCAAGATGGGCGATATCGGCCGCACCGGCGGCTTGACCCAGTGGGGTGACCAGTATGTCCCCAGCAAGATCACCAAGGATGGTGCCTCCTATGCCTCGCTGGACCGGGTGCAGGTGGGCAAGGATGGTGTGGTTACCGCCATCTATGGCAACGGCTTGCGTCAGTCGGTCTATCAGTTGCCGCTGGCCACCGTCATCAATCCCGACGGGTTGAGCCGGGTGGCGGGCAATGCCTACAAGATCAGCCGTGAATCGGGTGATGTCTATCTGTGGGATTCCGGGTCAGGTTCGACCGGCACCATCAGCGGCGGGGCGCTGGAATCCTCCAATGTCGATATCGCCAAGGAACTGACCAGCATCATCGAAACGCAGCGGGCCTATTCCTCCTGCGCCAAGATCATCCAGACGGCCGACGAGATGCTGGAACAGATCAGCATGTTGATGCGGTGATGCCTGTATCGCGATAAAGGGAGCCCGTTATCATGACCATCAGTCTGGCCTTGCAAAGCGCGCTCAGCGGGATGCAGGCGAACCAGTCCCGATCCGCCGTCATCGCCCGCAACATCGCCAATGCCAGCACCGAAGGCTATACGCGCAAGCAGGCGGTGCTGACCTCGCTCAGCATCGCCGGCGAAGGGCGGGGCGTGACGGTGGCCAGCGTGGAGCGACAGCTCAACGCGTCCCTGGTGCGGGAAACGCGGGTGCAATCATCCGCCTATCAGGCCCAGGCCGCCAAGGCGGATATGCTGACGCTTTATACCAACAGCATCGGCCAGCCGGCTGATGCGCGCAGCATCAGCAGCAAACTGTCCGGGCTGGAACAGGCGCTGGTGGGGCTGGAGGAATTGCCCGACAGTGCGGCCCAGCAGCGCGCCGTGGTGGATGCCGCCGTCACCCTGGCCAATGGCCTGAACAGCGCCAGCGACACCATTGCCGATGTGCGCCAGCAGGCCGATGCCGGCATCAATGATGCCGTCAATCAGGTCAATACCGCCCTGAAGCAGATGGAGGATCTGAACCGCCAGATCGCCGTGCGCACCGGGGCCGGGCAGGATACCAGCGAGATGGAGGACCAGCGCGACCGGCTGCTGGACCAGATGGCTTCCCTGATCGATATCCAGTATTTCACCCGTGCCGGGAATGAAATGGTGGTGATGACCAGCAGTGGCGTCACCTTGCTGGATGAGCGGGCCCGCACCCTGGAATTCACCTCCACCGCCGTCATCGGGGCGGAGGCGACATATCCGGGCAGCCTTTCCGGCCTGAAGGTGGAAGGGGTGGATATAGCCCCCGGTGGCGGCTCGCCGCAGCGCATTGCCGGCGGTCGCATCGCCGGCCTGTTCGCTGCCCGTGACGAGGCCATGCCGGAGGCACAGCGCCAGGTCGATGAGGTCGCCAGTGTGCTGGCCAGCCTGTTCCAGTCGGCCGATGCCTCCGTCACGGCAACCGGTAGCAGTGCAACCGGCCTGTTCACCGATAATGGCCAGCCCCATGATCGGGCGGCCGGCCCGGTGCTGGGCACGGCCGCCCGCATCCGGGTGAATGACCGGGTGTTGCTGTCGGCCGGGGGCGACCCCTCCCGCGTGGTGACGGGGCTTCATGCCAGCGGTGGCGATGTCGGCAATACCAAGCAGGTGGCCGCCTTCATCGGTACCTTCAGCACCCGCACCAGCTTTTCCGCCGCCGCTGGGCTGACCACCAGCAATACCATCAAGAACTACGCCAATGCCGCCATCAGCCAGCAGCACACCGCCCGTGCTGCCGCGCAGAACAGCGCCACCGCGCTGAATGTGAAGCTGGAAACGGTGAAGGCCAGCCGGGAGGCGGCCGAAGGCGTGAATATTGAGGAGGAGTTGCAGGATTTGATGCTGCTGGAACGCAGCTTCGCCGCCAATGCCCAGATCATGCAGGCCGCCAGCCGCATGTTGGACAAGCTGCTGGAGATCTGACCCATGACCATGATCCGCGTTTCCACCCTCTCCATGGCCCGCCATACGCGCAACAATGTGGCGCAGATGCAGGCCGAGATGATGAAGCTGCAGCAGGAACAGGCATCGGGCAGCAAGCTGGATGTGGCAGGGGAGAATGGCAGCCGCACCGCCACCCTGATCAGCCTGCGCAACACCATCGACGAGATTCAGCAGTTCGATATCAACATGACGGGTCAGGCCGCGCGTCTGTCCACCATGCAGGAAGCCTTGACCCAGGCGCGCAAGGCGGCGGAAAGCGTGCGCGATCTGGCCTTGGCGGCATCGGGCAGCCAGTCGCAGACCAGCAATGCCACCATCAAGGGGGCGGCGGCCGATGCGGTGAAAACCATCACCAACATGCTGAACAGCAGCCAGTCCGGCCGGTTTCTGTTCGCCGGCACCCGGTTCGACCAGCAACCCCTGCAGCAGCCGGATACGGCCGGCGCTTCCGGCCTGTCACCCAATGCGGCCGTGGCGCAGGTGGTTGCGGGTTTCGGCGGCGCCGCCGCCTTGACCAATGCGGCCCAGGTGGATGCGCTGATCGACGGGCCCAACGGCATCGGCGCCCTGTTCAATGACACCCGTGTTCCGGCGGCGGGCAATTACGCCAACACATTCTTCAATGGCTCCACCACGCCCGTGGTGGGCCGGGTGGAAGGCAGTGTCACCATCACCTACAACGCCACGGCCGGCGATCAGAGCGTGCGCGACATGATGCAGGGCCTTTACATGCTGTCCACCGTCCGGGCCGAGGATGTGCCGGACGAGGCCTATCAGCAACTGGCCGGGCGGGCCATGAAGCTGATCAATTCCGGGTTGGAAAAGCTGACCCAGACCCAGAGCCTGTTGGGCCTGAACGAGCAGACCGTGGCGAAGACACAGGAGAATCTGCGGGTTCAGAAAGGGCTGGTGAATAACCAGATCGTCAAGCTGGAAGAGGCGGACCCTTATGAATCTTCCCTGCGGTTGACGGTGCTGAAAACCCAGTTGGAGGCGACTTTCTCCGTCACGGCCAGTTTGGGCAAACTGTCCTTGATGAATTATCTCTGATCATCATGCATCGCAGGCGCTGGCCATCCGGACCAGCGCCTGCGAACATCACCTGTTCGGCCCTCTCTTACGGTGTGCGGATATTCGGGGTCGGCGGCGGCGCCATGCCGTGGCCTAAGAAGAAGCTGGTATGGGGCGGCTGGTTATAGGCGACATTCTGCCAGGCCACCCCCAGCCGATAAACGGGATCATGCATCAGGGTGACGAAGCGGTAATCGGTGGGCCAGGGCGTGGTGTAAATCCGCAGGGCGCTGTTATCCTTGGTGCGCCAGATCACCTCTTCCCGCCAGTCGCCCAGAATATCGGCGGATAGCGTGGGATTGGCCTTGGTGCCATTGTTGGAGGCCACGCCCTCGGGCGCCAGCAGGGTGATGGTTTCCCCCTTCTCCCAGTCCCATTTGGCGATCTCCTCCTTATCCAGCAATTCGCGCAGCAGGTCGCCATCCCACCAGATGCCGAAATTCACCTGACGGGGATGTTTGGGGGCGATCAGGGAGCCCTGCGCGCTGTAGAGCGCCGGGGAATTGCTGGCCCAGGCCTCCGCCCCCGGTGAGCGCGGATCGATATCAAAGGCCACGCCGCGCCCGGTATCCTTTTCCGTCGGCGTGCTCCACAGCAGCTTGCCGGTGGCGGCATCCAGCATGGCGGCACCGATGCCGCCATTGCGGCCAGGGCTTTCATGCACGCCGAACCGTTCCAGGCCGGGATGCAGCGGGTCCAGATCGCCGACATGCAGCGTGTCGCCATGGTACAGCTTGGCCGACCACAGGCCCTTGCCATTATCATCGATGGCCATGGAGCCATAGATGATCTCATCCTTGCCATCGCCATCCACATCGGCAACGGCAAGCTGATGGTTGCCCTGGCCGGCATAATCCTGGTTGCCGGGGGCGGAACTGTCAAAGAACCAGCGCTGGGTCAGCTTGCCGTCACGCCAATCCCAGGCGGCCAGCGTGCTGCGCGCGTAATAGCCGCGCGCCATGATGATGCTGGGCCGTTCCCCATCCAGATAGGCCACACCGGCCAGGAACCGGTCGGACCGGTTGGCATAGCCATCGCCCCATACCTGCGTCATGCGTTCCGGCGTGGGGGCGTCGGTCTCATCGTCGCGGCCCGGCAGATAGGGCTGGCTGGCCAACGCCTTGCCGGTCCGCCCGTCAAACACGGTCAGATATTCCGGGCCTTTCAGGATACGGCCTTCCAGCCGGGCCACCTTGCTGCCATCGGCCTTGGTTTCCGCGCCTGTGCGGTCGGCCTGGGGCACATCACCGGCATGGCCGCGCCAATCAGCATTGGCATCACCGATCACCTGTCCGGTGCCATCCACCGTGCCGTCACTGGTGCGGGCCACCAGCTCCGCCCGGCCGTCGCCATCGAAATCATAGACCAGGAATTGGGTATAATGGGCACCGGCGCGGATATTGCGGCCCATATCGATCCGCCATAGCCGGGTGCCGTCCAGGCGATAGGCATCCAGGATCACCGGCCCGGTATAGCCGCTGAAGGCATTATCCTTGGAATTGCTGGGATCCCATTTCAGCACAATCTCATATTGCCCATCGCCATCCAGGTCGCCGACGCTGGCATCATTGGCGTTGTAGCTATAGGCCTCCCCCGTCGGGGTGGTGCCGCCCGGCGGCTGTTGCAGGGGTATGGTCAGATAACCCTGCCGCCACACCGATGCCGTACCGGCCACCGCCTGTTCCGCCCCACCCTGCACCGGGCGCAGCGTGTAGGTACCGCCGCCATCGGCCCCCTTGTCCAGAAAGCTGGTGGGACCGGTCAGCGGCTTGGCATTCAGCTTACGCCCGTCGCGGTAGAGGTTGAAGGCCAGATCGGCCGGGTCGGTGCCCAGCAGGCGCCAGCCCACCAGCACCCCGCCCTGGGACGGCACGGCCACCATGCCGCGATCCAGCTTTTCCATCTGGCGGGGGGCGGCCGCCTGAACCGCCGGGGCGGCCAGCGCCACGGCGGCGGTCGCCAATCCCATGCACAGCATCACCGCGCGGCTGGCGGGGGCAAGCATTCTCATATCCACTCCCTGGGCTGATTTTGGGGCACTATATGCCGATTGATCTGACAATTAAATTCCAATATAGAAAACATCACACCACAATATGAAACAAACCACCGGCCTCAAGGTGGTGGCACGGCAGCAGGAAACGGGAGGAAGCGGAATGCCTTTCAGCACGCCCAATCGGCGGGATTTCATGCGCGCCAGCGCCATTGGTGCCACGGCTACGGCAGCCCTGACATTGGCCAGCACGGCCGGCAGCGCTGTGGCCGCACCGAGGGAGAAGGCGCCGGACACCCGCCTGCGCTGGATCGACGGCAAGGCCCCGTCGCTGCATCTGGGCCAAAGCTGGGGCGTGCCCTGGCCCCAGGGCGCCCATAAGCCCAGCCAGACTTTCCGCCTGCGCGATGCCAGCGGCCGGGACGTGCCGGTGCAAAGCTGGCCGCTGGCCACCTGGCCGGACGGGTCGCTGAAATGGTCAGCCCATAGCATTCCCGCCGGGGAAACCCCGGCTGAAACCTACGAATTGCAGGCTGGCAAGCCTGCCGCCCCGGACAGCCCGGTGAAGCTGGTGGAAAAGGCCGATGCCATCACCATCAGCATCGGTTCCCGGCAATGGGTGGTGCCCAAACAGGGCAGCCAACTGATCGCCAGCGCCAGCGTGGACGGGCGGGAGGTGCTGCGCGGCCTGCATCTGGTGGCGATATCGCAGGATCAGCCGGACCTGTCCGACACCGGCAGCCTGACCCAGCGCAATTTCACCAGCGCCATCGGCAAGGTGACGGTGGAACAATCCGGCCCCGTCCGCGCCGTGGTGAAGCTGGAAGGCAGCCATCGCGGCACCGGCACCGATGGTGCGCGCGACTGGCTGCCCTTCACCGTGCGGCTTTATTTTCAGGCTGGTGCGGAATCCGTGCGGGTGATGCACAGCTTCATCTTCGATGGGGATGAGAACAAGGATTTCATCCGCGGTCTGGGCCTGCGCGCCGCCGTGCCGCTGGCCGATGCCCCGCATGACCGACATATCCGCTTCGCCGGGCTGGATGGCGGATTGTGGGGGGAGGCGGTGCGCCCGTTGACGGGCCTGCGCCGCGATCCCGGCAAGGATTATCGCGCCGCCCAGATTGCAGGCCAGCCCGTCCCCGCCCTGTCCGGCATGGCGGAAACCGTCTCCAAGCGGCTGGAGCTGATCCCCACCTGGGGTGATTTCACCCTGTCCCAGCCCAATGCCGATGGTTTTGCCATCACCAAGCGCACCAAGCCGGGCCATGGCTGGATCAATGCGCAATCGGGCCAGCGGGCCGCCGGCCTGGGCTATGTTGGCGGGGGTACAGGCGGCGGGGCCGCCTTCGCCCTGTCGCATTTCTGGGAAAGCCACCCGTCCCGCCTGGATATCCGGGGGGCCAATGGCGATCTGGCGGAGGTGACGGTCTGGCTCTGGTCGCCTGACGCGCCGGCCATGGATCTGCGCTTCTATCACGACGGTCTGGGCATGAAGGACCACCCGACCGAACGCGAAGCGCTGGAAATCACCTATGAGGATTATGAGGAAGGCTGGGGCCGCCCCTATGGCATCGCCCGCACCAGCGAACTGCATTTCTGGTCCCTGCCGGCCACCCCGGCGCGGGAAAAGCTGGTGCGGATGGCGGGTGCCGTGCGGGAGCGCCCGCAACTGATGTGCCCGCCGGAACGGCTGCACGCCGTGCCGGTATTCGGTGACTGGGCGCTGGTGGACCGCTCCACGTCTACCCGCAAACTGATCGAGGATCAGGCCGATTTCCTGCTGGACCTGTATCAGCGGCAGGTGGAACAGCGGCGCTGGTACGGGTTCTGGCATTACGGCGACGTGATGCACACCTACGATACCGACCGGCATGAATGGCGCTATGATATTGGCGGCTATGCCTGGGCCAATTCCGAACTCTCGCCCGATCTCTGGCTCTGGTACAGTTTCCTGCGCACCGGGCGGGGTGACGTGTTCCGCCTGGCAGAGGCCATGACCCGCCATACCGGCGAAGTGGATGTTTGCCATCTCGGCCCCTATCGCGGCTTCGGCACAAGGCACGGGGTGCAGCATTGGGCCGACAGTTCCAAACAGCCCCGCATCTCCAACGCCGCCTACCGCCGGATTTACTATTTCCTCAGCGGCGGGGATGAACGGGTGGGCGACCTGATGCGCAGCCTGCTGGGGTCGGAGGAAACGCTGACCCGCGTGGATATCAGCCGCAAGCTGGGCAAGCCGCCGCCGACCGAAGTAATGGTCGGATTCGGCACGACTTGGGGTTCCTTCCTGGCCATGTGGCTGGTGGAATGGGAACGCACGGGCGACAAGCGCTGGCGCGACCGCATCCTGGCCGGCATGAACGCCATCGGCCGGATGAAGCGCGGCTGGTTCACCGGGGAAGCGCCATTCGATCTGGTGACCGGCGCCTTTAAAGACCCCGGCGATCAGATCGGTGTCTCGCACCTGAACGCCGTGTTCGGCGCGGTGGAGATCAACTCAGAGCTGCTGACCCTGGTGGATGCGCCGGAATATCGCAAGGCTTGGCTGGAATATTGCGCCTTCTACAACGCCCCGGCGGCGGAGTTGCATACCCTGCTGGGCAAGGATGTAAAAGGGCGCGGCCTGACTGAATCGCATTCCCGCCTGACCGCCTATGCCGCGCACCATCTGGGTGACCAGAAGCTGGCAGACCGGGCCTGGCAGGAATTCCTGATCGCCCATGCCAGGGCCGGTTACGGGCTGGGCATGACGCTGACCCATATCGATGGGGCGGCCGTGCTGCATCCGGTGGACGAAAACCCGGCCATGACCACCAACAACACCGCCCAATGGGGCCTTGCCGCCTTCCAGAACCTGGCCCTGGTGGGCGATCGGCTGGAAGCGGTGGCGGCCCAGTTGGGGCCGGATGCCTATCGGGCGAAGGGGTGATAGATTATACTCAGTTGCCGTGATCAGAACCTATCGGTCCTGATCACGGCCCTCAAACGCCGGCGCCAACATGCCAACGGCTTGGCTTCACGCGGCACGAGCCGCGCGGCGGCGGTCGCCGCCGTACCAAGTTGCGATGCGTTCTGCTCATCGCAACTTGGTATCACAATTGGTGTTCCACCCGTCCATAGCCGGGGATGGCGCGGCGCGGCTCATCCCCGCGCCGGCCATAGACACCATCGGCCTGCTGGCGGGCGGCGATGCGGGCCATGTGACCCGTGATCGCCGCCACCGCCTCCTGCGCCGCCGTCAGGGTGCGCAGGTTGGCGGCGATGGCTTCACGCAGCCGGTCACCCGCCGCACGCAGCGCCGCCGGCGGGGCCGGATCGTCCGCCGCTTCATCGTCCCCATCCGTATCCGCTGACGTGGCCGCCGCCAATGCCGGCCGGTGGGCCTGCCGCAGCAGCAGGCCCAGCCGTTCGAACAACTGGCGCTTGGCCGCCAGATAGAGGTCCAGCCCATCGGTCTGGCTTTGGGAAACCTTCTCCGTCTCCTCCTCCAGCACCTGGGACAGCAGCTCCAGCGCCTCCAGCAGATGCAGGCGCAGATCGGGCGACATTTCCTCAGCGCGCATGGCTCAGGACTCCTTGGCTTTATTATAGGCGTCGATCTGGGCCGCCACCTGGGGGGCGATGCCCAGCCCGCCGCCGTCAGCGATGGAGCGGGCCACGGCGTCCAGCATCATCCCGCGATAGACCTCTTCGGCATAACCGCCGCCGAAGGCGCCCTCGGTGGATACGCCTTCGAACATGGATTGCAGGGCTTGATTCAACATCATCGCCTCGAATTCGCGGGCAACGCTGTCCACCTTGTCGGCCCCCGCCGCCCCGGTCGGGGGGACTGGCGGGCTGGGCGGCGGCAGGACGGTGGCGGTTACGGCATCCAGCATCACATCACCTCCAGTTCGGCATGAAGGGCGCCCGCCGCCTTGATGGCCTGCAACATGGTGATGATGTCGCGCGGCGTGGCGCCCAGCTTGTTGAGACCATTGACCAGATCACGCAAGGACGCCCCACCTTCCAGCACATTCACCCGCTGGCCCTGGCCTTCATCCACCTGGATCTGGGTGCGCGGTACCACGGTGGTCTGGCCCTGGGTGGCAAAGGGTGCCGGCTGGGAAACCTGCGGCGTTTCCTCCACCCGTACCGTCAGGTTGCCCTGGGCGATGGCCACTGTGCTGATCCGCACATTCTCGCCCATCACGATGGTGCCCGACTGTTCATCGATCACCACGCGGGCCACCTGATCGGGCTTGATGGGCAGGGTTTCGATGCGGGTCATCAGGCCGGCGACATTCCCTTCGTAAGTGGCAGGCACGGTGATATCCACGGTGGACGGATCGGTGGACCGCGCGGTGCCACCGCCCAGCGTCTGGTTGACTGCGGCCGCGATGCGGTTGGCGGTGGAGAAATCAGGATTGCGCAAGGTCAGCCGCACCCGGCTGAGGCTATCCAGATCGAAATCCACCTCCCGCTCCACGATGGCGCCATTGGCGATGCGGCCAGAGGTTGGCACCCCCTTGGTGACGCTGGCCGCCGCCCCTTCCACCGCATAGCCCGCCGTGGCCACCGGCCCCTGCGCCACCGCATAGATCTTGCCATCGGCCCCCATCAGCGGTGTGGCAATCAGGTTGCCGCCCGACAGGCTTTTGGCGTCGCCCATGGTGGAGATCGACACATCCAGCCGCGAGCCTTGGCGGGGGAAGGGCGGCAATGTCGCGGTCACCATGACGGCGGCGACATTGCGCGTCTTCACATTCAATCCCGTGATATTCACGCCCAGCCGTTCCAGCATCCCTTCCAGACTTTGCTGTGTGAAGGGGGAGTTTTGCAACCGGTCGCCGGTGCCGTTCAGCCCCACCACCAGGCCATAGCCCAGCAACTGGTTGCCGCGGACCCCTTCCACCTCCACCAGATCCTTGATGCGCATCTGGGCCGACGCCGCCATGGGCAGGGTCAGCGCCAACAGACAGGCCGCCATGGCCATGATACGGCGGACGTGATGGCGTTCAGCCATGGCCTTCCCCTGCAAATTTGCGATCAGACGCCAACCATAGGCCGGCAGGGTTAAAGCGGGTTTTCAGGTCAGCTTCGCGTTAATGGTGCTTTAAGACATTTTTGATTCCCGGCTTGACTACGACCTTGTGGGTAGTCATTGCTCTTTCAGGTGAGTTCCTGAGAGTAGAGCAAATCAAAAACGCTACAAAAATCATAATAAATTTTCCTCGAATAGAATCTACTGAGTCTTCCCTTGGGCTTGGACTTGAAAGCAGGAGTGGGGTAATGCGCGTCTTGTTGATCGAGAACGATCGAACCATCGCGGGAGCTATCTCTCGGGCTGTCGGGCGGGTTGGGGTCCGCTGCGAACATCAGACCCAGGCAGAGGCTGAAAGCCTGCTGGCTGAACGCGATGGCACCATGGAAAACCATGATGCGATCCTGGTGGGGGGTATTGGTGGCGCTGACGGTTTCATCGCCCGGCTGCGGGCGGCCGTGGGGCAGGCCATCATCGTCAGCCTGCTGGACCATCGGTGTGTCAATTCCACCATCCAGCATCTGCGGGCGGGGGCTGATGATGTGCTGGTGAAGCCGATCAATCCGCAGGAGATCGAGGCCCGGCTGCACGCCGTGCGCCGCCGCACCCATGGGCACAGCTCGCCGGAACTGACGGTGGGGCGTCTGACCGTCTATCTGGATGGGCGTGACCCCTGCGTCGATGGCCAGCGCCTCCGCCTTTCCCACCGCGAACACGCCATTTTCAGTGTGCTGGCGCTGAATGTCGGCCGTGTGGTTTCCAAGGAGAAGATTTACGAATCGGTCTATACTTTGTCCGGCTCCGATCCGCTGGACAAGGTGATCGACGTTTATATTTGCAAACTGCGCAAGAAGATCGCTGAAGCGACGGGCGGTGACAAATATATCGAGACTGTTTACGGCCGTGGTTACAAGTTCGAGGCTCCGCTTGATGAGGAGCGTGAATTGACGGCCGCTTCCGCCAAGGATTTTCCGATGGCGCTGATGGGGGGTGCGGCGGCCTGATGGCCGGCGGCACCTCCCGCTTTTCAAGCAGGTCCAAGGCCCTTGCTTTCTGTGCCGCCCCCGTGACTGCCGGGGGCGGCCTTTTCCGTGCGGGTGGATATCTCTACCGCCCTGCAGCCTTCGCCACTTCCACGGCATAGGTATAGACCTCGCCCTGCATATTGGCGCGGAACACGACCCATTTACCGTCGGGCGTGAAGGTGATGTTGGGCTCCATCCGGTAATCATGGTCCTTCATAGCTTCCTCCAGCGGTCGCTCCAGGGACAGTTCCTGAACGATGCTGTCAGGCAACGTCGGGGGGGGCGGTTGGAAAGATGCATGACCATAGCCACTGTTCCGTCCATCCGCAGCGCGGACAGAAAGCCGATGATGGCGAACACTCGCATCATGATGCGCATGGCGGGGGCGTATGGAAAAAAGTGGTATAATGCTAATGTCTAGCTTATTACATGAGTAAAGCACGTTGACAAAACATCAAGATAATTGTAACTAAATTTGTCGATTAGTGAGTAGAGGAGATTAGATCTAAATGCGTATTGGTCTCATGAGGATGGCTTGCCTCTTGGTTTTGGATGCATTTAGCGCCGCATGGCTGGCGCTTTCGTCGCCCGTGCTCACCTTCGTCGCCCGTGCTCACCTTCGTCGCTCGTGCCAAGGCATCAGCGCCAATGGCGCGATGGGTGTTAGATCGACAAAAGGTGAGTTTTGTCCCTCATCATTATTATGAGCCAGTTGTGACAAGAAAGGACATTAAATATAGTTTAAGGAACGTGCGGAATATTAACGGTCTTAATTTAAATGAGGGCTATCAATTAAATTTAGTGAGGCAGTTTTCATTTTCGGACGAGCTTAAGGAGTTTCCATTAACGAAATCAGATGGTGGATATTACTATCAGAATAATTTTTTCGAATATGGTGACGCTGAAGTGTTGTACAGTATGGTGCGTCACTTCAAGCCAAGGAATATAACGGAAATTGGATGTGGCTTTTCAAGCCTTGTTATTGAGGCGGCGATTGCCCGTAACAAGAAGGAAGACCCACAGTATTCTTGTCGTCATGTCTGTATAGAGCCATTTGAGGCGCCCTTTCTGGATGGGTTGGGGATTGAGATTATTAGAAAAAAAGTTGAAGAATGTATGGATGACGTATTTATTAATTTAAATAGGAATGATATCTTATTTATTGACTCATCTCATGTGATAAGGCCGCAGGGCGACGTCCTGTTTGAGTATAGCAAATTGATGGGAATGATTAATCCAGGGGTCATGATCCATGTTCATGATATATTTACTCCCCGCGATTACCCAGAAGAATGGGTTCTTGGAAACAGATTCATGTGGAATGAGCAATATTTACTTGAGGCATTTCTGGCCTATAACTCTGAATTTGAAGTCGTGGCGGCTGTCAATTGGTTGAAGCACACGCACTACGACACCCTGGCGGCTGCTTGCCCGATGCTGAAGCAATATCCCGCAGCGGAGCCCGGTTCGTTCTGGTTTCGACGGCGCGGTTGATCGTGTGCGCAGTTACCTGAATTAAGGTCCAGACCCGATCTTAGGAAAGATGGTGAGAGACATGACGAGCTATAACCTTACCACCAACTGGAAATATACTGCCTATAATGATGGTGCTACCGATGCGACAGCTTTTATCCAAAATGCTATTGATGCGACAGCTTTTTAAGTGCCAATTTCAGTAGTAATACCAAACGGTCTATATCGAATAGATGGAAAATTAATCATCCCCGAGAATAAATCCATTCAGATGTCGAATGGCGCAAAGCTTATTAGGGTAAAAGAAGCAAAAAACACAGATGCAATTTTATGTTTAGCTGGTAAGAATAGTTCATTTGAAGGTGGGTTTATTGAGACAGAAAATAGCCATCCAACAGGAATAGTACAACTTGGTCATCCGTCAACAACTGGAGTTACATTTAGCTCCGAGAGATGGCGGTTCTCAAACTGTCATCTGAAGGGCGTGAAATCTTCTGGTAATATTGCTATCTACATACCTAGTGGTCAAGTATCAAGGGGTGATATAGCTAATTACTTTGGGACGGTAGAAAACATTTCGGTAGTGGAGGTGGATATTGGGGTTTTAATTACAGAATTATCCAATGCTCACACGTTTATTAATCTAGTTTTTGATAATATTATTAGTAGTTCATACGTATTCAGGGGAGCTTATGGTTGCTCTATATTTGGTGGATTTGTAAATCGGGGGGGTAGCGGGTTCATTGGAGTGAAGTTGCTGGATAGAACGGTCGGATCAAATCATCACTCCACCAGAAACAGCATATATGGATTTGGGGTTGAGCCAAACTCTCTGGGCATGGCAGCAAAATCAATACTAGTCGAGGCAAATTGTACAGATAACGATATTAATATAATGGATAACACATCTGGCGATCCTGATATACGAAACCCAAATAATATAATTAACGTGCGCAAGGTGGTGTCTTTTCCTAGAGTCCAGATTACAACAAATCGTTCATCGACAGGTACAGTCTCCGAAAACGCGGAAGTCAGTGCTTACAAAGTTTCGATGTTAGCCACGAGATATGGAGCCCTGATCGAAGTCAAGGTCGCCTGTCATAATCCACAGGGTGCGCCATGCGGGGGCGGATATGCAATATTCTCTCTTAGAAGGGAAGATGGAGGCCCAGTCGTCACGGAAGTGAATAGAGTAAATTCACCGTTCGGTGTTTCCATTATGCCGTGCACTATAAGTGGAAATGATGTATTCATTCGTATAAAGGGTGTAAATAATGGGACAGGAACAACGTATCATTATTTCTCGGAGGCAAGCATACTTGTCGATAATGCGGCGGCCGTAGACTTTAGGCCGCTTTCCTGATGGCAATAGAATTTTCAACGCGGGTTACATCTGATATAACGCGCGTTCCGCTTGGCCCGGTATGAACGGCGTATTGAGCGCTCACATGCCGGCATTGGCGCCTGGCTTGGCACACCACGCGGTGCCGGGCCGGCGACCGCCGGCCTCCAACCCGCCTAAAGCCAACCTTTAGGCGGGTTTGTATAACCCCGATGGATCAGGTGATGGCGCGGCTGTTGGTGTAGAATATCTCCCCATCGCCGCCGCACCATCGCCTATCGTCCTGCAGCCTTCGCCAGTTCCACGGCGTAGGTGTAAACATCCCCGTGCATATTGGCGCGGAACACGACCCATTTACCGTCGGGCGTGAAGGTGATGTTGGGCTCCATCCGGTAATCATGGTCCTTCATGTTCACCAGCTTTTCCGCCCGCAGCACGCCGGGGCGGATCAGGTTGGCGGCATCCGGCGCGCTGATGCCGGCCACATCGGGGATGCTTTCCGGCCGAAACAGGTAAATCCACTTCCCGTCCTTGGCCTTGGCCACCATCTCCGCATCGCCGCCATCGCCGGCAAACAGGGTGCCGTCGCGGCTGACATTATAATGCACCGACCATTCATCGCGGGTCAGGTGGTACCAGGTGCGCTTGCCCGTGGCGATCTCATAGCCGGCCAGCCAGAAATCCTCCCCGCGCGGGGTTTGCAGGTCGTACCAGATCATCTTGCCGTCATGGCTGAAGAATTCGTGACCGGCGATTTCCATGTTCATGCTGCGATTGTGCACCTTGGTCAGGCCCGTGCCATCGGTGCGGATCAGCCAGATCCGGTCCACCTTGTGCCACGGCCCTTCATGGCAGAACATCAGCAGGGTAGGATCGGAGGGGGAAAACTGAACATGGTTCAGCCAGTCCTTGGCGGCGTGAACCACCTTGCGCTCCCCCGTCTGGATGTTCAGGGTGAAAATCTCCATCGGGATGCGGGCTTCCAGCCGGTCATTCAGCCGTACCTCCTTGGCATCGGCGAAGCTCAGCGGTTTGCCGTCCGGGCCGGTGGCGGCGTAATGATCGTCGAACTTGGTGGTGTTCTGCTTGGGCGCGCCCGGCTGCAGCGCAAAATCCCGTTCCGCCCAGGTGCCCAGCAGCAGGGTTTCATCGGCATTGATGGACTCGATCCGCCCGCTTTTCACATGCGCGATCTTGGTGGGCTTGCCGCCTTTGCTGTCGATCCAGAACAAATCATAGGGGCCGCCCTGCTTCACATCATCATTGGCGTAATAGACGCGGCCCGTCTTGGGGCCGACGAACAAAACCGCCAGATGCTCCCCCTTCACCAGTTCGGTCTGTTTGCGCGTGTCGAGATCGATGATGGAAATGGTGGTGGCGGAGCTGACCACCATGCGCTTGCCATCGGGCGTATAGGCATTCTGGTGGAAATAAAGGCTGCGGCTGCCCGGCTCGCTGGACAGGCGCACGACGCGGTGACCGGTATCCGGGTCCACCCATTCGCGCGGCGGCTCAGCGGCGGTCACGGCGGTGCTGACCAGCAGGGCCAGGGCGGCCAGCCAATGCGTCCGCTTTTTCATGGTGTTTCTCCCTCATCATCCGTCAGCCCGCGCACATCCCGGCAGACCAGCCGGGGGGTGGGCATGGCGTTTCTGGTTTGCAGATTGTCGATCCGTACCCCATCCACATCCTCCAGCCAGACCGCCGGGCGGCCATCGGGGGAGAGCGTGGAGAGGTGGATATCGCGCAGGTGCAGGCCCCGCGCGTGGCGGACATAAAGCCCATAGCAAGGCAGGGTGCCGAACATGCTGGGTTCCGGATAGGCATCGGGCTTTTCCGGCACCGGGTCGGTCACCGCATCCAGCCCGCCGGCATAGCTGATGCGGATATCCTGCAACGTCACATCCTCAATCGGCTGTTCCGGCAGGCCGGCGATGATGGACGCATAGCGCGGATCGACATCATGGGCGGTGATATGGGCGAAGCGGATGCGGCGCATCGGGCCGGGCTTCGTCCCCTCCGGGGCACGCAGCCGGGCACCGATACGCAGGAACAGGGCCGCCGTCGTCACCTCCCGCATGGTGATATTGCTGATGGACACATCCTCCAGCACGCCACCATCCACCGTTTCCAGCGCCAGCCCGCGCGAGCGTTCGATCGTGCAGTTGGAAATGACGATGTTGCGGAAGCCGCCATGGCTTTCCGTGCCCAGCTTGATCCGCCCCGTCACCCGGTCCCGATCGGGGGAAAGCTGCTGCGTGCGCCCGTATGTGCCATCCAGCAGGGTGCCCAGGTCAAAGCCGCTGACATGGCAATTGCTGATGGCGACATGCTCCGTCGCCCGCGCCACGCCCAAGGCGCCGGAGCTTTTCAGCACCAGCGCATCATCGTTGGGCGTGTTGATCTGGCAATTGCTGACGCGGACATGGCGCACGGCATCCAGATCAATGCCATCGCGGTCAGTGTCGATGCGCAGATTATCGATGGTCAGATTGTCAGTGCCGGTGGCCAGGATGGCGAAATGCCCACCCTTGAAGATGCTGAAATCCCGCAAAGTGATGTTGCGGCAATTCTTCAGGGCAATCGCCTTGTTGCCAAGGCCCCGCATCAACGCTTCATCCGGGTCTTCGGCGGCCAGTTCAGCCGCACTCATCCCCGCCATGCTTTCCGGGAAATAGCCTTTGCGCTTGGCCCATTTCGCCCCCGGTCCCTTGGAGGTCAGTCCGGCCCCATCGATCAGGCCGGGGCCGGTAATGGCGATATCCGTGACCCCATCGCCCCAGATCAGGCTGTTCTGCCAATGGGAATGGCCGAAATCCTGATAGAGATCATGCGGGTTGGGCTCCGGCAGGTCATAGGCACCACCATGGCGGGCCGGGTCCGCCGCCAGCAGCACGGCCCCGGCATCCAGATAGAGCGCCACGCGGCTGTAAAGCCGGATGGAAAAGGACAGCCAGCGCCCCGCCGGCAGCCAGACCGTACCGCCACCGGCGGCCACGGCCGCCGCAATGGCGCGGTTGATGGCGGGGCTGTCCAGCGCCACGCCATCGCCCACGGCACCGAAATGCCGGATATCGAACAGCGGGCTCATGGCGGGGGGACCAGTTTCACGGCGGTGGCGGCCTCCCGATCAGCGGTCAGCCAGCCGTCTTTTTCTTTCAGCTCCACCACCTGGATGACGGAACGGCGTTTCCAGGTCGGGTCTGTAGCCGCTTCCGGCTCTCCTTCCTGCTGCACGAAATAGTAGAGATATGCCCGATCGCCGCTGACCAGCACATCCGGGTGGCCACCCTTGGCCCGGTCGGTCAGGGCCGTGCCGGGCTGTTCCAGCAAATTATAGGGCTGGTGTTCCCAGTTGGTCAGGTCTGTGGAGCGATAGACGCCCAACCCCGACCAGGCATCCAGGATCAGCCAGTAACAGCCCTTCCATTCAATGATCTGCGGGCCTTCGCCGCGCTGTTTCACCGCGATGCCGCCTTGGGTCCAGCTTTTCAGGTCGTGGCTGTCGGCATAATGGGTGCTGCTGCCGTCGCGTTCATCCTTGTACCAGAGCCGCCAGCCACCCCCGGGCAGCGGATGAACGGCGGCATCAATCACCCGGTCGGAACCAAGATTGAGCTTGTCGGCAAAGTCCCAGCGCTTCAGGTCTTTGCTGGTCAGGTGGATGATTTCGCGCGGGGCGTTCCAGTCCTTGAAGATGCCGGGCACGATGGTCAGCCACATATGATAGGTGTCGCCGATCCGCTCCACATTCGGCGCCCAGAAGGTGACGGGCTGACCGGTGCCATAGCGGATATCGGCGGTGCCCTGATAGGTCCATGTATTGCCGCCATCCTTGGACCGCGCCATGCCAATGGCCGTGCCATGCACCCACGCCACCCCCTGGGTGTCGGGCAGCGTGGCGCGGCGGTTGGTGTAGAACATTACCCAGTCACCGGCTTGGCGGTCATAGATGATGGAGGCGTCGGCCGCCCCGTCAAAGATGGGGTCACGGAACAGCGGTTTGGGGGCGGTATCGGCGGCGAGGCTGGGGGTAGGGAGGAGTAAGAGCGCCGTCAGCACGAAGACGATCATTCTGCATTTCTTGCCGTCATCCCGGCGAAGGCCGGGATCCAGTTTAGTAGAGCGATACGCCTGTGATTCTGGACCCCGGCCTTCGCCGGGGTGACGGTTGTTTTTGCGATAACGCATCCCCTTAAACAAACCCATGGCTGCGCCCCCATTCGATGAACAGCGCCGGCCAGGCGGCCACGGGGGCAGCCTTGGGGCTGCGCAGGCCAAAGCCGTGGCCGCCGGTTTCAAACAGATGCATCGCCACCTTCGCCCCCGCCTTGCGCAGGGCGGCATAGATCAGCAGGGAGTTTTCCACCGGGACGGCCGCATCATCGGCCGCCGCCGTGATGAAGCTGGGCGGGGCATTGGCCGGCACGCCCTGATCGGCGGAGAATTCAGCGATCCGGTCCGCCGCCGGGTTTTCGCCCAGCATCTGTTTGGCTGAACCGGCATGGGCGATACCGGGGACCATGGAAATGACCGGATAGCCCAGGGCTGCGATATCCGGGCGGGCCGAGACCTGATCAGCCGCATCCACCGGCTGGTACGTCACCTTGTCAAACCGGGTGGCCGCCATGGCGGCCAGATGCCCGCCGGCAGAAAAGCCCATCACCCCGATGCGGGCGGGATCAATGCCCCAGCCCTTGGCCCCGGCCCGGATCAGCCGGATGGCACGTTGTGCATCCTGCAAGGGCGCATCCGGCCCGGCTGCCCAGCCATCGGCCGGCAGGCGATAGAGCAGGACGAACACCGTCACCCCCTCACCCGCCAGCCATTGGGCAATGTCGTACCCTTCCTTGCCCACCACCACGCGCTGATAGCCACCGCCGGGAATGATCAGCATGGCGGCCCCATTGGGCTTGGCCGGGCGGAACAGGGTGAGGTTGGGCTGGGTGACATTCAGGATCGCCACGTCGCGGAAACGCGGATCGTCCGACCGCGCCACCTCTGACTGTTTCACCGTTACCTTGTCGCCGCCGGGCGGCTTGTCACCGGGCCAGAGCGACAGGGTTTCGCCCTTCACGTCGGCGGCAGGGCTGGTGCCGGGCAGACTGGCCGCCAGCAGGGCGGTGGCAGCAGCGGCGGTCAACAGGGTGCGGCGTTGCATGATGGTGTTTCCTCGAATGAGCTTTTTTCGTTCTGCTAAGTCCGTCACCCCGGCGCAGGCCGGGGTCCAGTTTCGAAGAGCGAGGCGCTTGGCATTCTGGACCCCGGCCTGCGCCGGGGTGACGGTAAAAGCGGGGAAAGTCACTTCATTGGCCCTGTCGCAACGTCATGTACTTTCGCCGGAATGACGCCGGGCAAGGTGACACCCTCAATTCCCCCGCGGCGTCACATCCGACCGCATCGGGCTCTCTGCGATCCGCACCGCATCGGGCAAAGGCGGATGGGCGGGGTCGAAACGGCCCACATCCGCCCTGATATGATCCTTCAGCGGCAGGGCGGACGCCCGGATGCCTTCCACCACGCAGCGCGCCAGCAGCCAGGCGCCGTAATTATTATGGTGGGTGGCGTCCTTGCCATCGGCGGCAAAGGCGCGGGGGGCGATTTCCGGCCCCAACGCCTCGTACAGAACCTTGCTCATGGCGGTCAGGTCGATCAGCGTTACCTGTTCTTCCGCCGCCACCCGGCGCACCGCGTCGGGATAATCGCCATGGCTGTTGGTGATCTGGCCCTTGCCATCAAAGGTCCGGCGATGCATGGAGGTGACCAGCACCGGTGTCGCCCCGCGCCGCCGTGCCTCCGCAATGAAAACCCGCAGATAGGCGGGATATGTTGTGGCCGGGTCGGCATAGGTCTGCGGCCAGCCCTGTTTGCTGTCATTATGGCCGAACTGGATGAACAGATAATCGCCCGGCTTCATCCGGCTCAACAGCTTGTCCAGCCGCAGCCCGGTGATGAAGCTTTTCAGCGTCTCCCCGGATTCAGCATGGTTGGCGACCGCCACATCCGGCGTCAGGAACGCCGTCAGCATCTGGCCCCAACTGGCGCCGGGTTCCGCCGGCTGGTCGGTGACGGTGCTGTCACCGGCCAGATAGAGGGTCGGCACATCCGCCCGTTCGATGGAAAGGGCGGCCAGTTTCGGGGCCGCGCCGTCAAATTCCAGGGTCAGCTTGTCATCCCAATGGAACTTGCCCTGCTCCCGGTCATTGATGCGCACCGCATGACCGCCGGGGGCATTGGGTGGCGGGGGCGGCAGGGCGGTGTCCCGCACATTGACGATGAAGCGGCGCGTCTCAAACCGGCCCTTCGCCGTCGCCACATCGGCCAGCATCAGCCGCCGGCTTTCCGCCTTCACGGTGGTATCACCCGCCGCCCCGGCATCGCCCAGCGTGACGGTGATCCGGTAATTGCCCTCCGGCACCTTGACGGAGAACAGGAAGGGTTTGCCCGCTTCCGGCTGATAGGCGGGTTCAAACCCAAAGCCCCGGGCCGGGTCATAAAGATCGCCGCTGGACACCGCCACCGCCTCGGCCGGGGCCTGGGCGGCGGGGCTGAAGCGGAAATCCCAGCGCTCCCGCGCCTGTGCCGGCAGGGTGGAGAGCAGGCCGATAGCGACCATGGCCAGCAGCCGCCCCCTCATAGGCCGGCGATCCCCAGACGATAGAGACGATTGGCATTGCCGGCGAACAGGGCCCGGCGCTCCGCCGCGGTGAAATCCGCCGTGATGGCATCATAGGCGGCGTAATGGGTGTCGAAGCTGCCATAGAGCTTATCGACGGGGAAATTGCTGGCGAACATGGCCCGGTCGGTCCCGAACGCCTCAATGGCGTGCAGCACGAAGGGGCGCAGGCTGTCGATGGTCCATTGCCGGTCGATCATGGCCAGCCCGGAGATTTTGATCGACACATTGGGCTGGGCCGCCAGCAGGGCCAGCCCGCGCCGCCACAGGGCCAAGCCATCATCATCCCGGTCGGTTGGCATCCCGGCATGGTTCAGCATCACCGGAATATCCGGGTGCCGGGCCGCCAGTTGGGCCGCCAGTTCCATCTGGCTGGGATAGATCTGCAGGTCAAACGACAGGCCATATTTGGCCAGCAGGGCATAACCCGCCTGCCAATCCGCATCGCCGATCACATCGCGCGCGGAATAGGTTTTGGCCGGATCGCTGTGGAAATTGATGATGTGGCGGATGCCGCGCACGGCGCCGTGTTCCGCATGGGCGGCCAGCAGCTTTTCCACCTGCGGGTCATTCAGTGCGGCAAAGGCCACCAGCCCCATGGGCAACCGCCCCTCATCCGCCACGCCCTGCAGCCATTGGGTTTCCGCCAGCGAATGGGCGGTGCTGGCCCCCGCCTCCACATGCACCACACCGCGCACATCGAACCCGCTGGTGTCAGCCAGATAGTCGGACAACCCATAGGGCTTGGCGATGGGGGCCACGTCACCCGCCGCATTGGGCGGCAGCGGATCATCCATCAGCCAGGAATAATGCTGACGGGTGAAATCCCACAGATGCATGTGGGGATCGATGATCGGCAGGCTGGTCATGGGTTCCTCCGCGAGATTTTTCCGCGACGCTCTTACTGACTCTGCTCCACCGTCATCCCGGCGAAGGCCGGGATCCAGATTCGTAGAGCGATGCGCCTGTGATTCTGGACCCCGGCCTTCGCCGGGGTGACGAGAGAGAGGGCGACAAGCGATTAAGACAATCCTTCACGTTACTTTGTCGTTCAGATGATCCTCATCGCCCCCGCCCCCACAACGTCTCGTAACGCCAGCCGGTCAGGTCTTCCAGGATGGCCTTGCGGTCCGGTGTCGTCTCCATCCGGCCTTGCTTGAAGCGGGCGATTTCCTCCATCAGGATGGCATGGCGCGGGCCGTCCAGCTTGAAGCGCAGGGAAACCAGGAAGCCACAGCACAGCACAACAATAGTGCCGATGCCCATCACCAGCAGGATGGTGTTGATGGCCGCATCGCTCTGCACCGGTGCCTTGGGCAGGAAGCCGCCGGCCTCCAGGATCAGGCCCACGCCCATCACGGCGGCGGCCTGGGTGGCCTTGCGGATGAAGGTCATCACCCCGGCGAAGATGCCTTCGCGGCGCTTGCCGGTCACCACCTCATCCACATCGGCCATGTAATTATAGGTGTTCCAGGGGATGTAATTCAGCCCGCCCCGGCCCATGCCCGACAGGGCCACCGGCACGAACAGCCACAGCGCCAGATTCTCCGGCTTCACCGCATCCAGCAGCAGGAAGCCCACCACACCCAGAATATAGAAGCATACCGCCACCCGGTAAGAGGGCGCAGGGTGGAAGCGCAGGCAGAGCTGGATGAACAGGGCCACCGCGAAAAGCTGCACGATATACATGCTGCCCAGCATGGAGGAAGCCACGGCGACCGAGCTGCCCATGGCGAAAACGATGAAATAGGTGAAGACGGCGTTGAACACGTCCTGGCTGATATAGCCACCCAGATACATGCCCAGATGCAGCCGGAAGGCGCGGATTTTCAAGGTGGAGAACAGGTTAGCATACAGCGTCTTGAAACTGTCCCCCAGGCTCTGCACCGGTTCACCGGCCTTCATCTGTTCCACCTCAGCCACGGACCGTTCAAAGGTGAAGGCCCAGGTGAAGGACAGCACGATGGCAAAGGTCACGGCGAAGATGACGCCCATGATGAAGAAGGTGTCGGCGCTGTCCTTGCCGCCGACCCAGCCGATAATGGCCGCGGGCAGGAAGCCGGCGGCAATGGCGGAGCTTTGCGCACACAGGATGCGGATGCCGGCCAGCTTGGCCTTGATCTTGTAATCCTTGGTCATTTCAGCGGCCAAGGTTTCATAGGGGATCAGGACGACGGCATAGATCGTCTCAAACAACACATAGGTTGCCAGATAATACCAGAAGCTCTGCCCCCCCACCCACATCAGGGCAAAGCTGGGCACCAGCGGAATGGCGATCAGCAGGAAGAAGCGGCGACGCCCGAAACGGCGCCCCAAGGCGGTACGGTAGAAATTATCGGACAGGTGCCCGACCACGGGGCTGACAATGGCATCCAGCAGGCGGGCAATGGCGAAGATCGCCGCCGCCTGCGTGGCCGAGAGCCCGCAAAAGGTGGTGTAGAAATACAGGATCCAGCCGCTGATCACGGCCATCGACCCCGCACCCAGGATGTCATTGGCACCATAGGCGAGGTAGTTGATCGGTTTGACAGGCCGTGCGGTCATGGGCGTTTCCTGGGGTTTTTATGGATTTGGCCCTACCCCTACCGTCACCCCGGCGAAGGCCGGGGTCCAGGTTCGTAGAGCAATGTGCTTGGGACACTGGATCCCGGCCTTCGCCGGGATGACGGTGGGGATAGGGCATTTTCAGCCCCATCCCCACCCCCCTCAAATAAACCGGCGCATCAGCTCCGTCAGGCACAGGATGGCCAGCGACTGGCCATAGGGCATGGAGGTCAGCTTGACGTCGCGGTAGTACTGCAGATCGGAACCCAGGGCGGTGCCGAAGGACACGTCCTGCAATTCTCCATCCGGCGCGATCTTGGCCAGCACGGCCTTCACCGCCTTGATGGCCATCGGCTCATATTCAGCGGAGATATAGCGCTTGCGCACCGCCTTCATGATGCCATAGGCAAAACCGGCAGCGGCCGAGCTTTCCAGATACGAGGACGGATCGTCGATCAGCGTGTGCCAGCGGCCTTCCTCGGACTGGTACTTGGCCAGCGCCTTGACCTGATTTTCCAGCGTGTCGATCAGGAAGGTGCGCAGCGGGTCGCCCTTCTTCAGGTCCAGCAGCTCAATGAATTCCGGGATGGCGATGGTCACCCAGCAATTGCCACGCGCCCACAGCGCGTTGGCGAAATTGTGCCGACCGTCAAAGGTCCAGCCATGGAACCACAGGCCGGTCTTGGTATCGAACAGATACTTGATATGGATGAGGAACTGGCGCTTGGCCTCTTCCACATATTCCGGGCGGCCCAGCAGCAGGCCGATCTTGGCCAGCGGCAGCACGCTCATCATCAGCGTATCGTCCCACAATTGCTGCGGGTTCTCGCTGTTGAAGACGATGTGCTGGAAGCCGCCTTCCTCCGTCTTCGGCAGCCCATCCATCACCCATTCGGCCCAGGTGTCCAGATAGGGGATGTAGGACTGGTCGCCGGTCTTTTCATAGAGATAGGCCAGCGTCAGGAACGGGCTGACGGTGTTGATATTCTTGGTCGGCGTGCCGGCGGCGAACCGGTCACGGAACCAGTCCTGCATGATCTGGAAGGCACGGGCATTGTTGGTCTGCTCGTAATATTTCCACATGCCATAGAGGCCGATGCCGTGGGTCCATTCCCAATCGTTCCAGCCCTTGGTGTCGATAACGCGGCCATCATCCAGGCGCAGCAGGAATTCCCCGGTCTGGTCCTTGATATCGACCAGATTGCTGATCAGCAGATCGATGGTCTTGGTGACATCCGCCGCCTGGATGCCATGGGCGAGGTTGGGCATGGGTCTCTATCCTTGAAGAGAGGCTTGGGTGCTGTTGTTTGGGTTGGCAAGGCCCGAGGGCCTTTTGGGGGAAAACATTGACGCTCTAATTTTACCGTCACCGCATCACCTCCTTGAAGGCGGGGGACTTCACCATTTCCACCTTCAGCGGGCTGCGCGCGGTGCGCATATTCACCAGACGGACGGCTTCCAGCGCGTCGCCCGGCTGGCCATCGCTGGTCACGGCCAGCGCCAGCGTGTTCTTGCCGTTGGGGTTCAAAATTCCGCTCGGGATGACGAAGGTACGCTGCGGGCCGACATTGGCGATGAACTGGCCCATGTTCCAGCCATTGACGAAGATCAGCGCCCGGTAATTCCCGGCCGACCGCACCGTCGCGGTATCCCCGATCGACAGGCCCAGCGACACATCATGTCCCTTGGGTGCGTCCAGCGTGAACTCTGTCCGGTACCAGCTTGTACCGGCGGGCGTATTCGCGGCGGGAACGCTCACCTTCTGCCAGGACCGGTCATCGAAACCGGGCAGGTACCAGCCGGCGCGTTCGCCATACAGGCCGCCATTATTCATCGGCCCGCGCACCGTGTCCTGAATATCCTCGCCCCCCAGATTGCCCTGGATTTTCCAGGTGATGGGCAGCAGGAAGCTCTTGGCGGTCGGGTTGGTCAGGGAGGCGGCGATCAGGCCGCGCGCTTCCTTGTGCTGATCGTCCGCTTCCAGATCCCAATGGTGGGAATTGTTGCGCACCATGACGGACAGCACCCGTTCCCCCGGCCCGCGCAGGGCTTCGGGGATATCGAAGCTGGCCACCCCCTGGCCCGGCGGGCGGGCAAGGCCGGTGGGCAGCACATTCTGCCCCAGATATTGGCCGTCCAGCCAGACCTGCATCATGCCGGCCCCGCCGGCCCCGTAATGCAGGTCCAGCCTGGTCACGCTGCCATCGCTGGTATAGCGCCCGCGATACCAGACATCGCCATGATGGAAGCCGTAATCATCCATGTTCAGCAGCGGCTGGCCGGGGGGCGGCTTGACGAAGCTGGCAGTTCGGCCGGAACGGACCTTCTGCCAGGTGCTGTCGTCAAAATCCTTCGCCGCTTCCGGGGAACCGGGCTGGAAGCGCCAGTCGGACTTGGTCAGGTCCGGCAGGCTGATGGCATCCGGCCCCTTCAGGGGTGCCTTGGCGATCAGGCTGCCGCCGACACCCGGTTCCATCGACAGGCTGTCGCCATTCCAGCGCACACGGGAAACGCCAGCCGGTGCCCAGACTTCCAGCGCGCTGTCAGCACTGGTGTCGCCGGTCAGGTCCAGCGTGCGGCCATCCAGCTTGGCGGCGCGCACCAGCGCCGGCCCACGCTGCAACAGCACGCCGGCGGCGGTTTCCTGCCGCCAGAATGTCTGCGCCGTCGGCACATCGGCCAGCAGCAGCAGCATGTCCGGACGGCCACCGCCGGAAATCCGCACCCGCGCCAAGCCATCATGCAGATAGTTCAGCCGCAGGTCGCCCTTGGCGGCATCGAAGCTGCTTTCCACCTTTCCATCCAGCACGGTGACGGTCGGCGCGCTGGCATAGCGCAGCACGGTTTCCCCATCCTCCCCCTTGCGGCCATAGAACAGGGCAAGGTCGCCCTCCCCCTGGTGCAGGTGGGTGAACAGTTCGGACGTGGAATAGACCAGCCGCTGGCGTTCCAGATTATAGCCGGCCAGCCACAGTTTGGCGTCATAGCCATTGATGCGCAGCGTGCCCGCCTGCGGGATCGCATAGTCACCATCGGGCAGCTTGGCCTTGAAGGTGAACACATCATCCGTCTGGGCGTTGGGCGGGTTATGCATGGCCACCAGCAGCCGGGTGCCGGTGCTGGGGTTCACATTATGATAGAGCTTGATCTTGTCTGACGAGGGCTGCAGGCCGTCTGCCTTTTCCATCTGGGTCAAATCTTTGACCGTGTTCAGGAAATGGCCCATCAGCTTCATGGTCTGCGCCTTTTCGCGCAGGCCCCGCGTCTCGTCGATGGCCGAGCCGTAATCGTATGACGTAAACACCACCGGGGCCGGCAGCCAGCCCCAACTGGTGCCGCCGAAGGTCATGTAGAAGCTCTGGATCGTCAGGCCATTGGCAATGTTGCTGCCATAGAAGACCCGCTGATAGGCTGATCCCGTCCGTTGCGCCGTGCAGGGATAGGTGTCGTTGCTGCCCCAGTAATCGAACCAGCCGCCGCCAAATTCCGCCGCAAAGCCGGGCGTGTTGGGGGAAGCCGAGGCGCCCCCCTTGGCCCCACCCGGCCCATAGAGGCCCCAATCAGGGGCCATGGTGGGATTGCCGGTGGTGCCGTCGACATTGCACGAGCCGCCCGGATAGCCATCGAAGGCGTAAAGCTCATTCGGCCCTTCCACCGTGCCCGGCACATTGCTGCCCTTGGGCACCCAATAACCGTTGCGGCCCTTGTCATTGTGGAAGATCGGCACGGTAATACCGTCAGCCCGCACTTTTTCATACAGGTGCTGCATGTAGCGCTGGTGCGACGGGCTGGTCATATCCAGTTCATTCTCGATCTGGTAGAGAATGAGGCTGCCACCATTATTGATCTGGTGCTTGGCCAGGATGGCGTTGATCTGGGTCAGCCATTCATCGGCCGCGGCCAGATATTCCGGGTGGTCGGTGCGGGCCTTGGCCTGCTGGTTGACCAGCCAGGAAGGGAAGCCGCCGCGCGTCACCTCCGCATTCATATAGGGGCCGGGCCGGGCCACGACATAGAGCCCCGCTTCCTGCGCCATGGTCAGCATCCGGTCCATATCGCGGATGCCGGTAAAGTCGTAAACGCCCTGCTTGGGGGAGTGGTAGCCCCAGTCAAAGTAAATGGCGACCGTGTTATAGCCGCTGGCCTTCATCTTCTGGAACACGTCCCGCCACAGGTCCGGGCTGGGCAGGCGGAACGGATGCATCTCCCCACCCCAGGAGAAGATGCGGTTGCCATCGACCTTCAGCGAATACTTGTCGTATGTCACGCGCTGCGGACCGGGGGCGGGGATGGCCTGCCTGGCTGCCTTATCCACACCACCTTCCTTCAGCACGGTGAAATGGCGCACATTCCCGGACAGGCCGGGCAGTTCCACCTTGGGCGACCAGGTGTCAAACCCGTTGATGCTGTCGCTATACCAGTAACGCTTGTCCATATACTGGTCGAAATAGATGCGCCAGCCGCCATCGGGGCGCTTCACCAGGGCCGGCCCTTCGACATGGCGACCCCAGCCGGCCCAATCGCCGGATTTGATCACCACCCAGGGCCCTTCCAGGCTGGCCGCCGTTGCCAGTTCGATGAACTTCGTCGTCTCGTTCTTGGCAAAGGCGTAGTAGCGGCGATCCTGCTTGATGATGAAGGCATCAATATAGTTCGGGCCCAGCCCGCTCAGCAGTTTCGGGGCCGACCATTGCGTCAGCCCGGCATCCTGTGCCGTCAGAAACCAGGGCTTGAACAGCCCCTGCGTGCCGTTGCTGGAAACCGACAGCACCAGATGCACGCTGCCATCCTCATCGCGGAACCATTCCGGTGCCCAGGCATTGGTGATGCCGGGCACAGCGATCTTCTGGTTGCCCAGGAAGGTCCAGTTGGTCAGATCGCTGCTGCGGGCAAAGCCGATCTCGTCCCCGGTCCAGTTGGTGGTGTAGACGACGTAATAGTTGCCGTCGCTGTGCCGCATGATGGACGGGTCGCGGATCAATCCCGCAGGCGGCTGATAGGCCAGTTCATTTACCGGCTTGAAATTCAGGGCATCATCGGCGCGATAGACATTCATCGCCGCCGCATTGCCATTGGTGAAGCTGGTCAGCGTATAGGTGGGGCTGTCCTTGGCCACCACGGGGGCGGCGGGCAGCAGGAAAGGCAGCGTGGCCAGGGCAAGCGTCAGGGCCAGCTTGCGGGTGCGGGTGTGCTTGATCATGCGGATGGCACCTCTCAGGCGAAGTGGAACATCGGCACCAGCGGCACCTCAACGGGGGAATTGTCCGGGTTCACATCCATGATGTCGGCCATGTAATCCCACCAGCGGCGCATCACCGGCTGCTGCGGCAGCGCCGCACGCTGTGCTTCGAAGCCCGGCTTCAGCTTCAGCACCGCGAACAGGGACAGGCTCTCTTCGTCCAGGAAGATGGAATAATCATAAATGCCCGCTTCACGCAGGGCCTCGGCCAAGTCGGGCCACAGCGCATCATGGCGGCGCTTATATTCCTCGACATAACCGGGTTTCAGCTTCATGCGGAAAGCGGTGCTGGACATGGACCCACTCCTTGGTTTTTCGTTATTGTCTGCCTTGGTGCGGCCTTGCGGCCAGAGCGGTACCACGGCAAACCGGTTTCCTCCCCGCCGGCGCTGCCACGCCGTTACGGTCTTGATTGGATGAATGGAAAGGGCAGTTCAGGGGTGATATCGGCGGAAAATCAGCGTTGATCTCCCGCGGTCACTCCCTACCTCCCCCGGCGCATTGCAGCCATTTTCTTAAACCAGCCCAACCCTTCTTACAGGGGCTGGGCTGGTTAGTAATATAATATGGACACCAATTGCACAATATGAGATTTCTTCCCAAGAAGCAGGAGCGATGCTGCGGGATCAGGAGAGTGCTGGATTCATTTTCACAGCGGTATGTCCCATATTTTGATACATCATATTGTGATGTGAAAAAACCTCTTGCCTTTTCTGTCACGCCTATCCAAAGTGGGTACAAGAATGAAGAAGGCGCTGACACAGGGAGAGGGTGGGGCTCTGGAATTCTTGATGAAGTGATCATCGGGCTGGGGGCGCATGTGTGGCTGTGCCACCGTTGTCAATCCTCACTGTCGCTCATCGCATTATGGCGTGATGCGGGTGGTGGGGTGCATTGATGCCCGATGGTGGTTCAACCAACAGAATGCGTGTCGGGTATTTTCGTCGTTGCGGCGTGGCCCGCGGCAATCTCATTCAGTGACGATATTGATGTTGATATATCGGTATCGTTGCTGAATTCGTGAGCATTTATGGGGCATGTCAGAGTAAAGATATGCTATATGAGTGTCTCAATATCGTGCTTTTACTTCTCCCTAGACTTTGAGCCCGTTATGGTGTTTTTCGCCGTGACGGGTTTTCTTTTGCAATTTTGCAACACGTGAGTCGATTGCTGTAATTTTTCTGCGAAATCCCAAAATATGCCGTTGATTGCCATATAGTGGCAATATACTCTATGTCGCAGGCAAGGGGGCACCGCCACCCGGGCCAAAAATAACAAGCAAGTTGGGGACGTCCCGGCACGGCCTGTGCGCGGGAAATCACATGGCGAAAAAGCGTCTGGCCCGGTCGGTGAACGACCCGGTGAAGGATGCCATCTGTGAAGGTGTGGGAGGATCGGATGTCATACCGTAACGGTCGCGCGGCGCGGCCCGGTAAGTTGTTGTCGTGCGCGGCGGTTGGTCTGGCCCTTGCGGGCATGGGACAGGCAGCTTTGGCGCAGGAAGCCGCGCAGGTCGCCCAGCAGGGCGAGGCTGTTGAGCTGGAAGAGATCATCGTCGTTGGCACCCGCGCCAGCCTTCAGTCTGCGATTGAACGCAAGAAGCGCGCGAATACGGTGGTGGACAGTCTGGTGGCGGAAGACGTCGCCTCCTTCCCCGACAAGAATGTGGGTGAGGCGCTGCAGCGCATCACCGGTGTGCAGTTGAGCCGCTCCTTCGGTGAGGGTGAATCCGTCTCCATCCGTGGTGTCGAACCGGATCTGAACCGCGTTGAAATCAATGGCGTTTCAGTGTTGGGCAGTGCCGGCACCGGCGGGCGCGGGGCGGATCTGCGCGACATGGCGTCCGAACTGATCAAGTCGATCGACGTCTTCAAGGGCTTCACGGCCGACATGACCGAAGGTGGTGTCGGCGGTACCGTGTCGGTACAGACGCGCCGGCCGCTGGAACTGAAGAAGACCTTGTTCTCCACCTCCATCGCCGGCCAGTATCTGGACCTGATGGACAAGGTGACGCCGCGCGGCAATGTTACCTATGGCGACAAGTTCCTGGATGATCGGTTCGGCGTGCTGATCAACGCCACCTATGACAAGGTGCAGACGCGCGGTGATTTCCTGCGAAACACCGAATGGGTGTCGCTGGCCGATTTCGACAATTCGCCGGACAAGACCCGCACCGTTGCCGGTTATGAAACCTACGCGACCAAGGCTTCGTGCGGCAGCATCACCAACTCGACCAACCGCAATAACTGCCTGTCGCAGTGGAACGACCTGTCGCCGCGCATTCCGCGTTACGGTCTCTGGCATCGTGATGATGAACGCGTCACCGCCATGGTGACGCTGCAATATCAGGTGACGGATGAGTTGGATGTCTATGTCGACGCCAACTATAATCAGCGTGATCAGTTCCTGACCGACTATAATTATACAATCGACCTGACGGCGGCGACGCGCTTCAACACGGCTGGTGCCGTGGTGGACGCCAACCATAATGTCATCGGTCTGACCACGGCGGCCACCGCCCCGACCGCCACCACCGGTTCGGGTCGCATCTTCGGGTCGCAGATGCGCGGCTTCGATTACGAGCTGAAGTCCCATTATTATACTGGCGGCTTCAACTGGAAGGGCGACCGGCTGACGGCCTCTGGCTTCTACAATACCTCCAAATCCACCATGCGCAGCGACAGCAATTCTGTCGCCATCAGCGCCACCATCCCCAACATCCGGGTCGATATCGCCGACAACGGCATCCCGTCCTTCACCTTCCCCAGCGGTTTTGATCCCAGCAATCCTGAGACCTATCGTAATGGTGGGGCTGAGATCCAATACCGTCCCGAAGAAGTGGATGTGACGGAAAAGAACGGCAAGCTGGATCTGGATTACAGCCTGGACCGCTGGGGCATCACCACGTTGGAATTTGGTGGTCAGTGGCGGGAAACCGGTTCCCTGCGCTATGCCGGTGGTGGTTATGTCACGGCTGACAAGGTGACGGTCCCCAGCGCCAATATCACCAGCACCGTAAACCTGGGCAACACCAATAGCGGTTTGACCTGGACGCGCGACCGGCTGGTCGATTTTGTGCGCAGCACGGCCCGGCTGACCCCGCAGAATTTCTATGATGGCTACAAGGGCAATACTGGCAATGCGCCGAACGGCTGGCTGGCCCCAGATGTGACCAAGATCGGTGACTGGTTCGATACGTCCGGTTTCAACCATGACCGGGTGCGCAGTGCCAATGGCTATGCCCAGATTCCGGCCCATGACCTGACGGAAACGGTGAAGGCCGGCTATGCCAAGGCCAATTTTGCCTTCGACATGTTCGACATCCCGGTGGATGGCAATTTCGGCGTGCGTCTGGTGGAAACCGAGGTCAATGCCACCGGCTCGCTGACCAACAGCGTCCGCCGCGTGAACAGCGCCGGCGTGACGGCGACGGAAGTGGTCGGCACGCGGGCTATCTCCGTCAACGAGAAGTATCGTGACACGCTGCCGGCCTTCAATATCAGCTTCGGCCTGATCCCGGATGAGCTGATCGGCCGTCTGGGCTTTGCCAAGGTGATGGCGCGTCCGAAGCCGACCGACCTGATCGCCTCCTCCGGCAGCCCCGGCTGCTTGAAGGATGAGACCTCGGCAGAAGCGCTGCTGGAAACCTGCACCTTCGGCAATCCGGACCTGAAGCCGTATCGCGCCGACCAGTATGATGCCAATCTGGCTTGGTACATCAACCGCGACACGTTGTTGAGTGCGGCCTATTTCTACAAGAATGTGAAGAGCTTCATTCTGGCCCGTACCCTGGTCCGCAATGTCGATGTCTTCAATAATGGCACCCTGTACGATGTGAACATGCCGATCAATGGTGCCGGTGCCAAGATCAACGGTGTGGAACTGTCGGCCCAGACGGCCTTCACCTTCCTGCCCTCGCCCTTTGACGGGCTGGGCGTGAATGTGAACTACACCTATTCCGATGCCAAGAATGTCGGCCTGACCAATTCCCTGACGGGTGGGGAACTGCCCTTCCCTGGCCTGTCCAAGCACAGCTACAACCTGATCGCCTATTACGACAAGGACGCCTATAATGTGCGTCTGGCCTATAATGGCCGCACCAAGTGGCTCCAGGCGGCCTCTGAACGCTCGGGTAACCCCGTGTTCCGCGATGGCACCGGCTATCTGGATGCCAAGTTCACTTATCGTCTGCTGGATACGGGCATGTCCTTCTTCGTTGAAGGCAAGAACCTGACCGGTGAGGCAGAGCGCACCACCTCGGGCGATGATGTCCGCCTGGGCGAACTGGCCTATTCCGGCCGGCGCTACTATTTCGGCGCGACTTACAAGTATTGATCCCCCGTCGCCATGATCAGTGCCTATGGCTCTGATCATGGCACTCAACCGGAAAGGACAAGGGCGGCAATCCGGATCGGATGCCGCCCTTTTTCATGCCGGCAGAATTCTGGTCACAGGGATCAGATCGCCCGCAGACGGTTGAAGAAGCTGGTAATTTCCGTGTTCAACGTTTCTGCGTCACGGCGCAGATCCTCCGAGGCGCCGTTCAGCGAACCGGCGGACTGGGCCGTCTGCTCCGCCGCACCGGCCACCCCCACCACATTGGCCGAAACCTGTTGGGTACCCATGGCGGCCTGGTTGATGTTGCGGGCAATATCGGCCGTGGTGGCACCCTGCTGTTCCATGGCCGAGGCGATGCCGGTGGCAATGGTCCGCATGTCGTTCACCACATGGGCGATATTGTCGATCGCTTCCACCGCCCGCTGGGTTTCACGCTGGATGCCGGTGACATAGGACTGGATTTCATCCGTGGCCTTGGTGGTCTGGCTGGCCAGTATCTTCACCTCCGATGCGACGACGGCAAAGCCCTTGCCGGCCTCCCCGGCGCGGGCGGCCTCGATGGTGGCGTTCAGCGCCAGCAGGTTGGTCTGGCTGGCAATGTCGGAGATCACCTGGATGATGGAACCGATATTCTGTGCCGCTTCCGTCAGCCCGCCCATGGTGGCGCTGGTCTGTCCGGCCTCCCGCACGGCGCGTTCGGCAATGTCGGTGGAGCGGGTGACTTGCTGGTTCACTTCACTGACGGCGGCGGCCAGTTCCTCGGCCGCACTGGCGATCATCTGCACATTGCTGGTGGTTTCCGATGCGGCCTGATTGACCCCATCGATCAGGCCGCGGCTTTGCTGTGCCATATCGGCCAGCCCGGCGGAATGGCTGCGCACCTTCTCCGAGGCATCGACCAGATTGCCGACAATGTGGGCGGCCTTGTCCTGGAAATCGGCCAGCGATTTCTCCACCGCCACCTGACGGCGTTCCTTGGCTTCCTGTTCGGTCTGCTGGGCGCGGGTCAGTTCCTGGGCCCGCAGGCCGTTGCGTTTGAAAACCTCCAGCGCATGGGCCAGCCGACCCATTTCATTATGGTCACTCAGCAGCGGAATTTCGACAGTGAGATCGCCACCGGCCAACTGGCCCATCCGTTCCGTCATGATGGTCAGCGGCCGGGAGATGGAACGTGCCAGTAACGCCGCCACCCCACCGCCTGCCAGCAAAATGGCGCCGGCCAGCAGCAGCATCTTGCCCAGGATCGCGTTGAAGGTCTCGTCGATATCATCGATATAGACGCCGGTGCCCAAAGCCCACCGCCAGGGTTCGAAACCCAGGCTGTAGGTCAGCTTGGGCACATTGACGGCCTCTCCGCCATTCACGCCGGGGCGCGGGAAAGTATAGGTGAAGAAGCCACCCCCATTTTTGGCAGCCTCCACGCCCAGCCGCACGGTTTCCACGCCATCGGCGGTCTTGAAGGCCATGCGGTTCTTGCCTTCGAAATCGCGCTTGGCATGGACGACGGTGACCCCGTCGTAATTATTGACATAGATATATTCGCCATTGCCGAAGCGCAGCTTGCGGATATCGTCACCCGCCCCTTTCTGCGCTTGTTCGTGGGTCAACTCGCCGGATTGTTCGCGGTCGTACCAGTTCTGGGCCACACCGCGCACGACAGAGAGGATCTGGATCAGTTCCTGCTGCCGGTCATTGACCAGGGTGGAACGCAGGGTGCTGAGACCGGAGCCGACCGCCAGTATCAGCGCCACGGCCAGCACGGGTACGAAAAGAAGCAACCGGTGCGATATTTTCAGATTACCGAGCATGATGGCGTTTCCTTGGAAAGGGGCAGGCTTTTCCGGATTGTGGGGAGAGCATGGGGTCAGGCCACGGCGGCAATCGGCTGGGGCGTCAGGGCCAGCAGGTGCGGCGGCAGACCGAGTTCGTGCCGGCAGGCCCGGGCATTGCGGTGATAGGCTGCCTCCACGCCCAGGGCGTAGAGCAGCGCCCGGTCTTCCTCTGTCACCCCATCGCTGGTGCCGGGGCGGTAGCGGTAGCCATCGGCATCGGCCTGATGCAGCCCCGGCACCACATAGGCAGTGGGCTCTACCGGGAAGATGACGCGGGAGCCCTCGGCATCCAGGCTGTGCAGCGGTGCCCATTCCTGCAAGGCGGCGGCAATGGCTGCCGGCTCCAGGCCCAAACGATTGAACAGGGCAGGAATTGCCAACAGGGGTTCCTGGGCAGCCTCATAGACATAATGGGTGACGGCGATGCCATAGCGCCGTGCATGGGCTTCCACCCGCAGCGTGTTCAGCGAAGCGCAGATGAAATGTGCCAGCAGGCGGTTCCGCTCCAGCCGCCCCGACCATTTGCGCAACCATGAACCCAGCGACCGTTCGGGCTGGCGGTCCAGGATGACCAGATGCAGCTTTTCCGGTGGATACCCGGCCTCCACCAGCATCTGTGCCGGGATATACAAGCATTCCGCCAGCGTATAGGGGCCGGCCACATCCTTGCAGAAAAAGTTGCGGCGCGGTGGTTCCCAGGGACTGACCGGATCACCGGCCAGGAACTGGCGCATCAGTGCCTTGACCGGTTGGTAATAGGAGGGCAGCCCCGCCGTGCCGAACAGGTTGGCGAGCGCCGTGGAGCCGGTGCGGGCCCGCCCCCAGGCACAGTAAAGGGTGGGGAAATCCGCCGCCAACCGGCCGGCAAAACTCTCCCGCAGCGCTGCTGCAACCTGATCCGTCAGACGGCGCTGGCTGGTCTCTGTCCGCTGGAAGAAACCGTCTGCCGGCAATAGCAGCTTGTAGAGATCAGGATCATCCCCCTCTATCCGTGCCGCCAAAGCAGAGAGATCACCATATGGGTTTGAACGCGCGGTCATCATCACCTCGTTGGGCTGAACTGCATACGCGTGTACGAAATTTGATTTTCTATTTTATGTTATTTCTCTATTCGTTAATGCAAACTTAACGGATCAAATTATGAAAAATACAGGAGATTGAGTATTTAAATATTCAATTTAGACCAAAACCATTGGTGTCGATATATCAATTATATATAAATGATTTTGCCGAAACATCGAAGGTGCGTCCATTGCCAGGACCGTTTAACTCTATCCTTGAGATGGTCTTCGCTTTCGAAACTTCCTTATGACACCGCCAATCACTCCCGTTTTCGTCGCTGTGGCGATCAAATAGATAAAAAGTGGGCAAGGCGACGACTGCCAGCGGCGGCGCTGGCGGTTGCGCCCCGGTGTCGGTTCCGATTACTGGGGCGTGGGATAAATGTCCGGACAGACTTAGAAGCCTCTCGTGCGGGTGGCCGTTCGGCAGTCCGGCGGGCTTTCGTCCCGATAGATCTGGAATTCTTCTAATGTGCGCCGCAACATGCCATTTCGATAGGTGACGGCCGTTTATGTTTGTGCTCATCATGCGCCCAAGCGATAGAAATCGCGGCTGGGAGGCGGCATGGATGTTTTCACCACGGTCGGGCTGCCGACGGCCCGCGCCAAGTTGGATTATCTGAAAGGCGTGATGTCCAGCGTGTTTGCACCGCTGGATGTGGTGCCGGATGATCCGGATCGGTTCGATAATCATATTGCCAGCACCGGCCTGGGCCGCCTGTCGCTGGCCAATGCCCATTCCTATCCTGCCCATATCATCCGCCGCCGGCCCCATGCCGCTGGCACAGCGCGGCATCTGTTCTTCCTGCATATGCAACTGCAAGGAAGGGTGCAGGCGATGCAGGATGGACGGGAAGGTTTGCTGGAACCGGGGGATATGGTGCTGTGCGATGCCGCCGCCCCCTATGATCTGGGCCTGATCGGGGAGAACCGCACCTTGATCCTGGGGATCCCGGCGGATGAACTGACCCGCCGTGTGCCTGCCCCCTATGGTCTGCTGGGCCGGCAACTGCCCGGCACTGCCGGGCCGCTGCGCATGGTGCGCGGCTTGCTGTCGGAATTGTGGGGGCAGGTGGAGCAGGGCGGGCCGCTGCCGGTGGAGGCAGGGGAGCGGTTGGCTGCCACCCTTCTGGACCTGTTCGCCACGGCCTGCCACTTGAATTTCGGTGTCACTTCTGTGGAGGGCACGTTGGCCGATGGCCACCGCGCCCGCATCCGCCGGCTGGTCGAACAGCGGCTGTTCGATCCGGCCCTTTCCGTGCCGGTGATCGCCCAGGCACTGGGTCTGTCAGAGCGCTATCTGCGCCTGCTGGCAGCGGGGGAGGGAGAGGCGATTTCCGCCTATATCCTGCGCCGCCGGCTGGAAGAATGTGCCCGCCGCCTGCGCGACCCGCTGCACGCTGCCCGCACGGTGACGGAACTGGCCTTCGCCTGTGGCTTCAACGATGCCAGCCATTTCTCCCGTACCTTTAAAGCCCGCTATGGCATGGCCCCGCGCGATTACCGGGCAGATGGTTAGTTTGGTTGTATTTTTCCCAGCTTATATCAATAATTTCATTGCGGGATATTAAATTTTTTATCATAACTGGAAATCCAGGTATAATGTAAAATTTTGAGGTAATTGAGATGAACTACTTATATGATCTGGATTGGCAGCAGGTTCTGGAAAATTATAATAATAGAATTAATGCACACACTAAATTGTTGAAATTTTATGAAAACAATAAACAAAAAGAATTTCTTCAGCTTGCTCTTGGAATTAGTGATAGTGCGGGCAATTATAGTGCCAGAGAACATAATATTGGACCTAAAATTATAGAAGCGAACATAAATGCTGTGGGTAGGGTTTTTGAACTGGCTGGAATATTTAGAGGCCTCAAGAGTGGTCGCAAGGTTCCCGAAATTATCAAGCTGGAAAATTTATCCTATCTAAAAATTGGGGTGGGATCCGAAATTTCCTGTATGATGAATCCCGATATATGCTGGGTTGCAAATAGCCGGACAATTTGGATGCACCTGGTCATTAAGCATGACGGAAATTTTAGCCACGCCAACGAGGAATTGAGTCTTTACCGTGACGGTGAAACAAACTCTGAGATGGCCTATTCGATATGGAGCAATATTCATCGGGATTTAGAAAAGAGCATGACGAGGCTGGGGATACAGGGCAGTGACATTGCCCGCGAGCGTGGTGTGGAGCCTGGGGACAAATTATTCCTTTGGGCCGATGCCATTTCAACGTGTCTCTACGCTCACATGAGTAAGTGAAGGCTGGTGGCTGACGGTTTTTCAGGGACAGTTACCGTTTTTATCAAGTTTTCCTGCCGCTCCGGCCAAGCAGGTTTTTCTGCCGCATGGTTTCCTTCCCCTTGATAATCGGTGCCGCGATCAGACGGCACCGGACAAGGGTCGGGAGGAAAAACCATGCAGATTACCGCTGCCGTCATCCGGGAGCCGGGTGGCCCCTTCAATCTGGAACATCTGGAGATCGAACAGCCGCTGCCGGGCGAGGTGCTGGTGAAGGTAGCGGCCACCGGTGTCTGCCATACCGACATGGTGATGCGCGACCGGCTGTTGCCGGTCCCCCAGCCGGTGGTGCTGGGGCATGAAGGGGCCGGCACCGTGCTGGCGGTCGGGGCCGGCGTCACCAAGGTGAAGCCCGGCGATGCCGTGGTGATGAGCTTCAATTCCTGCGGCCATTGCCCGTCCTGCAGCGACGCGGCCCCCGCCTATTGCCATGAATTCTTCCCGCGCAATTTCTTCGGCGCACGCGGTGATGGCAGCAGCGGCCTGTCCCGCGACGGGGAAATGATCCACGCGAATATTTTCGGCCAATCCTCCTTCGCCACCCATGCGCTGTGCCATCAGCGCAATGTGGTGAAGGTGCCGGCCGATGTGCCGCTGGCCCTGCTGGGGCCGCTGGGCTGTGGTGTATTGACCGGGGCCGGCACGGTGCTGAACGCGCTGAAGGTGCGGGCGGGATCGTCGGTGGCGGTGATGGGCGTGGGCACGGTGGGGCTCAGCGCCATCATGGCCGCCAAGGTGGCCGGCGCTGCCCGCATCATCGCCATTGATCCGGTGGCCAGCCGGCTGGATCTGGCGTCCGAACTGGGGGCCACCCATGTCATCGATCCGCGCGGCGGCGGCAATCTGGCGGAAAAGGTGATGGGCCTGACCGGCGGGGTGGGCGTGGATTACGCCATCGACACCTCGGCCCGGTCGGAGGTGATCCGCCAGGGCCTGATGATGCTGGCCCCGCGCGGGGAATGCGCCGTGGTCGGCGCCGTCACCTTTGGCCAGGATATCCCGGTTGATGGCGGCCATCTGCTGTCCGGCGGGCGCCGGCTGCGCGGTGTGGTGGAAGGGGATGCCGATCCGGAACAGTTCGTGCCGCAACTGGTGGCACTCTATCGTGACGGCAAGCTGCCCTTTGACCGGTTCGTGCGCTTCTTCCCCTTCAGCGCCATCAATGAGGCGGTGGCGGAATCCGAGGCCGGCCGGGTGATCAAGCCGATCCTGCTGATGCCCGGCACCGAGGTGCCCAAACAATGACCCTGGACCCCCATATTGCCGGGATGCTGGCCCAGTTGAACAGCAGCGGCCAGCCGGACATGGGCAGTCTGCCCCCCGCCATCATCCGGCAGGTGCTGCATGATAGCTGCCTTGCCATGGAAGGGCCGCCCGATGCGGTGGCCCGGGTGCGGCGGGATATCAACCTGACCGGGGCCGCCGGTCCCTTGCCGGCCCGGCTTTATACGCCGACAGGGGCACCACCGGTCGGCCCCTGCCTGCTGTTCTTCCATGGCGGTGGCTTTGTCGCCGGCGATCTGGACAGCCATGACGGGTTCTGCCGCCGGTTTGCCGCCCTGTCGGGCCTGCGGGTGCTGTCCGCCAGCTATCGGCTGGCCCCGGAACACCCGTTCCCGGCGGCGCATGATGATGTGCTGGCGGTGCTGCGCCAGGTGCTGGCGGGGCAGGCCGATCCCAGCATCGATCCGGCCCATCTGGCGGTCGGTGGCGATTCCGCCGGGGGCAATCTGGCCGCATCCGCCGTGTTGGATGTGGCCAATGACCAGGGCCCCCGGCCCCGCCTGTTGCTGGCGATCTATCCGGTGGTGCAGTTCACGCATGAAACGGAAAGCCTGCGCCGCTGTGGCGCGGGCTATCTGCTGACCCGCACCAGCATGGACGCCTTCACCGCCATGACCTTCCCCGATCCGGAAAGCCGTGGCAACCGGCGCGCCAACCTGCTGGCCCGGCCGGACCTGATGGAAGCACCGGCAACCCTGGTGGTGACCGCCGGTTACGACCCGCTGATGGATGAAGGGTGCGATCTGGCCCTGGCCCTGCGCCGGGCGGGCGTGCCGGTGGCCCATCACCATCACCCATCCCTGATCCATGCCTTCATCCATATGAGCGGGGTGACGCCGGCCGTCCCACAGGCCATCGCCAAGATGGCGGCCTTTGCCAAGGTGGCCGTGGGTGGGTAAATCCCAAGCTTGAACCCGGCTTTTACCCCGGTTCGCTAGGGTGGGATGATCCCACCCTGGAGAACCAGAGCCCCGATGTCCGCTGCCAACGCCCTGCCCATCGGCCTGCGCCACCGTGACGTTCTATTCGCGCTGGGTCTGGTTTTCGTGCTGACCATCCTGATCCTGCCGGTACCGGGCTGGATGCTGGATATGGGCTTGGCACTCTCCATGGCGATCAGCGTGCTGATCTTGATGGTGGGGCTGTGGATTGCCCGGCCGCTGGATTTTTCCAGCTTTCCCACCATCCTGCTGATTTCCACCCTGCTGCGCCTGTCGCTCAACCTTGCCTCCACCCGGCTGATCCTGTCGCAGGGCCATACGGGCACGGATGCGGCGGGCCATGTCATCATGGGTTTTGCCGATTTCGTCATGGGCGGCAATTTCGTCATCGGCCTGATCATCTTTGCCATTCTGGTGGTGGTGAATTTCATCGTCATCACCAAGGGCGCCAGCCGCATTGCGGAGGTGGGCGCCCGTTTTGCCCTGGACGCCATGCCCGGCAAACAGATGGCCATTGATGCCGACCTGTCCGCCGGCCTGATTGACGAGACGGCGGCGCGCCTGCGCCGCAGCGAGCTGGAACAGGAAAGCCAGTTCTATGGCGCCATGGATGGCGCCTCCAAATTCGTGCGCGGCGATGCGGTGGCAGGGCTGATCATCACCGCCATCAATATCCTGGGCGGGCTGCTGATCGGCGTCGCCCAGCATGACATGAGCTTTGCCGACGCCGCCCGCACCTATACCATCCTCAGCGTTGGTGATGGTCTGGTGACGCAGATCCCCGCCCTGATCGTCAGTCTGGCTGCCGGTATCCTGGTCTCCAAGGGCGGCAACAAAGGGTCCATCGATCAGGCGATGCTGACCCAGTTGGGGGCCTATCCCAAGGCGCTGGGCGTGGCGTCCGGCCTGCTGCTGCTGCTGGGGGCCACGCCGGGCCTGCCGCTGTTCCCCTTTCTGCTGTTGTCCGGGCTGGCGGGCAGCCTGGCCTGGTACCTGCCGCGCTATGCTGCCCAGCAGGAAGACCAGAAACGCCATGATGAGCTGATGGCCGCCAAGGCCCCCACGGCGGAAGAGCCGGTGGCGGACATGCTGCGGGTGGATGATATCCGCGTTGAACTGGGCAGCGGCCTTGTCTCCCTGATCCTGGACCCGGCCACCGGCCTGTCGGCCAAGGTGCGCCGCCTGCGCAAGCGCTTTGCCACCGAATATGGTTTCCTGCTGCCCTCGGTGCGCCTGCGTGACAGCGCCAGCGTGGCCATGAATGCCTATGAGGTTTCCATCCAGGGCGTGATGGTGGCCAAGGGCGAAGTGCAGGTGCGCAAGATGCTGTGCATCGACCCGCGTAACGAGGGCATCGATGTGCCCGGCACCGACACGCGTGAACCCACCTTCGGCCTGCCGGCCCGCTGGATTGAGCCGATGCTGGCGGAAGAGGCGGAACTGAAGGGCTTCACCGTCGTCGACCCGGACAGCGTAATCACCACCCATCTGGCCGAGGTGATCAAGGAACATATGCCCATCCTGCTGAGCTATGCCGCTACCAAGCGGCTGCTGGATGAGATGGACCGCGAGCATCAGAAGCTGGTGGCCGACCTGATCCCCGGTCAGGTCAGCCTGTCGGTGGTGCAGCGGGTGTTGCAGGCCCTGCTGGCGGAGCGGGTTTCCATCCGCAACCTGCCTTTGATCCTGGAAGGCATTTCAGAGGCCGCCGCCTGGACGCGCAACATCACCATGATGACCGAACATGTGCGTTCGCGGCTGTCGCTGCAGATCTGTCAGGCGCTGACGACCGGGGAAGGCTATATCCCCGTCATCGTCGTCAGCCCGGAATGGGAACAGGCCTTCCTGGATAATATCGTGGAGCAGGGGGAGGATCGGCAATTCGTCATGCCGCCTTCCACGGTGCAGGAATTCCTGCTGGCCGCCCGCGCCCGCATCCAGGCCCATGCCACGGCGGATTACTGGCCCGCCGTGCTGGTGGCGCCGGCGGCGCGGCCGTTCGTGCGGTCGCTGCTGGAACGGGTCAGCCCCTCCACCCCCGTCATCTGCCATAACGAATTGCACCGCAAAGCGCCCGTTACCACCATCGACCAGATTTAAGGGCGGACGCGGCATGACCAGCGCGCTGACCGACCTGTTGACGGCGGAAATCTATGGTTTCCTGCTGGTGGTGGCCCGGGTGGGGGCCGCCATTTCCCTGTTGCCAGGCTTTGGCGAAACGGCGGTGCCGATGCAAGCCCGGCTGGCGGCAGCCCTGGGGGTGGCGCTGGCCCTGTCCGCCGTGGTGCCGGGCCTGCCGCCGGCCCCGGATGCCGTGTCCGACCTGCTGGTGCAGGTGGCGGGGGAACTGGCGGCCGGGGCCTTTATCGGCATTTCCGCCCGCATCCTGTTCGCCGCCTTGCAGATCGCCGGGCAGATGATTGCCCAGTTGATGAACCTGTCCAACATCTTCACCTCCCCCGGTACCGGGTTTGAATCCGGGTCGGTGGCGGGGTCATATCTGATGATGGGCGGGCTGGTGCTGCTGTTCGTCACCGACCAGCATCTGTCCATCATCAAGGCTTTGCTGGAGAGCTATAAATTGATGCCCCCCGCCACCCTGCCTTCCCTGGCGGGGCTGGCCAAGACCACGGCGGAGACGGTTTCCACCAGCTTTCGCATGGCGGTGCAGTTCGCCACCCCGTTTCTGGTGCTGGGCTTTGTCTATAATGTCGGGCTGGGGCTGATCAACCGCGCCATGCCGCAATTTGCCGTCTTCTTCATCGGGATGCCGATTGCCATCCTGGGCGGGTTGCTGGTGCTGGCCCTGACGGTGGCCGTCATCGCCACCAGCTTCATCGGCCATTTCGCCGGCTTTCTGCACCGGTTCGGGGGCTGAGCGCGATGAGTGAAGAAAGCGACGACAGCCAGAAAACCGAAGAACCGTCCCAACGCAAACTGGATGAGGCGCGGCGGCGCGGCGATGTGCCGGTCAGCCGCGATGTTGGCGCCATGCTGGTGGTGCTGGCGGCGGTGATCATGGCCGGCGGGCTGGGCCCGCATCTGGGCCGGGGGGTGATGACACAGTTGTTGCCGCTGCTGGAAAACCCCACCGATATCCTGCTGACCAGCCCGGCCGATGCCTTCCACCTGATCGCAGAGGTGCTGACCGGCGTGGGCATCGTGCTGTTGCCGGTGGCGGGGTTGCTGCTGGCGGCGGGGTTCCTGGGCGCGTTGGGCCAGGGCAGCATCGTGGTGGCCGGTGAGCGCATTCAGCCCAAGCTGGAACGGCTGTCACCGCTGGGCGGGTTCAAGCGGCTGGTCTCGCTGCGCAATCTGGTGGAATTCCTGAAAGGGCTGGCCAAGGTGGCGGCGATCAGCACGGCCTTTCTGCTGGTGGTGGGGCCGGAACTGCGCAAGGCCGAAGCGATGGCGCTGACCGATGCGGTGGCCCTGCCCCTGCTGTTGGCCGATGTCACCGTGCGGTTGCTGGTGGCGGTGCTGGTGGCCAGCCTGCTGATCGCCGCCTTGGACCTGATCTGGCAATATATTTCCTGGCGGCGCAAACAGCGGATGAGCCTGCAGGAACTGAAGGATGAATTCCGTCAGTCCGAAGGCGACCCGCATCTGAAATCCAAGATCAAGCAGTTGCGCCGCGACCGAGCCCGCAACCGCATGTTTGCCGAACTGCCCAGCGCCACGGTGGTGATCACCAACCCCACCCATTTCGCCGTTGCCCTGCGCTATGATCTGTCCAAGGCGCCGGCCCCCGTCTGCGTGGCCAAGGGGCAGGATATGGTGGCGCTGCGCATCCGGGAAACGGCGACCAAGCACAATGTCCCCATTGTGGAGAACCCGCCGCTGGCCCGCACGCTGCACAAATCGGTGGAGATCGGGGAGGAAGTGCAGCCTGAACATTACCTGGCCGTGGCGGAACTGATCAGCCAGGTGCTGGCCATCAAGGCACAGACGACGGTGGCGTGACGGGGTCGGTCCTCACCCCCCGCTGAACCGCGCCACCAGATCGAACATCGCGCCTGGAAACAATTGCCGCACGGCGGTGACGGGGGCGGGGCCGGTGGGGGTTTGGCGCCAGGTGCGGCGGTCCAGCAGCAGGCACGCCGCCTCCTGCGCCAGCCCCAGGGCGGCCCCGTCTACGCCGGCCTGGATGGCGGCAATGCGGTGTTCGGCCTCTGTCCAGGGCACATGCGACAGCAGCCAGGAACCGGGCGGCACGGTGGAGAAATCCACCCCCTCCGCCTCCGGCACGGCGGCCAGATTGATCAAGCGTTCTTCCAGCGCGAACGGGGCCCCATCGGCCAGATGGCGGCAGCGCAGCAGCAACGCCCGCCCGCCGCGCTTCAACACCATGCGGTCGGCCGCCACCTCTGCCGCCGGCAGCACGGCGCGGTGCAGCAGCTCCATGCCATAGGTCATGCCGCGCCCGACGATTTCCGCCTGGATATCGGGGATGGCCAGGGCCGCCATATGGATTTTCGGGCTGGAGACGAAGCTGCCCGCCCGCTTGCGCCGTTCGATCAGCCCGGCATCGGCCAGGGCTGACAGGGCCTTGTTCACCGTCATCCGGGCGCAGCCATAGCGCGCCATCAGCTCATGCTCCACCGGGATGCGCTCGCCGGGGCGCAGGGTGCCGGACAGGATCAGGCCTTCGATATCGGCGCGGATGCGCTGGTGCAGCGGGGCGGGGCCGGGTTCGGCCAGGGTCATGACAGGATCTTCCCAATCGTCCGGCGATAACGGGCGGCGATGGCATCGCGCGCCTGATGGCGGCCCTGGCTTACCACGCGTCGCCCGCGCCGCCAAACCATGTCCACCATTGACCGCCCGCCGAAAATGAACCCGTCCAGCAGCCCGTCACCGCTGCGCGCCGTCAGGCTGGGATGGGTGGTATCCAGGCTGAACAGATCAGCCGGGGCCCCCACCCGCAACCCCGCCAAACCCTGGCCCAGCGCCTGGGCACCACCGGCCAGCGCACCATCGAACAGGCGTCGCCCGGTGGAACCGCCGCCACCGGCCAGCATGTTGCGCCCCTGATGTTTCAGCCGCTGGGCATATTCCAGGCTGCGCAGTTCTTCTGCCGCATCGATCAGCACATTGCTGTCCGACCCGATGCCGAAGCGCCCGCCGGCGGCCAGATAATCCACGGCATTGACAATGCCGTCGCCCAGATTGGCCTCTGTAATCGGGCAGAGGCCGGCAACGGCACCGCTGCGCGCCAGCTTTTCGGTTTCGCAGGGCGTCATATGGGTGGCGTGAACCAGACACCATTGCTCGGTCACCGGCATGTTCTGCAACAGCCAGTCGACCGGGCGCTGGCCGGACCAAGCCAGACAATCCGCCACCTCCCGCATCTGTTCGGCGATATGGATATGGATCGGCCCGCCTTCCGCCTGGGCGACGGCCAGCGACAGGCTGTCCGGCGTGACGGCGCGCAGAGAATGCGGCGCCACGCCCACCACCCCATCGGGCAGAAAGCCGATGGCCCGGCGGGAGGCGGAAACCAGCAGGCCGAACAGGTCCGGCCGGTTGACGAAACGGCACTGGCCCTCGCCCGTTGGCTGCCCGCCAAAGCCGCCGCAATGGTACAGCACCGGCAGCAGGGTCAGCGCCATGCCGGTTTCATCCGCCGCCGCCGCCAGCCGCCCGCCCATCTCCGCCAGATCGGCATAGGGCGTGCCGTCCGGCGCATGGTGGATGTAATGGAACTCCCCCACGCGGGTGAAGCCGCTTTCCAGCATCTCCACAAAAGCCATGGCGGCGATGGATTGCATGTCGTCCGGCCCGATGCGGTGGGCGAAGCGGTACATCACCTCCCGCCAGGTCCAGAAACTATCCGCCGCCGGCCCCCGCACCTCCGCCAGCCCGGCCATGCCGCGCTGAAAGGCGTGGCTGTGCAGGTTGGGCAAGCCCGGCAGGGCGATGGCGTGACGCTCATCGTTTGGCTGGGGCGGGGTGTTGGTTTGCACGCTGGTGATGACGCCCGAGGTCAGTTCCAGCCGCACCTGATCGGCCCAGCCGGTGGGAAGCAGGGCGTGGTGGAACCAGAGGGCTTGGGTCACGGGCGGGTTTCCTTCTGTGCGGGATTTTTGGCTGGGGGTGAGGATAATGTATAGACATTAATAATGTATAGACATAAAAGGGAGGGGTGAGTTTGTCACTTCCCCAACCGTCACCCCGGCGCAGGCCGGGGTGACGGTGTAAGGGCGTAAGGCGTAGTGAAACAAACGATCCCATCGACAGCCGACCCAATCGGGTAATGGGCCAAAAACAACCCAGGGAGCAACCAGCGCGCATGACACCGGCTGATCATCTGTGGAAGAACGCCCGTCTGGCTACCATGCGCGCCGACCTGGGCGGGTTGGGGATCGTGGAGGATGGCATCATCGCCGCCCACGCTGGCCGCATCCTTTATGCCGGCCCGGCCAGCGATGCCCCCGCCCTCAACCCCGTTACTGTGACGGATTGCCAGGGGCGTTGGATCACCCCTGGCCTGATCGATTGTCACACCCATCTGGTCCATGCCGGCGACCGCGCGCATGAATTTGAACTGCGCCTGACGGGGGCGACCTACGAAGACATCGCCCGGGCGGGTGGCGGCATCGTCTCCACCATGCGCGCCACCCGCGCGGCGGATGAGGCGGAACTGATCCGCCAGACCATGCCGCGCATGGATGCGCTGTTGGCCGAAGGGGTGACGACGGTTGAGGTGAAATCCGGCTATGGCCTGTCCCTGGCGGATGAATTGAAAATGCTGCGCGCCGCCCGCGCGCTGGCCGATGCCCGCCCCGTCAGCATCGCCACCACCTTTCTGGGCGCCCATGCCGTGCCGCCGGAATTTGCCGACGACCATGATGCCTATATTGACCTTGTTTGCCGCAAGATGATCCCCGCCGTGGCCGAGCAAGGGCTGGCCGATGCGGTGGATGGCTTCTGTGAGGGGATCGGGTTTTCGCTTTCCCAGGTGCGCCGCGTCTTCCATGCCGCGAAGAGCAATGGGTTGGCGATCAAGCTGCACGCCGAACAGCTTTCCAACCTGCAGGGGGCGGCCCTGGCGGCTTCCCTGGGGGCGTTGTCCGCCGATCATCTGGAACATGTGGATGAAGCGGCGGTGCGCGCCATGGCGCAGGCCGGCACGGTGGCGGTGATGCTGCCCGGCGCCTTCTATTTTACACGCGATAGTAAAACCCCACCCATCGACCTGTTCCGTCGCCATGGCGTGGCGATGGCACTGGCCACCGACTGCAACCCCGGCACCGCCCCGCTCACTTCCCTGCTGCTGGCGATGAATATGGGGGCGACCCTGTTCCGCCTGTCGGTGGAAGAATGCCTGCTGGGCGTCACCCGCCATGCCGCCCAGGCGCTCGGCCGGCTCGACAGCGTGGGCACGCTGGAGGCTGGCAAGGAATGCGACCTTGCCATCTGGGATATCGAACGACCGGCGGAACTGGTCTACCGCATGGGTTTCAACCCGCTGCACAGCCGCATTTTCAGGGGACAATGATGCCTACCACACTGACCCTCACCCCCGGTGCCGTCAGCCTGGATCAGTGGCGGGCGATTTATCAGGGCTCCATCCCGGTGCTGGACCCGGCCTGCCACGCCCAGGTGCAGCGCGGGGCCGACACGATCACCCGCATCATCGCCAAGGGGGAACCCGTCTATGGTGTGAATACCGGGTTCGGCAAGCTGGCCTCTGTCCGCATTGCCGACGCCGATCTGGCGGAATTGCAGCGCAATATCGTGTTGAGCCACGCCGCCGGCGTGGGTGAACCAATGCCGGAAAATGTGCTGCGGCTGATGATGGCCCTTAAACTGGCCAGCCTGGGCGTCGGCGCATCCGGCGTGCGGGTGGCGGTGCTGACCCTGCTGGAGGCCATGCTGGCCAGGGGGATTTTGCCGGTGGTGCCGGCGCAAGGGTCCGTGGGGGCGTCGGGCGATCTGGCGCCGCTGTCGCACATGGCCGCCGCGATGATCGGCCATGGCGAGGTGATGGTGGATGGCCTGATCCAGCCGGCAGCCGCAGCCCTGGCCGCGGCTGGCCTGTCGCCCTTGCTGCTGGGGCCGAAGGAAGGCTTGGCGCTGCTGAACGGCACGCAATTTTCCACCGCCTATGCCCTGGCCGGGCTGTTTGAGGCGGAAAGGCTGCTGCAAAGCGCCCTCGTGACCGGTGCCCTGTCGACGGAAGCCGCCAAGGGGTCCGATACACCGTTTGACCCGCGCATCCACACCCTGCGCGGCCATCAGGGGCAGATTGACGTGGCGGATACGCTGCGCTGTCTGATGGCGAACTCCGCCATCCGCGACAGCCACCGCGACAATGATGTGCGGGTGCAAGACCCCTATTGCCTGCGCTGCCAGCCGCAGGTGATGGGGGCAGCGCTCGACCTGCTGCGCCAAGCGGCCCGCACCTTGTTGATTGAGGCCAATGCCGTTTCCGACAATCCGCTGGTCTTCGCCGAAGATGACAGCGTGCTGTCCGGCGGGAATTTCCATGCCGAACCGGTGGCCTTTGCTGCCGACATGGTGGCGATGGCGATCTGTGAGATTGGCAGCCTGTCCGAACGCCGCGTTGCCATGCTGGTGGACCCGGCCTTGTCCGGCCTGCCCGCCTTCCTGACGCCGAAGCCGGGCCTGAATTCCGGCTTCATGATCCCGCAAGTGACGGCGGCGGCCCTGGTTTCAGAGAACAAGCAGCGCGCCTATCCCGCCAGCGTGGACAGCATCCCCACCTCGGCCAACCAGGAAGACCATGTCTCCATGGCGGCGCACGGGGCGCGGCGGTTGATGGCGATGGTGGAAAATGGCTTTGCCGTGATTGCGATTGAGTGGCTGGCCGCCGCCCAGGGCTGTGATTTCCATGCGCCGCTGACCAGCAGCGCGGTGCTGGAGGCCGCCCGCGCCCGGCTGCGGGCGGATGTCCCGACCCTGGCGGAAGATCGCTATTTCCACGCGGACATTCAGGCGGCCTTGGCGCTGGTACGCGGTGGGGCGCTGGTGGCGACGGCCAGAGGGTTGCCTTCGGTGGGGTGAGGGGGCTTTTCCCCTCTGAAACCCTTCCCATTCCCTCCAACCGTCACCCCGGCGCAGGCCGGGGTCCAGTTTCGTAGAGCGATGCGCTTGTGGCCCTGGACCCCGGCCTTCGCCGGGGTGACGGTAAAGAAAGAGCCAACCAGCCCCCAAGGAACCACCCCATGCCCCACACTCATCCCTGGCTGGACATCACCCGTGGCAACGCGCCGCTGATCCTGTCCATCCCCCATGCCGGCACCGACATTCCCGATGATATTGCGCCGACGCTGGCCGACCCCTGGCTGGCGCGCAAGGATGCGGATTGGCATGTGGGTGCGCTTTACGCCTTCGCCGCCGACCTGGGGGCGACCATCATCCGCACCCGCCTGTCGCGGACGGTGATCGACGTGAACCGTCCGCCCGATGGCGCATCGCTCTATCCCGGACAGGCGACGACCGACCTCTGCCCGCTGACCAGCTTCGACGGCGAACCGCTCTACCACCCCGGCCAGGAACCGGACGCGGCAGAACTGGCCCGCCGCCGCACCCTCTACCACACGCCTTATCACACGGCCCTGGCAACCGAGATCGCGCGGCTGCGCGAACAGCACCCAAGCGTGGTGCTGTATGATTGCCATTCCATCCGCTCCCGCGTGCCGCGCCTGTTCGACGGCGATCTGCCGCATTTCAATATCGGCACCAACAGCGGCACCGCCTGCGCCTGCGCCCTGCAGGCGGCGGTGGAGCGGGCGTGCGACGTCACACAGTTCAGCCGCGTCAGCAATGGCCGCTTCAAGGGCGGCTATATCACCCGCCATTACGGCCAGCCCGCCAATGGCGTGCATGGGGTGCAGATGGAACTGGCCTGCCGGGGCTATCTGGCGGAACCAGCCTGGCCGCTGGATGCAACCAACTGGCCACCCGCCTTTGATCCCGCCTATGCCGCACCGATGGTGTCGGCCTTGACCCGCATTCTCACCATCTGCCGCGACTGGGCGCTTGAAGGGGACAGCACATGAACCGTATCGACAATTCCCGCCGCATCAAGGCCGCCCATGGCACCGAACGAAGCGCCAAAAGCTGGCAGACCGAAGCGGCCTTGCGCATGTTGATGAATAACCTGGACCCGGACGTGGCCGAACGGCCCGAGGAACTGGTGGTCTATGGCGGCATCGGCCGGGCGGCGCGCGACTGGCAGAGCTTTGACCGCATTGTCGCGGCGCTGACAAAGCTGGAGGATGACCAGACCCTGCTGGTGCAATCCGGCAAGCCGGTGGGCGTGTTCCGTACCCATGCCGATGCGCCGCGCGTGCTGATCGCCAATTCCAACCTCGTCCCCCATTGGGCCAACTGGGACAAGTTCCACGAGCTGGATGCCAAGGGCCTGATGATGTATGGCCAGATGACGGCGGGAAGCTGGATCTATATCGGCACCCAGGGCATCGTCCAGGGCACCTATGAGACGTTTGTGGAGGTGGGGCGCCGCCATTATGGCGGCAGCCTTGCCGGGCGCTGGATTCTGACCGGTGGTCTGGGCGGCATGGGCGGGGCGCAGCCGCTGGCCGCCGTGATGGCGGGGGCCTCTTGTCTGGCGGTGGAATGCCAGCCGTCGCGCATCGATATGCGGCTGCGCACCGGCTATCTGGACCGCGCCACCGACAATCTGGATGAGGCCCTTGCCCTCATCGCCCAAGCTAGCGCGGAGAAAAAACCCCTCTCCGTCGGCCTGCTGGGCAATGCGGCGGAGGTATTCCCGGAACTGGTGCGCCGGGGCGTGCGGCCCGATGCGGTGACGGACCAGACCTCTGCCCACGACCCGATCAACGGCTATCTGCCGCGCGGCTGGACGCTGGACCAATGGGCCAAGGGCCGCGAAAGCGACCCGAAGTCGGTGGAACGCGCCGCGCGGGCCAGCATGGCCGAACAGGTGCGCGCCATGCTGGATTTCTGGAAGGCCGGCGTACCGACGCTCGATTACGGCAATAACATCCGCCAGATGGCGCTGGAGGAGGGCGTGACGGATGCCTTCGCCTTCCCCGGTTTCGTGCCGGCCTATATCCGCCCGCTCTTCTGCCGGGGCATCGGCCCGTTCCGCTGGGCGGCCCTGTCCGGCGACCCGGAGGATATTTACAAGACCGACCAGAAGGTGAAGGAACTGCTGCCCGACAATGCCCACCTGCATCACTGGCTGGACATGGCGCGGGAAAAGATCAAGTTCCAGGGCCTGCCGGCCCGCATCTGCTGGGTGGGGCTGGGCGACCGCCACCGGCTGGGGCTGGCCTTTAATGAGATGGTGGCCAGGGGTGAATTGAAGGCCCCTTTGGTGATCGGCCGCGATCACCTGGATAGCGGCTCTGTCGCGTCGCCCAACCGGGAAACCGAAGCGATGCAGGATGGATCGGATGCCGTCTCCGACTGGCCGCTGCTGAACGCCTTGCTGAACACGGCATCGGGGGCAACCTGGGTGTCGCTGCACCATGGCGGCGGCGTCGGCATGGGCTTTTCCCAGCATAGCGGCATGGTGATCGTGGCCGACGGCACGCCAGAAGCCGCCAAGCGCCTGGAACGGGTGCTGTGGAACGACCCCGCCACCGGCGTGATGCGCCATGCCGATGCCGGGTACGACATCGCGCAGGAATGTGCGACGGCGAAGGGGCTGGATTTGCCAGGGATTTTGGGGTGAGGGGCAGCAGCGCCGGTCCCCCGGCGCTGCTGGTGGATGTATGCTCTACGCCGCCCGGATGGCCGCGAAGAAGCGGGTGATCTCATCCTGCAACATGGTGGCGTTGCGGGCGAGGTTGGAGGAGGCCTGCGAAACCTGACGTGACATGTCGCCCGCTTCCTCCGCCGCACCCGTCACCTGACCCATGGCACCGTCCACCTGCACCACGCTGCCCGCCGCGTCCGACACGCTGCCGGCGATTTCCGACGTGGCGGCGGATTGCTGTTCCACGGCATGGGCAATTTCCTCGGCAATCTGGCTTTGGCCAGCGATGGCGGTGCTGACCTGCCGGATGGCCGCGACCGACTGTTCTGCCACCTTCTGGATTTCGCCCACCAGCCCGGTGATATCGTCGGTGGCGCGCGCCGTCTGGGTGGCCAGCGCCTTCACCTCGCTGGCCACCACGGCGAAGCCCTTGCCGGCCTCCCCGGCGCGGGCGGCCTCGATGGTCGCGTTCAGCGCCAGCAGGTTGGTCTGGGCGGCAATGTTGGAGATCAGGCCCACCACCTCCCCAATGCGCTGGGCGGCGGTGGCCAGACTGGCCAGTGTGTGATCGGCCTGCTGGGCCTGCTGCATGGTCTGGCCGGCGGACTGGCTGGACCGGCTGGCCTGGCGCTGGATTTCAGCGATGGAGCCGGACAGTTCCTCTGCGGCAGCGGCCACGGCCTGGATCTTGTCGCTGGCGGCGTTGGTGGCACCGGTGGCGGCTTGCGACTGTCGCAATGTTTCCCCGGAAATGCCGGACATCTGCGCCGCTGTGGCTTCCAGCTCTGTGGAGGCCGACGACATCTCCCGGATGGCCAGGGAGGCCGTGACGTCGAAATCGGCGACCAGACGTTCCAGTTCGGCCGTGTGGCGGTCGCGGGCGGCGCGCTGTTCGGCCTCTGCTGCGCGCAGGCGAGCGGCCTCCTGCCCGGCCTGCTTCAACACGGTGACCGACCGGGCCATGGCACCCAGCTCATCCTGGCGGTTGGCATGGGGCACGTCGGCGCTGTAATCCTCCCGCGCGAACAGGCCGATGGCGTGGCCCAACTCGGCCAGCGGGCGCAGGATCTGCCGGCTCACGATCAAAATGGCCAGCCCCACCATGCAGAAACCCACCAGTACCACCAGACAGGCCCCCGTCAGGCCCCAGCCGCGTGCGCTGCGCAGGGCGGCGGCCTTGGCGCTGGTGGCTTGTTCCAGCGCCTGACGGGCCTGGATCACCGTATCAATGGCGGTACTGGCTGATTTGAACCAGCCCTGGCTATCCACCGGATAGGGGTTGCCGGCCGCTGCTGCGGCCAATACCTGCTTCAACTCCGCATCAATACGGGCCGTCGCCTGTGCGGCCACCGCCACCGCGTCACGGAAGGCCGGAGCCAGCCGGCTGGCACGGGCATCGGCGCCCGCCAGACTGATGGCGATGGCGCCGCTGGCGTGGCCGATGGCGCCCAACTGGGCCGGGGTCGGGGGCTTGGCGGTGGCGATGATGCCAGCCACCATGCCGCGCTGCCGGCCCAGATGTTCGGCCACCACGGCCAGATCGGTGGTCGCTGCCAAGCCCTCGGCCAGGGCGGCTTCGTCTGACAGGGCGACGCCGGCAATACCTTCCCGGGCCTGCGCCAGCAGGGTGTCGATGATTGTGGTTGCCGTGCTGAACCAGATCGCAGGCTCGCGGGTACCCGTGCCCTCCATGGCTGCCGTCGCCCTGGCCCGCGCGTTTTCCAAGGTCGCCAGGGCGGTCTGCAGTTCACCAGTCTTCAAACCGGCAAGCTGCACCGTCATCTTGGCATCGGCCAGGGCGGCGTCCACGGCCTTGCGCGCCTTGTCCACGGCCGCACGCTGTTCCGCGCTGGTACTGGCTCCCGCAATGGCCGCATTCGTGCTGCCACGTTCTACTGCAAGTTTTCCGGCGGCGTCCAGCATAACAGCAGCCAGTCGGTTACTATCGGATGCCTGCTCTGCTGTGTTCATTCCTTCCCAGGCGAAGAAACCTTGCACAATAGATTGCGTAAGCGAAAGCAGGGCTAACACACCGACAATTCCAACGATTTTTGTTCTTATGCTAAAGCGCATGATCGTTCCCTTCTCTATCTGCCCCTGGGATTAAGGGAACTTCGTTAACGATTCGATAACCGATGGAGGAAGGGCAGCGATTTATGAGATAGATCAATTCATTTTGATTTTAGCCTTTCTTCATCGATGATTTGGTCAGTCCATTGCCGGTGGCTGTGACCAGACCATCCAGTGTTACCTGACCAACACGGTGAAAGACTGTATCTGACCCTTTCAGCAACGCCTGGTCGCCGATACCGACGGCGACCATGCCGGCGGCCTTGATGGCTGTGATACCAGCCTGACTGTCTTCGATCCCGATGCAATCGGATGGTGTTACGCCCAGGGCGGCAGCCACCGACAGGAAAATGTCCGGGGCGGGCTTGGGATGGGCGATGGCGCCGGCATCGGCCACATGGTCCAGCAGATCCATGATGCCCAGCCTTTCCAGCAGGGCCGGTGCGTTGCGGCTGGCTGAGGCAACACCGATCTTCAACCCCGCTCTCCGTGCCTGTTCCAGCAGCGGACGCACGCCATCGAACAGGTTGTCGGGGCTGTAACGGGCAATGATCGCCTGATAATAGCCGTTCTTGGTGTCGGTTGCTTGTTGTCTGGCCTCTGGCGACAGGGTCAGGCCCGATCCTTCCAGCAGCATGGTCAGCGATGTCTCGCGGTCGATGCCCTTCATCGCCTCATTTCGGGTGCGGTCGAAGGGGACACCCAGATCGTCGGCCAAGCGCTTCCAGGCCTGATAATGCGCCTCCGCCGTGTCGGTCAACACCCCATCCAGATCGAAGATCAGGGCGCGGGCGGGCCAGGGGAAGGGGGAGAGCGGCAGGCAGCGGCTTTCCCCTGCCGCCAGCGCCACCGGCTTGCCATAGTGCTGGAGGATCAAGGGTTGCCCTTCCAGCAGGCTGAAACAGGCGCCCGCTTGCGTCACCTGCACCCGCAGCCGCCGGCCCTGCCACAGAATGCCGAAGCCATAGGAGGTCCAGCCCGCCGGCAGCGTGGGCCGGAAGCGGGCAATGCCGCCATGCCAGCGCAGGCCTCCGAAGCCCCAGGCGATGCCCAGCCAACTGCCGGCCATGGCGGCGATATGCACGCCATGGCCGGCATTGCCGTGCAGATCGTCCAGATCCACCCGTGCGGTCTGGATGTAATAGGCCAGCGCCTTCTCCGCCTCGCCCAACTCGGCGGCGATGATGGCGTGTGTGCTGGGGGACAGGGTGCTGTCATGTACAGTGATCGGCTCGTAATAGGCGAAATTGCGCCGTTTCAGCCCGGCATCCATCTGCTGCCCGACCAGCAACATGGCCTGCACCACATCGGCCTGCTTGCAGACCTGATGGCGATAGAGGGCAAGCGGGTGGAAATGCAGCAGCAGGGGGAACTTTTCCGCCGGGGTGCCGGCGAAGTCCCAGAGCGGCTTGTCCAGGAAATCATCATCCTGGGGGGTGACACCCAGCAGCTTGTCGGTGGGCAGATACATGACATCTGCCGCCCGTTGCCACCGGTCGGCCTCTTCCCGGGCCAGCCCGATGCGCTCTGTCAGGCCCGCCAGCAGGTCCGGTACTTCCCGCGCCATCCGCCGGTAGAGGTCGGCGGCATGGGCCAGATGCGCCCGTGCCATGGCATTGGTGTAAAAATTGTTGTTCACCAAGGCCGTATATTCATCCGGCCCCGTCACCTCATGGATGGTGAAGGCGCCGCCCTTGCGCGGGTTGAAGCGGCCGATCTGTGGCCAGATGCGCGCCGTTTCAAACAACATCTCCGCCAGATGGGTGTAAAGGAAACGGCTGTCGCCCGTCACCTCCTCATAGAAGCGCACGGCAAAGGCAATATCGGCATTGATGTGATATTGCGCCGATCCGCTGGGATAATGGGCCGAACATTCATCCCCGGCGATGGTGCGCCAGGGATACAGCGCACCGGCCGCATGGCCCATGGCCCGCGCATGGGCGCGGGCCCGTTCCAGCCCACGCACGCGATATTCCAGCATCCGCCGCGCCAGCCCCGGATCGGTCAGGGCCAGGGCCGGCAGCACAAAGGTTTCCGTATCCCAGAAATAATGGCCCTCATAGCCTTCGCCTGTCAGTCCCTTGGCGGCGATGGAGCTGGTACCGGTGCGGCCGGTGGATTGGAACAGGTGGAACAGGTTGAAGCGGATCGCCTGCTGCAGAGCGGGGTCACCCTCGATCGTCACATCGGCATCGCCCCAGAACTTGTCCAGTTCCTGGCGCTGGCGGCGGGCGATACCGTCCCAGCCCGTGGTGCGGGCGGCGGCCAGAATGCTGCCCGTCTCTGCCAGCAGGCTCTGGGCGATCTCTGGCCCCGCCTGTTCGGCGGTGCCATAGGCGACGAATTTCTCGATGGTCAGTTCCTGACCGGGCGTCAGTTCGCCGCTGAACGGCTCCACCAGGGAATGCAGGGTCTGCCATACCGGTTCCGCCGTCAGCCCCGCCCCAGGGCGGTGGGTCTGGCGGACGACGGCGATGCGGTGGCTGAAGCGGGCCTGCTGCACCAGCCCCGCCGGCACGCCATTCTGTTCCACCGGCTGGCTGTCGACGCCGCCATGGCCCAGGGCCACGCCGATACGCGGATCGTCCCCCTGCTTTTCTGCCCGCTTGCCCCATTGGATGCTGGAGAGCAGGGCCACCGGCCCGCTGTAATCCAGCGATCGGACAGTCAGCCGCACCGCCATCAATTGCGGATGGGCAAGGGAGACCAGACGCTGGCCTTCGATCTCCACCCTGGCCCCCTTGGGGCTGGTCCAGCGCAGGATGCGGCCCATGGTGCCGGCCCGCAGGTCCAGTTCACACAACAGCCCGTCCAGCAGGCCATCGCGTATATCCACCGGCTCATCCCCCAGCACGACGCGGATATATTTACCATCCGCCACCGGCACGCGGGTGTCGGTGGCGGTGGCGAAGCCGGGGAACCGTTCATGATAATGGATCGGTGCCTGTTCGAAGAAATCGGCCAGAAAGGTGCCGTCGCTCAGGCTGGGCACCTCGTCGATGCCGCCACGCACGCCCAGGGTGCCGTTGGCCAGGGCGAACAGGCTTTCGTTCTGCGCCGCCCTTTCCGGGTCATAGCCCGTGCGCCGTATTACCCATCCGGTATCGTCGGGCAACTCCTGCACGGTGGTGGTTTCCTTCGGCTGGTCCGGTTGCGGACCCATGGCCGGGCGGGTGGGGGGCACCCATTCCTGCACGCAAACCTCCTTCAGTCGCGGAAGGGCCCCATCAATGCTCCATGACGGTCAATACCGTGCAGCAGCGGGGCCTTGCCCAGGGATAACTCTGGGGGACGGTGGTTGTTGCACTGTCTCGCCGTTAATGATGACCTCAGTGTGACGTTGTCCCGAGCCTGTCGGCGTGGCTATGGTCCGTGGGGCCGGCAGGGACCGCAGTTTCAGGGGGATCTGGTGGCGGTACCGCAGAATAAGCGTGAATTGCTTGATGCCATTGGTCGTGGCTATCAGAAATTGGCGGACGATCTCAGCCGCGTCCCCCCCGAAAGTGCCCGTGATGCCACTCTTGCGGGCCATGCAAAGGGTACCTGGATGAGCGTTTCTGATCTGGTCGCGTACCTGATCGGCTGGCATCTTCTGGTGCTGAAATGGTGTGACGCCAAGGCGCATGGCCGGCCGGTCGACTTCCCGGAGACCGGCTACAAATGGAACGAGCTTGGGCGCCTAGCACAGAAATTCTATGCCGACCATCGGGACATATCCTATGTCGATCTGCTGCGGCAGCTCGCGGATGTGCATTCCCGCATCGTGGCGCACGTCGAACAGGAAACGGACGCCGCGCTCTACGGTACCCCTTGGTATGGGAAATATAGCCAGGGCCGGATGATTCAACTCAATACCGCGTCGCCTTACAGCAATGCGCGGGGGCGACTGCGCGCATGGAAGAAGGCCGGTGCTGCGCCCCGCTGATCGGATGCCCGCTTCAACGGCTTTCCCGGCGCCGCCGGGTTGGGGCAGGCGGGATCATGCCGGCGCCGTTGGGGGGCGTGCGGCCTGCTTCCGCCGGCTGGTGCGTGCCCACATCATCCAACCCATGCCGATGGCCTGCAGAATCAGGCCGGGAATCACCATGATCAGGGTCGGGCCGACAGCGCCATTATCGATACCCAGGCGGAACTGATTGACGCTGAACAGGATCAGCCGGACCACCGGCATGATGATCCAGGCCAGATAGGGCAGGGCGACGACCAAGGTTGGACCACGCAGGGCGGGATCATGATGGCGCAGCAGCAAAACCAGCGTCGGCGTGATCAGCAGAAGCTGCGCCAGCATCGACAGGCTCAAGATCACGCCGATCAGTGGGCCGTAGGCAGTGGCGATGACCATCAGCATGATGATGGTGACGGCCCCGACCAGCAGGCCGGGCCAGGCCCGTGACGGGCGGCCGAGAAACCGGCAATGACCGATATAATCCAGCAGCAGGCCCAGAAACATCAGCAGGAAACCCGGCAGGAACAGCAGGCGCAGCTCTGGCTGTGTGCCGACCAGATGCACGGCGGTACCGCTGGCCAGCACCATGCGGGCCAGTGCCCAGGTGCCCGCCCCGCGTAAATGCGGATTGCCCAGCCTGAAAAAGGCCAATAGCACGGCAGTGGCAAGCGCCACGGCCGTGATGTTCAGGAATAGCGGCGCCAGATTCAGACTGGCCGGCATGAAGGCTCCCGCAGATAAGCACGCCGCCCGATCAGACCAATATCGGACGCCTTGCTTATGCCTACCCCGAAAGGATAGGAAAGTCAGCCATTGTTCAGAAGCCTGGAGGCACAATGCCACACACCACGGGCCATGACCCGCGGTGCAATCCAGATTGGCCCACATAGGGGCTTTCGCCACAACCGGGGTGGCGGGTGCCGCCCCGGTTGTGGCGAAAGCTTAGATCTTGGCGACGCGCAGATTGTTGGTGCTGCCGGACTGGCCGAAGGGAATGCCGGCCACGATGACGATGCGCTGGCCGCTTTGCGCGAAGTCGGACGTCACGGCCAGTTCCTTGGCGCGGGTCACCATTTCTTCGTAATTGCCGACATCGCCGGTCTGGATGGCGTGCGCGCCCCAGACCAGGGCCAGACGGCGGGCCACATCGGCATTGGGGGTGGCGGCCAGCACGGCCACGTCGGGCCGGTTGCGGGCGATACGGGCCACGGTATTGCCGCTGGCGGTGAAGGCGAAAATGGCGGCGGCCTTGATGGTGTCGGCCAGATCGGCAGCCGCCCCGGCCACAGCATGGGACGGGGTGCTGTCCAGCTCCGGCTCCAGCGCCGTGACGATGGGGCGATAGGCGCTGTGCTTTTCGGTGGAGGTGATGATCCGGCTCATCATTTCCACCGATTCCACCGGATACTGGCCCGACGCGCTTTCCGCCGACAGCATCACCGCATCGGCGCCATCATAGACGGCGGTGGCGACGTCGGAGGCTTCCGCGCGGGTGGGGGTGGGGGCGGCCACCATGCTGTCCAGCATCTGGGTGGCGACGATCACCGGCTTGGCGGCCAGACGCGCGGCGCGCACCAGTTCCTTCTGCCGGCCGGGCACCTGTTCGGGCGGGATTTCCACGCCCAGATCGCCGCGCGCCACCATGATGGCATCCGACAGGCGGATGATATCGTCGATCTTTTCCAGCGCCTGCGGCTTTTCGATCTTGGCCACCAGACCGGCGCGGTCGCCGATCAGGCCCTTGGCCTCCATCACGTCGGACGGGCGCTGCACGAAGGACAGCGCCACCCAATCCACGCCCAGCGACAGGCCGAATGCCAGATCGGCCCGGTCCTTTTCCGTCAGCGGCGACAGGTCCAGCGCCGTGCCCGGCAGGTTGACGCCCTTGCGGTTGGAAATGACGCCATCCACCATCACTTCGGCGTCAATGGCATTGTCGGTGACGCCGCGCACGGTGACGCGCACCCGCCCGTCATCGATCAGCAGATCCTGGCCCGGCATGATGGCGGCGAAGATTTCCGGGTGGGGCAGGGGGATATTCTGCTTGGTCCCCGGCTCCTTGCCCAGAACGAAGCGCACCCGCTCCCCCTTCACCAGCTCTTCCTTGCCATTGACCAGGGTGCCGATGCGAATCTTCGGGCCCTGCAGATCCTGCAGGATGCCGATGGGGCGGCCGACTTCCTTTTCCAGGGCGCGGATGGCGGCATGGACCTTGGCATGGTCCTCATGCGTGCCATGGCTGAAATTCAGCCGGAACACATCGGCCCCGGCCAGGAACAGTTCGCGCAGCTTTTCCGGCGTATTGCTGGCCGGGCCGACGGTGGCGACGATCTTGGCGTGACGATGGCGACGCATGGGGACGATGCTTCCTTCCTGAAACGGATTGGTGGCCGACGGGTACGGCCACTCGTTATCCCTTTCTAGCACCGATCCGGGCGGATTTGATCCCCCAACATGCGGGATGGGGCAAAAAATGTAACCCCATTACAAGAATCGGCGCTGGAAAGGGACGTAGCGTTTCAGGAAGCGGGCTGGCGGGGGCTTACCCCGCCGAGGGGCGGGGACCGCGCGGACCCCGCTGGGCATTGCCATTGCCAGCGCCGCTGGCGGCGACCGGCTTGCCACCGGCACCACCGCCGCCACCGTTACCACGGTGCCGGCGACGGTTGCGGGCGGGATCGCCCTGCTTCTCGCCACCGGCTTCCTCTGCGGCGCGCGGGCCGGGTCGGGCCGGACGGGAGGCGTCGCCGCCACGGCCGGCGGCCGGTTTGGCCTGTCCCGGTCGGCCCGCATCCGGCCGGGGGCGGCGCGGGCGTTGCGGCTGGGCCGGCCGATCGGGTTTGGGTGTCGGCAGGGCGGCAGCGGCGGCCGGCAGCATCGTATCGGGGGCGATGGTCTGGCGTGTCAGCTTCTCGATGGCGCGCAGCAGCGGCCGCTCACCGGGGGTGACCAGAGAGACGGCGCGGCCTTCCCGACCCGCCCGGCCGGTGCGGCCGATGCGGTGCACATAGGCTTCGGCCACTTCCGGCAGGTCGAAATTGAACACATGGGTGACGCCATCCACATCAATGCCGCGCGCGGCAATGTCCGTGGCCACCAGGGCGCGGGTTTCGCCATCGCGGAAGGCGTTCAGCGCCCGTTCGCGGGCATTCTGGGACTTGTTGGCGTGATAGGCGGCAGCCTCGATCCCGGCGCCGGCCAGTTGGGCGGCCAGCCGGTTGGCGCCATGCTTGGTGCGGGTGAAGATGATCGCCCCCTTCACCGCCGGATCACGCAGCAGCGCCACCAGGGTGGGGGCCTTCTGCGTCGGTTCCAGCATGATGACGGACTGGGCGATCCGTTCCACCGTGGTGGATGGCGGCGTCACCTCCACCCGAACATGTTCGCGCAGCAGGCCGGCGGCCAGGGTGGAAACCTGATCGGGCATGGTGGCGGAGAAGAACATGGTCTGCCGCTTCTTCGGCAGGGCGGCGACGATCTTCTTCACCGCCGGCAGGAAGCCCATGTCCAGCATCCGGTCGGCTTCATCCAGCACGAAATATTCCACCGCATCCAGCCGGCACTTGCCCTGTGCCATCAGGTCGATCAGGCGGCCGGGCGTGGCCACCAGGATATCGATCCCGGCGGAGAGCTGGCGGATTTGCGGATTGATGGAAACGCCGCCATGCACGACGGCGATATTCTTGTCCAACTGGATGCCCAGCAGGTCGAAAACAGCGCTGACCTGGATACCCAGTTCGCGGGTGGGCACCACCACCAGGGCGCGCGGCGCACAGGGGCGTGCCCGGCCACCGCTATTGGCCAGTGCCTGCAGCACGGGCAGGGCGAAGGCGGCTGTTTTGCCGGTGCCCGTCTGGGCCAGACCCAGAACATCGCGCCCGGCCAGGGCTGCCGGCAGGGCGGCGGCCTGGATGGGGGTAGGCTTGGAATAACCGGCGGCAATCAGACCAGCATTCAGGGGAGCCGTCAGGCCCAGCGTCGAGAAATCATCCATGGAGAACTGAAAATCCTTGTAAGCTCTGCCGGCCGCGCATGTCGCGGCCGCCCGGCTTCTTCGGGGCCGCCGGTGCCCATCCTCGCTGTATGCAGGCCATGGCGCCCCCAACACAAGCGGGCTTTCCGGCCCGCTGGCATGTGTGGAACGGCGGTAGGTGTTAACCCTTGCCCGTGGTGGATTGCTCAAGCGCCGCCGCCAGCCGCTTCAGCGTGCTGCGCAGTTCCACAATATCAGGCAGGTCCATGCCGGTGGCATGGCCGATTTCCAGCGGGATGCGGCGGGCCTTTTCCCGCATGGCGCGGCCCTCTTCTGTCAGGTCGATGCGCACCACCCGTTCATCGGCGGTGTCCCGCCGGCGGGTGACGATGCCCTGAGCTTCCAGCCGCTTCAGCAACGGGGTCAGGGTGGCGCTGTCCAGCCCCAGCCGCTCCCCCAATACCCGCACGGGCAGCCCGTCCCCCTCCCACAGCACCAGCATCACCAGATATTGCGGATAGGTCAGGCCCAGCGCATCAAGCCGGGGACGATAGGCCCGCGTCATGGCGTGGGACGCCGAATAGAGCGAGAAGCAAAGCTGCTCTGACAGCAACAAAGGGTCGCGGGCGTCGTTTTCCATGGGATGGGTCGTTTCAAGGCTCGTCTGGTCAAGCCGACCATAACACGACTGCCGCCAAAGCGGCACCAGCATCAAAAACGCATAGCAAGCGATCTATTCGCGCCCGATCAAAATGCTTGCGAACGATCAATTATCGTGCGATCTATATCCCATCAAACGGGGCGCGCTGCGGCGGTCCCACCGGCAACCGAAACAAGACAGACCAGGAGATGTCATCATGAAGATCCTTTATACTGCGACGGCCAAGGCAACCGGTGGCCGTGATGGCCGCGCCACCTCTGACGACGGCCTGCTGGATGTGGCGCTGGCCGCACCCAAGGCGCTCGGCGGGGCCGGTGGCGCCACCAACCCGGAACAGTTGTTCGCCGCTGGTTATTCGGCCTGTTTCATCGGCGCGCTGAAATTTGTCGGCGGGCGTGACAAGATCGCCGTGCCGGCCGATGTCTCCGTCACCGCCAATGTCGGCATCGGCCCGCGTGATGATGGTGAAGGGTTCGGCCTAGATGTGACGCTGAATGTCAGCCTGCCGGGTCTGGATGCCGCTGTGGCGGAGGATCTGGTGGCCCGCGCCCACAAGGTCTGCCCCTACAGCCACGCCACCCGTGGCAACATCAATGTGACGACCAAGCTGGTCTGATCCAAGCTTGCTACCCCGCAAAACCCCCGTGGCGCCCGCCACGGGGGTTTTTGTCTTCACGAAACTGTCTTGGTCCCTGTGATAGCTCTGGGCTTTGCCGTTCAGGCAGCGTTCAGGCTGGCCCCGCCAGGATGCCGCCATCCAGACAGGGCCGGTCCCGGCCCCGGTTGATCGCATGAGACCAAGGAGTTGACGATGAAGGCCCCCTCCGCCGCCCTGTTGACGGCGCTGCTGTTGCTCTCCGCCTGTTCACCGGAAAAGAAAGCGGAAGTGCCCCCGGCACCGCCCGCCAGTACAGCGCAGGCCGGACCGGGGACGGTGGCGGAAGTGGCGCCGGTGCTGGAGGTGGCCCCCGGCCAACCCGATGACGCACACAAGGGCGATGCCGACGACCCGGCCTTCTGGCTGAACCCCGCTGATCCGGCCAAAAGCCTGGTGATCGGCACAGTGAAGAATGCCGGCCTGCGCGTTTATGACCTGTCGGGCAAGCTGGTGCAGCGCCTCGATCCCATTGCCGATGGCCGTTACAACAATGTCGATGTCGCCTATGGGCTGAAGCGCCCGGATGGCAGCCGCATGGATATCGCCGTGGCCAGTGATCGGGGCGGCGACCGGCTGATCGTCTGGCGCATTGACCCGGCGGCCCCCGGCGGCCCGTTGGTCGATATCACCGACCTGTCACAGGGCCAGGTCTTCCCCACCCGCCGTGCGCCGGACGGTTCGGGGGAGGTGGAAAATCCCGTTACCGATCAGCACAGCGCCTATGGCCTGACGCTCTGGCATGACAAGGCCACCGATACGGTCAGCGCCATCATTGCCCAGCGCAAGGAAGGCCGGCTGGTGCAGCAGCGGCTGGTGGTGAAACAGGACGGCACGGTTGGCCATGAACGGGTGCGGGCCTGGGATTTCCCCTATAGCCACAAGGGCCAGGATCTGACGGCCAAGGATTGGTCGCCGCAATTCGAAGGGCTGGTGGTGGATGAGGAACGGTCGATCCTGTTCGCCGGGCAGGAGGATGTGGGTCTGTGGCGGGTGAACCTTGCCACCGGTGTGGCGGACGACAAGCCCTTCTATGAAACCCGGGGGGCGACCGACAGCCCGTTCAACAATTCCGACAGCCGGGTGGTGCGGGATGTGGAAGGGCTGGCGCTGTATCGCGGGGCCAATGGTCAGGGCTATCTGGTGGTCTCCAGCCAGGGCAGTGCCCATGGCGATCATCCCAAGCCGGATGCTTCCGGGCTGGATGACACGTTCGCCGTGTTCGAACGCGGTGGGGATAACCGCTATCTTGGTTCCTTCCGCATCAAGGCCGCCAATGGCGTGGATGGGGTACAGGAATGCGACGGGGCAGAGATCGTCTCCTTCGTGCTGCCCGGATATCCGCAGGGCCTGCTGATGGTGCAGGATGGCTATAATGACGATCTGAACGGGATGAGCGGCAAACCCGCCTCCACCAATTTCAAGTTCGTTTCCTGGGCGGATGTGGTCAGCGCTTTCCCCGTACCACTGCCGGTGCAGCCGGGCGGGCATGACCCGCGGGCCGGTTTTGCGCCGTAAAAATCATACCAATCTCCCTTGATCGTGACCGATCCAGGGAGATTTTGCGTTCCCTCATGCGCCGGGCGGGCACTTCCGTGCCCTTGGCTTGCGCCGCACGCGCGGCGGGCCGGCGGTCGCCGGCCTCCAACCCGCCTAAAGGTCAACCTTAAGGCGGGTTGGTATCAGAAAGAAGGGGGCCGCGATTCGGCGGCCCCCTATTAACGCTCAGACGCAGGCCGCCACGGCCTGGGCAAAGCGGCTGGCGGTTTCCACCGTCAGCCCGGCAATGTTGATGCGGCCCGAACCGGCCATATAGACGGCATGTTCGGTGCGCAGCCGGGCCACCACCGGCGGCGACAAGGGCAGCAGGCTGAACATGCCATGCTGTTCATTGACATGGGCCAGCGCCCCGCCATGGGCGGCCAGCGCCCGGCGCACGGCGCGCAGCCGGTCGCGCATCTGGTCCAGTTCCACCCTCCAGTCGGCGGTCAGGGCCGGATCGTCCAGCAGCAGGGCGATGGCGGCGGCGCCATGGTCGGGCGGCATGGACCAGTTGGCGCGGGCCAGCAGCAGCATGTTGGAATTCACCCGCTCCGCATCGGCGGCATCGGCCACCTGGGCGAACAGGGCGCCGACCCGTTCCCGGTAGACGCCGAAATTCTTGTCGCAGGAATAGGCGACCAGCGCCTCCGGGCAGCGCTGCAGCACCAGCCGCACGCCGGCCGCATCCTCTTCCATCCCCTGGCCCAGCCCCTGATAGGCCAGATCCAGCAGGGGGAACAGGCCGCGCGCCTGCATCAGCTCGGCCACCGCCGCCCATTGCTCCAGGTTCAGGTCGGCACCGGTGGGGTTGTGGCAGCAACCATGCAGCAGCACCACATCCCCGGCCACCGCCTTGTCCAGGGCCGCCATCATCTCATCAAAGCACAGGCGCTGGCTGGCCACGTCGAAATGGCGGAACGTTTCCACCTTCAACCCGGCGGCCCCCATCACCGGCGGATGGTTGGGCCAGGTGGGCGTGCCGACAAAGACGCGGGCACCGGGACGCGAGGCGGCGATCAGTTCCGCCGCCAGCCGCAACGCGCCAGTGCCGCCCGGCGTCTGCACCCCGGTCAGCCGGGCGGCATCCACCGCCGTGCCAAAGGCAAGCTTGGCCATGTGGCGGGTGAAGGCAACGTTCCCTTCCGGCCCCAGATAGGACTTGCTGTCCTGGCTTTCCAGCAGGCGGCGTTCCGCCGCCTTGACCGAGCGCATCACGGGGGTGTGGCCATCATCATCACGATAGACGCCAACCCCCAGATCCAGCTTCTGCGGGCGCGGATCGTCGCGGTAAAGCCCGATCAGGGCCAGAAGCGCGTCAGCGGGCTGCGGGCGCAGCGGGGCGAAGAAGGACATGGTTCGCAAAGCCATCCGTTTGGGGAGCAGGGAGCGGAATCATAGCCCCATCGGGCGGCAATTTCCCTGCGATATCGCCGGGAAACAGCCCTGTCCCCATCGCAAACCATCGCCCTTCCTGGGGAAAATTGCGCAAGCGTCGCGCTTCTCCCAAGGAAGCGCTTGAAAGCGGGGCGGCCGCACTGGCACCTTCCGTTGTTGGGGTTATCGGGGGATAGCATGAGTGAGGAACTGGAAGCGGTGGGCGCCATGGCGACCGCCGGGCTGGCGGCGTCGGTGCTGGAGCCTGATCAGGCCCATGGCAAAGGGCATGGTCATGGTGCCTGTGCCAATTGCGGCACCGCCCTGGTCGGCAGCTTCTGCCATGCCTGCGGGCAGGTGGGGCATGTCCACCGTTCCATGCTGCATATTGTGGAGGAATTCTTCCACGGCATCCTGCATTTCGACGGCAAGGTCTGGCATACGCTGCCCGCCCTGATCCTGTGGCCTGGTCGGCTGACGCGTGATTACATCCAGGGCCACCGGGTCCGCTATGTCTCCCCGCTGGCCCTGTTCCTGTTCACCGTCTTCATGATGTTCATGGTGTTTTCCCTGGCTGGCGTTGCTAAGCTGCCGGAAGGCGGTGTGGCGGCAGATAACAAGGGTGTCGCCACCGTCTTGGCCCGTCTGGAAGAGGAACTGGTCGATGCCAGGGCCAAGCTGGATGCCGCCACTGTGAAACTGGCAGAGGTGGAAGCTGCCGGTGGCGACGTGGCATCGGCAATGCAGGCCCAGGCCAAGGCACAAGAGGATGTGGCCGACGCGCAGACGGCCCTGGATACGGTAAAGCAGACAGTATCGGTTACGGGTGGCCCCGCCGCACAGGATGTCAAGGAAACCAACCGCAATACGCAGTTGGGGCGGGCCTTGAGCAAGAGTGCCAATCTGGATATCGGCAATCCGGCGCTGGAAGCCAAGATCAAGCACAAATTGGAGAACCCGGAGCTTTTGCTCTATAAGCTGCAAAATACGGCCTATAAATTCTCCTGGATACTGATCCCGATCTCGCTGCCATTTCTTTGGCTGTTGTTCTTCTGGCGCCGCGATGTGGTCATGTATGACCATGCCATTTTCGCACTTTATTCGCTGTCCTTCATGTCACTGCTGTTCATCGCGCTGTCGCTTTTGCTGAAAAGCAGCAGCGGCTGGGCCTCCAGCCTGATTGAGGTGCTGCTGCTGGCCCCACCGGTGCATATGTTCTTCCACCTGAAGGGCACCTATGCCCTGGGGGTTGGCGGCGCCCTGTGGCGCACCTTCGCCCTGTTGCTCATCACCTCCATCACCAGCACGCTGTTTTTGCTCTTCATCCTGTCGATGGGGGTGTTGGGGTGAAGGGCATAAGAGAAATGACTGACCAGTTTACCCAGACCGCCCTTTTCGATCCGGCGGAGCATCTTCAAACTGCCGAGGACATAGCCGCCTTTCTGGATGCGGCGGCGGAAGAGGATGATCCGGCTTTCATGGTGCGGGCGCTGGGGGTTGCTGCCCGTGCCCATGGCATGATGCAATTGTCCCGCGATACAGGTGTTTCCCGCGAGGGGCTTTACAAGGCATTGGGGGAGGAGGGCAATCCCACCCTGTCCACCTTGATGGCGGTGGCCAAGGCACTGAACCTGCACTTGTCCTTTACCCCCCGTTCCTGAAACCCCCAGCGGCAGGCCGGTGACACGGGCCCGCCGCTGGGGAAAGCCTCACCCCCCATGCGCCGCGCGGCGCACCTTGGCGGCAAGGCCCAGGAAGGCCGGATAGGGATGGGTGACGACATAGGTGGGCACCGGCCCCAGGAAGGCGCGCATCCGGCCCTTTTCCACGAAGCGCTTGCGGAAGCGGCTGTGGCTGAACCAGCCCAGGAAACGGGGGATGATGCCGCCGGCAATGTAAACCCCGCCGCGTGCCCCCACCGACAGGGTGAGATTGCCGGCGATGGAGCCCAGCATGGCGCAGAACATGTCCAGCGCCTCGACACAAACCTGATCGCGGCCGGCCACGGCACGGTCGGAAATCTCCGCCGCCGTCAGCTTCTTCGGCTCCACCCCTTCCAGGAAGGCCAGTGTTTCGTAAAGGTTCACCAGACCGGGACCGCAGACAACGCGTTCAGCCGAGACATGCTCATATTGTTTGCGCAACTGCGCCAGTACCGCACTTTCGCGGTCGGTGATGGGGGGCATGGTGACATGGCCGCCCTCGGTCGCCAGGGCCGTCCAATGGCCATTGTCGCCCGGCACCAGGGCGGAAACGCCCAGCCCGCTGCCGGGCCCCAGCACGGCGATGGGGTGGCCGGCCACGGGCGCGCCGTCGCCCACCTGCACCTTGTCCTCCTCCCCCAGTTCGGGGATGGCCAGGGCCACGGCGGTGAAATCATTGATCACATCCAGATGGCTCAGCCCCAGATCGTGCTGCACGCCCTTGATGGAAAATTCCCAGGCCAGATTGGTCATGCGGATCAGGTCGCCCAGGATGGGGGAGGCGACGGCGAAGGCGGCCACCTTGGGCGCCACCGGCAGTTTCTGTTCCAGTAGATAGAAACGGGCCGCATCGGTCAGCGTCGGGTAATCGGCGCAGCGCAGCACCTGTTCGGCATAGGGCGCGCCATTTTCGCCCACCAGGGCGAAACGGGCATTGGTGCCGCCGATATCGGCGATCAGGAAGGGGGCCTGGTTGGTCGCGGTGCCGTCGGTCATATCTGGCTTCCTGGCAGGGCTGGGGCGGTTGACGGGGCTTTATCATACCATCCTCTGGCAGGCTTGGCCTGTCAGAGGATGGTTGGCGCGTTGAGCGCCCGCGCGCCCATGCGCGCGTAAGCCAAGGCGGCGGATGCCGCCGCCCGGCGCTTGAGGGAACGAAATCAGCCTGGTGCTTGGGCGGTAGACGCCCGGATGATCAGCTTATGGTCAAGGTGACGGTGGGGCAGGGGATTGTCCCACACGCCGGCATCCTTGCGGCGGATCAGTTCCACCAGCATGTCGGCCGCCGCTTCCGCCATCGCCGTGACCGGCTGATGAATGGTGGTCAGTTGCGGCCAGACCTGCGCGGCGATGGGCATATCGTCGAAACCGACGATGGAAAGCTGTTCCGGCACGGCAATGGAAAGCTGGCGGGCGGCGGCAATGGCACCGGCCGCCATTTCATCATTGCTGGCCAGAATGGCGGTGGGGCGGTCAGGCCGGTTCAACATGCGCATGGCGCATTCCATACCGGTTTCAAAGGAGAATTCGCCCTGTTCCACCAGATCGGGCACCGGGGCCAGCCCCCGGTCGGCCAACGCCTCGCAGAAACCGGCATAGCGCAGGCGGGTGGCGGCGTGGGCCTGCTTACCCTTGATGAAGCCGATGCGGCGATGGCCCAGGGCCAGCAGATGGTCGGCCAGATCGCGCGTCGCCTGCCATTCATCAATGCGCACAATGGGGGAGGTGTCGATATCCCGGTCGGGCGCGATGCGCACATAGGGTACGGCCGCGCGCTGCAGCACATTCAGGATGATCGGATTGTCCGTCACCGGCGGCAGCAGCACCACGCCAGCCATGCGGACCTGATTGACCAGCATCCCCGCCCGGTCGGCCACGTCCAGGGCCTTATAATCGATTTCCTCGACCAGCAGATGGTATCCGGCCAGCCGGCAGCGGTTCAACATGCCCAACTGAATATCGTGGGTATATTGGCCGCCGGTATCGCCATAGAACAGGCCGATCAGGAAGGAGCGTTCACCGGCCAGGGAGCGGGCCGACATGCTGGGCTGATAGCCAAGCTGGGTGACGGCCGCCATCACCTTTTCCCGCACCGCGTCGCGGACGTTCGGCTCCTTGTTCATCACCCGCGATACGGTCTTGATCGACACGCCGGCCAGATCGGCCACATCATTGATGGTAGGTTTGCGGGTGCGGGGCGGGGCCATGCATCTCTCCGACAGGGGCGCTTCCAAGTGGGGCGGGATGCTGTCGGCCAGGAAGGGCCGCCGACATCCCGCCCTGGTGTTTTTACTTGGCCAGAGCCACGCGCGCCTTGGCCTGACGGCCGACACGGTTTTCCAGCACCGACCGGGCGCAGAGCATGGCGAAGACGATGATGGAGAGGTAGCAGAGCACCGGCACGAACAGGGCGGCGTGCAGGCTGGTCATGTCGGCGATCTTGCCGGTGATCACTGGCAAGATCGCGCCACCGACGATGGCCAGGCAGAGCAGGCCGGAGGCCGCCGGCGTCTGGTCATCCATGTCCTTCACCGCCAGCGAGAAGATGGTGGGGAACATGATGGAGTTGAACAGGCCGATCCCCAGCACGGCATAGGCCGAGACCACACCCGTGGTCAGGGCCGAGACGCTGGCCAGGACGGCCGCCATGAGGGCGCAGACGGCCAGCACGCGGGGGGGCGATACCTTGGACATCACCACGGAGCCAATGAACCGCCCCACCATGGCCCCGCCCCAATAATAGGCCAGGTAATGGGTGGCGCTGTGTTCCGGCAATGCCAGCGTGCTTTCCAGGCCCAGATAATTGATCATCAGGCTGCCGATGGACACTTCCGCGCCGACATAGGTGAAGATGCACAGCGCACCGAAGGCCAGACGCGGGTTCTCCGACAGAGAGGGCATGTGCCAGTGGCTGGTCTCCCGGCGCTCCACCTTCTCATTGCCGCGCAGGGCCCAGAAGGCGATGGCGATGGCGAACATCACGCCCGCCAGCACCAGACACGGGGTTTCCAGCACGCGCAGTGCAGCGGCGGCATCAACACCGGTGGCGGGGGCCGCACCGTCGGTCACCGCGTCGAAAATGATATAGCCGGCGACCAGCGGGGCGATCATGGTCGCCACCGAATTGAAGGCCTGGGCCAGGGTCAGGCGCTGCGGCGCCGAAGCGGCCGGCCCCAGGCCGGAGGCCAGCGGGTTCATCACCACCTGGATCATCGTTACGCCGGTGGCGATGACGAACAGGGCCGCCAGGAAGACCCAGAACTTGGCGATTTCAATGGCGGGAATGAACAGCAGGATGCCGATACCCACCGTGCTGAAACCGACAATGGCCCCGCGCAGATAGCCCAGACGGTCCAGCACGCGGCTGGCCGGCAGGGAGATCAGGAAATAGGCCATGAAATAGCAGAACTGGGTGAGCATCGCCTCGGTATAGCTAAGCTCGAACGCGCCTTTGAACTTTGCCACCAGCGGATCGACCAGCACGGTGACAAAGCCGACAATGAAGAACAGCATGAAGGTGAAGGGCAACATTTTGGTCGCCACCGGGAAGGTGGACGAACCCCCCGTGGCGGCTGAGGAAACGGACTGCGCCAAGGCGACCTCCCTAACGGATTATTGCCGGTTTGATTGACCGTACCATGTGGCAAAGCATGACAACGCTGTCGACAGAATTCCGCCGAACGGTCAGCATTTTTCTCGCTTTTTGTAATTAAGCAACAAAAATTGCATAGGGTTTGGTTATTTTGCTGCGTTGCAGCATGTTTCTCTTGCGGGCGCGTCTAATGTTCGCCTTGGTTTCTTTGTGGTAACCGGTGGACAACATGCTGCAACTGCTAAATGGCCTCGACAATAAGGGCAGCAAAGGCAGGTAATTCCGTTTCGGTCAATCGCGCACCATTGATCGCCTGCAGCGTCTGCCACGCGGACATATCGGGCAGCCGCAAGGGGACTGATTCCGCCGACAGGTTGAACAGGCAGAGCAGCCGGCGATTGCCATAGGTCCGTTCCATGCCCAGCAGGGGCGGGGGCAAATCGCGGAAGCTGGTTTCCCCCCAGCGCAGCGCCGGGTCCTCCCGCCGCAGGGCCAGCAGCCGGCGGGTGACATGCAAGGTGCTGTCGGGGTCGGCCTCCTGCCGATCCACCGCCAGGGGGCGGTGGCGCGGGTCAAGCGGCAGCCAGGGCTTGGCCCGGCTGAACCCGCCCTGTGGCGCCTCGGCCAGCCAGGGCATCGGCGTGCGCGCGCCATCGCGGCCCAGCGTATGGGGCCAGTTGGCGATGGCTTCGGGGTCCACCAGATCGTCAAACGCCACCTCGGCCTGCGGCAGCCCCAATTCCTCCCCGTAATAAAGGAACAGGGTGCCGGGCAGGCAGAGCAGCAGGGCATTCAGCAGCTTGGCCTGTGCAGGGGTGGCGGCCCCCATGGCCCAGCGGCTGAGCGCGCGGGGGGCGTCATGGTTGGAGAAGGTCCAGGACGGCCAGGCCCCGCCGGATGCCTGTTGCCAGCCCTCAATCACCTGCCGGGGCAGGGCGGCATCCAGCGCCCAGCGATAGAGGAAGGCGAAATTATAGGCCGTGTGGCAGCGCTTGCCGGGCTGTGTATAGTCCGCCACCAGGGAGAAGGGGGCTTCCCCCAGTTCCGCCACCATGAAACGGTCGCTATAGCCATCCACCAGCCGGCGCAATTCCTCAATGAAATCCAGCGTTTCGGGCTGGGAGATATTGTGCAGCGCCTGCTGGAACTCCACCGGCCGTTTCGGTGATTTGGCCGCCTTGTTGGGCGGGTTGTCGCGCAACTGCCGGTCATGGGTGAAGAAATTGGCGGCGTCCAGCCGCAACCCGTCCGCCCCCCGGTCCAGCCAGAAACGGGCGATAGTCTTGATGGCTTCCTGCACGGCCGGATGATGGACATTCAGGTCCGGCTGGGAGGATAGGAAATTATGCATGTAATATTGCCGGCGGCGGGCATCCCAGGTCCAGGCCGGTCCGCCGAAGATGGATTGCCAGTTATTGGGCGGGCTGCCGTCAGGCTTGGCATCCTGCCAGACATACCAGTCGGCCCGGTCATTGCGGCGGTCCTGCCGGCTGGCCTGGAACCAGGGATGGTCGGCCGCCGTGTGGGAATAGACCTGATCGATCACCAGCCGCAGGCCCAGCGCATGGGCGCGCTCCACCACGGCATCCCAATCCGCCATGGTGCCGAAAATCGGATCGATATCGCAATGATCGGATATATCGTAACCGAAATCATCCATGGGAGACTTGAAGAAAGGCGAGATCCAGACACTGTCCACGCCCAGGGCGGCAATATAATCCAGCCGGCCCAGCAGGCCCGGCAGATCGCCGATGCCATCGCCATTGCTGTCGGCGAAACTGCGCAGATAGACGTGATAAATGACGCCGCCCTGCCACCAGGGATGGCCGGGCCCTGCCGGGCTGGCCTGCTGTTGCTGATCAACCATGATGGATGTCCGAGTTCCGCTTCCAGGTCGGGTTGCACTCGGGGTTTGTTCCTGCTGTCGTTGGTGCTGTTACCCACCGCCGACGGTTCCCCCCAATTTATCCGATCCGATCATAGGGGGCGGCTTCCGGCACCTCCAGCAGGCGCATACGTATTCGCCAAAAGGGTGCGCCGCAGCACATACGTATTCAGGCCGCGCCGCCCGGCCGGCTTGGGCCATCAATGGGATAGCCAAGGCGGCGGCGCAGGATGCCGGGGCCGGCAACAAGCGTTGAAATGGGGAGTGAGATGAACAGGAAGATGATGGCGCGCCAGGTACTTGGCCCCTTTGCCGCCCTGCTGCTGAGCGGCACCGTGCTGGCGGCCCCGGTGGAACAGGTGGCGCCCGGCGCCCCCGGTGCCGCCGCCACCTGGGCCTATTCCGGCAAGACCGGCATCGGCACATCCTACGAATCCTATCAGCATGGGCGCTATCAGGATGGCGGGGCCACCGGCCCGATCTCCCGCGTCTGGTTCTCCCTGGCCCATGGCATCGTTACGGAGACGATGCGCGGCCAGATCCATGAGGCGCAGTTGCGCGAGCTGCAATTTGCCATCAAGGGCGACGGTTTCCTGCATCTGGAAGCGGGCGATATGGACAGCCATATCGACTATCTGCACCAGGATGCGCAGGGCCGCCCGCTGTCGCTGGCCTATCGCATCATCAACCGCGACCGCCAGGGCCGGTATGAGGTGGAGAAACATATCTTCACCGACCCCGACCGTGATGTGCTGTTCATCCGCACCATTTTCCGCGCCCTGACGGCCGATATCACCCCGGTGCTGCTGGCCGATCCGCAGATGGCGGGCACCGGTGGCGGTGACCGGGCGGACAGCAGCGGCGGCACCCTGAATGCCTGGGAAGGGGCCAATGCCCTGTCCATTCGTTCCGCTACCGGTTTTACCCGCACATCCGTGGGCTTTGTCGGGGCATCGGATGGGCTGACGGGCCTGCGTCGCGATGGCGTGCTGCCCGCCTATCAGACCAGCGGCACCCGCACCGGCAATGTCGCCCTGGCGGGCGAACTGCCCAAGGTGGCCAAGGGGACGGAGCGGGTGCAGGATATCGTCATCGGTTTCGGGGCTGACAAGGCGGCCGCAGCGGCGGCGGCGGATGCCAGCCTGCGCCGTGGCTATAGCGCCGTGCTGGCCGCCTATAATGGCGAAGGCGATGCGGTGGGCTGGGAGGATTATCTGGCCAGCCTCGCCCCGCTGCCCGATCTGGCCGCCACGGCCACCGATGGCGGCAAGCTTGCCTATGTCAGCGCCATGGTGCTGAAGGCGCAGGAGGATAAGACCCATGCCGGGGCGCTGATCGCCTCCCTCTCCGCGCCCTGGGGCGACACGGTGTCGGCGGAGACATTCGCCACCGGTTACAAGGCCGTCTGGCCGCGCGATTTCTATCAATGCGCCATGGCACTGCTGGCGTTGGGCGACAAGCAGACCCCGCTGGCCGCCTTCAATTATCTGAAAACCATTCAGGTTCGCCCGGATACCAAGGGCAACAAGGGGGCGACCGGCTGGTTCCTGCAAAAGACCCATGTGGACGGCACGCGCGAATGGGTGGCGGTGCAGTTGGACCAGACGGCCATGCCCATCATGCTGGGCTGGAAACTGGCGCAGGCCGGCGTGCTGGACAAGGCCACGCTGAACGCGATGTGGGCGGATATGCTGAAGCCGGCTGCCGATTTCCTGGTCACGGGTGGCAAGCCCGGCATCGACTGGAACAATAAGGAAACCGTCACCCCACCTGCCACCCAGCAGGAACGCTGGGAGGAACAGGGCGGCTATTCCCCCTCCACCACGGCGGCCGTGGTGGCCGGTCTGGTGGCGGCGGCGGAGATTGCCGAGGGGGCCGGCGATCCGCAATCCGCCGCCCGCTACCGCGAAAAGGCCGATGCCATCAATGCCCGGATCGAGGCGACGATGTTCACCACCAGCGGCCCCTATAAAGAACGCGGCGGCAATGGCCGCTATTTCCTGCGCATCACCCAGAATGACAATCCCAATGACAAGGGGCCGCTGACCGCCCGCAACGGCAAGCCGGCGTTGACCGAGGATATCTATCTGGATGCGGGTTTCCTGGAACTGGTGCGCTATGGTGTGCGCCGGGCCGATGCGCCTTCCATCCTGGACAGCCTGCCGGAACTGGATGATACGGGCCTGCCGGATGAGGTGCGGGTGAAGTACCTGTTCAAATTCCCCGGCGATGACGGCACCTATCCCGGCTGGCGCCGCTATGGCAATGACGGCTATGGCGAGGATGTGCGCAACGGCGCCAATTACGGCACGGGGGAGCTGGAAGGCGGCATGGGGGCCGGCCAGCGCGGCCGCGTCTGGCCCATTTTCACCGGCGAACGCGGGCATTATGAACTGGCCGCCGCCAGCCTGAAGCCCGGTGGGGTGACGCCGGCCGATATCGACGCCATCCGCCGCACCTATGCGCGCGGCATGGAGAAATTCGCCAATGAAGGGCTGATGATCCCGGAACAGGTCTGGGATGGGGTGGGCGTTGCCCCGCCCGGCTATAGCCTGGGCCAGGGCACCAATTCCGCCACGCCCTTGGCCTGGAGCCATGCGGAATATGTGAAACTGCTGCGGTCCCTGCATGACCGCCGGGTCTGGGACTGGTACGCGCCGGTGGCGGCGCGTTACGCAAAATAACCCAACGGGGCGGCGGGGAGTAACCCGCCGCCCCGTTCCGTTTACCAGTGGAAGGCGTCAACCGTGCGGCGATCGCCGCGCAGGAAGGCGTCGGCGACCAGATGCAGCGGCGCCATATCGGCATCAATGCCAGCATTGGGCACCAGCTCGGCAAAGCGGCGGTACAGGCCGGGATATTCCTGTTCCTTCTGTTCCACCTGCGCCACGCCATCAATGGACATGGCCGCCCCGCCGCGCGACAGGGCCAGCACGCCGTCTTCGGCCTCCACCGTGATATCCCAGCTTTGCGGGCCGGTCTGCAGCCAGTGGAAATCGGCGGTCACCGGCAGGCCCGCTACGTCCTTGAAGGACAGGGCGGCCGTCACCGGGGATTGCCGGTTGGCCGGGAAATCCAGCGTCGCCTGTTGCAGGATCAGCGGGTTGGGCAAAATGGCGGTGATGATCGACAGGGCGTTGATGCCGGGGTCGAACACGCCCAGCCCACCCGGTTCCCACACCCAATCCTGGCCGGGGTGCCAATGGCGCACATCTTCCCGCCAGGTGATGTGCACGCGGCGCAACCGGCGCTGGGCAATCCATTCCTTGGCCGGAATGACCGCCGGGGCGTAACGGGAATGCCAGGTGGCCATCAGCGCCAGTTTGCGCTGACGGGCCAGATCGATCAGATCATGCACCTCCGTCACCGTGGCGCCGGGCGGCTTTTCCATCATCACATGCCGCCCGCTTTCCAGCACGAAACGGGCAATCTCATGCCGGCTCTGCGGGGGGGTGCAGATGGAAACGGCTTCAATCTCCGGATGGGCGGCCAGCATTTCCGCGACATCATGATAGCTGGGCAACCCATCGACCGTGGCGTGGCGGCTGGCCACGGCCACCAGATCGAAATCCGGGTTGGCATGGATGGCGGGGAAATGCTGGTCGCGGGCGATCTTGCCAACACCGACCAGCCCGAGCTTGATAGCAGCCATGGGCGGTTTCCAATCCTTCCTGTTCGGCCTGTCATCGCCCCCGCTGCACGGCCGGGGCAAGGCGACCGTTTCATTGGCATCATTTATATGATTAGTTCGGCAACACCAACCATAAACAATGGCCCCCCCAGCAGACGGGAATGATCGGGATGGAAACAAGAACGGCGGAATGCAGGCCCTTTGGCCAGTTGGCTCGGGGGGACAGCGTTGATTGCATTACCCTGCGTAATGGGGCGCTGTCGGCCACCATCCTGACCCTGGGGGCCACCCTGCAGGGGCTGGTGGTGCCGGACCGGGCGGGAGAGCCGGCCGATATTGTTCTGGGGCATGACGATCCGCAGGCCTATCTGGATCATGCCTGCTATCTGGGCAGCGTCGTCGGCCGCTATGCCAACCGCATTGCCGGCGGCCGTTTCAGCCTGGATGGGCAGGTGCACAAAGTGGATGTGAATAACGGTCCCAACAGCCTGCATGGCGGGACCGGTGGCTTCCATCAACGAATCTGGCAGGTGGCGGGGCTGACGGCCGATCCGGTACCGCAGGTCACCCTTTGCCTGGACAGCCCGGATGGCGACCAGGGTTTCCCCGGTCAGTTGCGCGCCAGCGCCACCTATCGCCTGCATGAAGACCGGCTGGAACTGGTACTGGGGGCGGTCAGCAACGCCCCCACCATCGTCAACCTGACCGGCCATGCCTATTTCAACCTGGCCGGCCAGGCGGCGGGGCGGGACATCGGCGACCATCATCTGGAAATCGCTGCTGACAGCTTTCTGCCGGTGGATGCCACCGCCATCCCCAACGGTCCGCCTCAACCAGTGGCCGGCGGCTGGTTTGATTTCACCCGGTCCCGGCGGGTAGGCGCGGGGCTGGAAGGCGGCGATGATCCGCAACTGGCGCTGGGTCACGGCTATGACCATGATTTTGTGCTGCGCGCCGGCCGCCAGCCGGAACCCGCCTTCGCCGCCCGCCTGTCGGAGCCGGAAAGCGGCCGGGTGGTGGAGGTCTGGACGACCGAACCCGGCTTGCAATTCTATACCGGCAATTTCCTGCCCGATGGCTTGCCCGGCAAGGGGCGCGCCACCTATGGACGGCGCGGCGGCCTGTGCCTGGAACCGCAGGCCCATCCGGATACGCCCAACCGGCCGGAATTCCCCCCCTGCCGGCTGGCGCCGGGCCAAATTTATCGCCACCGGATTCTGTATCGTTTTGCCGCCACTTCCTGACACCGGCAAAGGCGGCAGGGGCGCTATACCCCTGCCGCTGTCAGAAAGCCCAGCAAGGCCAGGACCAACAGGACCGCAACGGCGACCAGCGTGGCCTTCGGTGTCGCCGGATCAGGTCGTATATGCATAAGCGCTGCGGCCTCATGACGGGTGTGTCTATTCGATACATGTATGATAATCGCTCGCAAAATTGTCTGTCCAGCGGCAACAATGCCACGGGCCTGCCACATTTTGTCCCGGTTGCCAGCGTTCTTTGCCTTAAATCCACCTTTGCCCGTTATCATTCTATCGACCATGCAGCGGGATAGCGGCGCAGAGGGGAAACGGATACATGTCGGATTTACCGTCCATCCTGATCATCGTCGCTTTTTTGCTGGCGGTGATCAGCCTGGTACAGCCTGTGGCCCGCGTGCTGCGTGTTTCCCAGACGGTGATTCTGGCCGTGGTCGGCATTGCCATCGCCGCCATTTCTTCTTTCCTGCTGCATAGCAGTTTCACCGACCTGTTCAACAAGCCGGCGGAACTGATCCTTGATTTCCCCATCACCTCCCAGGTTTTCATTTTCCTGTTCCTGCCCATCCTGCTGTTCCAGGCCTCGCTGACGCTGGATGTGCGGCGGCTGGCCGATGATGCGGCCCCCATTCTGGTGATGGCGGTGGTGGCCGTGGTGGTCACCACCGCCGTGGTCGGGCTGGCGCTGGAACCGTTTGCCGGGGTGCCGCTGGCGGCCTGCCTGATGCTGGGTGCCATTGTCGCCACCACCGACCCGGCCGCCGTGGTCGCCATCTTCCGCGATCTGGGCGCCCCGCCGCGCCTGACGCGGCTGGTGGAGGGTGAAAGCCTGCTGAACGATGCCACCGCCATTGCCATTTTCGCCGTGCTGCTGGGCTATATCACTGCGGAGCAGCCGCCGGCGGTGGGGGCCGTGCTGCTGGGCTTTGTGCGGACCTTTGCCGGCGGGGTGCTGCTGGGGGCGCTGATTGCCCGGGCCTTCGTGGCGCTGCTGCCGCTGGTGCGTGACCTGCGCGCGGCGGAGGTCACGCTGACCCTGGCCTTGCCCTATCTGATCTTCATCATCTGCGAACGCTATCTGCATGTCTCCGGCGTGGTGGCGGTGGTGGCGGGTGGGCTGGTGCTGGGGGCCATGGGCCGGTCGCGCATCTCCCCGGAAAACTGGCGCTTCCTGGATGAGGTGTGGGAACAGCTGGGTTTCTGGGCCAGTTCGCTGATCTTCATCCTGGCGGCCATGCTGGTGCCCAAACTGGTACGTGGCATTGATCTGGCCGATATCGGGCTGGTGCTGGTGGTGGTGGCGGCCTGTCTGGTGGCGCGCGCGGCCGTGCTGTTCGGCCTGCTGCCGTTTCTGTCGCTGCTGCGGCTGGGGCAGCGTGTCTCCACCCCCTATAAAACGGTGATCCTGTGGGGCGGCCTGCGCGGTGCCGTTACCCTGGCCCTGGCGCTCTCCATCACGGAAAACCGCGCTGTTTCCCACGATATTCAGCGCTTCATCGCCATTGTCGCCACCGGCTATGTGCTGTTCACCCTGCTGGTGAACGGCACCACCCTGCGCCCGGTGATCAAGCTGCTGCGGCTGGACCAGTTGAGCCCCGTCGATCTGGCCCTGCGCAACCGGGTTCTGGCCATTTCCCTGGTCTCCGTGCGGGATGAGGTGGCGAGCCGCGCCCAGGCCTATCACCTGTCCGATGAAACGCTGGCCGCCACCGTGCGTCCCTATGAGGATCGCATTGCCCTGGTGGCAGAGGCCCAGGCCGCCAGTGAAGGGATTTCCGAACGCGACCGGCTGTCCATCGGGCTGGTGGCGCTGGCGGGGCGGGAGCGTGACGTGCTGCTGGAGCATTTCCACCGCAAGACCGCCTCCCCCAAAGTGCTGGAGGCGATGCTGCAGCAGGCCGACCGCATTGTGGAGGCGGCGCGCCAGGGCCGGTCGGACTATAAGAAGGCGGCGCGCGGCTGGCTGGAATTCGACCGGCCCCTGCGCGCCGCCGTGGCGCTGCACCGGCTGACACGGCTGGAATCCATGCTGGCGCAGCGGCTGGCTGACCGGTTTGAAACCCTGCTGGTCAGCCGGATCGTGCTGGAGGATCTGCGCCGCTTCGCCACGGCCAAGCTGTTGCCGGTGCTGGGGCCGCGCATGACCGCCATCCTGCGGGAAATGCTGGATAACCGGATCGAGCCGACATCCAAGGCGCTGGATGCCCAGCATCTGCAATATCCCGGCTATGCCGCCGCGCTGGAACGCCGTTTCCTGCGCCAATACGCCCTGCGGCTGGAGGAGCGGGAATACCGCACCCTGCTGGAAGATGGGCTGATCGGTTCGGAACTGTTCCATAACCTGCGGGTGGAATTGCAGGAGGAACAGGATACGGTGCTGCGCCGCCCCCGGCTGGATTTGCGGCTGGAACCGCAGACCCTGCTGGCCCAGTTCCCCATGTTCGCCACCTTGAGCGAAGAGGAGTTGGGCAAGCTGGCCGGGCTGCTGCGTCCCCGTTTCGCGCAGCCGGGGGAAAAGCTGATCAGCCAGGGGGCCAAGGCCGACAGCATGTTCTTCATCGCCTCCGGTGCGGTGGAGATTTTGCTGGAGAAGCGGCGTATCCGCCTGGGCCGCAGCGATTTCTTCGGTGAAATGGGCCTGATCGCCCGCAAACCCCGCAGCGCCGACGTGGTGGCGCTGACCCATTGCCATCTGCTGGAACTGGGCGGCAGCGCCTTCCATAAGACGCTGGAAAATAACGCGGCCATGCAGGCGAAGATCGCCGCCATTGCCGAGGCGCGGGAACAGATGAATGCCAATCCGGAACCAGAACCGGAGCCCACCAGCAACGTCATCGCCCTGCCGCCACCCCCGCCCCGGCGGGTGGCGGATTAGGGGGGGGTAAGAAGCCGCCCATAAATTTTTGCGACTTTACAATTTCTTAACCGTCATTCCCGCCTTCGCGGGAATGACGGTTTAATATTTCCGGATGATAGAAGGAGGTTGTCAGCTTCTCCTTGAAGATGCAGCCCCCCGCCTCACACCCCGACCGCAATCTCCGCGCCCCGCAAGCCCGGTACGCTGGCGCTGAACTGGAACAGGTCGCCCGCCTGCGGCTGCTGGGCGCGCTCGGCATCCGACAGGCCCTTGGCGGCGGTGGTGGCGAACAGGGTTGTGCCATCCGCCCCGCCAAAGGCCAGCTTGGTGATATTGGCCACGGGGAAGCGCACCGTTTCCAGCAATTCCCCTTTGGGGGAATAGCGCCGGGCGCCCCAGCCGGCAAACAGGCCGATCCACAGGCAGCCCTCGGCATCCACCACCGGCCCGTCCGGGTAGCCTTCGGCCACATCCATGGCGATCAGCAGGTCGCTGGAGCGGACGGACCCGTCCGCCGCCAGCGCGCAGGCATGGACCCGGCCGCCCAGCGTGTCGATATGGTAAAGCACCGACCCGTCCGGGCTGTGCGCCGGGCCATTGGTGATGCAAACCTTGGGCGTGCTGGCCACACAGGTGCCGTCAGCCGCCAGCCGATAGATGCTGCCACTATCGGCAATCTCCGCATCATCCATGCTGCCGAACCACAGCCGGCCCTGGCTATCCACCGTACCATCATTCAGCCGGTTACCCGGCAAATGCGGTTCCGGGGCCACCAGCGGGGTGAAGGCCCCCGTCGCGGGCTCGAACCGGTGCAGCCCCTGCTGCAACCCGGCGATGAAGCCGCCCCCGGCCACCGGCAGCACAAAGCCGCACTGGCCCGGCGCGTCCCAGCTTTGCCGCGACCCGCTGGCCGGGTCATAGCGGTGGACATGCTGCTTCTTGATATCCACGAACCACAGCGCGGCCTCGCGGGCCACCCAGACCGGGCCTTCGCCCAGGGTGGCACCCAGCGACCAGACGCTGACCGGCTGGCTGGTTACGACGCTCATCGCCACCCCGCATCGATGAAATATTCATGGGCCGTGATCAGCCGCGCATCATCGGATGCCAGGAACAGGATCAGGGCCGCCACATCGCGCGGCACCAGCCGCCCTTTCAGGCACTGGGCGGCGACGATTTCCGCCTCACCCTCCGGCGTGTACCATTTTTCCTGCCGCGGGGTGCGCACATTGCCGGGCACCACGCAGGTGACGCGGATATTGTCCGGCCCCAATTCGCGGGCCAGCGAACGGGTCATGCCCTCAATCGCTGCCTTGGCCGTCTGGTACAGCGACAGTTCCGGCAAGGCCAGATGCCAGGAGATGGAGCCCAGATTGATGATGGCCCCACCGCCCGCCGCCCGCATCCCCGGCACCACGGCCTGGGCGCAGAACAGCTTATGCTTCAGGTTCACCGCCATGCGGTCATCCCAATAGGCCTCGGTGATCTGGTCCAGCCCATGCCGGTCATCATTGGCGGCGTTGTTCACCAGCACATGGAACGGCCCGCCTTCGGCCACCAGCCCGGCAATGGCGGCCTGGGCGGCGGCGATATTCTTCAGGTCCATGCGCAGAAAGCGCGGGGCCGGGTTGGCACCGGACAGGCTGGCCACCAGCGCCAGGGAATCCTCTTCGGCAATGTCGAAGAACACCACGTCGGCCCCCTGGGCGACGAAGGCTTCGACAATACCTGCCCCAATGCCGGACCCGCCACCGGTGACCAGCACGCGCTTGCCCCGCAGGCTGGGATAGATGGCGGTGAGCGCACCGGCCGTTTCAGTCGCCGACATGGATTTCTTCCAATCACGTCAAAGAACAAAGAAAAGGGAAGGGGCTGCGCGCATCAGCGCAGCAGCCCGCGCCCCGCCAGATTGCGCATCAGATCGCGCAGGCCGACATGCCAGGGGGCGGCATCGCGCGCCGTCGTCACCCGGTTGGAGAGGGCGCCCAGCCGCTCAGCGGAAATCCGCACCACATCGCCCACCTTATGGGTGAAGCCGCGGCCCGGATCGTCCCGATCCTGCGTCGGCGCGAACAGGGTGCCCAGGAACAGCACGAACCCATCGGGGAAGTGATGCTCGCTCATCGCCTGACGCACCAGTTCCGCCGGATCGCGGCTGATTTCCCGCATGGTGCTGCGCCCGGTCAGCACATAGCCTTCCGGCCCGTCGATCCGCAGATCGACCACGGCGTTGCGCACATCATCCAGGGTGAAGCCGGCATCGAACAGGCGGATGAACGGCCCGATGGAGCAGGAGGCGTTATTATCCTTCGCCTTGGACAGCAGCAGCGCGCTGCGGCCTTCAAAGTCACGCAGGTTCACATCATTGCCCAGCGTGGCGCCCAGGATGCGGCCCTTGGCATCCACCGCCAGCACCACTTCCGGTTCCGGATTGTTCCAGCTTGAATCCGAGCGCACGCCGATTTCCGCCCCCCAGCCGACGGAGGCCAGCACGGCGCATTTGGTGAAAATCTCCGCATCCGGGCCGATGGCGACTTCCAGATATTGCGACCACATGCCGTCATTGATCAGCACCTGCTTCAGCTTGGCCGCTTCTTCCGATCCTGGCACCACGGCGCGGATGCCGCCGCCGATGCGGGATTCGATGGAGGCGCGAACGGCAGCCGCCGCATTGGCATCGCCGCGCACCCGCTCCTCAATCACCCGCTCGATGGCGGAAATGGCGAAGGTGACGCCGGCGGCCTTCACCACCTGCAGGTCGATAGGCGCCAGGATGAAGGGGGACCGGGCATCCTGTGCCGCCGCCCGTGCCGCCAGTTCCGCCACATCGAACAGCAGCCGGCCGGTCACGGCGGCCGGGTTATCCAGCGCCAGCAGGTCGGCCACGGTGGCGGCGGTGTCGGATACGTCTTCCACCATGCCCTGGCGGATGATCACCGGGGTGGGGCCGGCATCGAGATTCAGGCGACCGACAAAGACCCCAGCCGCCGCATCGGCGGGCAGCAGATCAACGGAATTTGCGACGGCGTTTCCCATGGTGATTTCTCTGTTTGGCAGGTATTGGCGCTGATAACGCTACCATCATTGGATGGGGGTGGGAAGGGAGGTGGTGGGGGGCGTTGGCCCCTTCTACGCTTCCAAGAGCCCAAGGTGTTTTCTCTAACTCTTGACCTCTGACCAACCGTCATTCCCGCGAAGGCGGGAATCCAAACGACATTTCAACAGGAATATCCTGTGCCAATAGGACCGTTGCATGGATTCCCGCCTTCGCGGGAATGACGGTGGAAAGGCTGGAAAGACGGTGAAACACCAGAATTGACGGGAAAGAGTGTTATGGCGGAGAAGCTCGGACAATCCAGCCTCCCCCCCATCACCCCTGCATATCCTCCAACTCCCGCCCCTTCGTCTCCTTCACCAAGGCACGAACGAAGAAGAAGGAGACCAGGGCGGAGGCGGCATAGAACCCATAGGCCCCCGTCAGCCCGACACTGACCAGCAGCACGGGGAAGCTCATGGTGATGGCGAAATTGGCGATCCACTGGGCAAAGCCGCTGACGGCCAGACCGGAACCCCGGATCTGGTTGGGGAACATCTCCCCCAGCATCACCCACATCACCGGCCCCCAGGACAGGTTGAACAGCACGGCATAGGCATTGGCGCTGATCAGGGCGATCAGGCCGGCAGTATCCGACAGGTGCAGGGAACCGCCCTCCAGCGTGCCGGTGGAAAAGGCGGCGGCCATGGCCCCCAGGGTCAGCGCCATGCCGGCCGAACCGATCAGCAGCAGCGGCTTGCGCCCCACCTTGTCGATCACCACCATGGCGGCGATGCAGGCCAGGATGGACAGGGTACCCGACAACACGTTGATTTTCAGCGCATCACCTTCGGTGAAGCCCACGGCCTGCCACAGCACGGCACCATAATAGAACACCACATTGATGCCGACCAGTTGCTGGAAAATGGCCAGCACCAACCCGGCCCAGACGATGGGGCGGATACGGCTGCCGCTGCTGGTGCGCTCAATCAGATCGGACAGGCGCGGCTGATGGTCACCGGCCAGCGAGGCGCTGATCTCCGCCACCTTACGACGGGCGGCCCGTTCGCCGAACAGGCGGGTTAGCACCTGTTCGGCCTCCGCCAGCCGGCCCTTGGCCACCAGATAGCGCGGGCTTTCCGGGATCAGCAGCAGGGCCAGCAGGAACAGGCCCGCCGGGATCACCTGCACCCAGAACATCCAGCGCCAGGCGGCAAAGCCCCACCAGAACGGCTCTGTCGAGCCACCGGCGGCATGGGCGATGACGTAATTGCCCAGAAAGGCCCCGGTCAGGCCGGAAATGATCATGATCTGCTGGATGGAGGCGAGCCGGCCCCGGATGGCGGCGGGCGTCACCTCGCTGATATAGGCGGGCGCCAGCACCGATGCGGCCCCCACCGCCAGCCCGCCGATAAAACGGGCCATGACGAAGGTACCGGAACTGTTGGCGGCGCCTGCCGCCCAGGCGGTGACAATGAACAGCAGGGCCGAAACCAGCATCACCGCCCGGCGGCCCCAGCGGTCGGCCAGCCGGCCGGCGGCAAAGGCGCCCACGGCACAGCCCAGCAGGATGGAGGCGACATTGAAACCGGTGCCGACACTGTCGGACCCGAAAGCCTTTTGCAGCCCGTCAACGGTGCCGTTGATGACGCCGCTATCATAGCCGAACATGAAACCGCCGATGGTCGCCACGGCGACGATCAGCAAGATCAGCCCGTGATTGGCCTGCTCATCGCCAGGATCGGCGGTGGCGGGCCCGCTGGCCGCGAAATGTGCCATGTTCCTCCCCCCGTCCGGATCGCCCGGACTTTTGTTTCCGAATTGGCGCCGTATGGCGCTTCTTATGGGGGAAAGATGCGGAAGTTAGCGCTATCAATCAAGCTGTTTTAAGTGGAACGGGCTGGTTTTCGGAAAATGGGGCGTGATCTCATCGTCTGTCCGATAAGATATGGTGTTTTGCAAAAGCTTGCCCCATCACGACCGTCATTCCCGCCTTCGCGGGAATGACGGTTAAATTATTGAAATATGGGCACACTTTTGAATGCTTGCTCACCCCTTATGCGGCGGTGCCACCGATTTGCGTTCCACCAGCTCGAAATCCAGCACCTCCTCTACAGGCACCGGCGTACCGCCATCGCGGGCCGTGCGCACGGCGGCGATCAGCAGTTCCAGGGCGCGTTCGGCCATGGCGGCGACCGGCTGGCGGATGGTGGTCAGTTCCGGCCAGACCATGGTGGCCAGCGGGGTATCGTCGAACCCCACCACCGACAGATCGGCCGGCACTGACAGCCCATGGCGGTGGGCGACATTCACTGCGGCGGCCGCCATTTCATCATTGCTGGCGAAGATGGCGGTGGGGCGGTCGGCCCCGCTCAGCAGCCGTTCAGCGGCAATGATCCCGGAACGGTAGCTGAAATAGCCCTGTTCCACCGGGGCATTGGCCGCATCCAGCCCGGCTTCTTCCAATGCAGCCTTGAAGCCGCGCCAGCGTTCCTCGCTGGCGGTCTGGTTGGGATGGCCGCGCACGAAGCCGATGCGGCGATGGCCCTTTTCCAGCAGATAGCAGGTCATGGCGTGGGCCGCGGCAAAATCATCGATACGCACATTGATGCCGCCCGGCTGCGGCCGTCCCATGGCCACCGTCACCATCTGGATATCGGCGGCTTCAATCGCGGCCAGGACGGCGGGCGCTTCGCAGAGCGGGGGGGGCAGCAGGATGCCCTCAATATTGGACCGGGCGAATAGCCGTGCCGCCTCGCCCTGAGCCTCCGCGCCTTCCTGATCACAGGATTGCACGGTCAGATGCGAACTGCCGCGCCGCGCCCCCTCCAGCGCCCCGATCAGGAACTGGCCCAGATAGGCGGCACTGGGGTTGGCATAAAGCAGCCCCACCTGGGTGGCCCCGCCGGCGGCCAGGCTGCGGGCGGCATTGTTGGGCTTGTAATTCAGCTTCTCGATGGCTTGCTGCACCAGGGCCCGCGTCTGGTCCCGCACCACGCTTTCACCATTGATGACGCGGGAAACGGTCATGGCGGAAACACCAGCTTCCCGCGCCACATCCTCAATGGTGACAGCTCTGCCTTTGCGGCGTCTGGTTCGTGCCATTTTGTTCTTTCCTGACGCGCTGTCCATGATGTCCCGGCCCCGCACAAGGCGGGTCTGCAGTTGGATGAACCGGGCGGCTTCGGCCAGAAAACCGGCGCCTGTCTGGTCTTTGTCTATCGATCAGCCCGCCCCTGCTGGTCGATACGGCCTTATTGCCCGTAAAACAACAATGATAACGCTATCATTTATTGCAAACGATCGCTGCGCCGCAACATCGTTCCCTGGTCCCTGCGGCGAAATGGAACTGCCGCTTTGTTGTTCGCTCCATTATGGTGTCCCTCATGACAGGGGGCTGCTCCAGGCATCGTACCGCCATTCCCGGATGGGCGCGCCGTTTGGCGCTGGCGGGCAGCTTCCTGGCCTGTTTGGCTTTGCTGCTGAACCTTTTGGTGTGGTCACTTTATGCGCCTGCCATGGCGGCCGGCATCACCACGCCGATCTGTGCCGCTCCGATCGGCAAATCCCCCGATGGCAAGGGTGTGGGCCATGTCGATCTCAGTGCGCGACATTGTCCGCTGGGGCTGCTGGCTGTGGGCCTTGCCGCCCCGCCGGCCGGCCTGCCGCTACCCGTTCTCTCGTGGCTGTCACTGTTCCGCCTGTGGCCGGACCGCCTGTTGCTGGCCGTCACGGCCCAGTTTATCCCCTGGAACGCGCGCGCCCCGCCCTTGGTCTGATCCCGCCTTTTCACACAATCCCTGTTGATGGTCACGAAGGGGGCGGCCTTGCCCGCACACCCCTTGTGCCGGCCGCGCTGTCGCGCGCGCCTTTTGCGGAAAGACCAAGAAATCATGTCTGCCACCAGAATCGCGGCACGCCTCAGCGCCTGCCTGCTGCTTGGCGCTGCCGCCCCGCTGGGCGTCCCCGGCGTCGCCCTGGCTGCCGACCCACGGCCCACCCCCGCCCAATCGCTGTTGCTGCCGACGCTGGTCGTCACCGCCCCGGCCATGTCCACGCCATTGATGGTGGAAACCGATCCCCGCCAGCCGCGCCAGCCGGTGCCGGCCAATGATGGGGCGGGCTATCTGAAATCCATCCCCGGCTTTTCGGTCATCCGCAAGGGGGGGACGGGCGGCGACCCGGTATTCCGGGGCCAGTCCGGATCGCGCCTGGGCATGATGGTTGATGGGTCGCCCGTGCTGGGCGGCTGCGGGATGCGCATGGACCCGCCCACCGCCTATGCCTTCCCGGAGGCGTTCGACAAGATCACCCTGCTGAAGGGCCCGCAAAGCGTGCGCTATGGCGGTGGCATGTCCGGTGCCGCCGTGCTGTTCGAACGCAATACCGAACGGTTCACGGCACCGGGGGTGCGGGGCAATCTCAACCTGCTGGGCGGCAGCACCGGCCGCAATGACCAGTTGGCCGACCTGACGGCCGGCACGTCGCAGGCCTATATCCGCATGATCGGCACCCGCGCCCATAGTGATGATTATGAGGATGGCGACGGCAACAAGGTCCATTCCGCCTATAACCGCAGCAGCGCCACCCTGCTGGCCGGCTGGACGCCGGATGACCTGACGCTGCTGGAAGCCAGCAGCGAATTCAGCAAGGCGCGGGCCGCCTATGCCGACCGCATGATGGATGGCTCCAAGTTTGACCGGGAATCCCACCGGCTGCGCTTCAGCCGCGACGATCTCTCCCCCCTGGTCGGCCGGGTGGAGGCCAGCGCCTATTACGATTATGTCGACCATGTGATGGATAGTTTCAGCCTGCGCCGCTGGACCGGCGGCATGATGGGCCCGCTCAGCAACCCCGATCGCAAGGGCTATGGCGGCCGCGCCGCCGTGGAACTGCGCCCGCAACCCAACTGGACCGTGACCCTGGGGGCTGATGCCAGCCATGACCGGCACGCTGTGCGCAACCTGTCGGTGGCCGAATATCGCGCCGGGGTGGATTACGAACAAAAGCCCCGCCTGCCCGATCTGGAGTTCAACACCATCGGCGCATTCATGGAAACCAGCTACGCTTTGTCTGCCGACCGGATGCTGGTGGGTGGCTATCGCCTGAACCGCACCAAGGCAGAACGGCTGACCATCGCCAACGGCCCGACCGACAGCGACGTGCTGCATAATGGCTTCCTGCGGCTGGAACAGGAGATTGCGGGCGCACTGCCGCTGACCCTGCATGTCGGTGTCGGTCACAGCGAACGCGCGCCGGATTATTGGGAGCGCAACCGTAACTTCGCCCTGGACCCGGAAAAGACCACGCAGATCGATGCCGGTCTGATGCACCGGTCTGATCGCTGGACGGGCTCCGTCTCTCTCTTCGCCAACCGGATTGATGATTACATGCTGCTGTCGGGCAGCACGGGCAAGAATATCGGTGCCAGCCAATGGGGCGGGGAGGCGGAACTGGCCTATGCCATTGCCAGCGCCTGGCGGGCGGATGTCTCGCTGGCCTATGTGCATGGCCGCAACCGCAGCGAGGACCGGCCGCTGGCCCAGATGCCGCCGCTGGAGGCCAAGCTGGGCCTGAACTATGATGATGGCACCTGGATGGCCGGCGGTCTGGCCCGGTTCGTGGCGGCACAGAACCGGGTGGATATTGGCTGGGGCAATATTGCCGGCACCGATATCGGCAAGAATGATGGTTTTGCCATTTTCTCCGCCTCCGCCGGCTGGCGGCCGGCGGCGGGGGTGACGCTGACGCTGGGCGTCGATAACCTCTTCGACCGCACCTATGCCGAAGCACTCAGCCGGTCCGGCACGCCCAGTCTGGTTGGCCAGGGCTATGTCCAGACCATCCGTGTCAATGAACCGGGCCGCACTTTCTGGCTGAAAGGCGGCATCACCTTCTGATGAAGCGGGGGCTGTATCCGGTTGAAAGGGGGCGGCCCCCCTCTCCCCGCTGCGGCGGCTGGCCTGAAATGCTCCCCTCTGTACAGTTTTGGGTGGGCATTGCCCGTCCGTTCCCATAATAAGAGCATAGTAAAGGCTTGGATGGATCGGGTCGGGGGGCCATGTCCGGCAATACGGTGCCGCATATTCTGATTGTGGAGGATTCACCCACCCAGGCGCTTCAGTTGGAGCTGATCCTGGACGGGCAGGGCTGGACCTCCACCATCTGTGGCACGGCAGAGGCGGCGCTGGCGGCTCTCACCCATCTTCATCCCGATCTGCTGGTGGTGGATTACCACCTGCCCCGGATGAGCGGGGATGAATTCATCCGCCAATTGCGCCTGAATGCCGTCACCCGCCCGCTTCCCGTCATCATGCTGACGGATGAGGCCACGGCCGAGGCGGAGTTCAAGGGGCTGGAAAGCGGGGCGGATTCCTATCTGCCCAAATCCGCCGATGCCGATGAACTGGTGCTGCGCATCGGTGGCCTGCTGCGTCGTGCCGCCGGCAGCGGGCCGGGTTCCAGCGGGCTGGCGGCCCCCTCGCTGCGGGCCTCACGCCTGCTGATCGTCGATGACAGCCCGACCTTCCTGGAATATCTGCGCCTGTTGTTGCAGGAAGAAGGCTATGAGGTGGTGGCCCTGCAAAGCGGGCTGGCCGCCGCCGCCCTGGTGCAGCAGGAAAGCTTCGACTGCATCATCGTCGACCTGCATATGCCGGAGATTGACGGCGTGGCGCTCTGTGCCCGGCTGGATGCCATCCGCCGCCGGCGGGAGGATCTGTTCCAGATCGTCATGCTGACCGCCAGCGACAGCAAGACCGACCTGATGCGCGGGCTGGAGGCCGGGGCCGACGATTATGTCACCAAGGGCAATGATGTGGAGATCATCAAGGCCCGTATCCGCGCCCTGGTGCGCCGCAAAAGGCTGCATGAGGAAAATCTGCGCATCTCCATGGAGTTCCGCCGCAAGGAACAGGAGCTGGAGCGCACGCGCGACGAGGTGCGGCTGGCCGAAGCCCGCGCCTCCCTGGTGGAGGCGCTGGAACGCTCCAACCGCGAACTGGCCGCCACCAATGCCAAGCTGACCCAGGCCCAGGTCGAACTGACCCGCGCCAAGGAAGCGGCGGAGGCCGCCAACCAGGCCAAATCCGAATTCCTGGCCAATATGAGCCACGAGTTGCGCACGCCGATGAATGGCATCATCGGCATGAACGCGCTGCTGCTCTCCACCAGCCTGACGCCGGAACAGCGCCATTCCGCCGAACTGGTGGGATCATCTGCCAAGCTGCTGCTGGGCCTGCTGAACGATATCCTGGACGTCTCCAAGCTGGAGGCGCGGCAGGTGAAGCTGGAATATCTCGATTTCGATATCCCCGCTTTGTTCGCAGAGGTGGTGCAATTGATGGCCCCCAAGGCGGCGGAACAGGGGATCGAACTGGTGCTGGATATCGCCCCCGCCGCCCGCACCCGTGCCGTCAGCGATCCGATGCGGCTGCGCCAGGTGGTGCTCAATCTGGTGGGCAATGCCATCAAATTCACCAACCGGGGCGGGGTGGTGGTGGCGGTGCGGCTGGAAGGCGGTCCGACGGTGCCCAGCCTTTCGGTGCGGGTGACCGACACCGGCATCGGCATCCCGAAAGAGGTGTTGGGGCGGCTGTTCGACAAGTTTGTACAGGCCGACAGTTCCGTCACCCGCCGGTTCGGCGGCACCGGGCTGGGTCTGGCCATCTGTCGCCAGACCATGGAATTGATGGATGGCCATATCGGGGTGGACAGCCAGGTGGGGGCCGGTTCCAGCTTCTGGTTCCGCGTGGCCCTGCGCCCGGTGGCGGAACCCGCCCCCACCGCCCCGCCACCGGCGGAACTGGTGGGGCGCCATGCCCTGTTGGCCGATCCCAGCCCATTGGTGACGGCGGCTCTGACCGCCGATCTGGAAAGCCTGGGTCTGCAGGTGGACACCCTGTCCCTGGAACCAGCCACGTCGGCACCGGGCGCGGTGGCGGCAGCCGACCTGTTGCTGGTGGATGCGCGCAGCCTGACGGCGGCACAGGCGGCGACCCTGCGCCAGCGCTTCCCATCGGCGGCCCTGGTCGCCCTGCGCCCCATCGGGTCGGTGGGCGATCCGGTTGATGTTGAACTGGCCGATGCGGCATTGGACAAGCCGGTGCTGCACGACATGTTGCGCAACACGCTGCTGGCGGTGTTGACGGGCCGCCCCCTGCCGGTGGCCGCCCCGGCCGATCCCTCCCCATGCCGGGAGGAACCGGGCAGCAGCGGGCATATCCTGCTGGCAGAAGATAATTACATCAACCAGCAGGTGGCCCTGCATATGCTGACGGGGGCCGGCTTCACCGTCGATGTGGTGGGCAATGGGGCCGAGGCACTGGCCGCCCTGGGTCGCGGCGCTTATGACCTGATCCTGATGGATGTGCAGATGCCGGTGATGGATGGGGTGGAGGCGACGCGCCGCATCCGCGCCGATGAAGGGCCGGGCCGCCATATCCCCATCATCGCCATGACCGCCCATGCCATGACGGGGCTGGAGGAAAGCTATCGTGCCGCCGGCATGGATGATTACATCTCCAAGCCGGTGGAATATCAGGCTTTTCTGGCCAAGGTGCGGTCCTGGTCCGGGCGCGGCCGCGCACCCGACGCCGTGGCCGCCACCGATCCGGCCCCGCCGCCAGGGATTGACGAGGCGGCGATCCTGCAAATCCAGGCCCTGATGCCGCCGCCGCAATTCACCACCCTGATGGGCAATTTCCTGGCCAACTCCCGCCAGCGGCTGGCGCGGGTGGAGGCGGCGCGCCTGTCTGGCGATCTGGGGGCGCTGGGCCATGACCTGCATGATCTGATCAGCACCACCGGCAGTTTTGGTTGCCGCGATCTGGTGGTGCTGGGCCGGGAGGTGGAGGCCGCCATCCGCGCTGCGCAGCCCGACCCGGCCTTGACCCGGCTGACGGATTTCTGCGCCGCCGCCGGCCACGCCCTCAGCTATCTGGAAGAACGGTTTCAGCCGGTGATGGGGTAGGGCGGGGCGACAGCAGACCCCCACCCAGATGGCTGAATCGGAACCCCTGTTCATATTTCAGCCCGAAGCCCAGCGCACGATCCAGGGCGATATGGGCGATCCAGATCAGCGCCAGATGGCTGGCCCAGTCCCGCCCGGCCCCCAGGCCCCAGGCCAGCCCCGCCGCCGGCAGCAGATAGGCGTGAAACAGATTGTATAGCCGCGCCCCCGCCTTGGGCCCGGCCAGATAGCCCAGCATCGACAGGTCGGGCAGCAGGAACAGCACCGCGAACAGCCCCCAATCCCCGCCCTGATGGCCATAGGCCCAGAGTGTGGCGGCAAACAGGCCCAATGCCTCCAGATGCAGCAGTGCTTTTGGCGTGCCATTGACCATGCCCGGCATGATGGATCCTTGATCGTTTATGCTTGGTGTGGCCACTCTCCATTATTCATTTCCGCATGGTAATATCCGAAAAACTGATAAGGTCATTTCAAAAATGAAAGATATTGATTGGGCCTTGCTGCGCTCCTTCCTGGCGGTGGTGGAAACCGGCTCCCTGTCGGCGGCAGCGCTGCGGAGCGCCACCACGCAACCCACCCTCAGCCGCCATATCCGGGAGTTGGAGCGGCTGTTGGGCGTGCTGCTGTTCACCCGCTCGGCCCGTGGGCTGCACCCCACGGAAGCGGCCCTGCGCCTGATCGATGATGCCCGGGCCATGGGCCAGGCCGCCCAGCGTCTGGGTTTCAAGGCCCAGGGGCAGGCCCAGACATTGCGCGGCACGGTTCGCCTGACCGCATCGGTGATTGTCGCCAACCTGCTGTTGCCGCCCTTGATTGTGGCCCTGCGGCAGGCGGAACCGCTTATTCAGGTGGAGATTGTGGCATCGGATACGATCCAGAACCTGTTGCATCGGGATGCGGATATCGCCATCCGCATGGTGGCGCCGACGCAGCAAGCCCTGATCGCCCGCAAGCTGGGCGACACGCCCATCGGCCTGTTCGCCAGCCGCGATTATGCCGCCCGCCATGGCTTGCCTGAAACCGTGCAGGATTTGGCGGCCCATACGCTGTTGGGTTTTGACCGCAGCGACATGATCATCCGGCTGGCCGGGGAGAACGGTTTGCCCCTGGCGCGGGAGGATTTCGCCCTGCGCTGTGATGATCAGATGCTGTACTGGCACCTGCTGCTGGCCGGCGCCGGCCTTGGCTTCGCCCAGCACCTGCTCGCCCGCCGCCAGCCGGATCTGCTGCCCGTCCCGCTGGATATCCGCTGCCCGGTCCTGCCGGTCTGGCTGGTGATGCAGGAAGAGGTCCGCAACACCCCCCGCATCCGCCGCGTCGCCGATTTCCTAGGCAATGCACTGGCGGAGATGCTGGGCCGGGGGCGGACGGATTGTGCGGGGGGTGGGGATGTGATGGGGTAAAAGTCCTAGTGTGGGGTTTTGTGCCTGGGGGAGGGGGCTGCGCAACAGGGAGTGAAAATGTGTTGCGTAGTGTTGCGTAGGATGGGTTACCCAACCGGTCTGGCCGCCCGACTCCCAAGGATTGATCGCTGCTAAGCCGGCGCCCAAGGTTGCGCTGACGCTGCGCCTGGACCCGGTGGTAGTGGATCATTTCCGTGCCACGGGGCCCGGCTGGCAAAGCCGCATCAATGAAACGCTGCGTAAAGCTGTGGGGTTGTGAGGGGCATAGCAGCCCTTCCCCTACCCCCGCACCAGCCCCACCAGTTTCGCCCCGATCTCCGTCGGGTTCAGCACATGGCTGGCGCCGCCCATGTCGATGGCGACACCGGGCATTCCGTGGACCACGGAGCTGGCCTTGTCCTGGGCGATGGTGGTGGCGCCTAACCTGTGCAGATGGGCCAGTTCGGCGGAGCCGTCGGCCCCCATGCCTGACAGCAGCACGCCCACCACGTCCGCCCCGAACTGGTCCGCCACGCTGCGGAACAGGTGGGAAACGGCGGGGCGCAGGCCGCTTTCCGGTGCGGCGTCGGACAGGCGGATCACCCCGTTGCGGTCAATGCCCAGATGCCGGTCGTCCGGCGCCAGATAGACATGGCCAGGCATTGTGCCGGTGAAATCGCGTGCCACCTGTACCTCAAGGCCCGTGGAAAGCCGCAGCCATTCGGCAAAACCTTCCACAAAGCCATTGGCAATATGCTGCACCACCAGGATGGGCAGGGGGAAATCCGCCGGCAGGCTGGACAGGATGGTCTGCAACGCCATCGGTCCCCCGGTGGACGCACCGATGGCCACCAGCCGGGGCCGGCTGCGCCCGCCTGCCGGATCGCCAGTAACCGCCCCGGTGCGGGGGGTGCTGCCCAGCGGCGGCGGGCGGCGCCAGCGGCGCACCACCCGCACTTCCGACATCAGCCGCACGGTCATCACCAGATCGGCCACCTCCCGATCATGGTCGGCATGGCCGATGCCGGCCGGCCGGCGGACAAAGGCCAGGGCGCCAGCCTCCACCGCGCGGAAGGTGGCGGCGACCTGATCGGTCATCATGCCGGAAACAATAACGATGGGAACCGGTAGCGTTTCCATGATGCGGCGGGTGGCGGTGAAACCATCCATGCCGGGCATATGGATATCCATCGTCACCACGTCGGGTTTCAGATCCTGCACGGCCGTCACCGCTTCCTCGCCACTGGAAACGGCGCCCACCACCCGCAAGTCGGGCTGGGTTTCCAGGATACTGACCAGGAAGGCCCGTATCGTGGGGGAATCTTCGGCGACCAGAACCTTAATCACAACGCACGTCCTTAAATCAGGCGACCGATCATATCCAGCAGATCGCTTTGGTCGAAACTTTTCTTGACGATATAAGCACTGGCGCCGACATCAACCCCGCGTTCCCTATCCTCCCGCGTTTCCAGCGAGGTAATCAGGATCACCGGCAGGTCGGCCGTCCGGGGATCGTGGCGGATTTTGCCGGTCAGTTCAAACCCGCTCATCCGCGGCATTTCCACGTCAGAGACGATCAGGTCGAAACTCTCCTCCGCCAGCAGACCCCAGGCCTCCAGCCCGTCCACGGCGGTGCGCACCCGGTATCCGGCCGCTTCCAGCACATGCTTGAACAGGGTGCGCGCGGTGATGCTGTCTTCGGCGATCAGGATGGATTTGCGCGCCGGGGCGGCCATGCTGGTCAGGCTGCGGGCCGGGCGCGCCGGGAAATCCTGGCGCAGCGCGCTGCGCAGCAGCTCATGCACATTCAGCACAAAGCCCAGACCGCCCGACGGCAGCATGATGGCCCCGGCCACGCAGGCCACCTGCGCCAGGGGCCAACCCAGACTTTTCATCAGGATTTCGGTTTCGCCGATAATTTGGTCCACCTCGATGGCGATACGCTGGCCAGCGGCGGCCACCACCAGATAATGCCGGAACTCCCCTGCCGGTTCCGCCCCGCCGGACAGACGCAACAGGTCGGCCAGCCGCACCAGCCCGACAGCTTTGCCGTCCACCCGCACCACCTCCCGCTGGTCCACCAGTTCCACCGCCCGCCAGGGGATGCGCGCCACCCGTTCCACCCGGTTGGTGGGCAGGGCCAGACATTGCGTGCCCACCCGCGTCATCACCACGCGGAAGGCTGCCATCGTCACCGGCAGCAGCAGGCGGAAGGTTGTACCGGTGCCGGGGGCGGTTTCCACCGCGATGGTGCCACCCAGCCGCTCCACCTTCTCCTGCACGATGGCCAGCCCCAGCCCCCGACCGGACAAATCGGTCAGCCCGTTGCTGGTGGACAGGCCGGACTGGAAAGCCAGCGCCAGGATTTGCCCCTGGTTCAGTACCGCCGCCTCCTCTTCATCCACCACGCCTTGCGCGATGGCTTCCGCCACCAGCCGGGCCCCATCCATGCCGCGCCCATCATCGCTGATGGCGATTTCCGCCCGGCCGCCATCACGGGGAGCGAGGCTGATGGACAGGGTACCCTGGCCGGGCTTGCCCTGCGCCAGTCGTTCGGCCGGTGTTTCAAATCCATGGCCGATGGCGTTCCGGATCAGGTGTAGTAGCGCGTCGCGCAACTCCTCCTGTACCCGCCGGTCCAGCTCCAGCGCCTCCCCGGCGACGACAAGCTGGATGTCCTTGCCCTGTTCGCGCGACAGTTCGCGCACATTCTGTGCCACCAGATCCAGCAGGTTGGTGGCGGGTTGCATCAACACCTGCTTGGTGCCGCTCAACAGCCCGTCCACACTTTTGGCCAGCCCGCGCGCTTCCTGGTCGGCCTCCATGGCCAGTTTGCTCAAGCGTGATCCCAGCCAGGCCAGTGTCTGTGCGTCATGGTCAGCCTGTGCCGTCTGGCCCAGCCGGCCCCGGCTGCGTGTGCGTTCCCCCAGTTCCCGTCCCAGCCCGCGCAGCATGGCCGCCCGCTCCAACCCGGACAGTTTGGCGCCGATCAGTTCCTCTGCCTGATGCAGCAACCGGTCCAACTGGGCGATGGGCACGCGCACCGTCTGCTTCACCGGCCGGGGGGCGGCCGCATGGTCCGGCCCCGGGGGGGTGATGGCGGGGGCCGGTATTGCCGCCGCCACGGCAGCGGGGGCCGGGATAGGCGGCGGCAAGGGGGGCGGCGGCGGGCTGGTTGTCCCCGGAACCCCTGCCTTCTGGTCGATATCGGCGACCAGCCGTTCCAACCCCGGTGGATCGGTTGGGCTGGGGCCGTTGCCGCCACCGGGGATCATCACCCGGATGGCCCCCACACTGCGGTGCATCAGGTCGCGCAGGTCGCCATCCAGCGCCATGCTGCCCTGCTTCACCAGGGACAGCAGGGATTCCAGCGCATGGCATAGCGCCACCAGCGACCCCAGATTGACCGTGCGCGCCGCACCCTTCAGGGTGTGGACCTGCCGGAAGGTCTGTTCCACCAGTTCGCGCCGCCGCTCCTCCGTGACACCGCGATCCAGTTCCAGCAGTGCGGCACCCAGAGCCGTGGCATGTTCCTCCGCTTCCACGGTGAACATGGCCAGCAGCCGTTGCAGAAGCTGTTCATTCCTGCTGTTCATGGACCGTCCCCGTCGCCGCCCGTCAGGCGCGATACTGGCTGACCAGCGATTTCAGCTTGTGCCCCAGCGCATTCAGATTATGCGCCGCCGTTTCCGCCTGCTTGGTGGCCACCGTATTCTGGGTGCTGGCCTGCCGGATGCTGTCCATGGCCAGCGCCACCTGATCGATGCCCACCTGCTGCTGCTGGTTGGATGCGACGATCTGGGTGCTGGCCTGGGTGGCAATGGCGATATTCTGGGCCAGATGTTCGATGGCTTGCCCCGCTTCCAGCGACTGGCGCACCCCGGCATCCACCGCTTTGGAGCCCTGTTCGGCGGCCAGCACTGCGGTGGCCGTGGCCTTCTGAATATCGGTCAGGATGGCGCGGACCTGGGCCGTCGCTTCCTTGGACTGTTCGGCCAGGCTTTTCACCTCCGTGGCCACCACCACGAAACCTTTGCCCTGTTCCCCCGCCCGCGCCGCCTCGATGGCGGCATTGACGGCCAGCAGGTTGGATTGTTCGGCCAGATCATTGACGGAGGCGACGATGGTGCCGATCGCCTGGCTTTGTTCAGACAGTTTGATCACCGCCTCGGCGATGGCGCCGATCTGGTCGCGCACCAGATTGATGCCGGCGATGCTCTGTTCCACCGCCCGCTTGCCGGTGGCGGAGATTTGTGCTGTCGCCTGGGCCGTATCGGCGACATGGCGGGCTTTTTCGGTGGAAAGCTGGGAGGTCTTGCGCACCTCCTCCATGGTGGAGGAGGTTTCCGCCAGGGCCGTGGCTGTCTCCGCCGCCGAAGCAGCCACCTGGGCCGTGGTGCTGACAATCTGGCTGCCGGCGGATCCCAGCACATTGATGCCTTCCGACAATTCCTGCATCAGTTGCCGCAGGCTGCGCGTCATCCGCATGAAGGTATCGGAGAGGATACCCACCTCGTCCGTGCGGCTGGAAGGTGTCAGCGTCACGGTCAGATCGCCGGTGCCGATCCGCTCGGCGATGCGGGTGATTTCCTGCAACGGGGTGGCGATATTGCGGCTGAGATAGAGGCCGGAAGCCAGCACCAGCAGGCCGGCGATCAGCGCCCCGCCAATGACGCTGGCCCGCGCCATTTCGGTGGTGTCATCCAGTTCCGCCTCCCGTTGGCGCAACAGGGTGTCTTCCACCGCGTGCATCTGAGCAATGACGCCGCGAAAATCATCCATCGCCTTCTGACCCCGCAGGGTCATCACCGCCGCCTGGCTTTCCTGGAAACCCTGGTTGCGGCGGATATCCACGTTCATGCGCATGGATTCGGTTTTCACCGCGATGAATTCTTCCGCCCGGTCCATATTGCGCACCTGATCCTGGTTATCGGCGATCAGGTTGCGCAACGTGCGGATACCCGGCTGCAGCCGGCCCAGCGCACTTTCATAAGGTTCCAGGAATTTCGGGTCGCCGGTAATCAGGAAACCGCGCTGCCCCGTCTCGACATCCTGCATGATGGAAAGCAGTTCGGTGATGGAGCCCTGCACCTGATAGGTGTGGCTGCGCCAGGCGGCGTCAGCGGTCAACCGGTCTGTCACCCGCAGCGAAACGCCGCCAACCACCAGAAGAACCAGCAGCACCATGCATAGGCTGCCCCAGATTTTCGTGCCCACGGTGATGCGCATGATCATTGCCCCCTTATCGCCGGTCCCGGCAGCCCCGCTTGTGCAAAGCCGTTTTCATCATCATTGAACAGGATGGCCCCATCCAGCAGGACGGTGCCGGTCCGCGAAATGCCATGGAAAAAACGCCGGCCCTGCTGAACCGTTGCCGGCAGGCTGTCAATCTGGTCACGCGCGATCCCCGCGATGCCAATCACCCGTTCTGCCAGCAGGCCCAGCATCCGCCCTCCCTGTTCCAGCACGATGATGGCATCGGCTTCCGGTGTCGGCGGCAGGCCGCAAAGCTGGCCGAAATCAATGGCCGATACCACCTGTCCGCGCAGATAGAAGATGCCGGCCAGGAAGGGGGGCGTGCCGGGGACCGGGGTGGGTCGCAGTTCCATCACCACCTCCTGCACCAGATTGCCCCTGACCGCGAAGGGCCGACCCTGCAATTGAAATTCCAGCAGGGTAAGCAGCTCGGATTCATTTTCAGGCTGCTGCGGTTTGCGGGCCAGTTGCCGGGCACGTTCCCGCAGGCGGCGGCGGGTCTCCGCCGGCCCCGGCTCGAACCCGCGTGCCAACCCCTCACGCGCGGCGGCAAGGCGCAGATGCATCGCGCTCCAGTCGATTCTGCTATCACTCATAACCCAACCTCTGCGCTGGCAACGCGGATGATCTCGGTCAGACGGCCGACGGTCAGCCCGTCGGATTCAGGCAATGTGTCTTCCGGCGCGTGGCGCCGCAACAGTTCCAGCGTATTGCGATAATGCCGGCGGGCTTCGGCGACCCGGCCGTCGCCCAGGGCCAGCCGCGCCAGGGCGAAATGGGCCAGTACGAAGCCGGGATCCAGGAACAGGGCGCGGCGCAGGGCCTCGGCGGCCTGTTTCATCTCCCCGCGTTCCTGGCTGATCATGGCCAGCAGATAATGACGTTCGGGCGTCAGCCGGTCGATGGTCAGCGCCCGCTGGCACCAACGCGCTGCCTCCTCCAGGCGGCCCTCATTGGCGTGCAACCGAGCCAGCATGGCCAAGGCAGCGCCATCCCCGTCCAACCGGGCTGGATCGGCCATCAACAGGGCGATAGCCTCCCGATAGCGTCCCTGCTGGTAAAGCGGCTGCGCCTGGGCCAGCAAATCATCCAGCCCTTTGGTGGCGCTCGGTTGGGTCGCCGTCGGTGGCGCGTGGGGAACCAGCGGGGGCGGCAGGGGGGAGACCGGCAGAGCCGGAGTGGCCTGCGGAGGGGGCGGCACCCATGGTGCGGCCGCAGCACTCGCCGCTTTGCGATAGAAGGTCGCCCCTGGCAATTGGGCATTGACGAACGGCTGGAAAAGCTCAGTTGAGCCTTCAACCGAGCTGGCCACCAGCCACCCGCCCTCCACCAGGGAATTGTGCAGATTGCCCACCACCTGCCGCGCCCGGTCAAAGCTGAAATACATCAGCACGTTGCGGCAGAAAATGATGTCCATCCCGTTGGTGTTGCTGGTGACGGAGGGATAAAGATCATCCGCCAGATTATGGTAGGCAAAGCTGACCATGCGGCGGATGCGGGGAATGATCACCTGCCTGCCGTCCTGGGTCTCGAAATATTTCTGCCGGATGGCCGTATCGACGCCCCGGAAGGACCATTCCCCGTAACGCCCTTCCATGGCGCGCCGCAGGGAGCGGGGATTGATATCGGTTGCCAGGATGGTGATGTTCCAATCGGCAATATCCGGGATCATCCCGTCCAGCAGCATGGCAACCGAATAGGCTTCCTCGCCGGTGCTGCAGGCGGCACTCCAGATCCGCAGATATGGGGCGCCTGTCTGCCGCCGCGTTGCGATCAGCGGGGGCAGCACGGTTTGGGCCAGGGCCTGGAAGCTTTGTGGCTCCCGGAAGAAATAGGTTTCGCCGATGGTCAGGTGGCTGGCCAGGATTTCAATCTGGTTGCGCGTCGGCTCCGTCGCCAGGAAATGGCGCATACAGGCGGTGGCATCGGGGAACCCCAGTTCCCCTGCCATGATGGAAACCGCCCGGCCGAGTTCCACCCGTCTTTCCGGGGCGTAATGCAGGCCGGTGCGTGTTTCCAGGAATTTGCCGAATGCCTCCAGCACGCTGCCATCGCTACTGAAGCTCATGCATCGCCCCGTTGGCCGCCACCAAGGCTTTCATCCAAGGCCGTTGCCTCGGCCAATGATAGGAAGCGATCAACATCATGAATGAGGACGGGCCCGTTGGCCAGCCGGGTCACGCTGTCAAAATAGCGCGCCCCGGGCACGACCCCATCAACTGGAATCAATGATGATGCTGGCATTTGCAGGGTACCCGTCACATGGTCCACCAGCAGGGCGACCAGACGCTGTTCGGTACGGACCATGACAAGCGCATCTTCCAGCCGCTGCGGACGCGACGGCAGATCGAAACGCTGGCGGATATCCAGCACGGGCAGCATCTCCCCCGCCATATCGATCACCCCCAGCACAATGGCGGGTGCGGCCGGCAGGGGCGTAATATCCACCAGCGGCGCCACGCGCGCGACCCGTTCCAGCCGCAGCGCATAGCTGCGCTCATCCAGCGTGAACAGCAACAGATCGACCATGTCGGTCGATGGGATGCCTTCCTGGAAATCACCCATGCTGAACGCCTCTTCCCCCTCCGGTGGAGTACGATCGGGGCCATTGCAATGGCCCCTGCCTGTTGATGATTGCTCGGCCCGAGCCCCCACGCACACATGAACCAAACCGCTGGATGACGTCATCCAGCACGTGAAGGGACATGTATATACCGGGAACCATCAGCAATGGCTCCCGGTATATCGGGTGATTTAATGGACGTAATCGGTGGGTGTCGCCAGCCCTTTCTCAGCCGGGACAGTCGGCGTGAACGATCGGCATGGGCAAGGTGACACCGTGACACCATGAACAGGCAGAACCCAGCCATGCAGGGAAGATAATCTGCCAGTCTTGCGAATCAGTATTAATATCACATACAGATGTCAGCGCGTCGCTTCCGCCGCCGTCCCGCAACGCGGGCTCCGGGTGGATAGTGCAAGTAATAATTAACATTAATACGCGCGCAATTGGCGTTGCAGGAAGGAAGATCATGAGCAAATGGACCGTTTCTGCCCTGGCCCTGATGGTCGGAGCCCATCTGCTGCCTGGTTCCGCCCTAGCGGTGGAAAATAATGCCGTTGACGAGATTATCGTGTGGGGCAAGGGCTATGGCAGCGATCAGGCCGGTGCGAAATCGCTGGTCCCGCTGCGGGAAACGCCCAATACGATCACTGTTGTCGATCGGGAACGCATTGAACTGCAAAACCTGCAGACGCTGGAGGATCTGGCAACGCAGACCGTCGGCATCACGGTGACAGGCGTTTCCAGCGAAAATCCGTCCTTTTTGTCACGCGGCTTTTCCATCGATACCTATCTGATCGACGGTGTGCCGGGCATCGGCGGTGTCGCCTTCCCGGCTGTGGTGCCCGATCTGTTTTTGTATGAGCGGGTGGAGGTGTTGCGTGGCCCGGCCGGGCTGTTCAGCGGTTCCGGCAGTCCGGCCGGTTCCATCAACCTTGTGCGCAAGCGCCCGCTGGAACAGGCGCGGATCAGCGGTGCTGCCGGTTATGGTAGCTGGAACAATTATCGTCTGGAACTGGACGTGTCGCAGCCCCTGACGGAGGATGGCCGTATCAAGGGGCGGCTGGGCGCGCTCTACCATGACCAGGACCAGTTTTATGATGTGGCTCACCGGCGTCGGCAACTTGCCTATGGCGCCGTGTCTTTCGACCTGACGGATGACACGGTGCTGACCACTGGCGGCCATTATGAGAATTTCAAGCCGGCCATCCAGACCGGTCTGCCGGGGCTGCGTGGGGGCGGATTGTTGGATGTCCGGCGCTCCACCTATCTGGGGGCGGACTGGAACCGGCTGGAATCCGATATCTGGCAAGCCTATGCCGAATTGCGCCATGATTTTGGTGCTGGCTGGGTTGGCCGGATCACCGGGCAATATACGGATATCGACCGCACCGATATCTATGCCTATATCGGCAACCAACCAGTAACGCCAACCAATGGCGTCACCAGCCATGTTGATTATATCGGCATCTATGATTCGCAGCTTTGGTCGGTGGATGCCAACGCGGTCGGTAGTATCCGCGCGTTCGGTCGTGACCATGATCTGGTGCTTGGCGGTGACTATCAGCGTCAAGTCTATGATAATCTTTATGGTCGGACCAGCGGCATTACCCGTATCGATGTCTATAATCCCAACAATGCCGTGGGCGAACATGCGATCCCGCTGAATGGCGGCGCCCACGATGTCACCGAGCAGTATGGGTTGTATGGTCAGGCCCGGATCAAGCCGCTTGACGCCACCACCATCGTGCTGGGTGGAAGGCTGTCCTGGTGGGACTATGAAACGACCACCACGTATCCTCGCCGCACTGCCCCTGTCGGTTATGATCAGAAGGCGGAGTTCACGCCGTATCTGGGGGTAGTGCAGGATCTGACGGGTAACCTGTCCGCCTATGCCAGCTACGCCGATATCTTCACCCCGCAATCCCAGCGCACGGTGACAAACAAGCAGCTCGACCCGATGCGCGGCAAGCAGTTGGAGGCGGGGCTGAAATCCAATCTGCTGGATGACCGGCTGCTGCTGTCGGCGGCGATCTACCGGATCGAACAGAGCAACCGCGCTTATGCCGATCCCGACAATACCGGATTCTATCTGGCGCTGGGGGAGGTGGAAAGCAAAGGTATCGAGTTGGAAGCCAATGGCCGCCTGACGGAGAACTGGACGCTGAATGCCGGTTATGCCTTCAACAAAAACAAATATAAGCGCGACGCCAGCCGTACCAATGAGGGCCAATCGGCCCAGCCGGTGATCCCGAAACATTCCTTCAAGCTGTTCACCAATTACAGCATCACCGACGGCAGCCTTGAAGGATTGAGTCTGGGGGGTGGGGTGAACTGGCTATCGGCGACGGAAGGGGGGCTGGCCGCCAACCGCGTTGCCAATGGTATCGCCACCCTGGTGCAGCAGGATGCCTATGCTGTCTTCAGCTTGCGGGCGGGTTACAAGCTGACGGAGACGATCAGCATCAACGCCAATCTGGAGAATGCCCTGGATAAGGTTTATTACGCCCGCATCAATGCCACGGGGCGCGGCAACTTCTATGGTGCGCCCCGTAACTTCTTCGTCTCGCTGCGGGCGACCTACTAACAGCAGCATTTCTGGCGCCGTCTGTTGGGTTATCGGGCTTGAGGCCGCTTCAGTCCCGATAGCCCAGCAGACGGCCGACCAGCCCTTCCAGGATGGCGGTTGCTGCCACCAGTTCATCCAGTGGAACGAATTCATTGGCCCGGTGGCCCTGCCAGCCGGCGCCGGGGCCGAAATTAACAATCTCGATCCCGTCATCGGCAAAATAGCGCCCATCGCTGGCCCCGGTATCCTTCAGGATGCGGGCGGGCGCACCCGTCACCGCCGTGATGGCGGCCGTCAGCGCGCTGACCAGCGGTCCGTCATGGGGTGCGCGGAAGCCATTGGTGCCGGTCAGCAACCGGCAGGACAGATGCTCTGCCTCCGGGTGGGCCTTCACCAGACCTTCAATTTCGGCAAAGGCATCGGCCAGCTTTTCCTCCGGTAAAAGGCGGCGGTCGATTTCCAGCCGGGCGAAATTGGGCACGACATTGGTGTTCTCACCGCCCCGGAACATGCCGATATTCATGGTGGATTGTTGTTCTCCCACCGTGCGGTTAGCCAGCCGGCGGGTCATTTCGTCATCAATATAGGCGGCCAGTCGTAACAGCCGCAGGATGGCATTATCCCCCGCTGCCGGGTTGCCGGCATGGGCGGATTTGCCATGTGCCGCCAGTTCCACCCACATCACCCCGCGCTCGGCGGTGATCAACTGGTTTTCCGTCTGGGTACCGACCACCAGCATATCGGGCTTCACCGCCCCGATCTCCCGCAGGAAGAAGGCACCGTTCGGGCCCAGATTCTCCTCATCCCCGCAGAAGGTGAAGACAATCTCCCCCTTTGCCGGCCCGCCGCGCCGGGCCACCTCTTCAGCCAGCCAGAGCTGGGCCGCCATGGAGCCTTTGCAATTGCCGGCGCCCAGCCCATGCACGCGGCCATCGATCAGGGTGGCGACCAGCGGGTCGGTTTCCCACAGGCTGCGTTCGCCAATGCCTACCGTATCGGCATGGGCGTTGAAGACCAGGGAGGGCGCGCCATCGCCCAGTTTGGCCACCACATTGGCAATTTCCGGCCGGTCGCGGTCCAGCACCTGCACCTCATAGCCTGCTGCCCGCAGCCGATGAGCGGCATAAGCGGCAATGGCGCTGGTATCGCCCGGTGGGAAGGTGCTGGGGATGGCGATCAGGTCGGACAGGATGTCCAGGACGGGATGGTCTTGGGTGTTCATGGGGATCACCTGTTCCTTGCTTCCCCTTCAGCCGGCCAGCCGTGCCAGCGTTTCCGCCAGCACGGCGGCGCCGGCATGGCAATCTTCGGGGCTGGCATATTCGACCTCATTATGGCTGATCCCATCCTTGCAGGGGATGAAGATCATGCCCGTGGGGCAGCGCGGGGCCATGAATTTGGCGTCGTGATTGGCACCGGACGGCATGTCGCGGTGGGGATAGCCCAGCAGGGCGGCGGCGTCGCGCACCGCATCCACCACGGCGGGCGCGAAATCCACCGGGGCCGTGGTCGATGTCTCCCGCACTGTCACCGTGCAGGGGGCCGCCAGCGATTGCAGCAGCGGCGTGATGGCATCACCCTTCTCCTTCACCACGCCGGCATCCGGGTGGCGGAAATCAATGGTGAAGATCACCTTGCCCGGCACGGTATTGGGTGATCCCGGCAGCACCTCAAACCGGCCAAAGGTGCAGCGGATAATATCATCCGGGTCATGCATCAACTCGTTCAGGGCGGTCACCATGCGCAGGGCTGCCTGAAAGGCGTCCTTGCGCGCACCGTGCGGGGTGGTGCCGGCATGGGCCTCCTGTCCCGTCACCTCCACCTGGAACCAGCGGCTGCCCTGGATGCCCTGCACCACGCCGATGATCTTGCCCTCCGCCTCCAGCCGTGGGCCCTGTTCGATATGAGCTTCCACATAGGCAGCAGCGGCCCCGCCAAAGGGGCGCACCGGCATCGGTGGGGCCAGGGCCAGGGTTTCGGCCAGCGCGTCTTTCACGCGGATGCCTTTCGGGTCGGTGCAGGCCAGCACCATCTCCAGGTCCATCTTGCCGGCGAACAGGGCGGAACCCATGCAATAGGGCTGGAAGCGGGAGCCTTCCTCATTCGTCCAGGCCACCAGTTCCACCGGGTGGCGGGTGGGGATGCCGGCATCTTCCAGCGCCTCCAGCACCTCAAACCCGGCCAGCACGCCATAGACGCCATCATAACGCCCGCCGGTGGGCTGGCTGTCCAGATGGCTGCCGGTCATCACCGGGTCGGCGCTGGGGTCGGTGCCGGGTCGGCGGACATACAGGTTGCCGATGCCATCGGTTTCCACCGTAAAGCCGCGCGCCAGCGCCCACCCGGTCAACAAGGCGCGGGCCTGGCCATCTTCCACCGACAAGGCGGGCCGGTTCACCCCGCCCTTTTCCGTCGCCCCGATTGTGGCCATGTCGGCCAGCCGTTGCGTCAGCCGGTCCGGACGGACGAAACGGGCGATGGTACCGGGGGCGGGGGAAGGGGCCATGCGGTGCATCCTGTTGTTGGTTGCTCACAAACAAAAATGTTGCACCGCATAAAAGTTCTGTAAAGCGCCTTGACAGTGATCCTTTCCTGTTTTGCCATACCGTCTTCAGGAAATGATTGGACCCAGATGGCCGAAACGATCCGCTTCCTGCACCGGGGACAGGTGCGCCACCTTGCTGGTTTTTCACCCACGCGCACCGTGCTGGACTTCCTGCGGGAAGATGAACGGCTTTGCGGCAGCAAGGAGGGCTGCAATGAGGGGGATTGCGGCGCCTGCACCGTGGTGCTGGGGGCGGAGGAGGACGGAAGGCTGGTTTATCGTGCCGTCAATGCCTGCATCCTGTTCATCGGTGCCCTGGATGGCAAGGAACTGCTGACGGTGGAGGATCTGGCCGGGCCTGATGGTGCGCTGCACAAGGTGCAGCATTCCATGGTGGATTGCCATGGCAGCCAGTGTGGTTTCTGCACCCCCGGCATCGTCATGTCGCTCTATGCCCTTCATGTCGGGGGCGCGGTGCCGGACCGGCAGCGGATCGATACGGCCCTTGCCGGCAATCTCTGCCGCTGCACCGGCTACCGCCCCATCATCCAGGCGGCCCAGGCCATGGGGGTGGCGGTGCCGGATGCGGCAGAAATGGCGGAAAAGCTGGAATTGCTGCGCAGCATGAAGGGTGACGACAGCGCGCTGCTGCCCGGCTCTGCCGGCGCGCTGGCGGACCTGCTGCTGCATTATCCCGACGCCACCCTGGTGGCGGGTGGCACCGATGTCGGGCTGTGGGTCACGAAACAATGCCGCGATCTGGGGCGCATCATCCATCTGGGCCAAGTGGCGGATTTGCAGCGGATCGAACGGGCGGATGGCTGGCTGCGCATCGGCGCGGCTGTTACGGTCGCAAGGGCTGCCGATGTGCTGGGCGGGCTTTACCCCGATCTGGCCGTGCTGTTCCGCCGCTATGGTTCCGAGCAGGTGCGCAATTCGGCCACGCTGGGCGGCAATATCGCCAACGGGTCGCCCATCGGCGATTCCATGCCAGCCTTGATCGCGCTGGGCGCACGGCTGGTGCTGCGGCGCGGGGCTGTACGGCGGGAATTGGCGCTGGAAGATTTCTTTCTGGCCTATCGCCAGACGGCCTTGCAGCCGGGGGAATTCCTGGAAACCATCCTGGTGCCGGAACCGCAGCCCGATCTGGCCTTTGCCTGCTATAAAATCTCCAAACGCTTTGATCAGGATATTTCCGCCGTGATGGCCGGCTTCGGGCTGATGCTGGAAGCCGGTGTCGTGCGGGCGGCCCGGCTGGCCTATGGCGGCATGGCCGGCACGCCGAAACGGGCGACGGCGGCAGAGGCGGTGCTGATCGGCCGCCCCTTCGATGCGGCGGCGGCCCGCGATGCGGCGGCGGCACTGGCGCAGGATTTCCAGCCCTTGAGCGACATGCGCGCCAGCGCTGATTATCGCCTGCTGGTGGCGGGCAATCTGATCGTGAAATTTCAGGCTGAATGGGTGGGGGCCGCCCTGGCCACCACCCGCGTGCCGACCTTTAAGGCGGGGGGTGTGGCATGAGCGCCCCGCGCCCCGCCCGCACCCCGGTCCCGTTCCCCGCCGTGCATCATGATATCCGGCATGAAAGCGCCCTGGCCCATGTTGCGGGCACGGCGCGCTATGTTGATGATATGCCGGAACCCGCCGGGCTGTTGCACGCCGCCCTGGGGCAAAGCCGCATTGCCCATGGCCGTATCCTGTCCATGGACCTGTCGGCAGTGCGTGCATATCCCGGCGTTGTCGCGGTGCTGACGGCGGCGGATGTGCCGGGGGTGAATGATGTCGGCCCGGTGGTGGCCGACGATCCGATCTTCGCCGATGGGCTGGTGGAATATGTCGGGCAAAGCCTGTTTGCCGTGGCGGCCACCAGCCGGCAGGCCGCCCGCGCCGCCGCAAGGCTGGCGAAGGTGGAATATGAAGAGCGTCCCGCCATCCTGACCATCGCCCAGGCCCGCGCGGCGGACAGCCATTTATTGCCGCCCAGGCGGGTGCAGCGGGGCGATCCGGAAAGCGTGATCGCGGCCGCCCCGCACCGGCTTTCCGGCCATATTGTCATTGGCGGGCAGGATCATTTCTATCTGGAAGGCCAGATATCGCTGGCCACACCGGGGGAGGATGGCGACATGCATATCCTCTGTTCCACCCAGCACCCGTCGGAGGTGCAGCATCTGGTGGCCCGCGCGCTGGGAAGGCCCGACAATGCGGTGGTGGTGGAGGTGCGGCGGATGGGCGGTGCCTTCGGTGGCAAGGAGACACAGGCCAGCCTGTTTGCCGCCGCATCCGCCCTGTTGGCCGACCGCACGGGCCGACCGGTGAAGCTGCGCCTGGACCGCGACGATGATATGGTGATGACCGGCAAGCGCCATGATTTCGAAACCCGCTACAGCGTGGGTTTCGATGATCAGGGGCGCATTCTGGGGCTGGATATCACTTTGGAATCGCGTTGCGGCATGTCCACCGACCTGTCGGGCGCCATCAATGACCGGGCCTTGTTCCATTGCGACAATTGCTACTTCCTGCCCGATATCCGCATCACCTCTTACCGCTACAAGACGCATACCGTCTCCAATACCGCCTTCCGGGGCTTTGGCGGGCCCCAGGGCATGGTGGGGATCGAACAGGTGATCGATGACATTGCCCGCCATCGGGGGTTGGACCCGCTGGATGTACGGCTGGCCAACCTTTATGGCGGGCCAGGGCGGGATGTTACGCCCTATGGGATGCGGGTGGAGGATAATGTCGCCCCGCAGATCATCCAGCGGCTGGCGGAAAGTGGCCAGTACCGGGAACGGCGGGCGGAGATCGCCGCTTTCAATGAAACCTCCCCCTTTCTGAAGCGCGGGCTGGCGCTGACCCCGGTGAAGTTCGGCATTTCCTTCACCACTTCTTTCCTGAACCAGGGCGGGGCGCTGGTGCATCTTTATGCCGACGGGTCGGTGATGCTGAACCATGGCGGTACGGAGATGGGGCAGGGGCTCTATACCAAGGTGGCCCAGGTGGTGGCCGATGCGTTCGGCATCGGGCTGGACCGGGTGCGGGTGACGTCCACCCGCACGGACAAGGTGCCCAATACCTCCGCCACCGCAGCCTCTGCCGGAACAGACCTGAACGGCATGGCCGCCTATAACGCCGCCATCACCATCCGCGACCGGCTGGCGGGTTTTCTGGCCGCACGCTGGGGCGTGGATGTTGCCGATATCCGTTTTGCCGATGGAAGGGCGACGGGCGGCGGGCAGGAGATCGCCTTCGACGATCTGGCCCGTCAGGCCTATCTGGCGCGGCTGTCGCTATCGGCCACCGGCTTTTATGCCACGCCCAAGATTGACGTGGATAAACAGACGCTGATCGGCCGCCCCTTCTATTATTTCGCCTATGGCGCTGCCTTGTCGGAAGTGGTGATCGACACGCTGACCGGGGAAAATAAGCTGCTGGCGGTGGATATCCTGCATGATTGCGGCAAATCGCTGAACCCGGTGCTGGATCGGGGCCAGATCGAAGGCGGCTTCATCCAGGGCATGGGCTGGCTGACCATGGAGGAACTGGTGTTCGATGCGGCAGGCCGCCTGCGCACCCATGCGCCTTCCACCTATAAAATCCCCGGTTGCGGCGATGTGCCGGACCATTTCAACGTCACGCTCTGCGATTGGCCCAATGGGGAGGACACCATCCACCGGTCCAAGGCGGTGGGGGAACCGCCGCTGATGCTGGCCATTTCCGTGCTGCACGCGCTGAAGGATGCGGTGGCCGCCTGTGGCGGCAGCGGGCCGGTGCTGCTGGACGCACCCGCCACCCCGGAACGGATTCTGATGGCCGTCACCGCCCGCCAGCGGCAGGGGAGGGGACAGGCATGAACGGGGGCGACTGGATTCAGGCGCTGGCCGCCTTCGACCGGCGGGGGGAGCCATGTGTGCTGGTTACGGTGACGGCAGCAGCGGGCTCCACCCCGCGTGCCGCCGGCACCAAGATGCTGGTGGGGGCCGACAGTTTGCACGGCACCATCGGCGGCGGTGCCTTGGAATTCGCCGCCGTGGAGATGGCCCGCGCCATGCTGGACCGGGGGGAAGCTACCCCCCGCAGCGAGGCGCTGCCGTTGGGGCCGACGCTGGGGCAATGCTGCGGCGGCCATGTCACCCTGCTGCTGGAACCGATTCTGCCGCCGCGTCTGCGGGTGCTGCTGTTTGGCGCCGGGCATGTGGCCAAGGCGCTGGTGACGGTGTTGGGCACGCTGCCCTGTCGCATCGTCTGGGTGGATAGCCGGGCAGCGGAGTTCCCGCCCAGCCTGCCGGATAATGTAACCGCCCTCTGTAGCGACCAGCCGGTGGAACAGATCGCCCGCCATCAAGGCTACACCCATCTGCTGATCATGACCCATGACCATGCACTGGATTATCAACTGGCAAGGGCTGGACTGCAGGCCGGTGGATTTGCTTATGTGGGGCTGATCGGCTCTGTCACCAAGCGCGCCCGCTTCCTGTCGCGCCTTGCCCGTGATGGGGTGGAAACCGGTGGACTCACCTGTCCCATCGGCTTGTCCGGCATCACCGGCAAACATCCGGGTCAGATCGCCATCGCAGTTGCAGCAGAAATTTTGACGGCTGGAAATATCGATTCGCCGGTCCAGGAATCAGGTAGTATCGTTACAAACGATATGGATTGTTCCAACTGTTCTGCTGCTTGTGAAGCTATGCGCACGCCGCATGATCGGTAGTATCCCTAACGATCCATTTATATGGTAAACGCCCTTTTCGCTGCACTGCGACATCGTTATAGTGCAAAGCACAACAAGGGTAGGCAGTTAAGACAGACCCATTTTTCAGGGAGCGAACGTACAGGGCCCATAACGTCGGTGGCATCCGCCCCCGTTCAACCTTGTGAGTATCGCTATGAAGACGATCTATACCGCTCTTTTCGTTTCCGCCGTTGCTCTGCTGGCCGTTGGTCAGTCCAATGCTGCCCCGACCGCCATCAAGCGCGTTTGCGGTGAAGCCCCGGCTGCCCCGTCCGTGATCGACGGCAAGTCCGCCACGGAACAGGCCATGCGTCAGACCGCTTTTGCCGTCCGTGGCTATGCCGACAAGGCCGTCAATTATCTGAGCTGCGTTGACAATGCCGACATCTCCACGGCTTACCTGTCCCAGCCGGCTTATCGCGCCGCCATCGCTGCCTACCGTGATCAGGTGGTCGACCGTCTGGAAATGACCGTTGGCAGCTTCAACAGCGAACTGCGCGCCTTCAAGGGCCAGCAGTCGCAGGTTGCCTCCAAGTAATACCGCGCTTGGTGATCCGTTCCGATCACCGGGACGATAGGATCCATTCGCCTGAAAAGTGTCTTCGGGCGAATGGGCGGCCGCCGATGCCGGCCCGGCGCATCAGGGAGATGGGTATCAGACATCCTCTCTGACGCTTGCAAGGTTTCGACAAGGGATGCGGGTGCCGTCGGTGCCGGCATCCCTTTTCGTTTTGCCCCTCATGCGATTCTCTCCCGGTTTGCCGGTGTGCTGACCGGACGGGGCGGAAAATCCCTTCAGCAAGAAGCCCTGGACCAATGTCGGGAGAGGGGGCGGCACTCTCCACGCGTCCACCGTGTGGGGTAATTGTTGCGATGCGATATAGGTTTCGTATTGGAAACCACCGTCAAGCCCCCGCTTATTGCCTAGCGGATTTGCGTGTGTCGCATGGCGAAGCTGTCCGCCTATCTCTTTGATATAAGGGTCTTTTAGCCCGTTCTCTTCATGGTTCTGTCGCCAGATGACGATTTGCCGAAGCGGCATCCCGGTGTCTCCGCCTGCTGCATCGCATCAAAAATCCCTGTATTGTCAAAGGCCTGCAATATTAACCTTCCCGACCAAGGTCGGGGCTGTCCGCTGCCCGGCTGTGTCACATCGTAGCAGCATCGATCGGCATGAACGGCGGTCAGACGCCGCCAACGGCGCATCATAAGACGCCGAGCGATGAACGTCCGAGACACGTCGCGACTTCTGGGAGGGCATATGGCAAATGTGACAGCAGGTGGTGCGGTAACCCCCGCCCCCATGACCAAAGAAGAGAAGAAGGTGATTTTCGCCTCTTCGCTCGGCACCGTTTTCGAATGGTATGATTTCTACCTTTATGGTTCGCTGGCGGCGGTAATCGCCAAGCAGTTCTTCTCCGGCGTGAATGAGACGGCGGCCTATATCTTCGCCCTGCTGGCCTTTGCCGCCGGTTTTGCCGTGCGCCCCTTCGGTGCGCTGGTGTTCGGTCGCCTTGGCGACATGATCGGTCGTAAATATACGTTCCTGGTCACCATCCTGATCATGGGTGCCTCAACGTTCATCGTCGGTGTCCTGCCCAACTATGCCACCATCGGCTTCGCGGCCCCCGTCATCCTGATCTGTCTGCGTATGCTGCAAGGTCTGGCGCTGGGCGGTGAATATGGTGGTGCCGCCACTTACGTGGCCGAACATGCCCCGCATGGTCGGCGCGGCAATTACACCGCCTGGATCCAGACCACCGCGACGCTGGGCCTGTTCTTGTCGCTGCTGGTGATCCTGGGCTGCCGTATGTCGATGCCGGCGGAGGCTTTTGACGCCTGGGGTTGGCGTATCCCGTTCCTGGTCTCCATTCTGCTGCTGGGCGTCTCCGTCTGGATCCGTCTGATGCTGAATGAAAGCCCGGCCTTCAAGAAGATGAAGGAAGAGGGCAAGCATTCCAAGGCGCCGCTGACCGATGCATTCGGCAACTGGAAGAACCTGAAGATCGTGCTGCTGGCCCTGTTCGGCTTGGTCGCCGGTCAGGCGGTGGTCTGGTACACGGGTCAGTTCTACGCCCTGTTCTTCCTGACCCAGACGCTGAAGGTGGATCCCGCTGCCGCCAACCTGATGATTGCGGCCGCCCTGTTGATCGGCACCCCCTTCTTCATCATCTTCGGCACCATGTCTGACCGTATCGGCCGTAAGCCGATCATCCTGGCGGGTCTGGCCATCGCCGTCATCACCTATTTCCCGCTGTTCAAGGGCATCACCCACTTCGCCAACCCGGCGCTGGAACAGGCGGTTGCCACCTCCCCCGTGGTGGTGGTGGCCGATCCCAAGGAATGCTCGGTTCAGTTCAACCCGGTCGGTACCTCCAAATTCACCAGCTCCTGCGATATTGCCAAGGCGGGCCTGGTGAAGAAGGGCATTCCCTATAGCAACGAGGAGGCTCCCGCCGGCACTCTGGCCCAGATCCGCGTCGGCACGACCGTGATCGACAGCTATGACGCGACCGGTATTGCCACCAAGACCGAAGTCTCGCTGTCCCATGGCCCCAGCAGCCATGCTGGCCCGACCGATCCGAAGGCTGCCGGTGCCGCCTTTGAAAAGGCTCTGGGTGAAGCGCTGAAGACTGCCGGTTATCCGCCCAAGGCCGACCCCGCCCAGATCAACTATGTGATGATGGTGGTGCTGCTGACCATCCTGGTCATCTACGTCACCATGGTGTACGGGCCGATTGCCGCCATGCTGGTGGAAATGTTCCCCACCCGCATCCGCTACACCTCCATGTCGCTGCCCTATCATATCGGCAATGGTTGGTTCGGCGGCTTCCTGCCCACCACCTCCTTCGCCATCGTGGCGGCCACCGGCAATATCTATGATGGTCTGTGGTACCCGATCATCATCGCTGCCGTGACCTTCGTGATCGGTGCGCTGTTCGTGAAAGAGACGAAGGACACCGACATCTACGCTGATGATTGATCCCTGATTTCCCTGACGCTCCAGCCTTGGCGGGTCGCAGTTGCGGCCCGCCTTTCTTTTTATCGCCAATGCCCCTTCCGTATTGGGCCGATCCACCCTTAAGATCAGCCGGCGACCGTGGATAATGGGTGGTCCCCTTGTCCATAATGGTGATACGTGGTCGTTACCTGAAGAAAGAATGGGGCGGCGAAGCCCCGGTGAGCGTTCCAGGGGAGGGGATCAGTCTATGGCATTCCGCATTCTGGTGGCCGACGATCATCCGTTGATGCGCGCGGCCCTGTGCCAATCGGTTACCGGTGCCATTGCGGGCCTGACGACGGTGGAGGCGGCGAACTTCCCGGAGGTGGAAGCGGCCTTGAAGCGGGCTGACGATATCGATGCCGTGCTGCTGGACCTGCATATGCCCGGCATGAACGGGCTGATCGGCCTGGCCTTGCTGCGCAACGAATTTCCCACTGTGCCGGTGATCGTGGTTTCCGCGATGGAGGATGCCACCACCATCCAGCGCGCCATGGATTATGGTGCCTCCGGCTTCGTGCCGAAATCCGCCCCCATCACCCATATTGGCGAAGCGATCAAGACGGTGATGGATGGCAATGTCTGGCTGCCATCCACCACTGGCCCGGCGGTGCCGGGTGATGGCGACATGGCCGCCCGCGTTGCCGGCCTGACGCCGCAGCAATTGCGCGTGCTGGCCGGCATCGCGGAGGGCAAGCTGAACAAGCAGATCGCCTATGAAATGGGCGTGGTGGAAACGACGGTGAAGGCCCATGTCACCGTCATCCTGCGCCGCCTGGGCGTGGTCAGCCGGACCCAGGCCGCCATTGTGGCCAGCAAGCTGGCGCTTTCCGGTGGGGGCGAAACGGCGGAGGCGTAATCTCCCCCACCGTCGCGCCTCTTACCGTTCCTTCACATAGGGCCGGCCGCTGGCCTTGGGCGGAATGGCCTTGCCCATGAAGCCGGCCAGCAGCAGCACGGTCAGCAGATAGGGCAGCGCCTCGATCAATTGCACGGGCACTTCGCCCAGGCCCGGCATCACCACGCCCTGCAGGCGGGTTTGCAGCGCGTCGGCGGCGGCGAACAGCAGGCAGGCCAGCAGCGTCGGCACCGGCTTCCACTTGCCCAGGATCAGGGCGGCCAGCGCCAGATAGCCTTTGCCGGCCGTCATGTTGGTCTGGAAGCCCGCCCCTTGTGCGGTGGAGAGATAGGCGCCGGCAAGGCCGCACAGCAGGCCAGCGATCAGCACCGCCTGATAACGCAGGGCCGGCACGGAAATGCCGGCCGTATCCACGGCGGCGGGGTTTTCCCCCACCGCGCGCAGGCGCAGGCCGAAACGGGTGCGATAGGCAACCCAGGCCGTCAGCGGCACCAGCGCCAGGGCCAGATAGACCAGGATATTATGGCCGCTGATCACCTCGTAATAGAATGATCCCAGCACCGGAATGCCGCGCAGCGTCTCCGCCAGTGGCAGGGTCAGTTCGCCAAAACGGGCCGTGGCCGGCAGGTTGGGGGTACGGCCCCCCATTTCGAACCAGGCATTGCCCAGCACGGCGGTCAGCCCCATGGCGGTGATGTTCAGTGCCACGCCGGAGACCACCTGATTGCCCCGGTGGGTGATGCAGGCAAAACCATGCAGCAGCGCCAGCGCCAGCGATGCCCCGATGGCGGCCAGCAGGCCCAGCCCGGCCGACCCGGTGAAGGCGGCGGTGGCGGCGGCGGCGAACGCCGCCATCAGCATTTTACCCTCCAGCCCGATATCCACCACGCCCGCGCGTTCGGAGAAGAAGCCCGCCAGGGCTGCCAGCAGCAGCGGGGTCGCCAGACGAAACATGCTGTCCAGCAGGGAAAGCAGCCAGAAATAGCTGTCCATCATCTCACACCCCCGCCGGCTTTGGCGTGAACAGCCGGACCAGTGCCGGCCGGAACATATGTTCCAGGGCGCCGGCGAACAGGATCACCACGCCCTGGATTACCACCACCAGCTCGCGGCTGATGGACGGATAGTCAAAAATCAGCTCCGTCCCGCCCTGGTACAGCATCCCGAACAGGATGGCGGCGGGCACGATGCCGGCGGGATGGTTGCGGCCCATCAGGGCCACGGCGATGCCGGTGAAGCCCATGCCCGCCGGGAAATTCAGCAGCAGACGATGCTGCACGCCATGGATTTCATTCACGCCCAGCAGGCCGGCCAGCGCGCCGGACAGGGCCATGGCGATGATGATCACCTTTTTCGGGTCGATCCCGGCATAGCGGGCGGCATTTTCATTGGCGCCCACGGTGCGCAGGGCAAAGCCCCAGCGCGTATGCCAGATGAAGGCCCAGACCAGCACACAGGCGGCCAGCGCCAGGAACAGGGAGAAATTCAGCGGCGACGGGTTCATCTGGATGCCGATGGCGGCCGCCATATCCTGCACCAGCGGCAGGAAGGTCGCCTTGTCGAACTGCGCGCTTTCCGGCGACATCTGGCCCGGCCGGATCAGCACATTCACCATCAGGTAAACCATCAGCGAGGAGGCGATGAAATTGAACATGATGGTGGTGATGACGACATGGCTGCCGCGATAGGCCTGGAGATATCCCGGAATGGCACCCCAGAGGCCGCCAAAGGCGGCCCCGCCCAGGACGGAAAGCGGCAGCACCAGATACCAGGGCATGTTGCCCACGGCCAGACAGACCAGGCCCACGCCCAGCCCGCCCAGATAGGCCTGCCCTTCGCCACCAATATTGAACAGCCCGCCATGGAAGGCGACCGCCACGGCCAGGGCGGTGAAGATCAGGCTGGTGGCGTAATAGAGCGTGTAGCCCAGCCCCTCACTGGTGCCCAGTGCGCCTTGCACCATCGTCCACATGGCCCCCAGCGGGTCTTCCCCGATGGCCAGGATGACGATGGCCGACACGATCAGCGCCAGCACGACATTGATAACGGGCAGCAGCACACCCGTTGCCCACCAGGGCAGATTATCCGGTCCGGTTCCCGCACTCATCTTACTGTTCCTCGCCGGATGCGACGCCGGCCATCATGCAGCCGATACGGCCCTCGGTGGCCTCTGCGGCGGACAATTCACCCACAATCTCCCCATCGCACATCACCAGGATGCGGTCGGACAGGGCCATGATTTCATCCAGTTCGGCGGAAACCAGCAAGATCGCCTTGCCCCGGTCGCGCAGGCCCACCAATTGCTTGTGGATGAAGGCGATGGCGCCGATATCCACCCCGCGCGTCGGCTGGCCGACCAGTAGGATGTCCGGCTCCTTCTCCATCTCCCGCGCCATCACCAGCTTTTGCTGGTTGCCGCCGGAGAACAGGGCGGTGCGCAGCGAGGGATCGCGCGGGCGCACATCGAACCGTTCCATCAGTTCCGCCGTCTTGGCAGTGACCCGCTTCCAATCCAGCCGCCAGCCACGCCCCAGGGCCTTTTCCGCGTGATAGCCCAGGATGGCGCTCTGTGCGGCGGGGAATTCCTTCACCACGGCCAGTTTCAGCCGGTCTTCCGGCACATGGGCCAGACCGCGCCGCCGGGCATCCGCCGGGTCATAGGGGCTGCCGGCTGTCAGCGTCTCCCCCTTCACGGTCAGCGTGCCGCTGGCAAAGGGCAACATGCCGGACAGCACCCCCAGCAATTCCGACTGGCCATTGCCAGCCACCCCCGCCACGCCGACAATCTCCCCGGCCCGCACGGTCAGGCTGGCATTCTTCAAGGTGGTGACGCCGCGCGCATCCACCACATTCACGCCTTCGGCGGCCAGCAGCACGGGCCCGGCCGCCGCCGGGGCCTTTTCCACCTCCAGGTTGGCCTTGCGGCCTACCATGGCGTCGGCCAGTTGCTGCCGGTTGGTCGCCGCCGTGGCGAATTCCGCCACCACCGCCCCCCGGCGCAGCACCGACACATGGTCGGTGATGGCCATGATTTCCTTCAGCTTATGGGTGATCAGCACCACGGTGCGCCCCTCCGCCCGCAGCCGTTCCAGAATCCGGAACAGTTGCGCCACCTCCGGTGGGGAAAGCACGGCCGTCGGCTCGTCCAGGATCAGTACATCGGCGCCACGATAGAGCGCCTTCAGGATTTCCACCCGCTGCTGCACCCCCACCGGCAGGTCGGAGACCAGCGCATCCAGCGGCACTTCCAGGCCGAAGGTACGCTCCAGTGCCTCCACCTCCTTGCGGGCGCGGGCCACGGCGGGGGCCAGCAGCGGCCCGCCCTCGTGCCCCAGCAGCAGATTTTCCAGCACGGTGAAGGTTTCCACCAGCATGAAATGCTGGTGCACCATGCCGATGCCAAGGCCGATGGCGTCTTGCGATCCCTTGATCGCCACTTCCCGGCCCCGCACCAGAATCTGGCCGCTGTCGGCCTGGTAGAAACCGTAAAGGATGCTCATCAAGGTCGATTTGCCGGCCCCGTTCTCCCCCACCAGCCCATGGATGGAGGCGGGGGCAAAGCGCAGCGTGACGTCCTTGTTGGCATGGACAGGGCCGAAGCGCTTGTCGATGCCGACAAGCTCCACCGCCCATTCATGGGCGGGTTTCGGGGCAGAATGCGGGGCCGGCGTGACGGTCACTGCGTGCATCCGTGGTGTTGGGTGTTCAACCGATGGGCCTTAATAGACGCAGCTATCTTTGTCGCTGTAATTCACGACATGGCGGGTGCCGGCCTTGATTTCATCCGCCGCCTTGGTCACGGCGGCCAGCATTTCCGGGGTGATCAGGGCCCGGTTATTGTCATCCAGCGCCCAGCCCACGCCTTCCTCTGTCAGGCCCAGCCGTTGATGGCCGGGCTTCCAGGTGCCGTCCATCACGCCCTTGAAGGCATTATAGGCCGCCACATCCACCCGCTTGATCATGCTGGTCAGCACATGGCCGGGGAACAGGTGATTCTGGTTGCTGTCCACGCCGATGCCCTGCTTGCCGGCATCGGCGGCGGCCTGCAGCACGCCCAGGCCCGTCTGGCCGGCGGCGGCGAAAATCACATCCGCCCCCCGGTCCATCTGGCTTTTCGCCAGTTCGCTACCGCGCGTGGGGTCGGCCCAGGCGGTGGGCGTTGAACCGGCCATGTTCGAAATCACCTTGGCGTCAGGCTTGGTCGCCTTCACGCCCTGTTCATAGCCGCAGACGAACCGGCGGATCAGCGGAATATCCATGCCGCCGACGAATCCGACTGTGCCGGTCTTTGACGCCAGGGCCGCCAGCACGCCAACCAGATAAGAGCCCTCATGCTCGGCGAATTCCACCGACTGCACATTGGGCAGATCGACCACCCCGTCGATCAAGGTGAAGCGGACATCGGGATATTCCCGGGCCACCTTTTCCACCGATGGGGCCATGGAGAAGCCGACGGCGACAATCACCTTGGCATTGCGCGCCGCCAGCCGCCGCAGGAACTGTTCCCGCTGCGCCTCGTTGGTGATCTCAAACCAGCGGAAATTGACCCCGGTATCGGCCCGGAATCGCTCTGCCCCCTGGTTGGCCCCTTCATTGAAGGATTTGTCGAACCGGCCGCCCATGTCAAAGACGATGGCAGGGGCAAATGTCTTCTCGGATTCAGCGCCGGGGGCGGCTGCGACAACAGACAGGGTCAGAGCGGCCGCGCAGGCGGCACGGCGAAAAAAATTCATCGGCACCGTTCCGAAAAAAGGCTGTACGCGCCCACCCTCGCAAAGGTTGGAACGCCACCATCACACCAGCCGCACAAGCTAGCCAGTTCGTCGGGCGGGGGCAAGATGTGGTGGATATTTTGTTTCGCGGCCGGACAGAGGATGCCGGCCGGCCAGACTGTCAAATAACTGTAGCATCATGGGGCTATAAGCGGCGGCATATGTTTGACGCCACCGGCCCGGCCCTCGGCCCGGTTCCGGCCTATTGGAGTTTCCGGCCCATGTCCGTTGATAGCATCACCCTGGAAGAGTTCGAAGCGGTCCAGAATCGCGGCAGCAGCCCGGAGAGCGAACCGACCTTCGGCGAGGTGGTGCAGCAGCGTCTGGGTCGCCGCAACATCCTGCGCGGCCTGCTGGGCACGGCGGCCATCGCCGCCTTTGGTCCAGCCGTGCCCCTGCCCGACGGGATCGCCGATGCCGCCGCCCAGGCCGCCCCCGCCGCCGGCAAGGTGGGCAAGGACGGTTTCAGCTTTGTGTTTGAGGAAATCGCGCGCGGGGTGGATGATCACCACCATGTCGCCGCCGGCCATGATGCCGATGTGCTGCTGCGCTGGGGTGAGCCCTTGTTTGCCGACAGCCCGGAATTCGACCCCTATAAGCAGACGGCCGACAGCCAGTTGAAGCAGTTCGGCTATAATAACGACTTCACCGCCTTCATGCCGCTGCCGTTGGGGTCCAACAGCGCCGATCACGGCCTGCTGTGGGTGAACCATGAATATACCATCGCCGAACTGATGTTCCCCGGCCTGGTGCCGGAAGGTCAGGATCGTTACGCCCCCGAAGCGATTACGAAAGAGATGGCGGAGATCGAGATGGCCGCCCATGGCGGCTCCATCGTCGAGGTCAAGCGTGGCAAGGATGGCAAATGGGCCTATGTGCGCGGCAGCAAATATAACCGCCGCATCAGCGCCCTGAAGACGGCGATGACGATCACCGGCCCCGCCGCCGGCCATGCCCGCATGAAGACCAAGGCCGACCCGTCCGGACGCACCGTCATCGGCATGATGAATAACTGTGCCGGCGGCGTGACCCCCTGGGGCACGGTTCTGTCGGGGGAGGAGAATGTCGACGGCTATTTCATGGGCAAGATCGACCAGTCCCACCCGGAACAGCGCAATTACGACCGCATGACCATTCCGTCCCCCTTCTATCAATGGGGCCGGTTTGATGAGCGGTTCGATGTCAACAAGGAGCCTTATGAGGCTAACCGGTTCGGCTGGATTGTGGAGATCGATCCCTATGATCCCACCAGCACCCCGCGCAAGCTGACCGCACTCGGCCGGTTCAAGCATGAAGGGGCAGGGGTACATCTGAACAAGGATGGCCGCGTCATCGTCTATATGGGCGACGACCAGAAGTTCGAGCATGTCTATCGCTTCATCTCCAAGGGCAAGTTCAACCCGGCCGACCGCAAGGCCAACATGAAACTGCTGGAGGAGGGCACGCTTTCCGTCGCCCGCTTCGATGCCGATGGCAGCGTCACCTGGCTGCCGCTGGTGCATGGCCAGGGGCCGCTGACGGCCGCCAATGGCTTCAAGGATCAGGGCGATGTGCTGATCAGCGCCCGGCTGGCCGCCACGCATCTGGGTGCTACCCGCATGGACCGGCCGGAGGATATCGAGGTCAATCCCAAGACCGGCCGCGTCTATGTGATGCTGACCAACAATGATGACCGGGCCAAGGCTGACCCGATCCACCCGGTGCAGGCCCAGGTGAATCCGGCCAATCCGCGCCCGGCCAATAGCTGGGGCCATATCGTGGAAATGCTGCCGCCCGGCGATGACCATACGGCCAGCACCTATAAGTGGGAAATCCTGCTGAAGGCCGGCAACCCGGCCGATCCGAAGACGGGTGCCAGCTTCAACGAAGCCACCACGGCCAATGGCTGGTTCGCCTGCCCGGATAATTGCGCCTTTGACAGCATGGGCCGCCTGTGGGTGGGCACCGACCAGGGCAATAAGTGGCAATGGACCAGCGGCGATGCCGATGGCATCTGGGCGGTGGAAACCGAAGGCCCGCTGCGCGGCACCGCCCGCATGTTCTTCCGCGTGCCGATCGGGGCGGAGATGACCGGCCCCAGCTTCAACCCGGATGATTCGGCCCTGTTCCTTTCCGTCCAGCACCCCGGTGCCGATGGGGTGGAGAAGGTGACGAAGAGTGGCGGCCGCGCCACCTTCGCCGATCCCGGCACCCGCTGGCCGGATTTCAAGCCCACCCTGCCGCCGCGTCCCTCTGTGGTGGTGGTCAGCCGCAAGGGCGGCGGGCCCATCGGCGTTTAACCTATCCAGGGGACGTGCGGCGGCACGTCCCCTTGTTTTTGCCATGGCTTTGATGGCAGAAGCCCTTTGGCGGTCATCAAAAGACCGCCATTTCTCTTTCTGTCAGGTTCGATGATGAAGCCCGTCCTGCCCGCGCCCTTGCTTGCCACCCGTCGCCAGTTGCTGCGCCTTGCCGGCGGTGCCGCCGTGGCGGCCCTGGCGGTGCCATCCATGGTGCGGCCAGCCTTCGGGCAGATGAATTTCCTGGACTATCCGTTCCAGTTGGGCGTCGCTTCCGGCGATCCCTGGCCGGATGGTTTCGTCATCTGGACAAGACTGGCCCCGCGCCCGCTGGAACCCGATTACGGCATGGCCAAGGAAGTCATCCTGGTTAACTGGGAAGTCTCGACCGACGAACAGTTCAAGAATATCGCCGCCAAGGGGCAGGCCAAGGCCCATCCCGAACTGGGCCATGCCGTGCATGTGGAAGTGACGGGGCTGCAGCCCGGCCGCCCCTATTATTACCGTTTCCGCTGCGGGGGTGAGCGTTCGCCCCAGGGTGTGGCGCGAACGGCACCGGCGGCCGGCGCTCCGCTGCAAAAGCTGCGTTTCGGCGTGGTCGGCTGCCAGAATTACGAACAGGGTTTCTTCACCGCCTACAATCTGCTGGCGCGGGAGGAGCTGGATTTCGTTTATCATTATGGCGATTACATTTATGAAAGCGGCGGTCGGCCCTTCTATTTCAGCCGCAATACCAACCGGGCCGAGCCGACGCCGCGCCTGACAGGATTGCCCGAATCCTATTCGCTGGATGATTACCGGCGCCGTTACGCCGTCTATAAGATGGATACCGATCTGCAGCAGGCCCATATGGCGGCCAGTTGGATCACCGTCTGGGATGATCACGAAATCGTCGATAATTGGGTCAGCGATTTCGACAAGGACGGCACGCCGCCGGAAATTTTCCGCCTGCGCCGTGCTGCCGCCGCCCAGGCCTATTACGAACATATGCCGCTGCGCCGCAGTTCCATTCCCAATGGCCCGGATATCCAGTTGTTCCGCCGCTTCACCTTTGGTGATCTGCTGGATATGCATGTGTTGGACACGCGCCAATATCGCAGCGATCAGCCCTGCAATGACGGTTTCCGGCCTGCCTGCCCGGCGGTGGATGACCCCGGCCTGACCGTGCTGGGCGACCGGCAGGAAGCCTGGCTGTTCGACAATATGGCCAAATCGACCGCGCGCTGGAACAGCCTGGCCCAGCAGGTGATGATGATGGCCTGCGACCGGGAACCGGGGCCGGAGGATATCCGCAACATGGATAGCTGGGATCCCTATCGCGTGGCCCGCAAGCGGCTGTTAAGGCATCTCAGCGACAATAATATCCGCAATACCGTGGTGCTGACCGGCGACGAACATCAGAATTTTGCCGGCGATCTCAAGCTCGATCCGATGGACCCGTCGACGCCCGTGGTGGCGACGGAATTCGTCGTCACCTCCATCTCCTCGGGCGGGGATGGCAGCGACATGCGCCCCAACGCCAAGGGAATGCTGGCAGAAAACCCGCATATCAAGCTGATCAATGATCAGCGCGGCTATGGCATCTGTGACGTGAACCACAAACGGTTCGAGATGGAATTCAAGGTGCTGGACAAGGTGACAGAGCGTGGCGGCAAACTGTCGACCCGTGCAAAGTTCGCCGTCGACCCCAAAAAGCCGGGGCTTCAGAAAGCCTGAGCCAGGCACCGAGAGACTGGCATAACCGGCGTCTTGCCTTCTTTTCCGGTCATTCTTCAGTCCCCGGCCAAATGCCTGGCGCCGGTTGACCCGTGCCCTCCCATCAGCAAGCGTGCTGTGGAACGGCTGGACGAATGGCATTTTCATGCTATAGCGCGAAGCGGATGCCGGCTCTCGTCCCGGCTTTTACCAAGGGAAACAGGGATGGCCGCACTTTATGTCGCGCGCAGCGCCAATATCTGCCAATGGGCCTCGGATGTCGGGCTGGGTAAGAACATCTTCAAGGTTGGGGTCTGTGACGGTGACCCGGCGGCCCTGCTTGCCACCGGTCTGGCCGGGGAAGCGGATTGGAAGCTGCTGAAGCAGGTGGAAACCGATCTGGATGAAGCGGCGGTTCTCGAACGGCTGGGCAAGCGACAAAAGCAGGTCGACCCAACCTATTATCCCCGCATCAAGGGGGAACAGGGCCTGTTCAAACTGACCGATGCCGATGTGCAGCGCCATATCGTGTTGGCGCGCGCCCTGGAGGGGGAGAGCGAGCGGGCACCCATCCGCCTGAAGGCGGTGGATTATGCCAACTATCTTATCAGCAACGCCCTGCGCTGATTAAGCGTCAGGGCGGGCTGTCCAGGGCGAACAGCATCACCACGCCCCGGCGCTGGCTGTCCGCGCCCCCGGTCTGTTTGGGCAGGCTCAGAGTCGTTCGGCAGGCGGTGTTCATCGGGGCAGCCAGTGCGCTTTGCACGAAGCTGGCGAAGATCGGATCGCCCATATCCTTGTTGCCGGCCAGGAAGGCTGCCCCGCGTACCTGCCCGGCATCGTCGAAGTAAACCGCGATCTCCGCCCGCATATTGCCATTGCCGGCCGGTATGGGAGGGGGAGTCCAGCAATCCATAAGCTGGCTGCGCAGCGCCGGGCCAGCCTCGCCACTCAGAGCATCGATCTTGGCCCACATCACCGGTGGTGCCGGCGCGTCCACAATGGACGGTTCTCCCTGGCGATGCGCAGGGGGCGGGGGGCGCAGGTTGCTTTTGGCCTGTGGTTTGGTGGTTGGCTTTTTGGGTTGCGCAGGCGGCGGCGGTGCTGCCGGTACGGGCTCCGTCCGGGCGCGCAGTCGTGCCAGTTCGGCAAACTGCCCGTTGGGGTAGGCGTTGAGATAGGCCTGAAACTCTGCCGGATTGCGGCTGTCACGGATGCTTTCCCAAAACACCAGTTCCGGGTTGGCGGGTGCCGGTTGTGGGGCATGGGTGCCGCAACCGGCCAACCCCAACAGCAGCAAGCCTATCCCGATGTTCCGCAAACCCCTGGCCACTGCAATCCCCCTTTAAACATGGGCAACAAATACTGTTGGCCGGCAAAGGTGCCAAGCCCCAATCATCACGATCAGCATTTCAGCTTAAGTCGTGGCATCCATCACCAACTGTGGGTATAAAAGGCAGGCTGGAGGGCTGGTCGCCTTCCCCCTGAATTTTTTCATGCCGACGGCATCAAGCAAACCATTAAGGATCGTCATGAAGCGTGCACGCAAGCGGGTTCTCGTCGCAGGTGGGGCCGGTTTCCTTGGTTCGCATCTTTGTGAACGTTTGCTGTCCGACGGTGCGGATGTGTTGTGCGTGGACAATTTCTTCACCGGTTCCCGCGATAATATCCTCCATCTGTTGTCCAATCCGCATTTCGAGGTGATGCGCCACGACGTCACCTTCCCCCTCTTTGTGGAGGTGGACGAGATTTACAATCTGGCTTGTCCCGCTTCACCGATTCATTATCAGTTCAACCCGGTTCAGACGACGAAGACGTCTGTGCATGGGGCGATCAATCTGTTGGGCTTGGCCAAGCGGACCAAGGCGAAGATTTTCCAGGCATCAACGTCGGAAGTCTATGGCGACCCGACGGTCCATCCTCAGACCGAGGAATATCGCGGCAACGTCAATCCCATCGGTCCCCGCGCCTGCTATGATGAAGGCAAGCGCTGTGCGGAGACTCTGTTTTTCGATTACCATCGGCAGAACGGGGTGAAGATCCGGGTGGCCCGGATCTTCAACACCTATGGGCCACGGATGCACCCCAATGACGGGCGCGTGGTGTCCAATTTCATCGTTCAGGCTTTGCAGGGGCAGCCAATCACCATCTATGGTGACGGCTTGCAGACACGATCCTTCTGCTATGTCGATGACCTGATTGAAGGGTTTATTCGCCTGATGGCCGCCCCGGACGAGGTGACAGGGCCAATCAATATCGGCAATCCCGGCGAATATACCATCCGCCAACTGGCGGAAGCGGTGGTACGGCTGACCGGTGCCAAGTCCGATTTCATCGTCAAACCCTTGCCGCAGGACGATCCGCTGCAGCGTTGCCCCGACATTACCAAGGCCCGCACCCTGCTGAACTGGACGCCCACCATCCAACTGGAGGAAGGCTTGAAGCGCACCATCACCTATTTCGCTGACCAGTTGCGCGATGGTGCCTTTACGGCGTGAGCGATATTGGGTTGAGGGCGGCAGCGTCATAAAGCAACGGGGAACGGCAGTGCAGCATCTGAGCGCGCTTGAGGTTATGGACGGTGCCAGCAAGCTGATGGCGGGCGGGGCCTTGCAGGAGGCACTCGGTCTTTACAAGACATGGATCGACAGCCATCCGAACGATCCGTTGTTACCTGCCGTCCTGTTTAATTACGGGGTATTGTTGGGTGACGCGCGTGACGACCACGCGGCCCTGCACGCCTATAACGAGGCGATAAGGCTGAAACCCGAACTGGTTCCTGCCCATATCAATCTCGCTTCTGTGCTGGAGCGGCTGGGTGCCGAAGATATGGCCCTGCAGTTCTGGAACAATGCGATCAGCCTGACGGCCGCGACCACCGATGTTGCGGTGAAATACCGGACGACCGCCCTGAAGCAGCGGGGGCGTGTGCTGACCAAGCTGAGCCGGATGGTGGAAGCAGAGGAGATGCTGCGTCTCTCGTTGGAGACCAATCCCAACCAGCGCGATGTCATTCAGCACTATGTTTCGACGCGGCAGCGCCTCTGCCGCTGGCCCGTGGTCAACCCGGTGGCTGGTTTGACTGCGGCGCAGATGGTTGGTGCCCTGGCACCGCTGAGCATGGCGATCTATACCGACGATCCGATGCTCAATCTGGCGGCGGCTTACGAATATAGCCGCAAGGAAGTCGGGTGGGCACGGGAGTTCCACCGTCTGGAAGACTATCGTGGGCGCCCACGGGCGCCGGATGGTCGTTTGCGGATCGGTTATCTTTCTTCCGATCTGCGCGCCCATGCCATCGGCTATCTGATGGCCGAGATGCTGTCGTTACATGATCGCAGCAAGGTGGAGGTTTTTGCCTTCTTCTGTGGCTTCCAGGCGGAAGACCCGATGAAGGCCCGGATTCGCGACAGTGTTGAACACTGGATCGATATCAACGGCATGACGGACGCCGAGGCGGCGGCGCTGATCCGCGAGAAGCAGATCGATATCCTGATCGACGTCAATGGTCATACCAAGGACGGGCGCACCAGCATGTTGGCCCGGCGGCCGGCGCCGGTGATCGTCAACTGGCTGGGCTATGCCGGCACGATGGGAACTCCTTATCACCAATATATCATTGCGGATGAATTCATCGTTCCGCCAGAGCTGGAAAAATATTGTTCGGAGAAGGTGGTCCGGCTGCCATGCTATCAACCCAATGACCGTCGGCGGGTAATTGCAGACAAAACACCGACCCGGAAAGAGATGGGGTTGCCCGAGGACGCGGTTGTTTTCTGTAGTTTCAACGGGGCACAGAAAATCTCGCCCTTCACCTTTGCCCGCTGGATGGATGTGCTGCGGCAGGTGGATAATTCGGTAATGTGGGTATTGTGCGCCCAGGATGTGGTGGAGCAGCGGTTACGGGAAGAGGCGGCGCGCCAAGGGGTGGATCCCGCGCGCCTTATCTTCGCTCCCAGTCTGCCGAATGCGGAGCATCTGGCCCGATACGTGTTGGCCGACCTGTTTTTGGACAGTCTGCCCTATGGGGCACATACCACGGCGTCCGACGCCCTGTGGATGGGGGTGCCGGTGATTACGGTGCCGGGACGTAATTTTGCCTCCCGCGTCTGCGGCAGTCTCGTCAAGGCTGCAGGTATGCCGGAACTGGTCTGCGACAGTTCTCAGTCCTATGTCCGTCTGGCGGTGGAACTGGGGCGGGACAGGGCGCGCCTGTCGGCGCTGCGCGACAAGCTGCGTGCGCAGCGTGACACCTGCGTTCTGTTCGACACCGATTTGTTCGTGCGGGAGATGGAGGCGCTATGCGAGCGCCTCTGGCAGGAATGGCAGGATGGTCAGGTGCCCCAACCTGATCTCACCAATCTTGATCTTTATCTGGAGATTGGGGCCAGCCTGGACCACGACAGTGCGGAGTTCAGCTTTCTGCCCGATTACGAGGAACGTTATCGGCAGGTTCTGGCCCACCGACATGCCTATTCGCCGGTTCCACCGGACCGCCGCCTTTGGTCCTCTGCGGACCAACCTTAAGCCGATTTCGACGGCTAGATGGAGACATGGCTGTGACCATGGATTTTACACCGCAATTCGCCCTGATCGCCCGTCGCCCCAACGTGGCGTCCATACCAATGGGAGAGCAGGTTTGGCTGCGAAGCGTCATGCCGCAGCTCGATTTTGCCCGGCTGATCAACTTGATGGAGCAGGCCCGGCCCTATACGCCGGCAATTGCGGTGGAGATCTACAAGCTATGGCTGGAAGTCCATGGCAATGCCGGGGCCGGCGCCTCCGGCGTGTGGTTCAATCTCGGTGTTGAGCTTTCGGCTGCGGGTGATCGGGTCAATGCCGTCACCGCTTACCAGAATGCGCTGCTGATCAAGCCTGATCTGTATCAGGCGGCGTATAACCTGGGCATCATCAAAGGGCAGTCCGGGGATCCGGACGGGGCCATTGCCACGTGGCGCGCGGCGTTGCAGCCTGACGAGGCGCGCACCATGTTGCTGAACCAGATCGGCCGCGTGCTGGAAGATAAACGCGACTTCGATGGTGCGCAACAGACGCTCTATCAGTCACTGCTGACCAATCCGCGTCAGCCCGATGCCATTCAGCATTGGAGCCTGAACCGGCAGGCCATTTGTGCCTGGCCGGTATTCGGGCCCCCGCTGCCGGGCCTGACGCCAGAGGAAGTGAAACGTTACGCCGGTCCCTTGGCGGCCCTGTCGCTTTTCGACCGCGTGGCGGACCAGATGCAGGCTGCGGCGGAATGGTTGACGCGTAAAGTGCCCTTGGCGCCACGACATTTGGCGCCGCCGGAGGGATACCGGCACGATCGTATCCGTATTGGATATATGTCGTCCGACTTCTGCGCCCATGCCATGAGCTTTCTGATCGTTGAGCTGTTGGAGCGGCACGATCGCTCCAGGTTCGAAGTGTTCGGCTATTGCTCCTCCCGGGAGGATGGCAGTGCCATTCGACGCCGGGTGATCCAGGCCCTGGATCACCATATTCCGGTTGCTCATCTGAACGATGCCGATCTGGCGCAACGCATCCGGGACGATGAAATCGATATCCTGGTCGACCTCAATGGTTTGACCAAGGGGGCCCGTCTGGAGACCTTGCGCTGGAAACCAGCACCTGTGCAGGCCACATATCTGGGCTATATTGGTGGCTTGCCCATGCCGGAACTGGATTACCTGATCGCTGATCGGCACGTGATTCCGCCGGAACTCGCGGGTCAGTACCATCCCAAGCCGCTTTACCTGGATGACCTTTACCAGGCCAACGACAGTCGCCCACCCATCCTGCCGCCCGTCAGCCGCGAGGGTGAAGGGTTGCCGGCGGATAAGTTCATCTTCTGCTCTTTCTCGAACCACTATAAATTGAATGAAGAGATGTTCGATGCCTGGATGGAAATTCTCCGTCGGGTCGAACATGGGCTGCTTTGGATTGTCAGTGACAATGAGAAAGCGAAGGAAAATATCCTGATCGAGGCAGCCAAACGGGGAGTCGGACCGGAGAAGCTGATTTTCGCCGGGCGCGTATCGCCTGATCATTATCGTGCCCGCATGGCCTTGGCGGATCTGTTCCTGGACACGACCCCCTATAATGCGGGCACTGTCGCCAGCGATGCCTTGCGGATGGGGCTGCCGCTGCTGACCCTTCAGGGCGAACCTTTCGCTTCCCGTATGGCAAGTGCCTTGCTGATGGCGGTCGGCCTGCCTGAATTGGTGACAACCACGCGCACCGATTATATCGAGCGTGCGGTTTCCCTGGCGCATGATGCCGATCATTATCATCGCTTGCGGTCCCGGCTGGACGGCGGTGAAGCATGGATGCGCAGTATCGGCAACACTGAGCGCTTCACCCGCCAGTTTGAGGCGGCGATGGAGCGTGTTTGCAAGCGTCCGGGCTGACGGAACCAGCTTCCATCAGCCCGCCCTCTGCTCAAGGTTCGCGGATTGCCTCGCTGAAGCCCCGGGTGATGGGGTAGAGGAAATAGGAAAGGATGGTGCGTTGCCCGACCTTGATTTCGGCACGCACCGTCATACCGGGGGTCAGGCTCACCCCTTCCGGCATGTTGGCCAAATGGGTTGACAGCAACTCCACCCGACCCCGATGCAACGAGCCGCCATCGGCGGGCAACGGTGCCCGCTGTGCGTCGGTCTGCTCGATGGCGCCGTTCGCGGCGAAGGATTCCTGGCTTACCGACAGTAGTTTGCCCTTAAGCATTCCATGACGCTGGAAGGGGAAGGCATCGACCTTCACCTCCACAATATCGCCCGCCTTCGTATAGCCGACATCGGAAGAGCGGATAGTGATCTCCGCCACCAAGGGCACGTTGCTCGGCACCATGGAGATCAAGGCCTCGGCCTCACGGGCAACCGATCCGGCAGAGCGTTTGGCGACTTCCAGAACGATGCCATCTTGTGGTGCGCTCAGCGTGACCAGATCGCTGATACGGACTGCCTTGGTCAATGCCTCGTCGACCTGCACGGCCTGACTACGCACCCGTACCAGTTCCTCCAGCAATTCCCGCTGCCATTGATCGATGAAGGATTGCCGTTGCGCCAGCTTGGCTGACAGGCTGGAATTCAGCTCATTCAGCTTGTTGGTGGCATTTTGCAGATTACGCTCCACCTGCAGGCGGGTTGACCTGGCATCCAGCAACTGAAGGCGTGAGCCCGTCTGGCCACGGAACAGTTCGTCGCGCAGATTTTCTACGTCTTGAGCGACCTTAAGCTGCTCGCTCAGTGATGTTCTGTCGTCCTGAGTCGTTCGCAGGCCGGCCCGCAGGTTGGCGATCTCCCCATCAAAAGAAGCAAGGGTCGAGTTATATTGCGCCTGTCGTTGTGTATAGAGATTAACCTGCAAGGCTATGTCCGGGTCGCTGGCCGTCTCCATTGCCGGTGGCATCGGTTGCCCTGACACTTCCAGTTCCAGCCGCCGCAACTGGGCGATCATGGATCGTTTTTGGGCTGAAAGGCTGGTTTGATCGGCACCGGCAAAAGTGGGGTCCAAGGTTGCAAGCACCTGCCCCTTCTTGACCACATCGCCCGGTTTTACATTGATCTCGCGAACGACGGACCTTTCCAACGGCTGCAAAACAATGGTGGGGCTCTCCGACAGCAGGCGCCCGCTGCCGGCCACCACCATATCCACCTTGACCACGCTGGAGATGGCAATCAGCAGAATGAACAGCGCACTGACCGCCAGATGCGGTTTACCCAGGATGGGGGGAGGCGGCTCCGCGATCACTTCTTCCAGGTCCTCCTGGAAGGGTAGCGCCTCTGGGGCGATCACATGGGCGGGCTCTGTGGCGGGGCGCCGCCGCAGGATGGCTGGAACCAGCTTCTTCAAGGGCGCGTTCATTGGATGTGCTGCGTCTGGGTTTGCCATAGGTGTCGATAGATCTCACAGCGTTCAAGCAGCACGGAATGGGGGGCGTAATCCACCAGTTCCCCCTGCTCCAGCACGATGATTTTGTCGGCCGTTACCAGGGAGGAAAGGCGGTGCGAGACGATGATCATGGTGCGGCCCCGCGCGATATCGGACAGATTTCGCTGCACGATGGCTTCACTTTCCGGGTCCAGGGCGCTGGTGGCCTCGTCAAAGATCAGCAAACGGGGACGGGTCAGCAGCGCCCGGGCGATAGCGATACGCTGACGCTGTCCGCCGGAGAAGTTCGCTGCATTTTCTTCCACGAACGTATCATAGGCCATGGGAAGCCGGTTGATGAATTCATCCGCGCCGGCCATCCGCGCCGCTTCCAATATCTCCGGCAACTGTGCATCCGGCCGTGCCGCAGCGATATTGTCCCGTATGGTGCCGCGGAACAATAAATTGTCCTGCAGCACCACCCCGATGGAACGGCGAAGATGGTTGAGATCGATGTAACGCAGATCGACCCCGTTCAACTGGATCATCCCCTCCTGCGGCGTGTGGATGGCCTGGATCAGCCGTGTGATTGTGGTCTTTCCCGAACCGGAACGCCCAACAACACCAATGACCTCACCTTCCCGCACAGAGAAGGAGACTTGCTGTAATGCCGGGCTGGCACCAGGGCTGTAGCGAAATGTTACGTTATCGAAATGCATGTCGCCGGTGATCAATGGCCGGGAAGGGCGAGATCGGGTGGATCGTTCCGGAACCGAATTCATCACGGTCCCCAACATCTTCACCGAAAGCGAAGCTTCCTGGTACTCATTGATCAAGGCAACCATCTGCACCAGGGGCCCCGTGACCCGGCTGGACAGCATATTGAAGGCGACCAACGCCCCCAGGCTCAGGCTGCCGTTGAACACCTCAACCGCCCCAACGGCCAGCACACTGATCTGCATCAGCTTTTCCAACCCGGTGGTCAGAACGCTGCCAAGCGCACCGATCCGGCCCACGGAGGCGTGCCGCCGCACGGCCTGTGCTACCTTATTGTCCCATTCCCGTTGCCGCAGGGGTTCTAGCACCAGCGACTTGACGGCCCGCATCCCGTGGATCGTTTCAACCAGATGCGCCTGACGGGCACCTTCGGTTTGATAAAGCCGGTCCAGTTCTGTCCGGAATCGCGGCACCATGGCACCAATGACGCACGCGATTGCCAGCGAATAAGCCATCACCACCCCGGTCAAGGTGCCGGAATAGAAGATCAGCAGCACGAGCAGAATGGGTAAGGTTGCGGCATCCAGGAAGACCTGGAACAACCGGCCTGTCAGGAAATGCCGCAGTTTTTCCGTCTGCTGCAGGTGCCGGACCAAGACGCCGGCCGTGTTTGTCTCAAAGAAGGAGAGCGGAAGGCCCAGCAAATGCTGGAAGGTACGGGAGGTCAGCCGCGCATCGATCTTGTTTGATGCCAGAAGCATGAGGTTCTGACGGACGTAACTGAAAAATCCGTCAAACACGGTCAGAACGACGAAGATCAGGACGACGGCAAACAGGGTCTGATAGCTTTGATGGCTCACCACCTTGTCGATGAGCACCTGGAAAAGCAAGGGGATGCCCAGGCCGATCAGGTTCGCCATCAGCGCCGCAATTGCGACGCCACGAAACAGTTTGGCGTGACGGACAATTTCGGGCATGAACCAGCGGAAGCCGAAGGGCTGGTGATCATCGGTCAGCGCATAAACGCGCTTGCAGATGATCAACGTGCCGCTCCAGTCTGCCAGGAACTGTTCCGGCGTCAGCAGCTTGACGCCCTCATGTTCGGTGGCCGGATCCAGCACGGCCGCAAAACGCTGACCATCAGCGGCCGTTATGATATGGGCCAACACCACCCAGGTGCCATCCTTGCGAATCGCCAAGGCTGGATAGGCCGTCCCCAATTGCCCGGCCTTTTCCCAACTGCATCGCTCCAGCACCCGCCCTTTCAGGCCAACCGCTCGCATGGCCTTCAGGGTGGAGCCTTTGATATCATCAGCGCCGCTTATGGGAAGCTCGTCTGGCGCAAGCTGTATTCCATGATGCATGGCGATCAGGAAAAGGCAGCGCAAGGCCGTCATATGTGGGGACAAGGGAGGCCTATTTTTTCCGAGGGAGGTAAACCTAATCCGCCCGAAATTAAGGGGATTTTTTGAGATTCACGAGTAAAATTCCTGAAGGGATTGGTTTATTTCCCGGCAGTCCACCTGCAGCCATTCCACCCTATCCGTTCGACACAAATCCACAACAGAATTGCGCCTTGACTCCTGCACGGAAGGGGTATTCTATCCACATAGGCCCAAAAAATTTGGGTGCCTTACTCCAAAAGGGGAATGACTCGGCTAATCTCACGGTGTGCGTTGCGCGCTTGTGTTGGTCGCGTGTATCCGGCGTCAGGCTCCAGGTTGTCTTGGGTTTAGAGCAAGTCTGCGGGGGCAAGCTCGTGAGTCGCAGGCGATGGTGTGGCAGCACCGTGTCTTGACTTGTTCCTCCAAATGAACCTGGGCGTCGGAGCAACAGCCATGTCGGTCTTGTCTTTCCTCACGACAACGCAGATTGCTGCGTTGAACACAACCACCATCGCATCGCTGACATCGACCGAACTCCGGTCCCTCAGCTCGACGCAGATGGGTGCTTTTACAACCACCCAAATTCAGGTGCTGGCCGCGACGCAAGTTGCCGCGCTTGCGACCACCCAGGCGGTGGGTATCAGCACGACTGCGTTGGTGCAGCTTGCATCGTCGCAATTGGCGGCCTTCACAACCAGTAGTGTCGCAGGCCTCTCCTCTACGCAGATTGGCGCGTTGGTCACCAGCCAGGTGGAAACGCTGACGACGACCTGGGTGAGGGCGCTTAACACCACGCAGATTGCTGCGCTGACGACGACGCAGGCTGGTGTTCTGACGACGACGCAGGTTGGTGCGCTGACGACGACGCAAATTCGTGGTCTTGAGACGTCTGACATTGCTGCAATGGGGACTACCCAGTTTGCCGGTCTGACCTCGACCCAGGTTGCGGCGCTGACGACGACTCAGGTTGCCTCGATTGAGACGACGGACCTCGCGACCCTGGATACGGCCCAGTTGCGTGGGCTGACGACGGCACAGGTTGCGGCTCTGACGACGACGCAGGTTAATGCGCTGACCTCGACCCAGGTCGGCGGCCTGACGACGACGCAGGTTCGCGGCCTTGAGACGACCGATGTGGCGGTGATGACCTCCACGCAGCTTGGCGGGCTTCTGTCGAGCCAGGTGCCGGGCTTGTCGACGGCGCAGTTGAACGCGCTGACCACGACGGCGCTGGCGGCGTTGGATACGACGCAGTTGGCAGGGCTGACGACCGGCCAGATCATTGGTCTGAACAGCACGCAGATGGGCGCGCTGACGACGACGCAGATCGGTGGCCTGACCAGCACGCAGATGCGCTCGCTGACCTCGGCGCAGATCGCGGCGCTGACGACGACGCAGATCGCCGGCCTGACCTCGACCCAGGTTGGTGCGTTTACGACGACGCAGATCCGCGGCCTTGAGACGACGGACATCGCGGCTCTGGTGACCAGCCAGGTTGCGGGTCTGACGTCGATCCAGGTTGCCGCCCTGACCACGACGCAGGTTGCCTCGATTGAGACGACGGACCTTGCGACGTTGGCAACGAGCCAGTTGGTTGGTCTGACGACGGCGCAGATTGCCGCCCTGACCACGACGCAGGTTAATGGGTTGACCTCCACCCAGATCGGCGGCCTGACGACGGCGCAGGTTCGTGGCCTGGAGACGGTTGATGTGGCGGTGCTGACCTCCACGCAGCTTGGCGGGCTTCTGTCGAGCCAGGTGCCGGGCTTGTCGACGGCGCAGTTGAACGCGCTGACGACGACGGCGTTGGCGGCGTTGGATACGACGCAGTTGGGGGGGCTGACGACCGCCCAGATTGTTGGTCTGAACAGTACGCAGATGGCTGCGCTGACGACGACGCAGATCAGTGGCCTGACCGCGACGCAGATGCGGGCTCTGACCTCGGCGCAGATCGCGGCGCTGACGACGACGCAGATCGCCGGCCTGACCTCGACCCAGGTTGGTGCGTTTACGACGACGCAGGTTCGCGGCCTTGAGACGACGGACATCGCGGCTTTGGTGACCAGCCAGGTTGCGGGCCTGACCTCGACCCAGGTTGGTGCGTTTACGACGACGCAGATTGCCTCGATCGAGACCACGGACCTTGCGACGTTGGAGACGACGCAGTTGCGTGGTCTGACGACGGCGCAGGTTGCGGCTCTGACCACGACGCAGGTTAATGCGCTGACCTCGACCCAGATTGGCGGCCTGACGACGACGCAGGTTCGTGGCCTGGAGACGGTCGATGTGGCGGTGATGACCTCCACGCAGCTTGGCGGGCTTCTGTCGAGCCAGGTGCCGGGCTTGTCGACGGCGCAGTTGAACGCGCTGACGACGACGGCGTTGGCGGCGTTGGATACGACGCAGTTGGCGGGCCTGCTGACCAGCCAGATCGTTGGTCTGAACAGCACGCAGATGGGTGCGCTGACGACGACGCAGATCGGCGGGTTGACCTCGACGCAGATGCGGGCTCTGACCTCGGCGCAGATCGCGGCGCTGACGACGACGCAGATCGCCGGCCTGACCTCGACCCAGGTTGGTGCGTTTACGACGACGCAGATCCGCGGCCTTGAGACGACGGACATCGCGGCCTTGGTGACCAGCCAGGTTGCGGGTCTGACGTCGATCCAGGTTGCGGCGCTGACGACGACTCAGGTTGCCTCGATTGAGACGACGGACCTTGCGACGTTGGCAACGAGCCAGTTGGTTGGTCTGACGACGGCGCAGGTTGCCGCCCTGACCACGACGCAGGTTAATGGGTTGACCTCCACCCAGATTGGCGGCCTGACGACGACGCAGGTTCGTGGCCTGGAGACGACCGATGTGGCGGTGCTGACCTCCACGCAGCTTGGCGGGCTGCTGTCGAGCCAGGTGCCGGGCTTGTCGACGGCGCAGTTGAACGCGCTGACGACGACGGCGCTGGCGGCGTTGGATACGACGCAGTTGGCAGGGCTGACGACCGGCCAGATCGTTGGCCTGAACAGCACGCAGTTGGCTGCGCTGACGACGACGCAGATCGGTGGGTTGACCTCGACGCAGATGCGGGCTCTGACCTCGGCGCAGATCGCGGCGCTGACGACGACGCAGATCGCCGGCCTGACCTCGACCCAGGTTGGTGCGTTTACGACGTCGCAGATCCGCGGCCTTGAGACGACGGATATCGCGGCTCTGGTGACCAGCCAGGTTGCGGGCCTGACCTCGACCCAGGTTGGTGCGTTTACGACGACGCAGATTGCCTCGATTGAGACGACGGACCTTGTGACGTTGGAGACGACACAGTTGCGTGGTCTGACGACGACGCAGGTCGCCGCCCTGACCACGACGCAGGTTAATGCGCTGACTTCGACCCAGGTCGGCGGCCTGACGACGACGCAGGTTCGTGGCCTGGAGACGGTCGATGTGGCGGTGATGACCTCCACGCAGCTTGGCGGGCTTCTGTCGAGCCAGGTGCCGGGCTTGTCGACGGCGCAGTTGAACGCGCTGACGACGACGGCGCTGGCGGCGTTGGATACGACGCAGTTGGCAGGGCTGACGACCGGCCAGATCATTGGTCTGAACAGCACGCAGATGGGTGCGCTGACGACGACGCAGATCGGTGGCCTGACCAGCACGCAGATGCGCTCGCTGACCTCGACGCAGATCGCGGCGCTGACGACGACGCAGATCGCCGGCCTGACCTCGACCCAGGTTGGTGCGTTTACGACGACGCAGGTTCGCGGCCTTGAGACGACGGATATCGCGGCTCTGGTGACCAGCCAGGTTGCGGGCCTGACCTCGACCCAGGTTGGTGCGTTTACGACGACGCAGGTTGCCTCGATTGAGACGACGGACCTTGTGACGTTGGCAACGAGCCAGTTGGTTGGTCTGACGACGGCACAGGTTGCCGCCCTGACCACGACGCAGGTTAATGCGCTGACCTCGACCCAGGTCGGCGGCCTGACGACGACGCAGGTTCGCGGCCTGGAGACGGTTGATGTGGCGGTGATGACCTCCACGCAGCTTGGCGGGCTTCTGTCGAGCCAGGTGCCGGGCTTGACGACGGCGCAGTTGAATGCGCTGACGACCACGGCACTGGCGGCGTTGGACACGACGCAGTTGGCAGGCCTGACGACCGGCCAGATCATTGGTCTGAACAGCACGCAGATGGGTGCGCTGACGACGACGCAGATCAGTGGCCTGACCGCGACGCAGATGCGCTCGCTGACCTCGGCGCAGATCGCGGCGCTGACGACGACGCAGATCGCCGGCCTGACCTCGACCCAGGTTGGTGCGTTTACGACGACGCAGGTTCGCGGCCTTGAGACGACGGACATCGCGGCTCTGGTGACCAGCCAGGTTGCGGGCCTGACCTCGACCCAGGTTGGTGCGTTTACAACGACGCAGATTGCCTCGATCGAGACGACGGATCTGGCAACCTTGGCAACGACGCAGTTGCGTGGCCTGACGACGACGCAGGTTGCCGCTCTGACGACGACGCAGGTTAATGCGCTGACCTCGACCCAGATCGGTGGTCTGACGACAACGCAGTTGCGTGGTATCGAGACGACCGATGTGGCGGTGCTGACCTCCACGCAGCTCGCCGGCCTTGTGTCCAGCGGTGTTGCAGCACTGTCGACCGCCCAGTTGCAGGCGCTGACCACGACGGCGGTAAATGCACTGGATACGACCCAGTTGGTTGGTTTGACCTCCACCCTCGTGGCCGCGTTGACCACCACCCAGGTTCAGGCGTTGACGAGCACTCAGATCAATGGGTTGTCTTCGACCCAGATCCGGGGCTTTGAGACGACGGATCTTGGTGCTCTGACAACGACCCAGGCGGCGGGCTTCACGACGACCCAGGTTGCTGCTTTGACAACAGCCCAGGTCCGGTCGCTCAGCACGACGTTGCTCGGAGGCTTGTCTACGGATCAGCTCTCGGCGTTGACGTCCACGCAGGTTGTTTCGCTCAGCACGACGCAGTTCGTCACGCTGAATACGACACAGGTTGCGGGTCTGACCACGACCCAGGCACGCGCTCTGACCTCGGTGCAGATTGCCGCTTTCACCACGACCCAAATTGGCGGTCTGGAGACGACGGATATTGCTGCGATGACGGATACGCAGGTTCGGGCGTTCAGCTCCACCCAGGTTGCGGCGATGAGCACAGATCAGGTGAATGCACTGTTCGTCTGATCCGTTGCTGCCAGCCAGCAAGACGTGCTGGCTGGCACTCTGAAACGATCATTGAGGGGCACCGTTTCGGCGGTGCCCCTTTTTATTGAGCTTCCCGGAGCGCATTGGCCTTCCCCTTTGAGTTGACGTATTCCGCTTCGCGGGCGACTTTGAGGCCGGGGCGATTGGGCGGCGGTTCGTGGTGAGCAAGTTGGGACAGGGTGGTGAACAATCCGGCGGTTTGACAGGGCGCAGCCCCCGATCTGAGAAGGGGGAGGAGACGCGAGAGCGCATATTGGATGCTGCGGAAAGGCTTTTTGCCCGCCACGGCTTTTATGGGGTCAGCGTGCGCCAGATCACCCGCGAAGTGGGGGTAGATGTCGCACTGGCCCATTATTATTTTGGCACCAAGATGGGGTTGTTCGACGCTGTGTTTCTGCGTCGAGCGGACATCTTGAACCGCGAGCGCATCGCTTCTCTTAACCGCTATCAAGCCGATCCGGGACCAGCCGGGCCGACGGTGGAAGGTGTTATTGAGGCTTTTGTCGGCCCGATGCTGGATATCTGGGCTGCCGGGGGGCGCGGCTGGTCGGATTATTTCGCTCTGTTGGCACAGGTGAATAACACGCCCGATTGGGGCGGTCAGACGATGGCACGCTATTTTGACCCGGTTATTCACCGTCTGCTGGATGTTCTGCGCCCGATCCTGCCGGGGGCGACGGAGGCGGATCTGCTCTGGAGCTATCAGTTCCTCTCAGGAGCCATGCTGCTGGCCTTTGCCCAGACCGGCCGTATTGAACGGCTTTCCAGTGGCGTCCTGTCTTCCTCCGATGTTGCGGCTGTCCGGGCGCGGATGCCGCGTTATATTGCTGCCGGTTTCAGGGCTGTCTGCGGCAAAGAGGACTGACAGACGAGGACAGAGTCATGCCCCAGGTGATGGGCTGAACTGCGCATGAATATCATCCCTTAAAGAATCTTTTTATATCAATCCCTTGATGGGTTCTTGCGCTGCCCCCTCTGATGCTGCTGTCATGCGGGATAGCATTGTTAATGTGAATTGTTCGCAATATCGTGCGCTAGGCCAAACGTTTCTCGGGCCTTCTGGGTACGGGTAACGGATGCAGCGGAACGACCAATATCGGCATGTCCAGCTTTGGATATGCGAATAACATTGAGAATAAATTGCTCACCGAAATGTCCGGTGAAGGGAAGGGTCTCTGAAATGGAAGAGAAGTCCGGTTCTAATCTGGTGCGTGGTCGTATGGCCTTGATGGCGGCGCTTTCCGCCGGTGTGGTGTCGTCGCTGGCACCCCCCGCCCTGGCCCAACCGGCCCAGCAGGGCAATGCCAGCAGCGGTACCATGATGCTGCCGACGCTGAGCGTCGAAGGCCAGGGCGTGCCCAATGAGAAGAAGCCGCCGGAACGGGTGGCTTCGCCAAAATATGTCGCGCCTTTGCGCGACACGCCGCAGACCATCACGGTTATCCCGAAAGCGGTGATGGAAGAACAGAATCTGATCTCGCTGACCGACATCCTGTCCACCGTGCCGGGTATTACCTTTGGCGCGGGTGAGGGTGGGGCCGGTGGTTCCGACAGTGTCAATCTGCGCGGTTATTCCGCCAACAGCGACATCACCATCGATGGCGTGCGCGACAGCGGCGCCTATGTGCGCAGCGACAGCTTCAATGTGCAGCAGGTCGAGGTGACGAACGGCGCCAACTCCGTGTTCAACGGCTCTGGCTCCGTCGGCGGCACCATCAATATGGTCAGCAAGGTGGCGCAGGATGACAGCTTCACCAAGGCAACCGCCGGCATCGGTACGGATAATTATTACCGCGCCACCGTCGATACCAACCAGTTGCTGGACGAGAATACCGCCATCCGCCTGAATGGCATGTGGCACCGCAATGATGTGCCCAAGCGCGATGTGGAAGATGCCAAGCGCTGGGGCCTTGCGCCGTCGATTACCCTGGGCCTGAATACCGATACCCAGGTTTCCATCAGCTATGTTCATCAGCAGGATGATAATGTCCCGCTTTACGGTGTGCCCTATGGGTTGAACGCCATTTCGCACGGCCTGCTGGCCGGTATCGACCGCGAAGCCTACTACGGCTACAGCAATATCGACACGCAGGAGAGCACGTTGAACATGGCCACCTTGAAGGTGGATCATCGTTTCAATGACACGCTGTCGATCAGCAACCTGACTCGCTGGCAGCAGGTGGACAGTTTCGTCACCACTTCCTATCTGCAGGGCACCTGGTGTCTGGCCAATGGCATCAACGCCTATACCGGGGCGCGCTGCACCCCGGCGGGCATCTTCACGCCCAGCACCAATCGCGGCATCACCCGTGATGCCGATACCAGCATCTTCTATAACCAGACCGATCTGAAGGCCTCGCTGCAGACCGGCAGCATCAAACACGATATCGTGCTGGGCGCTGCCATCTCGTCGGAGAAGTTCGACCAGAAGTCGGGCAACCGGCTGCGCAATCCCGATGGCACGGTGCCGACGGCCAGCTTTGTGCCGATCTCCATCGCCAATCCCAACAGCGTCTGGACCGGGCCGGACAATTTCACCGTCACCGGCGATGTCGATTCCACGCTGAACAACCAGGCGGTTTATCTGTTCGACCGTACCCAGCTTTCCGACCAGTTTGAGCTGAATGGCGGTATGCGCTGGGAGCGCACCGACGGCGACTATCACAGCACCAGCTATGCCTATGCCGCCACCGGCAAGACCACCACGGTCAACCCGACGGCCAGCAACAAGGAGCATCTGTTCTCCTGGCGCGTCGGTGCGGTGTATAAGCCGCTGCCCTTCGGCTCGATCTATATCGGCTATGGCAATTCCAAGACGCCGTCACAAAGTGCCGTCAATGGTTCCTGCTCCACCACCGCCACCAGCCCGACCTGCAATGTGAAGCCGGAAACGGCGGAGAATATCGAGCTGGGGACCAAGTGGGATGTGCTGGATGAGCAGCTTTCGCTGACCGCCGCCATCTTCCGCAATGACCGCACCAACTACAAGGTGGCGTCCAACGAGCCGGGCGTTCCGGATCAGCAGTTGGATGGCAAGTCGCGGGTGGATGGTGTCGCCCTGGGGGCTGCCGGCCATATCACACCGGAATGGGGTATCTTTGCCAACTATACGTTCCTGGATAGCGAGGTGCTGCAGGGCGTTTCCGATTACTGCCTTGCCAACCCGACCCAGGCCAGTTGCGCCAGCTCGCTTGCTGCGGCCAACGGTCGCCAGGGCGCGGTGCTGACGGCCACGCCGCGCCATGCCTTCAGCATCTGGACCACCTATGACCTGCCGGTCGGGGTGCAGTTGGGTTATGGCGTGACCTATCAGGGCAAGTTGCTGCCCAACAATTCCGACGCCCTGGCCATGTACAAGGTGCCGGGTTATTGGGTGCACCGTGCCGCTGTATCCTATCAGGTGAATGATCAGGTGAAGCTGCAGCTCAATGTCACCAACCTGTTTGACGAGACCTATTACACCAAGATCCGCAGCAACGCGACCAATGGCTGGGCCAACCCCGGCACGGGGCGCAATGCCACGCTGACGGTCGGCTACACGTTCTGATCTGGCGCTGAAGAGTGTTGCAAGGGGGAAGGGGAGCGGCCGCACCGCCGCTCCCCTTTTTCATGGGGGCATTGATGCAAATCAGAGTGGCTCTCAGAAGCGACTGTTATAGGCTGGCTCCCTTGCTGTTTTCACCAGGATATGCGCCATGTTGATCGCCATCCCCAATGTGCTGACCCCGGAGCAGGTGGGGCAGGCCCGCGCGGCCCTGGATGCGGCCGATTGGGTGGATGGGAAGGGGACCGCCGGTTTCCAGTCCGCCAAGGTGAAGGATAATGCCCAACTGCCGGAGAACCACCCGGTGGCGCAGGAACTGGGGCAGATGATTTTGCAGGCGCTATCGCGCAGCCTGCTATTCATGTCGGCAGCATTGCCGGCCCGCATTCTGCCGCCCATGTTCAATCGCTATGAAGGCGGCCAGCATTTCGGCCCGCATGTCGACAATGCCATCCGGCTGGTGCCGGGCACCGGACAACGCATCCGCACCGATCTATCCTGTACCCTGTTTTTCGCTGAGCCAGAGGAATATGACGGCGGTGAGCTGGTGATCGAGGATCTGTTCGGCACCCAGCAGGTGAAGCTGCCGGCCGGTCACATGGTGCTTTATCCCAGCAGCAGCCTGCACCATGTCCAGCCGGTGACGCGCGGCGCGCGCGTTTCTTCCTTCTTCTGGGTGCAAAGTATGATCCGGGACGATGCACAGCGCCGCATCCTGTTCGATATGGACATGGCGATTGTGCGCCTGAACCAGGATGTCCCCGACCATCAAGGCGTGCTGTCGCTGACCAACAGCTATCATAACCTGCTACGGCTCTGGGCGGATGTGTGATGGGTGGTCAGTGTGGCCGCTGAATATTTTTACCGGCAGGGCTTGTGCCATGCGGAATGGCTTCTTACATCAGGTAGGTCTCGGGTCCGGGCCCCTCTGACGTGGTTTACCGCCACGTGATGTCGGACTCCTTGGACGAAGCTGTCGCTTGGTCGTGAAGGAGCCTGTTATGACCTATCAATTGCCGTACATTATCCGATTTGCCCAGGTTGCCACCGCCCTGCACCGTGCGCGGGCAATCCGGCGGCCGGGGTTGTTCCGGCTGTCCTGGCCGCGTCGGCAGCGGCTGGGCGCTTGGTGGTTGGCCGCGATCTGACGCGCAAAGGCCGCCCCGAATGCCCCCGCGTTTGCGCTCCTATGCCCCGGTTCTGGCAACCGGGGCGGGCTTTTCCGACCGTCACTGGCGTGTGCGGCGACGGTTGGATCGTGTCTCGGGTCTGTTGGACCATGCCTTTCGCTTGCCGTTGCTCGGCTGGCGCTTCGGGCTGGACCCGGTGCTGAATCTGGTCCCTGGTCTTGGCACATTGGCCAGTGGTGGCATCTCCGCCTGGCTGATCGTTGAGGCGGCCCGGCTGCGGGTGCCGCGTTCCCTGCTGGCCCGCATGGCGGGTAATGTGGCGCTGGATACCGTTTTGGGGGCCATTCCCCTGGTCGGTTGGGTCGCCGATTTCGTCTTCAAGGCCAATGACCGCAATATGAGGTTGCTGCGCCGCCATCTGGATGGCGCGCATCCTTTCCGTGATCCCCAGGGTGGGCCGCTGATCGATGGCACGGCCGCCGCCCTTTGAGGGATGTTTTCCAAACATATAACTTGGCAGGATGTGATCCCATGAGCTTGTTCGGTATGTTCAAGAGCGATAAGGGCGAGCAGATGACGCCGCACAAGGCGTTCACCATCGCCCTGATCTACACCATGGCCGCCGATGGGGAGATGGACCCAGAGGAGGTGGGGCATTTGTTGGCGGTGATCGGCGGCGACAGCAAGGGGGGCGTGATCGGTGTCGGCGCCAATAACCAAGCCCTGCTGGACTCGGCCTTCAAATATGTCCGCAGCCACAGCCACGAGCAGTTCCTGGCCGAGGCGACACCGGTGCTGACCACGGCACAGCGCCTCTGCATCCTGATGAATCTGGTGGATAGCGCGCTGGCTGATGGCGATGCGGAGCCGGAGGAGCGGGCCTTCTTCGACAAGGCCCAGCAGGCATTCGGCATCACGGATGAAGAATTCCGGCCCTATTTTGAGGTCATCATGATGAAGAGTGACCGTTCGGTTTTCCGTGACCAGAACCACCCGATGAATCAGCCCGGTTTCAAGATCGGCCTGTCTGCTCATAACTGATACCAATCCGCCTAAAGGTGGAGCTTTAGGCGGATTGGAGTCCAACGACTGCTGGCCCGTGCCATGTGGTGCCGCCGCCCGGCGCATGACGGAACGCGAAATCCCCCTTGATCAGTCATGGTCAAGGGGGATCGCCGTTATGCCGCGCGGGCATTCTCCAGGAACTGCGCCACCTGACGGGACAGCCGGCTGGCACCGCCGGACAATTCGCTGGCGGATGCCCGTACCTGATGCGCGGCATCGCCGGTTTCGCTGGTAGACTGGTTCAAGCCGGTGATGTTCAGCGTCACTTCCTGGGTGCCGGCGGCGGCCTGGGTGATATTGCTGGCGATTTCGCGGGTGGCAGCCTGTTGCTCCTCCACGGCGGCAGCGATGGCGGCCGCCGTGGAATGCACATCCCGCACGGATTGGGTAATGCCCCGCAAGGCAGCGCCAACCCGGGCGCTGGCACCTTGGATTTCCGCAATCTTGTCGCGGATACGGTCTGTCGCGGTTGCGGTCTGGTTGGCCAATCCTTTCACCTCGCTGGCGACCACGGCGAAACCCTTGCCGGCTTCACCCGCCCGTGCCGCCTCGATGGTGGCGTTCAGGGCCAACAAGTTGGTTTGGCTGGCAATGGCATTGATCAGATCCACCACCTCCCCAACCTCGCGAGCGGCCTCGGCCAGTTGCGCCATCAGCGTGTCGGCATGGCCGGCATCTTCCACTGCCTTGCTGGTCCGCCCATTGGCCGCTTCTGCCTGACGGCCGATTTCCTGGATGGAGGCCGCCAGTTCCTCGGTGGCGCTGGCCACTGTGGCAACATTGGTACTGGCCTGCAGGGCCGCGGCGGCGACGGCGCCGGATTGCTCGCTGGTACGTTCTGCCGTGTGGCTGAGACTGACGGCGGCATTGGCCATTTCTTCCGCCGCCTGGCTCACCAGATCGACGACACCCTTCACATTGGCTTCAAAATCGTCGGTCAGTTTCACCTGCTGCGTGATCAGCGACCAGGTCAGCATCGGAGCGACGTAATTGCCGGCCGTGTCACGGATGGCGCTGATGCGCAGATCCATCACCTCACCGCCGACGCGGATTTTAGCCCGGTGCGGCAGGTTGGCCGGATTGGCCAGAATGCGGCGCTGATGTTCGGGGTGCTTGTGCAGGATGTCGATGGATTTGCCGACCATCTCATCCACCTTGCAGGGCAACAGATTCTCGATGGTTTTCAGCACCTGCTGGCTCTGCTTGTTCATATAGGTGATGCGGAAATCATCGGCCGGGTCGCAGGTCATCACCCCCATCGGCAGTTCGGCGATCATCTGCGCTTGGGCAAAGCATTGGGTTACCGTTACCCCCAATGTATCGGTTGCCTTGGCGATGCGGCCGATTTCGTCGCGGCGCGTCCAGTTCAACGGGGCCACCGGTTCATTCCGGCTCAGCTTGCCCAGAATGTCCGCCATACGGCGCAACGGCGCGGCGACCAGCCGGGAGAGCATCAGCGCCAGTATCACGGCAAAGGCGGTGACCATTATTGCGCCACCCCAGATGGCGGCCATGGCGTGCTGCTTTTCTTCCTCTGCGGCCTGAACGATGCTGGCCAGCCGTGTCTGCTCGGCGGTCAGGGCTGCGGTGACCGTCTCATGTAATTTGGTCTGAAGGGTGCGCCCGGTCTGACTATTGGCGATTTCTCGGGCCTTGATGCCACCATCCGTCTGGGCCATCAGCGCCACTTCCTGATCCCCAACCTTTTGACGCCATTCTGCAGCCACGGTTGACAGGGCCTGCAAGCGCTGCTGCTGTTCGGGCTCCGTGGCCAGTTGCTGCGCTTTCTGCATCGCGTCTTCAAAATTACCGCCCGCTATACGGTACTGCTCGACGAAGGAAGCATTGCCGGTGGCCATATAGCCGCGCACAGACGATTCCTGCCGCGTGCTGGCAAGTTCTGCTGCTGAAAGGACCAGCAGCATTTCCTGTGATTTGCTGCTGCGCTGCAATGCGCCGTCAAGCTGGTCCAACCCATCGGTCGTAACCACGCCGGAAACCAGGACGACACCGATCACGGCCCCGAAAGATACGCCTAATTTCGAGAGGATCGAGAGATCGATGAGTCGCATGATTTTCCCCATTTACCGGCGATGACAGGCGGCGCCCGTTGATCTGGGGGGAGTTTAGAACATTTTTTTGTAATAAAATAAGTGTGGAGGCTTACTGCAGCCGGATAGCCTATCCTTTGGGTCAGGTTATCGTGAGGGTCGATTTTGTGGATGTATTAATCTTGAAATCTATTGATTTTTTCAAAATGGCGATCATTTATATTTATATAGTTAATATATATTATTAATTGATGTTATTTATGATTATTATTAGTGAATAAAATCTATTTTTAGTTTTAATTATATCTCGACAAATAATCAAGATCTGAGATGAATGAAAATGACCCAATATCGGTTGGTATATTGCTGGTCTGTCTTCCCCATGGGTGCTTAAGAGTCCATCCATGAAATTCATAATATTTTCCAGTCACTTAACCATCATTCCCGCCTGCGCGGGAATGATGGTGGAGAGATGGGAAGGCTTCGGAAAACACAATAATTTTTCGGACAGACACCAAGCCATGCCGTTGGTATCCTGATGCTGTCGGCATTGATCATATGTTTTGATCAATGCCGATTTCTCAACTTTTTAGTGTGAGTGGCCGCCCAGCTCAAACCGGGCCTGACCGGACGTACCGTCCTTGCTCCGCACACTGACCAGTGCGTCGGCACCTTCCGGCGCCTTGCCGATGGCCTCGAGGTGATCGCCGGCGGGGGCCAGGATCAGCGTCCCCTTGCGGGTGCTGCCCTGGGTGAAAAGCAGGCTGGCCTGTATGCCGTCAACCGCCACCGGCTGGTCATTGGCCGGGTCCAGCAGGTAGAGCCGGACGGTGCCATCCGCCAGCACCAGTTCCGCCTCGAACCCGGCCAGCCTTTGCACGATGCCGCCATGCGGGCCTTTGGCATCGGCGGGGTGTGAATGGTCGTGACCATGGCCGTGGGCATGGTTCTCGGCTGCCAGGGTGGTGCCGGTGGCGAATAACAGGCCGGCGGTCAGCAGGAACGGCTTCAACATGATGATTTCCTTCCTTTGATGAACGGGATGGGGGCCCGGCGGCAGGGGCCGCCGGGCTTTGGCAAAGGCTCAATGGGGGGTGGTTGGCAGGGCAGGGGCTTCCGCCTCCTCCTCCGCTTCGCCGACCAATGGCCCGGCGAAGCGGCGGTAGAGTGCTGGCAGCACCAGCAGGGTCAATAAGGTGGCGGTGATCAGCCCGCCAATGACCACGGTGGCGATGGGGCGCTGCACCTCCGCCCCCGGGCTGGTGGATAGCGCCATCGGCACAAAGCCCAGGCTGGCCACCAGGGCTGTCATCAGCACCGGGCGCAGGCGGGTCTGTGCCCCCTCCCGCACGGCCTGTTCCAGCGCCATGCCCCTGATCCGCAACTGGCGGATATAGGAGAGCATGACCAGACCATTCAGCACGGCGATGCCGGACAGGGCGATCATGCCGACGGCGGCGGAGATGGAAAACGGCATCCCGCGCAAGAACAAAGCCAGGATGCCGCCGGTCAGCGCCAGCGGCACGCCGCTGAATACCAAGGCCGCATCCCGACCGGAGCCCAAGGCGCTGTAAAGCAACAGGAAAATCAGGGCGAAACAGGCCGGCACCACCAGCGTCAGCCGCTCCCGCGCGGCGATCAGGTTTTCAAACTGGCCGCCCCAGTTGATCCAGTAACCGGCGGGCACCGTCACCTGGGTGGCGATGCGCGCCTGCGCCTCGGTCACGAAGGAGCCGATATCCCGCCCGCGCACATTGGCCTGCACCACGATGCGGCGCTTGCCATTTTCGCGGCTGATCTGGTTGGGCCCCTCGGCGATGCTGAAGCTTGCCACTTCCCCCAGCGGTACGGTGCGCACGCTGGCTTCCCCCCGGCCCGCCACCGTTTCGGCGGGCAGCGGGATGGGCAACGCGGCCAATGCTGCCGGATCGTTGCGCAACGCCTCCGGCAGGCGGGTGACAATATCAAAGCGGCGGTCGCCCTGATAAAGCAATCCGGCTTCCAGCCCGCCCACGGCCATGGCCAGCACTTCCTGCACATCAGCGACGGACAGGCCGTAACGGGCAGCCTTGGCACGGTCGACTTCCATATTCAGGTATGTCGCACCGGATACCTGTTCCACCCGTACATCGGCTGCCCCCGGTACGGCTTGCACAACAGCGGAAATCTGGTTGGCGGTGGCCAGCAGCGTGTCGAAATCATCGCCGAACAGCTTGATGGCGACATCGCCACGCACGCCGGCCAGCAATTCGTTAAACCGAAGCTGGATCGGCTGGCTGACCTCATACACCTGCCCCGGCAGGGCACCCACGGCCTTTTCCAGCCGCTTGACCAGTTCAGCCTTGGACAGCGACGGGTCCGGCCATTGGTCGCGCGGCTTCAACATGACGAACATATGGGAGATGCCGGGGGGCATCACGTCGGTGCCGATTTCCGCCGTCCCGGTTTTGGAGAAGGCGAAGGCCACCTCCGGGAAGGCGGTGATGGTCTTCTCGATCTCCAATTGCTGGCCGGTGGCCTGATCCAGCCCGGTGCTGGGGATACGGAAGGCATTCAGGGCCAGATCGCCTTCATCCAGTTGTGGGATGAATTCCTGGCCCATCTGGCTGAACAGCAGCAGACTGCCACCGAACAGCAGGGCCGCCAGCGCCGCCAGCCGCAAGGGAGCTTTCAGCGCCCGGTCCAGCAGGGGGCGATAGGCGGTGCCGGCGCGGCGGATGATGATATTCTCCTTCTCCTCCACCTTGCCGGAAACGAAGATGGCGATCAGGGCTGGTACCAGGGTCAGCGACAGGATGAAGGCCGCCACCAGGGCGATGATGACGGTCAGGGCCATCGGCTCGAACATCTTGCCTTCCACCCCGGTGAAGGTCAGCAGCGGCAGATAGACAACGATGATAATGGCTTGGCCATAGACGGAAGGCTGGATCATCTCCTTGGCAGCGATGGTCACCTCGCTCAACCGTTCGCGCAGGCTCAGCACCCGGCCCAGATGGTGCTGACGCTCCCCCAGCCGGCGCAGGCAGTTTTCCGCGATGATGACGGCCCCATCGACGATCAGGCCGAAATCCAGGGCGCCCAGGCTCATCAGGTTGGCGCTGACGCCCGCTTTCAACATGCCGGTGGCGGTTAACAGCATGGTGACGGGGATGACCAGGGCGGTGATCAGGGCCGCCCGGATATTGCCCAGCAGCAGGAACAGCACGGCAATGACCAGCAATGCCCCCTCGGTCAGGTTCCTGGCCACGGTCTTCACCGTGGCATTCACCAGATCGGTGCGGTCCAGCACCGTCTTTGCCATGATGCCGGCAGGCAGGGAGCGGCGGATATCCACCAGCCTGGCATCCACGGCGGCGGCCACGGTGCGGCTGTTCTGGCCGACCAGCATCAAGGCTGTGCCCACCACCACTTCACGCCCGTTTTCCGACGCGCTGCCGGTACGCACCTCCTGCCCCGGCTGGATGGCGGCCACATCGCCCAGCCGCACCGGCACGCCCTCCCGCGTTGCCACCACCACCTGGGCGATCTGGTCGGGCGTGGCGATGCGCCCGTCTGAGCGCACGATGAACAACTCCCCATTGCGCTCCAACTGACCGGCACCCAGGCTCTGGTTGGCGCGTTCCAGCGCCCGACCCAGCTCGGCAAAGGTCAGGTTGAAGGCGATCAGCCGGGCCGGGTCGGGCATGACGTGGAACTGGCGGACATAGCCGCCGATCGTGTCCACGCCGGCCACCCCCTTCACCCCCTTCATCTGGGGGGAGACGATCCAATCCTGCACCGTGCGCAGATATGTCGCCCGCTCCACCTCGCTGGTCAGGCTTTCGCCCTCGGGGGTCAGGAAGCTGCCATCGGGTTGCCAGCCGGGCTTGCCGGCCTCCGCTTTCGCCTGTTCGAACGGGGCATATTCCACCGTCCACATATAGACCTCGCCCAGCCCGGTGGAGATCGGGCCCATGGTGGGGGCAAGGCCGGGGGGAAGCTGTTCCTTGGCTTCTGTCAGCCGCTCGCTCACCTGCTGGCGGGCGAAATAGATATCCACCTTCTCCCCGAAAATGGCCGTCACCTGCGACAAGCCGTTGACGGAGATGGAGCGGGTGCTTTCCAGCCCGGCAATACCGGCCAGTGCGGTTTCCACCGGATATGTCACCTGCTGTTCAATTTCGAACGGCGACAGGGCCGGGGCCAGCGTGGTGATCTGGATCTGGTTGTTGGTGATATCGGGAACCGCATCAATGGGCAGACGCAGCAGCGACTGCACACCAAAGGCGGCGGCGACCGCCACCAGCAGCACCACCAGAAAGCGGCGCTGGATGGCGAAAGTGAGGATACGTTCGATCATGCCAACGTTCCTCAATGCGAATGCGAATGGGCGGCTGCCCCGCGCGATGCCTCGGCCTTCAACAGGAAGGTATTGCCGATGGCCACCTGATCGCCGGGAAACAGACCGAACAGCACCTCCGCCACGCTGCTGTTGCGGCGGCCGATTTCCACCACGCGCGGTTCAAACCCCTCCGCATTGCGCACAAACACGACGGTTTCGCCCTTTAGCGTCTGCAGGGCAGAGGCGGGCACGGTGATATCCGCCGCCTCGCCGCTGCCGGCCTCGATGGCGCCGCTGGCGAAATCGCCGGGGCGCCAGTGGCCTTCGGCATTATCCACCTGCGCCACCACGCGGGCGGCCCCCGTGGCCGGGTCGATGGTGGGGGCGACGAAGATCACCTTTCCGTCGCCCTGCTGGCCATGATGGCCCTTCAATACCAGCCGCTGCCCCTCCCGCACCTGGGGCAGGTCGGCGGCATAGACGGGCAGTTCCACCCAGACCTGTGACAGGTCGGCAATGGCAAAGGCTTCCTTCTCCGCCGCCACCAGCTCCCCGCGCTGCAGGTTGCGGGCGGTGATACGGCCGGCGATGGGCGCGCGCAGTTCCAGCCGGGCCAGGCTGGCCGGGTTCTGGCTGGGCAAAGCCTTGATATCGCTGGTACTCAGGCCCAGTGCGGCCAGCCGCTGGCGGGCGGCATCCAGGCTGATGCGGGCGGTTTCGGCATTGGTGCGGGCGTCCAGATAATCCTGCTCGGCCGAGATTTTCTTGCGCCAGAGGTCTTCCTCGCGCTTCAGGGTGCCGGCGGCCAGCCCCTCCTGCCGCTGGGCGGAAAGATAGGCGGCCTTGGCGTCGGCCAGTTCGGCACTATCCAGCACGGCCAGCACCTCCCCCGCGGCCACCCTGTCGCCCAGCCGCTTGGGCAGTTCCACCACCACGCCGGGGAGGCGGGTGGTCACGCTGCTCATCCGGTCGGCATCGGCGGTGACGCTGCCCATCACCCGCACCTCACCGGTGACGGCGGCAGGGCCGGCGGCGACAAGGGTAATCTTGGCCTTGGCAATCTGGTCTGCCGTCAGATGCACATTGCCGTCGCTTTCCTCCTCCTCGCCATGCGCATGGCCGCCTTCGGCAGCGTGGTTGTGGCCATCGCCCTCGGCGTGTTTTTCGTCCTTGGGCGCGTGGTCGCCGGGACCGGCGAGGACAGGGAGTGCGCCGCCGGTGGCCAGGGCTGCCAGCCAGACACCGATCAGCAGAAAATTCTTGGTCATCGTGCCCCCTCTGCGCCGGTCACGGCGGCGGTTGCGGTCAGCCGGTCCAGCTCAGCCCGCGCGTTATGAAAGCCCTGGAGTGTGTTGATCAGGTCGCGCCGCGCCTCAAACAGGGTGCGCTGCGCCTCCAGCACCTCCAGGTAGGCGAACTTGCCTTGGCGATAGCCTTCCTGGGCGGCGGCAAAGGCCGTTTCCGCCGTGGGTATGATCTGTTCTTTCAGGGCGGTGGCGCCATCGCGGGCGGCCTCCAGATTGGCCTGGGCGGCAGCCAGCCGCCGGTCACGGTCGATCCGCTCGGCGGCCAGATCGGCCTCTGCCGCCGTCAGCTCGGCGCGGGCGCGGGCAATCGCCCCCCGATTCTGGTCAAACACGGGGATCGGCACGCTGACGCCAACCAGGAAGGCATTATTGTCCCCCTCCCGGAACTGGCGGAAGCCGGCGGAAACAGTGACATCGGGAATGGCTTTGGCCCGTTCCACCGCCAGATCGGCGCGGCCCTGGCGCACGGCGGTCTGCTGGCGCAGCAGGTCCGCCGATTCCCCCGTTTGGACGGCTGGGGCGCTGTCCAGCCGGGTGAACCAATCATCCACCAAGCGTAGGCCCGGCTGCTGGATGCCGGTCAGCCCGGCCAGCATCTGCCGGGCCAACTGGGCGCGGCGTTTGGCCTGATCCAGTACCATCTGAGCCTGCCGTCGGGCGATTTCTGCTCGGCTCAACTGGATCGGCGCTTCCCGACCGGCATCCAGCCGTGCCTGGATGGCGCGTTCCACCTCGCCGGCCAACCGAACCTGATCATCAGCCAGGGCCAGATCGGCCTCGGCGGCCAGGGCTTCGGCAAAGGCCAGCCGCACATCGCGCGTCAGGTCCAGCCGGCTGATCTCCAGATCATAGGTAGCGCGGGAAAGGCCGGCGCGGGCGGCATCCACCCGCGTGCCCCGCTTGCCACCCAGTTCCAGCCTCTGGGACAGGCTGTAGGTGCGCTCGGAACTGCGGAAATCCCGATAGGGACCAGAGCCCTGGAAATTCTCCATCTCCACAGAGAGTTCGGGATTGGGGGCGACATCGGCCTGATCGACACCGGCGGCGGCCGCTTGCCGTCGGGCCTGGGCGGCGGCGGTACGTGGCCCCGTTTCCAGGGCCTGGGCGATGGCGGCCTCTATGGTCAGGCTGGCCGGCGGCTGTTGCGCCATTGCCAGCGGCACCCCGGCGATAACCATCGCCATGGCGGTAACAAGATGAATGCGCATGGAAACTCCCACATGCGGACAAGCAGATCGCGGGGACGCCACGGGGGGCGGTCACCCGGCTTCAGGTCGGCTTGTCAGGCGCGTGGGGGTTCTTCGGGCTGGCGCGGCTCGGCGCTGGCCGGCGGCGTTTCGCTATCGGCGCGGTACAGGGTCGGTTCCCAGAAGGCGGGTTCCGACACATGTGTCAGGCGGACATGATCCGCCACATGGATATGGCTGCAGCAATGATGCGCATCCATCCCAGGCGGGGCGTCCGGGGTTGGTGAAGCATCTTCGCAATCCAGCGTGCCGGTGTCCGCCACGCCATGCACATGCTCCGGCATCACGTCCCGGGCATGGATGCCGGGGGCGTTGAACAGGAATGCCACGAGCAGCAGAAGGGCGGCGAAGCAGCGCATGGAATGCAAGATAGGGTGATTGCGGATGGTTCGCAAGGGAGGCTTAGGAAATATTCGGCTCTCTCGACAGCTTTTAATTTTCCACGTGTAACTGTCCACCTGAGAAATTTTTATTTACTATCAAAGCCTTACTGCATTCTCACCGTCACCCCGGCGAAGGCCGGGGTCCAGTTCGTAGAGCAAGGCGCTCGTCATTCTGGACCCCGGCCTTCGCCGGGGTGACGGTGATATTGAAAATAAAATCGTTTAAGTCATTAAAATAACATAGAATTTTCGGATTGACACTAAGCTTGCTTGACACCGTTGCCGTCGACCATCTGACGAGTCGAACTGAAGTATTGTTTGCGATTGAGATATTACAGATGAATCAGTGGAAATTTGAAAAAGCCAAGAGAGCCATAATCGGAGGTGACAATTTTGGCGGCACTGTTATTTTAGGTCATTGTAATTCTGTATCAGTCGAGGAGAGATGATGCGTATAGAAAAGACCGCTGGAGACACTCTTTATTTCGTGATCGAGAAATCAAATGGCGCCAAAGTGCCCATCTGGGCAAAATCAGAGGGCGACGCATGGGAGAAATTTGCTAAGTTGCTAGGATTGTCAGATGAAGATAAACAATTTTTTTTCATTGAATCCTGATTTCGAAAAATTTCTTTTGAAGTGTCACTTTTTATTCTGCAAAGCTGCTGCTTGCAATAAATGCTCCTAAGAAAACCCCGGCACCATCGGCACCGGGGTTCCCCATCACAACGAAACCTGTACGGTTTCGCCCATCGCCTTACTTGGCGCGGGCGGCCTGCAGGTTTTCGTCCAGCTTGGCCAGGAAGTCCTGGGTGGTCAGCCACTTCTGTTCCGGCCCGATCAGGGTGGCCAGATCCTTGGTCATGTAGCCATCTTCCACCGTGGCCACGCAGACCTTTTCCAGGGTCTTGGCAAACTCCACCACGTCGGGCGTGTTGTCGAACTTGCCGCGATAGGTGAGGCCCTGGGTCCAGGCGAAGATGCTGGCGATCGGGTTGGTGGAGGTGGGCTTGCCCTTCTGATGGTCACGGAAGTGACGGGTCACGGTGCCGTGGGCGGCTTCCGCTTCCACCGTCTTGCCATCGGGGGTCATCAGCACCGAGGTCATCAGGCCCAGAGAGCCGAAGCCCTGCGCCACCAGATCGGACTGCACGTCGCCGTCATAATTCTTGGCGGCCCACAGGAAATTGCCGGACCACTTCAGGGCGGACGCCACCATGTCATCGATCAGGCGATGTTCATAGGTGATGCCGGCGGCCTGGAACTTGTCGGCGAATTCCGCCTCGAACACTTCCTGGAACAGATCCTTGAAGCGGCCGTCATAGGCCTTCAGAATCGTGTTCTTGGTGGACAGGTACACCGGGTAGCCGCGCATCAGGCCATAATTCATGCAGGCGCGGGCAAAGCCACGGATCGATTCATCGACATTGTACATGCCCATGGCAACGCCCGGCCCGTCGAAATCGAACACGGTGTGGCGGATGTTGCTGGTGCCATCGGCGCTGGTGAAGGTGATGGACAGGCGGCCGGCGCCGGGGATGATGAAATCCGTGGCCTTGTACTGGTCACCGAAGGCATGGCGGCCGATGACGATCGGCTGGGTCCAGCCGGGCACCAGACGCGGCACGTTCTTGCAGATGATCGGCTCGCGGAAGACGGTGCCGCCCAGAATGTTGCGGATGGTGCCGTTGGGCGACTTCCACATCTGCTTCAGGTTGAATTCCTTCACCCGCGCTTCGTCGGGGGTGATGGTGGCGCACTTCACGCCCACGCCGTAATGCTTGATGGCTTCGGCGGATTCGATGGTGATCTTGTCGTCCGTCTTGTCGCGGGCTTCCACGCCCAGATCGTAATACTTCAGATCGACGTCAAGGTACGGCAGAATCAGGCGGTCCTTGATGAACTGCCAGATCACGCGGGTCATTTCGTCGCCGTCGAGTTCCACGATCGGATTGACGACTTTGATCTTCGACATGGAAGCGCTCTCCCAGGGTTCAATAGGGCGGACCTGTTTACCGGTCCGCCCGGCGGGGGCCAATAAAGCCTATTTGCAATAACGTCGCAACAGCCCCGCAACCGGTAACTTTCGTTCAAGGGGCGGGGCTGGGCTGCGGTAACATCAAATCCGCGCCGTCTGCGCCTCGCGCATCGGGGTCGGCTGCACGGACAGCAGCGGCAGGATCGATTCCACGTCATTGACGATCTGATACAGTTGGCTGCTGGCGCCCGGCAGGTTGGGCTTGCGCATGAAGCCGGTGGCCTGCATATGGTCCATCAGGGCCAGCAGCGGATCCCAGAAGCCGTTGATATTGACGATGATCACCGGCTTGGCGTGCAATTGTAGCTGCCGCCAGGTGATGATCTCGAACATCTCGTCCAGGGTGCCGATGCCGCCCGGCAGCACGATGAAGGCGTCCGAACGCTCCACCATCATGCGCTTGCGGGTGTGCATACTGTCGACCACATGCAACTCGGTCAGGCCGGTATGGTCCACCTCGAACTTCTGGATATGGTCGGGGATGATGCCGATGACGCGGCCATCGACGGCCAGGGCGGCATCGGCGACGATTCCCATCAGGCCGACATTGCCGCCGCCATAAACGAGGTCCAGTCCGGCTGTGGCCAACAGATGGCCGGTTTGTTTCGCCGCCTGCTTATAGGCCTCATCCACATAATTCGATGAACCGCAATAAACACAGACGGAACGGATATTCGACATGATCAACGCATTTCCCTGACGTACGGATACCGGTGATTGGCCCGCAAAAGCTGGTGTTGACGGCAAGTGCCGGAAGGGGTGTCGCTGGCACTCTGTCACGCCATAAGGGATGGGTAAACCCGCAGCTTGTTCCCAATGTGGCTTTCTTGCCTCTTGCGGATAAGGGGCTATGCCAACAAATTGCAGGGATGGGTGTGCTGCGGTGCACCCACTGACCCCCATCCGGGACGCCGCCTGTCATCCTGGCGCCGGCCCGGCGCCAGGATGACAGGAGAATCGAATGAAGCGTATCCAGGGCTTGCTGATCGCCGGTATTGTGGTAGCCGGTACATTGTCGGCGGGTATCGCCGCCGCACAGGATCCGCTGGCGGTGATCGATGCGCGCAAGACCGAGCTGAAAAAGGCCGGCGGAGCGATGAAGGCCATCGGTGCCTTCCTGAAGGAGGGTAAGGGCAGCGTGGCCGATGTGCAGGCCGCGGCCGCCACCATCGATGGCGTCTCCAAGGCCTTCCCCGGCTGGTGGGCAACGGGCACTGCCATCGGCGTGGGCGAGAGTGAGGCCAAGCCCGGCATCTGGGAAAATATGGACGACTTCAAGGCCAAGACCGTGGCGTTCCAGACGGCCTCCGCCGATCTGGTGACGGCCGCTGCCAGCGGTGACAAGGCCGCCATTGGCGCTGCCCTGGGCAAGACCGGCGGCACCTGCAAGGGTTGCCACGAAACCTATCGCAAGTAAGTTTGTACCGTCCCCCTGCCAGGGCTTCGGCGGGGGGGGGCTTGGCCGGCGGCGGGGCTTTGCGGCCTCCGCCGCCCCTTCATCATGAACCCCTGCCGGGATTAAGACCATGGGCCGGAACAAGGACAAGACCGTCGTTACCCGCAAGGTCACGGTGTGGGATTTGCCGGTGCGCCTGTTCCATTGGTCGCTGGTGTGTTGCATTGCTGCGGCTTGGTGGTCGGCGGAAAATGATGCCATGGATTGGCACATGCGCTTTTGGGATGTTATCGACTGGCACATAGATTTGGGCTCGCCGATGGATTGGCACATGCGCTTTGGCTATGCCGTGCTGGCGCTGCTGCTGTTCCGGCTGATCTGGGGTCTGGTTGGCAGCCAGACGGCCCGGTTCAGCCAGTTTGTGCGCGGACCGGCGGCCATTCTGGCCCATCTGCGTGAACTGGCCGCACCCGGCCGCATGGCGGCCCATGCCGGGCATAATCCGCTGGGGGCGCTGGCGGTGATCGGCCTGTTATCGGTGGTTGGCCTGCAGGCCATCACCGGCCTGTTCACCAGCGATGGTATCATGGTGGACGGGCCGCTGGCGGACAAGGTCAGCGGGGCGACATCCGCCCTGATGCGCACCATTCACAAGGTCAATTTCAATGTGCTGCTGGGCATTGTCGGCCTGCATATCGCCGCCATCTTCGCCTATGCGGGTTTGAAGCGGCTGGATTTGGTGCGGCCGATGGTGACGGGGCGCGTGGCTTTGCCGGAATCGGAACCGGCCCCACGGATCGTTTCGCTTTCCCGGGCGTTTGTGGTAGCAGCCATAGCGACCGCCGCCGTCTGGGCCCTGATCAGCTTTGTCTGACCAGGGCTTTCCGCATGATCGCGAGAAAGGTTCCTTTGCCCGTGAATCGCAAACAGCTTCTCATCCCTGCCGCCATCGTCGCCGTTGCCGCCATCGGCGCGGGGGCTTTCTATTTGCAGGGCACGCGGGGCGATAAGGCAGCCCCCGGCGTGACTAACCCGGCGACAACCACCCCGACGACCATTCCCGCCGGTCCCACCTTTGATGTGGTTCGGGTGGAGCCGGCGGGCAATGCCGTCATTGCCGGCCGTGCGGCGCCGGGCCAAACCATCCGTATTCTGGATGGCGACAAGCTGCTGGGCAGCGTCACGGCCGACGCGCGTGGCGAATGGGTGTTCCTGCCCACCGAACCCCTGTCGCCCGGTGCGCGTGAATTGCGGCTGGAGGCGGTGGGGCCGGATGGAACGGTGACCGCCGGCCTGGGCACGGTGGTGCTTGCCGTACCGGAAAGCAACCGCGATCTGGCTGGCCGTCGCCAGGATGGAACGGGTGATGCGCTGGCCGTACTGACCGGGCCGCAGGGGGACAGCCGCGTCTTGCAGAAACCGCGCAGTGCCGGTGGTGATGGCGCCCCCCGACCGGCTGGTGAAGTCACGATCGACACGATCGATTATGATCGTGGTGGCCGTGTGACCGTGGGCGGTCAGGCCAAGGCCGGATCAGAGATCATGCTTTATGTGGAGAATAATCTGATTGGCCGGGCACAGGCCGACGGCACCGGGCGCTGGTCACTGACGCCGGATCGCGGGCTGGAAAATGGCCGCTACAATCTGCGCGCCGATCAGGTGCTGGATGGTTCCAAGGTGGCCAGCCGGGCAGAGGTGGAGTTTGACAAGAAGCCGTTGCCGGATACGGTAGCGGGCAATCGTGCCGTTGTGGTTGTTCCTGGCAACAATCTCTGGGCCATCGCCCGCCGCTCCTATGGCGAAGGGCCCCGCTATACGATGATCTTTGAGGCCAACCAGGGCCAGATTCGTGATCCGGATCTGATCTATCCTGGACAGATTTTCATGATGCCAGACAAGAAGTAGTATATTCCCTTTAGGGGGAAAGTAGATTTTGTTATGCGGACGCCGTTTTACCTGTTCAGGTCGCTGAAATGCGCCCATCAATCAGCGATGCGATCCACTCACCGCCGATTGTATAAATCGCTTCCGGGTATGGTTCATTCGTGGACAGGCAAATCCAGGGCTGGCTGTCGTTTCCAGTAAACGCAGCCGGCTTCAGTCCACCAAAGGTCAATCCCGTGGTGGACAGGTATCATTCATTGGCCTTGTGACAGGTGCCTGTTACAGGCATTCCCCCAGCACCCGGAGAAACGGGCGCGCTTCCTGCAGGAACTGCACGGTTTCATACATCAGGTCGGCCAGGGTCATTGTGCCCTCCACCTCCACCTGCCCCAGCACCAGAATCTTCTGCTTTTCATCGACGATGAATTTGGCACGGTCCAGCCCGCTGGTGGCCCGCAGTACTGTCATCAGCCGCGCCCGCTTCTGCGGCGATTCGATGGAATAGGGCAGATACCCAACCTCCGCCCAGATCTGGAACACTGTGTGATCATGCCGGGGCATCAGGCTGACATGGAACATCAGCCCATCCAGGAAGAAATGATGGCGTGAGCTCACGCTTTCCCGATTGACGGTGACAACGCCATCATCATCCATGCGCAGCGTACCAGGGGCGATGGGAAGGCCCCTCTCCACCTCATGTACCAGCTTGGCAACCGTCTCAAGCGCCTGTGACAAGGGGACTCTCCCTATGCCGCCCCCAAATGGGGGGAACCTGTCCATGGGTGAATTCGATATAGGGGACAAGTCCCCCGGTCCAGTGAATTATCATAACGATAAAGCCCTGGTTTAAAAAGACGAAGCACAGGCTTCGCCTTGTCCTTGCGCGCAGGCATAGTGACAGAGAATGATTAACCAACTGTTGCACCAGGGGACGACGGCGAACGGTCATGGTCACCTATCCCGATGTTGCTGATTTACCGGATGAGGTGGCGGCGGCTGTTGTGCGGCTGGTTCGGCTGGTCAACCAGATGCGTCAGCGCTATCCGAACCTGGATCGGTTTGCCCTGTCGGTAGAAAATGAAATTGACCTGCGGGCGGCAGTCATTGTCAGCCAGCATGTCGAGAAAAATTGCCGGGACTTTGAATTGCTGCTCTCCCCCTGGGATGGCAGCCGGTTGATGGAGAACATGCAGACGCAGGGGCGGATGGGGGAGCCATCACCCCTGCGTCGTCGCATAGATCCCGATTGATACCAGTTGGCTGAAGCGCCGACGCCAACATGCCAACGGCCTGGTTTCACGGCGACAGGTGCCGCTTAGGCGCGGGGCGCTGCCATCACGCCCCTGGTATTACTGATCATCACCGCTGCTACGGTCATTGGCGATGTCGTCGGCCAGTTCTGCGGCCATCTCGGCGAACAGGTCGGCATCGGCCTGCACACCATTCGCCTCGCAGATGCGCATGAAGACGCGATAGCCGTGCAGAATGGCCACATCCATGGCAGCCTGATCGCCTTCCTCGCTGTAGCGATCTTTGATGCCCTGCTCTTCCAGCGTGCCAAGCACATCCATCTCGGCGGCCTTCAGGACGGCTTCCATCGCCTGCTTGTGAAGACTGGACATGATATTCCCCGTGAACCAATAGAAACGCGGCCGCGCCCCGTCCCCGGGGCATCGGCCGCCAGCAGATATAGTGATAGCAGCTTTGTGAGCGGCTGACCGCTGAAGGCTTTTCAGTGCAGCTAGGCACTGCCTTCAACGGTTATCCGGTCAGTGACGGCGCGGGCCGCCTGGGCGACGCGGCGGGCCACCGGCCATCGGGCCGCCGGCACGTTCATCTTTGTGACGGAAGGTGATGCGCCCCTTGTTAAGGTCATAGGGGGTCATTTCCACCGTCACCCGATCGCCCGCCAGGGTGCGGATGCGGCTTTTACGCATTTTGCCGGCCGTATAGGCGATGATTTCGTGGCCATTTTCCAACAACACGCGGAAACGGCCATCCGGCAGGGCTTCCTGAACGGTGCCCTCAAACTCAATGAACTCTTCCTTGGCCATCTGGCCTCTCCTTGCAACGGCGGTGGGCGGCCATCTTCCGGCACCTTCCGCCTGTCTGATCCATGTACAAAGCCAATCAGGGCGCGCAGGCTCCCGCCTGTGCACCCTTTGTGAAGGGCTTCTATTACGTTGTCCTGGCGCCGACCCGGGGCCGGATCGCATCAGTTACGTAGATTGAGCGCCACCGTCTTGCCGGTGCGCCGGTCCTTCTCCACGTCGAACTGCAGCCATTGACCTTCCTTCAAGGTCGCCAGGCCGATGCGCTGAACGGACGAGATATGGACGAAAATATCCGGGCTGCCATCTTCCGGCGTGATGAAGCCATAGCCCTTGATGCTGTTGAACCATTTGACCGTGCCCGCGGGCATTTTTGGCACTCTCCCCTTGAGGTTCCCGACCGTCGGCCACAGCGGGAACGGGGCCGGTTGCCATGCCGGCCGGTCCAGAAGCAGGATCGACGGCCGCAAGATGGCGCTTTGGCCGCCCGAATGCAAGCGGCGGGCCTGTCATGGCACCCATCGCCGACATTGCCGACCAATCCGTAGCGGTTGGCGCAAGGGCGGACGGCTATGTTCCAGTCTGGGCTGTCCCGAAAAGGTCCGGTCCATTTTCCACCGCCACCATCATGTCGGCGGGATCGGGCGCATGGGGATCACCGGCCGCCGTCTGACAGTCCAGATGCGGCAGGGCGATGGCCCGCATCCCGCCCAGCAGGGTCCGCTGTACGATGACGCCCCGCTGTTCCATATAGGAGAGCAGGCGGCGTGCCCGGCCAGGAGAGCGGCTGCCGCAAGCCCGCGCCACCTCTGCATCCGATGGGCAGGGCGCCTTGGCGATGGCGGCGCGGGCCAGCAGCAGGAAAACGCCCTGCATGTCCTCGGGCAGGCCGGCCGCTGCTTCTTCCGCCTGGGCCCATTCCGGCTGGTCGGTGCCGCCGGCATCCACCCCGGCGCGGATCACGGACAGGCGGCGGCGAAAGCCCGGCATGTCCAGCGCTTCGCCCCGCAGCCGATGGATACGGCAGCGTACCAGGAAATCCTGATACAGCACGGCATCGGTGCGGAAGGCGGCCTCTGGGTCGGCCAGCACTTCGCGCAGCACCTCATCCAGTTTCTGCTCCATCTCCTCCGTCGACAGGGCGGGCGGCTCCGGGTTGGCGGCGGCATTGGCGGCCATTTCCGCCTGGCGCTGCCCGGCCAGCCGCAGGGCGGCGTTGATGTCGGGTGCGGCCTGTGGCGGCGGGCGTTTGGCCACGGGCATCGGCGTCGGGGCGAACAGCTCATCCGCCGTCGGGGTCAGGATCAGGTCGCGGGCGTCGGCGGGCGGCTGATCGGGCAGGGGCATCAGCTTGGGGCTGCCGCCCCGCCCGGCCGTTTCCACCACCCCGATTCGCACTGGCAGCGGCCGACGTGACAGGGCCGGGCCCAGGGCCACGAAATGGCCGCGCTGCAGGTCGCGGAACATTTCCGCCTGCCGGCGCTCCATGCCCAACAGGTCGGCGGCGCGCGCCATGTCGATATCCAGGAAGGTGCGGCCCATCAGGAAGTTGCTGGCCTCCGCCGCCACATTCTTGGCCAGCTTGGCCAGACGCTGGGTGGCGATGATGCCGGCCAGCCCGCGCTTGCGGCCACGGCACATCAGGTTGGTCATGGCGCCCAGGCTGATCTTGCGCGCCTCATCCGACACCTCACCGGCGGCGGCGGGCGCGAATAGCTGCGCCTCGTCCACCACCACCAGCATCGGATACCAGTAATCGCGTTCCGCGTCGAACAGCCCGCCCAGGAAGGCAGCGGCCAGACGCATCTGCGCCTCGATATCCGCGCCCTCCAGGCTCAGCACCACGGAAACGCGGTGCTGGCGCACGCGGGCGGCCACACGCTGAAGCGAGACTTCCGTATGGTCGGCGGCCTCCACCACCACATGGCCGTATTTCTCGGCCAGGGTGACGAAATCCCCTTCCGGGTCGATGACGCATTGCTGCACCCAAGGCGCGCTCTGTTCCAGCAACCGGCGCAGCAGATGCGACTTGCCGGAACCGGAATTGCCCTGCACCAGCAGGCGGGTGGCCAGCAATTCCTCCAGGTCGAGCAGTGCCGGGCGGTTTTCCGCCGTCAAACCCATGTCGATGCCGACCTGCATCCGCCCATCACTCCGTCAGTTCCGTTCGAAGCAGCCTTCTATAGCGCAGGAAGGTCGCCGACGGGGAGAGGGCGTTGGGAGAAGGGGGCGGGGGGCAGGGTTGTGCCGGCCATGGGGCGGGTGCGGGTGGTGGTCTGCCTATCCGAAACTCTGCACCAGACTGCCCACCACCAAATACCAGCCATCGATCAGCACGAAGAAGATCAGCTTGAAGGGCAGGGCGATCATGGCCGGTGGCAACATCATCATGCCCATCGACATCAGCACCGACGACACCACCATATCGATGATCAGGAAGGGCACGAAAATCAGAAAACCGATCTCGAATGACCGCTTCAGCTCTGTCAGCATGAAGGCGGGGATCAGCACATGGATGGGGACATCCTTCGGCTCCGCCACTGGCGGGGTCTTCGAAATATCCATGAAAAGCTGCAAATCGCGCTCGCGCACATGGCTGGTCATGAAGGCATGGAACGGCTCCACGGCGCGCTTGAACGCCGTCATCTCGTCCACCTCCTCATTCATCAGCGGCACGATGCCGTTCTGGTAGGAGGCCTGCAGGGTGGGCGCCATGATGAAGAAGGTGAGGAACATGGCCAGACTGACCAGCACCTGATTGGGCGGCACCTGCATCGTGCCCATGGCGGAGCGCAGGAAGCTCAGCACGATGGTGATGCGCACAAAACAGGTCATCATGATCAGGATGCTGGGGGCTACCGACAGTACCGTCAGCAGGGCCACGAACTGAATGATGCGGCCGGTGCTGCTGGGCCCGTCGCCCATATCCAGGGAAAAGCTTTGCGCCGCCGCCGGTAGTACCGCCAGCAACAGCGCGGGTAGCGCCAGGGCCAGCCCGCGCAGCCAGCCGGGCATCGTTGTGAAAAGGTTCATGGCTTGTCCCCCTGGCTGCGTTTCAGCAGGGACAGGAAACTGGGCGCCGGGGCGGGGGCCGGTGCATCGGCAATAGGGGGCGGGACAATACCCGTCTCCACCACCCGGTCATCCCCCATGCCCAGCAACAGCAGATGTTCCACCCCGTCGCGCTTCACCAACACCAGCCGGCGGCGCGCATCCAGGGGCAGCACCTCCACCACGCCCAGCCGGCGGGCCGCACCCCGGCGCTGCACCGGCAGGCCGGCATTGGGGCCGAAGCGCCGCAGCAGGAAGCCGAACAGCCCGATCAGCGCCAGCACGAAGACCAGGGCGGCGACAAAACGGATGTAACTATCCCCGCCCATGCTCAACCTTCCTCGCTGCGGCGATAGGCGGCGGCGGCGCGAATGCGGGTGGAGTGGGTTTCCGTACCCCCCAACTTGTCGCCATGCACCTCCTTCAGGGCCATGGCCAGCCCCTCCAGACCCAGCATCACTTTTTCCAGTTGCGGCAACAGGGCGCGGGCCTGGTCGGGTGGCAGGCCCAGGGCGGCATCCAGGATCGGTTTCACCTCCCGCTCCAGTCCGGCCAGTTCCACGATGTCGCCGCTGCGCACATTGGCAGCACTGGCGGTCAGCAAGGCATCCAGGCTTGCCAGCGTGTCGGCGATATCGGCGGCGGCAGGGGGCAGGGGTATGGTCATGGCTGCGGTCTTACAGGATCATCGGGGCCGGTGGAAGGGCCGGACGCGGCAGACCCGCCATTGGCGCGGTAAACATAGGCAAGAATTTCCGCCACGGCGGCAATCGCCTCGATGGGGATTTCGCTTTCCACATCCACGGCGGCAAGAATTTCCGCCAGATCGGCATCGGTACGCACCTTCACCCCATGGGCGAAAGCCAGTTCCAATATCTGTTCCGCAACGGCGCCATGGCCGCTGGCCACGATGCGCGGCAGGGCAGGATCGCCAGCGCTGTGGCGCAGGGCGACGGCGACCTGCCGCTTCGGCTTTGGTTCTTCGGCATCGGCCAAGGGCGATCTTCCAGAACATGAGGCGAAAGGGACAAGGGAGAACCGCAGGATAGCAGAATGACAAGGGGGACGACAGGTCAGCCGATGGCATTTGCGCTTTATTAACCTTGGGGTTGGAGTATGGTAGTGGAATGGGGTGCAAAAGGCGAAGGGCCCTGCCCCCACGGCCTCGCATATGAAGATGCGGGCGACCCGCCAGAATGGCGCGCTTTTTGCTTCTGCTTTAGTCAGGTATGTGATGTCCGGCCCGGTGGGCCGACGGATGGGGATTGGATCATGGATCTGGGCGATACCGGCTTGTTTCGCATGATGAACGACAAGATGGCCTGGCATAATCAGCGCCAGGAGGTCTTGTCCCAGAACGTGGCCAATGCCGACACGCCGCATTTCCAAGCCAGTGATCTGACCGCCTTCGAGTTCAAGAAGCAATTGCGCGCGCATCAGCAGATGGCCCTGGCTGGCAGCAAACAGGGCCATCTGGCCAGCACATTGCCGCAGCAGGGGACGTTTCAGGCCGATAAGGAACGCACCCCTTATGAAACGGCACCCGACGGCAATGGCGTGGTGCTGGAGGAACAGATGCTGAAGATCGGCCAGAACGCACTGGAATACCAGACGGTGACCAATCTTTACCGCAAGCAGGTGGGGATGCTGCGCACCGCCATGACGGCGCCGCGCTGATCGGCCTGAGGCGATAGGGGAGTGATAAGATGGACCTGATGAATTCCATGGCCTTGTCGGCCGCCGGCATGAAGGTGCAGGGCACGCGCCTGCGCGTCATCTCTGAAAATCTGGCCAACGCCAATTCCACCGCCCCCTCGCCGGGTGATCTGCCTTATCGCCGCAAGGTGGTGCTGTTCCAGAATGCGCTGGACAAGGAAATCGGCGTTGAAAAGGTGAAGGTGAAGAAGATCGATGTGGATCGCAGCGATTTTCCCCGTCGCTACGATCCCGGTCACCCCTCTGCCGATGCCGATGGCTATGTGCTGACGCCCAACGTCAATTCGCTGATCGAGGCATCGGACATGCGTGAAGCCCAGCGTTCGTATGAGGCCAATCTCAATACCATCGATGCGACGCGCCAGATGATCATGCGTACCGTCGATCTGCTGCGTTCCAACTGATTTCCCTGCCCTGATCTTCCTGGCGGCATCCGCCGCCCGCGCCGAAAGAAAGCCGGATTACCGCCATGGCCATTCCCTTTTCCAACGCCGCCGCTGCTTATGCCAATGCCGCACAGCGCGGGCTGACCGCCCCTGGTGGTTCTGCCAAGGCCGGCAATGCGGAGGGGGCCTCCTTTGGGGATGCCTTGAAGGAGGCGGTGGAGACATCCATCAACACCATGCACAAGGGCGAGGACATGACCGCCAAGGGCGTGGTGGGCAAGGCCGACCTTGCCGATGTGGTCAGTGCCGTGACCAATGCGGAAATGACGTTGCAGGCGGTGGTCAATGTGCGCGACAAGGTGATCTCCGCCTATCAGGAAATCCTGCGTATGCCGATGTGACGGCGGGCCTGTGGCCGGCGGTCCGGTATAAGGGGAAGGAACCGCCGGCATGACAGAGGCGGAAGCGATTGATATTGTACGGGATGCGCTTTTCATCACCATCATCATCAGCCTGCCGCTGATGGCGATTGCCCTTGTGGTGGGTTTGGCCATTTCGCTGTTCCAGGCGCTGACCCAGTTGCAGGAACAGACCCTGACCTTCGTGCCGAAGATCCTGATCATGTTCGTTGCCATGGTCTTTCTGCTGCCCTTCATGCATGGGCATCTGAAGGTCTTCACCGAAGGATTGATGGACAAGATCATTGCCATCGGCACGGCCCGCGATGGGGATGATGGTTGATGCAGCTTGACCAGCTCATCGCCGGCTCGCTGTTCGCCTTTCTGATGGTGTTCATGCGCGTCGGTGCCGCCATGCTGGTGATGCCGGGCTTTGGGGAACCGTTCGTCTCCACCCGCATCCGGCTGCTGTTTGCGCTTGGCGTCTCCTATCTGCTGATGCCGGTACTGCTTTCCAGTATGCCGCCACGTCCCGCCACGGTGGGCGGGATGCTGACCCTGATCCTGGCGGAAACGCTGACCGGGCTGTTTTTGGGCACGATTGCCCGCATGTTGATGTCATCGCTGGAAACGGCGGGGATGCTGATCGCCAATCAGGTGGGCTTGTCGGCAGCGCAGAGCTTCAACCCGGCCCAGGCCACTTCCGGCAACGCGCTCTCGTCGCTGCTGTCCATGCTGGCGCTGGTGCTGATCTTCGCCACCGACCTGCACCATATGTTGCTGCTGGCCATCGTGGACAGCTATTCGCTGTTCGCACCCGGCGTCTGGCTGCCGGTGGATGATGCCGCCCAGCATATGACGCGGGTGATGGCCGACAGTTTTCTGATCGGGATGCAGTTGGCGGCCCCCTTCACGGTGATCGGCCTGTTATTCTATCTTGGGCTGGGCCTGATCGCCCGTCTGGTGCCGCAGATTCAGGTGTTCTTTGTGGGGATGCCCTTGCAGATCATTTTCGGCCTGTTGTTGCTGGGGCTCAGCCTCAGCGCCCTGATGGTGTTCTGGTTGGCCCGGTTTGAGGGCCACCTGATCAACATCCTGCAGCCGTGAGCCGGGGAGGGGCGCCATGGCCGAGGATCAGGACGACGATAGCAAAACCGAAGAACCAAGCAGTAAGCGCCTGGCCGACGCGCGCGAAAAAGGTCAGGTGCCGAAATCCCAGGAATTCAGCCATCTGTTCGTGCTGGGCGCCAGCCTGGGGCTGATCTTGCTGATCCTGCCCTGGTCGTTCCGGCGGATCGACGCCTCGCTGCTGCCCTTCATCGAACAGCCCCATGCCATTCCCATGGATGGCGGCACGCTGGAACTGATCCTGCGCGACCTGGCGATGAGCGTGGTGGGGGCGTTGGCGGTGCCGCTGCTGGTGCTGTTGGTGGCCGGCGTCATGGCGTCGGTGGTGCAGGTGGGCTTTCTGGTCACCACGGAGAAGTTCCTGCAGTTCGACTTCAACCGCATCAACCCGCTGACGGCGCTCAGTCAGAAATTCTCGATGAAAAATCTGGTGGAATTTCTCAAGGCGCTGGCAAAGCTGGTGATTGTCGGCGTTGTTGTCTTCATCACGCTCAGCCCCCTATGGCATTCGGTCGATCATTTCATCGCCATGTCGATGATCGATATCGTGCGCGAAACCCAATCCCTGGCGGCGCGCACCATCTTCGCTGTGCTGCTGGTGTTGTTGGTGTTGGGCGGGGCCGATTATCTTTACCAACGCTATACGTTCATGCAGCAGATGCGCATGACCAAGCAGGAAGTGAAGGAAGAGTTCAAGCAGGCCGAAGGCGATCCGCTGATCAAGGGCAAGATCCGGCAATTACGGATGGAACGTGCCCGTAACCGCATGATGGGTAATATCCCCACCGCCGACGTGGTTGTCACCAACCCCACCCATTATGCCGTTGCGCTGAAATATGATCCGGCCGCCATGGGGGCGCCCACCGTGGTGGCCAAGGGGGTGGATCATCTGGCCATGCGGATCCGCGAGCTGGCGGAGGAACATGGCGTGCCGCTGATCGCCAACCCGGCGCTGGCCCGCGCGCTCTATGCCACGGCAGAAGTGAATGAGGAGATACCCGCTGACCATTATAAGGCGGTGGCACAAATTATCTCCTACGTGTTCAAAATGAAGCGCAAACCCCTGCCGGGCTGAGTGCCCGCATCATTTTCGGGAAGATGGCAGACGTGACCAGGCGTGCTGGAAAATTCGCTCTCCCCACCGACGTGCCCCCGGCACGGCTTGTGGGGGTCGGTTTGACGTTACTGGTGCTGGCTGGGGTGGCCGGGTTGCTGCTGATGGGGCGGGTGGAAGGCCCGCCACCGGCGGAATGGCCGGGTGGGCTGCGGGCCGGGCTGCTGATCTGGGCCTTTTCCGCCCTGCTGGTATTTGGTGGTCTGATGTTGGGGCGGATGCTGCTGGCCGGGATTGCCACCACGCAAGCGCAACGCCGCCTGCTCTCCCGCACCCTGGAGGTCAGCCCCCTGCCGCAGGTATTGACGGGGCCGGATGAACGGGCGGTGACCTATAACCCGGCCTTCCGCGATCTGGCCCGACCGGGTGCAACCCCGCCCCTGGCGGCACTAGCCAGCCGCAGCCCTGCCGCTACCGCCGGGGTGGAATTGACCCGGCTGGCCGCTGCTGCGGTACGGGGGATGGCGGGTGACGTGATGCTCCCCTTCCCGGACGCCACATCGGGACAGGTGTTGCCGCATCGGGTCTACGCCCGTCCGGTGGAGGGGTTCGCCGGTCATATCCTGTGGTTGGTGCAGCCTGCCCTGCCATCGGTTGCCGCGCCGGCGGTGACACCAGCCCCGCCATCGTCTCCACCCATCGATCCCGCGCTGGCTCAGTTGGAGCAGCGATTCCAGCGCCTGTTCGATTATGCGCCGATCGGCATCGTCCTGCTGGACGCGGAACTGCGGGTGACGGAATGCAATGACACGGTGCTGGCCCTGGCCGGCATCCCGATGGCAGAGGTGGTGAACCGGTCCATCGGGCTGCTGTTTCAGCGGGAAAAGCGCACTGACGTTCAAGCCCGCCTGTTGGCTTTGCGTGACGCGCGAGATAGCGAGGTGCCGTTCGAGACCCAATTGCGTGGGGCCCCCGGCCCGGTGGTGCAGGTCTATGCCCGCCCTGTGGAGGGAGAGGCGGCGGGCGATAGTGGGCTGGTGCTGCACATTGTCGATATGACCAAGCAGAAAAGCCTGGAGGCGCAATTCGTCCAATCGCAAAAGATGCAGGCCATCGGGCAATTGGCGGGCGGTGTGGCGCATGATTTCAACAATCTGCTGACCGCAATGATTGGTTTTTGCGACCTGCTGCTGCTGCGTCACAAGCCAGGTGACACCTCCTTCACCGACATCATGCAGATCAAGCAGAATGCCAACCGGGCGGCTAATCTGGTCCGCCAGTTGCTGGCCTTTTCCCGTCAGCAGACATTACAGCCGCGTGTGCTGTCGGTTACCGATGTGCTGGCTGAACTATCCAACCTTCTGCGCCGGCTGATTGGCGAGAATATTGAACTACGGATGTTGCATGGCCGCGACCTGGGGCTGGTCAAAGTGGATCAGGGCCAGTTGGAGCAGGTGATCATCAATCTTTGCGTCAATGCGCGTGATGCGATGCAGGCGGTCGGGGGCGGCAAACTAACCATCGTCACTTCCAATTTCGTCGCCACGGAGCCCGTGCAGCGGGCTGCCGATCTCGTGCCGGCCGGCGACTATGTGATGATCGAGGTGCTCGACACGGGGATCGGCATTCCACCGGAAAATCTGGAACGGATTTTTGAGCCCTTCTTCTCCACCAAGGAGGTTGGCTCGGGCACGGGGCTGGGGCTTTCGACTGTCTATGGCATCGTGCGCCAGACGGGTGGCTTTGTCTTCGTTGACAGTGCGCCGGGGGATGGCGCCAAATTCAGCATCTATCTACCGCGCTTTACCGAAGCAGACGCGACGGTTATCGCCGAAAAGCAGGATCGTAGCAGCTCCGATCTGACCGGCATGGGTTCCATCCTGCTTGTGGAGGATGAGGATGCCGTGCGGGTTTTTGCCGCCAGGGCCCTGCGCAACAAGGGCTATCATGTTGTTGAGGCCAAATGTGGGGAAGCCGCTTTGGACCTGCTGCGTGCGGATCACTCTCCCCCTGTGGACCTGATCGTTACGGATGTTGTCATGCCAGAGATGGATGGCCCCACGATGATTCGCCAAGTCCGGGAGATGATGCCTGATGTGAAGGTGATCTTCATCTCCGGCTATGCAGAGGAACGGTTCCGTAGCACTGTGGGTAATGACGAAAAGGCAGAATTCCTGCCGAAGCCATTCAGCTTGAAGCAGTTGGCGGCGAAGGTGAAGGAAGTAATGACTGGAAAGTGATTATTGTATAATATGAAAATATTTTATAAGTTTAAAATTATATTTAATTTTCTTCTATTTTTATTAAATGATCGAAAATTTAGTTTTTATTTCCATAATTTGCTCGTTCTTGCTGCCCCGGGGGGTATGGCCGTCAAAGGGGACCTGATGTAAGGCGTGAGTGCGACCAGCCCTTGAAAGAGACGGAGATCTATCGACAAGATGGGTGTGTCGCGTTGTGTTCCTTGGGGCACGGTAGAAGCGTCAGTTATTTTTTTTATAATTTTCAGCATTTTTTGAAATTTAATTCCCAATTTCAGGGATAAATGTAACAAAATTATATCAAGGCGAAATTATTGCAACAATGCAACAGGTTAAAATCACTTTTACGAATCTGTTACGTGCTTCTTGTCGTTATTTTATTTCCAGGGTTAACTGCCATGACCTAGCTGCATGGTTGGCGGATCGGGAACCTCCTTGCTGCAGGTAGGGACCAAAAATAATGGGAAAGATAATCATGGCAATCCAACAACTTCCGAGGGCGCGACATTTCCGTTCGGCCCTTCTCGCTGGGGTGGCGGCAGGTCTGGTCAGTGTACTGCCCGCGCACGCACAGCAGGCAGGGTCGGCTGCTCCGCTGGAAATCGAAGAAATCGTCGTGACCGGCTCGCGTATCGCGTCGCCGAATGCGGAATCTATCGTGCCGGTGACCAGTGTGTCGGCCGAACAGCTCGTCATGCAGGGGAATGTGTCGCTGGGCGACGCAATGAATAAGCTCCCCTCTTTCCGTTCTACCTATAGCCAAGCCAATTCGACCGGCTCCATCGGGACCGCTGGCTTGAACATCCTCGATTTGCGCGGGCAGGGCACGAGCCGCACCCTGGTGCTGGTCAACGGACGCCGCCACATCACGGCACAGCCTGGCTCCTTCACTGTTGACACCAATACGATCCCGTCTGACCTGCTGGAGCGGGTTGACGTTGTTACGGGTGGCAACTCAGCGGTTTATGGTTCTGATGCCGTTGCCGGCGTGGTCAACTTTGTGACCAAGCGCAACTTCGAAGGCGTCCAGGCTCGCCTTCAGGGCGGCCGCTCCGGCGAGGGTGACCGTAATTCTTACACCGCCAGCGTCACCACGGGTACGAACTTCGACGAAGGCCGTGGCAATATTGCCGCCTCGTTCGAATACGCACACTCCAATGTGCTTTATTATACCGACCGCGACAGCCAGACGGGTGCCTATTCCGGACGTAGCCAGTTCAACGTCTCGGAAAATACGATCGGCGAACCGTCCACGGGTAACGGCATTCCAGACCGGCGGTTCTTCACTGGTATCCGCAACAACAATATTTCCGAAGGTGGGCTCTACACTTCTGTGTGCCCGGCTTTGCCGGCTCCCACAGCGGCCAATTACGCCGCTGTTCTGGCGCGGCGTGCTCTGAATTGCACGGGTCAGCGCAGTAACACGGGTGCGGAACTCGGCAAGACCTTTGTTTTTGATAACACGGGCAAGCTTGTCGAAAACCTCATTATCGCTGACATGCGCCCCTTCGGCTCGAGTGCTGCGATCGGTGGGCAGGGCTCCACCCTGCGTCAGACCGGCATGTTGCAGCCGGGGCTGACGAGGAAGTCGGCGAATCTGGTTGGTCATTACGACGTCTCCCCCTACTTCCGTCCCTTCATTGAGGCGAAGTATGTCAAGGTTGACGCATTGCAGGAGGGGCAACCGACCTTCCATAATAATACCTTCAGCATCGATAACGCGTTCCTGTCGGCAGAGAATCGTGCGCTTCTCGTGCGCAGCCTGGCGCCGGGGGCAACGACCTTCACGGCACAGCGCTTCAATGTTGATTTTGGCGGGCGTGGCGAAAACCACGAGCGTGAGACCTACCGCGTGGTGGCGGGCGCTGAAGGCGAGTTCAATGATGACTGGCGCTACGAAGTCTCGTTGAATTACGGCCATGTAAATACGTTCTACCGGACGAACGGCAATATCATCACGGCGAAGTTCGAGAACGCCCGTGACGCCGTGCGTAATGCCGCCGGTAACATTGTTTGCCGCATCAATGCCGACGCGTCGACCGCTAACGATGATCCGTCTTGCGTGCCGGTCAACCTGTTCGGCAATGGCAAGGTCTCTCGGGAAGCCCTCCAATATTTCGGTCATGAATCCTCGCGCAATCAGAAGGCGACAGAATTCGTTGGTAGCGCCTTCATCAGCGGTGACAGCTCGCAGTTGTTCGAACTGCCCGGCGGCCCTGTCGGCTTCGCCATTGGTGGTGAATATCGCCGGGAAACCGCATCTTCTGTTTATGATGAGGTTACGGCCAGCGGTGTCACCTTCCTGAACGCGTTCGCTCCTTTCAAGCCGCCGGCAATGGAAGTGACGGAAGGCTACGCGGAAGTCCGGCTGCCCTTGTTGGCTGATCTGGACTATGTTGATGAGCTTTCGGTGAACGGCTCCGGGCGTCTGTCTCATTACAACAGCAGCACCGGAACGGTGTTTGCCTATAATGTGGGTGGTGTTTATGCTCCGGTCCGGGATATCCGTTTCCGCGTCGGTTATGCAAAGTCGGTTCGTGCCCCGACCTTGAGCAACCTGCACGGCGCATCTGCTCAGACCTATGTGAATGGTCTGTCTGATCCGTGCAGCTCCAACAACATTAATGACAACCCGAATCGTGCCAAGAACTGTGCCGCCGCCGGCGTCCCCACGACGGAGGTGGTCAATGGCGTCACTGTGCCTTGGACCAACACTCCGGCATCGGGCGTTTCTGGCGTGAATGGCGGCAATCCGGACCTGACGGAAGAACGGGGCACCAGCTTTACGGCCGGTTTTGTGGCGACACCTGATTTCATCGACGGTCTGACCGTGTCGGTGGATTACTACTCCATCAAGATCGATGATGTGATCAACACGCTCGGTGGTCAGACGATCATTGACCAGTGCTACGACAGCCCGAGCGGCATCAACAACGTCTACTGCGCCGCAGTGTTCCGCAACAAGGACGGCACTTTTGCTGGTCAGCAGAATCGGATGGTTGGCGGAACCACTGTCTCCTTCCCGATGACGGGTCAGGCTTTCCGCGCCGGTCCCTTCAACTTCGCCCAGCAGAAGACGTCGGGTATTGACGTTGACCTTACCTATCAGGCCGCGCTGTTCGAAGATGTCTCGGCAAACTTCCGTGGGCTGGTTTCTTACCTGATCAAGCGTGACGAGTATAACGACATCTCGCAGCCGGATTACCGGACGCGGGTCAAGGGTAACCTTGGCGATCCGGCATGGTCGGCTACCTTCAATGCTGACTTCAAGTGGCAGGGTTTCGACCTGGGTTATGGCTTGCGCTATATTGGCAAGCAGAGCATCGCCTCTTGGGAGACTCAGCACACTGTTGATGGTCGCCCGCCGGAGAATCCGGACGCTTACCCGCTGCGTTACTACGGCGCAGCGTACTATCATGATATCCGGGTCGGATATCAGGTTAACGATACTCTGCGTGTTTATGCCGGTATCGATAACTTCACGGATCGTCTCCCTCCGCTTGATTTGCTGGGGACGGAAGATGGTGTGTCCTATGACAATATCGGCCGTTACTTCTACGCCGGTATCGTGACCAAGTTCTAATTTCGGGTACCCTAGATTCTGGCAGGTTTCACTTACCAGAATCTGGGGCCTGATATGGGGCTCCGCCGCTGGATTGATTTCGGTGACCGACAACGATCACTGTTTTGTTCTATGGGCGTAAATAGGGGGAGGTGTCTCTGAAGAGGCACCTCCCCCTTTCATAAGCGCACGCAGCACAGTCGACCATGAAAAAGGCCCGGTGGTTAGCCGGGCCTTTCTACTGAATGCAATTGGAAAGAAGCAATCAGCCTTCTGCCTGACGCTTCATCCAGCCTTCCATCCATTTGATGTCGTAATCACCATTGATGAAATCCTGCTCGGCGATGATGCGCTGGTGCAGGGGGATGGAGGTATCCACCCCGGTAATGACGAATTCTTCCAGCGCGCGGCGCAGCCGCATCAGGCATTCGTTGCGCGTGTTGCCGTGTACGATCAGCTTGGCGATCATGCTGTCATAATAGGGCGGCACGCGATAGCCGTCATACAGCGCGCTGTCCACGCGCACACCCAGGCCACCCGGCGCATGGTACTGGGTGATCTGGCCGGGGGAGGGCATAAAGGTGACAGGGTTTTCCGCGTTGATACGGCATTCGATGGAATGTCCGTGGAAGCGGATATCCTGCTGCGTATAGCCCAGCGGGGCCCCAGTCGCGACGCGGATCTGTTCACGCACCAGATCGACACCGGTGATCATCTCCGTGATCGTGTGTTCGATCTGCAGGCGGGTGTTCATTTCGATGAAATAGAACTGCCCGTTCTCGTACAGGAACTCCATCGTGCCGACGCCACGATAGCCCAGCAGCTTGGCGGTACGGGCGGCCAGTGAGCCCACCTTCTCCCGTTCCTCAGCATTCAGGGCCGGCGATGGCGCCTCTTCCACCACCTTTTGGTGACGGCGCTGGATGGAGCAGTCACGTTCCCCGAAATGCACCACATTGCCATGGTGATCGCCCAGCAACTGCACCTCGATATGGCGCGGGTTGGCGAGGTACTTTTCCAGATAGACCTCGTCATTGCCGAACGCGGCGCGGGCTTCGCCCCGGGCGAGTTGATAGGCTTCCTTCAACTCGTCCCGGCTGAAGGCGACCTTCATGCCCTTGCCGCCGCCGCCGGCAGCGGCCTTGATCAGCACCGGATAGCCGATCTGGTCCGCCACACGGGCTGCCGTCTCAAAGCTCTCCACCGGGCCGTCAGACCCCGGAACGCAGGGCAGGCCCAGCGAGATCACGGTCTTCTTGGCCGTGACCTTGTCGCCCATGATGCGGATATGGTCCGGTGTCGGCCCGATCCAGGCGAAGCCATGCTCAATCACCATATCGGCGAACTGGGCGTTTTCCGCCATGAAGCCGATGCCGGGATGGATCGCATCGGCCCCGGTGATGGAGGCGGCCGACAGGATTGCCGGGATGTTCAGATAGCTTTCCTTGGCCGACGGCGGCCCGATACAAACGCTTTCATCCGCCAAGCGCACATGCATGGCGTCAGTATCGGCGGTGGAGTGCACCGCCACTGTCTTGATCCCCATCTCGCGGCAGGCGCGGTGGATGCGCAAAGCGATCTCGCCGCGATTGGCGATCAGCACCTTGTCGAACAGCCCGTCCCGGGCATTCGCGCTCATTGTGCGATCACTCAATGATCAGCAGCGGCTGGCCGAACTCGACCGGCTGCGCGTCGGATACCAGGATCTCAGTCACCGTACCGCCCTTGGCGGCCTTGATCGGGTTCATCACCTTCATGGCCTCGATGATCAGCACGGTCTGGCCGGCCTTTACCGTATCGCCCACCTTCACAAACGGCGTGCCGCCGGGTTCGGAGGCAGCATAGGCTGTACCGACCATCGGCGACTTCAGGGCATTCGGGTTCTGGGCCGGGGCCACGGCGGCGGCAGCCACCGGTGCTGCCGCGGCAGGGGGGGGCGCCATGGGGGCAGACGGCATGGCATAGGCGGCCGGGTAAGCGACCGGGGGGGCCGTGCGGCTGAGCCGGATGCGGCGTTCGCCTTCCGAATATTCCATTTCCGTCAGGCCCGACTCCTCCAGGAGTTTGGCCATGGTCCGCACGAACTCGGCATCCAGATCGAAGCTCGACATGGTGTTCTCAACCTTATCCAATGGCTTGCCTCAGACGCCCGGCCGGTTCGCAACATCAATCAGCCGGCAGGCGGCTTGAAGTGCCAGAACATAACCGTGCGAGCCGAGGCCGCATATGACCCCGCGCGCGACCATCGACACATAGGAATGGTGTCTGAACGGCTCGCGGCGGAAGATGTTACTCAGATGAACCTCGATGACCGGCAGGTCAACCGCCGACAGCGCATCCATGATGGCTACCGACGTGTGGGTGTAGGCACCAGCATTCAGCACAATGGCATCATGCTTGCCCCTTGCCGCCTGTATCCAGGTCACCAGCTCCCCCTCATGGTTGGACTGGCGGAAATCCAGGTCCAAACCGAGGCGGTCCGCCTCTGTCTGGCACAGGGCCTCGACATCGTCCAGCGTTTCCGACCCATAGATTTGGGGCTCACGGGTGCCGAGCATATTAAGGTTCGGCCCGTTCAGCACAAGGATCGATGGTTGGATCGCCAAAGCTCTGTCGCCCGCTATTGTCATCTCAAGGAAGCGGGGCGGTTATATCACGGCCATGGATTGGGGCAATGGCTGCGATGAAACGCACCGCTTCCTGGTTTACGTATAGGTCAACCAGCCTTGTCGGCTTTTTTGACCGTGCGGGCTGCGGCAAAATAGTCGGCGAATTGCTTGGACTGGATCGCGCCTGGCACCAGCGTATCACCGATGACAAAGCCGGGGGTGCCGCGAATGCCGAGTTCGCGGGCCAGAGCGATATTGGCATCGATCTCCGCCTGGATGGCGGGGTCACCCATATCGGCTTCCAACTTCTTGATATCCAAGCCAACATCGCGTGCGGTGGCGCGGATGGCGTCACTGTCCAGCCGGCCCTCATGCTTCATCAATGCAGTATGGAACGCCTCGTACTTGCCCTGCCGGTTGGCCGCCAGGGCAGCCTTGGCGGCTTCCGTGGAGGAGGGGGCGAGGATGGGGAATTCCTTGTAGATGACGCGGACCTTGCCATCCTTCTTCACTGCCTCCACCCGCTCCGGATGGGTGCGCTTGCAATAGCCACAATTGTAATCGAAGAATTCTACCAGGGTGACGTCGCCCTTGGGGTTCCCGCCGACCGGTCCCTTATTTTCCAATTCGGTGCGATTCGCTGTCAGTGCCGTCTTCTGCGCCTGCTCCGACTGAGCCTGTTCCTTGGCTTCCAGAGCGTGCATGGCTTCCACCAGCACTTCCGGATTGGCGATCAGATAATCGCGCACGATTTGTTCCACCGCCTGACGATCCAGTGGCTTGTCTGCCGCCATGGCGGGCCCTGCTGCACCCAGGGCCAGCAGGGCCGCCAGGGGCAGGCCGGCAACGGCGCGCATCACGGGGCGGCGGCGGGGAAGGGCGAATGGCTTCATGATTCTCAGTCCGTTTCAATTCTGTCAGAGGGGAATTTGTGGTCCCCGCTCCGGCTCTGCAACAGCAGCACATCTTTTTGCGGTTGTTTTATGGTGCTTGCGTAACATGTCCGCCTATGCGGGAATAGGTTGGATGATCTGTTCCCGACGGATATAACTTTGGGACAGGTTTTGGGGCGGCACATTTTCGTGGGTGCTCTCCCTCTTGAGGGATTTGGGACGGATATGGGGATGAATGACGACGCCTTCCTGTTTCGGGAAGAAACGCCGGACAATTCCGTCGTGCCCACGCCTTTGCCCCCATGGTTGATCCTGATCGTTGACGACGATCCAGAGGTCCATGCCATGACCCGGCTGGTGATGAAGAAATTCACCTATCGCGGCCGGCCGGTGCAGTTTCTTTCCGCCTATTCAGCAGAAGAAGCGTTGCGGGTGCTGACCAATGATCCCGGGATCGCCGTTATCCTGCTGGACGTGGTGATGGAAACCGACGATGCCGGGTTGCGTCTGGTGCCGCGCATCCGTAAGGAGCTGGGCAATGATCTGGTCCGTATCATCCTGCGTACAGGCCAGCCGGGACAGGCACCGGAGGATGATGTCATCCATGGCTATGATATCAATGATTACAAGGCCAAGACGGAGCTGACGGCTCAGAAACTGGGCACTGCGACGGTGGCGGCCCTGCGATCCTATGAGCATATTCTGGAACTGACCCGCTCCCGCAAGGGGATGGAGCGGATTATCGAGGCGTCAGGCAATCTATTCGCTTTGCGCGCTATTGACAGTTTCGCTGAGGCGGTGCTGCGTGAATTGGCGCGGGTGCTGGACTTGCCTTGCGACGGGCTCGTTTGCGTCGTGCGCGGGAGTTCCGCAACAGACGCGCAGATTCTGGCGGCCGCCGGCCGTCATCATGGTCTGGTGGGCCTGCCCATAGGGCGGAGTGTCGATCCGCTCTTATCGGCGCGAATCGCCCAGGTGCTGCGCACCCGGAACCATCACTATGATGATGGCGATGTCATTATCTGGTTACGCACGGCGGATGGGCGCGATGCTGCGGCCTGCCTTCATGCCGGCCGTCCGCTGGATGGGCTGGAGCGCAAGCTGGCGGAAGTACTGGGTTCCAAGATTACAATCGGCTTTGATAATCTGCACCTCTATGAACAGGTGAAGCGGGCTCATAAGGCAGCCGTGATCGCTTTGGCCGGTCTGGCGGAGTACAAGGATCCGGAAGGTGGCGGGGATCATGTGCTCCGTCTGTCACGGCTGGTGACGGAGATTGCCTTCATTCTCCGATCCGATCCTGCCTATGTTGGCTTGATCGATGATGATTTCCTGGATCAGATCGCCATGGGTTCCATGCTGTATGATATTGGCATGGTCGGTGTACCGGATCGGGTGATCACCAAGCGCGAGCCGCTGAATCCGGAAGAACGCCTGCTGATGGAACAGCATTGCGAGCGGGGGGCCGCAATTCTGGAAAAGGCCTCGCGCATGGTGGAGGGGAGCAGCTATTTTTCCTTTGGCGCCATGATCGCCCGCTGCCACCAGGAACGCTGGGATGGCAGCGGCTATCCCGCCGGCTTGCGGGGGGAGGCTATTCCCCTGGCCGCGCGCATTGTGGCAGTGGCCGATGTCTATGATGCGCTGACGCATAAGCGCAGTTGGCGCGAGGCCCTTCCCTTGGCGGAAACATTGCGCATGATCGAACAGGGATCCGGCACCCTGTTCGATCCGGCCGTGGTGACGGCCTTCTTCCAGGCCATGAAGTCACGCGGGCGCCGGCGTTGAGCGATCCGGTTTCGGGTCTGGCGGATCAGCGGTCCAGCGGGCCGGGGATACCGTTATAGCGATCCGGCTCCAGCCGATAGGGATCATAGCCGCCGTCATAATGGTCACGGTGGCGGCGCTTCAGCTCCATATCCGCCTGTGAGACGGCAACAGACATGCTGAAATTGGTATCTGGGCAGGGGTTGGGCATATAGCCGCCCGCCAGGGCGCGATCATCCTTGCCATAGGCCAGTTCGCCACCAACATATTTGCCACTGACCCCACCCATGGCGACACCGGCTTCCACCGTCTTGCGGACCCGGCATTTCGATTTCTGGTCGGCCATGGCTTCCCCAGCCAGCGGCACCATAGGCAATTGCTGGGCGGCATTGGGGGGTGCTGCCGCCGTGCCTGTAGTCTTCTCCCCCGGGCGATCCAGCCGGACCCAGCCATTGACGGGCTTGCTGGGCACGGCGTTCTGTCCACCCACCACAGCACCCCCATCCGCCGCCAGGGCCGGCAACGAAGAGGCAAGGGTCAGGAAGCAGCAAAACATCAGGGGCAGGGGGCGCATGGCGGTTCCTGGGCGACGGGGTTCAGTCCAGGTTACACGGGCCGGGCGCCGGTGTCCCGTCGGTCTTCCGGGGTAGAAGGCGATGCGGGAATATCCCCGCATCGCCGGAGAAGGTCAAAACGGCTCTGTCGCCTTGGTGGCTTTGGTGGCCACCTTGCGCGGGGCTGCGGCCTTCTTGGGGGCAGCCGCTGTGTCACTCTTCGTCGCAGCGGCCTTTTTGGGCGCTGCCGCCTTGGTCGTACCGGTCTTGGCCGTTGCGGCCTTGCTGGTGGTCGCCTTCTTGGCTGGCGCCTTTTTCGGCTTGTCCTCCGCCGGGGTTTCCGTATCCGCTGGGGCAGCACCCTTCTTTGTACTATCCTTCGCGGCCTTGGCCGCCAGCAGCTCCACAGCCTGTTCCAGCGTCAGTTCGTCAGGTGACATCGCCTTGGGGATGCTGGCGAACAGCTTGTTATGCTTCACATAGGGGCCGAAGCGGCCGGAACCGATACTGATCGGCTTGCCATCCTTGGGATGGTTGCCCAGTTCCCGTCCGGCCACCGCCTTCTTGGCCAGATTGTCACCCAGCAATATGACCGCCCGGTTCAGCCCGATGGTCAGCACATCATCATCCGGCGGCACATTCTTATAGGCGTCGCCATGTTTGAGATAGGGGCCGTAACGCCCGATGCCAGCCTGAATTTCAATCCCGGTTGACGGGTGCATCCCCACGCTGCGGGGTAGCGACAGCAGGGCCAGCGCCTTTTCCAGATCGACATCCTGCGGCTCCATGCCGCGTGGCAGCGATACCCGTTTGGGCTTCACCTCCTTGGAGGCTTCCGTGCCCAACTGCACATAGACGCCATAGGGGCCGCGCTTCATCACCACCGTCAGCCCGGTTTCGGGGTCGGGGCCCAACTCGCGGTCGGCATCGGCCTCGCCCTCTTCCCCAGCCACCGCCAGGGGGCGGGTATAGCGGCATTCCGGATAGTTGGAGCAGCCGATAAAGGCCCCCGTCTTACCCAGCTTCAGCGACAGCCGGCCGCTGCCGCAGGTGGGGCAGGCGCGTACATCAATCGGTTGCCCGTCCGCCCCGACGCGGGTGGGGAAGAAATGCGGTCCCAGCGCTTCATCCAGGGCATCCAGCACCTGGGTGATGGTCAGATCCTTGGTGCCATCGATGGCGCCACGGAAATGTTGCCAGAAATCGCGCAGCACATCTTTCCAGTAGATGCGGCCGCCGGAAATATCGTCCAGCTTCTCTTCCAGCGCCGCCGTGAAATCATACTGCACATAGCGGTTGAAGAAGCTTTCCAGGAAGGTGGTGACCAGCCGGCCCCGATCCTCCGGCTCAAACCGCCGTTTCTCCAGCCGCACATAATTGCGTTCCTGCAGCACCTGCAGGGTGGAGGCATAGGTGGATGGCCGTCCGATTCCCAGCTCTTCCATCTTCTTCACCAGGCTCGCCTCCGTATAGCGGGGCGGGGGCTGGGTGAAATGCTGGTCGGATTTCAGGTTGCCGCGCGTCAGGTCGTCGCCATCCTTCATCGGCGGCAGACGACGATTCTCTTCCTCCTCCCCATCATCATCCTTATCTTCCTGATAGACCTTCAGGAAGCCATCGAAACGGATGATGGAGCCGGTGGCGCGGAACACGGCTTCCGCGCCCTTGCTCATGATATCGACCGTCACCTGATCCAGGATGGCGCTGGCCATCTGGCTGGCCATGGTGCGCTTCCAGATCAGCTCGTACAGCCGCAGCTCATCCTTATCGAGATAGCGGCCCATCTGGTCCGGGCGGCGGAACAGGTCGGTGGGGCGGATCGCCTCGTGCGCCTCCTGGGCGTTCTTGGCGGCGGTCTTGTAGATGCGGGGCTTTTCCGGGACATAGGCCGCCCCCCATGTCTGGTCGATCAGCCGACGGGAACCGTCAATCGCCTCCTGGCTCAGCGACACGCCATCGGTTCGCATATAGGTGATCAGGCCGACCGTCTCACCGCCGATATCCACGCCCTCATAAAGCTTCTGGGCCGTGCGCATCGTCTTGACGGCACCGAAGCCCAGCTTGCGGCTGGCTTCCTGCTGCAAGGTGGAGGTGGTGAAGGGCGCATAGGGGTTGCGCTTCACCTCGCGTCGTTCCACCCGGCCCACCTTGAACAGCATGGGGCGGATGCGGGCCAGCGCGGCCTCGGCCTGTTCCTTGTTGGTCAGGCTGAATTTTTCCAGCCGCTTGCCGTCCAACTGGGTCAGGCGGGCGGTGAAGGTGGCACCGTCGTGGGTTTTGAATTCCGCTTCGATGGACCAATATTCCTGCGGGCGGAAAGCCTCGATCTCCGCTTCCCGCTCACAGATCAGCCGCAGCGCCACCGACTGCACGCGGCCGGCCGAGCGGCTGCCCGGCAGCTTGCGCCACAGCACCGGCGACAGGGTGAATCCCACCAGATAATCCAGCGCGCGGCGGGCCAGATAGGCCTGGACCAGTTCCTGGTCGACGTCGCGCGGCTTGGAGATGGCATCCAGCACGGCACTCTTGGTGATCTCATTGAAGGTGATGCGGCGGATTTCCCGACCGGCCAGCCGCTTTTCCTTCAGCAGTTCCTGGACGTGCCAGGCAATCGCCTCCCCCTCTCTGTCAGGGTCGGTGGCGAGATAGACGCGGGTAGCACCCTTCACCGCACGGGCGATTTCGTCCACATGGCGTTTGGACCGTTCACCCAACTCCCAATCCATCTCGAAATCCTCGTCAGGACGGACGGATCCATCCTTGGGCGGCAGATCGCGGACATGGCCAAAGCTGGCCAGAACCGTGTAATCCTGCCCGAGATATTTGTTGATGGTCTTGGCCTTGGCCGGGGACTCGACGATGACGACACTGCCAGCCACTGAACGACCCGCCTTTCGAGGGATACAGTAACGATAGGGATAACGGGGGTCAGATCAGGCTGACACGCCCGCCAGGATGACGCTGCAAACGACCCGCCAGTTCCAACTCCAGCAGGATTGTCAGCACCACCCCGGCAGACAATTGGCAGCCGCGAACCAGTTCGTCAATCAGAACCGGGGTGGGGGACAGGCTCTCCACCACGATGGCACGGGCTTTATCCACCATTTTTTCATCCACCGGGGCGCCGGGGCCACCCCGGAACAGGCCGCCCGGTGGTTCCGACAGGGGGGAGAGGCTGGCATTACGCAGGGCCAGAATCACATCCTCGGCCGTTTCCACCAGCCCGGCACCTTCCTTGATCAGCCGGTTGCAGCCCTGGGCGCGCGGGTCCAGCGGTGAGCCCGGCACGGCGAAAACGTCGCGCCCCTGTTCGGCGGCAAAGCGGGCGGTGATCAGGGAGCCGGACTTCAAGGCCGCCTCCACCACCACCACACCCAGCGACAGGCCGGAGATCAGCCGGTTGCGGCGGGGAAAGTGGCGGGCCTGCGGTTCGGTGCCCAGGGGCGATTCGGCGATGATGGCGCCCCGTTGCGCCAGCTCCCGATAAAGGGCTTCATTTTCAGGGGGGTAGATCACATCAATGCCGCCGGCGACCACGGCGGCGGTGCCTTTGGCCAGCGATCCTTCATGTGCTGCTGTATCGATGCCGCGTGCCAGGCCGGACACCACGGTGAAGCCGGCATCGGCCAGATCATGGGCCAGTTTTTCGGCCATCTTGCGCCCGACGATACTGGCGTTGCGGGCCCCGACAATGCCCACACAGGGCCGCGCCAGCAGGCCAGGGAAGCCCAGCACGGTCAGCACAGGCGGGGCATCATCCACAGTCGCCAGGGGCTTGGGATATTCCGCCTCCCCCTTGCAGATCAGCCGCGCGCCCCGTTTCTCCAGCGCTGCCAACTCCCGCTCCACCTCCGCCTTGGGCGGCACGCGCAACGGCTGTTGCCGGCCGCCCTTGCGGGCCAGATCGGGCAGGGCTGCCAGGGCGGCAGCGGCCGTGCCAAACCGCTCCAGCAACCGGGCAAAGGTGATGGGGCCGACATTTTCCGTGCGAATCAGGCGCAGCCAGTCAATACGATCCTGGCGAGTGAACTGGCTTTGCGGTGCGTGCATCGGGACGGGACCACATGAAATTCAGGAAGATCATCTTGTGGTCTATTCTCGCATTTCGATGCGATCAAAACAAGAACAAATCCGCCAGCAAAAAGGCCGCCACCTGTCTCCCCCAGAAGGGGGGCAGGGGCGGCCTTAATCCAATGCCGTGCGGGCCTTGCTTACTTGCCCTTGGCCGGGGCGATGTTCGGCAGGTCTTCGGACAGGATGGACATGTTGAAGGCGTAGGAGACGTCGCCATCTTCCTCGTCCCGGTACAGCGTGCCAATGAACTCGCCATCCAGCGTCACTTCGACGGGCTGGCCCTTCTTGGCCGGCGGGTTCACGGTGATCTTTTCGTTGCCGAAATTACGGCGGAGATAGGCCTGCAGGCGGGCGATCTCGTTGGGGGTCATGTCTTTCTCGTCGGTTGCTTGAAACGTCAAGGGCGCCGTCCGCGACACGGACGGCGCCCAACCGTTACGGCAGCGCAACGAAATCGTTCCGCTGCCGAAATCAGTGGGTCAATCAGCCAGCCTTGGCCATGGCGATGACAGTATCGCCCATGCGGTTGGAGAAGCCCCATTCATTGTCGTACCAGGACAGGATGCGCACGAAATTGCCTTCCATGACCTTGGTCTCGCTCAGCGCGAAGATCGAGCTGTGGGCATCATGGTTGAAGTCGCTGGACACCAGCGGCTCCGCATAGGCGCCCAGGATGCCCTTCAGCGGGCCGTTGGCGGCCTCGGTGATGAGCTGGTTGATTTCTTCCACGCTGGTGTTGCGCTTGGCGACGAACTTGAAATCCACCACGGAGACGTTCGGGGTCGGAACGCGCAGCGAGGTGCCGTCCAGCTTGCCCTTCAGTTCCGGCAGCACCTTGCCCACGGCCTTGGCGGCACCGGTGGAGGTGGGGATGATGTTCAGCGCGGCGGCGCGGGCGCGGTGCAGATCCTTGTGGAACGTGTCCACGGTGTTCTGGTCGCCGGTATAGCTGTGGATGGTGGTCATGAAGCCATGGTCGATGCCGATGCCGTTATTCAGCACATAGGCGACCGGGGCCAGGCAGTTGGTGGTGCACGACGCGTTGGAGACGATCTTGTGTTCGGCCGTCAGCTTGTGATGGTTCACACCATAAACGACGGTCAGATCCTCATCCGTGGCCGGGGCGGAGATCAGCACCTTCTTGGCGCCGGCGGTCAGGTGCTTGGAAGCGGCGTCGCGGCTGGTGAAGATGCCGGAGCATTCCAGGGCGATATCAACGCCCAGCTCACCCCAGGGCAACTGGGCCGGGTCGCGCTGCTGCACGGAACGGATGGTGTGGCCATTGACCACCAGATTGCCGTCCACGACCTCTACAGTGCCGGGGAAACGGCCATGCACGCTGTCATACTTCAGCAGATGGGCATTGGACTTGGCGTCGGCCAGATCGTTGATAGCGACGACCTCGATATCGGTCCGACCGCTTTCAAAGAGCGCGCGCAGCACCAGACGGCCAATACGCCCGAACCCGTTGATCGCAACTTTAACAGCCATGCTTTCCTCCGATTGAACGACGCCCCGGCTCAGCGGCCGGCCCATCGATGGCCTACAGCGTCCCACGCCTTTGGTAAACCCGGATTAGCCCGCCTTGTGTCCCGGGACAAGGCGCTTCCGCCTGAATCCGCCATGCATCATGCGCACGGCATTTCGGCTTGGGGGGGGCAGCGGTGGACAGGTGTGAAGGCCGTGCCACGCACTTGCGAAGGCGTTTCCGGTTTTTGACGAGTTTACTGTCACCCCGGCAAAGGCCGGGGTCCAGACTTCCAAGCGCGACTCTTTACGAACTGGACCCCGGCCTTCGCCGGGGTGACGGAGATGGGAGGGAAAAGCTGACGAAGAAGTAACCTTCAAGGCCCTCCATCACACATCCAAATCCTGCGCGAACTTCGCATTCTCGGTAATGAACTTAAACCGCAATTCCGGCTTGCGGCCCATCAGGCTTTCCACCAGGGATTTGGTGGATTCCACATCATCCTTCTGCTCCGGGTCGCGCAGGTCGGGCACCACCACGCGCAGCAACATGCGCTTTTTCGGGTCCATAGTGGTTTCCTTCAACTGGGCCGGCGGCATTTCGCCCAGGCCCTTGAAGCGGCTGATTTCGATCTTGCCCTTCACATTCTTGAAGGTGCTGCGCATCAACGCGTCCTTATGCGCGTCGTCGCGCGCATACTGCACCTTGCCGCCGCCGGACAGGCGATAGAGCGGGGGCAGCGCCAGATAAAGGTGTCCCTGCTGGATCAGGGCCGGCATTTCCCGATAGAAGAAGGTCATCAGCAGGGAGGCGATGTGCGCCCCATCCACATCAGCGTCGGTCATGATGATGACGCGTTCGTACCGAAGCTTGTCGACGCTGAAATCCTTGCCGGTGCCGCAGCCCAGCGCCTGGGCCAGATCGGCCAGTTCCTGGTTGCCGCGCAGCTTGTCCACACTGGCCGAGGCCACGTTGAGGATCTTGCCGCGCAGGGGCAGAATGGCCTGGGTTTCGCGTGAGCGGGCCTGTTTGGCTGAACCGCCGGCCGAATCACCCTCGACGATGAAAATCTCGGTATCCTCAGCACTCTGGCGCGAACAATCGGCCAGCTTGCCGGGCAGGCGCAGGCGGCGGGTGGGCGTCTTGCGCGCCATCTCCTTCTGCGCCTTCTTGCGCGCCCGCTCATCCGCCTTTTCGATCAGCCGTTCGATCAGGGCCTTGGCGGCATCGGGGGAGCCGGAAAGCCAATGGTCGAAATGATCCTTGATGGCGGCATCGGTCAGCTTCTGCGCCTCCGCATTCACCAGCCGTTCCTTGGTCTGGCCCTGAAAATGCGGGTCGCGGATGAAGACGGAGAGCAGCACCATCGCCCCTTCCATCACATCATCGGCGGTGATGGTGGCGGCGCGCTTGTTACCCAGCATGTCGCCATAGCCCTTGATGGCGCGGATCAGCGCCCCGCGCAGGCCCTGTTCATGCGTGCCGCCCAGCGGCGTGGGGATGGTGTTGCAATAGGTGTGGCTGAAACCTTCATCATCTTCCGGCCAGGCCACAGCCCATTCCACCCGCCCGGCCTCACCGGGAAATTCCGCCTGACCGGCGAACGGGTTGGGGGTGACGGTGGCGCGGCCTTTCAGGCTGCCGGTCAGATAATCCAGCAGGCCGTTGGGGAAATGCAGCACCTCTGCCGCCGGCACCTCGCTGCCCGGCGGCAACAGGCTGGCATCACAGCTCCAGCGGATTTCCACGCCACGGTAAAGATAGGCCTTGGAACGGCAGAGCCGGTAAAGCCGTTCCGGCTTGAACTGCGCGTCAGCGCCGAAAATCTCCGCATCCGGGTGGAAGCTGACCGTGGTGCCGCGCCGATTCTGCACCGCCCCGCCACTGGTCAGCGGCCCCAGCGGTACCCCGCGGGAGAAATTCTGCACCCAAAGCTGACGGTCGCGCGCCACCTCCACATGCAGCCGGTCGGACAGGGCATTCACCACAGCCGAGCCGACGCCATGCAGACCGCCGGAGGTGGCGTAGACCTTGCCGGAGAATTTGCCGCCCGAATGCAGGGTGGTGAAAATCACCTCCAGCGCGGACTTGCCGGGATATTTGGGATGTTCATCGGTGGGGATGCCGCGCCCATTGTCGCGCACCGTCACCGTGCCATCGGCGGCAAGGTCCAGTTCGATGCGGTTGGCATGGCCTGCCACCGCCTCGTCCATGGCGTTGTCCAGCACCTCCGCCACCAGATGGTGCAAGGCGCGTTCATCGGTGCCGCCAATATACATGCCGGGACGGCGGCGCACGGGTTCCAGCCCCTCCAGAACTTCGATGTCCTGGGCGGAATAGCTGTCCTGCTTGACGGCGGTATTCTGAAAAAGGTCGCTCATGCCCCATTATAGGGAGGGGGAACGCCAAGGTTCAAGGAGATGCAGTATCTCCGAACGATATATGCCACCATATTTTGTAGCTTGCCCTGGGAGGGCAGAGATGTCTGAGCGAGTTCCCGATTTCGACCGCGACGCCCCCGCCTCGCGCACCTTCGCGATGCCGAAGGATCTGAACGGCAATGGCGATGTTTTCGGCGGCTGGGTGATGTCGCAGATGGACTTGGCCGGAGCCGCCCCCGCCATCCGGCTGGCACGTGGGCCTGTCGCCACCGTGGGCGTGGAAGCGATGAAGTTCCATCGCCCGGTCAGCGTCGGCGACGAGGTGAATTGCTATACAGAGGTGGAGCGGGTGGGCCGCACCTCCATCCGCGTGCGCATCGATGTCTGGGTCCGCAAACTGGATGGCACCGCCTATAAGGTGACGGAGGGTGTTTTCACCTATGTCGCCATCGACAAGGATGGCCGCCCGCGCCCGGTGGTTCCGGCCCTGGCGGAATGAAAACGGGCGGGACTCGGGGGAGATGTTCCCCGGGTTCCGCCCGCTTGTCAGCGATAACCAGGGGCCGGCGGTTGGCGCCGGCCCCTGTCCTGATCAACCCAGGACGGCTTCCGGGCTGATCACCTTGCCCAGATGGGCGATGGCGGGATGGGTCAACTCGCCATTGGCCACGTTCAGGCCGTTGCGCAGATGCACGTCATCCTTCAGCGCCTGCACCCAGCCCTTGTCGGCCAGGGCCAGCACGAAGGGCGCGGTGGCATTGTTCAGCGCGAAGGTGGAGGTGCGGGCAACCGCACCCGGCATGTTGGCCACGCAATAATGAATCACGCCATCCACCACATAGGTGGGATCGGCATGGGTGGTGGCGTGGCTGGTTTCGAAGCAACCGCCCTGGTCGATGGCGACGTCCACCAGCACGGCACCCTTCTTCATGCGGCCAACCAGTTCCCGGCTGACCACCTTGGGGGCTTCGGCGCCCGGCACCAGCACGGCGCCGATCACCAGATCGGCTTCCAGCACGGCCTGTTCGATGGTGTCGACATTGGCATAGACTGTGTTCAGGCGGCGGCCGAACTGCTGGTCCAACTGGCGCAACCGGTCCAGCGACTTGTCCAGCACGGTGACATGGGCTTCCAGGCCCATGGCCATGCGGGCGGCATTGGTGCCCACCACGCCGCCACCGATGATGGCAACCTTGGCCGGCGGCGTGCCCGGCACGCCCCCCAGCAGGATGCCGATGCCGCCATAGGATTTTTCCAGGCAATGGGCGCCGGCCTGGATGGACATGCGCCCGGCCACTTCCGACATCGGCGCCAGCAGGGGCAGGCCGCCATTGCGGTCGGTCACGGTTTCATAGGCAATGCAGATGGCGCCCGATTCCTGCAACAGCTTGGCCTGCTCCGGATCGGGGGCCAGATGCAGATAGGTGAACAGCACCTGGCCGGGGCGCAGCATCTTGCATTCCGCCGGCTGCGGTTCCTTCACCTTCACGATCATGTCGGCGCGGGCGAAAATTTCCTCGGCCGTTTCGATGATGGTGGCACCGGCGGCGACATACAGATCGTCGGTCAGGCCGATGGCCGCACCGGCATTTTTCTGCACGATCACCTGATGGCCATGCACCACCAGTTGGCGCACGTTGCCGGGGATCAGACCGACGCGATATTCGTGATTTTTGATCTCTTTCGGCACACCGATGAGCATCTTTGTTCTCCCTGTTCGGATGTGCAGAAACGATACGCCTGAAGGCCGGTGAATGTCCTTGCAAAGAGGGCTTGCGCCATGGCCTCATTTCGACGTTTCATGCATGAAATGGGCATTTCGCGGTGGATTATGCGGCCAATCGATCTCGACGCCATTGATGTTAAGATTCTCACCCATGTTCAGGTCGACGGACGGATCAGTGTCGCGGACCTGGCGGACAAGGTGGGGCTGTCGCCATCGGCCTGTCACCGGCGGCTGAAACGGCTGGAAGATGACGGGGTGATCGAAGGCTATGTCGGGCTGGTCAGCCCGGCGGCGCTGGGGCGCGGCACCTCGGTCTTTGTGCAGATCACCCTTGACCGGCAGCAGGATCAGGATCTGCGCGCGTTTGAGGCCAAGGTGATGGAAAGTCCGGAAGTGATGGAATGCTATCTGATGGCCGGCGACAGTGATTACATGCTGCGCGTCATGGTGGCCGATGGCAGCGATTATGAACGGCTGCATACCCAAACGCTGACCCGCCTGCCGGGGGTGGCGCGCGTGCGTTCCAGTTTCACCCTGCGCACGGTGGCCAAACGGACCACCGTGCCGATGCGGTGAGCGTTACTGCCGCTGCGCGATCATTCCCCAATAGGCGATGATCGGTGTCATCCCGCTGCGGGCTTCGGGGGTTTGCATCAGGTTGGGCAGCGCGAAGGTGGTGTTATCGCCACTGCCGGGGGTGCCGCCATATTTCCAGCCAATGACCATAAACAGGGCTTGATAGTTTTTGACCGGCAAAATGGCGCCGTCACATTTCAACCAGCCCTCGGGAATGACCGTGCCTGCGATATAGCGCGTCTCGCCAACGAAACTGTCGCTCATGCTTTTTCTCCCATTAATGCTTATATGTCTGCGTTTCCAAATTTTCCGACAACCCAGGATGGCAAGCAGCCCAATTTCAATCAAAAAATCAATATATTTATAAATGCGCAATCTTATGTATTTGTCCTGCCAGACGGTTCAGGCGACGACTTGATTATAGCGTGTTGCCGTCAACTGGGTGGAAATGGCGCAGGATTTGGTATCCTTGAAGCCATGGGCCCGCATATCGCCGCGGATTGCGGCATCGCTGAAGGGAGCAGCCCCACCCTTGGGGTAGATGGCCCAGATGGGTCGGGTCACCGCCGCTTGGCGGGCCGCTGCCAGATCGTCGGCGCAGGTGACACAGGCGATGATCATGGCGGCCGCTGCGGGATCATCGGTGCGTGCCCCCTCCAGTGCGGTGGAAAGGGCATCGTCGTTCCATTGGCCCAGCACCAAAGCCAATACCCCATCGGTCAGACCCAATTTCACCTTCAGGCTGGGCGGTTCCGTGGCCAGCGCTTTGGCCCAGAGGGTTGCGGTTGCTGCACCCAGCGCCAACGTCACCCCCTCGCCAGCGCAAAAGAAGGCAAGTCCCTTGTCAGTAATGCGCACGTCCGTGATGGCGGATTTGACAAAGCGCCGTTTGATAGGGCCGCGCAGGATCAGTTCCGTGCTTTCCAGCAGGGCTTTCACCTCCCCGCTTTCCTGGCCCACATTGGCGTGCGTGATGGCTTCCCTGCCCATGGTGCCCCCGATGTCGAAGCAACCAATGGTAAATCAAATAGCAGGCCGCGCAGTGGCTTTAATTGTGGGGCCGCCCTGAACCTGTGGGCGGCCCCCATTCTTTAATTAAAATTGGGATAGAGACCTTCAACACAGATGAAGGCACCCAAACACGCGAAGGGCGGCGGTGGCAGGGGGGCGCCCTGGGGGGCCGGGGCCTGTGCGGTCACCGTCTCATCGTCCTTTGCGGCGGCGGCGGTTACAACCTTGGTTGATGCGGGGATACCCAGACTGGTGCTCCCGCCGGTGGCGCCGGCCTTTGTTGCCGGAATGCGATCCGGCTGCGTTGGCTGGTTTAAGCCCACGGCAACACGGCCCCGCAGGTCGGGCAGGGCAAATGTCGTCCGACCATCACCACCATAGGCGGTTCCCAGTAGGGAAAACAGGGCCTGATACTGGGAGATGGGGAGAGTTCGACCGTCACAGGGCAGCCAACCACTAAACTCCCGTGTATAAGCGAAATAGGAGATTTGCCCGAGATAGGAATCCATGATCGTGCCTTCCCAATGGGGGTTTCCAGAACGAACAAAATACAATCCATGGGAGTATATGCAATTTTTCATGGTTGCAAGTCGGATGATCATCCTGCTTACACCGATATCGTACAGACACCGATAACAACTGCTGGGAAATGCTGAAATGGGGGAAAAAATGAACCCACGTGTGGGCTGTGGCGCCTTCATCCAGGATGGAGAAGGGCGCTTGCTGCTGGTTAAACGCCGCCGTAACCCGGAGGCCGACTATTGGGGCCTGCCGGGTGGCAAGGTGGATTTCCTGGAAAAGGTGGCCGACACCGTGGTGCGGGAAATCGCTGAGGAACTGGGGGTTGAGATTATGCTGACCGGGTTGCTCTGCGTTGTCGACCAGATCGACCGGGAGGCGCCCAGCCACTGGATCAACCCCGTCCACCGTGCCCGGATCATTGCCGGGGAGCCGCAGGTGATGGAGCCCGACGCGCTGGCCGATTGGGGCTGGTTCCCCCTGGATGCGCTGCCGCAGCCCCTGACAGTTTCCACCAGGGCAGCGGTAAAGGCGGCGCGCGAGGCAGCCGCCTGAGACTTGTCAGCCGGGAAGTCCTGACAATACGGGGACGTCGCTCAAGTCTTTGTCCCATTCAGCGCGACTGGCATGACAGATATGGGCTGTGGGTTTGATGTCAACCGTACCGTCTAAGCTCCCGGCCGGAACAACCAACAGGGAATCGTTCATCTGCAGACCGGGTAACGCCGATCCACAGGTGTCGCAGAAGCAGCGTTCATGACGGGTGCCGGGGACACGATATGTCGTTACATGGTCCAGACCAGACAGCCAGTTAATCTTGGCGGTGGTGGAGAAAAGGTTGGCAGCATGGGCCGACCCGGTATCCTTGCGGCAGCGTGAGCAATGACAGAGAAAAAAGCTCTGAAAGGCACCGGTGACCTCGAAACGCACAGTGCCGCACAGGCAACTGCCGGGACTGATCTTTTCCATTCGCCTTACGCCTCCTTTTTCTTTGCCCCGATCCTGGGCTCCTGGCCCTTCAGCAGCCGGGCAATGTTTTCCTTGTGCCGGATGAAAACCAGCAGGGCGATGAAGACGCACAGGCCCGCCACCGCCGGCCCGGCCAGGAACCAGGCGACCACCGGGCTGAGCCCGATGGCGATCAGGGCGGAAAGCGAGGAGATGCGGAAGGCAAAGGCGGCCAGCAGCCAGGTACCGCAGGCGGACAGCCCCACCGGCCAGGCAATGGCCAGCAGCACGCCCAGGGCGGTGGCCACGCCCTTGCCGCCCTTGAAACCCAGCCAGACCGGAAAGCTGTGGCCCAGCATGGAGCCGGCGGCGGCGGCCACCGCCGCTTCCACCCCGCCGAAATAGAGTGCCAGCAGAGTGGCGATGCCGCCCTTGCCGCTATCCAGGATCAGGGTCAAGGCGGCCAGCGGCTTGTTGCCGGTGCGCAGCACATTGGTGGCGCCGATATTGCCGCTGCCGATCTTGCGGATATCGCCATAGCCGGCCAGCCGGGTCAGCACCAGCCCGAAGGGGATGGAGCCCAGGAAATAGCCGCCGGCAAAGGCGGCGATCAACAGGCCCCAGGCCAGGGAAGCGGTTGCCGGTTCAACCATGATGGCGCCGATCCTTTTTGTTCTTGCCGTTGGGCGGGTCGGGTCAGGCGGCGCGGGTGAACACGCTGCGCCCATCCACGATGGTGCGCATCACCATGCCCTGAACCGGGCGCTTGTCGAAACAGCTATTCTTCGATTTCGACGCCAGCTTCTCCGCTTCGATCCGCCAGGGCCGGTCCAGGTCAAACAACACCAGATCGGCAGCCCCGCCCCGGGTCAGCCGGCCCAGATGCGTCAGGCCCAGAATGTCGGCGGGGATATGGGTGACGGCGGCCAGCGCGCGGGCCAGCGGCACCTGGCCCTTATGATGCAGGTCCAGCACCAGCGGCAGCAAGGTTTCAAACCCGACCGCGCCAAAGGCCGCCTGGGCGAAGGGCACGCGCTTGCTGTCCTGATCATGCGGCTGGTGGTCCGACGTGATGGCATCGATGGTGCCATCGGTCAGCCCTTCCACAATGGCGCCGCGGTCCGCTTCGCTGCGCAGGGGCGGCTTCAGCTTGAAGAAGGTGCGGTAATCGCCGACATCCATTTCCGTCAGGGAGAAATAGGGCGGGGCGGTGTCGCAGGTGATGGACAGCCCGCGTGCCTTGGCCTGGCGGATGACATTGACCGATTCGGCGGTGGAGATATTGGCGGCGTGGTAACGCCCGCCGGTCATTTCCACCAGCCGAAGATCACGTTCCAGCATGATCACCTCGGCCATGGGCGGAATGCCGGCCAGACCCAGCCGTGTGGCGATCTCGCCCGAGTTCATCACGCCGCCGGCCAGACGCGGCTCGCTGGGATGCTGGAAAATGGTCTGGCCGAAGGTGCTGGCATAGGAAAGCGCGCGGCGCATCAGGGCCGGATCGGCGATGGGGCCGCCATCGGTGAAGCCGATGGCCCCGGCCTCCATCAGCAACCCGATCTCCGCAAGCTCCTTGCCGGCATTTTCCCGCGTCAGGGCGCCATAGGCGAAAATCTTCACCAGTTTGGTTTCCCGCGCCCGGCGGGCGATGAACTCAATCCCCGCCACATCATCGATCACCGGATCGGTGTTGGGCAGGGCGGCCAGGGCGGTGATACCGCCGGCGGCGGCACTGCGGCTGGCGGTCAGGATGGTTTCATTATGCTCAAACCCCGGTTCGCCCACAGCGGCGCGCAGGTCCACCAGACCGGGGGCAAGGCAAAGGCCCGTGCAATCCACCGCCGTCACCCCCTCCGGCACGCCATTGGCGAACAGGCCGGGGCCGAAATCCTTGATGCGGGTGCCTTCCACCAGAAGGCCGCCAACGGCATCCAGGCCGGTGGCGGGGTCGATCAGACGGGCATTCAGATAGGCGGTGCGCTGGGTCATGGGGGCGTGTCCGGGCCGGCGGGCGGGAAAGGGCGATGGGGGCGGAACAGGGCGCGGGTGGGCTCAACCCTTGTGGCGCACCAGCAGATCCAGGCAGGCCATGCGCACGGCCACACCCAGTTCCACCTGCTGTAAGATGACCGAGCGGTGGATATCGTCGGCCACCAGGCTGTCAATCTCCACCCCGCGATTCATCGGGCCGGGATGCATGATCAGGGCGCCGGGCTTGGCCACGGCCAGCTTCTCATAATCCAGGCCGAAGAAGCGGAAATATTCCCGCTGGCTGGGCACGAATTGGCCCTGCATCCGTTCCAGTTGCAGGCGCAGCATCATCACGATGTCGGCATCCTTCAGGCCGGTCTTCATCGAATGATGCACTTCCACGCTCAATTCCCCGATGGCACTCGGCAGCAGGGTGGGTGGGGCCACCACGCGCACATTGGCGCCCATGATGTTGAGCAACTGGATATTGGAGCGGGCGACGCGGCTGTGCAGGATATCGCCGCAGATGGCGACGGTCAGGCCCTTCAGCGTGCCCAGGCGGCGGCGGATGGTCAGCGCATCCAGCAGGGCTTGGGTCGGGTGTTCATGCTGGCCGTCGCCGGCATTCAGCACCGCGCAATTCACCTTGTCGGCCAGCAGCTTGGGCGCGCCCGATTCCTGGTGGCGCACCACCAGCGCATCCAGATGCATGGCGTTCAGGGTCATCGCCGTGTCGATCAGCGTCTCCCCCTTCTTCACCGAGCTGCCATCGACGGACATGTTGATGCAGTCGGCCCCCAGCCGGCGGGCCGCCAGTTCAAAGCTGGTGCGGGTGCGGGTGGAGTTTTCGAAGAACAGGTTGACGACAGTGCGCCCGGCCAGCAGGTCGGACTTGGCCCCGGCGCGATTCTGTTCGACATAGCGGTCGGCCAGATCCAGCAGCAGGTTGATTTCCGGTGCCGTCAGCCCCTGGATGCCCAGCAGGTGCCGGTGGCTGAAAGTCTCGGCGCGGCCGTCGATATCATGCGGATGGGTCGCCATGGGGCGCTGCCTCGGGGTCTGGAAACGGGGCTGGGTCGGTTGCGGCGGACTATAGCGCGGGACCGGGGGCAGGCAAGTGCGCGGCGCGGGGGGCAGGGTTTTGTATTGTATTTGCCGGTCGTTGGCGGGGTCAGTCCCGCCGTCGCAACGCAATCGACAGGGTCATGGGGGCGGCCATGCCTTCACCATGCCATTCAGCCAGCAGGCCACCCTCATCGGTGCCGGTCAGCGACAGCCAGTTGCGCACCGTCAGCAGGCGTTTTTCCCGGCCCGGCATTGGTTCCATGGTCAGGCGCAGGCCGCCGCGCAGCTTCTCTGACTTGGCGGCCATCCGCTCCATCATGTCCACGGCCAGCCCGTGCGGGGCCGGATGCACGATGCCGGAACTGACGCATTGGCGCAGGGTGACATCACCGCTGTCGATACGGCCACTCGCCCCCAGATGCACCTCTCCCGACAGGATGGTGACCGCGCAATTCTGCCGGCGGCTGAAATCCAGTAACGCCTCCACCACCTGCAACCATTCATCCGTATGGGCGGGGCTGCGCCACTGGTCGCGCAGGTCATCTTCCATCTTCTGCCGGCCAGGGATCAGGTTCAGCACCCGTTCCAGCAGCCCGAAGGAGGGGAAGACCAGCGGCACGCTGGACATCACCAGCAGATGCCCGCAGGCCGAAAAATGGTCCAGCCAGCGGGGCAGATGCCGCAGGCTGCGCAGGGAGAAGACCTGATCGGGCCGCCGCTCACTGCGCAGGTCGGGCGCCAGGATGCCGATGCCATTGACCATGATGCCTTGGGTGAATCCCGGCGGCTCCGGCGCCATCAGGGTTTCCACCGGATCATCATCGGTCATGCCGATCTGGAACAGCCGGAAGGCGCGGCGGGCGGCGCGGTAGATCGCCTGATAGACCGGGCTTTGCAGCAGCGATTCGGGGTGGGAACCCCAACCATCGATAATATCGTGATCGTCCCACATGCGCAGGCCCGGAACGCTGGCCAGCATGGCGGCGGCCTCCGGCTGGTTCCAGGCATGGCGGTATGTCGCCAGATACCAGGCATCCAGCTCCCGCTCCAGATCCGGCGACTCCTTGGCATCCACCCGGCGCATCAGGGGGCGGGATGCCGCCTCCTTCAAGGCGGGTAGCTGTTCCCACAGCCCGTCAGCATAGACCTGATCGCCGCCCATCAGCATCAGATGGAACGGGTTGGCCCGGTGGCGGCCCAGCAGGTGGCCCCACATGGCATTACGCGACAGGCCTTCTGCCTGGATGGTGCTTTCATCCTCGCAGCCGCCGCAGGCATTATAGGCGATGCGCGGGGCCATGGCGGTGCCGGGCACGGTGAAGCGCCAGCGCCGCTCATCCCCCTGGAAACCATAGGCGGCATGGCCATCCTGCAGGCCACGCGGCACGGCGAAATCATAGCGCCAGAGCTGCATCGGCCCGCTGGGGCAGGGCTGGGCATAGGCGTCCGACAGGTCCGGCCCCACCGGGGGCATGTCGGCCCAGGCGTACAGGAAGCGCGGCGGCACCGGCAACAGCACGCCTTCCACCAGCAGGTCCGGCGGTTCCTGGTCGCCCTCCAGCAGGAAAGTGACGGCCACCCGCCAGCGCGCGGCCGACCCGGTGGCGCCACCGCTGCCGCGCGCGTGCAGGATCGGTCCCAGCAGGACCACCTGGGGGCGCGGGGGTGGCCGTTTCCGTCGCGGCGTGGGGGGATTCATCAAGGCGTATGCGTGGGCGGCGGGAAGAAGGGCATCATCATGACGGGAAAGCTGGCCGGCGGGGAAGGCGATATTATGGCGGCCACTGGTCCTTATCAGTGGGCGCGCGGGCCGTTATGCCGGCGCAGCAGGCTCAACATCTGCTCCGGCACCGGCTCCTCCAGCACTGGATCATAGAGCTGGTGCAGTGCCTCCGTATTGCGCTGATAGCGCTTCAGTAGTTCGGTAGCGGCCGGATCGGCTGCCAGGGAGGCTTCCACCTCCCGGCGCTGGGCCGGGGAAAGGGCGCCATCCATATAGGCGTTGATATCGCTCATGGTCAGCCGTTTCATGTCATCACTATATCTGCAACGAAACAATCACCAAGGGCCCTGGCCTGCACATTGATCAGCAGCCTGTTCAACAACATATGGCCTGCCCGGATGTTCCGTCGTTGATCTCCCGCCTTGCTTGTGCCGGGTTACCCCGGTTGGATATGGTATATCAGGGCGGGGGGCGATGCCATCCACATCCAGGGAAATATGCGGGTGTGAAGGGGTGACAAAGCGCTACGTTGCGTATTGTTGACACAAAATCAATATTAGAGAGTGAAAATGACCTTCTCCCCAAGTCGGGAAGCGTGACCGGGGCGGCCGGCCGGATAGTATGGGAAAGACAGTTACCTATGGATGCCCGTTTCAAATCCCGTGAGATCGGCCGCAAGGCCCTGGATGTCGATGCGCTGAAACGCTCCTTCGTTGAATGGCTGATCTATTCCGTTGGCAAGGATGCCCGCGCTGCCACGCGGCGCGACTGGTTCAACAGCGCAGCACTCGCCGTGCGGGACCGGGTGGTGGATCGCTGGATGGACACGACCCGCGCCGTCTATGCCGCCGATGCCAAGCGTATCTATTACTTCTCCATGGAATTCCTGATCGGGCGGCTGCTGCATAACAACCTCTCCAACCTGGGGCTGGTGGAGGAGGCGCGCGAAGCGCTGGACCGGCTGGGCCTGCGCCTGGAAGAGGTGCTGGAGATGGAGCCGGACCCCGCCCTGGGCAATGGCGGGCTGGGCCGGCTGGCCGCCTGCTTCCTGGACAGCATGGCCACCCGCAATCTGCCCGGCTATGGCTATGGCATCCGTTATGAGTATGGCCTGTTCGAACAGGAATTCGATCATGGCTGGCAGGTGGAGACGCCGGACAATTGGCTGCGCTTCGGCAACCCGTGGGAATTCGCCCGGCCGGAAGTGCTGTACCCCGTGCATTTCTATGGCCATGTGGAGCGGGTGCGCGACGGGCGCGGGATTGAGCGCGCCCAATGGACCGGCACCGACATGGTGCACGCCATGGCATTCGATACCCCGGTGGTCGGCTATGGCGGGGAGACGATCAATACGTTGCGCCTCTGGTCCGCCCGCGCCGCCCATGATTTCAGCTTCAGCGACTTTAATGACGGCGATTATCTGAAGGCGGTGGAAAGCAAGGTTCTGTCGGAGAATCTGTCCCGCGTGCTCTACCCCAATGACGCGACGGAGGTGGGGCGGGAGTTGCGGCTGAAGCAGGAATATTTCTTCACCAGCGCCAGCATCCAGGACATTCTGCGCCGTTACCTGCAGCATCACCGTGACTTTGACAGCCTGCCCGACAAGGCGGCGATCCAGTTGAACGACACCCATCCCGCCATCGGCATTGCGGAGCTGATGCGTCTGCTGATCGATCAGCATGGGCTGGAATGGGAACATGCCTGGGACGTCACCCGCCGCACCTTCAGCTATACCAACCACACGCTACTGCCGGAGGCGCTGGAATCCTGGCCGGTGCGGCTGCTGGAACGGGTGCTGCCCCGTCATATGCAGATCATTTACGAGATCAATGCCCGGTTTTTGAACCAGATAAAATCCCATGCCGATATCGGCACCATCCAGCGCCTCTCGCTGATTGATGAGAATGGCGACCGGCGGGTGAGGATGGGTAATCTGGCCTTTCTGGGCAGCCACAAGGTCAATGGCGTGTCGGCCCTGCATACCGACCTGATGCGCAAGACGGTGTTTGCGGATTTCCACCGCGAATTCCCCGACCGCATCACCAACAAGACCAACGGCATCACCCCGCGCCGCTGGCTGCTGCAGGCCAATCCCGCCTTGTCGGCCCTGATCACCAGCCGCATCGGTGCCGGTTGGGTGACGGACCTGGAACAGTTGGGTGCCCTGCGGGAACGGGCAGACGATCCCGTCTTCCGGGAGGAATTCCGCCGTGCCAAGCGGCAGAACAAAAAGCGGCTGGCCGCCTATATCACCCGCCACCTGAAGGTCGATATCGACATTGACAGCATGTTCGATGTGCAGGTGAAGCGCATCCATGAATATAAGCGCCAGTTGCTGAACCTGTTGCAGACGGTGGCGCTGTATAATGACATCCGCGACAATCCCACCCGGGAGTTCGTGCCGGTCACCAAGATCCTGGCCGGCAAGGCGGCCCCCGCCTATACCCAGGCCAAGCTGATCATCAAGCTGGCCAATGACATTGCGCGGGTGATCAATCAAGACCCGGTGGTGAAGGGGCGGCTGCGGCTGGTGATGCTGCCCAATTACAATGTCACCCAGGCCGAACTGATCATGCCGGCGGCCGACCTGTCGGAACAGATTTCCACGGCGGGGATGGAGGCATCAGGCACCGGCAACATGAAGCTGGCGTTGAATGGGGCGCTGACCATCGGCACCCTGGACGGGGCCAATGTGGAAATGCGCGATCATGTGGGGGCGGAGAATATCTTCATCTTCGGCATGAACGCGGCAGAGGTGCAGGAACTGCGCCAGGGTGGCGCCTTTGATCCGCGTCAGGTGGTGGCCACCAATCCGCGCCTGAAACGGGCGCTGGACATGATCGGTTCCGGCATCTTCTCCCCCGACGATCCGCGTCGCTTCCAGCCCATTGTCGACAGCCTGCTGAATGGCGACCATTTCCTGGTCACGGCGGATTTCGAGGATTACTGCAACGCCCATGCGACGGCGGCGGAGCTGTACCGCAGCCAGGATGAATGGACGGCCAAGGCCATCTTGAACACGGCCGGCATGGGCTGGTTCTCGTCTGACCGCACCATCATGGATTACGCGACGGAAATCTGGAACGTGACGCCGGTGCTGCCCATGGCGGGGGATGCGGATTGATGGGCTCGGAGGGGAGACGGGGGGCATCGCTCCCCCCGTCTCCCCTTGTCGAAATTCACACCCGCCGTTTCAGGCGGGTGCCCAGTTCCGGCCCTTCATTATCGAAGCGATAGCCGAAGCTCTGCTGGATCTCCACCAGTTCCCCCGCCGTGCCGGCGGGCGCGCTGGGGCGGTAGCGCCAATCCTTCAGGGCGGCCTTTACCCGATCAACAAATTGCGGGTTGCCGGACTGCTCCACGATATCGATCTGTTTCACGCGGCCATCAGCGGTGGAGATCTTGAACACCACCTTGGCCGTGCCAGTCAGGTGGATGGCACCGGAGATGGCAAGGTCAGGGGCGACACGCACCAGGGCAAAAGGCTCGGTGCTTGCTAGCGGCACGGTTCGGGTCTTTTCCACCCAGGCATCCGCCTTGGCCGCGTCCCCCTGCTTGTCGGCGATATAGACCAGCTTGCCATAAACATGAAGCAGCAAGGGGGCCAGGGCAGTCCGTTCCTGCGGATCAGCGACGCTCTCTCCCGCTTCCACCATGGCGCGGAACATGCCTTCCGCTTCCTCCCGTCGGCCGGCTTCCAGGGTCAGCAGGGCCTGTTGGAAGTCTGTCTGCAGGCGTAGCGGATGGGCTGGTGGCAGTTTGGCGGTGACGGCCGAAGCGCGATCCAGCAATTTGCGTGTTTGCACCAGGTCGCTGGTGGTCTTGGAGATGCGGGCATATTCCAGCACCGCATCCAGATACTGGGGCGACTCGGTGCCGAAATTCCGCTCCGTCAGGGACAACATCCGTTCATAGGCGCTGGCCCCGTCCTGAAAACGGCCAACCCCATAACAGGCTTGGCCCAGTCGCTGCTGAAACTGGATGGTCAGGGCGTCGTCCTCCCCGACATGGCGTTTAAGGGCGGTCAGCGCCTGCCGCGCGGCCGCCAACTCTTTCTCATTATCTATGCTGTCCGCAATATCTATGGCGTTCAACAGCAGTTGCGCGTGGCTGGTGGGTTTGTAATTGGGGTTCTGCTCGTAAAGCTCGGCTGCTTTCCAGGCCATCGCCAGCGCCTGATCCCGCTTGCCCTCCTGCTGCAGGGCGGCAGATGCTTTGTTCGCCTCCTGCCAGGTGCTCTGGGCCAGGGCTGAGCTGGTTGCAGCCAAGGCCCCAGCTAATATCAAAATCCCCCAACCCGCGCGCATTGGCGATCCCCATAGAAAGGTTAATGGGCAAGATATCAACCGATAGGGGAGAAGATTTCAATATGTCTTGCGTCGCGGTGCGGCTGCGCCATGTTAGGGGGGAGCTTGCCAGGAAGAGAGCCGCCCCATGTCTGCCGACCCTAAGGCTGAATTGCTGCGCCAGATGCGGGCCATCCGCCGCCGCATCGATCCCGATGTGCTGGAACGGGCGGAAAAGGCCGCTCAAGCGGCAGAGGCCGCCCGCACCTTGCCGCCTGGCCATGTGCCCTATGACAAGGAGGCGGCGCGCGACGTGGTGACGTCCTTCCTGCGCGGCCGTAACGATGGCGGCAAATTCGCCATGAAGCTGATGGAAAACCTGAAAAAGCCGGAAGCGGCGGCCAAGGCCTATGGCGAGCCGCCGCCCCGCACGCCACCGGGTCGCAAGGTTTAAACCCGCCCTTCCAGCAAGGCCCGGATGCGGGACAGGTGTTGGCAGGCCCGACCCAGCCCCGCCAGGGCCACCCCCAGCAGCAGACCGACCAGGGCCGGCCCATAAGTTTCTGCCGTCGGCGCCACCAGCATGAACATGGACACCAGGATGGCCGCTCCACCCACGGCATAAAGCACGATGGCGGTGATCGAGCGGTGCTTATCCATCGGCATTCTCCACCACGGCACAGGTCGTCTCCCGCGCTACGGCGTCGGGTCCAAACACTTCCAGGAAGGCCGCCTGCATGGCCATGTCCACCTCATCCATCGAGACGATATGTCCCAGATCGGCCAGGGAAGTGACACCATGTTCCTTGATGCCACAGGGCACGATGCCGCCGAAATGGCTCAGGTCCGGCTCCACATTCAAGGAGACGCCATGGAAGCTGACGCCGCGGCGGATTCGCACACCAAGGGCGGCGATCTTGGCTTCCTGACCCGGCCTGCCATGGGGCGTCATGTCGATCCACACGCCCACCCGGCCGCACCGGCGTTCGCCCTTCACGGCGAACTGGGCCAGGGTACGGATCAACCATTCCTCCAGCCGCCAGACAAAATCATGCAGGTCGCCGCCGCGCGCGGCCACATCCAGCATGACATAACCAATGCGCTGGCCCGGCCCGTGATAGGTATATTGCCCGCCGCGCCCGGCATCATAGACCGGGAACTGCGTCGTCAGCAGGTCTGCGGCCTTGGCCGAGGTACCGGCCGTGTAGAGCGGGGGATGTTCCAGCAGCCACACGCATTCGTTGGCACTGCCGGCGCGAATGTCGGCAACCCGCGCCTCCATGAAGGCCAAGGCGTCCGGATATTGCACCGGCTGGTCGCTGATGCGCCATTCCAGCATGTTTGTCACGTCCATCCATCCCCCGGCGGTCAAGGGGTGCCGCCGCTGAAGCCCAAGATGCTCATATGGGCCACTATCTAGGCCAAACGACGCCGCCGACCAATGGCTATGCGCGCATGACCATTGATCCGTCGGCGCGGATTTGCCATGTTCGGCAATGTCATTTCTATTTGGCCTTGTAATATGAACGAAACGAACCGCGTCTATCTCTACGACACCACCCTGCGCGATGGCGCCCAGACCTCGGGCGTGGATTTCACCGTGGCGGACAAGATTGCCATCGCGCAGGAGCTGGACGCGCTGGGCGTTGATTATGTCGAAGGCGGCTGGCCCGGTGCCAACCCCACCGACGATGCCTTCTTTGCCGAACCGCCGAAGCTGGGCCGCGCTACCTTCACCGCGTTCGGCATGACGCGCCGGCCGGGCCGCAGCGCGTCCAACGATCCCGGCCTGTCGGCGCTGCTGGACAGCCCGGCCCAGGCGGTCTGCATCGTCGGCAAAAGCTGGGATTTCCATGTCGATGTGGCGCTGGGTATCCCGCGCGAGGAGAATCTGACCCTGATCGCCGACAGCATCCGGGAGATCAAGGCGCGGGGCCGTGAACCCTTGTTCGATGCCGAACATTTCTTCGACGGTTACAAGGCCAATCCTGATTACGCGCTGGCCTGCGCCAAGGTGGCCTATGAGGCGGGTGCCCGCTGGGTCGTGCTGTGCGACACCAATGGCGGCACCCTGCCCGATGAGGTGGAACAGATCGTTGCCCGTGTGGCCAGTGTGATTCCCGGCAGCCATATCGGCATCCACACCCACAATGACACGGAAAATGCCGTAGCCAATTCCCTGGCCGCTGTGCGGGCCGGGGCGCGGATGATCCAGGGCACGCTGAACGGGCTGGGTGAACGCTGCGGTAACGCCAATCTGCTCTCCCTGATCCCCACGCTGACGGTGAAGATGGGGTTTGATACCGGCGTCAGCCGTGAGGGGCTGGCAAGGCTGGTCCATGTCAGCCGGATGCTGGATGAACGGCTGAACCGCACGCCCAACCGCCATGCCGCCTATGTGGGGGAGAGCGCCTTTGCCCATAAGGGCGGTCTGCATGTCTCCGCCGTGGAGAAAGACCCCAGCTCCTATGAGCATGTCGACCCGTCGCTGGTCGGCAATCGCCGCCATGTGCTGGTCTCTGACCAGGCCGGCCGTTCCAACATCCTGGCCCGCCTGCGGGAGGTGGGGGTGGAGGTCGATCCCAAGGATGAACGGATCGGCCAACTGGTCGATCTGGTGAAACGGCGGGAGTTCGAGGGTTACGCCTATGACGGGGCGGAGGCGAGCTTTGAACTGCTGGCCCGCCGGGCACTGGGGCAGGTGCCGGATTATTTCCGCCTCGCCGCCTTCCGGGTGTTGGATGAACGCCGCTGGAACGCCAAGGGCGAACTGGTAACCCTCTCGGAAGCCACCACCAAGGTTGAGGTACCGTCTGCCAATGGCGACGGCCAGCCGGTGATGACGGTGGCGGAAGGCAATGGCCCGGTCAACGCGCTGGACCAGGCGCTGCGCAAGGCCCTGATCCCCGTCTATCCGGCGCTGGAGGGGATGCGGCTGGTCGATTACAAGGTGCGCATCCTCTCTGCTCAGGATGGCAGCAAGGCGGTAACGCGGGTGCTGATTGAAACAGCGGATCGCCATGGGCAGCGCTGGGTGACCGTCGGCGTCTCTGCCAATGTCATCGATGCCAGCTTCAATGCGCTGTCGGACAGCATTACCTATTGCCTCTACCGGTCCGGTGCCGCTATCGACAAGCCTGTGGTGGCGGCCTGACAGGGGCCGCCACCTTGACACTTTGGCGTTAAGGTTGCGGGTTCCATGTCCAGCGGTACGAACAAGAAGCTGTTATCCAAGACGCAGGCCGATGGCGAGGGGCCTGCCGTTATCCTCATCCAGCCGCAGATGGGGGAGAATATCGGCGCCTGCGCCCGCGCCATGCTGAATTGCGGGCTGACCGATCTGCGTCTGGTCAACCCGCGTGACGGTTGGCCGAATGAGAAGGCGGTGTCGGCGTCGGCTGGTGCCACGCTGGTGCTGGATAATGTGAAGCTGTTTGACAGCACAGAGGCGGCGATTGCCGATCTGCACAAGGTCTATTCCACCGCCGCCCGTGTCCGCGATCTGGTCAAGCCGGTGGTGACAGCGCGCGAGGCGGCGGCGGAAATGCGCGCCCATTGGGATGCCGGCCGCAAAGTTGGCCTGATGTTCGGGCCGGAACGCACCGGGCTGGTGAATGACGATATCACGCTGACCGATACGCTGATTTCCATCCCGCTCAATCCCGGTTTCTCCTCCCTCAATCTGGGCCAGGCGGTGCTGCTGGTGGCCTATGAATGGTGGATCGCCGGGCAGGATGTGGAAGACCGCTATCTGCATACAGGCGCCAGCCGCCCCGCCACCAAGGCGGAAATGCAGAATCTGTTCGAACATCTGGAAGGGGAGTTGGACCTGACCGGTTTCTACACCCATCCCGATAAGCGCCCTTCCATGATCCGCAATGTGCGCAACACCCTGCAGCGCTGCGCCATGACCGAACAGGAAGTCCGCACCTTCCACGGTATCCTGGCGGCCCTGTCCGGCCGCAAGAAGCAACGCAAGCCGGACAGCGGCGACGCGGAGGGCTGATCCCCGGACTAAACGCCGGTGGTTGGGTTGGAGGCGGCGGTTTGTGCCTGTTGCTGGGGTGGGGCGGTGTCGGGTTGTGCCCCACCTTGTGGCAGAAAGCTGGTGGCCCCAAGGTTGCTGCGCATTTTCATCAGCTTCTGCAGCAGATCAAACCAGAAGGGTGCCCCCATCTGCAGGGCAAAGCCGGTGATCAGCCACCCCAGGATCAGGGTTATCCAGCCTTTTTGATTGCCGATATCTTCAATATTCTGTCCCCAGCCGATCGGCAGCGCACCAACGGAGCGAAAGGCCTGCATCGCTGCTTCTGTTTGGCAGCGGATCGCTTCCGTTACTGCCGCATCACCTTGCGACTGTGCCACTGGGGTGCAACCACGGCCAGGGACGACATCCTTGGCCGTCTGTAGTGCCGTGCTCAAGGTGACCTGACGGGCGATGTCGTCCTGCCACAATACTTCGGCAATATGGATGGTGTTGGCATTCACCACCACCGCCAGCAGAATGCCCAGCATCAGGGTGATGCGCTGAATGCGCTTACGATACCACTCGCTGACCCGCGCCATGCCCTGATCATACCATTGGGCCAGCGCGTCCTCCACGGCCATCGCACGCCGTTCCGCGTCGGCCAGCACCAGCAGCAAATTGTTTTTCAGCGGCCCGTCCGGCAGCTTGGCAATGGATTGCCGCGCATCATCAAAGCTGAAGCCCGGTTCTGAGGGGGCCCTGACGGATTGTGCCATGGCATTGGCAGCGCCGTCGGTCTGGTGCAGAACATCCAGCAGGCTCAGCGCGAAGATGCGCGGGGGGATGGAGGCAGCACTTCCACCGCTGGCCGTGCCATTGATCAGCGGATGGGCCATCACTTGGCTTGCGATGGTCCCCAAGGGGGACTGTCTGACCGGGCTGGTTGGGTTTGTCGCACCCGGATCCCCCTTGCTGCCTTGCAACAACCAGAGCACCCCGCGTTCCAACGTCGTGGCGCGCAGTTTCAACAGTCCGGCAATCGTTTCCGTCATGGCGGTAACAACGACGCTGAGTGACATATAGATCAGGATAAGTCCCAGGCCGATGTCAATGATACGAAAAAGATCGCCGGACATATCGCCCTCTACTATCGGATGAGCAAAGGGTAATATGTCCAGCATTTTAATTGAAGGGAAATTGTCTGTCAGAAATAACGATTTAATACCAAGGGTCATGGGGCATGACCCTTGGTGGCCAGCGACCGCTGGCCCGCGGGCACGTGCCCGCGTAAGCCCAAGCTGCCGGAGGCAGCGCCCGGCGCCTGAGGGAGAAGGTTAATACCAAGGGTCTGGGGCATGACCCTTGGTATTAAGGCTGTGTCTGCCGATCTTGTCGACTGCCGACATGCCCTTTACGACTCAGGTGGTCTGTTGGCCGTGCCTTCGCCCATTCCACCGCCCGCAATGCTGCCTCGTCGCCCTTGGGGCCGACGGTCCGGGTGGAGGGATGGCGGCTGGCGCCCTGTGCGGCCCTGCCCGCTTGCCGCCATTCGCTTTCTGCCAAGCGCATGGCGCCGCTATTGCCGGCGGCATTCGTCTCAATCTCTGGCTTTTCCATTTTGCTCCTCCTTGCATCATCTCGAAAAGCAGCTTTGGCTGTGCTGTTTCCGGTTGGGAAGATGTGGCCGCGCAGTGGGAAACTTGCTGACATGCCCTTCAAGCCTCTCGGAAATGCAACGACACCCTGCTAGGGATGTTCCATCTGATTGACAGGTGGGGAGGACAAGCGTTGGACATCGCGGAAACGGCGAACCATGCCGTGGAGCCGGCTGCCCATGGCGTGCCCATGATGGATGAAGGGCTATTGTTCCTTTCCGTTGCGGTTATCTGCATCCTACTCCTTCACCGGCTGCGAATCAGCCCTGTTTTGGGTTATCTGGGGGCCGGGTTGGTTTTGGGACCGACCGGCTTTGGCGTGGTGCGGGAGGTTGAGTCGATCCGCTCGGTGGCTGAACTGGGGGTGGTGTTTCTGCTGTTCCTGATCGGTCTGGAATTATCGGTCGATCGTTTGCGCGCCTTAGGTCGATGGGTTTTCGGCCTCGGAACGGCGCAGTTTCTGGTCACCGGTGGTGTGGTGGCCGCTGCCGCTGCGGTATTGGGGCTGCCGCCGGCCACGGCGATTCTGTTGGGGGGCGGTATGGCGCTTTCCTCCACGGCGGTCGTCGTACAGTTACTGATCGAGCGGGGGGAGGTGGCGTCGCCGACGGGGCGCACCACCTTTGCCGTGCTGCTGTTCCAGGATCTGGCGGTCGTGCCGCTGTTGCTGTTCGCGGCGGTGCTGGCCGGCCCACCTGACCAATCGATCCCGCTTGCCATGGCGCTTGCCATGGGCAAGGCTGCATTGGCCGTAGTCATCATCCTGTTGGTCGGCCGTTTCACCATGGGGCGGCTGTTGCGCATGGTGGCCATTACGCGCAGCACAGAGCTTTTCACAGCCACCTCTCTGTTGATTGTGCTGGGCACCGGCTGGGCGACCGGATTGGGTGGACTGTCGATGGCGCTGGGCGCCTTTCTGGCCGGGCTGGTGCTCGCCGGGACGGAGTTTCGCCATCAGGCTGAAACCGATATGCAGCCCTTCAAGGGACTGTTGCTGGGCTTGTTCTTCCTCTCTGTCGGGCTTGGCATTGATGCCTCGGCCATTGCCGACAAAATCGGCTGGATTGTCCTGGGCGTCTTCAGCCTCATTCTGACCAAGGCCGTAATTGCCGGCGCTCTCGCCCTGGCCTTTGGTGCCACGCGGGAGGTGGCGATCCGCTCTGGCCTGTTGCTGGGCGAGGTGGGGGAATTTGCCTTCGTGGTGATCGCTACGGCGGCTGGGCAGGGGCTGTTGGATGGTGAATTGTCGCAGGCTCTGGTGGCGACGGTCGGCCTTTCCATTGCGGTCACGCCTTTCCTGCCGGCTTTGGCTGACCGTCTGGTCAGCCTTGTCTCGCCGGCGATTGATGGCCCGATGCCGGAAACGCTGGCGGAACCACATGTCCTCATTGCCGGATTCGGCCGCGTCGGGCAGACCGTCGCGGCGCTTATGGCTCGCCAGCAGGTGCCCGTGGTGGCCATCGACCTCAATCCCGATTTGGTGCGGGAGAAGCGGCGGGAAGGGTTGCCGGTCCATTATGGTGATACGGCGCGTCACGAGTTGCTGAAGCAGATGGGGGCCGATCACGCCCTGGCAGCGATCATCACCCTGGATGATCCGCTGGCCGCCGCCCGCACCGTCGCAGCTTTCCGGGATCATTGGCCCCACTTGCGCCTTTTCGCCCGCGCCCGTGACCGGGAACATGCGGGCAATCTCCTTTCCATGGGGGTGATTGCCGTGGTGCCGGAAACCTTTGAAAGCAGCCTGACGCTGGCGCGTGGAGCGCTGGAGTCGCTGGGTGTGCCCAGTGGTGCGGTGGACGAATTGGTTCAGCTTTATCGGGAGACCGATCGCAACCCACCCCATCCTTCTGGTCAGCATGGTTGAAATATGCGGGCGCAGCAAAAAAAGATTAACCCTTTGGGGCGATAGTGCAATGGTTCGTCGGCCCGGCATGCTGCCGGGCCGACTTCCAGTTTCACGTGCAAGCGTGTCGAGAAAGCGACGGGGGCAGCGTTGAGCCGGTCCATTGAGGGCGTGTCGAACTGGATGCACATGTTCCGTTGGATCGTGAAGTTGATCCGCGACGAATATGGGGTGGATGAAAAGACCCTGACCCGTACCGCTATGCTGGAGACCGATTGCGGCCTCTCCATCGAACAGGTGGAAGAGGTGTTGGAGATCATTTCGGAAAGTTTCGAGGTGCGATTCCCCAGCGGTACCCTTGATGAAGTGCTGAAGCTGGAAGAATTATGTATGCTCGCGGCGTGGCTGCGGGGCCTGTTCAAAAAGCCGGAATTCATTTCGGCGGATTTTGAAGGGCGCTGCCGCTCCATGAATGCGCTTGCCGGCGCCTGACCCCCGCGCCATATCAGCAGCCTGATCGGTACTCATCGGCGGGTGTGCAGCCCGCCTTTTTCAAGGCTGCCTAATTTCATGACTATTCACCTGCTTCGTCTGGCCGTCGGGGCTGACAGTCTGCAATCCATGCGCGACTGGCGCCAGGATCACCAGATCCAATGGCAAGGTCGGCCAGTGGTTCCGACCTATACCAAGCGCGCCCCCACCCGGATGGCCGAGCTGCTGGATGGCGGCTGCATCTATTGGGTGGTGAAGGGCTTTGTCCAGTGCCGCCAGCGCTTCATCGGCTTTGACGAGGTGCAGGATGTGGATGGCACCAGCTATTGCCGCATGTTGATGGATCCGGAGTTGGTGGAGACCCTCTCCATGCCCAAACGGCCGTTCCAGGGCTGGCGCTATTTGAAACCGGAAGAGGCACCGGCCGATCTGGCCGGTGGGGAAGGGGGCGACACGCTGCCCGAACATCTGATGGCTGAATTGCGGGCGCTCGGTTTGGCGTAAATTTCTGAAAAAACCTGTTGCAACGTCGTTCGACCCCGCCTATACAGCGCCTCCCACGACGACGGGCCGGACGGTTTGTCAAGTTGTGGGGCGGGGTGATGGTGGTTTTGGCCAGTATCACCGAGGGTTCTTTGAAGGCTTCGGCCTTCGGACAAG
>CALRQC020000002.1:0-252078 GCA_943370215.1 Azospirillum sp. RU38E
ATGGCGGTCTTACCCTTCAACATGCTGTGCAGGCTCCCGAAAGTGAATGGTTATTCAGGTTGATGGAATAACCCGGATCGCGCCGCCATCCAACCACGCTTTTCGGCAGTGCGATAGGGGGTGCGGCGATGCGGGCATCAGCCATCCCCCTTGCGCAGCCGGTCCAGAATTCCGCCCACCGGGTCACGCGGGGTGGGGGTGGGCTTGGCCGTTGGCTTGGCCACCGGCTTGGAAGGCGCGGCGGGGGTGGTGGTGGGCGCTGCCGGCGCCGGGGCGGGCTTGGGGGCCTTGGCGGCTTCCCGCTTCTGGCTCCAGCCCTGCAAGGCGGCAAGATCGGCTGTGCGTGTGGCGTTGTTTTTCGGCCCCTTCAGGGCAAGTCCGATGGCGGGGGGGCTACCATCGGCGGCGGGCAGCAGACTGAATGCCATGGTCAGGCTCTCCGGCTCCAGCGCCCAGGCGCCGCCACCGGTCACACTGCCGGCGGCGGATTCAAGGCTCACCCCGCTCAGGGCGACCACCTTGTCGGCCAGCGACCAGTCAAGCGTCAGTTGATCGAATCCGGTTTGTCCGCCACGCGACAGCAGGGGACGCAGATCGGCGACCAGATTGGCCCCACCCTGGTCGATGCGTTTGGCGACGGCCCCCAGATCCAGCCCGGCCAGCGTGCCGTTGCGGAACGCGGCCTTACCCTGACCATTCAGCCCAGACCAGAGGCCACGCGGGTTCTTGCCTTCCCCGGTGCCGGTGAAGCTCAGCTCCACCTGACCGGCGGTGACGCCCATACCGGTGGGAAGTGCGGCGAACCGGTCGGGCAGGGTTGCCCCCTTGACCGCCAGGGTCAGGTTGCCGGTCAAGGGCGGGGGCCCGCCCTCCGGCCCGGTTTCCATCTGTCCCCAAGCCCCGCTGGCGGTCAGGCTGCCACCTTGCCAGGTGCCGGCACCTTCATTCAGGCGCAGCAGGCCGGGCCGCGCCTCCAGCCGCAACAGGGCGTTTTCTGCCTTCTCCCCCGCCAGGGCCAGGGCTGTGCTGCGCAGGGTCAGGGCACCATTATAGCGGCGGGTCCAGCCCAGGCCGATATCCCCCTCCGGTTTGGTCAAGTTGGGGATGAACCGGTCCAGGTCCAGGGCACCCAGGCTCAATTCCCCCTCCAGGTTGGGCGGCGTGGCTTCCCCCTCCTCTGCCGGGGCCGGCTTGCCGGGTGTCCAGCGCAGGGTGCCTTCCAGGGGCTGGCCGGCGAAATTGCCCTGCAGGGCGGAAAGCGTCAGCACCTCGCCACGGCGGCCACCCAGTTCCCCATAAAGGTCCAGATTGCCCAACCCCGCCAGCGCGGCATCGGGCAGCAGCAGGCGCAGCGCGTCGGCGGTTTCCGGCAGGGTGGTCCGGATTTTCAAGGCGAGATTGGGTGCCGCTGCTGGTTCCAGCACCTCTCCGCCGATCTGGACGCTGCCGCCCAGCAGGCCGGCGCGGATATCCAGCGCGGCCTTGGCATCATCGCCCACCATCCGCGCCTCCAGCGATACGGCCCCCAGCCGGTCGGCCAGCGGAATGGCATCGATGGCCAGCGCGCGGAACAGCGGGGCCAGGGTCGGTGCGCTGGCGGTCAGGGTTAGGTGGGAACCGCCGGTCTGCCCACCCCCGGCATAGCGGCCATTGGCCTGCAGGGTGATGCCGGACAGGGATTTCACCGCCAGTTGCCGCAGGGTGGCAGCACCATTTTCCAGGCTGCCATCCAGGGCCACCCCTTCGGCCTGTAAACCGGCCAGGGCCAACTGATCCGCCTTCAGGTCCAGCGTCAGGTTGGTTTCCTTTACCAGCGGGGCCAGCAGGTCGGCCCAGGCGGGTGCGTCGGCCGTGCGATAGGCATCCAGGTCCAGCCGGTCCAGCACCAGCCGGGCCCCCAGGCCCGTGCGTTCCCGCCTTGTCAGGCTGATGGCCCCGCTCAGTTTCGTGGTGTCGATGCTGCCCGTCAGGTCGGTCAGCGACAGATCATCCGGCTTGCCGGCCAGCTTGCCATGCAGATCGGCCTGCCGCAGCCGTTCCACCGGCACCTTGGCCAGATCAAGGCCGGCCCAGGTCAGCGTGTCGCGCAGGGACGGGCTGGTCAGGCTGACGGCAAGCTCCATGCGCGGGGCGGTTTCCCGCAGATCGGCACTGCCCGACAGGGTGACCGTGGTGCCGCCGGGCAGGGTGGCATTGCCCTGATCCAGGGCCAGCACCCGATCCTGCATCCGGCCCACCAGCCGCAGATCACGCAGCGTATCGCCGTGCCAGCGCGCTTCATCGGCCAGCAGGTCAATTTCCATCAGGGCGCTGGGCCAGAAATCCACCGGCAATTCGCCGGGCTTGCCCAGCGCATCCAGATCCAACTGGCTGAAGGCCAGCACCAGCGATCCCGATGCCTCGGCAGAGCGGGGAAATTCCGCAATGCCGGTGGCGCGGGCCACACCCCATTGCAGGTCGATCCCATCGATGCCGACACTGTCATGGTCTGCCGTCAACCGCCCGCCAAACTGCACCGACCGGCCCAGCCCGTCGGCCGGTTGTGCCGTCAGCCCCAGCAGCGGGCGCAACAATGCGGCCAGCGGATTGGCATCCACCGCCTGCAGGCTGATATCGCCGGTCAGCTTGTCGCTGTCGCCCGCCGGCAGCACGCCGGAAAAGCGCATTTCCGTCTTGCCCGCCGGCATGGACAGGGTGGCCCGCACCGGCAGGGCCCCGCCAGCGGCCCGGCGCGCGGCGGCAAAGCTGAGGCGCAGCGGCTGGTCATTGGCGGTGGCATTGGCGGTCAGTTCAAACGGCCCATCGGGGCCACCGGCAGTCAGTTCCCCGGTCAGTGCCTCCAGCCGCAGGGTGGGCCGTTCCGGGCGCTCCCAGCTCAGCCGGCTGTCGCTGAAATGCAGGCTTTCCACCTGCACCGATTTGCCCAGCGACTGCACGGCGATGGGCCAGCGCACAGTGCCGTCACGGTCCTGGCGCACCCGCATGTCGGCGCCTTGCAGGCGCAGCGATTCGATTTCGATGGATTGCGACAGCAGGGCCAGCGGGCGCACGCGCAGCGCCACCTTTTCCACACTGGCGACATTCTCCCCGCCATCCAGCAGCCGCACATCGGCCACGGTCAAGGCAGGGGCGGGCAGCAGGGTCAGCGACAGGTCGCCATCGATCACCACCTGCCGCCCTGTCAGGTCGGCCAGGACGGCGGCCACCTGATCGCGGAACTGGTTCCAGGGAATAAGCGCCGGGGCCAGCACCAGACCGGCGCCGACCAGCAGCAACAGAACCACCAGGACCAGGAATTTGCGCAACGGACCAACCTTCTTGCCATCGCCGTGCAGACCGGCGTTAACCTATCGCGGGAACGCCGCCGAGGGATAGGGGATGAAATGGGCGAAATCGTGAATCTCAATCGGGCCCGCAAGGCCAAGGAAAAGGCCGCACGGGAAGCACAGGCGGCAGAGAACCGGGTGAAGTTCGGCCGCACCAAGGCTGAGAAACAAAAAAGCCGGGCCGAGGATGAAGCCAAGGCCCGGCTTTTGGAAGGTCACAAGCTGGATAAACCAGAGAAATAATTACTCTGCCGCCGGTGCCGGCTGCGGTTCATCCTGCTTGGGCATGGGCAGGCCGTTGATGGTCGCCACGGCCAGGGCTGCGATATAGGGCAGGGACTGCACCACCAGCATGGCCGACCAGATATAGGCGTCGCGGTTGTCGCCACCTTCGCGCCAACCCACGGCAAAGGCGGTGATCCACAGGGCCACCATCAGCATCACCTCTTCCTTGGCGTGCAGGAAGCCCTGGATCAATGCCGGCTGATCCTCGCATTTCGGCGTGCGCACGAAGGGGCGGCCCTGGGTGAACAGCCCGGTCCAGACGGCGCGGCCCACGGTGTGGGTCAGCGCCATGCCGGCCACGGCGGCATTCACCTTGTCCAGGAAGCCGCACTTCACCCGCGCCGCATAAAGCCACAGGCCGCACGCCACCTTGAAGAAGAACACCCCCAGCGTGGGCATGATGAAGACGGTGGGCGGAAATTCGAAATAGCGCGGTGCCAGCAGCAGGCCCAGCGACCAGAAGACACCGCCGATGACAAAGCCCATATGGGCCGCATCGGCGAACCAGGGCAGCCAGCCGGTGACGAAATGGTATTTCTGGCCGAAGGTCAGTTTCTTGCCGGACGGCAGGAATTCCCGCCAATGCCGCTTGATGATCTGCACGGCCCCATAGGCCCAGCGGAAACGCTGGGTCTTGTAGCCGGCGAAGCTGTCCGGCACCAGGCCCTTGCCGAAACTGTCGGGCATATAGACCGATTCCAGCCCTTCCTCAAACAGGCGCAGGCCCAGTTCCGCATCCTCACAAATGCACCATTCGGCCCACCAACCCACCTGTTTCAGGATGGAGGTGCGGATCAGCGTCATGGTGCCATGCTGGATGATGGCGTTGCGTTCGTTCCGCTGCACCATGCCGATATGGAAAAAGCCCTGATATTCCCAGTTGATCATCCGGTGGAACGGATGGATGTGCCAATCCCGGTAATCCTGCGGGCTCTGCACGAAGGCGACCTTGGGATTTTCGAAATAGGGCGTGGTGGAGGACAGCCAGTCCGGCGTGACCTGATAATCGCTGTCGATCACACCCACCACTTCGGCATCGGGTGCCGTGACGGCCAGACCGAAATTCAGCGCACCGGCCTTGTAGCCCGGCCATTTCGCCAGATGGAAGAAGCGGAAGCGCGGCCCCAGCTTGGCGCAATGTTCCTCCAGCGGCTTCCACACCGCCTCATCCTTGGTGTTGTTGTCCAGCACCAGCACTTCGAAGTTGGGATAATCCATCTTCGCCAGTGCGTTCAGGGTCTCAATCACCATATGCGCCGGCTCATTATAGCAGGGCACATGGATGGAAACCTTGGGGTAGTAATTGTTGGGGTTGGCCTTCACGGGGGCGAATTTCCGCTTCCAGCGGTCGGTCCACACCACTTCCGTCAGTTCCAGCCCGTCAATCAGCACCACCACCAATAGCAATATCTGGGCAAAGATCAGTACCAGGAAGGCGATGAAGGACATGGTGTTCATGCCCGTGGTCATCGCCTCCGTCGCCGTCCAGACCAGACCGGACGCAATCCCCTGGATCAGGGCGCCATAGAAAAGCTGGCCGGCGGGTTTCAGATCGTCGCGCTGCAGCACGAACCAGACCATGGGCAGGAAGGCCAGCGCGGTGGCGATGGCGCAGAGCACGGGCCAGCCCGGCACCTCAAACACGCCGCCTTCCATGGGGAATTTCATCTGGCGATGGGTATCCCAGATGCCCCAGTTGGCTTCCGCCTCGCCGCCGATCTCCCGCTTCCAGGGCTGGTCGAAGGCTTCCATGATGTAGTAGTCCCAGCGGTTTTCACCAGCCAGGTTCAGGAAATTGCGGATGAAGGTGGCCTCGTTCACCAGGCTGGCCTGGGCGCCGCCGCGATAGGGTCCATCGGACGGCCAGCCGGCCTCACCCACCAGGATATGCTTGTCGGGATACTTGGCACGCACCTCGTCATAGCCACGGCGCACCTGATCCATCGCCTGTTCGATCGGCACCTTTTCCCAATAGGGCAGCAGATGGATGGTGATGTAATCCACCGCCTCCGCCAGTTCGGGATGCTTGATCCAGACATAGGGCGGCTCAGCGGTGGAAACCGGCACATCCAGTTGCTTCTTGACGCGCTGCACATAATCGATCAGCGCGCCGACCTCCAGATCGCCGCGATACATCACCTCATTGCCGACCATCACCCGCTTGACGTTGGGGTTGGCGCGGGTGAGGCGGACCAGGGAATTGATCTCCTGCTCATTCTTGCCCAGATCGCCGGAAATCCAGGCACCGGCCGTCACATCCAGGTCATGCTTGGCGGCCAGTTCCGGGATCACCTCCAGCCCGTCGGTGGCGGTATAGGTGCGGATGGAGCGGACATAGGGGGCCACCACCTCCAGATCACGCTCCATATCGGCGCGGCTGGGATGGCGGCCATCCTGCGGGTTCTGGTTTTCCTGATAGGGGCTGAATGCCACGCCGGCAATGGTGCCGGCCCAGAGCCGTTCCGGCGTGGTGGGCCGGTTCGACAAGGCCCAGGCGCCGATATTGCCCAGAACCAGCAGCACCAGCACCAGCCAGGCCGAACCACGCATCTTCAGGATTTTGCCCATCTTACCAATCAAGCCCCTGGGAACATTGCCGGCCAGGAATGGCGGCGGTTCAACTATTTGCAGCCGTTTTTTGTTATTTTTATGAAAAGCGCAATCATGATCCTTCACGCTGGAACACAGCATAGCGCAGGCGGGCCGCTTTGGTATAGACCGGGCATTGCCTGTCGGCCCCGTGCAACAGGGTAGGGGTGATCTGGGATTGATGATGAACAAGATGCTGAAAACGGTCCTGCTGACCGCTTGTTTGCTGACCCCGCCGGCGGTGTTCGCCGCTGAAACACTCAAGCCCGGCGCTGGCGAAGCGATCCAGTTCGGCACCAGCTATGTGCTGGAATCGAAGCTTCTGTCGGAAAAGCGGCGGATCAATATTTTGCTTCCGGCCTCCTATGGCACGGGCGATCAGCGCTATCCGGTGCTTTACCTGATCGATGGCGGCGTGAAGGAGGATTGGTTCCACATCGCGGGTCTGGTGCAACTGGGCGATATGAATGGCGTTACCAGGGAGGTGATCCTGGTGGGGATTGAGGGGACGGATCGCAAACGCGACCTGACCTCCCCCTCGCAAGATCCGTTGGATATCAAGGAATTGCCGACCCATGGTGGTGCCGACAATTTCCGTCGCTTCCTGGCCAGCGAGCTGAAGCCCTATATCGACCGGAATTTCCGCACCACGGCGGAAACAGGCGTGATTGGCGAAAGTCTGGCCGGTCTGTTCATCGTCGAAACTTTCCTGCGCCAGCCGGAACTGTTCACCCATTACATCGCGGTCAGCCCGTCAATGTGGTGGAACAAGGAGGCGCTGTCTTATCAGGCGGCGGATCTGTTGAAGGCGCAAAAGCCTGCGACGCGCAGCCTGCATCTTTCCATCGGCAATGAAGGCGGGGGGATGCGCGCCGGGTTGGACCGTTTAATGGCCGCCTTGAAGGCCGCACCGCCGGCCGGTCTGACCTGGGATTTCCAAGATTTTCCGGGCGAACGCCACCATTCCATCTATCATCCGGCGGCATTACCCGCTTTACGGGCTGCGTTTCCCGGTCCAAATCCAATCAAGTAAGGGAATGGGGGGCGGCGATGGATCGTGGCTTCGAACTGAATGCGCGGCTGGAAGCCGATACAATTCTGCTGGGGGACTGGCCGCTGTCGCGCGTGCTGCTTATGCGCAACCGGTTGTTTCCCTGGCTGATTCTGGTGCCGCGCCGGGCGGGGGCGGTGGAAATCCATCGCCTGCCGGTGGCGGATCAGATGCAGTTGACACAGGAAACCTCAGCGGCGGCAAAGGTGCTGGAACAGATGTTCCAGCCCGACAAGATCAATACTGGCGCCCTGGGCAATGTTGTCTCGCAGCTTCACATTCATGTCATCGCCCGCCGCCGCGACGATCCCGCCTGGCCCGGCCCCGTCTGGGGCAGCGGCCAGGCGGCGGATTATGCAGAAGGGGAGGCGGAGCGGCTGGCGGGACAGCTTTGGGCGGCACTGCAACGTTCTGCCTGATCACCCAGGTATGAAGTTTTGGTGACGGGCTGGACAGGCCGTCCCACGGCCTTTACCGATTGGTTTCATCCAAATGCGGTAATGGTATTGGATTTGTTATGAAGCGCCTTCTGTTCGGCCTGGCTGTCGCCCTTTCCGCCTCCCTGGTTCAGGCGGCCACGCCCGTGCGGGTGATGAGCTATAATATCCGCTACGACAATCCTGACGATCAGCCCAATTGGAGCCAGCGCCAGGGGCCGATGCTGGCGCAAATCCGCTTCACCGCCCCGGATATCCTGGGCGTACAGGAAGCGCTGCCGCATATGCTGGCAGCACTGGCCCAGGGGCTGTCCGGCTATGCCCATTACGGCAAGGGCCGCAATGACGGGGTAGAGGGCGAAAGCACGGCCATTTTCTACAGCCAATCCCGCTTTGAACAGGTGCGTGCCGAAACCCAATGGTGTTCCAAGACACCCGACCGGCCCAGCAAGGCCGACGGGGCAGGGGAACCGCGCACCATCACCCGGCTGGTGCTGAAGGATCGGCAGGATGGCGCGCTCTACGATGTACGCAATGTGCATTTCGACAATGTCAGCGACCGCGCCCGCAGTGATTGCGCCCGGCAGGTTGCCGCGATTCCAGTGGCGGCGGGGGCCCATACCATCGTGCTGGGTGACCTCAACAGCGGCTTGGATGGCGGCGCCTATCGCCTGTTGGCGACGGGGAGCGGCCTGCGCGATGCCCGCCCGCTCAGCCCGATCATTTTCGGGCCGGCGGGCACCTTCAATGATTTCGATATCCGCCAGAGCGGGGAAGCCATCGACCATATTTTCATTGATGCCGGTCTGGGGGTGGCGCGTTTTGCCACCCTGACCGACAGCATCAATGGACAGGTGATTTCCGACCATTACCCGCTGGTGGCGGATATTGTGCCGGCGGTCAGGTAAGCTGGCTCACAGTGGGCGGATAAAAATCTGCTCGCCGCCGCCAGTCATCCCGCCCGCTACCCAGCCATTGCGCTGGTAAAAGGCGGCGGCGCGGCTTTCCGGCTGGGTGAATAAGGTCGCCTGTTTCCAGCCGGCGCGGCGCAGATCGCCGATCATCTGCGCCATCAGGCTTTGCCCGATGCCCCGGCTCTCTGCCTCGGGGGAAATGAAAAGCGCCCAGATGCTGCCATCGCGCAGATCGGCCGCGGCGAACCCTAGACATTTGCCTGTGACCTGTTCGCATAACCAAAGCGATCCTTGTTCGATGAACGGGTCATAGGCGCTCTCCGGCACCTTGGCCGGGTTGGACAGGATGTTTTCCCGCACCGAAAGCCGGATTTGCATCAGGTTAGGGATATCCGATTTCGTCGCAAGGCGGATGTGATCGGCGGGGGACGTTGTCATGATTTCTCCATCCCCCCGACCCTGGCCGATTTTCACCCCGGCTGCACCGTCTTTTTCAGCTTGCCGGTATCGAAGCCCAACCCTTGGGCGCGGGCGACGATTTCATCATAGGTGGCGTCGTCCATGACGGGGGTGCGGGAGAGAACCCAGAGATAATCCCGCCCCGGCGCGCCGACCAGCGCCCAGCGGTAATCCGGGTCCAGCGCCAAGATCCAGTAATTGCCTTCAATCAACGGAAAGAAACTGACTAGCAGGCGGGAACCGTCTGGCTTGGCCGGGTCCAGCCGGGCGGTGGCATGGGCGACATTCTCCTCCCCCTTGGGATTGCCCAGGCGGCAGCGGTTGGTGACATCTACCCTGCCATCATCACGCAGCCGGTATTCCGCATTGGTGGCGGTGCAATCCTTCTGAAACCGGTTGGGGAAGGCCGCAATCTCAAACCATGTGCCTTGATAGCGCTGGATATCCACCGCATCGACGGTGGGTGGCGCATTGTCCGGGATGCGGTTGCAGCCGGACAGCAGCAACAGCAGGGGCAGGGCAAGAAGGCGAAGGTTTTTCAGCATGATGATCCCGAGCATCAATAGGCCGTTAAATACTGTGCTGAATGTTTGCTGCGGCAAGGGTGTTTCTTGGGCGCGGGCCATATGCCCCTTTCCGTTCGTGCTGCGTTCCGCCATCATGCTGCCATGGATGCGCTTGAGCCCGCCGATAATCTGATCCCTCCCGCCATTGCCGGCTGGTTCCGGTCGCAGGGCTGGGCCCCGCGCGACCATCAGGTGGCGATGGTCCGCGCGGCGGCGGATGGGCAGCACGCGCTGTTGATCGCGCCGACCGGGGCGGGCAAGACGCTGGCTGGCTTTCTGCCGACCCTGATCGACCTCTCGGAACGCCCGCGTGAGGGGCTGCACACGCTTTATATCTCGCCGCTGAAGGCGCTGGCGGTGGATATCCAGCGCAATCTGGAAACGCCGATTGCCAGCCTGCGCCTGCCCATCCGGGCCGAAACCCGTACCGGTGACACGCCGGAGGCCAAGCGTGCCCGCCAGCGCAGCAAACCACCGCATATCCTGATGACGACGGTGGAGAGTCTGGCGCTGATGCTCTCCTACCCCGAAGCGGCGGATATTTTCCGGCCGCTGCGACGGATCGTGATTGATGAGCTTCACGCGCTGGCCGGCAGCAAGCGGGGTGACCTGCTGGCGCTGGGCCTGGCGCGGCTTTCCACCCTGGCACCCGGCGCCTTGCGGGCGGGCTTGTCGGCCACGGTGGCCGATCCGGATGCGCTGGTGGCCTATCTCTCCCCCACCGGTCGGCTGCATGATGATGCGGGAGAGCTGGCCCCGGTGCGCACCGTGCTGGGCCGTGCCGGCGCACGGCCGACGGTGGAGATATTGGCGACGAAGGAATATCTGCCCTGGGCCGGCCATATGGCGCTGCACGCGCTGGCGGAGGTCTATCAGCGCATCCGCGACCATGGCACGACGCTGGTTTTCGTCAATACCCGCGCCCAGGCAGAACTGGCCTTTCAAGAACTCTGGCGGCTGAATACGGAGAACCTGCCCATCGCCCTGCATCATGGCAGTTTGGCGGTGGAGCAGCGCCGCAAGGTGGAAGCGGCCATGGCCGCCGGCAAGCTGCGCGCCGTCGTTGCTACCTCCTCCCTGGATCTGGGGATCGACTGGGCCGGAATTGATCTGGTGGTCCAGGTGGGGGCGCCCAAGGGTGTGTCACGTCTGTTGCAGCGCATCGGCCGCGCTAACCATCGGCTGGATGAGCCGTCCAGGGCGCTGCTGGTGCCCGGCAACCGGTTCGAGGTGCTGGAATGCGAGGCGGCGGTGGAGGCCATTGCCGACGGCACCCTGGATGGTGATCCGATGCGGCCAGGTGCCCTGGATGTGCTGGCGCAGCACATCACCGGCACCGCCTGTTCCGCCCCCTTCAGCGCCGATGCGCTTTATGCCGAAGTGGTGCGGGCCGCCCCCTATGCCGATCTGTCGCGCGATGAATTCGATGATGTGTTTGATTTCGTGGCGACCGGTGGCTACGCGCTGGGGGCTTATGATCGCTTCAAACGGCTGACGCGGGATGAGGATGGGTTGTGGCGGGCCGCCAACCCGCAGGTGAGCCGGCAATACCGGCTGAATGTCGGCACCATTGTTGAAGAGATCATGCTGAATGTCCGGCTGAACCGCGGGGCGGTGCTGGGCCGGGTGGAGGAATATTTCGTCAATGGGCTGGTGCCGGGCGACAGTTTCGTCTTCGCCGGCCAGTTGCTGAAATTCGTTGGTGTGCGGGAGACGGAGGTGATTGTCGCCAAGGGCGGGGAGGGCACGCCCAAGGTGCCCGCCTATGCCGGCGGGCGGCTGCCGCTCTCCACCCATCTGGCCGAAAGGGTGCGCGGGCTGCTGGAAAATCCCCGCCATTGGGATCGGCTGCCGGAAACGGTGCAGGAATGGCTGCGGCTGCAGCAATATCGCTCCACCCTGCCGGACCGGTGGGGCCTGCTGGTGGAGAGTTTTCCGCGTGCCGGCAAGGAGTTCCTGGTTGCCTATTGCTTTGAAGGGCGCAATGCCCACCAGACGCTGGGCATGTTGCTGACACGGCGGATGGAGCGGGCGGGGCTGCACCCGCTGGGGTTCGTGGCGACCGATTATGTGTTGGCCACCTGGGCGCTGAAGCCGGCCACCGACCTGGATTTCCTGTTTGATCAGGACATGATGGGCGACGATCTGGAAGCCTGGATGGAGGAATCCTCCATGCTGAAACGGCTGTTCCGCAACGTTGCCATCATTGCCGGATTGATCGAACGCCGGCATCCGGGATTGGAGAAGACGGGGCGGCAGGTCACCTTCAGCGCCGATCTGATCTATGATGTGCTGCGAAAACACGAGCCGGGCCATGTGCTGCTGCGTGCCACCCGTGCCGATGCGGCGGCCGGGCTGACCGATGTGCGCCGTCTGTCCGACATGCTGGGCCGGGTCAAGGGCCGCATCCAGCACCGGAGGCTGGATCGCATCTCCCCCCTGGCGGTGCCGGTGTTGCTGGAGATCGGGCGCGAACAGGTCTATGGCAGCGCCCTGGATGCGCTGCTGGATGAGGCCGCCGGCGACATGCTGGCCGAAGCCGTGCCGGAACTGCTGCCGGGTGCCGGTAAAGCGACGCAACCCCGCCTGCTGTGAGGGGTAAAAACAACAAGGCCCGGCAGCGATGTCACTGCCGGGCCTTGTCCATTGGTCAGATGCAAAACAGCCGATCAACCGACCGGCGTATTGCCGTGCTGTTCGAAGGCGCGACGGGTGCGCGGCGCAATCGACGGGGCATCGGTGTCGCCGCAATTGCGGGCATCGATCAGGGAAGCGCTCTGTTCCGCACCCAGGTTCACCAACTGGCGCTGCACCTTGCACTGGTAGGCTGCGGCCTTGAAGCCGGCGGAACCATTATAACGAGCAACAGCGCCGGCCCAGCTCCCCACCTCTTGGCGCAATTGCACCAGATAACGGGCGGCGTAGCGGACATTGGCTTCCGGATTGACGATCTTTTCAACCGGGCGGAAGGCCTGCTTGTGATGGGCCAGCGAGAGCTGCATACAGCCGGCGAAAACGCCGTCGCGCAGATTGCCCTTGCTGTCACGCAGGTAACGGGCGGCTTCCGTCTCATTCCCCGGGAACACGGCACGGCCGCGCACGTTCATGATGAAGGGGCTGGGCGTGCCACCACCACCGCTCTCCACCAGAGAGACAGCCAGCAACATTCCCTTGGGAATGTTGAATTCCTTTTCAGCGGCCAGAATATTGTCAGTGCAGCCGGCATGAGCCTGACCAGCGACAAGGCCGACACCGATAACGGCAAAGGCACCAGCGGCGATACGGGAGAGCAGGCGACCGGACGCAAATCGGCTGGGCTTGGCCTTGCGGTGCTCACGCATCGTCGTATCGGTCATCCCAGGCTCCGGTCCGTTGGTGGCGTCAGGTCCGGCCAATCCGGTTCTTTCCGCCATGTGCCCGCTTGTGCGCGGGCGCCGCAATCAGGCCACCGTTACGAAATGCGGTGACCGCTCCCTATATCAAACACCGGCACCATGCGCCGGCCGCATATCAATCCCAGAAGCCGCGCATTGGGTCAACCAGAAAAAACTCTCACTGGTGCGGCAAAAGCACAGAAAGGACTCCTTTTCGGCAAAAGGGCTGGGTCTGCCCAGCGTGGGCTGCCGGCTCTCGCCGGAAAAACGGCGTGATATAGCACCGCCATTCGCCCTTCCTGCCCACAAGACGATCATGACAAACACCCTCGCGCGCGCCTTCGAACTGCTTGACCAGGGAGATCGCGGCGGCGCCATCGCCATCCTGTATCAGGCAACAGAACAGGGGGCAGGGGGAGAGATCGCCGGCCTGCTGGCTGAATTAAGGGCCGAAGAGGGAGAACATGAACAGGCCGTCGCCCTGTTCACCCGCGCGCTGGCCGATGACCCCGGCCATGGGCCGTGGCGGCGGGCCTGCCTGTCAGCCTTGATGCAGTTGCCGGAAAGGCGCGGGGAGGCACAGCGCTTCTGTGCAGCGATTCTGGCCCTGCGTGGTGACGATCCGACCGCCCATCGCCATATGGCCCGCCTGTGCCTGGAGGCGGGTGAGAATGACCCGGCGGTTTCTCATGCCCGCGAGGCGATCTTTCTGGCCCCCTATGATCTGGAGTCGCTGACCGATATTGCCGATCTGCTGACCAGTGCGGGGGAACCCCTGCCCGCGGTGGAGGCCCTGGCTGCCGCCCTGGCCCAGGCTCATCCGGCGGATCCAGCGCTGCCCTTTGCCATCGTGGCCCAGGCGCGCGGCTGGCTGGCCCTGGCCGAACCGGCCAAAGCGGCCAGCAGCCTGCGCCGGGCGCTGGAACTGGACCCCGATGATGTGGCGGGGGCCCAGGTGCTGCTGGATCAGCTTGCGGCGGCCGATGCTCCGGCCGATCTGCCGACCACCTTCGTGCGCGCGCTGTTCGACACTTATGCTGACCGGTTTGACCGCGAACTGGTCGGCCGCCTGCATTATGACGCGCCGGGGGCATTGCGGGCCCTGCTGGATGAACATGGCGTCAGTGGGGGACGGGATGTGCTGGATGCCGGCTGCGGCACCGGGCTGGCGGGGCTGGCCGTGCGGGACATGGCCAGCCGTCTCGCCGGATTCGACCTGTCCCCCCGCATGGTGGAGAAGGCCCGTGCCCGTGACATTTATGATGAGCTGTGGGTGGGCGAACTGGTGGAGGGTCTGTCGCAGCGTCCTGGCAGCGCCGACCTGCTGTTGGCAGCCGATGTGCTGGTTTATCTGGGCGATCTGCTGCCGGTGATGGCGGCGGCGGCCACTGTTCTGCGGCCGGGCGGGTTGTTTGCCTTTACCTGCGAACGGGTGGACCAGGCGGATGGTTTCCTGCTGCATGAAGGCCGCCGCTTCGCCCATGCGGAGGGGCATGTGCGGCAGGCCCTGGCGCAGGCTGGCTTCACCATTCTGACGCTGCACCATCACAGCACCCGCACCGACCGGGGCCAGCCGGTGCCGGGGCTGATCTGCTTGGCGGGACTTGGGTAAAAGACCGGTCGTTGCAGTGGTACTGATACTATCGTGGCTTTCTTTTGTTGTGATCAAAGAACCACTTGAGGCCTTTTTGGACTCGGTTTGGAGGTCGTGGCTGCCGTGGCTGCCGTGGCTGCCGTGGCTGCCGTTGTGGCCGTGGCTGTCGAGAGGGTTGCTTCGCTTCCGTCTGCGGGACGGAAAGAGTTACGGAGAGGGTGGCGAAACTTGCAAAAATCCCGACGATAAGAGATCGTCGATTTTTTCCGTATTTTGGTAAAGTTTCGCCAGATTGTTTGTTCTCTTCTGTGATGATCATACTTGTATTTATCATTTGGCTTCCCCTGTCTTGCGGTGGTTTAAGGGGTGGTTTGTAAGAAACAGTGTGTCATGAGAGAAAATTGAGGAAAACAGAAAAATGCACCCCATGGTAGAGGTGCGGATCTTGATTTTCGTTGCGCCAATGCTTTGACGCTAACCCATCACCAACACCGCCAGCGATACCAGCACCGCCGTCAACAGGCCGGACAAGGCCATGGCGATGCCGCCATAGGTTCCAGCCTTGGGATCGATCTGGAAGGCGGCAGCCGTGGCGATACCGTGGGAGGCGCAGCCCATGGCCGTGCCCATGGCGCGCGGGTCGCGCAGGCCCGCCAGCCGCAGCACACCGGGGCCGATCATGGCCCCCAGGATGCCGGTGCCCAGCACCAGGGCGGCGGTGAGCGAGGGCAGGCCGCCGATCTGTTCGGCAATGCCCATGGCCACGGGTGCCGTCACCGATTTCGGCACGATGGAGGCGACGGTCAGCCGATCTGCCCCCAGCCACCAGGCCAGCCCCACCGCACTGCTGATCGCCGTGACCACACCGGCCAGGATGGCGGCTAGCAGCGGCAGGGCCATGGCCCGCACATCATGCCGGTGTGTCCAGAACGGCACGGCCAGACAGACGGTTGCCGGCCCCAGCATGAAATGCACGAACTGGGCGCCGGCAAAATAGGTGGGGTAGGGGGTGCGGGTGGCGAACAACACCCCCATCAGCAGCAGGATGGACAGCGCTACCGGGTTGGCCCAGGGCGGCCGTCCGGCCTTTTCATGCACCCAGCCAGCGACCAGAAAGGCCAGAATCGTCGCGGTCAGCCAGAAAAGCGGCGTGGTCGCCAGATAGACCCAGAGATTCATGACGATATGTTCCCCCGCCGCCTTTCCTGCCAGCGTGCCACCAGGGTGAAGACCCCCCCGGTGACCAGCAGGGTCAGGATGGTGGAGCCGACCAGCGCCACCCCCACGGCCAGCCATTCCGCGGCCAGCCGGTCCAGATGCTGAATCAGCCCCACCCCCGCCGGCACGAACAGCAGGGAAAGATGGCGCAGCAGGCCGTCGGCGAAGCTGCGCAACGCCTCCCCCGGCCCGCCGCGCCAGACGATCAGCGCGAACAGCAGCACCGCCCCCAGCACCGGGCCCGGCAAAGGCAGGGTACTGGCCCGCGCCAGCGCCTCCCCCAGCAACTGGCAGAACAGCACCAGGGCGATGGCCGCCAGAAAGGGTGGCATGATTACCCGACCTTATACCAACGGTCATCATTCATGACCGTTGGTACGGCGGCGACCGCCGCCGCGCGGCCCATGCCGCGTAGCCAAGCCAGCGGATGCTGGCGCCGGCGATTGAGGGGCATGAAAGCGTGACCATCGGTCATGATTTCATGCCGCTGATATTGTTGGCCTTGAACCAGCCGATGCAGCGTTTCCAGGCGTCCGCCGCCTCTTCCGGGCGATAGCTGGGCCGGTAATCGGCATAAAAGCCGTGCGGTGCTTCGGGATAGACATGGATGTCGCTGCTGGTTTTGCCCGCCGCCTTCAGGGCGGCGCGCATCCGTTCCACATCCTCCAGCGGGATGCCGCTATCCTTGCCGCCATAAAGCCCCAGCACCGGGGCATTCAGCTTCTGCACAAGATCCACCGGCACCATGGGCTGCAGCGCCGTCCCCGGCGTGACCAGCCGGCCATACCAGGCAACACCGGCCTTCACGGCCGGATTGTGGGTGGCATAAAGCCAAGTGATGCGCCCGCCCCAGCAGAAACCGGTCACCCCCAGCCGCGCCGTATCGCCGCCATTGGCCTTGGCCCAGGCGACGGTGCTGTCCAGGTCGGCCATCACCTGCGCATCGGGCACATTGTTGACGATATCCTTGATCAGGGCCTGAATGTCGCTGATCCCGGCGGGATTGCCCTGGCGGGCATAAAGTTCCGGCGCGATGGCCAGATAGCCTTGCCGGGCGAAGCGGCGGCAGACATCCTTGATATGTTCATGCACCCCGAAAATTTCCTGCACCACCAGCACCACCGGGAACGGGCCCTTGCCCGCCGGCTGGGCGCGATAGGCGGGCAGTTCGCCGTCGCCCACGGGGATTTTCACCTCACCTGCCAGCAGCCCGTCGGCGGGCGTGGTGATGGTCTGGGCGGAGACGGGCAAGGTGGACAGGGCGAATCCGGTGGCAAGGCTGGTCACGGCAAACATCCGGCGGGTCAGGGGGGTGTTGACAGCACCCAGCAGGCACTGGGCTTCGGCGTCGGTCTGGTGCATGGAACCTCCGTTTCCTTCGCCCTTCAGGCGAAACGCTGGCGGAGTATAGTGCAACAGGCCGGCCCTTCAATCAGCCATGGGCTTGATCAGGGGCGTAGGCGGTATCATCATCCTGACAGGCCCCGGCCTGGAAAGGGATCGGCATGGCAGGTGATGCGGCACAGGCGCTGATGGATGTTGAAACCTTCCTGACCTGGGGGGCGGGTACCGATACGCGCCATGAACTGGTCGATGGGCACCCGGTCGCAATGGCCCCGCCGTCAGAGGCACATTCCGTTATTGTCGGCAATCTGGTGGCGGCGCTGCGGCGGGGGCTGCCCGCCGGCTGCCGCGTTGCGGTGGAAGCCGGCATCCGCCCGCCCAACCGCCCGCCCAACCGCCCGCAGCGCAATTATTATCAGGCCGACATTGCGGTGATCTGCGGCGGCAAGGTGGGGGACGGCACCCCACCCTGTCTGCTGGTGGAGGTCTTGTCGGACGGCACCATGGACCATGACCGTGGCCGCAAGCTGCATGATTATCAGTTCATCGAAACGCTGCGCGACGTGCTGCTGGTCTGGTCCGATGAACGCAGGGTGCAACTGGTCAGCCGGGTGCCGCAGGGCTGGCTGCAGCGCGACTTCATCGCCGATGCCACCCTGCCATTGACCAGCCTGGGCGCTGAAATTTCCCTGGAAGAGATTTATCAGCATATCTGACAGGCCACGCCCTGCGCCGGGCGCTGCCCAGCCCTGTGGTGGAATTGTCTGGCGTTGCGGCGGCAATGCCCCTATCTATCCGCCATCACCGAGTGGCTGAGGGGCCCCGGCGGACCTATGTGCCGCCCTATTGAACGCCCCGAGATTGAGTCGGGTCGTTTCAAGGTGCCCATCCCCGGTGGATGGCTGCCCCCTTCGCTCTCCGAACAAGTCAAGCCGCTCATGCGCAATCGCGTTGGTGCCGCAAAGTCCGGCATCCCGCAGCCTTTGCGCTTTGCCCGTGCCCCGCCGCTTGATTGCGGCGGTGGGCGAAGCCTTGGGTCGTCTGCTTGAGAAGATATCGCTTTGACCGTGACCATTACCTTTGCCGAACTCGCCCTTCCGTCCACCCTGCTGCAGGCCGTGGAAGAACTGGGTTATGTCAATCCCACCCCCATTCAGGCCCAGGCCATTCCGGCAGCCCTGGAAGGCCGCGACGTTGTGGCGTCGGCCAATACCGGTACCGGCAAGACCGCGGCCTTCGTGCTGCCGGCGCTGGCCCGTATCGCCGCCACCCCGCGTGATGCCGGTTCCTGGGGCCCGCGCGTCCTGGTGCTGACGCCGACCCGCGAACTGGCCACCCAGGTGCTGGATCAGGTGCGCATCCTGTCCAAGTTTGGCCGTATCCAGACCGGTTCGGTGCTGGGCGGTATGCCCTATCGCGCCCAGATCGAAATGCTGCGCCGCCGCGCCGACCTGATCGTCGCCACGCCGGGCCGCCTGATCGACCATCTGGAAAATGGCAAGGTCGATCTTAGCTGCGTTGAAATGCTGGTGCTGGACGAAGCCGACCGGATGCTGGACATGGGCTTCCGCGATGCGGTGGAGCAGATTGCCGGTGCCTGCCCGGAAGCCCGCCAGACCATGCTGTTCACCGCCACGCTGGACCGCACGGCGGAAAAGCTGGCCAGCAGCCTGACCAAGGATCCCGTCCGCGTGGACGTGGCCGGCAAGACCGTCACCAACATTTCCATCACCCAGCATTGGCTGCGCGCCGACGGGTTGGACCATAAGCACAAGCTGCTGGCCCGCCTGCTGGAGGATGAGGCTTTCGGCAAGGGCATCGTGTTTATGGCCACCAAGGCCGATTGCGATGTGATGGCCGATCAGCTTTCCGACAAGGGCCACCGCGCCATGCCGCTGCATGGCGACATGCAGCAGCGCGAGCGTAACCGCGTGGTGCAGTGGATGCGTGATGGCCGCATCAATGTTCTGGTCGCCACGGATGTGGCTGCCCGCGGCATTGATATTTCCGACATCAGCCACGTCATCAATTTCGACCTGCCGCGCGTGGCGGAGGATTATGTCCACCGCATCGGCCGTACCGGCCGCGCTGGCGCCACCGGCATTTCCTACAGCCTGTTCACCCGCCAGGACCGCAATCTGGTCCGTGCGATTGAACAGTACACCGGTCAGCCGCATGTGCAGACCACCCTGCCGGGCCTGGAGCCGATGCCGGAGCAGGAGCGCAAGTTCCGTCCCGCCGGTGCCGGTGGCAAGCCGTTCGGCAAGGGCGGCTATGGCGGTGGCGGCAAGTCCTTCGGTGGCAATCGCGGTGGCTATGGCCAGGGCGGCGGCTATCGTGGTGGCCCGCGCCGTGAAGGCGAACAGGGCGGCCAAGGTGGCTGGAACGGTGAGCGCCGCGAGGACCGTTTCGCCGCAGGCGGTGAGCGTCCGGCCGGCGAAGGCCATCAGCCCCGCCAGCACGAACAGCATGGCGACCGTCCGCATCATGGCGGTGAACGCCGTGGCTGGTCCCCCGATGCCGCCCCGGTGGGCGGTGAGGTGGCTGGTGAGCGTCCGGCCCGTGGTCCGCACCCGCACAAGACCAACCCCTACAAGCCCCATGCCAGCAAGGGCCGTCCGCACGGCCATGGTGGTGAAGGCCGTGCCGATTTCCGCGACCAGGGTGGTAACGCTGGTGGCGAAGGCCGGCGGGAATTCCGCGGCGAACGCCGTGGTGAGGCCCGGGAAGCCGGTGCCGGTGCTGCCACGCGCCGCCCGTTCCGTCAGGGCTGATCTGTTGTAAGTTCTCCCCCTCTCCCGCCTGCCAGCGGGGGAGGGGTTTTTCATTGCCTGCCCGGCCAGGGTTCCGTTAAGTCACCCGGCACGCCGCATTCCAAGCAGCAGAGTATCGTCCATGCCCGCCAATATCCTTGAAGAAGAAGTCGCCAAGCGCCGCACCTTTGCCATCATCGCCCACCCTGACGCGGGTAAGACGACGTTGACGGAAAAGCTGCTGCTGTTCGGTGGCGCCATCCAGATGGCGGGTGCCGTGAAGGCGCGCGGGGAGCAGCGGCGCGCCCGCTCGGACTGGATGAAGGTGGAGCGGGAGCGCGGCATCTCCGTCACCGCGTCGGTGATGAATTTCGATTATGCCGGCCGTACCTTCAACCTGGTGGATACACCAGGCCACGAGGATTTCTCCGAAGATACCTATCGCACGCTGACCGCCGTGGACAGCGCCGTCATGGTGATTGACGCCGCCAAGGGCATCGAGGCACAGACGCGCAAGCTGTTCGAGGTGTGCCGGATGCGCGACGTGCCCATCATCACCTTCGTCAACAAGATGGACCGCGATGCGCGCGACCCGTTCGAGCTGATGGATGAGGTGGAGCGCGACCTGCAGCTTGAAGTGACGCCGGCCTCCTGGCCCATCGGTTCCGGCTCCGATTTCCGGGGTTGTTATGATTTGATCCGCGACCGGCTGATCCTGATGGATCGCCGTTCCGGTGATGTGGCGACCGACGGCATTGAATGCAACGGTATCGACGATCCCAAGATCGACCAGTTGATCCCCGCCGATCAGGCGGCCAAGCTGCGCGAGGATGTGATGATGGTGCGGGAGCTTTGCCCGCCCTTCAACAGGGAAACCTACCGCGAAGGCCACCAGACGCCGGTCTTCTTCGGTTCCGCCATCAATAATTTTGGCGTGCGCGAATTGCTGCTGGGGCTGGCCGAATATGCCCCGCCGCCGCGCCCGCAGAAGGCCGATGGCCGTGAAGTGGAGCCCGATGAAGGCAAGGTGACCGGCTTTGTGTTCAAGGTCCAGGCCAATATGGACCCCAACCACCGTGACCGTATCGCGTTTTTCCGCCTCTGCTCCGGCCATTTCAAGCGTGGCACCAAGCTGAAGCATATGCGGTCGGGCAAGCTGCTGGCGGTCAATAATGCCGTGCTGTTTCTGGCGCGTGACCGGGAACTGGCGGAAGATGCTTTTCCCGGCGATATTATCGGCATTCCCAACCATGGTACGCTGCGCATCGGCGACACGCTGACGGAAGGCGAGGATTTGCGCTTCACCGGCGTGCCCAGCTTCGCGCCGGAACTGTTGCAGCGTGTGCGCCTGGATGACCCGATGAAGGTGAAGCATCTGCGCAAGGCGCTGGAGCATTTCGCCGAGGAAGGTGCGTCCCAGGTGTTCAAGCCGATCGTTGGTGCCGACTGGGTGGTCGGCGTCGTCGGTCAGCTTCAGTTCGAGGTGTTGGCATCACGCATTGAGGCTGAATATGGCATGAAGGCCCGGTTTGAGACGGCGGGTTATGATGCCGCCCGCTGGGTGGAATGCGACGATCCGGTGAAACTGAAAGCCTTCATTGACAGCCGCCGCGCCGACATGGCGGAAGACCATGATGGCGCGCTGGTCTATCTGGCGCGCAATGGCTGGCAGTTGAACCGTGCGCAGGAGGATTTCCCCGAAATCCGTCTGTTGAAGACGCGGGAGCAGAACAAGCAGGTGACCACGGCGGCTGCCTGATCGGGGTTCCGCGTCACGGGTAAAGCAAAGTCCGCCGGGGCGATCCGGCGGCCTTTCTTCTTAAAGGGCGGCGATGGTGATCATGATGGTGTCGCTGTAATCACCGGCGGTGGCCTGGGGGCGGGCGGGCACCGTCACCCGCAAATCCTTGTTATTGTCCCCAACGCTGGGCCAGAAACGCAGCCACATCCATTCCCCGCTCAACGACAGCAGGCCGGACCCATCATATTGCACCTGATAAGGGATGCGGCTGCCCCGCTGATCCACCAGCGCACCGCGATTGGCCGAGCTGATACCGACAACAAAGCCGAACTGATTGCACTGCTCATTCACCGTGCCGACGGTGACAGAGGATTCACCCTTGCCCAGGTCCAGGCCACGCGCCAGATCGTTGATCTTCAGCTCGCACACCGTTTCCATCTTGCCGCGCAGCTTCAGGCTGTGGCCAGAGGCCGCGCCGACGACGCCGAACAGAACGGGCAACAGGATGGCGATGAAGGCGATGGCCTTCGCGGTCACAAAGCGGGTCACGGGTACTACCTCGGTTCCTGGTGGCCTTTTCGGCCTTATCCGGTCTCTATGCCGGTATCAGGAATTCAGCAAACACCATGCCAACGCTGCTGGGTGGTAATAGGGACAAAAAGAGCAAGGAAATCAGCCATCACTCGCTGATTTCCTAGGATGCTGTTGCATATTGCAATGACTTCCAAGATGCTAGCTCTTTGCTAATAGCATTGCATTATGCATTAACAGGCCGGGCTTGGTACCTTCTCCAGGCTCTCCAGTTCCATCCGTACCCGGAAGTCGCCGTAATCGACCAGCATGGAGCGCATGATACCATTCTCCAGCAGTTCCATGCTGGTTTCATATTCCGGCAGTGCTTCCCCCGGCGCGGTGGGGAAGAAGGCCAGCGACACCTGCCACGCCTTGGCGGCCAGCAGATCCTTATCCTTCACCTTCGTCTGTGTCGGGGCGGGGGGGCGCAGCTTGCCGAGGATCGTGTTCACCTGGCTGGCGCCTTCCGCTTCCGCCCCATCGAAAATGGGTACGGAGAACAGATTGTCATCAGTGCCGACCTGCGCCAGCACCCGCAACGTATGGGCTGACGGAAACATGGTGCCGGGCTTCAGCGGCACCGTCTTGGATTCCGGCTTATCATAACGGGCGCTGCCGCCCTTTGCCTTGTCCAGGTTGGCGCCGCCGGACAGTTCCTCATCCACCTCCCCATTCACCAGCTTGCGCACGTTAAAGCGATAGGCTGAGCCATCCTTTGCTTCCCACGTCGCATAGTTGGTGACCAGTTCTGTGTCTTCCCCCTCGCTATAGGAGAATTTTACCTGGAAACGCTGGTTGATGGTCCAGCCATCGCAGGCATCGTTAAAGGAGAAGCTCATCTGCCCGTTGACATCAGATACACCGCTTTGCAGGCGGGCATGATCCAGGCTCAACTTATAGGTCGCCTTGTGTGGCGCAATGTTGCCTGTGCCGGCCCCCGCGGGGGCGATGGCACCACCCAACATCAGCAGCGATAGCAGCAGGGCAACGGAACGGCGACGGGCGGAACGGGGGGCGACGAGGAGAGCGGACACGTTGCAGGTCAACCCTTGGAACGGTTAGGGGCCCTCATCTTGCGCTTTGCAGCAGTGCGCTGCAATGGACTTTCCTAGGGATGGGTCTAAGGGAGGGGGCGGCAACTTCTGCCGGTTTCTAGCGTCCGCCAGTGTGCAGAATTTGCCGGTGGGCGCGAACGGCCAAAGGAGCATCGCCATAAGTCACTGATTTGACATGGAAGGCCGGTTGGCATGTTGGTTGCTGTTTTATGAGCAACCTCTGTTTCTGCTCATTGGAGCTGACCGATGACCTTGCTTGAAACCAACCTCGCCGCTCCGCTTGCGGCTCCCGCCCTTGGCTTGGCGGTTGGTGTTGAGCGCGGGCTGCCCTTCCCGGCACCACGGCGCCTGCCCCAGCAAGGCACGCTTCCTTTGGATGAGGCTGCCTATGGAAAGCTGCTTCAGGATACCTTGCTGCGGCTCCGTGCGGCAGAGGTCCGCATCGCTGAACAGAAGCAGCGTATCGATCATCTGGAAGCGCTGGCCATGACGGATGAACTGACCGGGCTGCCGAACCGTCGCGGCTTTGTCGACGCGTTCCGCCGGGAGCTGGCCAGCGCGCGTCGCAGCGGCAAGGGCGGGGTATTGGTGATCGTCGATCTGGATGGGTTCAAGGCCGTCAACGATATCCATGGTCATCTGTGCGGCGATCAGTATCTGCGCCAAGTAGGCCGTGCTTTGGCCGATAATGTGCGTGCCCACGACGTGGTCGCCCGGTTCGGGGGAGACGAGTTCGCCGTACTGCTCACCGATGTTGAAGCATTCCAGGGTACCCAGCGGGCTGACGCGCTGTCTCGTCGCTTCAATGAACTGAGCTGCCGCTGGCAGATGCTGGATTTGCCGTTGCGCGCCAGTTTTGGTGTGGAAGCCTATGGTGCCAATGACCGGGAAGAAGATGTCATTCGCCGGGCGGACGCTGCCATGTATATGATCAAGAAGGCCAACAGGGCGGTACGGGTGGGATAACAGCCGTTACTGGACTGCCATCCAGAGCGGTTCCCATATCCACCATCCTGCGGTCCACATCCGTGGGCCATTTGGAAGAAAGGGGCCTGTTCCTCCCGCGGGAACGGGCCCCTTCCTCATTTACTGGAAAGCAGCCTCGGCGAAGCTGCGCAGCTTGCGGCTATGCAGGCGGGCCAGCCCGTAATCCCGCATGATTTCCATTGCCAACATGCCGATGGCCAGATGCTGGTCCACACGGGCACGGTAGAAATGGTTGGCCATGCCGGGCAGCTTCAGTTCCCCGTGCAATGGCTTGTCCGACACGCAGAGCAAGGTGCCGTAGGGAACGCGGAAGCGGAAACCATTGGCAGCCACCGTGGCGGATTCCATATCCAGCGCGATGGCGCGGGATTGGCTGAACCGCTGTACTGGCTCGCTATGGTCGCGCAGTTCCCAATTGCGATTGTCGATGGTGGCGACGGTGCCGGTGCGCATGATGGATTTCAGTTCCCAGCCCTTCAGGCCCGTCACCTTCTCCACCGCCCCTTCCAAGGCCACTTGCACCTCTGCCAGGGCCGGGATCGGCACCCAGGTGGGCAGATCGGCATCCAGCACCTTATCTTCACGCACATAGCCATGGGCCAGCGCGTAATCACCCAGACGCTGGGTATCGCGCAGGCCGGCGCAATGGCCCAGCATCAGCCAGACATGCGGGCGCAGCACGGCGATATGGTCGCTGATCGTTTTGGCGTTGGAAGGCCCGACTCCGATATTGACGATGGTGATGCCGTTCCCGTCCTTGCGCTTCAGATGGTAGGCCGGCATCTGCGGCAGGCGGGCCACCTTGGTGCCGTCGCATTCCTTGCCGGGGAACAGGTGCTGGTTCCAGGTCACATGGTCACCCGGCTCCACAAACGCTTCATACTGGCTGCGATAATGCTGGGTCGCCGGATCGTCCGACGGTTCCATGATCTCCAGCCCGCGCCGCACGAATTCGTCGATATAGAACTGATAGTTGGTGAACAAGACGTAGTTCTGGAAATGGTCCGGCTTGGTGGCCGTGTAATGTTTCAGCCGGTGGAGGCTGTAATCCACACGCGGAGCGGTGAACAGGGCCAACGGGCGTGGGCTACCTGCTGGTACCATGTGGGTACCGTTGACGATGCTGTCATCCATATAGACCAGATCGGGCAGGTCGAAATAATCGCGTAGTTGATACAGCCGCTCCGGCGTCAGATCGCCTTCGACATGCATCCCCTCCGGATAGGCGAACTGGATGGGGATCGGCGTGTCGCTGATCCCCACTTCCAACGGAACCGCGTGGTTTTTCAGGAGCAGGGAGAATTGGTGCTGTAGGTAATGGTCGAACAGATCAGGCCGCGTGACCGTGGTGCGGAAAGTACCCATGCCATGAACAAAACCATAGGACAGGCGGCTGTCAACGCGGGGTTCGCTATCGATACGGACTTGAACGAAGGGGTAGCAGGCGCGGACGCGGCCACCCAGATCCTCCCCATGCGCGAAGGCAGAAAACCGCCCACGCAGAAACGCCACTGCCTCATCATAGAGTGCCCGAACACGGGCATAAGCGGCTTCGGCGTCGGTGAAGCTCTCCACCGAATGGTCAGTTTCAAAATTTTTGGGTGAGTTCACTGTGCAAGCTCCTATGAGTTTGCACTTTTTTATGCGCCAGTTCGGGGGGCTTTGGGAAGGGGGCAATTTATGAAGACTTGACGAAAGGGGAAACTGGTTGCCTTTGCGTCACATATGGGCACCGTTCGCGCTGCCATCTGGCCGCCCTTCACCCCCCTGAACAGCAGGGGGAGAGCAATCTGGCGATCCCCCCTTGGTGAGCTGCCGCGTGCCCCCCATTTAGGGCAGCAACCATAATCCAGCCGGAGACGGAACCCCGATGTTCATCCGCGCCGCCTTGCTTGGCAGTACTCTTGCCTTCTTCACCCTTAACGCTTCGGCAGCCCCGCAGGAATTCGCCAGTTTTCCAGCCCCCAAGGCCCGGCATGACGTGAAGGTGACCGTCGTTGCAGAGGGATTGGACACACCTTGGGCCATCGCCTTCACCCCCGATGGCCGCATTCTGGTGACGGAGCGGACAGGGCATGTGCGGACCATCAAGGATGGCAAGCTGCTGCCAGAGCCGGTCAAGGGCTTGCCGGTAATCGAGGAATTCGGCCAGGGCGGTCTGTTGGATATCGCGCTGGATCCCGATTATGCCAGCAATCGTTATATCTATCTCTCCTTCATGGAGAAGGGGGAGAAGGGCCCTGACGCCAAACCGCGTGACCAGGATAAGGGCAACCGCACAGTGGTTGCCCGGTTCACCGATGATGGAACGGCCTTTACCGATATGAAGGTGTTGTACCGTGGCAGTCTGGTGAACAGCCGGCTGCATTTTGGCAGCCGTTTCGCCTTTGATCCACAGGGACGGCTCTATTTTGGTATCGGGGAACGGGGACAGCAGGATCGGGCGCAAGATCTGCTGGATGCAGCGGGTAAGATATTCCGCCTGGAACGCGACGGCACGGTGCCGGCCGATAACCCCTTTGTCGGCCGGTCTGATGCCCTGCCGGAGATATTCACCTATGGCAATCGTAACCCCCAGGGGCTGGCCACCCAGCCGGGCAGCGGTTTGATCTGGGAAAGCGAACACGGGCCGCAGGGTGGGGACGAGATCAACATCGTCCGGCCCGGGACCAATTACGGCTGGCCGGTCATCACCTATGGAAAAACCTATGGGTTGGGGCTGAAGATCGGTGAAGGCACGGAGAAAGAGGGCATGGCGCAGCCCGTGCTTTACTTCGTCCCCTCCTTGGCTTTGTCGGGCATGACCTTTTACGAAGGGGCCGCGCTGCCCTTTTGGCGCGGTGACCTGATTGTCGGTCTGCTGGCGGGCGGTATCGCGCGGCTGGATGTGGAAGGAGAGCGGGTGGTGGCGACAGAACGGTTGTTGGAGGCCGAACTGCCGCGCACCCGCGATGTGGCGGTGGGACCGGATGGTCGGCTCTACGCGCTGATCGAAGCACCTGGACCGGAAGGAAAGCTGGTGCGTATCGATAGAAAGTAGCATGACGTACGGGTGTAACCCGTATCAGATAGGTTCTTGCTGGACAAAACACCCTGGCGGTCGCATGATTTCCCATGCGCGATCCGTAGGGGAGGGCTTTACCATGGCGCTTTCTGGAAGCGTTTCCACCATTCTGGGCGCCACGCAAAAACTGTTGCAGGCCAAGGCACAGGCGGCGTGGAAACAGGTGGCCACCGCTGATAAGGCGGGGAACCAGCCGGGGGCTGCAAACAAGCAGACCCCGCAGAACGCCGCGACGGCCGCGATCATGGACATGGTCGATCCCGCCACGCAGGAGAAGCTGCGCGCGATGCGCAAGGACGCTGATTCCCTGGTCGAGAAGCTGTCCAGTGGTGGTGAAACGAAAAAAGAAGCGGCCATGCGCAAGGCAGATGACGCCAAGCGTAAACTGAAGGCCTTGAAATTACAGGCTCAGATGGCGGCAGCTTCCGGGGACAAAAAGGCTGCTGCCCGGATTGCACGGGAAGTTTCCCAACTGGCCAAAGAGCTTGGGCAGGCTGCAAAGGATTACGGCGGGACCGATGCGGTAACGGCCACTGCGGGTGCCAAGCCGACCGCCGAAGCCGCGCAAACGGTAGCGACAGGGGCTGAAACCAAAGGGGAGACCGCCGCTGCGGCGACCGCGGCGACGCCTGCTGCCACAGCGGCACAGCCGGGTGCAACGCCTGCCTCTGCCTCTGCCGCAGGTCAAGGGGAGAAGGGGCAGGCCGCTTCTGCTGCGGCGACTCCTGTTCAGGCTCAGCCCTCCGAAACGGTTGCGGATAAAACGGAAGGGGCGGAAAGCCAGGCCGCTGACGAGGAAAACCCCACCAGCGCCGAAACCGCAGAGAAGGGCGCGGATGCTGCAGCCGGGGATGCCGATAAAGCAGCGGCTTCAGGGGATAGCGATAAAGCGGCGGCTGATGAGGCAAAAGCAGGAACCGCAACAACGCCAGGCAGCAATCCGACCAACGCCGCGCAGGCGGACCTGCAGGCCAAGCGTGATGCCATCATCAAGGAAGGAGCGGCACGCAAGGCGGCTGGTGAATTCTACAACGATGTGCGCGGTAGCATGAGCCAGCTCCGTTCCATTCTGGACCAGATGAAGCGATTGGCTCGCCGCGATGGGGAGCCGGGGCCGGGGACGGCTGCCCAGATGGATCAGGCCTCGCGTGAGATGGTGGAGGGGGAACAGATGCTGCAAGACGCCGCCGGCGCCGGTAGCGTGTCCCTGCCATCGGGTTCGCTGGTGCAAATATCTGTCTGATTGGCATCACAGCAGCGCTGATACAGCCATAAAGCGTGGCAAGCCCCTTGCCCTTTGCAGCGAATCCCGCCAGAAAACAACCTTGTCTATTTCCGTTACTCAGAGCGCAGAGACGATGGCTTACCGCATTCAGGGCGAGACGGGTGAGTGGGAGGTTGTGATCGGGCTGGAGGTTCATGCCCAGGTCATTTCCAAGGCGAAGCTGTTCAGTGGCGCTGCCACGGAATTCGGTGCCGCGCCCAATAGCCAAGTGAGCTTCGTTGATGCCGGCTTTCCCGGTATGCTGCCGGTGATCAATGAATATTGCGTTGAGCAGGCGGTCCGCACGGGCTTGGGCCTGAAGGCGCAGATCAACCTGCACAGCGTGTTCGACCGCAAGAACTATTTCTATGCCGATCTGCCGTCCGGCTATCAGATCAGCCAGTTCAAGCAGCCGATCGTCGGCGAAGGCACCATCATCCTGGATCTGGCCGACGGTGCTACGCGGGAAGTGGCGATTGAGCGGCTGCATCTGGAAATGGATGCCGGCAAGTCGCTGCATGACCAGCACCCGTCCAAAACCTATGTCGACCTGAACCGGGCCGGCGTGGCGCTGATGGAAATCGTCTCCAAGCCGGACATGCGGGCACCGGAAGAGGCGGCGGCTTACTTGCGTAAGCTGCGCACCATCCTGCGCTATCTCGGTACCTGCGACGGCAACATGGAAGAAGGCTCCATGCGCTGCGACATCAACGTGTCGGTGCGCAAGCCGGGCGGCCCGCTGGGCACCCGGACGGAGACCAAGAATGTCAATTCCATCCGCTATGTGCAGCAGGCTATCGAGTATGAGGCACAGCGTCAGGTGGAACTGATTGAGGAAGGCGGCACGGTGGTGCAGGAAACCCGGTTGTGGGATCCGGGCAAGAGCATCACCCGTTCCATGCGCTCTAAGGAAGAGGCGCATGATTACCGCTACTTCCCCGATCCGGACTTGCTGCCGCTGGTGTTGGAGCAGGGCTTTGTCGACGAGATCAAGGCGACCCTGCCGGAGCTGCCGGACGACAAGAAGGCTCGCTTCATCGAGCAGTACAAGCTGACCCCGTATGATGCCGGGGTGCTGGTGGCCGAGCGGGTGCGTGCCGATTTCTATGAGGAAGTGGCCAAGGGTCGCGACCCCAAGATGGCAGCCAATTTCGTCATTGGTGATCTGCTGGGGGCCCTGAACAAGACCGGTAAGGATATCAGCGAGTCGCCGATTTCCGCCGCCAACCTGGGTGGGTTGATCGATCTGGTTACGGACAACACCATTTCTGGCCGTTTGGCCAAGGACGTGTTCGCCCTGATGCTGGAAACCGGCAAGCCGGCAGCGGTGATCGTGGATGAGCAGGGGCTGCGTCAGGTGACCGATACTGGCGCCATTGATGCCGTGATTGCCCAGGTGATGGAGGCCAACCCTGACAAGGTGGCCGAGTATCGCTCTGGCAAGGACAAGCTGTTCGGCTTCTTTGTTGGTCAGGTGATGAAGGCAAGCCAGGGCAAGGCCAATCCGGCGATGGTGAATGAGATCCTGGCCCAGAAACTGAAGGGCTGATCCACACCTGCGTAATGTGATTCAAAAAAGGCCCCGGCGGTACCGCCGGGGCCTTTCTGCATCTAAGGGCATTTAGCAGGTCAACTACTGCGGCTGGCCGCTGGTACCAGCAATTTGGTCAATTGCTTGGCCCAACGGCTGCTAAACCGGTCGGCATCACCATAGAAGGTGTAGGTATTTACATTATCCGGGAAAGGCAGGCCCATATCGGCATCGGCGATTGTGGCCAGCACCTGGCCGGACTGGCTGTCACGGATAACGGCTTGGAAGGCGGCACTGCCGACGGAATAAACCCGGTCAACCATCGCGCCGCTGGCCTTACGGGCATTATAGGCGCGATTCGGCACATAGTCGGTAAAGGTGATCTCCAGCTTCAGCACGCCAGCGCCGGCCTGATCCACCAAGGCTGGTCCCATCGCAGACTTCAGCTTGTCAGTCAGATACTCAATTGCGTGGTCGCGGTCACGGTTTGACAGCAGCACCTCGTCGAATCGTCGCTCCACCGATAGCCCGATGGGCGCCAACATGACCTTGCCATAGCTGGCCAGATTAACACCGGGCCGAACCATCACCTTATCCAACGTATCATGGTCCTGTTCGACCAAACCTTCATTCGGCAGGGGCGGGGCCTTTTCTGATTTCACCGAATCCCAGGCGCTGGCAGCGTGCGCGCCGGTGCCTGCCAGCAGCAACAGCGACAGTCCCAGTATCCCGGCAAGGCGCACCACCGTGCCGCCAGAGCGAATCATTATTGAACTGATGGGGTTGGTCGGCATGACCGGACCCGGGGCATGATGTCCGAACATTGTTCGATCTCCATGATTTGCTGACGGAAAACCCGCCAAACAGCCTTTTTGGGCGGCTTTTGCCGGGTCGCCCCCGTCCCGGCCTGGTCCGCTGGCCCTTGCGGATCATCTTTTTACAATGGGGTGATGCAGAGGCGTTGACAAGCCCGCTTCATACCCTTAAACACCCCTCCACCGACGCCGCCGGTGACCGACAGGGACCGGCGGAACACGGTGCGGAGGGGTGGCCGAGCGGCTGAAGGCAACGGTTTGCTAAACCGTCATACCGGGAAACTGGTATCGTGGGTTCGAATCCCATCCCCTCCGCCATCCGCCTTTTTTAGGCGGTTCCAGGCAAGTCCAAACAAGTCCAATAGCATCCAAAAAGGCCAGCATCCTCAAGGGGTTCTGGCCTTTTTGCTATTCCGGCACAGTCCAGAATGATCCAACGTTGACCAGCGAAATCCAGCACCTTATGGTGGGTCTGATGGTGGTACGGGAAATTTGCCAGTATTTCCATATGGAAATCATGGAAACAATTCCACCAAAAGACCCACCTTTAGACCCACGGGGGTTGGAATGCCAAAGGTTGCCAAGGGCTTATCAGCCAAGCAAGTGGAGAAGGCGAAAGCTCCCGGCATGTTCGCAGACGGGCACGGCCTTTATCTCCAGGTCAAAGCCAGCGGTGCGCGGTCCTGGATATTCAGATACACCGCCCCCGACGGTCGCCGGCGGGAGATGGGTCTGGGATCGGCAGACCTGCTTTCCCTTGCAGAGGCGCGGGATATAGCGCTTGCGCTGCGCAAGGACGTGGTGATTCGACGCATAGACCCGATTGAAGCCCGGCGCACACAGGATGCCGTTGCGGTGCTGGAATCGAAGACATTCAGCACATGCGCCCTGGATTACATCGCCAGCATGGCGCCGCAATGGTCGAACGAGAAGTCAGAGGCGCAATGGACCGCCTCGCTGTCCACCTACGCCTTTCCCATCATTGGCGACATGGCAGTGAGCGACGTTGATACAGCGGCGGTTCTGCGTGTCGTGGAGCCCCTTTGGACGGAGAAGACCGAGACGGCCAGCCGGGTCAGGGGGCGCATAGAGGCGATTCTCGACTATGGACGGGTGAAGGGATATCGCACGGGTGACAATCCCGCCCGCTGGAAAGGGAACCTGGAACTGATATTGCCCTCCAAGGCCGCTGTCGCGCCCGTGGAGCATCATACATCGCTGGACTATGACGACATGCCTGCGTTCTGGCCAAAGCTACAGGCGCAGCCGGGAACGGGCGCACGGGCTCTTGAACTGTGCATCCTCACCGCCACGCGGTCGGGCGAAGTGATCGGGGCCCGCTGGGATGAAATCGACCTCGACGGTGCAGTGTGGGTGATTCCAGGCGGCCGCATGAAGGCACGGCAGGAACACCGGGTGCCGCTCAGCCCGGCTGCGGTGGATCTTCTGCGACGCCTGGATCGTGACGGCGAATATTGCTTTCCTGGGCAGGGTGGAAAGGCCCCCATCTCTGGAATGACCACGACGGCGGTTCTGCGCCGAATGAAGGTTGAAGCGACAGCGCACGGCTTCCGCTCCACCTTCCGCACCTGGGCGGCGGAGAAGACGGACTATCAGCACGAAGTCTGTGAGGCGGCCCTGGCTCACACGCAGGGCGATAAGGTGGTTGCTGCCTATCAGCGCGGCGACCTGTTTGCCAAGCGGCGGGCGTTGATGGATGATTGGGCGGAATTCACTACCGGAGGTGACGTGCCTCTGGACTCTGGTGGGGAGTGATGGATTTTGCCTTGGGTGGTGGTTCTCGACGATGAATTTGAAGTGTGGCTCGATGAACAGCCGCTAGACGTAAGAAAGGCCATTGCGCGGGGCGCATTGGTGCTAAAGGAGATGGGGCCCACACTACCGCGTCCGTGGTCCGATACGATCAAGGGGTCAGCGGTCGCAAATTTGAAGGAGCTGAGAGTTCAGCATAAGGGGCAGCCCTGGCGTGTACTCTATGCGTTTGATCCGGCGCGTCAGGCAGTTTTGCTGGTTGGCGGCAACAAAGCTAGTGACAAGCGATGGTACGATACCAATGTGCCTATTGCAGAAGCGAGGGCCAAGCGCCATGGTATTTCATAGACAGGAGATTTGTGATGCCGCGCACCCTTGACCAATTTCTTAACAGTTTCGATCCCAAGGATCGTGCTGAGGTGGAGTCCGACGCAGCTCGCATTGTTGATGATATTCGTGCGCAGCAGCGCCGTGCGATTTCCGCTGCTGTGAAGACAACTACGTCCAACAGGTCACGACCGTTCCGTGATCGTTCTGGATATCCCTGTATTCGCCACGTATAGCACCTTGATACCGTCGGTACTGCCGACGCCATCGCCAAGGGTGCGCGGATCGTGCGTACCCTTGGCGATGATCATGTAGGAAAGGGGTTCGCTCACCCCATGGGGCGTGGCAATGTCACGGGCCTTGGGGTGTCGGTTCGGGCGACCCCCATTCAATCATAGCGTTTCGCTATGTTTATTCATGGGCGTCCAGAGTGCGGACACCCTTTTGCTCAAACTTGAGCGAAAGGGGCGGCGCTTCACCGACCCCTTTGACCGTCGACAATACCGACTGTCATTCCGGCTTCTCCCCAGGATGGGGGAAAAGGTTTTTGCCGATTCCGGCAGGAACCTACCCGACTACGCAGGTGAACGGGATCAGGACGGGCAAGCCAAACCATTCCGGCTCACCGGTCAGGGCTGGCCGCGTGACGGGCTGCAGGATGGTGACGTTGATGCCATTGGCCTCCAGCACCTGCCCCCGCTGGAAATGGCCCGTGCGCCCCCCGGCCAGCGCCTCAAACCGCGCCTCGGCGCTGGCGGCACCGTGGCCGGCTGGGGTCCATAGAACGACATGCAGGTTCCCCGTCCAATGCTCGGGGCTGCCAGGCCCTATTCCCAGCGCCCGAGTATCAGAAAACAGGATCGTGGCCCGCTGCCAGGGCTGGCCGGCGGCGGGCGTGAACGGCACGTTTTCCCAGGCGGTGGGCCATGCCGGCGTGAAGCTGGCCAGCCGCGTCTCCAGGGCCCGGCGGATCAGGGAGCGGCTCATGGCAGCTTGTCTGTCACGGTGCGGACGATATCGGCAGCCTCCCGCAATGTGGTCGACACCATGCCGGTCGGGGCCTGCTTGGAACTGCCATGCTCCAAATTGAGGATGTAGGGCAAGGTGTTTGTCACATACAACACGTCACCGGCCTTGGCGCTTGCCAGGGCAGCAGCGACGGCGGCGCGGGTGACGGCCCCACCGGGATCAAGCCGGCCCGTCTTGGCAAGATCGGGCGCACCGATGCCGCCGGTCCAGTTCCCGCGTGCTGCGCCAGATTCTACCGGGGTCCGATCAATCACCCTATCCGCCACCTCGACCGCAACGGCGCGGACGGCGGCATCGGCGTTGCCCTGCGCCTTTTTGATGAAGGCGGTGATATCAGCAGAGAAAGCCATTTTAGAATCCTTCCAAGGTTTGCAGCGCGATTCGCAGGCTGGTCAGGGCGTCCCGGCCGGTGGGTTCACGCAGGTCGATCGGTTCGTGCAGCACGGAGACGTTCCAGGAGACCAGGCTGGCGGTGGGCAGCCGGGGGCGACATCGATCGGTTTCGGCGTCTGCGGATTGCAGGGCCTGCCACATCGCCTGCAGATCCTTCGGCCATGTCCTCACCAGGCTGGACAGCGGGTCGCGGCCCGAATAGTCACGGCCATTGGCGGCGGCGGCAAGGCGGTGGCCGGCGGCCAGCTCTGCGTCGGTGATCAGGCCAGCATCGTGCATATCCTCCAGCGGCCCCGGCGCGATATCAGCCGGCTGATTGGCAGAGATTGCCAGTGCATCCAAGTCAATGCCAGTTGCCTCCAGCACGGCGCTACGCAAAGGGTGGTACAGGTGTGAGGAAATGTGGTTAGCGAACAAAGAACAGAAGTTCTGGATGTTGAACCCGGTCGCATCGGCCAGTTTCTGAACAGATCGAAATCCAGAATCACGGACCATTTTATTAAAGATACGGCGGTGCTCGTGACGGAATACTGGCACCCCTGTTTTGTCCCGGCGGGACTTGAAGGGGGTGACTTCATTGTCAGTTTGAAGGGGTGTCACGGGCATATTGGGCCTGCCTTTCCTTCATTTTTTGGAATGCTGAGGTGATGGACATTTCACCGGTCGCCACGCGGATCATGAGGGTTGGGGCGTGCTGGTGAAGCCGGCGGATACGCGATGTGATCAGCTTGGGGATGCCGGTTTTCGATTGGATTGTGCGGGGGCTTTGGCCCGCCTCCAGGGCCGTCAGCACCTCCAGCACCAGGGCAGCGTCGTTCTTTTCCATCAGCGCACCTGTAGGGTCCAGGTCGCGCGGGCGGGATCGCTGGTCACTGACACAATGGTCAGGTCCGCGCCTTCCACCGTCACCTTGTCGGTTTCCGGGGTCGGTGTGATCCCCAGCCCCTCGGTCAGCAGCGTCACCTTCCTGTCGGTCGATTTCACGATGCCGGCCTGGATTTCCGCCGGTGAGAATGAATCCACCATGCCGCGCGCGGTGTAGATGGTGGTGCTGCCGGGGTCGACAGTGCCGGTGCTGGGATCGTATCCCCCGCCCGGCACTACCCGCTTCAACTGGATTGGATACATGACATTCGCCAATGCGGCTGCAATCGTCTTTGCAAGCTTTCCATCATTCAGCAGGGACACGGCACCACCTCACAAGAATAGAAGCCCGTCAGGGCGTGCATCGGCGTCGTCATAGATTGACTTGTTACTTTCACCAGCCATCGCACGACTTACCGCCATGGCCGCTGCAACTGCTCCGTCTATTTTCTCACGCGCCTTGCCTTTTGAAAAGGCTTTCAACCCTGCTTTGTCGGTCTCCACGACAACATTCGAGAAATTCCAGCGCAATATCGGGTGGCCACCGTGGCGCAGCGTTCCCCCGACAATGGCAGTTTCCAAATCACGAATGGCCGGCCCCATAGTCAATGAGCCTTGCCTCATCGACACGACTGGCAATCCGTCTTCACCCAGGCTGCCCATCAACTGGTGCGCCAAGTATGGATCGAACGCGATTTCTCGAACGTCGTATTCATCGCACAACGAGCGCAGCTTATCTTCAACCGCGCCTTGATCGATTACTTCACCAGGGGTCGGGGTGATATGGCCCTGCTCTGCCCAGACCGTGTAGGGCACGCGGTCACGGTCGGCCCGCCGGCGGATGTTTTCAGCCGGGCAGAAATAGAAGGGATGAACAGCAAGGCTGTCGTCGTCCAGTTTCCAGCAGCACACAATGACGGTGAGGTCGGACACGCTGGAAAGGTCGACACCGATCCAGCACGGGTAATCCTTCATCGCCTCCAGGTCGACCGCCGCACCGCAAGCGTCATAAACGGCAGGGTCGACAAAGGGGACGGCGCTCGAATCCAACCAGATATTGCAGTGCAATTGCCGGAACGCTTCCCGGTCGGCTGGCCTCTGTTCTGCCTCGCGGGCAAGCTGGCGCAGGCCCTCCAGATCGGGAAATCCTGCGGAAAGGCCGGGATTTGCCAGCCTCCAGGTCTCTTCATCCCGCCAATCCGCACCCTCACCGGGGGCGAACAAGATCGGCAGAAACGATTCATCAACGATATCGCCCCTTGCCACTTTGCAGGCGTAATCGAAGATATCGAAGGCAATATTCGTCTGCCCCCGGCCCGCCGTGGTAATAACAACGGCAAGTGAATCTTGCGTTTTCACCAGCCCCGTCCGAATAACGTCCCACAACTCACGCTTTTGATGAATATGCAGTTCGTCAATCAAGGCAAAGGTCGGTGTCAGGCCATGTTGCCGCCCGGCATCCGAAGAAATGGCACGCAAAACAGTCCCGCTTTTCGGGTGCTCCAGGCGGTGACGATAATCCACAAACTTCAATGCGCGTTCGATCCGTGGATCTTCCATGCAAATTGACTTTGCTTCTTCAAAGGCAAGCCGGGCCTGTTCACGATCCGATGCGGCATTCAGCACGAGCCCGCCGGGGCTTCTCTCAGGGCCGATGAAATGGAGAAGGCTTAACCCAGCCCCAAGCGCAGTTTTTCTTCCCCCGCGCCCCAACAGAAGGAAGACAGTCTTCACCTTCCGCCTGCCATCGGGGTGGCGTGGGCCATAAATTTTCCGCACGATCCGTTCCTGAAAATCGGCAAGCTGGAATTGCCGCCCCCGCGCTTTCGACTTGGGGTGTTTCAGGATTTTCAGGAAATCGACCGCCCTTTGACCGTGCCCCATCTGGTCTTCTATTTCAGAACCGTCGGTAATCCAGGTCGGATATGTATCGGGATATTTCACAGGTCGATCCCCGCGCCCGCAAGGTCATCGTCATCGGGTGGCACAGCGGCCCCGGCCTTGTTGCGGCTGGTCGGGGTCAGGCCCAACTCGGCAGCCAGCCGACGGGATTCGGTGAGCGACTGAAACAGGGTTTGAAATGATGGGTGCCGTTTGGGGCCGAATTCAGTCTTCAGCAGTTCGCCGTCAGTGGCAATCTGGACTTGCGCCCGCTTGGCAAGCGCGACGGCCAGACAGTAACTTTCGACCATGGACAGGTCAGACGTCGTGACGGTGCGGCGGGCGGCCAACCCCGGCCAAATCCTGCGCCACTCAGCTTGCCCTTCACTGGGCAACCACGCAGGGGCCGGTGGGGCTTTCGACAACCCGTCCGCGACCCCTTTCAGTGCTGGTTTCCGGCCCCTGGCCATCCTCAACCCCTATTTGCTCAATTCTTGAATCTCAAAAGCGATGCTCCCCGCCGCGCAATCCGGCCCCCCAACGAAATAATCGCTCCCCCCTCCCCATGTTATCGGGGAGGTGAGAACCAGGGGTGACTTGGATCGAGGGGCGATCCATCGGCGCTACATCCCCCCAACTTTTCGGTCGGGTTCCCAAAGCCGCCATCATTGCTTGCCGTCTTCTTGCTGTGGCATGACCTGCACAGCGATTGCAGATTTGAGCGGTCAAGGAATGCTTGACGGTTGCCTTTCCACGGCTTGATGTGATCCACGACGCTGGCCTTGGCACCACAGGCGCAGCAGATCGGATGCGACCGCAACCACTCCGACCGCAGCGTTTTCCATTCGGGCGTCGAGTAGGGCTTTGCCCTCTCAGCATTGCGCGGGTCCGGCGCGCGCTGTTCAGGCTGGCACCCACACCGCTGCCCAGCCGGTCGGATGCGGCGGCACCGAGGGCAGATGGTGGGGGGCCGAAACGACATGATGCATCACCCGATCCCGACGGCGCGATACGTATCAAGCAATGGCGCGACACTGTTGATGCCGGGCAGGTTATCGCCTCCGAAATACCCGAGATTGATGCTGCCAATGGAAATCGACCGCAGCGCGGGGTCTTTCCCGCGTTCTGCCCATGCGGCATTCACCAGCGTCAAGCAAGCCTGCTGCAGATCCGCCGGCACCTCAGCATAGCCCGCGTTGTATTCGACCACGACGGCACTGCGGCTTTCCCAGGCCCGATATCGACCGCCAGACAGCCGCGCAAGCAGGCCGCTCGCACTGTCCAAACGATACGTATCAGAGGACAGCGCCGCGCTGTTCACCGACACGCTGGAGATGCTGGTGACGGGCGTGCGGCTCAACAGGATGTACTGCTGCCCGGCCAGCGTCTCGACGGTCTCCCGATACTCGCCTGCATTCGGATTGAACCCGAGATACGAGACGATGGCCGCACTGGCGCGGGTGATAAGCGACGACAGCACCGCATCGTCGTCAGTCCCCTCGACCCCCAGGTAAGTCTTGGCGGTCTCCAGGCTCACCAGATCGGCAGCCGGCGTGGCAATGACTTCAAGCATCGTCGCCCCCATCCTTGTCGTCCCGACTGAGGTAAGACCACAAGCGCACGACACCCCAGACGATACCAAGCAAAAGGGTGATCGTCGTCAGCAGAACGTTTATGTTCTGCAATACAGAAGCCCATGCGGGACTTGTGATCAGCCCTATTGCAAGGGCGTTGTCAGCTTTGTCAGTCACGTTCCACTCCCCCGAATTGGGGACCGGGGGCCGGTTGGGTCGGCCCCCGGCCCATCACTTACGCCACGGGGGCGTTTGCCGGGCGACCCAGCACGGCGACCACGCTGAACAACCCGCCGGTGCTGGCCCCCGTCGGGGTAATCGTCAGGCGAATGTACCGGTGATTGCCAATAAATCCGACCTTCTTCACCTTGTTGTCATCGGTGGAAGTGAAGGACGGCATCGACACCAACAAGTCAGTAGGGCCGACAAATTCACCATCGGACAGATCAGCGGCATCGCCATACATCGCGGATACTACATAACTGCCATCCGTGATTGCGCCGCTGGAAATGGAGAATGCAACGCTGTTGAACCCCAGCAAATCAATAATCGAAGTGCTGGTTGTGGTGGCGATTACCTGCGGGGGCAGGGCGTTCACCAGCTTGATGTTGTTGGTCAGGTCACGCATGACTTTATCCTTCCGGGGGCGGGGTGAATATTTCATCACCCCGCCGCGCTTTGATTACGTGGAAATCTTCAACTTGCGGACGGCTTCGGCCTTACTCACCCCGCCGGCCACCCGACGACGCGCATGGAACCGCGTCAACCCGTTCGTTGCGCGCGAATACGGGTCACGCAGCACGCTCAGTTGCACCCGGTCAAAGATCCGATACGCTTGGCGGAAATCCCCGAAGATAACCGGGAAGGAACCAGCCGAAATATCAGGCATATCAATGGCTTCGACGACGGGGCGGCCCAGCAGGGTGGTTGCCGGGCTGTTGCCGATTCCGGTTGTCATCAACAGGAATGTGCCGGTTGCCGGGTCTTTCAACTTGCGAATGGTCCCCAGCACCTGAGAATTCATAACCCAGGTGCCAGCGTTACGATAAGCAGCGGGCAAGTCATGAAAGAGCTGGATCAGTGATTCAGCAGTAATGGCAGAGCCGGAGCCGCTGACAGTGAAACCGATATCCGGGCTATTCATGTAACCCAGCGGCTTCAACACGCCATTGCCGTTCACGAAGGCGGATGCTTCGGCCTTCCCGAATTGTTCAGCGAAATCACTGGTCAGTTCAGCGGCAATGTCGAAGGTCGAATCTTCCAACAGGGTGTTGGAAACATCGGTGTATGCGGCCAATTCAGCAACCGGATACTGGTTCTGACCAAAGGCCGGCTGGGTTTCGGGGCGTTCTTCAAATTCACCGACCCAGGTGGCAGTTGTGCCGGCGGTGCGCTTCGGCAGAATTACATTGCCGCTGGTCACATTTGCCACCCGCGCAAGCTGGCGGATGGGCGAATACTGGACCAAATTCTTCACCAGTTCTGCGACGAACTGGTCAGGGGACAGATAACCCCCCGCCGTGTCGTCCGCCACACGCAGGGAGCGAATTTCATCCGCCCCCAGCGACTCACGACCGCGACGAAGGAAGGAGGTGAAGGCGCGGCGCTCGGTCTCCCCGCCGGCTTCCGGGGTCGAACCCAGGTTCAGCCGGCTGCCACGTGCCTCCAGGCGATCCGCGCGGGCTTCCGTTTTCATGACGCTGGCCTTGATTTCGTCAACAGCGGCGGCGATGCCGTCGACCTTTGATTCCAGCGCTGTGACGCGGGCGGTGACGTCCTTGCCGGTATCCGCCGGCGCGATGTTGTCGGGCATGGCCCTTGACTCCTGCTGTTGTGCCGCGCCTGCGGCGGGTGCTGCCCGAACCTCAGTGATCCGGGCTGTTTCGTTTGAGGGAACGGTAACGAGCGAGATTTCCTTCAAATCTGCTCGTGTAATTCGGCGTCCGCCTGGTACTGCTTCATCCGCCAGCCGACGGAATCCAATACTCAGGCCGGTGACAGCCTTGTCGGACAAGAATTGATAGGCATCGGCACCGTCTCTTGTCTCGACTGACAGCTTGGCGGAAATGAACAGCCCGGTTTCGTCTTCTTTGGCGGTCATTACCACACCAACCGGTCGAGCCGGATCATGCGCCCACAAGATCGGAATATTGTCAGGCATCACCAGGGAGCCAGGGGAAAACATGGTCCGATGGCTATCCATCTGGTCCCAGGTGATGGCATACCCCGAAAATGTTCCCGTTCCGATTGAGGAAGGCGCGAACCTGAATTCCAAGAATTCATCTGCCCGGCCTTCCGCTTCCCTCTCCAGGCGGCGATATATGGCCCAGTTCTGGCGGTAAATCTCAGCTTCCGTCGCCCCTTTTTTCCGCCTCATACCAGTAATGGCCTTCAGATAACTGCGGCATCCATTATGATAAGGCGGTGTAGGAACAGATCGTTTCGGATCGAAGGTCGCACCATTCATATGGGTGCATATTTCCGACCGCTTGGCGTCTTTTACCGTGACGACTTCGACTTTCCGAACAACATCCGCATTCTGGCGGAACGTCTCCACCCGCGATTCATTCACCGTGCGAGCGGTCGCAGTCTCAACCAGGGAGTCAATTGCGAGGCGAATTTCTTCGTCCAGTTCGGCCAAAACTTCCGCCGTCAGTTCCCGGGCATCGGCGGGGGCTGGTGTCGGTTTTACCGACGTCAGCTCCACCCGCTTGCGCAGCGATGCGGTGAGCGCGCCGACGGCGGTCGTGATCCAGGGTAGGTAATCGCCGCTGGCCGGCGGGTTCACTGGAGAAAATGGCTTCCCGCTCTCCGTCCTGGCATCCGCGATTTCCACCTCAGAGGCAATCACCGCTTGCCTTGCGATTTCCGGCAAGGCGCTTTCGATCTCCGCCAGCAGGCCGGCGGGCAGCGTTTCAGTCAGCGATTCCAGCAGGTTGAGGATATCGGATACCGTCGCAGGGGAGCCCTGTTTCAGGGCTTCCTCGACCGCTTGGCGCGCGACGGCGGCCAGCCGGGTGCCAAGGGCGGCGGCCTGCTCATCGATCATGGCGGAGACGTCCATCTGCGGCATCTGGTCAGCCATTTGCCGTCCCCGCTGCCTCGGTATTCAAGGGGAGGCGCAATTCGTCACCGCCGGACTTGGGAGCCAGGTTCTCGCGGCCCCGCGCCTCGTTGCTGGTCATCAGCCCGCCACCGATGGCTTTCACATAGGAGTCGACGCGGGCGCTGAGGTCCGCCATTTCAAGCGCAGACGTGGTAAATTCACAGTAATAGTCGTCCTGCTCGTCTTCTGACAGCAAGTCACGCTGGATGGTTTCACACCACAAACGAAGGTACGGCAGCAACGTCAAAGAAAGAAACTGCCTGCCCAGGCTCTCAGCATTCGCATGTGTTACCCGGCTCATTTCGCTCAAAAGCGACAGCGGCACGCGGAAAATTCGGCTGATTTCCGCAACCTGGAACGTCCGCATTTCCTGGAACTGCAGATCCACGCTGGAGAACGTCAGAGGCGAATACTTGCTACCCTCCTCCAGAACCATGGTATTTCCGGTTTCGGAACCGGAGTGCAGGTTCTGAATACTTGCACGCAGCCGGGCAACGGCGGCATCCGACAACTTTCCAGGCACTTCCAAGGTGCCAGCCGGGCGCGCACCCCGACGCATGAGGTTGCAGGCATGTCGCTCAAGTTGCAACCCAAGGGCGATGGCTTCCCGACCCATCTGCACCGGAGAAATCGGCTTTCCACCCGCCGCGCTCAACCCGCGCAGATGGAAAATTCTATCCCGGTCAATGGTTTGCTGACTGCCGTCGGCCAGGGCGATTTTATATTCAGGCTCTGCGCCCGGCTCAATTTTGCAGGTCACGCAAGAATTCGGGACCGGAACCAGTTCCAGCACCCGCCCATCCCCAGACCGCGAAATCAAAGCAAATGCTTCACCATGCAGCAGCAAGCTCACGGTGAGCGATACCTTGAATTCGGTGGGTGTGATCCAGTCCGCAGGGCGCTTTGACAGCAACCGTTCCACAGGATGATTGTCCGCGCGCTGCCGATCTTCTCCGCTTTTCAAATAAAGATGAACGGGTAGCTGACCAATGCTTTCGCTGATCAAGCGGACAGCAGACAGAACGGGTGGATATTGCAGGGCGCTTTCCGGCCCGACGGCGATCCCGGCTGCGGTTGTATTTGCAGCCAAAAGAAGACGCTCCAGTTCTCCCAGAGAACCAGAGCGCCGTTCCAAACCGACCAACTTGCGGAGACTTCCAAACATATCCGACCCCAGTGGATAGGGTCAGTATTGGCCATTTCAGGGGTCATTGCAAGATTAAATACTAAGGCAACTCTCACTTGCCGTCAACCATTATTATGACGTTTTGTCATTTAACTTCATCGATCCTCACTTTCATTGCTTTTTGTCATATTCGATATAGCCCCGATTTTTTGGCCGCTGGTGCGGGTCTGGGTGTCGCCGCACCAGCGACAGCGGCCAGCCCGTCAGGACGCAGCGGGCGGGGGCGAAATTGAGGCGGTTGACAGGAACAAATAGGAGCGGGTCAGGCAGTCGAGCGTCTCACGGTCGATGTTCTGGTTGTGCAGTGCAAGCTGTCCCAGCGCGAACCGGGCTGTCTCCAGGTCGGTGACGGTCAGGTTCGGCGGGCAGGTCAGGGTAATGGTCATGATGATTTCCTTTTCTTGGGGTAAGGTCATGCGCCCAGGTCACGAAAATGCGGTCCGGGCGCCTGTATAGTGAACGCAGGGCAATTAATGCTACCAATGTCTGCAACTGGAGTGAAGCGGCTCGCCTTCATTTCCAGCCAGCGGTCGGGACTGTCCGGTTCAGACCGGATGAAATACAGTTGGTCGCAGTTTCGGTTGAGTCCGGTCCGGCTTGCAGCAGTTGCCTCGCCATCGTCGGTGAGTTGTGCTAAACATATTATCCATATTTTTAGACGTTTTGCGGCGGATGCCAGCCATTGCGCGACAGATCGCAAATGTTCTTCCTCGGATACAGTACGATCCCGACCACCTATTAGCTGCCAGTAATCAAAAATTACACCTGTGCAACGATGCCTATGTTTCGCTGAAATGATTTCAGATTTCAAGTTATGGAATTTTCCTTCTGGCATGTCGATGTATATTACGTTATCAGGGGATTCAATTGAATACTGACCGACCTTGCCGAGAAGTTGTGTGTGCACATGGCCGCGTAACGCCATGCTGTTGATTTTTAAGTCATGCGCGATTTTGCGGGTTTCGATTTCCTCAGCACCCATTTCTAGTGCAACATATGCGTGCTTCACTCCCCGCTGGTTCAGGTGATGGCTGACGGTCCCGGCCAACAGACTTTTCCCGCTTTTCCCTTTCCCAGCAAATGCATACACGCGCCCCGGTTCCAGCCCGCCACCCATGGCAGCGTCGAGGCTGGGCAACCCGGTCGGATAAATGACGGGCGGTTTCTCCAGGCGCGCGGCCACGCTGCGCAACACCTCGGCGCGCGTGCGGGCCTTCCCGGCGCTCACAAGTGCCTCCAGGCTGGAGATGGTATGGGACAGGACGCCATCCACGTCATCGGCGCGATCGGCATCGGTGACGGCGGCAAGCGCGCTTTCCATCAATCGCCGCCGGCGGGAGAGGGTCCGCAATTCGTCGGCATGGCCTTTGACGTTCGCGGGCAAGACAGGCAGGGCGGCAATCTGGGCAAGCAGGGAGCGAGCGCCATCATAGCCTTCTGCCTCCAGCTTCTCGACTACCTCCCGCATCAGCGCCGCATCGACAACCAGACCGTCGTTCCGCCGATCCGCAATCTCTGTGAACAACGCCGCGTGCAGCGGGTCAAAGAAGTCGCTGGCGTCGCACCGCGACAGGGTGGCGCCGAACCCAGCCGAAAGGTTCAGGGCGGCGGCCAGCACCAGCCGTTCGAGGTCTGGCGACCAGTTCCGGCCGACCAGGGCCTGGATCTCGGGCAAAGTTTTAAGGTCCGTGGTCATCTGAAATCTCGCTGTTCAATTGAAATTCTGGCATGTCGGAGACCTGCATACGGGGGCGTCTCGGACGCGGCTGCTTTTCCAGCCGTTCTTGGTGCTTCTTGCTCAGCATGGACGGAACAGAATGGAACCAGCGGGACCGCTTGGATTCCGGCTGCCCGGCCAGCCAAGCATCGATTCCGGTCAATTCAGCAGCCAAGTCCGGGATGGCGGCATAGGTCGCCTTCCACCGGTCGAGATCGGACTGGTTGAGCCGGATCACCTGCCCGGCAAATGCGTAAGCTGCATCTGAGTTATATTGGTTGATGGTTGATGGTTGATGGTTAGCTTCGCTACGAATTGAAGCATCCGGTTCGATTAAGTCATTGATATTATTGAAAACTTGTGCCGGATTTTGCCTGGAAATTCCAGATTTTTTCCCGCCTTTTTCGCCGTTTTCCCGCGCCTTTTCGGTGCGATTTCTGGCTTTTTCGAGTTCGGTCTCGCACCGTCGGTTGGATAGACGTCCGTCTGCGGTGATGTAGATTTTGCCCTTCTCAATCAGAATTTTTCTGATCGATCTGTATTTCTCGACCGTCAAATTACAGATGTGAGAAAGCTCCTTGTCGTCGTCGAGTATCGGCTCGCCGTTGGAGTAAATCATCATGATCAGCGTGATGTAACATCCGCGCTGGTCAGCCTTGAGTCGAGCCGCACCCGCCAACCATTCATCGGGACTGAAATCGATCCGGCGGACCTTCATTTCATCCCCCGTTCCCGGAAGATACACCTAAACATTGTCTATCCTCCGTTGGTTAATAATCGAGCGCTCCCGGACAACTTCTTTGTCCAGGTCGGGAGCGGGCGGGTTGTAGTCTGGTTCTCGGGGCTGGCCGTTCAGCGCGCGCAACAGGTTGCGCAACGGTGTGTCGAGGTCAGCGGTGCCGGGGGCGGGGATCGGTCGGGTCGGCATGGGGTCGTCCTGCGGTTGCAGAACCCACCCCGGCCCCGCCGGGTGACATCCGCACGGCCCCCCGGACCGTGAAGCTGCGGGTTGATGTCGTGGTCATGATGGTTGTGGATCAGGCTGCGGCATGACCGGAAAGAATTCTGTCCATTTCAGCAGCAGATACGACAGTAACTTCACCGATCTTCACCGTCTTTATTTCACCGGATTTGACGCGATTCCAGAACGTGGAGCGACCGATACCGAGACGTTCCCACGCTTCCTTTGTCCGAAATGCGCGCAGGTGATCAAAATCCTTCATTTTGTACTCCGTTGGACTGCGGTGGTGTTGACATGGATTTTGACATCACCGCATGGAGTCGCAATGGAAAAGTTATTCACATTACGACCTAGTGCGTTGTTTTTATGATGTTTTGTCATAAATTAGGGCCGATTCGTTATGATATTTTCGGAATCGATCAATCGTAACAATAGGGTCGGCGTTATTTGCGTGGGTATATTGCATTTTTGCATGACAAGTAAAAGGCAAGTGGGAATTGCCAAAACGTCACTTATTCACAGGTGGCGGTGATTATCCACAGTCTGCGCGCGCGTGCGATGATCTGAAATTGAGGAGTCCAGCCGATGCCATCCACATCCAACGCCAAAAGGTGGGCCGGATGGTGGGTCCGTTCTCGATGAATGTTGAGTTTACTTAATAAAAACATGTAGATAGGATATCCGCTTGTCGGACATCCCCTCCGCCATCTACCTGATGGTGATCTGAAACAGGGCCGCTCACGCGGCCTTTTTTCTTTTCTGGCCAAAAGATCTCGCAACTGCGGCTTTTACGGCAGCGTAGCGATGGTGCCGATCGCAGTCACGACGCGACTGCCGCAGATAGGCCAGAGACAGGGGCTCGAGCGTCGGTTCATCAGGAGCTGATTCAGAACCACCGGTAACAGACAATCCGTTCATAGGTATCGGCTGATACAAGGGGCTGTTCGTCTTCGGTGGTGGTAATGTCCTTCAGGGGGGCGTTGCACTCCAGCCGGCTGCACCAGCCCCGAACGCGGGCAATGGCCTCTGCCGAGCTTGCAGTCTTTCATGTCGTCACTGGTGGGCGCATAACCGCCCCTACACATGCTATACGCTGGCGAGCGTGTCCCTATCCCCTCGCCTTACGATGGACTGGCCGCTGTTGTACCGGATGTTCTGCGTCGGTCGGTTCATTGAGGTGGTGGTGTTTTGTATCCGTGGAGCAAGGAAATGAAGGTTTGGTTTCGTTTCTTGCCGCCCCACTGTCCCTACCCTCAATTCCATCAAGGTGCTTTTCGCCAAGCAGAAAGCCCATCTCCAACGCATCGGCGCAAGGATGGTTGAGGAACCCCGTAAAGCTGTCGGTATCGCTCGATCCAGAAAAGTGCTGGAACTATGTTAAATGCGCCGAAATCCCGGGTTTTCCTGGATTGACCTTAAATGTTTCAGATGCTTTTTCGGGGGAGGGCTGGCGGAAGAGGTGGGATTCGAACCCACGGACGGCTCGCACCGTCGCTGGTTTTCAAGACCAGTGCCTTAAACCACTCGGCCACTCTTCCTGTATAACCGCAGCCAACCAATCTTAGGTCAGCGGATGTTGGGCGAAACGCGTAACCGAACTGGCGCCTCAGGGCAAGCCCATTCTGCATTTATATGCCGTGCATCCGATAAAGGGAGAGAGCGGAGGGCGAAGGTTGAGTTGTTTAGGTACTTTGATATGCTTTAATGGTCAGATGACCACGTGGCACGAATACAACGGTAGTAGGCTTACAGGCTGATCGGGGAAGGGGCGTGTGATGGAGGGGGAGGACGGCGACGATCTGTTCGCGCCGGAGGAGCCGGATGCCGGTCCCACCGGCGGCACCGGCCCGAATGCTCCTGCCCTGTTGAAACCGTGGCCAGTGCTGGTCGTGGATGATGACGAGGAAGTGCATGTGATGACGCGGCTGGTCCTCGGCCGGTTGCGTTATAAAGACAGGGCATTGGAATTACTCACCGCCCGTTCCGCCGTGGAGGCGGAAGCGATTTTGCGTCAACGTGACGATATCGCAGTTGCCTTGTTGGATATTGTTATGGAAACAGATGATGCGGGCCTGCGTCTCGCCCGCTGCATCCGTAATGATATCGGCAATAGTGACATCCGCATTATCCTGCGCACCGGCCAACCTGGCCAAGCACCGGTGCGGGAGGTGATCGTCAGTTACGACATCAACGATTATAAATCGAAGACTGAACTGACCTCTGAAAAGCTGTTCATCACAATTGTCACGGGTCTGCGTGCCTATGATAATATCCGCTGTGCACGGGAAGCGGAAAGCGCCAGCCGTTTGAAGTCCGCCTTTCTGGCGGCAATGAGCCACGAAATCCGTACCCCGATGAATGGGGTATTGGGTATGCTGGAACTGCTGGGCCATAGCAGCCTGTCGGCTGAACAGCGGGAAATGCTGGAAACAGCGCGCGATTCAGCCGGCACCTTATTGCACATCATCGACGATATTCTGGATTTCTCCAAGATCGAGGCCGGACGCATGGATATCGAGCGGCAGCCGCTCGATATCCATGCGCTGATGGAAGGTGTGGCGGAAACCCTGGCGCCGGCGGCACGAAAGAAGGGTATCGCCCTTCACCTGCATCTTTGCCCGACGATTCCCAAGTCTGTGTTGGGCGATCCGGTGCGCCTGCGGCAAATCCTGTTCAATCTGGCTGGCAATGCGGTGAAGTTCACTGAACGGGGTTATGTTGCCATCCGGCTGGAAAGGCGCGAGGAGGCGGGTGCGAAAGGCCTGCCGTTGCGATTGACGGTGGCTGACACCGGTATCGGTATTGCTGATGACCTGAAGGCAAAGCTTTTCCAACCTTTCATTCAGGCGGACAGTTCCACCAGCCGCCGGTTCGGCGGTACCGGGTTGGGGCTGTCGATCACCCGCCGTCTGGTTGAATTGATGCAGGGGCGTATCGGGCTGGAAAGCCATGTCGGCCAGGGTTCCACCTTCTTGGTGGAACTGGAGCTGGAAGAAGGGCCGAACGAAGGCGGCGACATCCTGTCATTTCCTGGCCTGTGTGTATCGTTGCGGCTGCGCGATGCCCTGTTGCGGCAAACGTTGGAAACCTATTTGGCCCATGTCGGTGCGGTGGTGCTGAGTGATGATGACAGGGCATTGCCCGATATCACCATCACCGATGGGGTGCCCCCGTTTGTCGGGTCCGGCAAGTTTATCCTGCTGGTGGACGGCGATGGCGCCCGTCCGGTCGGCGCGGATTATTTCCTGACCCTTCCGGTACGCCGCGCCGCCCTTTATCGCGCCCTGGCCAAGGCACAGGGACTCTACCCCGAAGAAGCGACCGAACCCGAGCGGTGGACACCCGCATCCCCACCGGGACGGGAGGAAGCGGCAGCCAGCGGCCGGCTGGTTCTGGTGGCGGAGGATCACCGCGTCAACCAGATGGTGATCAGCCGACAGTTGGCTTTGTTGGGCTATGCCTGCGACATGTATCCCGACGGTCGTTCGGCATTGGCCGCCTGGCGCCATGGTGGCCATGCGCTGTTGCTGACTGACTGCAATATGCCGGAAATGGACGGGTATGAGCTGACTTCTGCCATCAGGGCGGTCGAGGCGGCGGAGGGCCGTCAGCGATTGCCCATCGTGGCATTGACGGCCAATGCCATGGCAGGGGAGGATCAGCGTTGCATCAGTGCGGGGATGGATGGCTTCCTGTCCAAGCCATTGGATCTGAAGCAGTTGCAGGAATGTCTGGAGCGCTGGGGTTCCGTCACCGATCAGCCGCGGCAAGCGGATGATCGCCTGCCGGCGGCCGATTTCGACCCTGCCATGACCTTGGCCCTGTTCGGGTGCCTGGATGCCGATGCCAGGGACTTCCTGGGCACCTTTGTTGATAGTCTGCAACCGCTCAGTGACGAGACGCTGGCAGCCCTGGCAACGGGCGATCTGGAAACGGCACGCGTCCGGATACATGCGCTTGCTGGCGTGGCCAAGAATGGGGGGGCCGACCCGCTGGGGCGGCTGGCTGACCGTATTGAACAGGCCCTGCGCGCCGGTGATGGTGCAGAGGCATCATGTCTGGCGGCGGCGCTACCGGATATGGTGGGCCGGGTGATCAGTGCCATTGCACGATTATAGCCATATCAATATTGTAGCGGTAGTATCCGCACGCTTTGTTACGCGCTGTGAGGGGTAAATGGTCGGCTTTGTGAGCTTCTCACGGATGAATGCTCTGATCGTGGAGGATCAATCATTCATCCGGACCGTTGTGTCGCGCATCCTGAAACAGCTTGAGTTCAACAATATTTGGGAGGCGGAAGAGGGGACGGCCGGGCTGGACATCGCCTTGGAACGGCGACCGGATATCATAATCTGCGATATCGAGATGGTGCCGATGGACGGGCTGACCTTCCTTCAGCAACTGCGCCAGAAGGAGGAATTGGGCCGCCGTACACCGGTGATTTTCCTCACCAATCACGCGCAGAAGGATATTGTCCTGAAGGCCCGCGATCTGGGGGTCAACGCCTTCATCGCCAAACCGGTGACTGTCATTGGCCTGCGTGACAAGCTGGCTGTGCTGCTGGGCGCGCGCCGTTGAGCCGGCCTGGGCTGACCGGCCTGCGCTTTGAATGGCAGTGTTTTGCTGCTTTCGATGCAATCTCACTCTACACAATGCTGCGTTTCCGGCAGGATATTTTCATTGTGGAGCAGAACTCTGCCTATCCTGATCTGGACGGGCTTGATCTTGACTGCGATCATCTGTTGGTGAGGGATGGCGCAGGGGATTTGGCCGCCTATCTGCGGGCACGCGGACCCTCTGAGGGAGAACCCGCTTTCATTGGTCGCATCGTCGTATCGCCTTTCTGGCGGGGCACGGGACTTGGTCGGGAATTGGTGGCGGCGGGGCTTGACCATCTGTTCCGGCTTTATCCCGGCGCTTCCATTCGCATTGGGGCGCAGCAACATTTGGAACGGTTTTATGCCGGGTTCGGTTTTGTCGCCGATGGGGCCCCTTATGATGATGGCGGTATTCCGCACCTGACCATGTGGTTGCGAGGAGAAGACCCCGCGATGGACGGACGCGAGGCGTAGCGACATCCTGTCTGTTTCAGGGAAGGGGCCGCTGGTGCGGCCCCACCCGGATAGTCAAGGGCGCTTGCGTCCGGTCAACATGGCGCGGACCAGATTTTCCCGGTGCAGCAGGCTGGACAGCAGGACGCCGGCCACATGCAGGCAGACCAGGATCAGGGTGCCGGTCGCTGCTGCCTCATGCAGTTCTTCAACTTGATGATGGGTTAGGGGCAGGCCAGGTACCCCGTACTTCAAGGCAACCCCGCTGGCCACCGTGAACAGCAGGCCAGCCAGCAAGGCGACAATCATCGCGCCGCCAGCCGGATTATGGCCGACATAGCGGCGTGCGCGGCCCTGGACCAGATCGCCCAGATAAGTGAACAAGGCGCCTGGCGAGGGGACAAACCCGGCAAACCGGGCATGGGCAGGGCCGGTCAGGCCCCAGAAAGCGCGGATGGCAATGATGGCCAGGATGGTGAAGCCGGCCGCCATATGGGGCAGCATTATCTCTTCCGCTGTCAGCCAACTGATGAGGAAGGCGCCCGCCAGGGTCCAGTGCAGTGCCCGGATCAGCCGGTCCCAGACCGGAATGGGGGCGGCGCTGTGGGGGATATCAAGCGTGCTCATGGCGTCAATCCTCCCCTTTCTCATCATGATCGGACTCATGATGCTGGGGGGACGGGGCGTCGCCGGCAGTGGCGGGGCGGGGGATGGCGCCGGCCTGCGCGAGCAGGGCATAGCCACCAACGGCGACCGCGCCCAACAGCAGGAACACGGCGGAGAATTTGCCGTAATTCATGGGGGTATTCCTGAAAGGTGGAAGGCGGGGTTCCGCCCTCACACCATCTTTCATAGCCCCCATTGGCTGAACCGGCCCTGAATGGGCCGTTCAGATTCGGTTCAGCCTTCCAGCCCCACCAGGGCGCGGGCAAAGGCACGGGCCTCGAACGGGCGCAGATCATAGACGCCTTCGCCCACACCGATGGCATGGACCGGCAGCTTGAACTTCTCCGCCAGTGCCACCAGCACGCCACCGCGCGCCGAGCCATCCAGCTTGGTCAGGATCAGGCCATTGATGGAGACCATGTCCTTGAACACCTCCACCTGGCTGTGCGCATTCTGGCCGGTGGTGGCATCCAGCGTCAGCAGGGTGGTGTGGGGCGCGTCGGGCTGCAGCTTCTTGATGACGCGGACGATCTTACGCAGCTCTTCCATCAGGCCGGCCTTGTTCTGCAGGCGGCCAGCCGTGTCGATCAGCAGCACATCAGCCCCGGCGGCGGTGGCCCGCTCCAGCGCTTCATAGGCTAGACCGGCAGCATCGGCGCCGGTCGGCTTGGAGATGACGGGGCAGCCGGTGCGATCACCCCAGATTTGCAACTGGGAGACGGCGGCGGCGCGGAACGTGTCGCCCGCAGCCATCCAGACATTCTTGCCCTCCGCCCGGAACTGGCGGGCCAGCTTGCCGATGGTCGTTGTCTTGCCGGTGCCATTGACACCGACCAGCAGGATGACATGCGGCTTTTTGCTGGCATCGATCACCAGCGGCTGCGCCACTGGCTCCACGATTTTCTGCACTTCACCGGCCAGATAATCCTTCACCTCTTCGGCCGACACTTCCTTGCCGAAGCGGGTCTTGGCCAAGCCGTTGGCCAGGCGTGCCGCCGTCACCGGACCCAGATCGGCCCGGATCAGCAATTCTTCAAGCTCCTCCAGCGCCTCATCGTCCAGTTTCTTCTTGGTGAAGATGCCGGTGATGCCGTCGGTCAGGCGGGCGGTGGATTTGGATAGGCCGTCCTTCAGCCGGGAGAACCAGCTTTTCCGTTCCGGCTTGTCCTCCAGCTCCGGCAGCGGCTCATCCGCCAGCGATACAGCCGGCGGGGGCGGAGCGGGCGGGGCGACGGGGACCGGGGGCAGGCTCGCTACCGGTTCTTCCTGCGCCACTTCCACCGGGGCCGGTTCAGGTGTCGGCACCGGTGGGGCAGGGGGGGGGACAGGCGCCGGCTCAACTGCTGTCTGCTCGACCAGCGGCGGGGGTACCGGAACGGGGACCGGCGTTTCCGCTGCCGCTTCCTTCACCGGTTCATCCGGCACCGTCGCCGCCGGCACCGGTGCCACCACCGTTTCCGTTTCGGTGACAGGGCCGCGCCGCCGCAGATCATTTTCAGGTGCGGGCTGCGGGGTTTTCTTCTTGAACCAGTTCAGCATCAGTCAAGGACCGTGGCGGTAAGTTGATGGCCGGCAATGCCGGTAATATGGGCGCGCAGGATCGTTCCGGCTTCATAATGATCGGGGACTTGCACTTCGGCAAAGCCCTCATTCCGGCCCAATCCCGGCTTTTCAACCAATACGCTGACGGAACGACCCAGTTGGGACGCCAGATAGCGGGCCACCTGTGCTTCACCCGCCGCGCGCAGCCGGGCGGCGCGTTCCTTGCGGATGGGGCCGGGCACCTGGGGCATCTTGGCGGCGGGCGTGCCAGGGCGGGGGCTGTAGGGAAAGACGTGCAGCCAAGTCAGCCCGCATTCCTCAACAATGCGCAGGCTGTTCTGGAACATCTCTTCCGTTTCTGTCGGGAAACCGGCGATGATATCGGCACCGAAAACAATGTCGGGGCGCAGCGAGCGCGCCTTTTCGGCAAAGGCGATGGCATCATCGCGCAGATGGCGGCGCTTCATCCGCTTCAAGATCATGTCGTCGCCGGCCTGCAGGGACAAATGCAGGTGTGGCATCAGGCGCGGTTCTTCGGCGATCAACCGCCACAGATCCTCATCCATCTCCACCGCATCCAGGGAGGACAGGCGCAGGCGCGGTAATTCCGGTACGGCCGCCAACAGGCGGCGGGTCATCTGGCCCAGGCTGGGCTTGCCCGGCAGATCGGCCCCGAAAGAGGTGATATCCACCCCGGTCAGCACCACCTCATTATATCCCGTCGCCACCAGGGCGCGGACCTGGGCGACAATCTCCCCCATCGGCACAGAGCGGGAATTGCCCCGACCAAAGGGGATGATGCAGAAGGTGCAGCGATGGTCGCAGCCATTCTGTACCTGAACGAAGGCGCGGGCGCGGCCCTCCATCCCCTGGATCAGATGGCCTGCCGTCTCCGTCACGCTCATGATGTCGTTGACGGCGACCCGTTCCGCCGTGCCGGTGCCGAAATCGGCCCAGGGGGCGGCGGTCAGCTTGGCATCATTGCCCAGCACATGATCCACCTCGCCCATGGCGGCGAACTTTTCCGGGTTCACCTGGGCGGCACAGCCGGTGACGATGATCTTCGCCTCGGGCCGCTCGCGGCGCATCCGGCGGATGGTCTGGCGGGCCTGGCGCTCTGCCTCCGCCGTCACGGCGCAGGTATTGACGATCACCACATCCGACAGCCCGGCTTGACGGGCATGGGTGCGCATCACCTCTGATTCATAGGCGTTCAGCCGGCAGCCGAAGGTGACCAGCGTGGGTTCCCCGGCCCCGCCGGTCACTTCCGCCGGGCCGCCTTCGCCACCCTCATGCGCATGGTCATGCAGGTCGGCGGCATCGGGCAGGTTGGTTTCCACGCTCATGCCGGCGCGCCCAGCAATTCCGGCCCCAAGGTGCCCCGGAAGGATGTCGCCACCGGGCCGGTCATCAGTACATGGCCATTTTCCAGCCATTCAATGATCAATGCGCCGCCATCCAGTGTCACCGTCACGCGGCGACCCTGGACCAACCCGCGCCGGATAGCGGCCACACCGACGGCGCAGGCACCCGACCCGCAAGCCTGGGTGATGCCGGCCCCCCGTTCCCATACCCGCATCCGCACCGCTGCCGGGCCGGTGACATGTGCCACTTCAATATTGGCGCGGTTGGGGAAGATGGGATGGGTTTCCAGCACCGGGCCGACGCGCGGCAGGTCCACCGCGTCCGCATCATCCACGAAGAACACGGCATGGGGGTTGCCCATATTGACGCAGACCGGATCGGCCAGCGGCCCCTCCGCCAGATCGACATGGGCGGTATCGGTCGCATGGGCCAGCGGGATCGCCTGCCAGTCCAGCCGGGCCGGCCCCATATCCACCGTCACCAGCCCATCGGCGCGGATGTTGCAGGCCAGCAGGCCGGAAATGGTCTGGATGGTCAGATGATCCCGCCCCAGATCGCCCGCCACCAGGGAGGCGACGCAGCGCGTGGCATTGCCACAGGCCCCGGCTTCACTGCCATCGGGGTTCAGGATGCGCATGAAGATATCGGCGGCCGGATCGACGGGCGGTTCAATGACGATCAACTGGTCGTAACCGATCCCTTTTCGCCGGTGGCCGATGGCGCGCGCCTGCGCAGCCGAAAAGCGGATCGGTCGGGTGCGGCCATCCACAATGACAAAGTCATTGCCCAGCCCGTGCATCTTGAGAAAGTCGATCATCATGATGCGGCTTTATATGGCGATCCGGGGGCAGAGGTAAATGGCCGTCCCGTCAGGGGCGGGAATGCGTGGGGCAGGGGGGATGTTTGCGGGGGGGTAATGTTACAGCGCACAATTACTGCGCCTGCCGCTTCCAATGGGCTGGGTTACGCTTTGCGTGCAGGCAAGCGAAAACCTCTACCACCTCCCCCCGGATGCGGAAAAACAGACTATAGGGGAAGCGGCAGAACACGGCCCGGCGAATATCCCGCCGCACGGTTTGATAGAGGGTTGGGTTGTTGGCCAGTTGCCGGGCAACCGCCAGGAATTCGTCCATGAAGCGCCGGCCAAGACCGGGCAATTCAGCATCGTACCAGTCCCGTGCGGCGGTAAGGTCAGCCTCCGCCTGCGGGGTCAGAACGACCCGCATCAACGGTAACGGGCTGTCAGATCATGATAGGTGGCAAGGGCATCACGGCCCTGTTTAATGTCCTCGTCCAGGGTCGCATAACGGCGGTCAAGCTCAGCACTTTGTTCATCGGTGAGCGGGATATGCGCTGCCTCGATGCTGTCCCAGAGCGCGCCGATCAGGTCCAGCTTCTCGGTCGCGGTCATGCGGCTTAAATCAAGCATTGGCATGTCGGGCTGCTCCCCGGGAACACATCTTATTCAAAGATAATTTAGTTGAACACGAAGCTGATGGCAACGTGGGGTGCATTGGAACCTTACGCCCGCGCCTCAATCAGCTTGAAGCCATCGGCCTCCGCCACCAGCCGGCGTTCCTTGAAATGGGCGTCGATCACCGCCTCATAGGGAAGCTGGCGATTGGCCACCATCAGCAGCAAGCCGCCCTTTTCCAGGCAATAGGCTGCCTTCTCGATAAAGGCGGCCCCCAGTTCCACATCGGTGGCCTTGCCGCTATGGAAGGGCGGATTCATGATGACGCTGTGATAGCGCTGGCGCGGCAGGCCCTGGGTAACGTCGGCCCAATTGAAACGCAGCGGTGTTTCACCGGCCAGCGGTTCCACATTCAGCTTTGCCGCCTCCAATGCTGCGGCATCCGCTTCGAACAGGTCCAGCCCCTTCAGGTGGCGACCGGTCTTCAGCAGCATGGCCGACAGATAGCCCCAACCGGCCCCCAGGTCGGCGACGCGGCCGCGCACCTCCCCCGGCAGATGGTCGGCCAGAAGCTTGGAACCCCGGTCAATCTTGTTCCAACCATGCATCCCCGGCCCGGCATGGAAGCCGGTCTCATTCACCAGCCTGGTGCGCCCGCCGGCTAGGCAGGATTGCAGCAGGTCCGGCATGGCCCCTGCCTGCTTGCGGGTCCAGAAGATGCGGGCATGGAATTTGGACGCGGTTTCCACCGGTCCCAACGCCTTGGCCACGTCCTTTTGCAGGCTTGCCGCACCCGTATCATTATCGCCGGCCGCCAGCAGCAGCCCGCCCACGGGCAGCGCCGCCCAGGCCTCTGCAATGGCGGCCAGGCTGTCGGCCTTATGCTTGCTCAGCGGGCAGAGGGCGGCATCATAGGGGCCATCGGACACGGTTTGTGTCACCCGGAACCCGGCATTGGCCAGCGCGTCATGATCCGACTTGAAATCGGTGACACAGGCCAGCCGGGTTTGCCACCCCGCCTCCAGTGCGGCATCAGCGCGGGCACGCAGCATCAGGGCCTGGGCCGGCAGGGCAAGCATACCGGTGGCGAAGGGGTAGAGCAGGGCTTTGATCGTCGTCATGGGATCGGGCTGTACCCGATTGTGTTATGGCTGTACAGGCCCGCCTTGATCTTGCCCTACACCCCGCCTATCAGAAGGCAATAACCCCGGCCCTTTTGCGGCCCTGCATCCCTGGTGATCTGCCCCCATGTCGCCCCACACCCTTGATGCCGATGCCCGCCGCTGGCGTCTGATCTCCACCCTGGTTCTGGCGCTGTTTCCGGTGCTGGTTGGTTTCTGGTCGCTGTCCCTGGGGCAGGACGGAAATTGGGATTTGCGCAATTACCATTGGTACAATGCCTATGCCTTCCTGAATGGCCGCGAACTGACCATGGATGTGGCACCAGGGCAGGTGGCCAGCTTCTATAATCCCACGCTGGATTTGCCCGTATATCTGCTGGCCCAGGTGCTGCCGGCGCGCGGTGTCTCCTTCGTGCTGTCCTTCGTGCAGGGGCTGAACATCCTGCCGCTGTTCGGGCTGGCCTTTGCTCTGTTGGCCCCGCTGGCGACGGGCGCACGGCTGCGCACCCTGGCGGCCCTGCTGCTGGCCGTGGTCGGCTTCTGCGGGGCGGGGCAGTTGGGCCTGCTGGGCGCCACCTTCTATGACAATGTGATCAGCCTGTTCGTGCTGGGGGCTGCCTGGCTGGTGGTGGCCAGGGCCGATACGGTGTGGCAGGGCCGACCGGTTGCTGCTTACAGCGTGGTGGGGCTGGCCGGGCTGCTGGTGGGCAGTGCCGTGGGGCTGAAACAGCCCACACTACCCTTTGCCGTCGGCGCCTGCTTTGCCTTCCTGTTCATCGCCGGCGGGCTGTGGCGGCGTTTTTTCCTCTCCTTCTTCTTCGGCATCGGGGTGATCGCCGGCATGGCGCTGTTCTCCGGCCATTGGATGTGGCATCTCTGGACCTATTACCAGAACCCGCTCTTCCCCTATTTCAACGATGTTTTCCGCTCCCCCTGGGGCGTGCCGGAGGCGTATCGGGATGACAAGTTCATCCCCCATGGTCTGGTCGCCAGCCTGCTGTTCCCCTTCACCTGGGTGATGGACCCGAAGAAGGTGGGGGAGATCATTTTCCGCGATCTACGGGTGCCGCTGGCCTATGTCGTGCTGCTGGCCACGCCCATTATCATGGCGGCCCTGCGCGGGCGCAAGGTGGCGGCGCTGGTGGACCGGCGTGCCGCCCTTTACGTGATTGTCGGATCGGCCATCACCTATCTGGTCTGGCTGAAACTGTTTGCTATTTACCGTTATCTGATCCCGCTGGAAATGCTGGCCCCCATCGTGATGCTGGCTGCCGTGGCGCTCTGGCCGCTGCCGGTGAAGGTACGCGGCGGCATCATGCTGGCGCTGCTGGTGCTGGTTTCCGTCACCGGCAAGCCCGGTACCTGGGCGCGGGTGCCGTTTGCCGACCGGTTTGTGGAGGTGAAGGCGCCGACACTGCCGGACCCGGATCACACGATCATCCTGCAAACCGGCTACGCCCCCACCAGCTTCCTGATCACCGGCTTCCCCAAGCAGATCCCGTTCCTGCGCCTGCACAGCTATTTCATCCATCCCGACCATGGCGATATCAAGCTGAACCAGGTGATGCGGGAACGGATCGCCCAGCATCAGGGCGATTTCTATTGGCTGGTCGCGCATTGGGAAGTGTGGACCGCGAACGATATCCTGCCCCGCTATGGCTTGGCGGCGGATATGGATAGCTGCCGGTTGGTCACTTCCAACCTGGACGAACCGATGATGCTGTGCCGGGTGGTGCGTAAGGACACCTCTGCGCAACCGTCATAAAAGGGGCCAGTTTCCGCTGCATCTTTTCCCCATTGGCCGTGTTATCAATGCGTTCCAACCTTGCTTCGGGCTGCTGCTTCCATGTCCATCCTTGAAAATGTCCAGACCACGCCGCGCATTGCCGTGCTGGTGCCCTGTTATAATGAGGAAGCCTCCATCGCGGCGGTGGTGCGCGATTTCAAGGCGGCTCTGCCGACGGCGACCATCTACGTCTACGACAATAATTCCAAGGACCGCACGTCGGAGATCGCGCGGGCGGCCGGCGCCGTTGTCCGGCGTGAACCGTTGCAGGGCAAGGGCAATGTGGTACGCCGCATGTTCGCCGATATCGAGGCGGATGTGTATGTGATGGTGGATGGCGATGATACCTATCACGCCCCGTCTGCCTCGGCCCTGGTCTCCAAGCTGCTGGATGAAAAGCTGGATATGGTGAATGGCGCCCGCGTCACCGATTGGGAGACGTACCGCGCTGGTCACCGCTTCGGCAACATCATGCTGACCACCCTGGTCACCATGGTGTTCGGCAAGCGTACCGATGACCTGCTGTCGGGCTACCGCGTCTTCTCCCGCCGTTTCGTCAAGAGCTTCCCGGTATTGGCTGGCGGGTTTGAGATTGAAACGGAACTGGTGGTGCACGCGCTGGAAATGTCCATGCCGCTGGGCGAGGTGGAAACCCCCTATAAGGACCGCGCACCCGGCTCCGTCTCCAAACTTTCCACCTTCCGCGACGGTTTCCGCATCCTCTGGATGATCGGCAAGCTGATCAAGGAGGAACGGCCGATGCAGTCCTTCGGTATCATCGCCCTATTGCTGGCGCTGGTCTCTGTGATCACCGCTGTTCCCCTGTTCATCACCTATTATGAAACCGGGCTGGTGCCGCGTTTCCCCACCGCCGTACTGTCCACAGGGTTGGGCTTGCTCTCTTTCCTGTCGCTGACCTGTGGTTTGATCCTGGATACCGTGACGCGCGGCCGGCGGGAGATGAAGCGGTTACGTTACCTGGAAATCCCTGCACCGGACTTTGATAGCGGCTTTTTGAAGCGCTAGAGCTTGTTTGCGAAGACTGGAAGCACGCTCTCGTTTTCAGTTCCTCAAAGCGCCTGCGCCGCATCAGTGTTTGACTTACGCGGCAGATGCCGCGCGGCGGCAGTCCCGCCGGAGCGGTTTCCGGTCAGCCGAAAACCGCTCTAAGGGGTTGATGCGGGAGCCCCGCCATGACGGATGCCACCATGTCCCGACCCGTTTCGCGTGAATTACTGACGTTTGGCCTGATCGGTATCGGTGGGCTGTTCGTGGATATGGCGGCACTTGCCTTTGCCCTGCATGGGCTGGGGCTGGATTTTTACGCCGGTCGCATCTTCTCCTATCTGATGGCCGTCACCTTCACCTGGTATATGAATCGGCGCTTTACCTTCATCGGTGTCAGCCGCCGGGCTGCCTTGAAACAATGGGCGAAGTTCATGGCGGCCAACGGCGTGGGGGCGCTGGTGAATTACGGGGCCTATGTTCTGGTGTTGCAGGTCGGTCCCCGCATTCTGGCAGCGCTGGGCTTGGACACGCTGCTTGGAACGTTGTTGCCCTATGCCGGCGTTGCCGTTGGCAGTCTCACCGGTATGGTGTTCAACTTCGTTTTGTCGAAATTCGTGGTGTTCCGTCGACCGGCCTAGAGCTGTTTTCGGTTTGCTGGATGCAGCGCCGGCGATTGAAGAAAACGAAATGATAGGACGTGCTTCCGGTCAGCGGAAATACGCCCTAAGCCGGTATGGCGGTTCAATCCACCGATTTACCATTGATGGTGACGGAGGCGAGGCCGGTGCGGTTGATCTGTTGATCGCGTACCTTCCCCTTGAACTCAACCCCGCCCAGGCCGGTGATCGTGACGCGCAACATGTCGGTATCTCCGTCATGGATATCGATATCCCCCACACCGCTGACCTTGATATCCACGGGTCCATCAACCCGATCGGCATTGATATTGCCAAAGCCGGTGATGTTGAATCGGGCACCCTTACCGACGGATTTCAACGTCATATCCGCGGCACCGCTGACCAGGGTGGACAAGGAACCGGCGATGGCGCCGGTCTTGATGCTGGCGGCCCCGGCGACTGTCAGATCGGCCTGCTTCAGATTGCCGGTTTTGATATCGGCAGCGGTCTTGATGGTGGCGTTCAGTGGCCCGTCCAGGTCGTCCAGGTCCAACTCTCCCACCATATCTTCAACCGTCACAGCCCCTTGGCGTGGCATGGTGATATGAATCTGCACGTCCTTTGTCTCCAGTTTCCAGGAGGAGCCCTCCTTCTTCACGTAAGGAGGGCGGGCAACAACCACGCTGTCCTTTTCCCGTAATATCTCGATCTTGCGCAACTCCTGCTCATTCTCTCCGGAGAGGCGGACTTCGATCTGCCCCGGTTGCCCGTTGGTTTCCACATGGACGGTGCCGACAACATTGCGCAGTATCAACTGGTCACCCGTCAGGGTTTGCGGATCAAGGACCATGGCGGTAGCAGGATAGATGGCAGCACCGGTGAGAATGGTGGCCAAAAGCGTGGCGCAAAGACGGCGCATAAAATCCCCCATCAGGATTACTTTATCGACAGTAGAAGTCAGGGGCGCTGTTCAACTGGCACGGCCCGTGATCTTCACTGTGCCGGAGCCGTTATTATTGATGGCTTGATTGCGGGCAACGCCATCCAGGATCACCTGACCGGACCCGGCGATGGAAGCAGCCAGCGGATCGGCAATACCGGCGCGCAGATTGATATCGCCGCTGCCACTGACATCGGCAGCCACAGGCCCGTTGACGCGGGCAATATCAATATCGCCACTGCCGTTGATTTCCAGCTTCACCTCACCCTGCGTTTTGCCAGTGGCGACCGATCCGCTGCCATTGATTTTCACATCCAGATTACGGTCGATGTCGCCGAGCTTGATTTTGCCCGATCCGGAAACCGACAGTTTGGCGGTGGTGACGTGGCCGACAGTCAGGCTGCCGCTGACAATATCATCCACTTCCAGCGGCCCGCGCAGATCCCCGACCTTGCCATCGCCGATAAAATCTTCAATTTCCAGCCCGGTTCCGGCCGGCAGGCGGATGGTTACCAGAATCTGGTCATCATTACCGCGCCAGTTCCGGCCATTCCGTGCATTTTTTTGCTCAATGACCAGGGTGCCCCGGCTGGCATTCACACTCACCTCTGCAACCCGCTTTTCCGGGCCCGTCACTTCGACCGTTACCTTGTCCGTATTCGCGACCGTAACGTCCAGCTTGCCGTAAACCCCATCGACTTTCACGGCGCTGGCATCATAGCTCTGCGGGCCGAAGGCAAAGGCCGGCAGCGGCAGCAGGCAAAGGGCGGTGGCGAGCAGTAACTTTCTTGGCGACATTTTTCAGCATCCCCCGGCTGGTTTGTTTCCAGTGGGGAATAGCAATGACTGTGCCAATGGCTGAAATGCTGGAATTTCAGAAAAAATATGTCGCCGGGTTGGCGAAGGTGTGGGGTGGGGTGCCACACCTTCGCCATTTTCGCTACCTTGCCATCGGCGATCATCCGCCGATCAGTGTTTTCCATTCTTCTTCTGACAGGATGGTCACACCCAGTTCCTGCGCCTTGCTCGCCTTGGAGCCAGCATCGGCCCCGGCGATCAGATAATCAGTTTTTGCACTGACAGAACCGGCCACCTTGGCCCCCAGGGCTTCCGCCTTGGCTTTGGCCTCTGACCGCCCCATGGTGGTCAGCGTGCCGGTGAAAACCACCGTCTTGCCGGCCACGGGGGAGGTGCTGGCCACCACGGGTGGCACATATTCCACCGGCTTCACCTGCTTCAGCAGGGCGGCCAATGCTTCCAGATTATGCTGTTCGCGGAAGAAATCCGTCAGGTCATCGGCCACGCTCATGCCGATCTGTTCAATCCCGCACAGTTCGGCATAGGCCTCACCCACCAGTTCGGCCTTCTTCTCCTCCCGCTTTTCCGCCCGCTCGGATGCTGCCTGCACCATGCGGGCCTGCCAGTTTTCCACCGTGCGGTAGGAACGGGCCAGCAGCTTGGCCGTCGCCTCCCCGATCTGGCGGATGCCAAGAGCGAAGATGAACCGGTCCAGCGCGATGCTGCGCCGCGCCTCGATGGCCTGGAACAGCTTTTCGACCGACTTCTTGCCGAAGCCGGTCATGCTGATCAGCTTGTCCAGCCGGGCCGCCTCCTTGGCTTCCAGGGTGAAGATATCGGCGGGCTGGCGGATGCGGCCCTGTTCAAAGAACAGTTGGATACGCTCAATGCCTAAACCTTCGATGTCGAAGGCGTTGCGGGAAACGAAATGGCGCAGCCGTTCCACCGCCTGGGCGGGGCAGACCAGACCGCCGGTGCAGCGGGTGACAACTTCCCCTTCCTCCCGCACGGCCAGCGATCCGCATTCCGGGCAATGATCGGGGAAGGCGAAGGGCAGGGCGTCTTCCGGGCGTTTATCGGGCACAAAGCCGACAATCTGCGGGATCACGTCGCCGGCGCGCTGGACGATCACCATATCGCCGACGCGGACATCCTTGCGCTCAATCTCATCCTTGTTATGCAGGGTGGCCCGGCTGACCACCACGCCGCCGACATTCACCGGCTCCAGCTCTGCCACGGGGGTCAGCGCCCCGGTACGGCCGACCTGGATGGAAATCTCCTTCAACCGGGTCATTGCCTGTTCGGCAGGGTATTTATGCGCCGTCGCCCAACGGGGCGAACGGGAGATGAATCCCAACCGCTCCTGCAAGGCCAGATCATCCACCTTATAGACGACACCATCGATATCAAACGGCAGGGTGGGGCGCTGCGTCCCAATTTCCCGATAATAACCTAGCAATTCATCCGCCCCGGTGCAGCGGCGCGAGGGTGTGGACAGGGTGAAACCGAACGCCTCCAGCCGCAGCCGGCTTTCCCACTGAGTCTTGCCCAGCGGTTCGGATAATTCCCCCCAGGCATAGGCGAAAAAGCGCAAGGGCCGGGTGGCGGTGATTTTCGAATCCAACTGGCGCAGGCTGCCGGCGGCGGCATTACGCGGGTTGGCGAAAATCTTCTCGCCCTTTTCCGCCTGGGTGCGGTTCAGTTCCAGGAATTCGGCACGGGTCATATAAACCTCGCCCCGGACCTCCACCACCGCCGGGGCATCACCGGTCAATTGGTGGGGGATATCCTGGATGGTGCGGACATTGGCGGTGACATCCTCCCCCTCCGCCCCATCGCCACGGGTGGCCGCTTGTACCAGCCGGCCCTGCTCATAGCGTAGTGACAGCGACAGCCCGTCAATCTTGGGTTCCGCAACAAAGCTGACCGGTGCGTCGTCAGCCAGATTCAGGAAGCGGCGGATGCGGCCGACGAAATCGCTGACATCCTCATCCTCGAATGCATTGGCGAGGCTGAGCATCGCCACCTTGTGCTTCACTTTGCCAAAGCCGCTGCCGGGGGCGGCGCCCACGGTCTGGGTGGGGCTGTCGGCTGTCATCAGTTCGGGGAAGCGCGCCTCCAGCAGGCCGAGGCGCTGTTCCAGCCTGTCATAATCGGCATCCGGCAGGGCAGGGGCGTCTTCGGTATAGTAAAGCGCCCGGTGGTGGCGGATCTCCTTCACCAGGGTTTCGTGCTCCTGGCGGGCCTGATCCAAGGTCAGGTCGTCGATGGCGATCAGGCGCAGGGCGGTCGCTTGTTGGGCTGTCATGGCGCATCAGATGCTGAAGGGATGGTTGGCGCTGTTTTAACAGCCTCCCCCTTCAACAGGGCAACAAATTTGCCGGTTCCAATTTATGCAGGCTGTTCGGTTGACAAGCGGCCTGAAAATAAGCGAGGGCAAATAAATCTAGCTCGGCCGAAAGATTGTGGCGGGTGCTGTTACGCACCACCTGCTCTACAAGCTGTTGCAGCGAAATACCTTCACAGGTGCAGATATCGTTCAGTGCATACCAACATTCTTCCGATACGCGGGCATAGTAGGTATGGCCATCCACCACGAAGCAGCGCCGGCGCAGACGATAGGAAACGTTCTTCAGTCCGTTCAGAAAACGGTTCAATCTTTGCCGCCACGCTGAATGATGTATTCATCCATAAGTTACATCATTTCATTGTGGAGATGCAATTCCACCGATGCTGGTCGATCAGGGCTTTTCCCGCGCTTCACGCAGGCCATCGCGTGCTAGCTGGTCGGCGCGCTCATTTTCTGGATGGCCGGCATGGCCCTTGACCCAGTGGAATTCCACCTGATGGCGGGCAACGGCAGTATCCAGCCGTTGCCAGAGATCGGCATTCTTCACCGGATCCTTGGCAGCCGTGCGCCAGCCATTGCGCTTCCAGCCATGGATCCAGGTGGTGATGCCGTTTTTCACATATTGGCTGTCGGTGTGCAGCCGCACGGGCAGGGCACGTTTCAATGCTTCCAGGCCGCTGATGGCGGCCATCAATTCCATGCGATTGTTGGTGGTATCAGGCTCCCCGCCCTTCAATTCCTTTTCCACGCCCCGCCAGCGCAAAATAGCCCCCCAACCACCCGGGCCGGGATTGCCGCTGCAGGCGCCGTCGGTAAAAATATCGACGACATCTTCGGCTTCATCATCCATTGCCGACTCAGAGGCCATAATCGTTCAGCGTGCGGATTTGCTGATGGAAGCGCAACTTGTGCAGATATTCCAGCGGGTCTTTCCGCTTCACCAGGGCGCCGGCCGGCGTGTTCAGCCAGTCATACAGCCGGGTCAACAAAAAGCGCATGGCGCTGCCCCGTGCCAGCAGCGGCAGGGCCTCGCGCTCCGCCGCGCTTAGCGGCCGCACCTTGGTGTAACCGTCCAACAACAGCCGGGCCTTGGTGACGTTGAATGCCCCATCGGCCTCAAAGCACCAAGCATTCAGGCAGATGGCCACGTCATAGGCCAACAGGTCGTTGCAGGCAAAATAGAAATCAATCAAGCCCGACAGCGCGCCATCCTTGAAGAAGACATTGTCGGGGAACAGATCGGCATGGATGATGCCGGCAGGCAGCCCGCTGCGTGGCCAGTTGGCTTCCAACTGCTCCAGCTCTGCAGCCAGAATATCGGCCAAACCGGGCTTCACCTCATCCGCGCGGGCACGACTGGCCTCGAACAGCGGGCGCCAGCCATCGACTGACAGGGCGTTGCGGCGCGACAACCCAAAACCGTCGCCGGCAAGATGCAGTCGGGCCATGCCTTGGCCCAATTGGGCGCAATGTTCCGGTTGAATGCGGCGGGGCCACATGCCGGCCAGGAAGGTAACGATTACCGCCGGGCGGCTGCATAACTCCCGCAAGGCCACACCGTCACGCCCGGCCACCGGTTGTGGACAGGAAAGACCGCGCGCAGCCAGATGGTCCATCAAGCCCAGAAAAAAGGGCAGATCGGCCGGGTTCACCCGCTTTTCATATAGCGTCAGAATGAAGGGGCCGCGATCAGTCACCAGAAGGAAGTTGGAATTCTCCACCCCTTCGGCGATGCCCTTGCACGATATCACATCGCCCAGATCATACTGGGCGATGAACGTGCGCACATCCTCATCGGATATTTCGGTATAGACAGCCATGGTGGGCTTTGCCTAACCGGTTCCGGGGCCCCGGTCAATCGGCCAACACCTGATGATGGCGGGAAAATTTCAGCCCCTCGCGGTGATGTAGCGGTTTTTGCCAATATCGATGGCGGTTTTTGCGATCATATTGTGTTTTTCGCTATCATCTTGGTGCGCTGTATCAAGGGAATGGCGGAATTCCGCCATTCTCAAACTTGGCACGGCGGTTGCTTTTAAGCTGGCATGGCCAAGACGGCCACCGAAATCCAGATGAAGGACACCGACCATGACCACGATGACCGCCTCCCGCCGTTTCACCCAGGCCAATGACAAGGCCAACCTGCACAGCTTGGTAGAGATGGTCCCCGTCATGACGATCGCCCTGGTGGTCATGATGATCATCAACGCCATGCTCTGACCAAGGCCGCGTCGAAGACCCCGCCAGCACCCTGCTTTTCCGCGTGAAGGAGCCCCCATCATGGGCCTGATCGACCGTATCGGCGATGTGATCAATGCCAACCTGTCCAGCCTGCTGGACCGGGCGGAGGACCCGGAGGTCGCGTTGAACCAGGCGATCCGGGAGATGGAGGACACGCTGTCTGAACTGCGCTGCGGCACCGTCCGCATGATCGCCGAACGTAAGGGCTTGTCGGAAAACTGGCGGGCCGCTGAGTTCGAAATGCTGGAATGGGAACGCAAGGCCGAAACCGCCCTGACCCACGGGCGGGAAGATCTGGCAAGGGCGGCCTTGGCCGCGCGTGAGGAAATCCGCCGCGCCGCTGCCCCCGCCGAAGCTGAACTGAAGGCGCTGAGCGAAGCCATCGGCCGCATGACCGAAGATGCGCGGCAGTTGGAGGCGAAGCTGGCCGAGGCCCATGCCCGCCGTCGTGCCCTGGCCGCCCGCTATCGCGGCGCTGTCGACCGGCTGCGGGCCCGTACCACCCTGTATGATGGCCGGCTGGACGAAGCCATGGCCCGGTGTGCCGAGATTGATCGGGAGATCGACTGGGTGGAGGCCAAGGGCGAAACGCTGAGCCAGGGGCGCCCACGTGACCTCTCCGCCGAAATCGCCGCCCTGGAGAACGAGGGCAAGGTGGATGAGGAACTGGCCGCCTTGAAGAAACGTCTGGCGGAACGCGCCGACCGCGTCTGAAGCCGCCTTTCCCTGAAATTTGACGCCAAACGATGGAGAGAAACGTGAGCCGCTTTGACCGCTATGCCAACAATATCCGTAGCAGCAAGCTCTATAAGAACAGCCTGAACGGCATGGTCTGCGGCGTCTGCGCCGGCCTGTCCGACTGGCTGGGGGTGAAAAGCTGGGTGGTGCGGCTGATCGCCGTGCTGGGTCTGATCTTCCTGACCGGCCCGACCCTGATCGCCTATTTCGTGGCGGCCCTGGTGTTGAGCAACCGTCCGGTGGCCCGCTACGATCGCTATGCCCGCGCTTTTGGCTATGATGAGCCGTATCGTCGCTGATCGCCATTCCCCTACCGGCTCTGGCTGGATGGGGGAAGCAGGGCCGGGAGGGGGCAATCAGGTGTCCACCCCAATCCCTTCCGGCCCTGCACTCTACCAAGCGCCAGGGGGCATGACCTCTGGGCATTGATTAACATCAGTTCGGTGCTGCCGCGGTGACGGGCGTGGCCAGCCCGTCCTTCAGTTTGATCTGGGCGGACTTGCGCAGGCCGTCATTATCGGCCTGCTGTGCGGCACGGGTCCATTGGAAGCGGGCTTCCTGTTTTCGGCCCAACGCCCAATAGACGTCCCCCAGGTGATCGCTGATTGACGGATCCATGGGTTCCAGCTCGACGGCCTGTTCCAACAGTTCCACCGCACCGTGGAAGTCGCCTTGCTTGAACTTGGCCCAGGCCAAGCTGTCCATGATGAAGCCGTCATGTGGGCGGAGCGCCAGGGCCTTTTCGATCAGTCCCCGCCCTTCATCCAGGGCAATGCCGCGATCAACATAGGAATAACCCAGGTAATTCAGGACGCTGGCTTGCTGGGGGTTAAGGTCGAGTGCGACTTTCAGGTCCGCTTCCGCCCGTTTCCAGTCCCCCAGCGTATCCAGCACCATTCCCCTGGCATAGAATACAGCCCAGTCCCCGGCGCTGGGCTTGGCGATGCGGGAAACGGCCTGTTCATAGGCGGCCAGTGCCGGCTTCGGTTCCCGTGCCATGCGGTGCATGTCGCCCAGTTGCAGCAGTGCGTCCACCCGCGTCGTTCTTTCTGCTGCCATCGCAGTCAGCAGCTTGGTCGTTTCATCGCGGCGGCCCAGCAGCCGCAGCATTTCTGCTTGGCGCAGACGGGAGGCCCAGGTTAGCCCGCTGGAGCCCTTCATGGCGGTGAATTCCGTCAGCGCGTCCGCGTAGCGCTGACGCGCCGCCAATGCGTCGCCCAAAGTCATCCGCATCAACGGTTGCCCGGGGTCCAGGAACAGCGACAGACGGCCATAGAGCAGCGCCATTTCCGGCGCGTTTTCCTGATAGAGGGCGGCTGACATTTCAAACAGCGCTTCGGCCAGCCCATCGCTGGCATTGGCGACCAACCGGGCAGGGGTTGGGCCGGCCTTATCCAGCCGGGCCAGTAACTCATCCACCGCCAGGGTGCCGGGATTTTCCCGCTGATAACGCTGGTAGATGCGCCGTGCCGCTTCCTTGTTGCCGGCCCTTTCATGAAAATTGCCGATCAGCATGGCCAGGCGCAAGGGGGCGCCACGCTCCGTCGCTGCCATATAATGCAGGGCCGCAGCCTCCCGATTGTCACGCAAGTCCTCAATCAGGGCGATCTGCAATTGCTGCATGATGGCGAAGCCGTCACCGGCACTGAGCCCCCGCAGCCGTTTCAATGCCGCCTCCTTGTCGCCCCTGGCTACATCGACCCAGGCGCCCAAAAGCGGGGTGACGAATTGCGACAGGCCGTCTTCGGGCAGGGCTTCCAGCCGGGCGGTGGCATCAGCCGCCTTGCCCTGCTTCAGGTCATCGGCAATCACCATAAGGCTGGCAATATAGCTCTGGCTCTCCTGGTCATGCGCGCGCCGTGCCAGCGCGGCAGCCTCAGCATAATTGCCTTCGCCCAGATTGAGCAGGAAGGTTCGGCGGAGCAGGCCGGGATTTTCTGGATCATCACGCAGCACAGCCCCCAGATTGCGGGCTGCCGCGGCCCAGTCGCCGGCATTCTGTGCGACGCGGCCGGTCAGGTAACGGGCCGTGCTGCTGTCGGCAGGGGCAGGGGCTGATTGCGCCAGGGCCGATCCTGCCAGCAGAACAGACAGAAAGGCCATCGGGATCGACTTCGGTTGCCGCCACCACCGCACCAGTTCCACGCGCGCCACCTTTACCATACCGGTTCGCTGAAGAAGCACGGGCCGGCCCCTTCATGACAGGGAGCCTAGCCGGGAATGGTTTATTCATTCAATAACGTTCCAGGGGTTTTCGTGCCAACCTTGTATCGCAAGTGTAATGTCACAGCCGTTTTCGGCTTATCCCCTCCCGTCGTCAGGGGGAGACGGCCTTGCGGGAGATGGACTCGAACGGGGAAATCGGTTTCCCGCCTGCTGATGCCACAAGCATTTTGCCTATGCGGTGCGCGCATTTGCGGTGCGCGAATATGCAATGGTTAATTGACAATATTTTAACAAGGTCTGCCCCTATATTCGTTTTGCTGACGGCGAAGTCGTTGGCTATTTCGAACCCAGGGACCTTGCATGTATCCCGCAGTGGCTACCGGAGCCCCCAATCCGGCAACAGGCATGGTGGCGGCCGTTCTCTCCACCGATATTCTTGAAAAAAACTTTTCCACGGCTCTACCGCCGCCGCAACAATCCCTGCATTACGGGGCCGATGCGCTGGCGGAACAAATCCTGACTGCTGTTGCCCGCTGCCGGGCACTGGGTCACCGGGAGCCGCGTGTCAGCCTGACCCGTCCGACGGACGTGGTGGAAGGGGTCCGTTTCCGGTTGGAACAGGCGGGCCTGCGGCCCAGTGTCCGCCCCTCCAGCATTGTCGGACAGTCGATCCTCACCGTTCGCGCCTGACCGGGTTTTCCCAACATTTCCGGGTGGAATGACCACCTGGAAATGTTGGGGCCTTGTGTTTTGGATGAAGTTTGTTCATGGTATGTACCCATGAACGACATGTCCACAAGCACGCCGGCCGGTGCTGCGGCCTTGGTTACGCCCACATTGCCCCGCCCCGCCTCTGAACCGGCGGCGGCGATTACACGGGGTGTGCGGCGTTTCCTGGCTGATCACGGTATCCAGGGCATGGTTGAATTTTGCCTGGCCAATGGTCGCCGGGCCGATTTGCTATGCCTGTCGGAGAAGGGGGAGATCAGTATCGTCGAGGTGAAAAGCAGCCCGACGGACTTCAAGACTGATCATAAGTGGCAGGATTATCTGGAATTCTGTGATTATTTCTATTTCGCCGTTGCGCCGGATTTCCCCCAGGAACTGATCCCGGCTGAATGCGGCCTGATCGTCGCCGATGCTTTCGGGGCGGAAATTGTGCGTCCGGCTGTTGCCAGCCCCCTCCCGGCGGCTAGGCGTAAGGCGTTAACCTTGCGGGTGGCATTGGCGGCGATGGGCCGCTTGCATCGGGTGGAAGACCCGGCCCGAACCTTGTAAACCGCAATCCCGGCGGGCAGGCCGCGCCGGGAAGGGGTTTCTATTCCAGCATTGGCCGGCCGGTTTCAATCTGTACCAGGGCGGCCAGGAAGGGCACGGCAAGGTCACGCCGTTGTCCTGCCCCGCGCTCCGCTTCACTCAGCGCGGTCTGGAAGCTGGCGCGCCAACGCTGGTCGCCATACATCAGCTTGTCGGCCCGGGCGCGTTGCACCAATACGACCGGGCTGCGCATGTCATTGACCACTTTGTCCAACCGGGCCGACAGCAGATCAGCCTGGCTGCGATCCTTGGCGCGTAAGGCACCGCCGATCAGCTCCACATAGGTTTCCGCTTTCAGGTCCATATCCTGCAACTGGTCGGCATAGGTCAGTGTCAGGGCCTTTTCGCCCCGCGCTTCCAGCTTGCCCAGCACCTGCGGGATGACCCAGGGGCTTTCTTCCTGCACGGTCCGCAGCAGGCCAAGGGCCAGATTGGCATCGCCCAGATCGCCGGCGGCGACCGCCAGCTCTGGCGGACAGCAATTGCCCCGTTTATCCTTGAAGCGACTGAACTGTTCTTCCACCGTATTAAGGAACAGGGTGCGCGCCCGCGCTTCCAGCCCAACCCGAAGCAGTGACTGGGCGACCAGACCCAACTCCCAGGCACAGCCCTGGGTGCGGGCAAACTCCACAGCCTCTTCCGCCACCTGGGTGGCGGTGCTCATATTGCCCTGCCAGACCAGTGTTTCCACAATATCGGACAGGTTATAGATGCGGGTGGAACAATCGGCGAACCCGCGCGTGATCTGCAGCGCCAGATCAGTCTCGCCGGTCAGGGCCAGGGTACGGCCGACAAACAGATCTTGGCTGATATCACTGGACGCGCTGCCACTGCGCATGGCCTGCAGGAAGGGGGCTACAATGGGGCGTACCCGATCCTTGTCGCCGATATGGTAACTGGCCACCGCGAAGGACAGCCAGTCCCAGCGCGGTGTGGCGATGGGATATTCCACCGGCGGGATCAGGCCCTCAATCCGATGCAGCAGGCAACGGCTGGATTTCGGATCGCTGCACACCAAGCTGCGCAGCTTGGTCTTGAACTGGGCATAATCAAAATCACCAATGAACTGGTTGGTCACCAGTTGCACCGCCAGCGCGCTTTCCGGCAGACGGGTGATGATATCTGTCAGCAGCCGGTCGGCCTCCAGCAGCAGCTTGGCCTGCTCATCGGCATTATAGGTCTGGTCGGCGCGCTGGATGGCCTGCATCGCCAGCACGAACTGACGGTTGGCTGCTGCATTCTGATCCGCCTGGGCGCGGGCGGACGGCGCCAGCAGCAACAGGGAAAGCAGGGCAAGCGTCACCAGCCAGAAGGGGGCGCGCACCGCCGACCAGACGGCAAGCATACCACCCCGACCCGCAACCGGCCGCAAGGCCGGCAGCGCCCAGCTTTCAGTAAGGCACAACGACATGGCTCACCACCTGGCGGACCCGAGCAATATTCCGGGCATGTTCACGCACGCGGTCCAATTCCACCTGCGACCGCGCCCGGCCCATCAGGTGAACGGTCTGATTGATCGTTTCAATTGTGTAATTGCCAGAGGTGATGTCGCTGTCAGTCAGCAATTTGGTCCGAAGCTGCGTCGTGATCCAGGCGTCTGTCGCCTTGTCGGACAGGCTCGACTCGTCACCGATGCCGATCTCATTGATGACTTCCCGCACGCCATTGACCTGCCAGGCCAGACGCACCGCTTCAACCCGTTCATCGGCAGTGGCGGCCCGGCCGGTCAGCAAGGCGCGGCCGTCACGCACGGTCACGTCCAACCGGTCATTCAGGCCGGAGACGGTGGCCCATTGGGCTTCCACCGCATGGGCCAGCACCGGGTCGGCCGGTCCGGTCTTGCTGCCCCCTCCGCCTGAGGCGCAGCCAGCCAGAACCAGTGTGGCCGCCAGTCCGACCAATGCCAGGGTGCGGGAGAACCGCCGGGAAAGGGAAGGAGCGGGAAGACCCATCGCCCGTTCGCCCATCTGCGCCATCAGGCGCCCGATCAACATCGTTTCTGCCTCCTGCCAGCCGTTGATTGTCTTCTTGTCGATCACGGTCGGCATCTTACGGGTGAAATATGGTCATACGCGGGCTGCAGGCTGGATTATCCGGCCGTCAGGTGCCCGGTTCAGGCAAAGGGTGAGGCTGTCATCACCCTTGTCAACTCCCGTGCCAGGATGCCGGCGATGCGTTTGCGCGCCGCCGGGTCGCGCAGCAATTTTTCATCCTGGGCATTGGACAGAAAACCCGTTTCAATCAACAAGGATGGCACATCCGGCGCTTTCAGGACGGCGAAATTGGCCGCGCGCATGGGATTGTCCAGCAGTTGGATATCCTTGCCGGCACCGGTGACAATGGTTTGCTTGGCGTGCAGCGCCGCAGTGCGTGTATGGCGCGCGGCAAGATCGACCAGAATGGCGGCGACATTCTTATCCAGATCGCCGACATCGACACCCAGACCACCAGCGAAATTTTCCTGCTTGGCGATGGCGGCAGCGAAACTGTCACTGGCCTTCTCCGACAGGGTATAGGCCGACAGGCCCCGTGCTTTACGGTTGGGGGCGCTGTCGGCATGAATGGACAAGAACAGGTCCGCACCGGCACGTCGACCCAATTCCATACGCTCCCGCAGGTCGATGAACGTGTCATCTTCACGGGTCAGTTTGACATTGATTCCGGGGTTGCGGCTGACAAGGCGGGTGACTTCCTTGGCGATATCCAGCACCACATCCTTTTCGTAGGTCCCATGCACGCCGATGGCACCGGGATCACGCCCACCATGACCGGGGTCGATCATCAATAGCCGCGGTCCCCGCGCCCGTTTGCCCGGAGCACGTGGCCCTTCCTGCGGCGCCGCTGCACCCGCCCGCACGGTCACGGAGATGAACGGGGCAAGGGCCGGCACGGCCAAGGCAAAACGAAGCAAATCCCGACGATTCATGGATCAAACCACCATCCGGCCCGTGCCTGCACGGGCCTTCCACCTAGGCCTATCTTTGGACCCCTCGGAATCGTTGCGCAACAGAAACCTGTTCATCGCTTCCTTGTTAGCCCTTCCTGTTGCCGGGTCTCAACACCGGATGCTGATTTAGATGGCTTTCCCCGGTCTTCTCGTCAGGGCGTCGGCGGGAAATTCCCCGCCGGGGGTGAAAACTGCCTGGGTAATGGCGCGTTCGATGTCGTTTCGGCTGAAGGGCTTGCGGATCACCGGCCCCAGATGGTCCAGTCCGCGCCGACTCAGCTCATCGCCGAAGGCAGTGACGAAGATAATGGGCAGGGCACTTTGTTGCCGCAGAATCTGCGCCGTTGTGATGCCGCTATCGCCGCCTGCCAGCCGTAAATCCATCAGCGCCAGGGTTGGCTGCTGTTCTGCTGCCGTGGCCAGGGCCATTTGGGTATTGGCGGCGGTACCGCAGACGATATGCCCCATGCGCTGCACCGTTTCCTCCAGATCAAAGGCGATGATGGCATCATCCTCCACAATCATGATGCGGGCGGTCAGGGCACTGCCCAGCCCTGTCTGGGCATGGGTCATGGCTGCCTGCGCGGCGTCAGCATCCAACCCCAGCACGCTGCCGGCCTCTGATACGGTCAGTTCTTCCAGACTGACCAGCAGGAACAGGCGGCGTTCCTGTTCCGGCAGGCCCGCCAGGGCCTTCTCCATCGGATGGCGTCCGGTGAGATCTGACAGACGTGGACCGTCGGCATCGCAGAGCCCGTTCAACAGGCCATAGAGTTTCAAACGATCAGGCCTTTCCAGGCCAAAGGTGACGGGGTCAGCAAGCGCAATCGGCAGCGCCTCGGCGACCAGATCATCTCCCCGGGTGGTGTCTGCCGTCAGCGCGCGGGCATAGCGGCGCAGATAAGGCAGATGATAGAGAAGTTGACGGGAATGCGCGTCCATGATGACGTCCCAGAAAGGGGCCTGCAAACCATGCCGGGAGTGCCGGCATATGGCCTGGGCCATTGGAAAAGTCGGCACATTCTGCGGCTTTGCACAGCTATTTCCATTCCACTTGCGCCATCGCCCGATCGGCCTAGCCGCGTCGGGTTTGGTTGGACGAATGGTGGTTGTTCTACGCCCTCCGTACAGCTAGCCGGCTTGCTGTACGGTGTTCTGTCCATTTCAAGGGGAGCTAATCATATCATAGCTCTGTTGTTTAGGACTCTGTGATATTACAACCAACCGCGCCGTTTAAAGAATAGATAGGGCACGATGACGGATACTACCATCAAAATCAGGGCCAGGGGATAGCCATAGGGCCAATCCAGCTCCGGCATATTGTGGAAATTCATGCCATAAATGCTGGCTACCAGAGTCGGCGGCAGGAAGACAACGGCCGCGACAGAGAAAATCTTGACGATATTATTCTGTTCGATGCCCACCACGCCCAGCAGCGCGTCCAACTGAAAGGCGATATTGCTAGACAGGAAGGCCGTATAATCGGCCAGCGATTGGGCATCCTGGCCCAACGTCTTCAGCCTGGCGCGCAACCCCTTGTCAGCGGCGATCTCCTTCACCGTACCGCCAAAGGCGATGATGCGGGTCAGGGTCACCAGGCTTTCCCGCGCCTTGGCGGTCAGGTCATGGGCGCGGGCGATGCGTTTTAGCAACTGGTGCTGCGTGTCCGACCCCAATGCACCCTGGTGCCCCTCGATCAGCAGTTCCCGTGCCACGGCATTGACATCCCGACCCGCGCCTTCCAGCACGTCAGCGATCCGGTCCAGAATGGCATCCAGCAGATAGAGCAGGGTGGAAGGACCGCTTTCCAGCTTGAGCCCCTGGCGGCTGATCTGGTGATGGAAGCCGTAAAACGGCTTGGGATCATCAAAGCGCAGGGTGATGAGCGTATTGCCCGTCAGCACGAAGGTGATGTCCATCGTCTCTGGCACCGGCGCATCGGCACGGCAGAGCACGGTGGCAGTCATGAAGGCGCCGCCTTCGTCGCGATAGACCCGGCTGGACAGCTCGATCTCCCGCATTTCTTCGCGCGTCGGCAGTTCCATGCCGAAGGTCTGTTCCACCAGTTGGCGTTCAGCCGGGCCGGGCGCGTTCAGGTCAACCCAGCAGGCATGACGCAGGATCTCGGTGGATGGCATTCCATCCATTGCTTCATTGCGGCCGTCGATCGTGCGGTAGGCGCGGATCATGCGCTGTCTCCCCCGCTGGGGTCATTGGGATACCCCGCATTTACCCTGCCCGCGCGCCGGGGGAAAGCGAACTTTCTCCGCATCGTGATAAGAGCAGGCTGGCAAGCTGTCGCAGCAGCCTGTAAATGCATGGCCCCATGAACCCGTTGCTTCGCCTTTTGCTGGAAGCCGGGCCTTTGGGCCTGTTCTTCCTGTTCAATGCCAAGGCCGGCCTGATGGTCGGCACTGGCGTTTTCATGGCTGCCATCACGGTGGCGCTGATCGTCAACTGGCTGCTGGAACGCAGATTGCCAGTGATGCCGCTGGTCGGTTGCGTCTTTGTGCTGGTTTTTGGCGGCCTGACCTTGTGGCTGGACAATGATCTGTTCATCAAGATCAAACCCACCGTGGTCAATCTGCTGCTCTCCTGCACCCTGTTCGTGGGCCTGTTCCTGAAGCGCAACCTGTTGAAGGTGGTGCTGGGCGCCGCCCTGGAGCTGAAGGAAGAGGGTTGGCGCATCCTGACCATCCGCTGGGCCTGGTTCTTCCTGTTCCTGGCCGTGGCGAACGAGATCGTCTGGCGCAGCTTCGATACCGATACCTGGGTCAATTTCAAGGTATTCGGCATCATGCCGATTTCGATCCTGTTCAGCATGTTGCAGGTGCCGGTGATCATGAAGCATCAGTTGAACCCGCCGGTGGAGGAGAAGGGCGACAAGGCCGGCTGATACAATTCGGTTACCGGGAAGGCCCTGCATTGCGCCCGCAAAACAAAAGGTTACGGCGCGGTTACGGCCATTGCCGTTCCATTCTGCGCCGCAGCATTCTCCCCTGGTCAGTTTAAACCGGGGGTTTTCATGGTGAGCATGTCGCGCGGCCTTCTGCTGGGGGCGGTCGTCATTACGGGGGCGGGGCTGTTGTCAGCCTGCTCCATCAATGTCAATGACGAAGCGGTGGAGCCGGGGCGCTATGCCTATCCCCGCACCGCCACCGACCAGTGCCGGCGGGAGGTGGAGCGTACCTATGGCGACCGCTATCGCGTCGCCTATGATTTGCCGGAACTGAGCAGCAGCGGCAGCATCCAGATCGTGGTGCAGCGTTTCACCCTGGCCCTGCGCAAAGATAATTTCGAACCGCCACAGCGCCGTTCCCTGCGCTGCACGGTGGATGGCGGCGCGCTGACCCAGGTGGTGCCGGATTGATTAGGTACGTCAAATTTATTCGATGAAACCGTTTTGGTAGCACCCCTCTGATTTCCCATATTTTAAGACATCAGAGGGGTGTCTTTAATATATTTATTATGACTATCTTGAGTTTTATGCGAATAACGCGCATATTCATAGTTGCAAATTTCACCTAGGGGTGCGCTATGCTTTTTAGTGTTATGGTAACATTGGTTTGGTTTTTTTTAGCTATTCATTATGTATTTTGGTTTGGTTTTGATGATTTTTTTAAATTAAAACCAAATGAATTAGGTGATTTTTTTGCGGGCCTATTTGCGCCTTTGGTATTTCTTTGGATTATTTACGGGTATATTTTTCAACAGAAGGCTCATGGGGATTTGAGAAATCTATCCATGCAAAGCGATTTTTTCGATTTTGAGAATAATATAAGGAAAGACATAGATGAAATATCTTCTAAATCTTTTAGAATTATTAAAAGAAAGGCTGAATTATTATATAAAGACGCCTCTTTAGATGAAAAAATACTGAAACAAAAGGGATACTCTAAGTCGGTAAACCCCGAGTCAGAAGATTCTGTATATGATCTGCATACGTTGCTGGGAAGGAATGTGGGAATTGATGCGTATAGAGAGTTGGTCGACAATGAACGTCTAAAAAAATACCTAGATGATATTTGCTTCTTGTTCGAGTCTTTAAAGATACGAGCTAATGAATGCGACGATAAGAACAGACTTTTTAGCAAGCATGTAGACATTAGTTTTGAGAAAAATCTCATCATCAGAATAAAAAACATTAGAAAGAAAATATCACAAAACGTTTCTGTTCAAGAAGATAGGGGAGCGTCTTAATATATAACGCTCCCCCAGGTGCTAATTTAGCTTACGCGGCGCGTTCGGCCATCATCTTCTTGATTTCGGCGATGGCCTTGGCCGGGTTCAGACCCTTGGGGCAGGTCTGGGTGCAGTTCATGATCGTGTGGCAGCGATAGAGACGGAACGGGTCTTCCAGCGCATCCAGACGTTCACCGGTCATTTCATCGCGGCTGTCGGCGATGAAGCGATAGGCCTGCAGCAGAACCGCTGGGCCCAGGTAACGGTCGCCATTCCACCAATAGCTGGGGCACGAGGTGGTGCAGCAGAAGCACAGGATGCATTCATACAGACCATCCAGCTTCTCCCGCTCTTCCGGGCTTTGCAGCCGTTCGCGCGAGGGGGCCGTCGATTGCGTCTGCAGCCAGGGCTTGATGGAGGCGAGCTGGGCATAGTTCTGGTTCAGGTCCGGCACCAGATCCTTCACCACCGGCTGATGCGGCAGCGGGTAGATCTTGACGTCGCCCTTCACATCGCCGATCGCCTTCAGGCAGGCCAGCGTGTTGCGCCCGTCAATATTCATGGCGCAGGAACCGCAGATGCCTTCACGGCAGGAGCGGCGGAAGGTCAGCGTGCTGTCCACATCGTTCTTGATGTGGATCAGCGCGTCCAGGATCATCGGACCGCACTTGTCCAGATCGATCTCATACGTGTCCTCACGCGGGTTTTCGCCCGAGTCCGGATCGTAGCGATAGATACGGAACTTGCGCGTGCGCTTGGCGTCAGGGCCGGCAGAGCGAATCGTCTTGCCGGGCTTGACCTTGGAATTGGCGGGGAGGGAAAATTCAGCCATGGGTCGAAGGCCTTCTCAAACGTCGCGGGATCAGTACACGCGCTTCTTCGGCGGGAACACCTCAACCTCATTGGTCAAAGTGTAGAGGTGCACGGGGCGGTCGCCGATGGTCGGCTTGCCCGTCTCATCCACCCAGACGGTCGTGTGCTTCATCCAGTTGACGTCGTCACGCTCGCTGTAATCCTCGCGGGCATGGGCGCCACGGGATTCGGTGCGGTTGGCGCCGGAATTGATGGTGGCGACGGCCTGGTACATCAGATTGTCCAGTTCCAGCGCTTCCACCAGATCGCTGTTCCAGATCAACGAATTGTCGCTGACAGCCACGTCCGGGCGCTTAGCCCAAACGGCCTTCATCTTCTCCACACCTTCATCCAGCACCTCACCGGTGCGGAAGACGGCGCAGTTATTCTGCATGATCCGCTGCATTTCCAGGCGCAGATGGGCAACGCGGGTGCCGCCCTTGGCATAGCGGGCCTTGTCCAGACGGGACAGCGCCTTGTCGGCATTGTCCTTGGGCAGGGTCTTGTGCGGGGCGCCCTTCTCGACGATCTCGTTGGCCTTGATGGCCGCCGCACGGCCAAACACCACCAGATCGAGCAGGGAGTTGGAGCCCAGACGATTGGCCCCATGCACGGACACGCAGGCAGCCTCACCGATCGCCATCAGGCCCGGCACGATCTGGTCCGGGTTGTCGGCGGTCGGGCGGATCACCTGACCATGATAATTGGTAGGGATGCCGCCCATGTTGTAATGCACGGTCGGCAGCACCGGGATCGGTTCCTTCGTCACATCCACGCCGGCGAAGATGCGGGCGCTTTCGGCGATGCCCGGCAGGCGGGCATGAATGACTTCCGGGGCCAGATGTTCCAGATGCAGGTGGATGTGGTCTTTATGCTCACCCACGCCACGGCCTTCGCGGATTTCGATGGTCATGGAGCGGCTGACCACGTCGCGGCTGGCAAGATCCTTGGCCGAGGGGGCATAGCGCTCCATGAAGCGCTCACCCTCTGAGTTGGTCAGGTAGCCGCCTTCACCGCGCGCACCCTCGGTGATCAGACAGCCGGAGCCATAGATACCGGTGGGGTGGAACTGCACGAATTCCATGTCCTGCAAGGGCAGGCCGGCGCGCAGCACCATGCCGCCGCCATCACCGGTGCAGGTATGGGCCGACGTGGCGGAGAAATAGGCGCGGCCATAGCCGCCGGTGGCCAGCACGGTCTGGTGTCCACGGAAGCGATGGATGGTGCCATCGTCCAGGTTCCAGGCCAGCACGCCACGGCAGGCGCCTTCCTCGTCCATGATCAGGTCGAGGGCGAAATATTCCACGAAGAATTCAGCATTGTGGCGCAGGCTCTGCTGATACAGCGTATGCAGCATGGCGTGGCCGGTACGGTCGGCGGCAGCGCAGGTGCGGTAGGCCTGACCCTTGCCATATTCGGTGGTCATGCCACCGAAAGCGCGCTGGTAGATCTTGCCTTCCGCCGTGCGGCTGAAGGGAACGCCCTGGTGTTCCAGCTCGATGATGGCGGGGATGGCCTCGCGCACCATATATTCAATGGCGTCCTGGTCGCCCAGCCAGTCCGACCCCTTCACGGTGTCGTACATGTGGTAGCGCCAGTCATCCGGGCCCATATTGCCCAGTGCTGCGGAGATGCCACCCTGCGCTGCCACCGTGTGGGAGCGGGTGGGGAACACCTTGGTGATACAGGCCGTCTTCAGGCCCTTTTCGGCCATGCCGAAAGTGGCACGCAGACCGGCGCCACCGGCGCCGACGACGACGACGTCATATTCGTGATCGATGATCTTGTAGGCGGTCGCCATGTTATCAGGCTCCGAAAGCGATCTTGAGGACGGCGAAAGAGGCGAGCAGGAACAAAACCAGCGCCGCTGCCTTGGTCAGGCCGATGGCGACCAGCTTGGTCAGCTTGCCATGGAGATAGTCCTCGAAGACTTCCTGCAAACCGTAGGCGGCATGATGGAATGTCGCACCCAGGAACAGGATGGTCAGGATGACCGGGCAGGGCTTCTTGAAGGTGGCGACCACTTCTTCATAAGAGGCGCCGATCAGGCTCAGGACCAGGATGACGAACAGCACGGTCAGCACAGCCAGACCGGCAGAGGCCACGCGGTAGGCCAGCCAGTGCTGGGCGCCGAGCTTGGCGGAACCCAGACCGCGCGCGCGGCCGAGGGGGGTGCGGAAGCTATTGGTGGGATTGGCCATATCTCTCTTCCCCCGGATCAGAGCGCGAAGACCAGAACCCAGGTCACGATCGTCGCACCGATGGAGGCGCCGATCACCAGGTTCGCGCTGCTGTAGGATTGTTGCAGGGACAGCATCTTGGCGCTGTCCCAGACCAGATGGCGCAGCCCATTGAAGAAGTGGAACCAGAGGGCGGCAGACCAGCCGAACATCAGGATCAACCCGATGGGCGAGGCAATGAAGCCTGCTGCTGTAGCATAGGCTTCCGGCCCGGCGGCCGCAGCAACCAGCCACCAGACCAGCAGCAGCGTGCCAACAGACAGGGCCACGCCGGTGATGCGATGGGTAATGGAGGTCAACGCCGGCAGGGGTAGCCGGTAGACCTGAAGGTGGGGGGACAGCGGTCGTTGCCGCTTTGCCGCAGGCGTATCGGTCATCTCTCAGGCGTCCTTAGGTGCTGAACCGGGATGCATCCGTGCCGCGCCTGCCGGCGACGACACCCGCCGGATCGAAACCGGCAGCGGGAATTGTCACAAGAAATGCTGGGGGTTCAATTACGCCGAAGCCTTGCCTGCGTCAACGCTCCCCACCCCCTATTTTGGTGCGATGCGATGCAGGTTTGGTCAGCTTTATTGTAAGATGATTGCTTGAGTTGCGAATAGTTCGCAAATAGTCGATCAGGGATACATCATATTATGGAAGTGGATATCGCCCGGATACAATTGCTGGAGGATCTTTGCCTTTCGGCCTGGCCGGCACCGCAGGTGCTGCATCATGCCGGCTGGGTACTGCGTTTCGCCGCAGGCCATACGGGAAGGGCCAATTCCACCAATGCTGTGGTGCTGCGGCAGGAAATTCCGGGGGATCTTTTTGCTGTCGTGGCGCGTGAATATCGCCGCCGTGGGTTGCGGCCAACCTTTCGTGAAACCCCGCTTTGTCCCCCCGGTTTCACAGCCGCCGCGGTGGGGGCGGGCTATCAGGCAGATGATGAAAGTCATGTTATGGTAGCGGAAATACCCGCTGGATGCGCCTCTGATCCGTCGGTTCGGGTGCAGAATAATGCTGATGACGCATGGCTGGCAGCTTATCGCAGCATGGTCCCTGTGGCGGAGGCGGAGATGCCGGCGCTGCGATCCATTCTGGCCGGCATTGCCGCGTCCACCCGTTATCTTACCTTATGGAATGACGGGCGACCGGTGGCTGCCGGCCTGGGGGTGATCGATCGGGGGTGGGTCGGCCTGTACAAGATCGCCACCCATCCGCAGGCACGCGGGCAAGGTTACGCCGGTCGCCTGATTCGCGCACTATATGCGGAAGCAGCAGGGCAGGGGGCGACACAGGCCTATCTGCAGGTGGGTGTGGCCAATCAACCGGCGTTGGCACTCTATCGCCGGTTGGGCTTCGTTGCGCAATACAATTACCGTTATTATCGGCAAGGCTGATGCATCAGCCGCGCGTCGCCACGGCTTCACCCAGGGCAACGGTGCGGCGCGCCGTTTCCACATGCAGGGCTTCCACCAGCTTGCCATCCACCAGGGTGACACCTTTGCCCGCCGCCACCGCCTCGGCATGGGCGGCGATGATGCGGCGGGCGCGGGCCACTTCGTCGGCCGTCGGGGCAAAGGCGCTGTTGGCGGCGGCCAACTGCTTGGGATGGATCAGGGTTTTGCCATCAAAACCCAGTTCGCGGCCCTGGCGGCAGGCGGCGGCAAAGCCGGCCTCATCCTCCAGATCGACATGCACCCCATCCAGTACGCTCAGGCCAAAGGCGCGGGCGGCCAGCAGGGTCAGGCCCAGCCCGGTGATCATTGGCAGCCGGTCGGGCGTGTTCAGCGCGCCCAGATCCTTGGTCAGGTCGGAGGTGCCCATCACCAGACATTCCAACCGGGGGCAGGCGCCGGCAATGTCTGCGGCGGCCAGCATGGCGCGCGGGGTTTCCATCATCACCCACAGGCGCAGGCTTTCCGGCGCACCGGCCGCCCGCAACACGCGGTCGGCCATGCGCACCCCTTCCGCACTATCCACCTTGGGGATCAGCACGGCATCGGCGCCACTGGTGGCCGCGGCCACCAGATCGGCATGGCCCCAGGGCGTATCCAGCCCGTTGGTGCGGATCACCAGTTCCCGGTATCCATAACCACCGGCAGCGATCGCGGCCACCACCTGGGTGCGGGCCTGTTCCTTGGCATCAGGGGCGACGGAGTCTTCCAGGTCCAGCAACAACACATCCGCCCCCAGCCCCCGGGCCTTCTCCAGCGCGCGGGGATTGGCACCGGGCATATAAAGGGCGGAGCGGCGGGGACGGGTGGTCATCTTCTCTTGTCCTGAAAAACAGAAGGGGCGGAGCAGACGGCAGCCTAGCCAAGCAGGCCGCCGCCGTCCACCCCGCCCCTTCACGTCAAACCGCGCAGCAGTGGTATCAGGCGCTGCGCACAGAGGCCAGGAAACGGTCAACCTGGGTGGCCAGCGCGCCGGCCCGTTCGGACAACTGGCCGGAAGCACCGGTCAACTGGGCGGCGGCTGCCCCGGCCTGCACGGCCCCCTGGCGGACATCGGCCACGGTTTCAGACACGGTGGTCATGCCTTCGGCCGCGTTTTGTGCGCTGCGGGCGATTTCCGCCGTGGCGGCATTCTGCTGTTCCACGGCGGCGGCGATGGAGCCGCCGATCTGATCAACCTCCGCGACCGTCAGGCTGATCTCCTTGATGGCGGTCACGGCCTGTTCGGTGGCGGTGCGGATTTCGGCGATGCGCTGGGCGATGTCGCCCGTGGCACGCTCCGTCTGACCGGCCAGATTCTTCACCTCCGATGCCACCACGGCAAAGCCCTTGCCGGCTTCCCCGGCGCGGGCCGCCTCGATGGTGGCATTCAGGGCCAGCAGATTGGTCTGGCTGGCGATCTCCGCGATCAGGTCCAGCACTTCCCCGATGCGTTGGGCCTTTTCAGCCAAGCCATCGACGATGCCATTCGTCAGAATGGCCTGTTCGGCTGCACGACGGGTGCGGGCGCCGCTATCATTGATCTGGCGGCTGATTTCGCGGATGGACGCGGCCAACTGTTCGGCGGCCGCAGCCACCGCCTCCACTTCTTCATTGGCCAGACTGGTCGATTGTTGGGTGACGTCAATGCGCTTTTCGTTGCTGGCGGCGTTGGTGCGCAAGACATCGGCAGCCTGCCCAATCTGGGTGGCGGAACTGCCCACGGCCGTGACCACGGCCTGAACCTCATTTTCGAACCGCTGGGCCAGGGCCTCCATCTCCGCCTTGCGGGCGTTGCGCGCCTGCTCCTCGCTCTCAGCCCGCTCCCGACGCAGCCGGTCGGCCTCAATGGCGTTGTGCTTGAACACTTCTACCGCGCTGGTGATTTCCCCGACCTCGTTTTGCGACGTGGCGACGGGGATCTGCGTCTTCAGATCACCATTGGCCAGCCGGAGCATGGAGTCGGTCAGAACGCGCAGCGGCAGAATGGATTGCACCGTCCACCAGGCGAAGGCGCCACCGATCAGCAGGCAGATACCGGCGACGATCAACATCAAGGTGGAAAATCCACTGGCCTGGGTACGGGTTTCCTCGCCGATAAGGCCGCTTTCTTTCTCCTGAAAATCAATGAACTGGTTGATCGTCTTCAGCCAATCATTCATCTGCGGCCGAATGTCGGAGAGAATCAGTTCCTGGGCGGCAGCGATATCGCCAGCTTGGCGCAGGGAAATCACCTTGTTGATCAGGGGCAGTGTCTCTATCTCAATCTGCTTGATCCGGGCCAGGATCGCCCGTTCTTCCGGCTGGATATCATCCGGGTTGTTGGCGAACAGCGTTTCCATATTACGGGCGGCTTCGGCATAGAAGCCTTCCAGGCGGCGGATATCCGCCACCACGGTGGCCAGCAGATCAGGTTTCACCAACACCACGTCCCGCAGTGCGATGGCACGGTCATGCACGCTGCCGCGGAAATTGATGGCATAACGCTGTTTGACGCCATTCACTTCGTTGATTTGCGTCAGCCCGGCATCAATCAGCGCCACTTTTTGCATACCGATACCGGTTAGCAGGGTCATCAAGGCCAGGACGGTGGCAAAACCGATCAATACTCGCGTCTTGATTTTTGCATCTTTGATGCTGCGCATAGGATGATACTCAGGGGAAGGGTTGATCGTCGAAAGACTTGGTAGCGACATACCACGAAGATAAGACCTTATTGTTTGTGTTATCGATAAATTTGGAAGTGATTGGCCGCACAGCCGTTCCAGCATCCCCGCCCCGCGATTTCCGATTGCCGCCGGGCGCTGCTTGGGCGTAGCTGATAGGTGCTGCCACGGCCCCGGATGCCCCGATGAAGACCATTTTGACCATCCAGTCCCATGTCGCCTTTGGCCATGTCGGCAACCGGGCGGCGGTTTTCCCCCTGGAACGGCTGGGTTTTGACGCCATTGCCGTGAATACGGTGCAATTTTCCAACCATACCGGCTATGGCGCCTGGACCGGCATGGTCTTCCCGCCCGAGCATATCGCCGATGTTTTGCGGGGGATTGAGACTCGTGGCGCCCTGGATGGGGCCGCCGCCGCCCTGACCGGCTATCTGGGGGATGCTGCGCTGGGTGAGGTGGTGTTGTCGGCGGTACGCCGGGTGAAGCAGGGCAATCCTGCCGCCATTTATTGCTGCGATCCGGTGATGGGCGACGTTGGGCGGGGGTTCTTTGTCCGTCCCGGCATCCCGGAATTCTTCCGCGATCAGGCCCTGGCGCTGGCCGATATCATCACCCCCAACCAGTTTGAGCTGGAATATCTGACAGGGCTGAAGGTGGGCGATCTGGCCTCAGCACTTAGCGCCACCCGCGCGGCGCGGACCCTGGGGCCGCGTTGGGTGATGGTGACCAGCCTGACCCGGCTGGACGCACCGGACGACCGGATCGAGATGCTGCTGGATGGGCCGGACGGGGCCTATCTGGTCTCTACCCCGCGTTTGGCCCTGGACCCGCTGCCCAATGGCGCGGGGGACTGCGTGGCGGCTCTGTTCCTGGCCAAGTTCCTGGAAAGCGGCGGCGATGGCGCCGCCGCCCTGGGCCATGCGGCCTCGGCCATCTATGCCGTGTTCCGGCGCACGATGCAGAGCGGGCAGCGGGAACTGCAGATCATCGCCGCCCAGGATGAACTTGTCCGCCCGTCGGACTATTTTACCCCGGTGCGTATAGACTGATGGGGCCGGGGCCCCGCGTGTTAATCACGACAGGGCCTTGCCGTGCCCGCGCCGGCCGGTCTATTCCAGGGATCAATCGCGGGACCAGGAGTTTTTTCCATGCCCTTCATCCGTCCTTTGCCGCTTTCCGGCCTTGTCGTGGCGCTGCTGTCGCTCCCCCTTGCCGCCCAGGCCCAGCCGGCGGCAGTGCGCAACAGCCAGCCGCAGGGGGAGTTCGGGTGCGAGGTGCAGCGCGACACGCCCTGTCAGGGGAAGGTGGATTTCAGTAAGGGCAAGAGCTTCGAATTCAAGATTCCAGGGCCCGGCGATGTTGTCTTCCACAATGACGGCAACAAGCGCTGCACCCTGGAATATTCCATCTCTGAAAGCACGCTCGCGGCCACGGGCCGCCAATTGTCGCTGGGGGCGGGGCAAACAGAGACGCTGACTGTGCGGGATGCCGGTGGCATGGTGATCCGCTTCTTCAACCGGGGTCTGGGCTCCGGCACCTGTGACCTGACGGTCAGCCTGAAAGGCTGATTTCAATATCCGCTTTATCTTGTTTCCAACCAGGATGTGATGATGCGCCTTTCCCGCCTTGTTCTGGCTGCCCCGTTGGCCCTGACCCTGCTGTCCACTGCACCGGCCTTGGCGCATGAGGGCGCCCATGATGCGGCCCCGGCTTGGTCGCATAATTTTGATCCGGCGCGCGATCCGGCCGCCGATCTGAAACAGGCTTTGGCCGCAGCCAAGGCGGAAAACAAGCGCGTGCTGATCGATGTCGGCGGCGACTGGTGCATCTGGTGCAAGCTGCTGGACGCCAAGTTTGAACAGGAAGCCGATCTGCGCCAGTTGCGCGACGCCAATTTCGTGGTGCTGAAGGTGCATTACGACAAGAAGGTGAACCAGAACGAAGCCTTCCTGTCGCAATATCCCAAGGCAGCCGGGTATCCGCACCTGTATGTGCTGGATAGCAGTGGCAAGCTGTTGCAGAGCCAGGATACGTCCTTGCTGGAACTGCCCAAGGAGCAGGGCAAGGGCCATGACAGCGCCAAGATCAAGGCATTCCTGACCGAATGGGCGCCCAAGCGCGGGGCGTGAATATTCGGTTCCATTGGAACCAAAAAAGCCCCGGAGAGCGAACTCTCCGGGGCTTTTTTTACGGACTTTGAAAGCCAGATCAGTCGGCCGGGCCGATATGGCCTTCGCGGATCATCACCTCGGCAATCTGTACGGCATTCAGGGCGGCACCCTTGCGCAGATTGTCGGCCACGACCCAGATGTTCAGGCCATTTTCCACCGTGGAATCCTCCCGGATGCGGCTGATGAAGACATTGTCTTCACCGGCCACTTCCACCGGGGTGACATAGCCTTCATCCAGGCGGTGATCGACGACGGAGATGCCAGGCGCGGCGCGCAGGGCGCGGCGGGCCTCATCAGCGGTGATCGGGTTTTCGAATTCGATATTGATCGCTTCCGAATGGCCGATGAACACCGGCACGCGCACGGCGGTGGCGGTAACCTTGATGGAGGGGTCGAGGATCTTCTTCGTCTCCACCACCATCTTCCATTCTTCCTTCGTCATCCCATCATCCATGAAGCTGTCGATATGGGGGATGACGTTGAAGGCGATCTGCTTGGTGAACTTCTTCTTTTCTACCGGATCGTTGACATAGATGGCGCGGGTCTGGGTGAACAGCTCATCCATCGCTTCCTTGCCACCGCCAGACACCGACTGGTATGTCGACACGACGACGCGCTTGATCTTGGCCAGATCATGCAGCGGCTTCAGCGCCACCACCATCTGGATGGTGGAGCAGTTGGGGTTGGCGATGATGCCCTTCTTGCGCCAGCCGGCCAGATGGTGCGGGTTCACCTCCGGCACCACCAGCGGCACGTCCGGGTCCATGCGGAAATGGCTGGTATTGTCGATCACGCAGGCGCCAGCGGCGGCGGCCCGGGGGGCGAATTGGGCCGAGACCTTGGCGCCGGGGGAGGACAGCACGAAATCCGTGCCGCTGAAATCGAACTTGGCCAGATCCTGCACCTTCAGCACCTGATCCTCGCCGAAGGAGACCTGCTGCCCCGTGGAGCGTTCCGACGCCAGGGCCACCACTTCGGAGACCGGGAAGTTCCGGTCGGCAAGCGTCTGCAGCATCTCACGGCCGACATTGCCCGTAGCGCCAACGACGGCGACCTTGTAACCCATTTTCCCGGTCCTCAGATGATGATGTTGAAAGGATATGACGAAAGAAGCTGCCATTGCGACAGCTTCAAACGCTATTCTGACTTATTGAAAGGGCGCCCGCATGGCAAGAAAATGACACGTGCGCCCATGTTGCGGGAGGAATGCAACCATGGCACAGCGCCAGTATCGCACCTTTGCCGAGTTCTGGCCCTTCTATTTGCGGGAGCATAGCCGGCCCCGCACGCGGGCCTTGCATTACGTGGGTAGCGCCCTGGCGCTGGCCTGCCTGGCGGCGGCGATCCTGCTGCTGGATGCAAGGCTGCTGCTGGCGGCACTGCTGGCCGGTTATGCCTTTGCCTGGGCGGCCCATGCCGCTGTTGAGCATAACCGGCCGGCCACTTTCACCTATCCGCTTTGGTCGCTGATCGCCGATTTTCGCATGTTCTTTCTTTTCCTGGCCGGCAGGCTGGGGCCGGAGTTGCGCCGCGCCGGTATTTCCGGCTGAATGCCGGGGTGTGGCTGTTAACCAAAAGGGGGCGTTCGCGTGTCGGAACCGATCGTGGAGATCATCGCCAAATCCATCAAGAATGCGGATAAGAGCTTCTTCAACGAAGATTATATCAAGCAGGCCAAGGCGGTGGTCGACGGGTTGCGCAAGGCGGGGCTGGAGGTGGTGCCGATCACGCCCCCCGAAGCGCTGGTCACTTACGCATCGGAGAATATCCCCTTCGGCCGTTTGCGCCCCACCGACTTCATCCGCACCATGTATTCCACCATGGTGGCCAATGCCCGGAAGTTCGTCAGTTGACGCAGACGTCACATTGACCCTGGCTGGGCAACCCCGTACTTTAAGAATAGTCACTTCGGATGTGTCGGCATCCCGGTTCCGCGCCATCGGCGCATTGGCGGGCTATAATCCCGGAGAATGCATCGGTATGGCAGACGAGGCGCAGCCAAAGGCAGAGGTAATGACTTGGCGCCGGCCCTCCCCGGAGGAGCTGATGGAGGCCTTGCGTCGGCATACCAAGCTGATGGAGGGGCGGCTCGGGGGACAGCGCGCCATTTTCGTTCTTTGCGATCTGCGTGGCGTCAATCTTTCCAATGCCGATCTCCGGTCGGCCGAGTTGACGGGGTCCCGCTTCGATCAGGCGCAATTGATGAAGACGCGATTGACAGGGGCCAATCTGTTCGCTGCCGATTTGCGCCTGTCCAACCTCCAGCAGGCCGATCTCTGCAAGGCGGACCTGCGGGGTGTCACCATGCGCGGTGCCGATCTCAGCCGAGCCAAGTTGCGTGATGCCGATGTGCGGGAGGCGGTGCTGGCGGTTTATCGTGGCGGCAAGCCGCTGCCGCAGGCCTTTGATGGTCGCATTGCCAATCTGGCTGCCGTCATCGCCAATTCTGCCGATTTCTCCGGCGCCAAGATGAATGGCGCGATTACCCTGAAGGCGGATTTCACCGACGCCAATCTACGCCATGTCGATCTACGCGGCGCTGATCTGCGGGGGGCCAACTTCAAGGGTGCCATGCTGGAAGGGGCCAATCTCCAGGGCGCTCAGCTTCAGGAAGCGGATTTTGCCGGGGCGGTTCTGACCGACGCCTTGCTGCGTGATGCCTTGGCGGAGGGGGCGAATTTCCGTGGTGCCATCCTGGATAGCGGCGCCATGGCGGATTTGCGCACGCGTGGCGCCCTGTTACCTGGTGCTGCTGATGGCGGTGAGCCGACGGAGCAGTTGCTGGCCCGTCATGCGGAATGGATCGCCAATGCTGGCCGTTCCGGCCTGCGGGCGGATTTCAATGGGCGCGATCTGGCGGGGCGCGATTTGCGCGGCAGCAACCTGACGGCGGTACGGATGGCTTTTGTGCTGGCGCGGCGGGTTCTGCTGACCGATGCCGTGCTGGTGATGGCGGATATGGAATGCGCAGATCTGCGTGAAGCGGAACTGGCCCGAACGGACCTGCGCGGTGCCAATCTGGAACGGGCGCACCTTAACCGGGCCCAAATGCAGGGTGCCAACCTTTCGCCGCTGGTCAGTGCCGAAATGCCGGATCGGCGTTGGCCCGCCCGGCTGTCCGGTGCGCGCCTGCAGCAGGCTGATTTGCGCAATGCCGATTTGCGCGGCGCTGTGGCACGTGGGGTGGATTTCACCGGTGCGGACCTGCGCGGTGCCAAACTCGACGGTGCCGATCTGGAAGGCGCCATTTTCACCCAGGCTAGGCACGATTGATATCACCTCGTTGCCAAATCATTTGCTGACCCTGCGACAAGAGTACCCATTTCCAACGCTTGACCCATCGCTTGTTACGCGCCTATCAGAAGTTACGTTATAACGTAATTTGAGAGAAGCATGATGCGCGAGGAAAAGGCGAAGGTTTGGCTGGCAGCTACCCTGATGGGCGGGCTGATGGCCTCCGCCCTGCCGGCGATGGCGCAGGACACCCAGGTCGCGGCGGCCAACCCGCATTCCCGTGATGAGGTAGAAGAGATTGTCGTAACCGCCTCGCCGCTGGGGGCGCGGCAGTTCGATATACTGCAAGGTACCTCCGTGCTGTCGGGGGAGGCGCTGGAACGGTCGTTGTCTACCACCCTGGGGGCCGCCCTGGCCGGTCTGCCGGGCATGAGCCAGACGGGGTTCGGCCAGGGGGCTTCGCGCCCGATTATCCGTGGTCAGGGTGGTGACCGTATCCGCATCCTGTCCGGCGGCATCGGCAGCATCGATGCCAGCACAACCAGCCCCGACCATGCGCCGGCTTTGGATCTCGCCACGGCCAAACGGGTGGAGGTGGTGCGTGGCCCCGCCACGCTGATGTATGGCAGCAACGCCGTGGGCGGCGTCATCAATGTGCTGGATGGCCGCATCCCCATTGCCGCCCCGCAGGGCGGGGTGGATGGTTTTGGTCGCATCGGGGTGGGCAGCAATGCGCATGAACGCTCCGTGGCCGCTGGCATCGATGCCAAGCTGGACAGCCCGCTGGTGGTGCATGTGGATGGGTTTTGGCGCCAGACCGACAACTACAAATTCCCCGGCACCCTGGAATCAGCACGGCTGCGTGCGCAGGAAGCCGCGGAAGGACATACCGATGCAGAAGGACAGGATGGTCATAAGGTGCCCAACAGCAGCCTGACACAGAAGGGCGCCACGGGCGGCCTTTCCTATGTGGCGGACTGGGGCTTCCTGGGGGCCAGTGTCAGCCGTTTGGAATCCAATTATGGCGTTCCCCCCGATAGCGGTCATGGCGATGGTGGTGAAGATGAAGGCCCTGTCCGGATCGATCTGGGGCAGACCCGCGTCGATCTGATGGGAGAGGTCAACCAGCCCTTCCTGGTGTTCGACACCACGCGCGTCCGCTTTGGCTGGGCTGATTACAAACATACCGAGCTGGAGGATGGTGCGCCTGGCACGCAGTTCCTGAACAAGGGTTGGGAAGGGCGGCTGGAACTGGTGCAACACCAGTTTGGCGCTTTGTCGGGCGCGGTGGGCGTGCAGGCCAGCCAGCGCGATTTCCAGGCCATCGGCGAAGAAGCCTTCCTGCCCCCCAGCAAGACCGTGCAGGTGGGTGGCTTCACGGTGCAGCGGCTGGATTTCGGTCCCTGGGCGCTGGAAGGCGGCTTGCGGCTTGAACAGCAGAACATCAAGGCCAACAGCATCAATTACGACCGTGACTTCACCATGGTCAGCCTGTCGGCCGGTGCCTCCTACAAGTTGGGAGATGGTTGGCTGGCAGGCATCAGCCTGTCGCGCAGCGAGCGGGCGCCGAATGCGGAGGAACTGCTCTCCGATGGTGCACATCTGGCCACCGGCACCTATGAGCTGGGTGATCGCAATCTTGGCAAGGAAACTGGTCTGGGCGGGGAACTGACCCTGAAGAAGACCGGTGGCCCCATCACCGGATCGGCCAATCTGTTCCTGACCGATTATGACAAATATATCTATGAGCGCTACACGGGTGAGCAGCGCGACGGCGTACCTGTGGCTGCCTTCAGCGCCACCGACGCCCGTTTCTGGGGCTTTGAACTGGAAGCGGCGGAGGACCTGTTCCGTCAGCAGGATCAGCGCATCACCCTGGATGCCGGCCTGGATTATGTTCGGGCGGAGGACACGACCGCCAAGACCGATCTGCCGCGTATTCCGCCGCTGACCTTGAAGACGGGTCTGGAATATGCCCAATCCAGCTTCTCCACCCGGGTGGAGATGGTCTGGGCTGACAGCCAGAACAAGACCAGCGCTTTTGAACTGCCGACCGATGGCTATACCCTGTTCAACGCCTCGCTGGACTGGCACCCGATTGCTGACCGCGATGTGACCATGCTGTTCGAGGTGCGGAACATCACCAACGAGGAAGTGCGGCTTTCGACCTCCTTCCTGAAGGATCAATTGCCCCAGACGGGCCGGGATTTCCGGTTCACCCTGAAAATGGGTTATTGATCAGTGTCCTATGATCAGGGGGCCGATATCGGCCCCCTGATCCATATTGCGATGTCGACAATATACTAAGCCAGCCGGTCGATCTGCCGTGCGGTGAGATTACCCGGTACCACCACCAGCGGAATATCCAGGCTGCCCGCCAGTTCAGAGGCCAGCCAGGATATGAGCCGTCCGCCCCGTTGCGAGGGTGGTGCGGCCCCCACGACCAAGGCATGAATATCGCCATCCTCCCGGATGGCGCCCAATATTTCGCGGCCGATAGGCCCCCGCCTAATCTGGATTTCCGGCACCAGACCGGTCAGCGCATTCACCTCGCCAGCCAGATCATGCAGCAGCAATTCCGCCTCCGCCCGCTGTTCTTCCTCCATGGCGGTGGCAATGCTGATCCATTCCCGGCAATCGATCGGCTCGTTGATGTGCAACAATGCCAGCAGGCCGCCGGTATTGCGGGCGCGTAGCGCGGCAAAGCGTAACGCGGTGCGCGATTGTGGGCTGCCATCAACACAGACCAGGAATTTGAAGGGTTCTGCACCCGCTATGCAGCCGGGCATAGGGGTGTCGCCCAGGATGGTGGCCCTTCGATCAAGGGACGCCAAGCTTTGTGCCGCCACCGTCTGGGCATTGGTCTGGGTGGCGGCCACAACAGGTTCTTGCCGGCCGCACAAGGCGCCGGTCAGGCTGATGAACATGCTCTCCTCCTGTCTGTCCGATGGCAGGGGATGTTCACTGTTTTGAGGTTGCCTTACACGCGGCCGGCAACATAGTCCCGGAGGCTTTCAACCTCATGCGTATATTCAGCCAAGCGGGATTTGACCACGTCGCCAATGGAAATAACACCGATCAGCCGGCCCTCATTAATCACCGGCATATGGCGGAAGCGGCCTTCCGTCATTCGCGTCATCACGGACGCCACGGTGTCACGCGGATCACAACTGATCACTTTGGTGGTCATCACGGCCGAGGCCGGCTTTTCCAGTGCGCCGGGGCCATGCATGGCCAACGCCCGAACGACATCGCGTTCAGACAGGATGCCGGCGATTCCCCCCGCTTCATCCACCACCATGACGGCGCCGATCCGATTGACATGCAGGATATGGACGATGGCGGCAATCGTGTCGGTAGGTTTGCAGGTAATGATGGTAGAGCCCTTGGTTTTCAGGATCACGGAAACATGCATCGCTGATGTCCTCCCGGCTGGGCTGATTGTCCCCGTTGCGGTTTGGCGCATCGGGCCGATATAGGGAACGCGATGTTGCGGCGCACGCGCAAGCCTAATCGGTGGCACTGCCATCAATGCGTCTACTACCCCCTTTGATGTCGGTTTGCGGGAAGGTCAGGCCGGGCGTGGTGACGCCCGGCTGCAGCGTAAAAGTCGCTGTATGTTACGCGCCACACTCATCGGTTTCGCGCAATTCGATTACGCCATAGCGCAGATGCGGGCAATCGGCGATCAGGCTTTCCGCCTCTTGATAGTCGGCGGCTTCAATCATGAAGAAACCGCCGATCACGTCCTTGGCTTCCGCATAAGGACCATCCGTCACCAGCAGCTTGCCATCTTTGGCCGTCAGGCGGCGCCCGCCTTCATCCTTCAGTTTCTGGCCACCGCGCAGGCGGCCTGTCGCCTCCATCTTCTGGCCCCAAGCCATATACTCGGCGATGGTGGCTTGCAATTCCTCCGGTGACAGGCCGGCAAAGGTGGCGGGGTCTTCATGCAGCATCATGATGAATGTGGGCATGGCAGCAGCTCCTTTGATCAGGGGAGGGGGCTGGAATACCCCCTCTTCCCTGTGACGAAGAAGCGTCGGTTAAAACGACAAACCTGTCGAAAATTTTCTTCACCCTCGCACCACCCCCGCTGATCGGCTAAACCCGAACAGTATCGGCATTTCCCTGTTCGAGGCGATGATGAAGCTGGAAGACCGTCTGGCCGTGAAACTGCTGGCCCAGGCATCTGCCCAATTGGGCAAGGCGGTGAACGAAACCTTATGCACGGAACCGGATCGGCGAGTGATCCGCGCCCTCATCGCCGATGCCAAGGAACTGATTGCGGATTTCGAGGATCAGTATTTTCAGGGGCGGGACTGAATCTTTCCCGCCCACCCGTCCGCTCAGGCCATTTCCCGCGCTGGAGCAGCCAACCCCCAGGAGCGGAATATCTCCCCCCGGCTATCCTGACGGCGTTTGCCCGGGCGTTGGCCTGTTGCCTGTTCCAGATTCCGGGCCGCGCGTTCCACGGCAGCCACGCTGGCGTAACGCCGCGCCTCCATGCTGCTGAAATGCGTGTCAGCGGCGAAGAAACGATAGGCCCCTTCATCATAAACGGCAATGCCGGCGCTGCGCTGGCGGGTTTCGATGCTGTAGGCGATGGACATGGCATTCCCCTTCTCTGGATGAATAACATCATCCAGATGTAAAATTGATAATAGACCGATGGCTGTTGCTTACGTCTGCTGACGGGTCAACAACAGGAACGGTGAATTTTGCAGGGGGAAGCCGGTGTGAGGCTGAATTTGCTGGTCTGCATGGACCCAAGCCCTTCCTTCAAAAAGGTTTGCGGACAAACCACGAAGGGACTTCGTGGCGCTTTAGCGTTTGTTGACGCGGCGCAAGCTGCTGTTCGTCAAATTCCCGCGTATCCGTTCAAAAACCGACAGCACCCCTGACGGGTTCCCCGGTCGATGGCTGGATAAATCAGGCATTGCTGCCCTTGAGGCCTATCATTTGGTGCTGATGGTGCCACTGTCAACCCCATTTTTTCAGATCGTGTAATTTGATGGGGCTGTTCGTTGGTATAATCACGCATAGTTGATGTGAATTATTGAAAACAACAAATCCGATTGACGAAATCCGATGGATGCCCAACCTTCTGGGCAGGGCGACCGCCCTGTCATTCACATAAGGGGTCAACCCATGTCCTTTGTCCGCCGCCTGTCTGTCACTGCGACTGCCGCCTTCCTCTCGCTCGCTTCCGTCGGGGCCGCACAGGCGGCTGATCCGGTGGTGGTGCGTGCGGGCTATATCCCGGTGCTGGGGGCTGCCCAGGCCTTCGTCATCGACAGCCAGGGCTGGGACAAGCAAAATGGCTTCGACCTGCAGCTCAAGCAGTTCGATAGCGGGCCGAACATGATCCAGGCGCTGGCCTCGGGCACGCTGGACGTCTATGTCGCCGGGATCGCCCCGGTGATCGTGGCGCGCGGCAAGGGGATCGGCGTCAAGGTGGTGGCCGCCACAGCGGTGGAAGAACTGGTGGTTGCCGCCGGTCCCGAACTGGCCAAAACGCCGGGCAGTCCGGCAGAGTCCATTGCTGCCCTATCCAAAAAGCTGGGCCGCCCGCTGAAGCTGGCCACCCAGCCCGCCGGCTCCGTGCCCAATACCATGCTGCAATATTGGCTGTGGGAAGTGGCCAAGGTGGACAAGGCCAATGTGGAACTGGTGCCGCAGGGGATTGATGCCACCCAGCAGGCCTTGCTGGCCGGCGCCGTTGATGGCGCCATCCTTCGGGAGCCGGCCCTGACCATCATCACCGGGCGCAATCCCGATGTGAAGGTGCTGGCCTATGGCGGCGATATTCTGAAGAATCAGCCTGGCAATGTGGTTGCGGTAACGGATGAGTTTGCCGCCAAGCACCCGGAAATTGTCCAGAAGCTGGTGGAACTGACCGCCAGGGCCACCGAGGTGCTGAAGAGTGACCGCAAGGTCGCCATCGATGCGGTGGAAAGCGCCATCGGCAAGGGCCTGATCGACCGCGCCATTCTGGACAAGGCCCTGTCCTCCAAGGCGGTGCAGTTCTCCACCGACCCGAACGCCATCGTGGCGCAGACGGCCACGGTGCAGGATTATCAGGTGAAGCTGGGCACGGTGAAGGAAGCCCAGCCGGTGGCAGACATCTTCAATCTCAGCTACTACCAGAAGGCGGTTGCCGGTAAGTAACTGTCTTTGGAAGCTTGGTTTCCATTCCAATTGTTTTCGTTGGGCCGGGTAGCCGTGGATCACGGGTGCCCGGCCATTATGGTTTGATGAGATGAAACAAGCAAACAAGGCCGAGCGCCTGCTGCTGGCGATCACCGGTGTGGTGCTGTTCCTGGGCTTTTGGGAAGCGCTGCCCCGGTTCGGGCTGGTGAAACCCATGTTGTTGCCGCCGCCCAGCGAGATTCCTGCTACCTTCTGGCGGGAGGTGCAGTCGGGTGCCTGGCTTTTCGCGGTACAGGAAAGCCTGAAGCATTATGTCACCGGTCTGGTGCTGGGTTCCTTTCTGGGGGTGGCGCTGGGCGTGCTGACTGGCATGTCACGCACGCTGGAGGATATGACCAACTGGGTGGTGCGGCTGCTGCGCCCGATACCCGGTCTGGCCTGGGTGCCGTTTGCCATCATCTGGTTCGGGGTCAGCCCGGCAGCGGCCAATTTCATCATCATCATCGGTGTGTTCTGGATCAATTACTTCGCCGCCCTGGGCGCGGTGCAGGCGGTGGATCGCGATCTGATCGAACTGGCCAACGCCTTTGGCCACCGCTCCCCCATCGCCCGCCTGTTCAAGGTGGTGCTGCCGGCCTCCATCCAGCCCATCATGTCGGGCCTGCGTACCGGCCTGGGACAGGCCTGGATGGCGGTGGTGGCGGCAGAACTGTTCGGCGTGGCGGGGCTGGGCCAGCGGATGATGCAGGCATCCTCCCTGCTGGCGACCGATGTGGTGGTGGTCTACATGATCACCATGGCGGTGCTCTATGGCATCGTCGATACCAGTTTCGTTCTTGTGCGTGACCGTCTGCTGGCGTGGAAAGCATGATCACCATTTCCGATCTGACCCTGTCCTTCGACAGTGACCGCGGCCGCACCATCGTGCTGAAGGATTTCCATCTGGATATTGCCGATGGGGAATTCATCGCCATTGTCGGCGCTTCGGGTGTTGGCAAATCCACCCTGTTGCGGGTGGTGGCGGGCCTGGTGCGGCCGACATCCGGCACGGTGAAGCGGGACAGTCCCGAACGGCCGGGCCGCCGACCCTATGCCATGGTGTTTCAAGATGCCCGCCTGCTGCCCTGGCGGCGGGTGGTGAAGAATGTCGAATTTGGCCTGGAGGGGCTGGGCCTGACGGCTGAGGAGAAACGCCGCCGCGCCACGGAGGCGTTGGCCCTGGTCGGGCTGGCCGACAAGGCTGACCGCTGGCCGCACCAGCTTTCCGGTGGCCAGCGCCAGCGCGTTGCCATCGCCCGCGCCCTGGCCGTTGATCCCGATCTGCTGATGATGGATGAACCGTTCGGCGCGCTGGACGCCATCACGCGACAATCGTTGCAGGATGAGCTGGTCGATCTCTGGCAGCGCACAGGCAAAACCATCCTGTTCGTCACCCATGATATAGAAGAGGCGGTTTATCTGGCTGACCGGGTGGTACTGCTGGCGGGCAGCCCGGCCGGCGTGCGATCGGCCGACCGGATCAGTGCCGCCCGACCCCGCCAGCGCGATGATGAAACCGCTCGCCATACGGCGGCCGAAATCCGCACCCGCCTTTATGATTATGTGGAGCAGGGCGAGGGGATCTGACGGGGTTGGTCATACCCGCCGGGACGGGCCCTGCCGGCCCGTCTGCACCTTTGCCCAGCGATGGGCGCCGGTCTGGAAGCCGATGGTGCCGGCAAAGCCCACGGTTTCCAGGCTGTCGCGAAACAGCTCACCAATGCCTTGGCGCAGTTCGGCCGGTAGCAGATCCAGGGTACGGATCATCAGATCGAAGCGGCCGGGCCGGACCAGCCCGTCCAGTTGCATCGGCCCCAGGCGGGAAAAGCTGAGATCCAGCAGGAAACGCTGGGCCTTGCCCTTGTCATCCCCACCATCACCCGTCTTTTCATCGCCATCCAGGGCATTGCGCACGGCAAGCTGCATCCGGCTGATCTGTTCGGGTGGGCCGAAGGGGATGGCCATGCTGCGCCACCCCTCTGCCGTCGGCTCCGCCGCCTGACGTGCTGCGGCCTGGAAATCCTCCCGCAACTGGGCCAGCAGCCGGCCGCCGCCCCGCCTTTCCAGGCTGTCCACCGCGTCGCCCCCCAACCAGCCGGCCGCATCGCCACCACGCAATGCCGCCAGAAAGAAGGTCAGGTTGGTGGTCAGCCGCTTGTTCGGCTGTGGCAGGACGGTTTGTGCCAGATGGCGGGCCAGTACCGGGTCGGCCGCCGCCAGCATGGCCATCACCTCTTTCATGGCCGGCCAATCCTGGCCCTGGCGCGGGTCCAGCGGCGGCAGCATGGTCGGCCCCGCTTCCGCCGCTGGCATGTCCAGCACGATGGTCAAGGCGGTGCCGGGGGGCAGGTCCGTCTGCCCTTTCAGCACCAGCATTCCCTGCGGGGTGGACAGTACCGGCTGGCCCTGGCTGGTGCTGCCCACCAGGGTGGCAGGCATCGCATTGGGCGGCAGCCGATTCGCGGTCGGCTCTGCCACCGTCAGAATCCGCACGGACAGGTGCTGTCCATGACGCAGCGGGGCTGCGGGTGAGGAGGCCGCCAGCATTGTCGGGGTGTCCGGTTGTCCCATGGCTGGCGGTGGGGGTGTCCCCCACAGGTGGGCTTCCATCACCGGTGCAGTGTCACCGTTCGGCAGTGCCTGTGTTGGCTGTTGCGGCATGGTGGGTGCCGGCGCCGGCCCTGTCGTTGGATTTTGCAGCGACGGGCGTGGGGCCGGGCCAATGGGTGGCGTGGTTGGTGGTGCGGGCGGCTGCGTTCCCCGCAGGCGGGTTTCCATCACCGGTGCGGCATCAGCGTTCGGCAGCGCCTGGGTTGGCTGCTGCGGTATGGTGGGTGCCGGCCCCGCCGGCGGATTTTGCAGCGACGGGCGTGGGGCCGGGCCGACGGACGGCGCGGTTGGTGGTGCTGGCGGTTGCGTTCCCCGCAGGCGGGTTTCCATCACCGGTGCGGTGTCAGCATTCGGCAGTGTCTGGGCTGGTTGTTGCGGCATGGTGGGTGCCGGCCCCGCCGGTGGATTTGGCAGTGCCGGGCGTGGAGCCGGGCCGATGGGCGCCGCAGTTGGTGGTGCCGGCTGCTGCGCGCCCCTCAGGCGGGCTTCCATTACCGGCACGGTGCCAGCACTCGGCAGCGCCTGGGTGGGCTGTTGCGGCGTGGTGGGTGCCGGCGCTGCCGGTGGATTTTGCAGCGTCGGGCGTGGAGCCGGGCCGATGGGTGCCGCGGTTGGTGGTGCCGGCGGCTGCGTCCCTCTCAGGCGGTTTTCCATCACCGGTGAGGTGCCAGCACTCGGCGCCGCCTGGGTGGGTTGCTGCGGCGTGGTGGGGGCCGGTCCTGCTGTCGGATTTTGCAGCGTTGAGCGTGGAGCCGGGCCAACGGACGGCCCGGTAGGCGGTGCCGGCGGCTGCGCCCCCCGGAGGCGTGTTTCCATCACCGGCGTGGCATCAGCGTTCAGCGGCGTCTGGGCGGGCTGTTGCGGCGTGGTGGGGGCCGACCCCGCCGGTGGAGCCGTCAGCGTCGGGCGCGGCGTCGGACCGATGGGCGGTGCGGTTGGGGGTGCTGGTGGCTGCCCCCCAGGCGGCCGCGTTTCTTCCATCACCGGCAGGGCCTGACCATTTGGCAAGTCTGTCGGGGGTGACGGTGGGATCAGGGGCGCTTGGCCGGCTGGTTGCGGCCGCACTATCGGGCCGGGTGCCGGGACGGTGGATGGCGCAAGCAAGGGGCGGGATAGGTGCCCCTCCCCCGTCTCCGGTTGTGCGTTTACAACATACTCTCCCATAGACGGTGCCGGGGGCACGGTCCCCGCTGTCGCCCCCGGTGCTGCATTTGCGGGGGTGGAAAAGGCGGGTGAAGCCGGGCGCGGTGACTCCCCCCGCTGCACAGGTGGCGGGGAGGAGGCGACATTGGCCGCTGGTACCGGGACCTGCGGTGGGGAAGTCTCCGCCGCACTTGTCCCAATGGCCGTACCGGGATTGGCCGGGCGGGTAACCGGGGGGGATGGCGGTGCCGCATCGAAATCGGCAAAGGTCAGCAAGCCGCTGGCCGGTGGTTGGGGCAAGGCCAGCCGGCCGGGCCGGGGTGGCGGCAAAGGGGCTGTCGGTGCCGGCTTGTCTTGGATGGCCGTCGCGGTGTCACCCTTCGCTTCGCCTGCCGAAGGCTGGGGCGATGGCGCTTCCGGCGTTGGTACCGTTTGCCCCGACAGGGGCGGGCGTGTTGTGACCTCTGTCCCTACGGGCGTGATCGGGGGCAGGGGAAGCGGCGCTGGCCCCAACGCGGCCAATGGCTTGTCGGGACTGGGGGGCGGGGCCGCCGGCGTCCCCGGGGCAGGGGGGGTGACGAGCAGAGCCGTCGGCGCCGCAGCCCCCGGCGGCAGGGCTGGTATCGGTACTTGTTTCGGCAATATTGCGGCCGGAGGGGTGGGGATGGCGGTTTGCCCGGGCAAGGGCTGTGGGGTCTGTGGCGCTGCGGGCAACGGTGTTGTTGGCAACGCTGTTGGCGGTGCTGGGGCCGGTTGCGGTGGGCTGCCGCCCCCCTTTGACAGGCCCAGCAGATTGGCCAGCGTCCCGGCATCCCGTTCCGGCGATGGCGCGGTCGTGCTGGTCGCACGCGGCGGTGGCGGCAACACAACCACCGCCGGCAGCACCGCCCCCTGGATGATCAGGGGCAAGGGGGCCTGCGGCGCGACGGCAGGTGCCTGAACCGGGGGGGGCGGTGCTGTGGCCACCACCGGCGGCGGCGCTGCGCTGGCGGTTGGCGGTGGGGCCAGGGCGGTGGCGCGCGGCGCGGTGCCCGGCACGCTCACCGGAATTTGCAAGGTGACCGGCCGGTCGGTGGGTAAGCGGACCGGGGTTTCCAGCCGCACATCGCCGGCGGCGGTACGTAGGGTGGCTTCCCCGTCCTGCTGATCCACCACCATGCCGGACAGCACGACGGCGCGGTCAAACCGCGCCAGCCGTTCCGGCACACGGGCCAGGGTAACCTCCGCCAGGGGCGCCAGATTGGGGCCGGTGCCGCTGGCAATATTCCCGGCAGCACCACCCAGGGAGGGCAGGGATGGCCCCGTCATGGCGCGGCCCCCTTTGGTGGGTCAGCCGATGGTCAGGCGCTGGGCCAGCGCCATGATATCCTGTGCGGCATCGGCGGTGGGGGAACGCACCAGCAATGGCGTCTGCGTCTTGATGCTTTCCCGCACCTTCATGTCGCGGCGGATCACCCCAGCCAGTTGTGGGCTTTTGCCCAGGAACTTGCGGCAGGCAGCCAGCAGCGTCTCGTAGGTCTTGTTCCCTTCATTGCGGGTCTGCGCCATGTTCACCACGACGCGCAGATCGGCCAATGGGTTGGCCTGATAGGAGAGCTTCAGGAAGGCATAGGCATCGGTAATGCTGGTTGGCTCGTCCGTGGTCACCACCAGGGAAACCCCGGCCGGGCCGGAGAAGGTGCGGACATTGCGGTCCACCCCGGCGCCCAGATCAATCACCACATTGTCATAGCTGCGCGCCATATCGGTGAGATCATTGCGCAACTGGGACAATTTTGCCGGGGGAAGATTTGCCAGGCTGCCGGAACCGGAGCGGCCAGCGATAATATCGAACCCACCCTCCGGATAACGGGTGGTGGAGCCGGCCAGCGTCACCACCCCGTCGATCACCTGTCCCAGATCGCGTTTGGGCATCAGCCCCAACTGAATATCTACGTTGGCCAGCCCCAGATCACCATCAAACAGCAGGGTCTTGCGGCCCAGCTTGGTCAGGGCGTGCGACAGGGTAATGGAGAAAAAGGTCTTGCCGACCCCGCCCTTGCCGCTGGCAACGGCAAAAATGTTCCGCTGCCGCAAGGGCGTGACATTGGCGGGAACGGCCATGCTGTTGAAGTCGCTCATGCGTGCGTCCCCGTTTGTTTGGTGCGCCGTTCGTCGGCCTGAAGTTCCGGCATCATCATCTTGGCCAAAATGGTGGGCGTCAGGGGGATCAACCCATCGGCCACTTTCGTTGTCGCGCTGACATCTGCAAAAGCCAGGCCAGCGCCATGGGCGGCGGCCAGCAGGCTGCCATAGCGCCGCGCCATGTCCAATCTTGTGGATAAAAGTCGCTTGGCACCGATCTGGCGGAAGGCGAGTGCCATGTCCACAGCTTCCACCGGGTCCAGCCCGGCCGGCATCACCAGCACAGGCTCCATGTCGGCGGCGACCAGGAAGTCGCGCAAGTCCTTCATATCACTGGCATTATAGGGGTTTCGCCCAGCGCTGTCGACCAGCACCTGCTCCATTCCCCGTGACACGTCCAGCGCATCGGCGAGTGCCGTCGGATCTTCCACCGTCATCAGGCGGAGTTTCAGCACCCGGGTGAAGGCCTGAAGCTGTTCAATGCCCCCGGCACGGATCGTATCGGTCGAAATCACCCCGACGGGACGTTTCTGCAGGGCGCAGCGGGCGCAAAGCTTCGCCACGGTCAGGGTTTTGCCGCCACCGGGCGGCCCCACCAGCATGATCGGCCGTGTCGCCCGCCCCTCGGGTAGCGGCTGGAAATGGAAGACACTATCCAGGGCGGCCGCCAGGGCCGACAGGGGATCGCGGGCATCCATGTCCGACAGCGTATCCATCATCCGCTGGTTCAGTTCCGCCGGCACCCCATGTCGCAGCAGCGCCTCTGAGACGATATCGATGGGATCGGGTGCCATCGGTTCGGCGAACCGCAATGGGCTTTGCGGGGCGGCGATGGCGGGGTGCGGGGCCAAAATGCCCTCATCCTCCTCAATCGCCGCGGTGACACGGACGCCGACCCCTTCTTCTTCCCGCGTGGCCACGATGATGGCGTCATCGCCCAGCACCTCGCGGACCAGACGCATCGCGTCCTGCATTGTCGGTGCGTGGAACGATTTCAGCCGCATACTGCCTCTGCTTTCCGGGTCGCCCGGTCACAGCCACAAGGCCCTGTCCGATCACCCAATCCTATCATTATACGCGGCCCCATCATATTTGGCCCAGAGTCTTGATCTTCGCCTTGGGATGAATCTCATTTTGCGACATCACCACCGTTGCTGGTCGGAACCGTTCGATGATCGAGCGGACGAAGGGCCGGATCGGGGGAGATGTCAACAGCACCGGTGCTTCGCCCTGCATGGCGAATTTCTCGAAGGTCTGACGCACGGCGGTGATGAATTGCTGCAGGCGCGATGGCGCCATGGCAAGCTGCCGGTCATCGCCTTCCTGAACGATGCTCTCAGCAAAGGCCTGTTCCCATTCCGGCGACAGCGTCACCAGCGGGATATAGCCCAGATCATTGGTGTTGGAGTCGGAGATTTGCCGCGCCAGCCGTGCCCGCACATGCTCGGTAATCTGGGTCATGTTGCGCGTATAGGCCGTGGCCTCTGCCACCCCTTCCAGGATGGTCGGCAGGTCACGTACCGAAACCCGCTCACCCAGCAGATTCTGCATCACACGTTGCAGCCCGCCAATATTGATATGGCCTGGAACGACATCGGCCACCAGCTTCTGATGTTCCTTGCCCATCTCGTCCAGCAGCTTCTGCATCTCCGCATAGGAGAGCAGGTCAGCCATATTATCCTTGATCACCTCTGTCAGGTGCGTGGTCAGCACGGTGGGTGGGTCGACGACCGTATAGCCCTTGAACAGCGCTTCTTCCCGATAGGCCATGTCGATCCACATGGCGGGAAGGCCGAAGGTCGGTTCCGTCGTCGCCTCACCGGGAAGCGAGATGCGGTCGCCGCGCGGGTCCATGCAGAGCAGCATGTTCGGCCGGATATCGCCGCGCCCCGCCTCGATCTCCTTGATGCGGATCAGATAAGTATTGGGGGGCAGTTGCAGATTATCCTGGATGCGCACAGCCGGCATGATGATGCCGATTTCCCCCGCCAACTGCCGGCGCAGGCCCTTGATCTGGTCGGTCAGCCGGTGCCCGGCCTCCGTATTGATCAGTGACAACAGACCATAGCCCAATTCCAGCCGGACGAGATCAATGGCCAGTGCTGTGGCAATCGGTTCTTCCGCCGCCGGGGCGGGGGCGGCGGCCTGAGCCTCCTGCTTGGCTTCCAGTGCCTGCTTCATCAGTCGGGAACGCGGCAGGAAATAGGCCCCTGCGGCCAGCCCGATGGCCAGCACGCCGAAGGAGATTTTCGGCATTCCGGGCAACATGCCGACGGCCAGCACCACGGCCGCCGTCAGGCCCATGGCCGTGGGGTAGAAGGTGAGCTGGCCGACCACCGCCTTGTCAGTGGAACCGGTGGAGCCGGATTTCGACACCATCAGACCGGCGGCCAGCGAGACCAGCAGGGCGGGGATCTGGGAGACAAGACCGTCACCCACGGTCAGCAGCGTATAGCTGGCACCGGCCTGGGTGAAAGTCATGCCCTTCTGGGCGATGCCGATGATCATGCCGACGATGATATTGACGAAGGTGATGACCAGGCCGGCCACCGCGTCACCGCGCACGAATTTGGAGGCACCATCCATGGCGCCGAAGAACTGGCTTTCATCCTCCAGTTCCTTGCGCCGCCGCCGTGCCTCCCCCTCATCAATCAGGCCGGCGGACAGGTCGGCATCGATGGCCATCTGTTTGCCGGGCATGGCATCCAGGGTGAAACGTGCCGCCACTTCGGCGATACGGCCGGAACCTTTGGTGATGACGCTGAAATTCACCAGCATCAGGATGCCGAACACCGTGACGCCGATGATGAAATTGCCACCCATGATGAAATTGCCGAACGTCTGGATGACGTGACCGGCAGCAGACGCCCCATTATGCCCCTCGCCAAGGATCAACCGGGTTGACGCCAGGTTGAGCGAGAGGCGGAGCATGGTGGAGACAAGCAGAATGGTGGGAAAACTGCTGAATTCCAGTGGCTTCTGGATCGACAGCACCACCATCAGGATCAGGATGGAAAAGCCGAAGGAAATTGTCAGGCCCACATCCAGCAGGAAGGTGGGCAGCGGAATGATCAGCACGACCACGATGGTCAGGATACCCAGCGCGAATCCCACCTCGCCACGCTTCACCGCTTCAACGGTAAGGCGCAGGGCATCCTTGGTAGAGGCCAAGGGGGTCTGAGGTTGCGACTGGTCGGTCATGCCGGTTCGATCATTCCATTATATGGCCGGTTCCCCGGACCATTTAAAAAAGCAATTCAGCCCAGAGCCTCAGTTTCCAGGCCGCTGGCCGGTGGCGGCACGGCGATGCCGCCCTCGCTATAATCCTTCAGCTTGTTGCGCAGGGTGCGGATGGAGATACCCAGGATATTGGCCGCATGGGTGCGGTTGCCCAGGGTGTGTTTCAGCGTATCAATGATCAGGTCGCGTTCCACGTCGGCCACCGTGCGGCCGACCAGCGGGCGGGTGGCGCTTTCGCCACTGGGGATCACCGGTGCGGGTTGGACCGGCGGGGGCTGATAGGCGGGTTGCGGCTGATAGGCCGATGGCGGCGTATACCCCCCGGCATTGCCATAGCTGGCGGCCGCGCGGGCAGCAGCCGGTGCCACCGGCGGTGCGGCGGCGGCCGGTGCGGTATAGCTCGGCTCCGCGCCTGTCAGCAGGATGGCCTCCGGGCCGATTTCCGTCCCGCGGGAGAGCAGCACGGCGCGGTGCATGGTATTTTCCAGTTCCCGCACATTGCCACGCCAATGGTGGGATTGCAGCATGGCCATGGCCTGGGCGCCGACATTGCGCTGGGGCAGGCCATTGGCTTCGGAATATTTGGCAGCAAAATGCTGGGCCAGCAGGGCGACATCGGCCGGGCGTTCGCGCAAGGGGGGCAGGTTCAGGCTGACCACGTTCAAGCGGAAATAAAGATCCTCCCGGAACCGACCGGCCTTGGCCTCCGACAGCATGTCGCGGTTGGAGGTGGCCAGGATGCGGATATCCACCTTAACCGGCTGGTTGCCGCCCACCCGATCGATCACCCGTTCCTGGATGGCGCGCAGCAGTTTGGCCTGCAGGCGCAAATCCATCTCGCTGATTTCGTCCAGCAACAGGGTGCCGCCATTGGCCTCTTCAAACTTGCCGATGCGGCGGGCGACAGCGCCGGTGAAGGCTCCTTTCTCGTGCCCGAACAGTTCAGATTCCAGCAGGTTTTCCGGAATGGCTGCGCAATTGACGGAAACGAAGGGGGCATTGGTGCGCCGGCTCTTGCGGTGCAGATAGCGGGCCATCAACTCCTTACCCGTGCCGCTTTCGCCGGTGATCAGCACAGAGGCATCAGACGGTGCAATCTGGTCGGCCATGGCCAGGGTGGCGGCCATGGCGGGATCGCGGCTGACGATGGCGTGGCTTTCCTCTGCCACCGCCTCCAGCACGGCAGCGATCAGGTTCGCATCCGGGGGCAGGGGGATATATTCCTTGGCACCGGCCCGGATGGCCCGAACCGCAGCCTGGGCATCGGTGCCCACGCCACAGGCCACCACCGGCACGGCGAACCGTTCATTCTTCAGTTGATCGACCAACATGCCGACGTCCAGCTTGACGTCGATCATCACCAGATCGGCCCCCTGACCCCCTCGCAGCGCGTTCATGGCGCCATCGATGCTGTCGGTATGCGCCACCTTCGCGCCCTTCTGCAGCGCGATCTTTCCGGCAGCACTGATATAGCCTTCCAGCGTTCCAACGATCAGTAGACGCATCGTCCTTACCCTCTTGCCGGTCGGTTCGGCCAAATCGAACAGTCACACATCATGTCAGTCAAAGCTGCTGATCCGAAGATCGGGTGGCAGCACCGTATTGATCAGCATTTCCAGGCGGCGCGGATTCTCCTGCCGCGCCACCGACCCTGCTGCCAGCAGATAGAGCCCATTCACCATGGCGTCCCGCTCCGCATTGCGATCGATCTTGGCTGCCAGCGGGGATAGCACCATGCTGCCCAGGATAGCACCATAGAAGGTGGTGATCAGCGCCACCGCCATGGCCGGCCCTACCGATGATGGGTCGGACAGGTTGCCTAGCATCTGTACCAACCCCACCAGCGTGCCGATCAGCCCCATGGCGGGGGCCACCTCCGCCGCGCGCCGCAGCACGGCTGCCGCCGTGCGGGCCCGCGCCATGTTCGCTTCGATCTCTGTACGCAGGATGCGTTCGGCATCATCTGCGGGCAATCCATCGACGATCAGTTCCACCGCCCGGTGCAATACCGGCCAGCCCTTTGTTGCTGCGGCCAGCGGATGCAGCGACAAAGGGCCGTTGCGCCGGGCATGATCGGCCAGCGACAGTGCCGTGCGTGCCGCCGAGGCGACCTCCGGTGTGCTGGCCACCATGGTTCGGCCGATGGCCTGCGCTGCCGCCCGCATGTCGGGTATGGAGAAGGACACAGTGGTGACCGCCGCCGTTCCCCCCAGCACGATCAACACGGAAGCCAGATCGAAAAACGCCCCAGCCCCACCGCCCAGCGCCAGGGCGCCGACAATCAGCAGCAAGGCCGATCCCAAACCCACCACCGTGGCCAGATCCAACCGTCGGCGCAGCCGTGGCAGGGCCGGCGGTTGCGCCGGTCGCACATTCCCATCGGCAGGCGGCGGGCTGCCGGCGCGGGGTTGGGGGATGGTGCGGTCACTCATGACCGGTCCGTCTTGATGATTTCAGTCATGGTGACACCCAGCCGGTCTTCCACCACCACCACCTCACCACGGGCAACAAGCCGGTTATTCACATAGATATCAATGGCTTCACCAACCTTTCGGTCCAGTTCGACCACAGCCCCCTTGTTCAACCGCATCAGGGTGCTGACCTGCATGTTGGTTTTGCCCAGCACAGCCGAAATCTGCACAGGAATGTCGTAGACGGATTCCAGATCCTTGATGACAGGCAAGGCCTCCAGCTCGCCACCGCTGCCATTGCCACGGTTGCCGTCGAACTCGTTCAGGCTCATATCGTCTTTTGCCGCCATATTGATCCCAATGCGTGCCGGCATTGCCGGTACCGTTTTTCCCTACCCGCTCAGGCTGCCTGGGCGGGACCGCCGGGCATTTGTTGCAACCCGTCCCCGGCGATCCGTTCGATTTCCGCCCACAGCGCATTCACATCGCGCTCTGCCCCGCCGGCGGACCAGTCAGCCTTGACATCCATTTCATGCAATTTCGGATCGGCCAACACCGTCACCTGTCCTGCAAAACCATGTCTGAGCGCCATGTCGCCGATCTTGCCGCGCAATTCCTCGAACCATCGTTCATGGACGCGGAAGACCAGTTTCGGCTCTTCGGCCAGTTCTTCCAGAAAACTGGCGATCACCGCTTCAATCTCTGCCAGCCCATCACGGGCCACCAGACCGGGCCAGAGCTTGCGGATAATGGCCAGCACCAGGCGGCTGGTGTTCATCCGCCGCAGTTCCGTTTCCTGGTTCTGCACCGCCAGCAACTGACCAAGGGCGGATTCCACCGCCCGTATAGCAGCGGACAGTTCCTGCTGGGCGGCGGTTTCCGCCTCCTGCATCCCCTGGACGCGGCCTTCCTGCAATGCTGCGGCACGGGCTTGATCACGCGCCATCTTCACCTGCGCCTGCAGCTCCTCAACCGAAAAGGTGGGGGGCGGCGGCGGCGGTGGGGGGGCAGGCGGCAGCTCCGGTTCGGGCTCCGGCTCGGGGGTGGCCAACATGGGGGCCGCCCCTTCGTCAAAATCCTGGTCGAAGACGAATTTCTTGATCGTTGCCATGGGCTGTTTCTATCCGCCTCAGCTTTCCTGGTAGAGCCAGTTGCGGATGATGGATACGGCTTCTTCCGGATGCTTTTCCACGATCTCGCCCACCTTGCGCAGGGAGGAGGCGCGGACCCGGCCATCGACACGGTTAATGTCGATCATCTGCTCCAACTCCTCGTTGGCCTGGGCGGCTTCCATGGCCAGTTCGCGGGCCAGGGCCCCACCGCCGGGGCCGGCCAGTTGCGGCACACCACTGCCATCGGACAGCAGGTCTGGCTCTTCTTCCAACTGTGGCGTCCGATCCAGCACGCGGGTGATCATCGGCTTGATCACCAGCAGGATGACCAGGATGGCGACGATGGCCATGATCAGCATCTCGGCGATGCGGAGTACATCTTCCTTCGGGATGCCCAGAATGGTCTCGTTCAGGCCTGCCAATTCGTCATCCGGACGGGCGAACTGCATATTGACCACTTCCACGACATCGCCACGGGCCGGATCGACACCGACAGCCGACTGCACCAGCCGCTGCAACTGCGCCAGTTCCGCTTCGCTGCGCGGCTGATAGGTCTTGGTCCCATCCTCCGCCGTGGTGTAATTGCCATCCACCAGCACGGCCACGGAAAGGCGGCGCACCAGCCCCGTCTCCCGCTCATGTATTTTGGTGGTCTTGCTGATCTCGTAATTGGTGGTTTCCTCCGTGCGGTTCTTCTTTTCCGAAGAACCGCCGGCGGAATTGTTGGCAGCGTCCCCATTGGGCAGGTTGGCGGCCACCGTCACCGGATCGATGCCATCCTTATTCTGGCTTTCAGAATTTTCCGTTACCGCCTGGGTGCCGCGCACCACCTGGCTGTCGGGGTCATAGACTTCGCTGTTGGTGGTGATGCGGTCGAAATCCATCTCCACCGACACCCGGGCCTGCACCTTGCCATGGCCGACAGACCGGCCCAGCAGTTCCTCGATGGTGGCGGTCAATTCCTGCTCACGCGCCAGCCGGCGTTCCTCTGCCGAGGCGGCCATGGCTTCCGGCGAATTCGCCTTGGCGCTGCGCGACAGCAGCTTGCCCTTGTCATCAATGATGGAAACGTTCGACGGCTCCATCTGCGGTACGGCGGCGGCCACCAGGGTCTGGATGGCCAGCACCTGATCCTTGGAAAGCTGCGTGCCGGGCCGCAGTTTCAGCACTACGCCCGCTGTCGGCGTCTGGGCCTGCCGGGCGAACAGTTCCCGTTTGGGCAGCACCAGATGCACGCGCGCACTCATCACCGGCTGCAAGGTCTGGATGGAGCGGACCAGCTCCCCTTCCTTGGCGCGCAGTTGTTGCACGTTCTGCATGAAGGCGGTGGTGCCCAGCCCTTCCGCCTGATTGAAGATCTCATTCCCGACATTGCCGCCGGTAGGCAGGCCCTGCTGGGCCAGTGTCATGCGCAGGCGCCCCACCTGATCGGCCGGCACCTCAATCCGGGTGCCGTCCGGGCTGGCCTTGTAGGGGATCTTCTGTTGATCCAGTTGTTGGATGATGGCGCCGCCATCCGACGGGGACAGGTCGCTATAAAGCAGGGACATGGTCGGCGTGGACCATTGCCCCGCGAAATAGATGATCGCGCCGATCGTCAACAGAACGGCGACACCGATCCCGGCCAGCCGAGCGGGGCCGAGACCCCGCAATGTTTGCAGAAACGACTCCACGGGAACCGCGCTCCTGTCAGGCAAGGATCGTAGGCCAGACTCTACAAGGGATTAGCTGTGATTTCGAGCAGGATCGCACGACGCCTGTGAATGTCTGGTTAATCAAGTGGGCAAATTTTGCCTGATTTTTTTCGGCTGTGGCATTTTTGGTACGACAAAGCACGGATTTGTACCAAAAATCCAATCATTCTGGCAAAATGCAACAGTTGCGTCTGGGATTGGATCAGGCAAGCGCGATCAGGGAGATGCCGCGCCCATAATCCGGCTCACCGCGTAAGGTAGTGCGGCGATAGGAGAAGAAGCGGTCTTCCTGCGTCACAGTATCCTGACCCGCATGGGCAATGTGGCGGATACCGGCGGTGCGCAACCTTTCATCCACAAATCCTGCAAGATCGAACATCCAATGGCTGTCGCGTTGGCTGGGTTTGAACAGGCGCGCATTGTCACCCTGCAGGGTCAGGAAACGGTCCCGGAACTCCGGTCCAACCTCATAACTGTTCCAGGCGATATGGGGACCGACAGCGGCATGGATGCGGGTGGGCTCGGCACCAAGATCGACCATGGCGGCGATGGTGGCCGACAGGACGCCCCCCGCAGCCCCCTTCCACCCAGCATGGGCCGCGCCGATCACCCGTGCCTCGGCATCACAGAACAGCACCGGCACGCAATCAGCCGTCAGAATGCCCAGGGCGACGCCCGGACGATCCGTCACCATGGCATCGGCGCGCGGCGCCTCCGCCGGGGACCAGGGGGCGGTGACACCGGCTACATCAGGGCTATGCACCTGATGCACGGTGACCAATGCCTCCGGCGGCAGATCCAGGGCCCGAACGGCGCGGGCCCGGTTTTCCCGTACATGATCGGGATTGTCGTTGGAGCCCAGACCACAGTTCAGCCCGGCATAAATACCGGTGGATACGCCGCCTTCCCGGGTCATGAAACCGTGGCGGATGCCGGGCAGGTTGGCCAGCAAGGGCAGGGTGATCATATTCGGTTTCCTTCCCGATCAGGGGCGGGGGGTGAATCCGGCCGGCAGGCCGAAGCCGGGGCTGGTCAGCGCGATGGTTTTGAAAAGCCGACCCATCTGGCCCGGTTCCGTCAACCGGGCCAGCGCGGCGGCAATGTCGGTTGCCTGTTGGGCTGTGGCGTGCCGGCATAGGGCGGCGGCGCGTGCCTCAATCCCCAAGGCCCGCAGCAGATCGCCCTGGTCGAGGGCATGACCAGGGCCGGGATGGGATTCTGCCCCCAATTGCTGGGCCGCCTGGGCCAGGGCAGTGAAATCCACATGGGCGGTCAGGTCTGCCAGGCCGGGATCATCCAGCACCGGCACCATCTGATGGGCCTGCAATGCCTGCAGCGTGTCGCCGATGGCGGGGCCAGCATAGCCGTAATCGATCAACAGGGCGGCGCCAGGTGCGGTGGCCAGCCGTTGACCGATTTCCCGCGCCGCCGCGATACCGGCAGGGCAAAGCTCTGCCACTGCACCGGAGGGAATGCGTGGATCGGCGAAGACCGGATGCAAGGCGGCGGCGACCGGTGCCGGCTCCAGCATGAAGCAGAGATTGCCGCCCCCATCCAAACCCACCTTGCGTTCGGCCCAGCCCCGTGGGCTGCGCACGAACTGGCGAATGGGCAGGGCGTCGAAAAACTCGTTGGCGACCAGTAGCATCGGTCCGGCCGGAACATCGGCCAGACTGTCATGCCATTGCGGGGCATACCCCCCCAGAATGGCCGCCTGACGCGCCCGCAGGGCTGGGCTGGTTTCCACCAGGGCCAGCCGCAGGGCGGCATGGAAGCCCGGCACCCGCCGGGTGGCCCGCAGCGCATCGGCCATCAGGGTGCCGCGCCCCGGCCCCAGTTCCACCAGGGTCACCGGATCCGGGCTGCCCAGCCGCAGCCAGCAATCGGCCAGCCAGACACCGACCATCTCCCCGAACATCTGGCTAATTTCCGGGGCGGTGGTGAAGTCCCCCGCACTGCCCAGCGGGTCGCGGGTGATGTAATAGCCATGCTCCGGATGGCCCAGCGCCTCGGCCATGAAGCTGGCGATGCTGATCGGGCCGCTCAGCGCGATACGCCGGGTCAGCAGGGGCAGCAGCGGGCTGGTCACGGTGCCTTTTCCTGGGCCACCGGGGCCGGCACAGGTGTGCCGAAGGGTGCCCGCAGCACCATCCAGACCCCGGCGAGCAGCATCGGCACGGAGAGGATCTGCCCCATGGTGGTGCCGAAAGCCAGGAAGCCGACCTGGGCGTCGGGCTGCCGGAAGAACTCACCCACAATGCGGGCGATGGCGTAACCGATCAAAAAACACCCCGACAGGGTGCCAGTGCGGGTACGCAGGGCCTGATTGCGCACCAGAAAGAACATCACAATGAACAGGACGACGCCTTCCAGCCCCGCCTGATAGAGCTGGCTGGGATGGCGCGGAATGTCACCGCCGGTGGGGAAGATCATGGCCCAGGGTACATCGGCCGGACGACCCCACAGTTCCCCATTGACGAAATTGGCCAACCGGCCGAGCAGCAGCCCCACCGGCGCGGCACAGGCCACCAGATCACCCAGCGCAAAGGGGGAGAAGCCACGCCGGAAGGAAAAGATCAACATGGCGACGATGACCCCGGTCAGGCCGCCATGGAAGGACATGCCACCGTGCCAGACACGGAAAATTTCCAGCGGGTCGGCCAGATAGGCATCCAGATTGTAGAAAATGACACTGCCCAGTCGACCGCCGATCAGGATGCCGCCTGCCGCCCAGATCAGAAAATCCGACAGATCGTCCGGAGTCGGCCGCAAGCCGGTATTGCGGGCGAGCCGCATCGTGTACCAGAGCGCGAAGGCAATGCCGACGGCATAGGCCAGCCCGTACCATTTTATCGAAATGGGGCCCAGGGACAAAGCCACGGGATCGAAGGCGGGAAAGGGGATGGCAAGCATCATCGGCACCGTCGTCGCGGTTGGCATCTGGTCGGCACACATACCGGTCACCAGATGATGGGGCAGGCGTGCCATTGTGGCACGTCTACGATCGCGGCCTATATAGGTGTGTCTGGATAGGCGGGGCAAGCGGGGCGCGCTTGCGGCCAACGCCATGGACAGAGGCTGATGTCCTCACCATAATGCCGCCCGCTTTTGAAAGGGGTATCAACCCATGCAGATTGAGAACAAGCTGTTGGACGATCTGGCCCGCGTGGCCAGCGGCGCCATGGGGGCCCTCTCGGGCATCCGTTCTGAGGTGGAGGCGCAGTTCCGCCAGCAGTTCGAACGCATCCTGTCACAGATGGATGTCGTTTCTCGGGAAGAGTTTGAAGCCGCCAAGACCATGGCGGCGGAAGCCCGTGCCCGACAGGAGGAACTGGAGGAGAAGCTGGCCGCCGCCGCCCCGCTGGAGGAGCGTGTGGCCAAGCTGGAAGCCCTGGTGGCTGAATTGCAGACGGCCCGTCAGGGCTGAGCATCGCCGCTACCGGTTTTACGGATTGCTGGCGCCCCGCCGCTTTGCGGCGGGGCTTTGCCATGGTCGCGAGGCCGTCAGTAGGACATGTGAAAAACGGGGGTTGGCCCGCCTTGGATTCAGGTTGCACACGCGAATAGGCGCTGGCACCGTATCCATGGTGGCTCATCAACCATACGCCACAATATCTGGATCAAACCAGGGTGGCGGCCGGTTCTGTCAAGGATCGGTGGGTGACTGAGGAGAGAGAGTATGACGGCCGTTTCCATGGAACATGCGGCATCCACCCATAATCCGCTGGATATGCTGGAAGAGATTGTCGCTGCCAATGAATGGGCTTTCGACCGTGTCAATGAAGAAGAGATGGTGGTGGAGATCAGCGGCCGCTGGTGTGACTATCGCCTGTTCTTCATGTGGCAGTCGGAGGTGAGCGCGATGCAGTTCTCCTGTCAGTTCGACATGAAGGTGCCGGCCCCGCGCCGCGTCTGCGTGACGGAACTGCTGGGAGAGGTCAATCCCAAGCTCTGGCTGGGGCATTTCGATGTCTGCCCCGATCAGGCCACGCCGATGTTCCGCCAGACCACCTTGTTGCGCGGCGCGCGCGGCGCCAGTTCGGAACAGTTGGAAGACTTGGTGGACATTGCCCTGGCAGAGTGCGAGCGTTTCTATCCGGCCTTCCAGTTTGTGATCTGGGGGGGCAAGACGGCGCAGGAAGCTGTGGCCGCCGCCATTCTGGATACGGTTGGAGAGGCTTGAAAACCGGTCGACGCCAAACCCTGTCTGGGGAAGGGGCCGGGCCAACGCTTTTCCGGGGAGGAATGTGATGAGCGCGAAATTGCTTCTGGTCGGTTGCGGCAAAATGGGCAGCGCCATGTTGGCGGGGTGGAAGCAGGCCGATCCCGCCACCCGGATGGTGGTGGTGGAACCGTCCGGTCCGCCCAGGGGCCTGCCGGATGATGTGCTGGTGGTGGTCGATGCGGCTGACATTCCAGCAGATTTCCGGCCTGATGCCATCGTGCTGGCGGTCAAGCCACAGATGATGGATCAGGTGCTGCCGGCTTATGCCCACTATGCCGACCGCTCGCTTTTCCTCTCCATCGCCGCCGGCAAGACGCTGGGTTATTTCCAGAAGTTCCTGGGTGACGGGGCCCGTATCGTGCGCGCCATGCCCAATACACCAGCCGCTGTCGGTCGGGGCATCAGCGCCCTGGTGGCCAATGCCAATGTTGACAGCCAGGGCTGCGCCCTTGCCCAGCAGTTGCTTTCCGCCGTGGGCGAGGTGACCTGGGTGGCGGAAGAAAGCCAACTGGATGCCGTCACGGCGGTTTCCGGCAGCGGTCCGGCCTATGTCTTCCTGTTGGTGGAAACGTTGGCACGTGCGGGCGAGTCGGCGGGGCTACCGAGCGATCTGGCCATGCAACTGGCCCGCGCCACCGTGGTTGGCTCGGGCGAGCTGCTGCGTCAGAGCCATGAATCGGCGGAGCAGTTGCGCCGCAATGTCACCAGCCCGAAGGGAACGACGCAGGCAGCGTTGGATGTGCTGATGGAAGATGGTCCGGAAGGGATGGCGGCGCTGATGCGTCGGGCCATCGCTGCGGCTACCCGGCGCTCGCGTGAATTGGCGGGCTGATCACCCATGGCCATATCACTTAGTCCCAGCGCCCAGAAGATTCAGAATCTGCTGAATGATCACGGGCACCCGATCCACGTGTTGGAATTTGCCGCCTCCACCCGTACTTCGGCGGAGGCGGCTGCCGCAATTGGCTGCGAGGTTGCCCAGATCGCCAAATCCATCATGTTTCGCTCCCGCGATACTGGACGGCCCATCCTGGTGGTGGCCGCGGGCAGTAACCGGGTGAATGAGGCGACGGTGGCGCGGCATCTGGCATCGGCCCTGGCCGGGGAACGTCTGGCCAAGGCCGATGCTGATTTTGTGCGGCAGAAGACCGGCTATGTCATCGGCGGCGTTCCGCCGATTGGTCATAATGTGCCGCCCATCACCCTGTTTGACCGCGACCTGCTGGCCTATCCGGTGATCTGGGCGGCGGCTGGCACGCCCAATACCGTTTTTCCCATCGCACCGGATGCCCTGGTACGGCTGGTCGGCGGTATTGTGGCGGATGTTACGTAACCGGAACAAGCCGCCGTGCCGTGCCGAACCGGGTATTGCCCTTGGCCTGAGCCCGCTCAAGCACCTGTAGCAGTCTTTCGGCCGCCCGGCTGATTTTCTCCGGCGTGAAGGCGGCATAACCCAGCAACAAGGCACCGGGATCACCGGCGGGGGCAGGCCCATGCCGGTAATGCGAAAGCGCCGGCACATCAATGCGGGCGGCTTGGGCCTGGGCGGACAGGCTGGTGTCGCCAATGCCCAACCCCGGCGTCAATCGGGCCAGCAGATGCAGCCCAGCACCGGCGGCTTCCACTGTCAGCATACCCTGCCAGTAGCGTTCAGCGGCGAATAGCAGCGCCTGTTGACGTTCAGCGTAAAGCCGCCTTGTCCGCCGCAGATGGGAGCAGAAATGCCCTTCCGTCAGGAAATCATGCACCGCCATTTGTTCCGGAAGCGGAACAGTAATTTCCATCCGGCCCCGCAATGATCTTGCCGCCCCTAGCAGGGCGGGCGGAAGTACCAGCCAGGCCAGCCGCAACGATGGCACCAGGGTTTGATCCAGGCTGCCCAGATGCAGCACCCGTTCGCTGTCATCCAATCCCATCAGGGAAGGGAGCGGTCGTCCGGTATAGCGGTAACCGCCATCGCGATCATCCTCCAGCAGCCAGGCGCCGGACCGGCGAGCCCAGGCCAGCACGGCCATGCGGCGGCGCAGGGGCATGGTGCCACCCAAGGGGAAATGCCAGCCGGGGTTGACCAGGGCCAGCCGCGCATCCGGTGCCAGCCGCTGGGCCCGTTCCGGATCCAGCCCTTCGCCATCCACCGGTACAGGGACGACGTGCAGACCCCGGTTGCCAAAAACCATGTGCTGCAGGTTGCAGCCCGGATCTTCCAGCCAAACCGTATCCCCGGCGCCCAGCAGCAAAGTGGCAGCCAGATCCAGGGCGGTGCGGCGATCGGGTAGAATCAGGATCTGTTCCGGGTCGCAGCTAATGCCCCGGCTGGTCTGCAGGTGCCCAGCCAGCGTGCGGCGCAGTGACGCCCATCCACTGCTGGTATCGTGCCCCAGCAACAGGCCGCCCGTATCCCGCCAGCGCTTGGCCAGCAGCTTACGCCAATTTTCCACGTCGAATTCATCATAGGCCGGTGTACAGGGCCGAAAAGGCAGGATTTCGGCCCCGGCGGCCATGACGGGCAGGCTCTGTTTCAACGTCCGCGGAGTCGCCAATCGGAGGGCCGGCGCCATCGCATCATCGGGCAGGCTGCGGCTGACAAAGGTGCCAGAGCCGATGCGGGCTTCCAGATAGCCCTCCGCGATCAGCCGGTCGACAGCGGCCACCACCGTGTTGCGTGACACGCCAAGATCGGTGGCCAATGTGCGGGTAGAGGGCAGCCGTTCTCCTGGTCGGATGGCGCCATCCAGAATGGCGGTGCGCAGCCGGTCAAACAGGCGCTGTTGCAAGGGTGCGCCACCCGCATTGTCGAACAGTGAAAGCAGGGGGCCTTGGGTGGGTTTCATGGATCAGACCTCCTTCCTTTCAACACACAGGTGACTGGTTGTGGGGCATGGATGATCGTCCTGGTACCGGTGGGTACTGGCCGGGATGGGGCCGGCCAGTACCCACCGGTCCGGTCGAAGGGGCGGTTGGTGGACAACCGGGAGCACCGCCCCTTCCACTGCCGACGATGGGGATAACCGGCAGCGGTTCGCGATGGCGCAAGACGGAGACGGATCAGCCCTTGATTTCGCCGGTGGCGGCGTCAATGGTCAAGGTCTTGAAGGGGATGCCGTTTGCCGATTTCAGCACAACTTTGTACTCACCATTGCGTTGGGTGATTTCGCCCACCTGGGCTTGCCGCACCTTGCTGTCCTTCAGATAGGTGCGGGCGATGTCGCGGGCCTCCCGGCTGGTCAGCGGTTCGGTGCGGGCGACGGGGGCGGTGCTGTCCTTGGTTGCAACTTGTGCCGGTTCGGCGGCAGCGGCAGCGGAAATACCAAGGAAGGCAGCGGCGGCGATGGCGATCAGGGTACGCATGGGTTGTTCCTCGCAGGTCGTCTCTCGGTCCATCCCGGCTCTCGTCCGTGGACAGCCTTAGGAAAACACCCGCATTTTTCTCCACCATGACCAAGATGGGGGAGTTCTGAAACACTGTGTTTCCGCCGATGAAAACGTTACCTTGTGTTAACAACATGGGCATCGGCAGGTACGGGCCCGCAGCGATAGAATTGCCGCCATGACCGATACAAGCACTCACCTTCTGGTCGTTGATGACGACCGCGAAATCCGCGATCTGCTGACACGCTATCTTACCCGACACGGCTACCGCGTCACGGCGGCCAAGGATGGGGTGGAGATGCGGCGTTACTTGGCAGACCGCAATATCGACCTGATCGTCCTGGATCTGATGATGCCGGGCGAAGACGGGTTGTCACTCTGCCGCGCGGTGCGGGCCGAGGGCGGGCCACCGGTGGTCATGCTCTCCGCCATGGGAGAGGATGCAGATCGCATCTTGGGGCTGGAGATCGGGGCCGATGATTATCTGCCCAAGCCTTTCAATCCACGCGAACTGGTCGCTCGCATTAAAGCGGTGTTGCGCCGGGCCCAGACGGGCAGCAACGGCGCCCCCATTGCCAGCGGCACCATCCATTTCGCCGGCTTCATGTTGGATCAGGCGCAGCGCCGCCTGACCGACCAGAAGGGGGAGGAGGTGACGCTGACCGCCGGTGAGTATGAATTGCTGGTGGCCCTCGCCACCCGGCCACGGCGGGTACTGTCACGTGATGACCTGCTGGAAATCACGCGTGGCCGTTCGGCAGGGCCGTTCGACCGCTCCATTGATGTGCAGATCAGCCGGCTGCGCCGCAAGATCGAACAAGACCCGGCGGAGCCCACCATCATCAAGACAGTGCGGTCCGGCGGTTATATCTTCTCACCGGAGGTGCAGCCGTCATGAGGGGGCTCACCGACCGCATGTCCTACTCCATTTTTGCCGTGCTGGTCGGGGGTATCCTTCTGTCCCAGGCCATCGCGCTGGGGCTTTATCGATCCGACCGGGCGGAGGCGGTGGCCGATGCCGAAGGCGGCCAGTTGGCCAATTGCCTGGACGGCTTCGCCCGCGCGATTGAGGAGCAGCCGACCGATGTGCGGTTGGCAGTGCTACGCGGGCTGAAGGAACGTGAACTGACCGTCCGTACCAGCGCCGGCCATAATGTCATGCTGGATGTGTACGAGAAGGAGCCGAAGAAGGAGGGCCAGCCGGAACGGTCGCCTGCCATTTCCATCCCGCCCTTCGGGATGCCGGTGCCGCCGCCGCCTGAACCCTCGGTGATCGAGGTATCGCGTCAGTTGAAGGATGGTACCTGGATGCGGTTCCATGCCCCGGTAACGGCGACCGATGCGCTGCGCGAACCGGGTTTCCTGGCGTCACTTGCCGGCAGTGCGGCGGTGGCCATTCTGCTGTCGGCCTGGGTACTGGGTTTCACCACCAGGCCCTTGCGCCGTTTCGCCGCCGCTGCCAACCGCTTGGGCGTGGATATGAATGCCCCTTCGCTGGATGAGGCGGGCCCGCGGGAGGTGCGGCTGGCCGCTGCCGCCTTCAATAAAATGCAGCGCCGTCTGCGCGCTTTTGTGGAGGATCGGACGCGGATGCTGGCGGCTGTCAGCCACGATCTGCGCACGCCCTTGACCCGAATGCGGCTGCGCGCAGAATTCATCGATGATGACAGCGTGCGGGAAAAGATGCTGGACGATCTGGCGGAAATGGAGGCGATGATCGGCTCCACCCTGGCTTTCGCCCGTGATGAGGCGGCGCAGGAAGATATCCAGCCGCTGGAACTGAATGCCATGCTGGAACGGCTGGTGGAGGATATGCGGGACGGCGGCAAACCGGCCAGCGTGACCCCCTCGCCCTTTCCGGTACCGATCATGGGGCGACGGATGGCGTTACGGCGGGCCATCGCCAACCTGCTGGAAAATGCCGTGAAATATGGTCAGCGGGCGGATATCGCCATCGCCATCACTGGTGAGAACGTCACCATCACCATTGATGATAATGGGCCGGGCATTCCGGAAACCGAATTTGACAATGTGTTCCGCCCCTTCTTCCGGTTGGAAGGATCACGGTCGCGCGATACGGGGGGGACCGGGCTGGGCCTGTCGGTGGCCAACGATATTGTCCGCGCCCATGGCGGAGAGATCGGTCTGGCGAACCGCCCGGAAGGTGGTTTGCGGGTAACGGTGATCCTGCCGACGGCGGGGGAGGCCGTGGGTTGATAAGGGCATAATGGGCGGTGGCACCTGTTGCCACCGCCCGCTATCTGCTCAGTCTTCCAGCATATTGGCCAATTTCATGGCTATGCCCATATTGCCGGACACTTTCAGTTTGCCGGTCATGAAGGCCAGGGTGGGGGCCAGCTTACCCTCTGCCAGCTTCACCAGATTGTCCGGGGAAATGGTCAAGGTGGTGTCCGGTGCGTCACCGGTGCGGCTGACCACAGGCGGGGTACTGCGGCCATTAATGAACAGGGCATCGCCGCCACCGAAATCGAACTTCACCAGGGCGCCCAGGCCGGTGAAATTCAGCGCCCGTGCCCGCATCTGGGCTTCGATCTGGTCGATGCTCATCCCTAACTCCAATTATTAACGTTTACGTAAACGGAATTATATCGGCAAATGCCGGTGACGGCAACAGGGCCTGCATGGTCAGCGTGTGGCGACCGCCACCGCCACGCCGGCCATCAACCCGCCGGTGGCCCGATTGATCACGCGCATGTGCGATGGCTTGGAGATGAAGCGCCGGGCGCTGGCCGCGACCATCGCATAGGCCGTCATCACGCCGGTCAGCACGCAGGCCATCAGGACGCAAAGCTCCAACACGGCTACGGGTGTCATCTCCTGCAGATTGATCACCTGAGGCAGAATGGCCAGGAAGAAGATCATGGTCTTGGGGTTGCCCAGCGTCAGGGCCAACCCGCCCATGGTCTGCCGCAACCCGTCGCCCTTCACCGCCGGCAATTCGCTGGGCGCCGTGGCGGGCGCCCGCCACATCTTCCAGGCCATATAGAGCAGATAGGCCGCACCGGCATATTTAATGACGGTGAAAACCATCTGAAAGCTCTGCGCCAGCACGCTCAACCCCCCGGTCACCAATCCGAACCAGGTGAGATCACCCAGCACGATTCCGGCAATGAAGGGCAGGGTGCGGCGCGCATCCGTCGCCAGCGCCCGCGCCACAACAGCGGCCACGCCGGGCCCCGGAGAAGCGACCGCCACGGCATAGATGCCCGCAAAAATCACAAGCGCAGTCAGATCGATCATGGTGGTTTCCTGCCAGCGGAAGACGCTGGGCGGGATGATAGCAAAAGGGCGGGCTGCTTGCGCGCCCGCCCTTGGTGCAAACAGCTATGCGCCTATAATCATCAGCCGCCGGGTTGAATGCTGATTTCTCCCACCCGGTTCAACGCCTTGGCCAGGGCGTCCAGCCGGCGCTGAACCGTTTCCCCGGTCAGCATGGAAGCATCTTCCGGCAGCACCAGCGTCAGGGTCGAACCGCCCAGACGCAGGGCCGTGCGCTGCAACAGGGTGGCGGCCCCCCCCGTCAAGGTGTGGGCGAGCCGCAGGGCCAGCCCCAGCATGGTCGCGCGGGCCAATACAGTTTCCTTCAACAAGCCGCGTGCCGGTGCCAGTACAGCCCCTTCCAGGATGCCGGCATAGCGGACATAGACACAGGCGGCCAGGAAAGCCCTTTCCGCATGATCCACCCCGGCAAAGGGCATCCGCAGGATGCGCAGGAAGGCATGTTCGGCGCGGTAATCGGGATGTTCGATCCACCCCAGGTCCGACAACAGGCAGGCCGCCTGCCGCAAGCGCCGTGCGGCCGGGTCTTCCCCGGCGAACAGGGGGGCCGTCCAGGCGGACAGGATTTCCGCATGGCCAAAGCGGCCGATACGGGCGGCGACATCGCCGCAGCCCGTCAACAGCGGGTCCATTTGCTGTTCTTCAGCCGGCAGCAGGTCATAGAGGTGACCTTCGCGTAGGCCGTAGGCGGAAAAGATGACGCGGGAAGGCTGCACCGTCTTCAGCACGCGTTCCATCACCAGGGCTGCCAGGGGCAATGTGTCCAGGCGCCGCTTGGAGACACCCTGCATTTTTTCCAGTGCCCCGCGCGAGGCGCGGGCCACTTGGCCGGCAAAATCCGCCATCACACCGCCATCCACCGAATATTGGTGGATGATGTGCAGCGGGTGGTTGACCTGTTCCAGATGCATCTTGGCCAGTGCGCGCCAGGCGCCGCCGACCGGATAGAACGATCGGCCCTTGCCCTTGGTCAGCCAATCCAGCTTGCCCAGATGCTGGTCGATCAGCTTGGCGGCACTCCCGGCCTTGCCGTCTGTTGCCTCCAGCAGACGCAGCGGTCCCAGTGGCGTTGTCACCTGGGAACCGATCTGTCCCTTTTCCAGCAGCACCAGTTCCAAACTGCCACCGCCGAGGTCACCGGCCAGCCCGTCAGCATCGGGGGCGCCGGACAGCACCCCCAGCGCTGCCAGCCGGGCCTCCTCCTCCCCTGACAGAACGTCAACGGTGAAGCCCGTCTGGCGGCTGATCTCTGCCACGAAGGCAGGACCATCGGCGGCATCGCGCACCGCCGCCGTGGCCAGCACATCCACCCGCCGCACCTGCATCGCTTCCAGCAGGCGGCGGAACCGGGTCAGGTTATCCAGCGCCAACCGCACCCCGTCGGGGTTCAAGCGACCGGTCTTCTCCACCGTGCGGCCAAGGCCGGGGAGAACCTTTTCGTTGAACAGCGCGACGGGGGAACGCGTCAGCCGCTCATAGACCACGCAACGCATGGAGTTTGATCCGACATCGATCACCGCGAGGCGATCATCCGCATGGATATGATCCAAGGCTGAGTGGTCCGCTTTCAAGGATATCATCGAGAGGATTGGCGCCGTTTTTACGGGAAGTTACTCAATACCAGCTTCGGCGGCAGACGGGCGGCGCTCATCGCGCTGCCCCGGCCGGAGAGGCTGGGATTGGTCATGAAATAGGTATGGGCATTGAAGGCCTCAGTGCAAGGCTCCATACGGTGATATGTGGCGTCAGGCTGCAAAACCCAGCTTTGCGTATTGTCCTTCAGATTGGCGACCATGATCTGGTCCAGCACCTGTTGATGCACGGTCGGGTTTTCGATCGGCACCAGGGTTTCGATCCGGCGGTCCAGGTTACGCGGCATCCAGTCGGCTGACGAAATGAAGACACGCGCCTGAGGTGAGGGCAAGCCATGGCCATTGCCGAAGCAGACGACCCGACCATGTTCCAGGAAACGGCCGACAATGGATTTGACGTGGATGTTCTCCGACAGGCCCGGCACGCCGGGACGCAGGCAGCAGATGCCACGAATGACCAGTTCGATCTTCACACCCTGCTGCGATGCCTCATACAGCTTGTCGATCAACTGGGCATCGACAAGGCTGTTCAGCTTCACCCAGATCTGGGCCGGGCGACCGGCCTGGGCATGGGCGATCTCGGCATCGATCTTGTCCACCAACCGCTGGCGCAGGGTGGTGGGGGCAATGGCGATCTTCTCCAGCGATTTGGGTGTGGCGTAGCCGGTCATGTAATTGAACATATGGGCCGCATCATGGCCCAAAGCCGGATCGCAGGTGAAGAAAGAAAGGTCGGTATAAACCTTGGCGGTGATCGGGTGGTAATTACCGGTGCCGAAATGCACATAGGTGCGCAGGCCCTGGCTTTCCCGCCGCACTACCAGTGACACCTTGGCATGGGTCTTCAGATCCACGAAACCATAGACCACCTGCACGCCGGCGCGTTCCATGTCACGCGCCCAGCGGATATTGGCCTCTTCGTCAAAACGGGCTTTCAATTCCACCAGCGCGGTGACGCTCTTGCCTTGTTCGGCCGCCTCGATCAGGGCGGCAACGATGGGGCTGTTCTTGGAAGTACGATAGAGCGTCTGCTTGATGGCCAGCACATTGGGGTCGGCTGCGGCCTGGCGCAGGAACTGCACCACCACGTCGAAACTTTCGAACGGGTGATGGACAACAATGTCCTTCTGGCGGATGGCCGCGAAGCAATCGCCGCCGAAATCGCGGATTCGCTCCGGGAAGCGGGCATTATAAGGCGGGAACAGCAGGTCCGGCCGGTCATCGGTGATGATCTGTTTGGTGTCGGACAGGCCGATCAGCCCATCCAGCACGAAGACATCATCGGATGATACATGCAGTTCATCTGTCAGGAATGCGCGCAATTCCTTCGACATGCCGGTATTGACGGCCAGGCGGATGACGCTGCCGCGCTTACGGCGCTTCAGCGCACTTTCAAAGGTGCGGACCAGATCTTCGGCTTCTTCCTCGATTTCCATCTCGCTGTCGCGCAGCACGCGGAAAACGCCGTGGCCTTTCAGAATGAAGGGTGGGAACAGCTTTTCAATGAAGGTCAGCACCACCTGTTCCAGCAGCACATAGCGCGTCTCGCTGCCCGGCAGGCGCACAAAACGGTCAAGCTGCTGCGGCAGCATCACCAACGCATCGACATTGCTGCTCTTATGCGGGTCGAAAAGCTGCAGCGCCAGGGCGAAACCGCCGCTGGGCAGGAAGGGGAAGGGGTGGGCCGGGTCAACGGCGATCGGCGTCAGGACCGGGAAGATATCATCGATGAAGCGGGCTTCCAGCCAGTCATATTCTGACGGCGACAACTCGTCGATCTCCACCACGGCAATACCGGCCTCGCGCAGCAGGCCGCGCAGCATCAGCCAGCAACTTTGCTGATCGCGCATCACTTCCGTCACGCGGTGGTTGATGGCGGCCAATTGCTGTGCCGGGGTCAGGTTATCATCCGACGGTGTTGTCACCTTGGCGGCCACCTGGGCCTTCAGGCCAGCGACGCGCACCATGTAGAATTCGTCCAGATTGCTGGCCGAGATGGACAGGAAGCGCAACCGTTCCAGCAACGGATGGCCGGGATTATACGCTTCTTCCAGTACACGCTGGTTGAAGGCCAGCCAGGACAGTTCCCGGTTGATGAACCGTTCCGGGCTCTGCGTGTCGATCTTGTCGGCATTGACGGTTGGCGCGGCAAAGCCGCCGCTGCTGGTCACGGACGGGGCAAAGTCAGGGGGGGCGGTCACGGTCGGCGCATCCTTCGGTTCCAGGCTGTCCGGTAAAGTATATGTTGCTTCTGTGACGTTTTTGGGTTCGGCTGCCACCGTTGTTGCTGTCGTGCGACGGCGGCGTGGGGTTGAACCGCCTGTCGGGGTTCTGGGTGTCCGGGAAGTCGTCATGAAGAAGCTCTACCTGTTGCGACACGCCAAGTCGGATTGGACCGATCCGAAACTGGCGGATCATGACCGGCCCCTCAACCCGCGTGGTGAGCGGGCGGCGGAGACGATGGCGAATTATTGGGCTACGCGCAAGGGTGGCCCGCCGCAACCGGATCTTGTTTTATGCTCCACCGCCCTGCGCGCCCGTGAAACCCTGGTGCGGGTTATGGCTGCCTGGTCGGCTCCGCCGCCGGTCGACTATGAAGAGGGGTTGTATCTCTGCGGAGAAGAATTGCTGCTGGACCGGTTGAAGGCGCTTCCGGCCGGCTTGGGTTCGGTCATGATTGTGGCGCATAATTCCGATTTGCAGCTATTGGCCCGTGATCTCTGTGGACGCCAGCAAGAGCCGGCTGCTGCCGCCCTGCTGGCGGAATTGACGGTAAAGCTTTCGACGGGTTCTTTTGTGGCGATTGATCTGCCGAAGGGCGTGGATTGGGCCGATTTGCGTTGGGGCTGCGGCCGGCTGGTGGATTTCGTCCGCCCCCGCGACATTACGATCAAAGAGGGGGCTTAACCTTTCGCGGCGCTTGCGCTATCAAAACTAACAATTCCCTTCTGTCCTGTCTGGAGCTGCTGGCGCGTGAATGGCCTGAGCAAATCCCCTATCCCGACGCCTGCCAACCAGTCGGTGCCGCGTGCCCGGCGTGGCAGCGGGCAGGAGATTGAGATCAAGCTGATGGCGGCACCGGCCGATTTGGGCCGGATCGCGGATCTTGCCCTGGTGCGCGCCATGACGCGGGGGGAGGTGCAACGCGGCCGTGAATATACAACTTATTATGATGCCCCCGATCTGAGCTTGGCCCGGCGGGGACTGGCATTGCGGCTGCGCCGGCGGGGCACCTTGCGCATCCAGGCCGTGAAGACCTTGGGGCTGCGCGGGACGGCCGATGGGGCTGGCGTCACCATCCGTCGTGAATGGGAATGGCCGGTCCCCGGTGACCAGCCCGATTTCACCCTGCTGCGTGGTGATGGGCTGGAGGAGATGATACCGCCGGCCCTGCGGGCCCGGCTGGCCGGCATTTTCAGCACCGATATCCAGCGTACCCTGATCCCGCTGCATCTGGGTGATGGGGTTGAGGTGGAGATGGCGCTGGACCTTGGGCAGGCCAGCGCCTTGTCACGTGATACCGGCATGGCGTCCGGTGGTCAGGCCCATCGCATCATCAGCGAGGTGGAACTGGAACTGAAGCGTGGCAGCGTCGCCGACCTGTTCCGGTTGGCTGCCGCGCTGCATGGCAGGGTGCCGCTGCGCCTGTCCACCCGCAGCAAGGCCGATATCGGCTTTGCCCTGGTGACAGGGGCCCGGCCCGGCCCGACGGCGGCCCGGCCCCTGGCCATCACGCCCATCACCACGGTGACAGAGGCGTTCCGCCACGTCATGCGCAATGGTCTGGCGCATCTGCTGGACAATCAGGAAGCGCTGGTGACGGAGGATGGCGCCGGCGATGCGCTGGCATTGCGCGAATTGGCGGCGGCGACAAGACGGCTGGATGCCGGCTATGGCCTGTTCCGCCGGCTGATCCATACGGATCGCGGCGATGCGCTGCGTCTGGAACTGCGCCGCCATGCCAAACTGCTGGAAAAGGCCCGCGCCTGGCAGCGGCTGGCCCTGGCCCTGGGCAGTCTTGAGACGGATCAGCGCCGGCCCGTTGTGGGGGCGGTATCCCAGGCTCGTGCCAAGGCGCTGGCCCGGGTGCGCCACTTGTTGAACGCGCCGGAATGGACAGCGTGGCAATTGTCTTTTGCGCAGTGGCTGGAGGAGGGGGAGTGGAGTCGCCAGCCCCATGGCTGCCCCTTCGGTACCATGATGGATGAGATGGCAGGGCCGTTGCTGGTCAAGCGCATCGAGAAGGCCTTGCGAGTCGGCAGCCTGCCGGACCCGCGCCAGGTGCCCAGCCTGGAACAGGCGGCCAAGCTGGCCCGCCGGATGAAATATCTGCGCTACGCCCTGGATTATTGCCGCGCCGTCTGGCCGGCGGATCGGGTGCGGCCGCTGTTGGACATGGTGGACGCACTGTTGGTGCCGTTGAAGGCTGCGGCGGATGCTGCGGCTGGTGGCGCCATGCTGGACAAGCTGGGATATCCGGCGGCGGGCGACGCCATGCGTAAGCAGGGCTGTGCCGCCCTGGCGCCGGTGCCTGCCCTATGGGTCAGCTTCACCCCCTTGGCGGCGCGCTTCACCGAACGGCCAAAGGGATAATTCCCCCTTTGACGTCGGGGCAGGGTCAGTCCCTCACCCGGCGATTAGGCAAAAATGATTATCCCCAGAGCCATGGGGCATGGCTCTGGGGATAAGGCTCCGGTCAAGGGCGATGGCCCTTCATATTAATGCGCCATCAGCAGGGTCAGTTCATTCTGATCCAGCATATCCTTGGTGACGCCACCCAGGATCAGTTCCCGCAGGCGGGAATGGCCATAGCCACCCATGACCAGCATGTCGGCACCGACATCACGGCATTGCGCCAGGATGCAACCGGCCACCGTGGTGCCCTTGGGCGTCAGCCGGTGATGCGCCGATGGGATGCCGTGCCAGGCCAGATATTCCTGCAACTGGTGCCCGCCCTCCGCATCCGTCTTGGGCGTGCCGACGGTGAGGATATGCACTTCGTCGGCCGTTTGCAGCACCGGCATGGCCAGCGCCACAGCGCGAGAGGCCTGCACCCGGCCATTCCAGGCGATGGCGACCTTGCGGCCCAGCGTGGAGGGCGGGTTGGCGGCGGAGACGATCACCGGCCGGCCGCCTTCCAGCAGCACCGCTTCCATGCCCGCCAGCACGGCGGTGCGCAGCTCCTTGCTGAGCGGCGGGAAGACGGCGGCATCGGAAATGCGGGTGGCTGCGGTCAGCACATCCTCCGTCACGCCATCCACCTCCTGCCAGCAGGCGCTGACCTTGTCCGGCCCCGGCGCGCGGGCGCATTCAGAGGCGCCGGCGGCGTTGCTGGCGGTCTTGAAATGCTGATAGGCCTGATCACCACGGGCGGCGTTTTCCTCCTCCAGCGACTTCATCACGTCCTGGATCATGGAACCGGTCATGCCCTCGCCGATCATCGGCATGGCGTCGCGCGGATCGTGACGCAGGAACAGGGCGCTGACATTGCCCTTGGTGGAGGCGACCAGGCTGAAGGCCGTCGCCAGGGCGGCGGCGTCACTGTCGGCGCCGGTCAGCACGCTGAGGATCTTGCGGTAGGCCATGGCGGGTTTCCCTTTCGCATTGTTGGGCGATACCATGGTTATGGGCATAGGCCGGATTGCAACCGCCGGCATTGACCTGGATCAGCCACTTTACACTTGCTGATCATCATAACATCGACGGGGAAGGGGACGTTCCGCGTCCCCTTCATGGAAACCCTTCAACGTCGCGCGCTTTCCACATGGCGGCGAGCGATGGCGGCGGTTTCGCCCTCGCTGCCGTTGGCGGGGATCACCTCCCAATGCATGTCGCCCAAATCATAGGCGGCCTGCCGGCGCACGATATCGGCATCCGCGTCGGAGGCATCGTCGCGCCGCCGTCTGACCCGGTCCACCTGGATGGCCTGATCGGCCACCAGCCACAGGCCGGTAAAGGGCGCACCGGCCGCCCTGGCCACCGATTCCAGTGCCTGGCGCTGTTCCGGCTTGGCATAGACGGCATCGCAGATCACCGCATGGCGCCCATCCAGCACCAGCCCGGCCTGACCGGCCAGTTCGGCATAGGTGCGGTCCGTATGGGCGGGGCCGTAAAATTCCTTGGGCAGCGGTTGCAGCTCATCACAGCCGGCCAGCTTCTTGCGCAGCACGTCTGAACGCAGGATCACCGCCCCCGGTGCCGGGCCGATACCAGGGGCCAGCGCGCGGGCCAGCGTACTTTTCCCCGTGCCGGACAGGCCACCGATGGCCACCACTTGCGCCGGGGGCGGGGAAAGCAGGCGGGAGGCCAGTTCCAGATAGCTTTGTGCCTCCGCCCGCAGGCCCTGGGCCTTCACGGCATCGGCCTGTCCCGCCACGGCCGCCGCGGTCAGATGCGCGCGGATGGCCGCGCGCACCGACATGAACAAGGGCAGCAGTGACAATCCGGCCAGATCGCCGGTCAGTTCCAGATAACGGTTGAACAGGATATTGGCCAGGCTGCGCAGCCGCCGATGTTCCAGATCCATCAGCAGGAAAGCCAGATCATACAGCGTGTCGGTCACAGCGATGCGGTCGCCGAATTCCACACAGTCGAACGGTACCGGTTCCCCATCCAGCAGCACGATATTGCGCAGATGCAGATCGCCATGGCAGTGGCGGATATAGCCGGCATCCCGCCGCCGGTTGATCAGTTCCGCCTGGGTGCCCAGCACCGCCAGTGACTGGCGCAGCAGCGCCTCCACCCGGCCCCGTTCAAACAGGCCATGCCGATGCATCTCCCGCGCGTTGGTTTCCACCAGATCGGCCATTTCCTCGGCCCCCGGTGCCATGGGGCGGGGTTCGGCGGCCTCATGGAACTGGGCGATGCCCTCCGCCAGCCGCCGCATGATGGCCGGCGTCAGGCGACCGTCGGCGGCCATCCGGTCCAGCAGCATCTCCTGCGGGAAGCGGCGCATGGTGATGACATAATCCAGCACATCGGCCGCCGGCCCGCCATCGGGCCCGACCGGTGCATCCGCCACCAGCCGGAAGCCCCCGGCCCCATCCGCCACCAGCCCGCCGACCCCCAGATACAGCGTTGGTGCGGTGCGGCGGTTCAAGGCCACTTCCGCCTCGCACGCCGATAGCCGTTGCGACAGGGTGCTGTAATCGAAGAAGGGGAAGGTGACGGCGCGTTTCAGCTTGTAGGCCCTGTCCCCGGCCAGGAAGACGGAAGCCGCATGGGTGTCAATCCGGTCCACCCGGCCATCCGGCGGCAGGCCATGGGTTTCATTCCGGCCAAGAAAATCCAGCGCGCGAGCCTGATCGCGCGTGATATCTGCCTTTGCTGCTGCTGCCGGCTGATCGGCGTCATGCATCCGCGAACCCCATGGACGATCAATTATGTAAGGGCGCTGTGTTACAAACAACGCATCGTATCAAATAAGCTTGCATTGCGGATCGAATATGTCGGCGTTACCTAATCTGGCGTTGACAGAGGTAATGCCGTTACCTCACCCTGTGACGCTGCGCCGCAATAAGATGGCGCCCTCACCGATAACGGAAACGCTCCGATGCCGCTGGACCCGACGATGCCCAAAGCCGCCGCCCCCTCCGATCTGGAAACCCTGGCGACCACCACTGGCAAGGGGCCGTTGCTGTCCACCAAACAGGCGCGTTACACCCCCCCCAAGGGGCTGGATGCCAGGGCATTGGCCGGCGATCTGCTGGCCCAGTTCGACCGTTTTTCGGCCGAGGCCGGGCATGATCCGTTTGCCAACCCGGTGATGCTGCTGGCGCTGGACATCTCCCGCCGCCTGCAGGCCGGTGAGCTGTCGCCCGGTGCCCTGGAACAGTTGATCCATTACCTGTCCAGCGAAGGGTTCCTGGCCCGTGCTGCCCGCCTTTCCAATTATCTGGGGGAGGCGGGGCTGGATACCAATGCCGCCCGGCTGGAAAGTTTGCTGGAAACGGCCGCTGCCGGCAATGGCGGCCCGGCCCTGTCGTTCGAGGAATTCCAGAAGCTGGTGCAGAAGGAGGTGTTTGGCATCGTCATCACCGCGCACCCGACCTTCAACCTGTCCGGCGCCATGATGACGGCGCTGACCTGTCTGGCCACCGGCTATGATGCCACCGGCCGCAAGTTGACGGCAGAAGCGCGCGAGGCGCTGATCCGCCGCGTCGCCGCCTCCGACCATGCGCCGGAGGAGATGAGCCTGACGCGCGAGCATGAGCTGTCGCTGGATGCCATCGCCAACATCCAGTTGGCCATCCGCACGCTCTATCGCGCCGTGCTGCGCGTCGGCCGTCGTACCTATCCGGACCGCTGGACGGAACTGACCCCGCGTCTGCTGACCGTGGCAAGCTGGGTCGGCTATGACCTGGATGGCCGTTCCGATATCCGTTGGTCCGACACGCTGCATAAGCGGCTGGTGGTGCAGCAGCGCCAGTTGAACCATTATCTGGTGATGCTGCGGGATATTCGCGGCCGCGTCCCGGCGCTGGAGGATTTGCGCCATACGCTCGCCCTGATCGAAAGCCGGCTGGCCCTGGCCCTTAATCAGGTAACGGACGAGATCGCTGCCTTTGGCGGTTCGGAAGCGCAGGATGTGGAACATCTGCGCCGTATCGCCAAGCGGATGCATGAAGGGCTGCCGCTGCGGCTGGTCGATGCGGGGGAGGCCATCGGTTTCGTTGACCGCGCCATCCGGCTTGCCGCGTCGGTGGAAGGGGATGATGCCGTCCCGGTGGTGGAGGATCTGGCCGTATTGCGGGCTGAACTGTCCGCCTTCGGCCTGGGCATGGCCCATACCCATGTCCGCCTGAACAGCACCCAGGTGCATAACGCCATCCGTAAAGCGGTGGGGCTGGAAACGGCGGCGGATGACCCGCGCTATCGCCAATCCTATCTGAATTCCCTGACCGAGCTGCTGGACAAGGTGCAGCCGGTATCGATCAATTTCGGCAGCATCATTGCCGAACGCACCAGCGCCAAGCGCCTGTTCATGGTGGTGGCGCAGATGCTGAAATATTCTGACGCCCGCGTGCCGATCCGCTTCCTGATCGCGGAATCGGAAAGCGCCTTCACCGTTTTGTCGGCGCTGTACTTTGCCCGCCTGTTTGGCGTCGATGACCGGGTGGATATCTCCCCCCTGTTTGAGACGGAAAAGGCGCTGGAGGTGGGCAGCCGCGTCATCGAACAGTTGCTGGAAAACCCGCATTACCGCGATTATGTGAAGAAGCGTGGTCGCCTGTGCGTTCAGATGGGCTATTCCGATGCCGGCCGTTATCTGGGCCAGACGCCGGCCGCCGCCAGTATTGAACGCCTGCGCCTGCGCATCATGCGCCTGTTCAACCGCCATGCCCTGTCGGGCGTGCAACTGGTGATCTTCGACACCCATGGCGAAAGCATCGGTCGCGGCGGCCATCCGGCCAGCCTCACCAACCGGCTGGCCTATGTCAGCCCGCCGGCGACGCTGGCCTTTGCCGCCAAGCATGGGGTGGATTTCAAGCAGGAGGTCAGCTTCCAGGGCGGTGACGGATATCTTTATTTCGTCACGCCGGCCGGTGCCCTGGCCGTGGTCACCCGTATCCTGGAATATATGATCGGCACGGCCAAGCCGGACCTGGAACATGATGTGTTCTATGCCGAGGGGGATTATATCCGCGAATTCTTCACCACGGTGAAGGCCTTCCAGGTCAGCTTGGTGGAAGACCCGAATTATGGTGAGCTGCTGGCCGCCTTTGGCACCAACCTGCTGTTCCCCAGCGGCAGCCGCGCCATCAAGCGCCAGCATGACAGCGCACCCGATGCTTCCGCCCAGACCATGGCCGGCCAGTTCCGCGCCATTCCGCACAATGCCATCCTGTTGCAATTGGGTCTGGCGGCCAATGTGCTGTCCGGTGTGGGGGAAGCGATTGACCGCAACCCCGACCAGTTCCGCCGCCTTTACGCCACTTCACCCCGGTTCCGGGAACTGATTGGCATGGTGGTCTATGGCGTCGGCGTCTCCAACGCCGATGCGCTGAAGGCCTATGTCGACACGCTGGACCCTGGCCATTGGCTGACCCGCGCCGCGCGGACGGAGAATGTGGCCGAAGCGGAGGAGATGCGCCGTATCGCCGCCGTGCTGGAAGATACGCCGACGCATCAGCGCCTGATCCGCATCTTCCGCAAGCTGTACCGGGATTATGGCGTGCTGTTGCAGAATCTGGAGCGGGCAGGGGCCGCACCCGCCGCCAACCCCGATCTGGATCGCCATCTCAGCCTGCTGCATGGCGTCCGTCTGGCGCTGACGCACCAGATTTACAAGCACGCCATCCATATCCCGGAATTTTCCAGCCAGCATAACATCACCAACCAGGTGCTGGTGACGCGCCTGCTGCATCTGGATGTGCCATGGGCGCTGGAACAACTGGCCCGCATCTTCCCGGCCCGTGCCGATGCGACCGTCGATGAAGGGTTTGGCGAGGTCGCCACCTATGTCAGCGATGAGAGCCAGGATTACAGCCAGGAAAACCAGCATATCTTCAAGCCCATCGCCTCCCTGTATGAGCTGATCCGCCGTACCGGCAACGCGATGAGCCAGCGGATCGGCTTCTTCGGCTGATTGCCTTATACCCGGCTTGACGCCGGCCGCCCATGGCGCGACCCTTTCCCGATCTGGATATCGGGGGAGAGGAAGCGCCATGGGGATGCAGTTCAGGGCATTGCTTGTCACCATCGCCATCGGGCTGATGGCAACCTCTGCCATCCGCGCGGCGGAACCTGATCCTTATGCGGCTTTGGCACCTTTCGTCGGCAAGGTCTGGCGGGGGGAAGGATCGGGGCCGGATGGCAAGCCGATGGTGGATGTCACCCGCTGGGACTGGGCCTTGGGCGGCAAGGCGATCCGGACCACCCATGCCCTGACCAGCGCCCCCTATGGCGGGGAGACGATGATCTTCTGGGACAAGGCCAGCAACGCCCTGATCTATCATTATTTCACCACCGCCGGTTTCCATACCCAGGGCACCATGGTGGCGGAAGCGCCGGGCCGGCTGGTGGCGGAAGAGGCGGTGAGCGGCCATCCCACCATCACCCGCGTCCGCTCCGTCTCTGTGCTGGACGCGGGGGGCAGCATGAGCGTGTCGTCGGAATATCTGGATGGCGGGACATGGAAGCCCGGCCACAAGATGACCTATCGCCCGGCACCGGCGGGTGTGGAGCCGGTATTCCCCGATACCCGCCGGTGAACTCCGTCAGTTCACTGCACAGGCATCATTGCCCAACACCACCGGATCATCCGGGCTCAGCGGTGTCACATGGGTTGACACCGGCAGGCCCAAAGCCTTCAGCCGGCCCGCCACCAGTGCTGCGATGGCACGGGCGCCCTTTTCGCTGAAATGCACATCATCGCTCACCCCGTCGGGCCATTGTTTGTAACCGGCCTCCTTGGGATAGTGCAGATAATAGGTTTTCGACGGTTCCACGCCCACTTTCTGCATATAAACGCGGCCGTCATAATTCAGGTCGATCAATGGGGTGGCGGTGGCGTGCGCCACCTCCCGCGTGGCATTGGCATAGGGCGTCAGGCTTTCCCCGATGGCGCCCTTCTCATCAAAGCGGCGAATGGCGACCGGGGTGATCAATACCGGCGTCGCCCCCTTTTCCCGCGCCATGGCGATGAAGCGCAGCAGATTGGTCTTGAATTCCGGGATGGGCGTATAGCGTTCCGGCTTCTTGTCATTGGCGTCATTATGGCCGAACTGAATCAACAGCGTATCGCCGGTGGAAATGTCCTTGGCGATGGCGTCGAACCGCCCTTCCCCGATGAAGGTCTTGGTGGAACGCCCGCCCATGGCCCGGTTCTCCACGCTCTGGCTGGCATCCAGGCTGCATTTCAGCACCATGCCCCAGCCCATCTGTGGGAAGCGGTCGGGCTTGTAGCTGGCCGCCGTGCTGTCGCCGGCGATGAAGATCTTGCCTTCCGCTAGCGCCGGGGTGGCCAGCAGCAGGGAACCCAGCGCCAGGGTGGCAAATCTCTTGGCCTTCGTCACGTTTCACATTCCCGATCTATTGGTTTCTTGAAATATGAAATTTCATCCTGAAAAATGGAACTCACATTTGCGGGCTTGATCGGGGCAGCCATCGCGGGGCGGCACTTGTGGCAGGGTGGTTAAGGCCCTTATAGTCCCGCGCTTTGGCCCTGCACGGGCCTGTTGCCAGGAATACTGCCCCCATGACACCCGCCGCCCGTCTGGCCACCGCCGTCGATCTGCTTGCCGAGGTGATGGACACGCCGCGCCCCGCCGATGCCGTCACCAGCGCCTTTTTCCGTGCCCGTCGCTATATCGGTGCCAAGGACAGGGCGGATATTGCGCAGACGGTCTATGGCGTGATGCGGCGCTGGGCGCGGCTGCATTGGTGGCTGGAACGGGTGAACCATATGCCCGATCCCCGCGCCCTGGTGCTGGCCGATTGTATCCTGGCCGGCGGGCGCACCGCCGATGCCGTGGCCGGCCTGTTCAACGGTGCCAAATTCGCACCCGCCCCGCTGTCCGACCGGGAACGCAAGCTGATCCGCGCGCTGGACACCCATACGCTGGACCACCCGTCCCAGACGGAGGAAGTGCAGGGCGAGGTCCCGGACTGGGCCGCCGGCCCGATGCGCGCTGCCTTTGGCGACCGCTTCCTGGCGGAAATGGTGGCCATGCTGGGGGAAGCCCCACTGGACCTGCGCACCAACCCGGTGAAGGGGACGCGCGCCGATGCGCTGAAAGCGCTGGTGGATGCCGGTTACAAGGCGGTGGAAACGCCGCTGTCGCCGGTGGGTGTGCGGCTGGCCACCCGCGCGCCGGTGATGGCGATGGATATCTATAAAAATGGCTTGATCGAAATCCAGGATGAAGGCTCCCAACTGGTGGCCTTCCTGGCCGATGCCAAGCCCGGAATGCAGGTGGTGGATTTCTGCGCCGGGGCCGGTGGCAAGACGCTGGCCATCGCCGCCATGATGGAAAATAAAGGCCGGGTGATCGCCAGTGACGTGCTGGCCGGCCGGCTGGAACGCGCCAAGGAGCGGTTCCGCCGCGCGGGCCTGCATAATATCGAAACCCGCGCGCTTAAGAATGAGCGTGACCCCTGGGTGAAGCGCCACAAGGGCAAGTTCGACCGCGTGGTCATCGACGCCCCGTGTTCGGGCACCGGCACCTGGCGGCGCAACCCGGATGCCCGCTGGCGTCCGTTGGGGCCGGGGCTGACCGAACTGATGCCGCTGCAGGCCAGCATTCTGGACAGCGCCGCCCGGCTGGCCCGGCCCGGCGGGCGGGTGATCTATGCCACCTGTTCCCTGCTGCCGGAGGAAAATGAACATCAGGTGGAGGCGTTTCTGGCCAGCCATCCTGACTTCACCCTGGTGCCGGTGGCCGATGCCTGGCCCGAAGCCTGGGGCAAACCATCGGTCACCACGCCGATGCTGCGCCTGACCCCGGCCCAGCATGATACGGATGGCTTCTTCGCCGCCGTGCTGGAACGCCGCGCCGATGTGGCGGAGACGGCGGACGAAGCCGCTGCCGAACCGGCGGAAGCCGACGCCCAGGATTAAAATTTTGAAATACTTGTCGGCTCTTCCGGTCATTGACCGGGCAGGGGCCGACAGGCATGGTAACGCCGCTTTTCAAAGCGAAGGGAGTATCCGCGTTGCGCGCGTTGATCCGTGAATGGGCGGGGCTGATCGGCTTTGTCGCCATCTTCTATTTCACCACCAACACCTTTCTCTTCGCCGGTTTCCATGTCCCTTCGGAAAGCATGTTGCCGACCTTGAAGGTGGGGGACCAGTTCTATGCGGCCAAATATGCCTATGGCTACAGCCGCTTCTCCACCTCCTTTGTGCCGTTGCCGTTTGGGGAAGGGCGCTTCCCCGATCTGATGCCGGAACGGGGCGACGTGGTGGTCGCCCGCATCCCCCGGATCGAGGAAGATTATGTGAAGCGCGTCATCGGCCTGCCGGGCGACCGTATTCAGGTGATCGGCGGCCGCCTGCACATTAACGGGGAGATGGTGCCGCGCGAAAAGCTGCGGGACTATTCCTACCGTGACAATAGCGGCTTCGTCGTCTCCGTCACCGAATATAAGGAGACGCTGCCGGGTGGGCGCGAGCATCTGATTCTGGAACAGAGCGATAATGGCCGCGACGACAATACGCAGGTCTATGTCGTGCCTGAAGGCCATGTCTTCCTGATGGGCGACAACCGCGACAATTCCCAGGATAGCCGTTACCTGAATCAGGTGGGCTATGTGCCGATTGAACGCGTGCTGGGCCGTGTCTCCATGGTCGCCTTTGCCCGACGCGGCTGTAACGAGGAACCGGGCCTTGTCTGCCCCGGCGGTGGCTGGTTCGACCGGCTGTTCCACTGGATTCAGTGACCGCCCTAGGGCTGTTGGTGAATGAAGGCCCGGCACCGATCCATGGTGCCGGGCCTTTTCTCTTAGAGCATGTGCGACGCTTTTGTATTTACTAACAATAACTTAACCGTCCTTCCCGCGAAGGCGGGAATCCATACGACAGCACGGATTTTGGATTCCCGCCTTCGCGGGAATGACGGTGGTGAAATGGCAAGGCTTCGAAAGGCACGATATATTTTCGGACAGACACTCACGGTTCGCCCTTGAAAATGGCAACCACGGGCTTCTGCCCCTCTGCCACCATGGCCCGGTACATGCCGGATGTATTGAAGCTCCAGGCCAGGGTGCCGTCGGCAGCGACGGCGATCACGCCACCATCGCCGCCCAGGGCCGTCAGTTGCTTCTGGATCACCTCGTCGGCGGCCTGTTGCAGGCTTTTGCCACCGTACCCGACCAGATTGCAGACCTCCCGTGCCACGCCGAGGCGGATGAAATATTCCCCCGTGCCGGTGCCGGAAACCGCACAGGATTTATCGTCGGCATAGGTGCCGGCCCCGATGATCGGGCTGTCGCCCACCCGGCCCCACAGCTTGGCCGTGGTGCCGCCGGTGGAGGTGCCGGCGGCGACATGGCCGGCCCGGTCGCGGGCCACCACCCCGACCGTGCCGAACTTGCGATCCTCCGGCAACCCGCCCACCTGGGCCAGCGCGGCCGGCTCCGGCCCCACACCCGGTGGGCGCGGGGGGATGGGCAGGCCGCGTTCCTTCAAGGTCCGCTTCAGGGATTGCCAGCGCTTTTCCGTGAAGAACCAGGACGGATCGGCCTTCTCTACGCCTTTTTCCGCGCCAAACCGTTCCGCCCCCTGGCCGATCATCATCACATGCGGTGATTGTTCCATTACGGCGCGGGCCAGCGTGATCGGGTTGCGGATGCCGGTAATGCCGGCCACGGCCCCGGCCTTCAGCGTGGCGCCATCCATGATGGCGGCATCCAGCTCGTTCCGGCCATCGGCGGTAAAGACGGCGCCGCGCCCGGCATTGAACAACGGATCATCCTCCAGCCCGCGCACCACGGCTTCCACTGCATCCAGGGCGGAGCCGCCCTTGTCCAGCACGGCGGTTCCCCGATCCAGGGCGGCATTCAGGGCGGCGCGATAGGTTGCCTCCGTCTCTGCCGACATGGTTTCCCGATCCATCACCCCGGCCCCGCCATGCACGGCCAGGGCCCAGCCGGGCTTGGTGCTGGCCGGCGGTGCCTGGGTGGTGCAGCCGCCGGCCATCAGGGAAAGGGCCAGCAGGAAGGGGGTGGAGCGGGTACGGTGCATGGGCAACCTGCCTTCAGCAAGGGGAGAGCTATCCCTTGATAGCAAAAAAAAGGGCGGGACGGGTTTCCCCGTTCCGCCCTTGAAAGTCTGTTCCGTTATAGGGAGGAGAGCAAACTTGCTCAGAAGCGGGCGCGCACGCCCGCGTAAATCCGCCGGCCGAACGTATCGAAGATCGTCCGACGGTATTCGCTGTTGGCATTCTCCACGCGGGTGGCGTCCAGAATGTTCACAGCCTCCAGGAACACGGAATATTGATCCGTGATGTTGTAGCTGACGGAGCCATCCAACTGGCCGAAGGCTTCGCCGAACTCGGGATTGCCGCCACGGCCGACGGCCGTGATCAGATACTTCGAGCGCCAGTTATAGGAAACGCGGGCCGAGAAGGCTTCGTCTTCATAATAGGCGGACAGGTTGTAGCTGTTGCGGGACAGGCCGATGAAGCTCAGCTTTTCACCGGTGAACTTGTCCATCCCCTGATAGCCGCTATCGTCAGAGAAGGTATAGTTGGCGATGACACCCATATTGTTGAACGGTGCGGGCAGGAAGCCCAACCCATATTGCACACCGGCTTCCAGACCGTTGATCGTCACCTTCTCCGTCCCGTTGCTGGGGATGATAACGCCATAGGTGACGCCATCCACCACTTCATTGACGGTGGTGTTTTGAATGAAGGAAGAAATTTCCTTACGGAAATAGGTGGCCGAGAAGAAGTCGGTACGGTTCAGATAATATTCCAGACCGATATCATACTGGCTCGCCTCGTAAGGCTTCAGATTCGGGTTGCCACGCGAACCGATATTGCCAACCGTATCCAGCGTGCGACGCGGGGCCAATTGTTGCGGCGTCGGGCGGGCCAGCACCTTGGTGGCCGTCACGCGGCCCTGCAGCTTTTCCGGGATCAGGTCGAACTTCAGGTTCAGGGCTGGCAGGTACTTGGTGTACTCGCCATTATATTCGACCGGGGCATAGCTGATCTCGCTCGCCGCATTCTTGTTCTGGCTGTACCCCTTTGATGTGGTCCGTGTATTGACGGAGCGCACGCCAACCACGCCGGAAACCGGAACCAGGGCGTCAAAGGCGAAGGAGGCCTGAATATAGCTGGCGCGGTTCTTTTCCGTGACTTCCCAACTATCCAGATATTGCGGGCTGCCATAGGGATCGAGCAGACCACCCGCTTCCACCACGCCATCGCCCAGGTTCAGCCAGCGGGTGATGGAAGGATCAAAGCCCAGCGAACCGGTTTTGAAGAAAGGCACATCGCCCAGTGTGGCATTGCTCCCCACGATCTGCTGAATCTGGCCCAGCAGCGACGGGTTGGCAAAGCCATTCAGAACTTTGGATGAGGAATAGTAACGGCTGTCCGCCGTCAGGGTGCGAATCTGGAAACCGGCCTTGACGGCAGTAATGAAACCGCCATCAAACTTGTATTCCGCGTCAAACTTGCCGTCCCATTCATCCTGATCATTGATGCGCGGCTTGTGCGACAGGGTCAACTGGTTCAGGCCCGCCGGGGTCGTCGGGTCGAAGTTCACCCGGATATCGGGGGCGTGCTTGCTGTTGGTGTAATCCACCACCAGCCGGCTGAGGCCGATCACATCGCCGACGGCGTTGATTTCATCATTGAAGGCGCGCGCGTGGGCATAGGAGCCGCGGGCCGTCAGCGTCAGATTCTCCGTGGCTTCCCACTTGGAATTGATCGCGGTGTTCCACTGGGTGCGGGTCAGCGTACCCAGGATATTGCGGTAGGAGCCGGTCAGTTGCTGGCCCTGGGCCAGTGCCGGGTTATTGACAAATTCGATGTGGGAGACGGTATTGTCCGGCCCAACGGTGGTCTTTGACTTGTCAACCAGGCTCTCGCTGCCAGCAGTGGCAAATTGCAGGAACTGGGAATTCACATCCTGCTTGCCCTTAGCATAATTGCCGTCAATGCCCAGGCTGAACGTGTCGGTAGGGCGCCATTCGACGGCGCCATTCAGGGCAACACGTTCCGTTTCCAGCCGGTTGATGACATAGCGCGGAATGTCGGGGGCGAATTCCTTGATGCCATTGCCATTCAGGTCGCCGATCTGGCGCCAGCCCGTGGTGCGGGCCTCGTGGGTGGAGACATGGCGGTTTTCGTAGGTCGCCCCCAGCACAACGCCAACCGTGTCGTTGGCCAGTGTGGTGCCGCCGATGATGGCGGCCTTGGGATCGAACTTCTCCGCCGTCTCGCTCCAGATCGTCTGCAGGGAGCCGGCAACAAACGGCTCATCGCTGTCAAACGGACGGCGGGTGATGATCCGCACTGTGCCGCCCAGGCCGCCTTCGGTCATCTCCGGGGTGACGGACTTCACCACTTCCAGCCGGTTGATGAATTCAACCGGCATGTCACGGAAATCGACATCGCGGCCGCCGCCGACCGTGGTGGAAAGGGCAGACGTGCCGTTGACTTCCACGCGGTTCAGCGACGGGTCGGCACCACGGATGGAGACGGTGGCCCCTTCACCATTGGTGCGGGAAATCTGCACGCCGGTGATGCGCTGCAGCGCTTCACCGATATTCTTATCGGGGAATTTACCAACATCCTCCGCCGAAATCGCGTCCAGAACCTGAGCAGCGTCACGCTTGGCGCTGAGCGCCTGTTCCAGCGAACGGCGAATGCCGGTCACGATGATTTCTTCCAGCACGTCCGATTCACCAGAAACGCTGGGCGTTTGGGTGCCTTGGGCGATGGCAGGGCTGACCATGCCCAGCAGCAGGGCCAGACCGCCGATCGCCAGCGCGCTGGTGGACACGCCGCTGCGCAGGCGCGAACGCTGCCGGAATTCAACACTTCTCATGATTTCTCTCCCATCCTCTACCCGGCGGTACGTGGCGCGTCCGGGCCGGTTTGATCATTCCGTTCCCGTTAGTATCGGGCTCGGCGGAAAATCGTTGCTTTGTGGGTTCGAGGCCCATGGTCCCCGGCTCTCTGAGCCGATCGCATCCCGTTCCCTGAACTGTTCGTTCATTATTTGGGACTATCTTTCACATTGCGGACGGGGCGTCAAGCGGGTTTCCGATGGGATAAGAGGGAGGCAAAAGGCGAATTTAGCAAAAAATAAACCCCGCTCAGGTTGAGCGGGGTTGGTTAATTTTTATTAACTAAGTCGATTGACCTTTGTATTCAGTCTCTTTGCTCGGCGGGCAACCCTTGCCGCTCAGTCGACATCAGGGTATCGTTTCCATTGGAAACGATACCCTGATGGGCTTGGTCGATATTGCTGGGGGACGCCGTTTGACGGAACAACCGGCCTGGTTCGCGTTGCTCCGGCGGGGGTGCTGTGGCACTGCCGGCAGCCTCGGCCGCGGCGCGTAATTCTTCCTCGGCGATTTCTTGGCGGGCACGTTCCCAATGGTGACGATCGGCACCATTGGGCTGTCCTTCGCGTTGCCATATTTCATGGGCACGCTGGCGGATACGGTCTTCATTTTGCATGAACCGGGCTCCTGTATGACGGTATTTCCTTCAGGAAACATCCGCTACAGGCTTTCGGTTCCGCGTTGGCCTCAGTCGCGCAGTTCCAAAATCACCGGCGTATGGTCGGATGCCTTTTCCCGCCCGCGTGGTTCCCGGTCAATCTCGCACGCCACCAGCCGGTCAGCGGCCTGGGGGGAGAGCAGGAAATGGTCGATGCGCAGGCCCTTGTCGCGCGGCCAGGCGCCGGCCTGATAATCCCAGAAGCTATAGGCGCGGGCTAAGCCCGGATGCAGGGCGCGGAATGCCTCCGTATAGCCCAAAGCCAGGATTTCCTGGAATTTCAGCCTTGTGTCCTGACGGAACAGGGCGTCATCGGCCCAGCCGATGGGATCATAGACATCCATGGCCGCCGGAATGACGTTATAGTCGCCCCCCAGTACCACCGGGATTTCCCGGGCCAGCAGGTCGCGCGCATGAAGCCGCAACCGCTCCATCCAGCGTAGCTTATAGGGGTACTTCTCCGTATCCACCGGGTTGCCGTTGGGCAGATACAGGCTGGCGATGCGCACCCCGGCGATGGTGGCCTCCACATAGCGGGCCTGTTCATCCTCCGGCTCCCCGGGCAGACGGGTGATGATGTCCTCCGCCGGCTGTTTGGAGAGCAGGGCGACACCATTATAGCTTTTCTGCCCCACCGCCTGGACGTGGTAGCCCAGTTCCTGAAACGCAGCGGCGGGGAAGTTCGGCGTCTCGCATTTGATTTCCTGGAACAGCACCACGTCCGGGCTGGTAGCGGTCAGCCAGTCGGTGACGTTGGGTAAACGGGCCTTGACGGAATTGACGTTCCAGGTAGCGATCTTCACGGGGAATGTTCTTTCAGCCAGAAAAATCAAACAGAGAAAGAGGCGCCGCAGCCACACGAAGATGCGGCATTGGGGTTGTTGACCTTGAAATAGCTGCCCATCAGGTCTTCGACAAAATCCACCTCGGCACCGGCCAGCAGGTCCAGCGAGGTATCGTCCACCACCATCTTCGCATTGTCGCGGGCGAACAGGTGATCATCCTCGTTCACGGCGGTGTCGAAGCTGAAACCATACTGGAAGCCCGAACAGCCGCCACCGGAGACCGTCAGGCGCAGCATCTGGTCGGGGTTACCCTCCAATGCGGCCAGCTTGGCGATGCGGGCGGCGGCGCTGGCCGTCAGGTTCATCACCCGGCCGGCAGGGGTATCGGACTGGTTTTCCGACAAAATCGACATGGCAGGCGATCCTTGATCCGTTAACGTCTGGACAAACGCTTGCACCCTATGTAAGCGCCGAACAGCCATCCGTCAAAGCGGTCGGCATCATAACACGGAGGGCGCCCAGAATGATGCGCTGGAACCAGCTTCTTTCCCGCCAGCGTCTGGCCAAGGAAGGGCTTGCCCCGGAGCTGCCTTACCGCAGCGCCTTTGAGATTGATATCGACCGCATCACCTTTTCCACCAGCTTCCGCCGCCTGTCCGACAAGCAGCAGGTGCATGGCATTGGCGGGTCGGACTATGTGCGATCCCGCCTGACCCATTCGATGGAGGCGGCCCGCGTGGGCCGGTCGCTGGGCAGTTGGGCGGGGGCGGAAATCATCGGGCGCTATGGCCAGGATGCCGTGCCAGCCACGGCCTTCGATATTGGCAATGTGGTGGCTGCCGCTGCCCTGGCGCATGATCTGGGCACACCCTGCTTTGCCCATACGGGTGAGGATATCATCTCCGACTGGTTCCGCAGCGCCCCCCTGGGCCAGCGCATCCAGGATGGGCTGGATGGCCAGCAATGCAGCGAGCTGCGCAATTTTGAAGGCAATGCCCAGGGCTTCCGCGTGTTGACGCGCCTGCAGGGTTGGCGGGCCAGCGGCGGCCTGCAACTGACCGCCGCCACGCTGGGGGCCTATGGCAAATATCCGTGGAGTGCGCCGGCCAGCCCCGATGAGGTGCGGCCGCATAAGCGCAAATATGGCTTCTTCGGCAGCGAGACCGGCTTCATGGCTGATGTGGCCAACGAGTTGGGCCTGATCCCTATCGGGCGCGATGCCTGGTGCCGCCATCCGCTGGCCTATCTGGTGGAGGCGGCGGATGACGCCTGTTATTCCGTCGTCGATATTGAGGATGCGGTGAAGATGCGGATGCTGTCCTTCGCCGACGCGGAGGAATTGCTGGAACCGCTGATCGAATGGGACCGCCAGGAATATAGCGCCATCGATGATGAGGATCGCCGCCTGATCTATCTGCGCGCCCGTGCCATTGACCGGCTGGTGCATGATGCCGGTCTGGCCTTTCAGGAAAAGCTGGCCGACATCATGCAGGGTAAGCCGGTCGGCCCGCTGCTGAACATGATTGAGCGCAAGGACGCCCTGAAGGAGATTTCGGAGGTCAGCTATACCCGCATCTATCGCGGCCAGCAGCGTTGCGAGACGGATATCGTCGCCGCCCGCACCGTCACCATCCTGCTGGAAGCCTATGGTGAGGCGATGCTGGCGCGCGAAGCGATCGGGCCGTCCGGGGAATTGCCGCGCCGCTTCGCCTCCCTGCTGGAAACGGTGCCGGGCATTCGCCGCATCCCCTATGATCGGGCGGGCTGGGTGCGGGCGCTGCTGGATTACATTGCCGGCATGACCGACCGTTTCGCCATCCGGCAGGCGCAATTGATTGCGGGGTAGGTTTCCGCCCCTGATCGCCCAAGCCCTGCCTAACCACTTCTGCCACATTCCCGCCCTTCATATCTGCATACTGTGCGTTGCGGGATGATCGGTGTAGGGTGCCATGATGACCCCGTACCGGTGCCCTGGCGCCGGGCCGTGGGCAATCTGCCCGGACCTTGAGTCAAGCCTGGAAAAATGAACGTCTTCAAAGATTTCGAAGCCAAGATCGTTACGGCGCTGGAACAGATGGTGGTGGCGGGGGAACTGCCGGCCGGGCTTGATTTCGCCCGAATCACCGTGGAGCCGCCGCGCGATGCCAGCCATGGCGATGTCTCCACCAATGCCGCGATGGTCCTGGCCAAGCCGGCGGGCAAGCCGCCGCGCGCCATTGCCGAGGCACTGGTGGCCCGCCTGAAGGGCATGGAAACCGTGACGGAGGCCAGCGTGGCCGGCCCCGGCTTCGTCAATCTGCGCATTGATACCGGCTGGTGGCTGACCCGCATGGCGGACATCCTGACGGCAGGGGACGCCTATGGCGAAAGCAAGCTGGGTGCCGGCCGCCGGGTGAATGTGGAATTCGTCTCCGCCAACCCCACCGGCCCCATGCATGTGGGTCACACCCGTGGCGCGGTGGTGGGCGACGTGCTGGCCCGCCTGCTGGCCAAGGTCGGCTATGGTGTCACGCGCGAATATTATATCAATGATGCCGGCGCCCAGGTGGATGTGCTGGCCCGTTCCGCCTATCTGCGCTACCGCGAGGCGCTGGGTGAGACAGTGACGATCCCGGAAGGGCTCTATCCCGGTGACTATCTGAAGCCGGTCGGCCAGGCCCTGAAGGATCAGGATGGCGACCGCTGGCTGCTGGCGGAGGAGGGCGAATGGCTGCCCTATTTCCGCAGCTTCACCGTTGCCCGCATGATGGAGATGATCAAGCAGGATCTGGTTCTGCTGGGCGTCGAACATGACGTCTTCTCGTCCGAGAAGGCGGTGGTGGAGGCCGGTGCGGTGGATACGGCGCTGAAGGCGCTGGAAGATCAGGGCCTGATCTATACCGGCGTGCTGGAGCCGCCCAAGGGCAAGAAGCCCGAGGATTGGGAGCCGCGCCCCCAGACCCTGTTCCGCGCCACCCAGTTTGGTGACGATGTGGACCGGCCGCTGAAGAAGTCGGACGGTTCCTGGACCTATTTCGCCAACGACATTGCCTATCACTATGACAAGTTCCGCCGCTCTGGCGAGCTGCTGATCGACGTGCTGGGTGCCGACCATGGCGGCTATGTCAAGCGGATGCAGGCCGCTGTCACAGCCATCACCGCCGGCAAGGGCGCTCTGGATGTGAAGATCTGCCAGTTGGTCAACCTGCTGGATGATGGCCAGCCGGTGAAAATGTCCAAGCGCGCCGGCCGGTTTGTCACGCTGCGCGATATTGTGGAGGAAGTGGGGGCGGGGGTTGTCCGCTTCATCATGCTGACCCGCCGCAATGACCAGACGCTGGATTTCGATCTGGTCAAGGTCACGGAAAAGTCCAAGGAAAACCCGGTTTTCTATGTGCAGTATGCCCATGCACGCTGCCATTCCGTGCTGCGCCACGCCGAAGAGGCGGGCTATGTGCTGGATGCGGCCGGTCTGGCCGCTGCTCCGCTGTCCCGCCTGGACGCGGATGAGGAAGTGGCGCTGGTCAAGCTGATGCTGTCCTTCCCCCGCACGGTGGAAGCAGCGGCAGAAGCGCATGAACCGCACCGGATTGCCTTCTACCTCTATGATCTGGCCTCGGCCTTCCATGGGCTGTGGAACAAGGGCAAGGATGATGCATCCATGCGCTTCCTGATCGAAGGTGATGCGGAACTGACCCGCGCCCGTCTGGCGCTGATCACTGCCGTTGCCCAGGTCATCGCGGCCGGGCTGCACATTCTGGGCGTTGAGCCCGTCAAGGAAATGCGCTGAGGCGAAGAAGCCATGTCTTACCAGGACGATGAGGAAGAAGGCGGCCTGCACAATCCCGCCGATCCGGCGGGGCAGGGCCGTCCGCGTCCGCAATCGGGCTTGCGGGCTGATTTCCGGGCCGATCCGGCGTGGCACGGGCGGGGGGGCGCACAGCGCCCGCCCGAACCGTCGCTGAGCGCCGATTATTCATCCCCGGCACCGCCGCCGCCCAGCCATGACCCGAATGCCGGGTACGAGGCGGATTATGTGGAACCGGCGCGCGGGCCCTCCACGGCCGGATATCGCGCGCCCGCACCCGATCCCTATCAGCCGCGCGTGCAGCCGCAGCCCCCCGTCTATGCCGATGACGGCTATGATGATGGCCAGTATGATGATCCGCAGGCTTATGGTGAACCGCCGGCAAAACGGCGCGGCATCATCAATGCCGCCATCGTCGCCGGTGGTCTGGCCGTGTTCGGCGGCATCATCTTCTATGCCTATAATCAGGGGATGCGGGCGGGCACCGAAAGCGTCGCCCCGATCCTGCGGGCCGATGCCTCCCCCACCAAGGTCAAGCCGGAACAGCCGGGCGGGCTGGAAGTGCCGCATCAGGATCGTTTAGTCTATGACCGGCTGAATCCCTCTGCCAATGGCGATGAGGGGGAGGTGGAACGGCTTCTGCCCCCCCCCGAAACCCCGATGGAACGGCCGCGCGCCGAGGCGGAGCCGACGGCAGAAGAACCCATGATGCCGATGGCAGAAGAAGGTGAAGGGGAACTGGCTGGCGGGCGCCATACCGCGCCGCCGGAGCCTGCCCCGACGCCCGTGCCGCCGCCGCAACAGCCGGTGACGCAGCAACCCAGCTATAAGCCCACGACCCCAGCCAGCCAGCCGACCCCGGCTCCGGTGCAGCAGAGTGCCGTGCCGCCCGCCCATGCGGGGGCAGCACCGGCAACGACCGCCACGGCGCGGCCGCAACAATTGGTGCCCTCGGCATCGGCCCCGCCGCCCAAGCCGGCCCCGCAGGTGGCACAGGCCCCGGCTGCCGCACCGCCGGTGCCCAAGCCGACCCCGGCCCCCGCGCCGGCGGCCAGCACCGCTACCGGCTCTGTACGTCTGCAGGTGGCCGCCGTGGATAGCGAGGCCAAGGCCGCTGCCGAATGGTCGCGGCTGCAGCGCAAGTTCCCCGGCGAGCTGGGTGGGCTTTCCATGCGCACCGTGCGGGTGGATCTGGGACCGAAGGGCATCTTCTACCGTATCCAGGGCGGACCGGTGGATGAAGCGCGGGCCAAGCAGATTTGCACGGCGCTGGCTGCCCAGGGGGCGGGGTGTGTCCTTGTCCGCTAAGCGTCCGCTCGCCCTTGTGCTGGGCTGTGCCGGTCCCCGGCTGTCGCCGGAAGAGAAGGCGTTCTTCCGCGATGCCGACCCGTTCGGCTTCATCCTGTTCCGGCGCAATGTTGAAACGCCGGAACAGGTGCGGGCCCTGGTGGCCGATCTGCGCGACAGCGTGGGGCGGGATGCCCCGGTGCTGATCGATCAGGAAGGCGGCCGTGTGGCCCGGCTGCGCCCGCCGCACTGGCCAGAACTGCCGGCCGCCGCCCGGATCGGTGCGCTAGGGGATGATGCCCCGCACGCCGCCTGGCTGCATGGTCGCCTGTTGGCGGCCATGCTGTCCGATCTGGGGATTGATGTGGATTGCGCGCCGGTGGCCGATGTGCCGGTGCCGGGTGCCCATGATGTGATCGGCGACCGCGCCTTTGCCGGCGATCCGGCGCGGGTGGCCTTACTGGCCGCTGCACAGGCGGAAGGTTTGCTGGATGGCGGTGTGTTGCCGGTGGTGAAACATATACCCGGCCATGGCCGGGCCTTTGCGGACAGCCATCTGGAACTGCCGGTGGTCACCACGCCGCTGGACGCGCTGGATGCCTGGGACTTCGCGCCCTTCAAGGCGTTGGCCGGGCTGCCGCTGGCCATGGTGGCGCATGTCGTCTATACGGCCATCGATCCCGACCGGCCGGCCAGCGTGTCGCCGCAGGTGATCGGGCGGATCGTGCGCGATGCCATTGGTTTTGACGGTCTGCTGTTCAGCGACGATCTGTCCATGCAGGCGTTGAGCGGCAGTGTGGGTGACCGCACCGCCGCTGTGCTGGCGGCGGGCTGCGACATTGCCTTGCACTGCAATGGCAAGATGGACGAAATGCACGATGCCGTGACCCATGCGGCCCCGCTGACCGCTGTGGCAGACACCCGCTGGGCCCGTGCGCAGGGCGAGCGCCGGCCAATCCCCCCGGCGGAAGAGGCGGCAGCCTTGCGGGCGGCCTTGGCGGATATGTTGACGGGAAGGATGGCTTGAGGGCCGATGCTCGATATTGAAAACATCCTGCTGCAGATTTCCGTCATGGCTTTGCCGGCGCTGCTGGCCATCACCTTGCACGAAGCGGCACACGGCTATGCCGCCCTGCATTTCGGGGATGATACAGCCAAGCGGCAGGGGCGCCTGAGCCTGAATCCGCTGCGCCATATTGATCCGCTGGGCACCGTTATCCTGCCGCTGGTGATGTTCGCCACCACGGGATTCATGTTTGGCTGGGCCAAGCCGGTGCCGGTGGATTTCCGCAATCTGCGTAATCCACGCCGGGATATGGTCTGGGTGGCGGCGGCGGGGCCGGCGGTGAATATCGTGCTGGCGGTGGTTTCCGCCCTGTTGCTGCACACCGCCAATCTGGTGCCGGATTTCATGGCGCAATGGTTCGTGCGCAATCTGGCGATTTCCTTGCAGTTCAACGTGCTGCTCGCCTGTTTCAACATGATCCCGCTGCCGCCGCTGGATGGGGGCCGGGTGGCGGTGGGGCTGCTGCCGGACGCATTGGCCTTTCCGCTGGCGCGGCTGGAACGTTATGGCATGTTCATTCTGATCGGCATCGCCTTCCTGATCCCCTTCATCGCTGGGAAGCTGGGCTATGATTTCAGCCCCTTGGGGATGGTGCTGTTGCCGGTGGTGGATATGGTGGTGGACTGGATCGTCCGGTTGACGGGGATCATGGGATGATCCGCCCAATCCCGTTGAACCGGCTGTAATACGCACAATGGCTTTCATGGAAGATGGGGCGGACACCGGCGACGCAGCGCCGGAAGAGGCGCTGCTGCTGGATATTGACGGCTATGAAGGGCCGATCGACCTGCTGCTGTCGCTGGCCCGCGACCAGAAGGTGGACCTGACCCGCATTTCCATCCTGCAACTGGCCGAACAATATCTGGCCTTCGTGACGGAAGCGCGGCGCCTGCGGCTGGAACTGGCGGCGGATTATCTTGTGATGGCGGCCTGGCTTGCCTATCTGAAATCCCGCCTGCTGTTGCCCGACCCGCAGCCCGATGAACCATCGGCGGAAGTGTTGGCGGCGGCTCTGACCTTCCAGTTGCAGCGGTTGGAAGCGATGCAGGGGGCGGCCGCCCGGCTGATGGCGCGGCCCCGCCTGGGGCGTGACCGGTTTGCCCGTGGCGCGCCGGAGGATTTGCCCATCTTCGCCCGCTCCCGCCATGATCTGGGGCTTTACGATCTGCTGAAGGCCTATGGCGCTGTCGGTTCCCGCCAAGCCAGGATCAGCCCCTTCACCATCCCGGTGACCGAGCTTTATTCGATTGAAGAGGCCGTGGCGCGGCTGGAGGCCATGCTGGGCCGGCTGCCGGACTGGGCACAGTTGGAAGCTTTGCTGCCAGCCGGCTGGCGGGGCCAGGGGGTGAAGGCCCGCTCCCTGCTGGCCAGCAGCTTTGTGGCCGCCCTGGAACTGGCCAAGGGCGGCCATCTGGAATTACGGCAGGAAACTGCATTCGCGCCCATTCAGGTCCGGGCGCGGCGGGAGCAGGCATGAGTGATCTTTTCGACAGCGACTTCCAGTTGATCCGTTTGCTGGAAGCGATTCTTTTTTCCTCCGCTGAACCGGTTGCCGAATCCGTGCTGCAGGAACGGGTGGGGGCGGTGCCGGTGCGCCCGCTGTTGGCGCAGTTGGAAAATCTCTACCGTCATCGCGGCATCAATCTGGTGGCCAGCGGCGGGCGTTGGGCCTTCCGCACCGCTGCCGATCTGGGAGACCGGTTACGCACCGAGATTGAGGTGACGGCCAAACTGTCCCGCGCGGCGGTGGAAACGCTGGCGATCATCGCCTATCACCAGCCGGTGACCCGGGCGGAGATTGAGGCGATTCGCGGTGTTGCCACCTCCAAAGGCACGCTGGATATCCTGATGGAAGCGGGCTGGGTGATGCCCGGTCGCCGGCGGGAGACGCCGGGGCGGCCGCTGACCTGGGTGACCACGTCAGATTTCCTGGACCATTTCGGCCTTGGCTCCCTGCGCGATCTGCCGGGTGTGGATGATCTGCGCGCCGCCGGCCTGCTGGACCGTTCGGCGCCCATGCCCCGTATTCCGGGGCTGTCGGTTGAAGGGGAGGGCTGATGCCTTGGGCCCTTTTGGTCCCGAAGCGCTTCAGTCCTCCCCCTTCCTGGATCAGCCCAGCCAGATCGCCAGATCGGCCAGGGCCCGGCGGCTATAGGCCAGCTTGCGGTCCTTGCCGTGCAGTTCCTTGCCATTGGGCTGGCGTTCGGTCACCGGCGGGAACAGGCCGAAATTAACATTCATCGGCTGGAAGGTCTCCGCCTCCGCCCCGCCGGTAATATGGGCCAGCAGCGCGCCCAGGGCCGTGGTGCGCGGCGGCAGGGCGGGTTCCTGGCCCAGCCGGTCGGCCACGGCGAAACGGCCGGCCAGCAGGCCGACGGCCGCACTTTCCACGTAGCCTTCGCAACCGGTGATCTGGCCGGCAAAGCGCAGGCGCGGCATGGATTTCAGGCGCAAGGCCCCATCCAGCAGGCGCGGTGAATTGATGAAGGTATTGCGGTGCAGCCCGCCCAGCCGGGCGAATTCCGCATTTTCCAGGCCGGGGATCATGCGGAACACCCGCACCTGTTCGGCATATTTCAGCTTGGTCTGAAAGCCGACCAGATTATAGAGCGTGCCCAGCGCGTTATCCTGGCGCAACTGCACCACGCCATAGGGGCGCTTGCCGGTATGCGGGTTGGTCAGGCCCACCGGCTTCATCGGGCCATAGCGCAGCGTATCCACGCCGCGTTCGGCCATCACTTCAATGGGAAGGCAGCCCTCGAAATAGGGCGTGTTCTTTTCCCATTCCTTGAAATCGCCCTTCTCCCCCTCGATGAGGGCGCGGATGAAGGCCTCATACTGCTCCTTGTCCATGGCGCAGTTGATGTAATCCTTGCCTGTCCCGCCGGGGCCGACCTTGTCGTAACGCGACTGGAACCAAGCCTTGGACAGGTCGATGCTGTCGGTATGCACGATAGGGGCGATGGCGTCGAAGAAGCTCAACTGCTCTTCGCCGGTGAAGGCCCGGATCGCCTCGGCCAGCTTCATGCTGGTCAGCGGGCCGGTGGCGATCACCACATTGTCCCATGCTTCCGGTGGGATACCGGCCACTTCGCCCCGTTCCACCGTCACCAGCGGATGGCTGGTCAGGGTTGCGGTGACCTTTTCGGCGAAATGGTCGCGGTCCACCGCCAGCGCCCCGCCGGCCGGCACCTTATGTTCATCCGCCGCCGCCAGGATCAGCGATTTGGCGCGGCGCATTTCCTCATGCAGCAGGCCAACGGCATTATATTCCGCATCGTCGGAGCGGAAGGAGTTGGAGCAGACCAACTCCGCAAAATGCTCCGTCTGATGCGCGTCGGTCTTCACCACCGGGCGCATCTCGTGCAGAACGACGGGGATACCGGCTTGTGCGATCTGCCAGGCTGCTTCGCTGCCCGCCATACCGCCGCCGATCACATGGATGGGGCTATGCTGTGTCATGGGATAAGGGTTTGGCGCGCGGCCCCCTGATCGTCAAGCCCCGGCCCATGCATGGGCCGGGCGCATCAGCCGGGCAGAGGGCAAAATATCAGGGAAAGGGATGAAACACCGGTGCGGTGCGTTGATGTAACAGTTCCAAATTGGCAACTGGATTTCCCATGTCGCACCCTTCCCCGCTGCCGGGTGAGCCCGCCCCCTGGTTTGTCGCCCCTTCTTCCCGGGGCGACCAGTTCCACTTCAGTTCCCTGGGTGGACGCTATGTCGCCTTGCTGTTTTTCGGCTGCGCGTCGGCTGTACCGGTGCAGGCGGCGTTGGCGCGGGTGCGGGAACGGCGGGCCCTGTTCACCAGTCCCAAGGCCTGCTTCTTCGGGATCAGCATCGATCCGGCGGACCGTCAGGCGATCATGGCGGCACCAGAGGAACCGGGGATTAATTATTTCTGGGATATGGAGGGGTTGGTCTCGCAGCGCTATGGCGCCCTGCAGGCGCCCGGTGCCACCCATGGTGATGAGCGGCATTATCGCCCCTTTTGGTTAGTGATGGACCCGTTTCTGCGAGTGATGGCGCGCTTTGCCTTGTATGAGACGGATCAGGTGCTGAACTTCGTCGCCCGGCTGCCGCCGGTCGATCTCCATGCCGGGATGGAAATACCGGCTCCGGCGCTGGTGCTGCCGCGCGTATTTGAACCGGAGTTCTGTGCCGAACTGATCGCGTATTATCAGAATTCCACGCCGATCGATTCCGGCTTCATGCGGGATATCGGCGGTAAGACCGTCGGCATTCTCGACCCCAAATTCAAACGTCGCTATGACGTGGAGGTGGAGGGAGAACTGCGGGAGGGCGCCAAAAAGCGGATCGAACGCCGGCTTCTGCCACAGATCCAGAAGGCCTTTCAGTTCCAGGCGACCCGAATGGAACGTTTCCTGGTCGCTTGTTATGATGGGGAGCGGGGTGGGTTCTTCGGCCGGCATCGGGACAATACCACCAAGGCCACCGCGCATCGCCGCTTCGCCGTCACCATTAATCTGAATGCAGAGGATTTCACGGGCGGGGAACTCTGCTTTCCTGAGTTTGGCACCCGCACGTATCGAGCCCCCACCGGCGGGGCGGTCGTTTTTTCCTGCGCCCTTCTGCACGAGGCACAGCCGGTGACATCAGGAACCCGCTATGCCTTTCTGCCTTTCCTTTACGACGAGAAAGGACAGACGATATGGGAAAAGGGGCAACAATACCTGGCCAAGGATAGCTGAAAGGTCGCGCCGCCGCGCAAAGCCGTTGGGGCGGTGGTGGTTCCGGTTCCCGCTGCGGCAGCGGGACATCTGGCTCAGGCATATCGGGCGGCAGGCGACCTGGATCATGCCCAGGGATCGGCTGCTCGCCCGGTGGCGGAATTTCAGTATTGTCGGGCGTTGGTGAACCGGGCAGGGGCGGTATGATACCCATGGGGAAAGCTCCTTGATCGTGTGTGGTCCCGCCTTTCCAACGCTTTAACAGTCCATGCGTTCCCGCCATGCATGGATGCGTCTTGAGGGGATGGAATAGTTCCGATATGGGATGATTTTATCAATCTGCCTTATCGATGAGCATTTCCCATGTCGTCCGTTGCCAGTGAAATGGAACCCATGTCCGATCGCATCCGCCGCCATGTCGGCGATCTGGTCCGGCTGGCCGTTCCGGTCATCATTGCGCGGGCGGGCATCATCGTCATGGCGTTGACGGATACGCTGATCGTCGGCCGCTACAGCGCGCAGGAACTGGCCTATCTGGGTATGGGCCATTCGCCCATCGCCGTGTTGCTGGGGGTGCAGGTGGGGCTGCTGCTGGGCGTGGTTGTCGCCACAGCCCAGACCGTGGGCAAGGGCAACCTGGCCGGCACCGGCGCGATCTGGCGCCGCTCCTTGCCCTATGCCGTGCTGATCGGCACCATCATCGCTGCCGCCAGCCTGTTCGGGGAAGAGTTTTTGTTGTTGACCGGGCAGGAACCGGGCCTTGCCCAGGGGGCCGGGCATGTGATGGCAGTGATGGCCTTTGGGATGCCGGCTGCTGCCCTGCATCTGGCTACCAGCATGTATCTGGAGGGGTTGAAGCGACCGATTCCCGGCATGGTCGCCATGTTGATTGGCAACGTTTTGAATGCCGGGCTGGTCTGGCTGCTGGTGGGTGGTCATTTCGGCCTGCCGGCCTTAGGCGCCGTAGGCGCTGCCTGGTCCACCACCAGCCTGCGCTGGTTGGGTGCTTTTGGCATGATTGCCTATGTCTGGTGGCATCCGCTGCGCGATGCCTGGGGGGTGCGCGGCGATTTCCGGGGCTGGTGGCGTGATTCTGTCACCCAGCGCCGGGTTGGCTATGCCGCCGGCCTGTCCAACGCCCTGGAAGGTTCGGCCTTTGCCGGGCTGGGTCTGTTTGCCGGCTGGCTGGGGGCGGCGGCGGTGGGGGCCTATACAATCGGCCTGAACCTGATCGCCCTGCCATTCATGTGTGCCCTGGGTCTGGCGTCCGCTACGGCGGTGCGGGTGGGCAATGCCTATGGCGCGCGTGATCAGGCCGATATGGTGGTGGCCGGCTGGACCGGGCTGGGGGTGACCAGCTTTATCCTCTCCCTTGTCGGTCTGCTTTTCTTTGCCGCCCCCGCCTGGATCGCCGGCCAGTTCACCCATGATGCGACCCTGCTGGTGCTGACGGCCCCCTTGATTGCCTTCTCATCCTGGTTGCTGGTGGCCGATGGTGGGCAGGTGGTGATGGCCCAGGCTTTGCGTGGGCGCAATGATACCTGGGTGCCCACTGCCTCGCATTTTGTCAGCTATTACGCGGTGATGATGCCGCTGGGCTGGCTGCTGGCCTTCCCGCTGGGGCGCGGGGTCTTGGGCCTGTTTGAGGGGATTTTCATCGCCAGCGTCTTCTCCGTTTCCGTGCTGGCGGCCCGGTTCTGGTGGCTTTCGCGCCGCGTGTGAATGCAGGTGGGTGCTTTCATTGTTCGCATCCGCGAATGGTGCTACAAGAGCGTGAAAGCCGCTGGCCAACCAGCGGCTTCATTTTCCGACACGTAATGACGAGTTCCGCTCGGTGACTTCCACGCCCGCTCTGCCGTCCGATATCTCGCCCATCACCATCGAAGATGAGATGCGGCGTTCGTATCTCGATTACGCCATGAGCGTAATCGTCAGTCGCGCGTTGCCGGATGTGCGCGACGGGTTAAAACCCGTGCATCGCCGCATCCTCTACGCCATGAAGGAAGGCGGTTACGACAGCACCAAGCCATATAAGAAATCGGCGCGTATCGTCGGTGACGTGATGGGTAAATACCATCCGCACGGCGACAGCGCGATTTATGATGCCATGGTCCGCATGGCGCAGGATTTCTCCATGCGCCTGCCCTTGATCGATGGTCAGGGCAATTACGGTTCCATGGATGGCGACGCTGCGGCGGCCATGCGTTACACCGAGGCCCGGCTGGCCAAGGTGTCGGAATTCATGCTGGATGATATCGACAAGGAAACTGTCGATTTTCAGGCCAACTATGACGAATCGCTGGAAGAGCCGACGGTTCTGCCGGCCAAGTTCCCCAATCTGCTGGTCAATGGTGCCGGCGGCATCGCCGTGGGCATGGCCACCAACATCCCCCCCCATAATCTGGGGGAGGTGATTGAGGCTTGTCTGGCCTATATCGAGAATCCGGATATCTCGATTGATGAGCTGATCGATATCGTGCCCGGCCCGGATTTCCCCACCGGTGCCTTGATTCTGGGCCGTTCAGGCATTCGTTCCGCCTTCCATACCGGTCGTGGCAGCGTGATCATGCGCGCCAAGACGGAGGTGGAGGAGATCCGCAAGGATCGCTGGGCCATCGTTGCCACCGAAATCCCCTATCAGGTCAACAAATCCAAGCTGCTGGAACGCATTGCCGAATGCGTGAACGAAAAGCTGGTGGAAGGCATCAGCGACGTCCGTGACGAATCCGACCGCGACGGTGTACGCGTTGTGGTGGAACTGAAGCGCGATGCCGTGCCGGACGTGGTGCTGGCCCAGCTTTTCCGCCACACAGCGCTGCAGACCAGCTTCGGCGTCAATATGCTGGCGCTGAATGGCGGCCGGCCGGAACTGCTGGACCTGAAGGCGATTATCGCTGCCTTCGTCCGCTTCCGCGAACAGGTTGTCACCCGCCGGATCGAGTTCGAGCTGGGCAAAGCGCGCGAACGCGCCCACACCTTGGTTGGTCTGGCCGTGGCCGTGGCCAACCTGGATGACATGATCGCCCTGATCCGCACCGCGCCCGACCCGGCGACGGCGCGCGAACAGATGATGGCGCGCGAATGGCCGGCGCGTGACGTGGCCCCGCTGATCGCCCTGATCGACGAGCCGGGCCGCACCCTGTCGGAAGCTGGCACCTACAAGCTGTCGGAAGTGCAGGCCCGTGCCATTCTGGACCTGCGCCTGCACCGCCTGACCGGGCTGGAGCGTGACAAGATCGGCGAGGAACTGACCGGCGTTACCGACCAGATCAAATATTTCCTGGCCGTGCTGTCCGACCGCGCCATGCTTCTGGATATCATCCGCACCGAACTGGGGGAGATGAAGGAACGCTTCGCCACCCCGCGCCGGACCATGATCGAGGAATTGGAGTTCGAGAGCGACATTGAAGACCTGATCCAGCGGGAGGATATGGTCGTCATTGTCACCCAGGGCGGCTATATCAAGCGCGTGCCGGTTTCGACATACCGGGCGCAGGCGCGTGGTGGCAAGGGCCGTTCCGGCATGAACCTGAAGGCGGAGGATAATGTCTCCGACCTGTTCGTTGCCAATACCCACACGCCGATGCTGTTCTTCACCAGCCGTGGCATCGTGCATAAACTGAAGGTCTGGCGCCTACCCCAGGGCACGCCGCAGACCCGCGGCAAGGCCCTGGTCAATCTGCTGCCGCTGGAGGAGGGGGAAACCATCTCCACCGTCATGCCGATGCCGGAGGATGAGGGCACCTGGGGCGCGCTGCAGATCGTGTTTGCCACCAGCAAGGGCGGCATCCGCCGTAACAAGCTGTCGGACTTCCAGAATATCCGAGCCAATGGCCTGATCGCCATGAAGCTGGAGGAAGAGGGCGAAAACCTGATCGCTGTGCGCACCTGTGGCGAAAGCGATGATGTGCTGCTGGCCACGCGCCTCGGCCGCTGCATCCGCTTTGACGTGTCGGATGTGCGCGTGTTCAGCGGCCGTACCTCCACCGGCGTGCGCGGCATCAAGCTGGCCGACGGTGATGAGGTGATCGGCATGTCGATCCTGCATCATACGGATTACAGCGCCGATGAACGCGCCGCCTATCTGAAGCAGGCGCGCGAATTGCGCCGGGCCGAGGGTGAGGAGACCGATGATGCGGTGGATGTTGAGGCCGAACCCGTGGAAGGCGCGGCGGAACTGTCACCCGAACAGTTCGCCGAGATGCAGGCGCGCGAACAGATGATCCTGACCGTTTCCGAGCAGGGTTATGGCAAGCGGACCTCGGCCTATGAATACCGGCTGACGGGCCGTGGTGGCCAGGGCATCTGGAACATGGATATGGGTGATCGCAACAAGGCCATCGCCGCCGTGTTCCCGATCAACGACACCGACCAGTTGATGATGGTCAGCGATTCGGGCCAGGTGATCCGGATGCCGGTGCACGATATCCGCCTGACCGGCCGCAAGAGCAAGGGTGTCACCCTGTTCCGCCTGTCGGGGGATGAACGCGTCGTCTCTGTCGCCCGTCTGGAAGATGATGGCGGCGATGCCGGTGCGGAGGGTGGCGACGATGCCGCCCCCGTGGCGGCAACTGATCAACCGTAACAATATTGCAGGTGACAGGCCAGTCCCCCTGGGGGCTGGCCCTTGTCTTGGCGTCACCGTAGCGGGGAGGGGAGTTGAGATGACGGGCAAGCGTCGGATCGGTGTGTATCCGGGAACCTTCGACCCGATCACCAATGGTCATTTTGACATCATCCAGCGCGCTGCGCGGACGGTGGATCATCTGATCATCGGTGTCGCCAGCAATGCCGGCAAAGGCCCGCTTTACACCACGCGGGAGCGGGTGGAACTGGTGGCTGGCGAGCTGGAACAGTTGACCAAGCAGGGTATCAGCGTTGAGGTCCGGCCCTTCGACAAGCTGTTGATGCAGTTTGCGGTCGATTGCGGCGCTTCGGTGATCATCCGGGGGCTGCGCGCTGTTTCGGATTTCGAATATGAATTCCAGATGGCCGGCATGAATGCCCGCCTGAATCCGTCGGTGGACACGGTGTTCCTGATGGCTTCCGACCGTCACCAGTTCATCTCCTCCCGCTTTGTGAAGGAGATTGGCCGGCTGGGTGGTGACATCAACCATTTCGTCAGCCCCCGGATTGCTGCCAGCCTGAAGGCCAAGTTCGAGGAGGAGCGTCAGCAGGGCAAGGTCGGCTGACCTGCCCGGCGGATCATGCAAAGGTGCTTTGCAGATGATTGTGATGGTTGACGAACCGCCTTCATCTGCTTATGGTCCGCCCCACTTTCGAGGAGCGATTCCGTAGCTCAGTCGGTAGAGCACGTGACTTTTAATCATGGGGTCGTGGGTTCGAATCCCACCGGAATCACCATTCTCGAAGTGAGATCATTAGATTACGAAAAGGCCCGGACGTTGTTCCGGGCCTTTTCGTTTTTGTATCCGGCAGGTTTGGTTTTCAGACGTCCGGCTTCTCTACCTTTATGCGACGCTACGAATCGCACAAAGCCGGATGGAAAGCGTTCCGCTTTCCCTACCTCTTTCGAGTTGATACCGTCATTGGTAATCCGCCTATATTGAGGAACGCCATGGCGCAGGATCAGAACCATCAGGAAGTCGCAGAAGCGATCCGGTCGGCAATAGCCGACACGCCTAAGAAATCAAAGCAGGTGCTGTTGAAAACCCTGCTGAAGCAATTTGGCCATAAGACTCGCCAGAAGCACTTCATTGAGGCGATGGCTCAGGCCCTGGCAGATGCTGGCATATTGGTCTCTCCTGCTCTGGAAGCCGTTCAGCGTGATGAATGGGTGCGCCTTTCTGTGACTGATCCGGCATTACCGATTGCCGACTTTGCCGGGGAGGATAAGGAAGCGGGGAAGGTGGAAATCGATCCATGGCTTTCGACCGTTGCCTTAAAGGAGTTCGCCAGTGAGAAAGAGGTTGAAATAAGGTTCGTGATCCCTCTGCTGGAGCGGTTGGGGTATGATGAAGATGACCGGGCTGACGGCTATCCTGTTGAACAGGTGGTGGGTGTCCGCAAGACCAGAACGGAAGCCGACTTCGTGCTTTTCGAGGGGCGGAACCGGAGCAAAAACTCTGCCCTTATGGTGGTGGAAGCCAAGGCCGTCGGCAAGAACCTGACGGACCACGTTCATCAGGCCCGCAGCTACGCTATGTTCCTTGGTACGCCATATTTCATGGTGACGAATGCCAATGAGATCAGAGTATTTCTCTATCGGAGCCCCATTGAATCGGACGTTGAAGTTTATCGATCCAGCCGGGGTGATCTTCCGAAAACCTTTGATGACTTGTTTAATCTGGTCAGTAAGTCTGCCATCGTCGAATATAAGCGGCGACGCGCAGATCGATGACAGAGGACTGGAACCTTTTTCATAAAAAATATCTAAAAAAATATATCAGAAGGCCCGGACAACGTTCCGGGCCTTTTCGTTTGTCACCATCACAACCGGACGCGCACGCCGGCCAGCCATTGGCGCTCCGGGCCGATATTGGTCAGACCGTCGCTGCGGCGGCCGGTTTCAACCCGTTCGCCGGTGACATTCTCCGCCGTGGCGTAGAATTCCAACTGTTGATCCACCCGCCACGCGGCATAAAGATCACCAACAATGAAGCCGTCCAGGGTGCCGAGATTGCGGCTATCCTCGAACTGTTTGCCCGCAGCCCGGACCTGGGCGCGCAGGGTCAGTTCCGGGCGCGGGGTCCATGTCACGTCAACCGTGCCGGAATGCCGGGGTGCCTGGCCCAGTTGATTGCCCCGCAACGCCGCCATCGTGCCGGGATCGGTGATCTCGCTGTCGCTGAAGAGATAGGCAGCGCCAAAACGTAAGGTCGATGCGGCCTGCCAACCGATTTCCGCCTCCAGCCCCTGCACCTCAACGCGGGGCAGGCCCCGGCGCTGGGCCAGACTGCCGCCTGCTGGCACGAAAATCCCCAGTTCGGCGTTGGTGCCGGGGCTGGTCTGGATAACCACATTATCCACGGCATGTTTCAGCCGCACATGAAACAGGGTGGCGTTGGCCGTGATCCCTGCACCAGGGCTCAGACGAAGCCCGGCCTCCACCCCGCGCATTCGTTCCGGCTGCAAACCGGGGTTGGCCTCCGTTATGTCATTGCCGACCCGGAACGGACGATAAAGCTCGTTCAGGCTGGGCAGGCGGAAGCCGGTATAGGCGGCCACCCGCAGGCCCAGCAGGTCGCTGGCCTGCCAGTCGATGCCGGCGCGGCCATTGGCGACGGTGCCGTCGCGCTTGGCATAGCGGTCATTGCGCAACAAGGTACCGCTGGTAATGTCGCTTTCAATCCGGCGGCCATCGCTGTTGCGCCAGGCATCCAGCCGGCCGCCGGCGGAAACGGTCAGGCCCTGAATGCCGGTCCAGGCATGTTCGAAAAACAGGCCGGCGACGGACTGGCTGCCGCCAGCATCCCGCATTCTGGTGTAGCGGCCGGCGCTATAGGTCATCAATTCGCGGGTCTTGCCCTCTGTTTCCCGGATATCGGCGCCGATGTCCGTCTGGTGTCCGTCCGCCGGGGAAAAGGCGACTTGCAGAATGCCACCCTTGGCCGTGGCGGGCACATCATACTGGTCCAGCGAAGGGGTTTCCGCCGTGCGGGCCGCATTCACCCCGGAAAAGGTGCTGGCGAAGGACCAGTCCCGCCAATAGGCCACGGCTTCCCAGTCGATCTTTTCGCCCGTGCCAACCAGCCGCAGGCTGGCCTCTGTCGCGTCGGTTGAATTGTTGGTGTAGGGCGTGCCATTGCCCCGGCTTTCCTTGAAACCGGATAGTTTCGCTGTCGCCGTGACGCTGCCCAGTTGGGTGGACAGGGTGCCATCCACGGCATAGGCGTCGCTGTCGGCCTTGATATCGATGGGGCCGCGCCGTGACGGTTCCACCAGATTGACGCCATCGGTGCGAAAGGCGCTGCCGGACAGGCCGAGATGCCAGCCGTCGGCCGAGCCCCCGACCGACGATTGCCCCATCCAGGTGCCGTTGCTGCCACCGGCCAGTTCCAGATCCAACCCGTCACGCTGTTTGGTTTCAATCCGGATGGTGCCGGCCAGGGCGGCGTTGCCCCAGGGGCCGGCCCCCCCGCCCCGGGTCAGCACTACATTGTCCACAGCGGCGGTGGGCAGGCGTGACCAATAGACCCAGCCGCCAAACGGATCATTCGCCGGCACGCCATCAACCAGCACCAGGGTACGGCCGGCGCCGTTGGGCCCGATGCCGCGCAGGCTGACGCCTTGGGCCGTTGGGTTGGCAGTGCGTGAACCGGACCGCCGGAACAGGCTGAATCCCGGCACCGCCCGCAAGGCCTCGTCCAGCCGGCGCTGCGGCGCGGTGGTCAGGGTGGCCGCATCAATCACGCTTGGCCCATAGGCACGTTCATAGGCCGGCACGCCCTCCCGCCGCCCGGTGACGACAATTTCCGCCACCTGGGTGGCATCGGCGGCCAGGGCTGGGGGCGCCAGGGCGGTCAGGGCAAAGCCGGCAATGGACAGAAACCGGCGGCGGGGCAGGCGGGTAGGCGGGTGCTGTTTCATTTCCAGGGTATCTCCGGCTCTGGCCGTTTTTCAGTATTGGATTGATCTATAATGGATGATTGCGATGGCTCTGCCGTGTAGAGCTGCCGGACAGCCATGCTGATCTGCTGGGGGGACCGTTCACCCCGCTTGCCGGCCGGACGCAGTTCCTGGATCACACCGGCCGGGCGGTTTCCTAGCACCAGGATACGGTCGGCCAATTGTACTGCCTCTGCCAGATCATGGGTTACCAGCAGAGTGCCCAGGCTTGGACGTTCCTGCATCTGTTGCAACAACAAGGCCCGCAGCCGTTCGGCCAGTGGGGTATCCAGCGAAACCAGCGGTTCATCCAACAACAGCAGGTCGCTGCCCATGGCAAGGGTCCGGGCCAGTGCTGCGCGGCGCTGCATCCCCAGGCTGACCTGCGTCGGGAACTGGCCATGGCTTTGCACCGGCAGTTCAACCCGCCCCAGCCAGCGCCCGGCATGGCCCTTGTTCCGCTGGGGGGCGGGCAAGGCCATATCGACATTGGCCGCCAGACTGCGCCAGGGCAGCAGGCTGGGTTCCTGGAAATGCACAGCCGGATGCAGGTGGGGGGCCAGGTGCCGTTCGCCGGTGAAATCACCATCCAGCCCGGCGGCCAGCATCAGCACCGTGCTTTTGCCGCAGCCGCTGGGCCCGACCAGGGCCACCAGTTCGCCCGCAGCCACGCTCAGCACCAGTCCGGCCAGCACCGGCACGCCGGCAAAGCGCTTTTCCTTGATCAGCAGGCGCAGCAGGGGGGTGCCGTCAGCCATGATCCCCCCGCCAGCGGCAGGCCCGCCGTTCCAGCGGCGCCATCACGGCCATTTCAATCATTTGTGCCACGATGACAAAGGCCAGCGCATAGGACAGCAGGCTGGCCACGTCGAACAGTTGGAACGCCAGATGGATTTTGAAGCCGACACCATTGCCCCGTCCCAGCAATTCCACCACCAGCACGATTTTCCACACCAATGACAGGCCATTGCGGGCGGCGGCAAACAGATAGGGCTGCAGGTGCGGCAGCAACAGATGGCGCAGCCGGTCCCACCGGCTGAAGCGATAGGCCTTGGCCATACGGGCCAGGGCGGGGTCCAGGGCCCGCGCGCCGGCGCGCACCTGTACCACTACATTGGGGATCTTGTTCACGGCAACGGCACCGATGGCTGCTGCCTCTGTCAAGCCGAACCAGAGATAGGCCAGCACGATCACCACCAACGCCGGCACATTCAACGCCAGGGTCAGCCAAGGCCCCATGACATTATCCAGCAGGGATGACCGACCCATGGCAATGCCGATGGCGGTACCGATGGAGAGCGCCAGGATGAAGGCGGCGGCCACCCGTGCCAGGGTGATGCCCAGATGCAGCCAGAGCTGACCGGCTGCCGCCTCCCGCAGCAACACCCCGCCCACCAGGACGGGACCGGGCAGGGTGGGGCCGGCGACCGCCCAGGCCGCCACCTGCCAGACGATCAGGATCAACAGGGTGGAGAGCGCCGTTCGCAACACGGGCTCAACCCCAGGAGATCGGCCAGAAGGTGCCATCGGGGATGGTGGCCGCATCGCCCACCAGTTCCCGCCCGCCCAGTTCCGCCAACAGGGCGAACAGGCGGGCGGCATCCGCCCGCTCCGCCTCCGTCCAGCGCTGGGGGATGCCCTGGCGGAAGCGGTCGCGCAACAAGCGGGCGGTGGCATCGTCATCGACGGCCAGCAGGGGGCGCAGCGGCGTCCAGGCGGCATCCTCCTCCGCCAGGATCGCCTTTGCCTGTCGGGACAGATGGGCAAAGGCCGCCAAGGGTTCTCTGTTACGGTCCGCCCATTCATCGCGGAAAACATAGCCCAGCGCCGGCACCGCCCGGTGCAGGCCCAGATCGCGGGCAAGCTCCGCCACGCTGGCCAATTGGCGCAGCCCGGCTGCTTCCAGCCTTGCGGCATAATGCCAATAGGTCAGCACCGCATCCAGCCGCCCGGCCTGGATCTCATGGGACAGCAAGGGCGGGGCGGCAAACAGGGGCGTGACGCGGGCCGCCAGATCGACGCCATAACGCTGGGCCGCCTGCGCCCGCAACAGCAGCCAGCCCTTATCCACCGGCCCGCCGGCAATGCCAAGGCGACGCCCGGCCAGATCGGCCGTATTGCGGATGGGGCTGTCGGCCGGAACGATGATGGAACCGACGGAGCAGGAATAGGGGATGAAGGACAGGCCGATGCCGGCTGCCCTTTGCCGGGCCACCCAAAGCCAGTCCGCGGCGATCATGTCCACCGCACCGCCCAGCAGCGCCACCTGTGCCGCCTGGGTGCCGGCCAGTTCCTGAACCGATAAGCCAAGGCCCGCAGCCCGATCCAGTCCATGCGCCTGTGCGGTGGCCATTTCCCATTGCACCGTACCAAAGGGCAGCAGGCCCAGCCGCAACGGTGCCGCATCCCCCTGGGCGGGTAAGGCGGCAAGGGCGGCGGCCCCAGCCATGAAGGCCCGGCGGCTGACGGTGGGCACCATCTCGCTTCCTCCCCGGAAGTGCTTATCATTGTCCCCATGCTACGGCCCCGATCAGCCCGGCCATATTAGACCAAGGAAGGATGTGTTGTTCAGGTCCCGCATAGCGGCAAGCAATATGACGGCTTTCAGCGGGAAAATGGGCTGGTTATGGGCCACCTTGATGAAATGATCTTCCCCCAAAGTTCAATAAACCAACGTCCAATATCAAGAGGCGCCGATGTCGCCTAACGTGCGGCGGTGAAATCTTCGCCATCTCACAGTTTTTCTTGAACCCGCCGTGAATATTCACGGCGGGTAAGGGGATAACTTGCCCGCAAGACGGGCCAAACATCAAAAGGGGAGGTAAAAATGCATCTGCGCAAGGTTCTGCGGTGGGGGGCGTGCGGCCTGGCTTTGGGGTTCGGGCTGGCCAGCCCAGCTATGGCCGACACGACGGAGGAGTTGCTGAAACAGTTGAAGGCCAAAGGTATTCTCAGCGAGCAGGAATATCAGGCCCTGTCTGCCCGCCGTGCGGAGGAGGAAAAGGCAAAGCCGGCCCCGGCCGCAATGGCTGCCGCCCCAAACGACCCCAGCCGCCTGCTGCAGGCCAGTGACAGCGGCGTCGGCTTTAAGGTCGGTGCGGTGAATGTGCAGATTTCCGGGTCCGTCAACGGTTTCTATGTCAAGGACAATGCCGACAGCCCCGGTCCGGGCAAGAATGTGGTGGGCGGGCTGGCCAGCGTGGGCGGCAATGATACCAGCGCCATCCGCAATGGTCTGTTGCCAGGCTTCCTGAAATTCGATGTCACCACCCGGCAGGGTGGTTGGGATGTGGGGGCGCATTTCGGCATCTATCCCGGCATCAACAGTGTCAATTGGGGTGGGGGCGCAAACTCAGCCGGCCAACCGACAGCGCTCACCACCTCCGGCATTGATTTTCGCCAGACCTATCTGACCTTCGCCCATGCTGGCTTTGGTGAGGTGAAGGTGGGGCGCGATATCGGCCTGTTCGGCTCCGATGCCATCCTGTCCGATATTACCCTGCTGGGGGTGGGGACGGCGGCCGGCAATGCCGCACCGTCCAACACCTCGCTGGGGCGCATCGGGCTTGGCTATATCTATACGGATTTCCAGCCCCAGATCACCTATACGACGCCCGATTTCGCCGGGTTCAAGCTGTCGGCTGGCATCTTCCAGCCGCTCGCCACCGCCGGGGAGAGCGAGTTGAACGATATGCCCGGCTTCCAGGCCAAGGCGACCTATGACATCAAAAGCGGCAAGGTCAGCGGCCGGCTCTGGGCCGGGGTGCTGAGCCAGGATCATGACCCGGCGATTGCCGGCGGGCCGGATTACAAGGGAACGGCCTTTGATGCCGGCGCCAAGCTGGGCATCGGTGATGCCGGGTTGCTGGGCTATTACTATACCGGCAAGGGTGTTGGCACGACGGGGCTTTTTGTGCTTTCCACCGATGCCAAGGGCAACCGGCGCGACAGCGACGGTTTCTATGTCCAGGGTACCTACAAGATCGACAAGGTGACGCTGGCCGCCTCTTACGGCGAGAGCCATCTCGATCTGGCCAAGGGGGAGGTGAACCCGACCCTGTTGTCGGTCAACAAATCCTGGGTGGCCGCCACCCATTATGCCCTGACCGATTGGGTGACGCTGGTGGGCGAATATATCAACACCAAGGCCGAGGCCCATGGCGGCAACAAGGCCAAATCCGACACCATCGCCATCGGCGCGATCCTGTTCTTCTGATCCTCCCGGGTGGGGGCGGCGGGTGATCCGCCGCTTCCCACGCGACACTGCGACCGCCCGGCAGCACACCGGGCGGTCTCTTTTTGTCAGCCTTCGCCAGCGCCGGCGATTGAGGGCAATGATCATGATCCATGATCATTGCGACTTTGTATGGCGCGGCATCAGGCCGCGTGCCGGGTTATAAGCCCAGAAGGAGAGCAGAAGGAAAACCAGTGTCGCCCCGGCGACCCAGGCTGCCGCTGTCAGTTCCAGCCGGCCATAAAGTGCGAAGCGGATCAGTTCCACCGCATGGGTGAAGGGGTTGCAGCTTGCAAGCTGATAGAGCCATTCGCTGCCCTCCCGCATCTTCCACAGCGGATAGAGGGCTGAGGACAGGAAGAAGGCCGGGAAGATGACGAAATTCATCACCCCGGCAAAATTCTCCAATTGCCGGATGGTGCTGGAGAGCAACATGCCGACAGAACCCAGCATCAGGCCCGCCAGCAACAGGGCGGGAATGACGGTCAGATATCCGGGAGCAGGGGCGGTCAGTCCCGCCAAGGCGGCAATGGCCAGAAAGGCCGCCACCTGCGTCAATCCCACCACAGCCCCGGCCAGCAGCTTGGCCAGCAACAGGAATTCCCGTGGCAGGGGCGAGGTCAGCAGCAGCCGCATACTGCCCATCTCCCGGTCATAGACCATGGAGAGGCTGCTTTGCATCCCGTTGAACAGCAGCACCATGGCCGCCAGCCCCGGCAGCACATAGGTTTCATAGGTGATATAGGTGTCATAGGGCGGTTGCACCGAAATGCCCAGGGCCGCCCGGAAACCGGCGGCGAAGATGAACAGCCAGACCAGCGGCCGCACCAGGGCGGACACGAACCGTTCCCGTTGATGCAGAAAGCGCAGCATTTCCCGCCAGATGATGGCGCGCAAGGCGCGCAGATAGGCCATCATACCGTCGCCCCCTCTGCTGTCAGCACCTGGAAGGCACCGGCCAGATTGTCCGTCCCGCTGGCGGCCAGCAGGTCGGCAGCGGAGCCGCGTGCCCGCACGGCACCCCGGTGCAGCAGCACCACATCATCACCTGGCGCCACCTCATCAAACAGATGTGTGGCCCAGAGCACGCTGACACCCTCTTCCACACAGAGCCGATGCACATGCGCCACCAGATCGCGGCGGGAAGGGGCATCCAGCCCGACGGTGGGTTCATCCAGGATCAGCAGGGGCGGCCGGTGCAGCAGGGCGCGGGCCAGTTCCACCCGCCGGCGATGCCCGCCATTCAGCAGCCGCACCTTGTCGCAGGCCCGCGGCGACAGGGCGAAGCGGTCCAGCAGCGCGGCGATGCGGGAGGCCGTCTCCCGTCCGCCGAGGCCGCGCAGGCCCGCCGCATAGGTCAGGTTCTGGCGCACGGTCAAATCCAGATCCAGGGTCGGTTGCTGGAACACCACGCCCATGGCGCCCAGCCCGGCACGCGGGTTGCGCCGCAGATCATGCCCGCAAATCTGGATATCCCCTTGATCGGGGGTGAAAAGCCGTGTCAACAGCCCCATCAGGGTGGATTTGCCCGCCCCATTGGCCCCCAGCAGGGCGGTGAAGCGGCCAGGCGCCACGGTAAAATCAACATCCCGCAGGGCGAACCCGCCCTTGCCATAGGCAAAGCGCAGGCCGGTAACGTAAAGGGCGGCCGTCACGGCACCACCACCGCGCCCCAGGGATAGCGCCCGACAGGGATGGATTTCACCACCTTCAACGCCTCCACATCAATGACGGAAACATCGTTGGAGACGCCATTGGTGGTGAACAGCGTCTTGCCATCAGGCGAAAGCGCCATATGCCAGACCCGGCGGCCCACCAGCAGATAATCCTTCACCTGAAAGCTGGCCGTATCCACCACCGCCACATGGTTGGCCGGCCCCAGCGCCACAAAGGCCAGCCTTCCATCCCGGGACAGCTTGATACCGACCGGCTGCAGCTTGTCGGCCTGCACGCCCTTGATGGCAAAGCCGATGGTCTGGCGCACCTGCCGGCTGGCGACATCAATCACCTTCACCGTGCCGCCAATTTCCGCCGATACCCAAAGCTGTTTGCCATCGGCGGAAAACTCGGCATGGCGGGGCCGGGCATCCACCTGGGTATTATCCACCAATTGCCGGGTGGCGGTGTCGATCCAATGGACCATGTTGGTGGTCTCTGACGTATTGACCGCCCATTTGCCATCGGGGCTGACGGCCATGCCCTCCGGCTCCACCCCGACATCAATCTGATAGGCGACGGCGCGGCTGGGCACATCCACCACGGTGACGACATTATTGTCTTCATTGGCGATGAAAAGATGGGTGCCGTCGGGGGCCAGGGCGAATTGTTCGGGATCGTCACCCGATGGCAGGTCGTACAGCAGCTTGCCGGTGGCAATATCCAGCACCTGTACCGTGTCATCATCGCTGGCACAGATGTAAAGCTGCTTGCCGTCAGCGGAAAGCGTGATGCCACGCGGCCGCGCGCCCACCTTGATGGTGCCGGTCACCGTCAAGCTGGATGTGTCGATCAGGGTCAGGCTGTTATCCCGTTCATTGGAAACATAAAGCGTGCCGGCCTGTGCCGGCAGCGTCATGGCCAAGCCCAACAAAGCTGGCAATCCCCATCGCCGCATCATGCCTCTCCCCTCGACAGGCTTTTCCAGCCCTTGAATGGCAAGCCTATCGGGCCGCCATGCGTGGGGCCATTAGACCATGGCAGCATGTCGCCGAAAGCCAATTGAAAGCGTTTTGGCACCAAAGTCCAATTAGGTGCGGAGGGGGAAAAGGTTACGCTTCCAACCATTGCAAGGCTGCGTCGCCAGCCCGTCACCGACCATTCTTCCCTGAGGAAATCACCCATGCCGTCGCCCGCCCGCCTTGCCGCCGGCTTGATCGCCGCTGCCCTGCTGTCCGCCAGTTTTTCCCTGCCCGTGTTGGCGCATGGGGATGTCACCCCGCAACCGGTAAACACCGACGGGTTGGAGAAGCTGGGCCACGACTGGCGGCCCAGCAACCCCTATCGCGGGAACAAGCGGGCCATTGAGATCGGGGCGTCGGCCTATAATCAGAATTGCGCGCGCTGCCATGGGCTGGGCGCCATTTCCGGCGGCATCGCCCCCGACCTGCGCTTTCTGGAGGCGGGCGATACCGGCGATGAATGGTTCTCCGAACGGTTCCGCAAAGGCGCATCGCGTGATGGCAAGGTCTATATGCCCGCCTTTGGGGAGGTGCTGGGACAGGAGGCCGGCTGGGCCATCCGCGCCTGGCTGGAAACGGTCCCGCAATGAACAGGCGCCATCTGCTGGCCCTCATCGTGACCCTGCCGCTTGCGGCAGGGTCTTCGCGTTTCAGCCCGGCCGCCCCGCTGGATAAGGTGATGGCCAAGGGGGTGCTGCGCATCGCCGTCTATCGGGACAATCCCCCCTGGTCCTGGCGGGCGGAGGGCAAGCTGATCGGCATTGACGTGGATATCGGCCGGGCCCTGGCGGAAAAGCTGGGCGTGAAGCCGGAATTCATGGAACTGACCGCTGACGAGAATATGGATGATGATCTGCGCAACGCGGTCTGGAAAGGCTCCATTCTGGGGGAGCCGGTAGCGGATGTGATGATGCATGTCCCCCATGACCGGGAATTCGGCCTGCGCAACGACATGGCGGTGCTGACCGCCCCCTATCACCGGGAGAGTTTCGCGCTGGCCTGCGATCCCGCGCGCACTGATTGCCGCGGTACTTTGGTGGATATGGCGGGCAGCGCCATTGCCGTGGAGACCGACAGCGTACCGGATTTCTATCTGACCGGGGCGTTCGGCGGCCGGCTGCGCGGGGATGTGGTTCACCACCTGACACCCGCCGCCGCGCTGGCCGATCTGACAGAAGGCACGGCGGGTGCGGCGATGGCGACGCTGGCGCAGGTGGAACGGGGATTGGCCGGCAAGGCCAAGGGCCTGGTCATCCGGCGCGGGCCGTTCCCCGGCTTGTTGAAACAGGGCTGGGATATCGGCCTGGCGGTGAAGACCGACAGCCGCGATCTTGGCTATCGGCTGGAAGATGTTATGGCCGGCCTGCTGGCCGATGGCCGTATCGCCGGCATCTTTGCCGACCATGGCATCAGCCACATGCCACCGGGGGCCTGATCCTCCGCTGGCGCTGATACCAAGGTTCAATTTTGCCCGCTGCCGGGTGGGGTTACCTTGGCACCGTCACTGAAACCATTCCGCCTCCAAGCCTTTGAAATGCCGGACCCGTGCGGGCGCCTTGCCGTTCGCAGCGGCCGGTGGCTTGCGGGCGGACGATGCTGACGGCCAGGCCAGACATTCCGTTGCAGCCCTGGCCCCGAACAGGGAGACAAGACGCCATGAAGCGCATTCTGCTGGCCGCCTGCGCCATGTTGGGGCTGGTCGCTGCCACGCCCGCCCTCGCCACCGGCCCGACCGATGCCGAGTTGATGAATGATGCCGCCAGCACCGGCGACGTGCTGACCTATGGCATGGGGCCGCAGGCGCAGCGCTACAGCCCGCTGAAGACGCTAAACACGGAAAATGTTGCCAAGCTGGTGCCCGCCTTTTCCTTCTCCTTTGGGGGGGAGAAGCAGCGCGGCCAGGAATCCCAGCCCATCGTCCATGATGGCACCATCTATGTGACCGGCTCCTACAGCCGCATCTGGGCGGTGGATTCCCGCACGGGTGAGGAGAAGTGGCAATATGATGCCCGCCTGCCGGACGGCATCATGCCCTGCTGCGATGTCATCAATCGCGGTGCCGCCATCTATGGCGACAAGGTGTATTTCGGCACGCTGGATGCCAAGCTGATCGCGCTGAACAAGGAGACCGGCAAGGTCATCTGGTCGAAGAAGATGGCTGATTACGAGGCTGGGTACAGCTTCACCGCCGCACCCATGATCGTGGATGGCAAGATCATCACCGGCAATTCCGGCGGTGAGTTCGGCATTGTCGGCAAGGTGGAGGCGCGGGACGCCAATACCGGTGAGCTGATCTGGTCGCGCCCCACCATCGAAGGCCATATCGGCCAGTTGAATGGCAAGGAAAGCACCATGACCGGCAAGCTGAACGCTTCCTGGCAGGGTGACATGTGGAAGCAGGGGGGCGGGGCCACCTGGCTGGGCGGTACCTATGACCCGGAAACCAGGCTGATCTATATGGGCACCGGCAATCCGGCACCGTGGAACAGCCATCTGCGGCCGGGCGATAATCTCTATACCTCTTCCACCCTGGCCATCGACCCGGCGACAGGGGAGATCAAATGGCATTTCCAGACCACCCCGCATGATGGCTGGGATTTCGACGGGGTGAATGAATTCATTCCCTTCGACCTGAAGAAGGACGGCAAGATCATCAAGGCCGGGGCCAAAGCTGATCGCAACGGTTTCTTCTTCGTGCTGGACCGCACCAACGGCAAATTCCTCAGCGCCACGCCGTTTGTGTCGAAGATCACCTGGGCCAAGGGGTTCGACAAGAAGGGCCGCCCGATCTATGACCCGGCCAACCGTCCGGGCAACCCGATGGAGGCGGCTCAGGGTGACACCAAAGGCAAATCCGTCTTCTCCGCCCCGTCCTTCCTGGGCGGTAAGAACTGGATGCCCATGGCCTATAGCCAGGATACCGGCTTCTTCTATGTCCCCTCTAACGAATGGGGCATGGATATCTGGAACGAGGCGATCAACTACAAGAAGGGGGCGGCCTATCTGGGGGCAGGCTTCACCATCAAGCCGCTCTATGAGGACCATATCGGTGTGCTGCGCGCCATCGATCCCGCCACTGGTGAGATCAAGTGGGAATATAAGAACAAGGCCCCGCTCTGGGGTGGTGTGTTGACCACTGCCGGCAATCTTGTCTTCACCGGCACGCCGGAAGGCTACCTGAAGGCGTTCGATGCCAGGACCGGCCAGGAGGTCTGGAAGTTCAATACCGGCTCCGGCATCGTCGGCAGCCCCATCACCTGGGAACAGGATGGCGAACAGTTTGTCGCCGTCGTCTCCGGTTGGGGCGGTGCCGTCCCCCTGTGGGGTGGCGAGGTGGCGAAGTCCATCCAGCATATCAATCAGGGTGGCTCTCTCTGGGTGTTCAAACTGCCCAAGGCGTAATGCACCTGGGTTGAAGCGTTCGGGCCGCCCCATTGTCGGGGTGGCCCTTTTGCGTTTCACCAGTTCACCGGGCAGGCGGTGCAATCCTGCATGTAGGTGTTCTGAAAGATGGCATAGGGAAAATGGGCCCCGGTCAGATCAGCGCCGATCAGGTTGGCCTCGTAGAATTTCGCCTCCTGCAGGCCGGCATTCACCAGTTTGGCCTGATTGAACTGCGCGCCGGAGAACCAGGCGGCTTCCAGATTGGCGGCGGTCAGATCGGCGCGGCTGAAATCCGCCTTGGCGGCACGGGCAAATTCCAGGTTCGCCCCGCGCAGGCTGGCGCCGCGCAGCTTGGCCCCCTGCAGGAAGGCTTTGCGCAGATCGGCCGCCTCCAGATCCGCGTTATCGAGGATGGCGCCGCGCAGATCGGTATCCCGCAGATCCGCGCGGGCCAGCTTTGCCCCCGTCAGGTCGGCCCCTGACAGGTTCAGCCCGCGCAGATTCTGATGGCGCAGATCGACACCCGGACATTTCGCCCCTTTCACCAGCAGGCAATCGCCCACCTTGCGGGGACTGTCGGCCTCCTCCTCCTGCGCCACGGCAGGGAAGGCGAGAAGGCTGGCCAGCAAAAGGGAGCAGAGCAGGCGCATCGGGGGGACTCCATGGGCGAACGGGTGGCCGGATCAGCGCCCCCTCCCGCCAGACGAACGGGAGGGGGCGTGGCTTTTTACGGTGCTGCCGCCGTGGTGCTGCGGTCCTGGTGCAGGCGGAAGACCCAGAAGGAACCGCCCTGCGGCACGTTGCTGGTCAACGGCCCCATGTCGCCGCCCCAGAGCGGCACCGCCCCGCCATAGCCTGAGGCGATGCCGATATATTGCACCCCATCCATCTCCCAGGTGATGGGGGAGGAGACAATGCCGGAGCCGGTCTGGAACGACCAGAGTTCCTTGCCATTCTTGGCATCAAACGCCTTGATATAGCCGTCGCTGGTGCCGGTGAAGACAAGGTTGCCCGATGTCGTCATCGTCCCGGCCCAGAGCGGCAGCCTTTCCTTATGTTCCCAGACGATCTTGCCGGTCACCGGGTCCATGGCGCGCAGGATGCCGACATGGTCCTCGTACATTTTCTTGATGCGGAAGCCCATGCCCAGATAGGCGCTGCCCTTCTGGTAGGAAATATTCTCCGTCCAGTAATCTTCCTTCCAATGGTTGGCGGGGATGTAGAACAGGCCCGTCTCCTCGCTATAGGACATGGGGTTCCAGTTCTTGCCGCCCAGGAACGGGGGGGAGACTTCCACCGCCTTGCCCTTCAACTCGCCCTTTTCCGGCAAAGGCGGGCGCTGGCCTTCCGCCTCGATCGGGCGGCCGGTCTTCAGATCGAAGCCCTTGGCCCAGGTGATGTTGTCCACAAACGGATAGGCTGCGATCAGCGCCTTGGGCCGGTTGATCTCCCCACCGGCCGCCGCCAGCTTGGTGCGGTCGGTGATGAAGAAGAAGCCGTTGCGGTCGGCATGGGCGGCGGCCTTGATGGTCTTGCCGTCCTTCTTCAGATCGAACAGGATGATTTCGTTATTGCCGGAAAAGTCCCAGGTGTCGTTGGGCGTGTGCTGGTAGAAGCCCTTCAGTTCGCCGGTGGTCGGATCGACATAGGCCTGGCCGGAGGTGAACAGGCTGTCACCCGGCCAGCGGGCCCAGCCATTCCACGGCCCCGGATTGCCGGCACCGACGACGATGGAATTGGTTTCCGGGTCGAAGGTGGCGCTCTGCCATGGTGCGCCGCCGCCATGGTTCCAGGCTTCCACCAGCTTGCCATCCTTGTCGCGCGGCCAGCTTGGCGCCTTGGGATTGCCGGTGATGGTGCTGTCCTTGCCATTCAGCCGGCCCATATGGCCTTCCACGAAGGGCCGCATCCAGATTTCTTCGCCCGTGTCGGGATCACGGGCGAACAGGCGGCCGACCACGCCGAACTCATCACCCGACGAGCCATGGATCAGCAGCACCTTGCCGGTCTTCTGATCCTTCACGATGGTGGGCGCGCCGGTCATCGTATAACCGGCCTCATGCTCCCCGAATTTCTTCTTCCAGACCAGCTTGCCCGTATGCCGGTCCAGCGCCACCACGCTGGCATCCAGCGTGCCGAAGAAGACCTTGTCGCCATAGATGGCGGCCCCGCGGTTGATGACGTCGCAGCAGGGGCGGATATCGTCGGGCAGCCGATGGGTATAGGACCAGAGCCGCTTGCCGGTGCGCGCATCCAGCGCAAACATCCGGCTATAGGAGGCGGTGATATAGATGATGCCATCATGCACGATGGCCTGGGTTTCCTGCCCGCGCTGCTTCTCATCCCCGAAGGAAAAGGACCAGGCAGGGACCAGATTGCCGACATTCTTGTCATTCACCTGGGCCAGCGTGCTGTGCCGCTTGGCATCCAGGCCCATACCGTACATCAGCACGTCACTGGTGGTCTTGGCATCATTGGCGATGTCTTCCCAGGTAACCGGGCGCGGCGCATCGGCCATGGCGCCGCTGGAAGTGATCGACGCCATGACAACCAGGCTGACCCCGGACAGCAGGGCACGCCAGGTGCGGGCCGATGGATTTCTCAGCATCATTCTCTCCCTATTCGCCAATTATCAGGATTATCGGGGTATAGGCCCGTCAGTAAGCGGCGCCATTACCCGCTGCTTATGAGAAAACACTGGCACCGGCAGCGAATAAGGAAAATGATGCTTTGTGATGACGGGTGAGTTTGACTTGAGACGGCGTGGGATTTTCCTGAATTTTTCTCGTGAGAAACATCCTTATTGATCGGGATTTTTATCCCGGTCATGTAGAGAAAAATATCCCGTTTTGGGGCTTAAACCATGGCATCGCGTGGTTCCGTCTGGGCACGCTGGGGCTTATACTAAAGAAGGGTGTTCCCGGTCGGGCCGGTGATTGTCCGACCTTCTTCCTGCGTGTAGCTTTGAAACCGCCCACAAAAAAATCAAGCGTCGGCAGGCCCGACAGGGCGACGGGAGGATAGGCATGGGCAAGGTGCTGATCGCGGATGACCATCCGCTGGTACGCGACGGGCTGCGCACGGTGCTGGCCGTGGCGCTGGATCGCTGTGAACTGTTCGAGGCGTCCGATCTGGATGAGGTGATCCGGATCATCGACCGTGAAGGTGATTTCGATCTGATCCTGCTGGATCTGAATATGCCCGGCAATAATGGATTTGCCGGGCTGTCCACGCTGCGGGCACGGTATCCATCGCTGCCGGTGGTGATGGTCTCGGCCACCAGCGACCGGCAATTGGTGCATGAAGCGCTGCGCCATGGGGCAGCGGGGTTTGTGCCCAAATCGCTGCCACGCGGGCAGATTGCCCAGGCGCTGCGCCAGGTGCTGGAAGGGGATATCTTTATCCCGTCCGACCTGACGGATGCCCCACCCCCCACGCAATCGGGGGAGGATCAGGAAATCCTGCGCCGCATCGACACCCTGACCCCGCAGCAGCGCAAGGTGCTGGAACTGGTGGTGGCCGGCCGGCTGAACAAGGAAATCGCCTATGAGCTGGATGTGACGGAAACGACGGTGAAGGCCCATGTCTCCGCCATTCTGCAGAAGATGCGGGTTTTCAGCCGCACGCAGGCGGTGATCCTGGCCAACAAGGTGAATTTCGCCCCATCCCCCGGCACGGCCCAGGCCTCGGCCCGGGCGGCGGCAACGCCATGAGGTCTGGCCCCGGCGGGCCATGGGCGCGCCGGGGCATCAAGGCAGGGCATTGCAGAGGGCGGATTTATCCCCGCAGCTTGGCCAGCAATTTATTCAACATTTCCTTGGCTTTGCCCGGATGGTTCACCTGGGCGGCGGCATCGGCATTGATCGGTTCGCCCACCACCACCACACCCACCATGCCCATGGCGTAATGCGGCTTGCATTTGAAACCATAGAGGCCGGGCTGATCAAAGGTGACGCTGATCTCTTCATTCATCTTGCCGACAAAGGGTTCCACGCCCTCGGGCAACATGCCCTTGATCGCTTCGGCATTGTGGCTTTTGTCGGTGGGGATGAAGCGCACCGTATCACCCGGCGCGATGGTCAGCATCGCCGGTTCGAACACCATATTGCCCGTGCTTCCCTGGTTGCGCATCGTCACCTCATGCGTGGCGGCATCGGCCGTGCCGGCGATCAGGAACTGGGCCGCCATGGCGGCCAGAAGAAGCGGGCGCATCGTCATTGGGAAACCCCTTTGTTTTGCCGGTGAATTTCCCCATCAGAATCCCGCGTCCTGGCCGTTTCGCAATTGCACCATGGTGGTGCAAGGGCGCATCCGGGACGTGTTTCTTCGCACAAAGTCTAATTTACGGGTGGGTCGGTGGGGCGCAGTCTTGGGTCTGATCCTGGACCCCACGGCATCGGGGTCCCAAACTTCTTCCAGGGAGACGCCCCCATGCTGCACCAGGCCATCGCAAAGCTGAAATCCAGCGTCACCATCCGTTCCAGCTATGATAATTTCATCGGTGGTGAATGGGTTGCCCCCGTCCGGGGCCAGTATTTCGATAATATCTCCCCCATCACCGGCGGGGTGGTCTGCAAGGTGGCCCGCTCCACCGCAGAGGATATCGAACTGGCGCTGGACGCCGCCCATAAGGTCCGCGAAAAATGGGGCCGTACCTCCGTTGCTGATCGCGCCGGCGTGCTGAACCGCATCGCCGACCGGATGGAATCGCAGTTGGAATTGCTGGCCCTGGCAGAAACCATCGATAATGGCAAGCCGATCCGGGAAACGACGGCCGCCGATATCCCGCTGGCTATTGATCATTTCCGCTATTTCGCCGCCTGTGTGCGCTCCCAGGAAGGCAGCCTGGCGGAAATCGACCATGATACGGTTGCCTATCATTTCCATGAGCCGCTGGGCGTGGTCGGCCAGATCATCCCCTGGAACTTCCCCATCCTGATGGCCGCCTGGAAGCTGGCCCCGGCGCTGGCCGCCGGCAATTGCGTGGTGCTGAAGCCGGCCGAGCAGACGCCGATGGGCATCATGGTGCTGATGGATGTCATCGGCGACCTGCTGCCGCCCGGCGTGCTGAACGTGGTCAATGGCTTCGGCATTGAGGCCGGCAAGCCGCTGGCCACCAACAAGCGCATCTCCAAGATCGCCTTCACCGGGGAGACCTCCACCGGCCGGCTGATCATGCAATATGCCTCGGAAAACCTGATCCCGGTGACACTGGAACTGGGCGGCAAGTCGCCCAACATCTTCTTTGCCGACGTGATGGCGGAAGATGATGATTTCCTGGACAAGGCGCTGGAAGGCTTCGCCATGTTCGGCCTGAATCAGGGGGAGGTCTGCACCTGCCCGTCGCGCGCCCTGGTGGATGAGCGGATTTATGACCGCTTCATGGAAAAGGCCATCGCCCGCGTGCAGAAGATCAAGCAGGGCAGTCCGCTCGATCCCTCCACCATGATCGGGGCCCAGGCCTCCAACGACCAGTTGGAGAAGATCCTCTCCTACATCAATATCGGCCGCGACGAAGGGGCCAAGGTGTTGACCGGCGGCGGCCGCGCCGATCTGGGCGGGGATCTGACCAATGGTTACTACGTCACCCCGACGGTGCTGGAAGGCCATAACAAGATGCGCGTCTTCCAGGAGGAGATTTTTGGCCCCGTGCTGGCCGTCACCAAGTTCCGGGGCGAGGAAGAGGCGCTGGCGATTGCCAATGATACGCTCTATGGCCTTGGTGCCGGGGTGTGGAGCCGCGATGGCAACCGTGCCTATCGCTTTGGCCGCAATATCCAGGCCGGCCGCGTCTGGACCAATTGCTACCATCTCTATCCGGCCCACGCGGCCTTTGGCGGCTACAAGCAGTCGGGCATCGGGCGTGAGACGCACAAGATGATGCTGGACCATTATCAGCAAACCAAGAACCTGCTGGTCAGCTACAGCCCGAAGGCGCTGGGCTTCTTCTAAGCCGGTCCTGTTGTGTGATGGGTGTGAAGGCGGATGGCGTCCCGAGGCGCCATCCGCCCTTCCTTTTTGGCCTTCCCTCTGCCACGTGATGGAGCGAACCCATGGTGCCGCGCGTTCTTTCCACCGCCGCCGCCGATGCCCTGATCGACCGGCTGCGCGCCATGCATGGGCCGGTGATGTTCCACCAGTCCGGCGGTTGCTGCGATGGTTCGGCGCCGATGTGCTATCAGGCGGGGGAATTCAAGGTCGGCAGCCGGGATGTCTATCTGGGCGACATTCACGGCGCCCGCTTCTTCATCGGTGCCGCCCAGTTTGAGTATTGGGAACATACCCAACTGATCATCGATGCCGTGCCGGGACGCGGGGCGGGTTTCTCCCTCGAAGGCCCGGAGGGCTTGCGCTTCCTCACCCGCTCCCGCGTTTTCACCGATGCGGAAGCGGCAGCGTTGCAGGCGGCAGGGCCGCCGCTGCGGGGGGATCAGGTCTGAATGACACCGTTTCAGCAGCCGGCCGTGGCAGACAGTGACTTGCGGTCACGGGTAATCTTGATGTTTACATAGGGCATGGTCGCTCCTCCTTACGGCTGGCGTTCGATAATCTGGAAGACCTTGGCGATGATGCGCCACTGCCCCTCGGTGCGGATGAGCGTGAGAAAATCCACGAAATCCCGTTGCCCGATGGAACAGCGCAGGCGGGCGACGGCCGTGTTTTCCCCCGCCAGATCAATGGCATCGATATAATCGCGGCGTGGCTCCCCACGCGATGCCGGGGACTGGCGGGCTGCCACCACCGGGACATATTCCGCGATTGTGCGATAAAGCATGGGTGTTTCGTCGGCCGTGGCGTAGATCGCCTTTGGATGAAAGACGCGCGGCAGAATCTCGGTATCGCAGAAGTAAAGCGCATCGAAATAGTCCTGCAAGACGGCGGTAATGTCGGTGAAGGTCTGTGTCATGCCGCTTTCTCCACAATCAGACCTTCTTGCTGCATCGCCTGTTGCACGCAGGGACGTTGCGAGAGACGGTCGAGATAGGCGCCGACATGCGGCCAGAGCGACAGGTCCAGCCCGATGAAGCGCGACCAGTTCAGCACCACAAACAGATAAGCATCCGCCACACTGAACGTGTCACCCAGGATGAAGCGGCGGCCATCAGCCAATCCGCGTTCAACATCGCCAATGCGCTTGGTCAGCCTGGCTTCGATGGTCGCTTTTTCCGCGTCATCAAGGGTCCGTCCCTGGAAATAGGGGCTGAATGCCTTGTGCAGTTCGGATGCGGTAAAGTTCAACCATTCCTGCAGCCGTGCCCGTTCCACCGTACCCGGCAGGGGGGCAAGTCCGGCATCCGGCCGGCGATCGGCAAGGAACTGCAGGATGGCCGGATTTTCTGTCAACACCGCGCCACTGGCCAATTCCAGGGCTGGAACATAGCCCTTCGGATTGATCTGGCGGTAATCAGCCCCGGTTTCGGTCAAACCGGTTTGGGTATCAACCTGCTCGGCAGAGAAGGTGAGCCCGAGTTCATTCAACACGATCCGCGACGCCATCGAACAGGCGCCCGGCTTGAAGTAAAGTTTCATGACGAGGTTCCTTGCTGCTGATAACGGGAGGTTATGCAGCGCGGTTTCCCTTGCCAACCAAGTTTCTAACAGTTACTGGATTATCCGGTTTCCCCGCAGTAACCTCAAGTTCCGGCATGAGCCTCAAGCTTCGCAAGAACCGCAGCGCGCCTCCGCCCGAGCCCTGCGCGCTGACCGAGTGCATGACCATTATCGCGGGGGCCTGGGCCCCGAATGTGATCTGGCATCTGCGCGCCGGGCCGCGCCGGTTCAATGAACTGCGACTGGACATTCCACCGGTCTCAGCCAAGGTTCTGTCGCAGCGCCTGCGGGAGCTTGAGAGCAGGGGGGTCTTGACCCGCACCATGCAACCGACCTCGCCCCCGTCGGTCGAATATGCCCTGACGCCGCTAGGGCGGGAGCTGATACCGGCACTGGATGCGATCGTTGAGGTTGGGCACAAGCTGAAAGCCGCGGCGCAAGCAGATGCGGATAACGCTACCCGATCAACTGCGTCACCAATGCCCGCAATTGGGCCGGCTTGACCGGTTTGGTCAACAGGGCATAACCGTCATTCTGCACCCGTTCATGCACGCTGGTGGTACGGTTGGCGGTGATGACGATGGCGGGGATGTCACGGCCACGGGCCTGGATCACCTGGGCGATGGCATCTACACCCAGTTCACCATCTTCCAGATGGTAATCAGCGATGATCACATCGGGCCAGCCGCCCAGCGCCGGCAGAACGCCCATGGCGCTGGCGGCGCTGGGGGCCACCTGCACTTGACAGCCCCAGCCTCGCAGCAGCGCGCCCATCCCGTCCAGGATCGCCTGTTCATTATCGATCACCAGAATGCGCGCACCGGTCAGCGGGCTGGCCGGTGGGGACATGCGGACGCTGCTGACCTGCGGCGGGCGCTGCTTGCTGCCCAGCGGCACCGTCACCGTAAAGGCCGACCCGCGCCCGAGATGGGAGCGCAGGCCGATGGGCGTGTCCAACATGCGCCCGGCCCGCTGCACAATGGCAAGCCCCAGCCCCATGCCCCGGTCGCGTCCGGCCGGCCGGTCACCTTCCAGGCGGCGGAATTCCTCAAACACAGCTTCCAGCTTGTCGGGCGGGATGCCGGGACCGGTATCCAGCACCTCGATCCGCACCGCATCGGTCAGCCGGCGGCAGCCGACCAGCACCCGCCCGGTGCGGGTGTAGCGCAGCGCGTTGGAGACGAAATTCTGCAAGATGCGGCGCAACAGCCGCATATCGGTATGCACAATCGCCCGGCTGGGCAGCACCCGCAGGTCCAGCCCGCGCTCCTTGGCCACCGGCGCATATTCCGCCTGCATGGAGGAAAGCAGCATGGCCAGCGGGAAATCATCCAGTTGCGGCTGCACCACCCCGGCATCTAGCTTGGAAATATCCAGCAGCGCTTCCAGCAGATCTTCCACCGACAGCAGGGCGGCGTCGGTCTTTTCCACCAGCACCCGCGCGCCGGCTTCCTGTTCCGTCTCGGTCAGGGCGGAGACGAACAGACGGGCGGCGTTCAGCGGTTGCAGCAGGTCGTGGCTGGCGGCGGCCAGGAATTTGGTTTTGGAGAGGTTGGCCTGCTCGGCCGCCGTCTTGGCCTCCCGCAGCTTGGCCTCGATCTGCTGGCGTTCGGCAATTTCCTGCTGCAGGGCGGCGGTGCGTTCTGCCACCCGCCGCTCCAGCCCCTCATTGGCTTCCCGCAAGGCCTCGGCCACGCTGCGCCGTTCGGTGACATCCTGGATCAGGGAGAAGAAGCCCAGCACCGCCCCATCGGGGGCGAAATGCGGCACATAGGTTGCCTGGGAATAGCGTTTGCCGGACCGTGTATCGAAATCCAGGTCGAACTGGGTCTCAAAGCCCGCCATCACGGTGGCGATGTGCGGGCTGCGCAGCAGATAGGCCGGCTCCCCCAGCAATTCCCGCATGGTGGAACCGACAATCTCATGCCGGGGTCGGCGGAAGATTTCGCCATAGCGGCGATTGACGAAGCGATAGGTTTCGTCTGCATCGACATAGGCGATCAAGGCCGGCATGGCATCGGTGATCAGGCGGATTCGTTCCTGCCCGTCGCGGGCATCCCGCTCCTTCACATCGGTGATGTCAGTATAGATGCCGACAATGCCGCCATCGCGGGTCCGCCGTTCATTGATCTGAATCCAGCGGCCATCGGCCAGGGCGTGGACATGGGTACCGTCAGCCCCGGTATGTTGGGCCACCCGGTCGCGCACCCAGCGGTCCGGGCCGCTGTTGTCCGACAGCACGGAGCCACGGGCCGCCGCCAGCCGGGCGATCTCCCCAAAGCTGATGCCGGGGCGGATCATCTCCGCGATGGCGGGCCAGAGGCTGAGATAGGTGCGGTTGCACATCACCAGCCGGTCATCATCATCGAACAGGGCAAAGCCCTCATTGACGCTTTCAATGGCTTCGGCCAGCCTTGTCTGGGCCGTCTCTGCCAGTTCCTTGGCGCTGGCCAATTCACTGTTGGAGGCTTCCAGTTTGCGCAGGGTCTCTTCCAGTTGCTGGGTGCGTTCGCGCACCCGGCTTTCCAGCACGATGGCCGTCTGGAACAGGGAGAAGGCGTTGCCGTGATAATCCATGGACCGTTCCACCCGGTCCATCAGCGCCTTGTTGATGCGCCGCAGCTTCCAGTTTTCCCGTTCCAGGATGGCGATGCGCTCCTGTTCCGGGCTGGGCAGGTCGTTGGCGGGGTCAAGCAGGGCTGTCATCGGCGACCTATCGCCAGACCGGTGAAGGTCTGGTTCACATGCATGGCGTTGAACTGTTCGCCATAGGTGCAGAAGCCGACGACATTCTGGCTGGCCAGCACCTTGGAGGCGGCATGTTTCAACTGTTTCTGTTCCAGTTCCAGCGAACGGAACACACAGTCGAACGCCAGGATCAGCTCCGGCTTGCCGATTTCCGCCGTCAGACCTTCGAACAGTTCTTCCAGGTTGCGCACAATATCCACGCCGGTCGCCACCGTCAGCACGATGCCTTCATCGATGGCGCAGAAGAAGGTGAGGCTTTCATCCTCATTCACCTTCTGGATGGAGCGGACATAATATTCCCCGCCCACCCGCACCACCACGGGGTAGGAGGCGAAGATCATCGGGGTCAGCGGCTCCCCCTCCAGCCCCACCATGCGGGCATATTCGCGGGCCGCTGGCTCGGCATTGATTTCGGTGACGATGCGGCGGGTGGGGTCGGCCTGGGTGACCACCATCTTTTCGTCGGAATGCACGAAATGCTGGTTGCGGAACACCTTGAAGGGCCGCGTCGTGGTCAGGATCAGCAACACCCCGGCATCGACATGGAATTCCCCGTCATGCAGCACATGGGTCTGTTCAAACCGCATGTCATCGCCGGCCGACCCGCCGATCAGCGGCAGGCCGCCCAGCGCATCATGCAGGGCGCTGATGATCAGTTCCTCTTTCACGCACAGCCCGTCGACCAGAAACAGGGCGACATTGCGGGCATCGGGGCCCATGCCGATGGCCGCATCCTCCGCTTCCGCCAGCAATTCCCGCACGCGGGGGCGGGCATCGCCGATTTCAAACCGGCTGACATGATCAAAGCGGCCGATGGTGGCGGCGAAATCGCCCTTGGGGAAGGCGACGGCGCTGATCGACCCATCCATATAGCCGAACGGCGTCAATTCCCCGGCCGTGGTGCAGCCGATGACGGGAACGCCCGGCAGACGGGCACGCACCTGTGCGGCCACGGCCGGCAGATCATGATGGGACGAGCAGAACAGCACCACCAGCACCGGGTCGGCCGCCAGCAGCGATGGGGAAAGCTCATCAATGGCCGCCGCCGGGTCCGCCAGATGGCTGCAGGCCCGGACCAGCGGCCGGCTTGGCTGTGGCGACATGCGCCCCTCGATCCAGGCTCGGCATCGCCCCGGCCGGGGGACCGGGGCATGGTTGCCCGAATGGTAAGGCCAGCAGGGCGGGCTGCCAAGATGCCGGCTTTCACCAATCACTTAGACGATAGTGCAATGTGACGCGACAGACGTTCGGTCTATCCGGTGTGATGCCTGTCCGCATCCATGACGCGGGAGATGGAGCCATGCTGCGCCCCTTGATGCTTGCCCTGGCCCTGTTGTCGGCGATGCCGGTGCTGGCCGCCGACCCACCGCCCGCTGCTGCCCCCGCCGCCGACATGCTTCCCATCGGCTTCATCGGGGTGGCGGAGCCGCCGGCGACGCCGCTTTCCTTCCTGGACCCGGTGATCCGCGATGGCGCCCTGCAGGGCGCGCGGCTGGGCGTGCAGGATGGCAATATCAGTGGCCGCTTCCTGAAACGCACCTATCGCCTGGTGGAAGGGCAGGAGACCGATTTGCCCGGCCTGTTGGGCCAGGGGGTGCGTTTCATCATTGCCGATCTGCCGGCCGATGCGCTGCTGCGGGTGGCGGACAGGGCAGGGGCAGCCGGTGCCCTGGTGCTGAATGTGCGGGCCCGTGATGATGATCTGCGCAATGGCCAGTGCCGGCCCAACCTGCTGCACACCATCCCCAGCCGCCGGATGTTGGCCGATGCGCTGGGCCAATATTTGGTGCTGCGGCGCTGGACGAACTGGTTCCTGGTCACCGGCAGCGGGCCGGGCGACAAGCCCTATGCCGACGCCATCCGCCGCACCGCCAAACGGCTGGGCGCGCGGATCGTGGCGGAGAAGGATTGGACATTCGATGTCGGCCATGCCCGCACCGATGATGGTTTCAGCAATGAACGCGATGTTGTGGCCACCTTCACCCGGGGGGCTGACCATGATGTGTTGATCGTGGCGGATGAGGAAGCGACGTTCGGCGATTATCTCAGCTACCGCACCGCCCGCCCCCGCCCGGTGGCGGGAACGGCAGAACTGGTGCCGACGGCCTGGTCACGGGTGTTTGAACAATGGGGCGGCACCCAGTTGCAGAACCGGTTCCAGGCCCTGGCTGGCCGGGTGATGACGGAACGCGATTATGCCACCTGGACGGCGGTGCGCGCGGTGACGGAGGCGGCTTCCAAGGTGAAGCCGGGGGATGATGCCGGCATCGTGGCAGCGCTGAATGATCCCGGCTTCACCCTGGCCGCCTTCAAGGGTCAGGCGCTCAGCTTCCGGCCCTGGGACGGGCAATTGCGCCAGCCTGTGCTGATCACGTCTCCCCGGCTGCTGGTGGCCGTTTCCCCACAGGAAGGCTTCCTGCACCAGCGCACCCCGCTGGATAGCCTGGGCGATGATGAGGGGGACAGCGGCTGTAAGAGACGATAGGGCGGGTTGCGGTAAAGACGCAGCGCCGGCGTCTGAGCCGAACTTGCGACCGCTGGTGAAACCAAAGTCCAATACCCGCCGGCCCTTATGCATCCTAGCCTTTTCAGCAACCGGAGGGGGTATGATGCTGTTGCGGCTGGTGCTGTTCCTGATGCTTGTGCTGTTCGCCGCCCCGGCCCCCGCCGCCGCGCTGACGGAGGAGGAACTGGCCCGTCTGCTGCCCGATGGCTATAGCCTGGGGGAGAAGGAAAAGACGGTGCCGGCCTGGCCGCTGATCAAGGCCGGCATGGTGGCGGGGTATATTTTTGAAACCGGATCGCTGACCGCCATTCCCGGCTTTTCCGGCACGCCGATGAACCTGCTGGTGGCGATGGATGATGCCGGCCGCTTCCTGGATGTGCAGATCCTCTCCCAGCATGAACCGGTCTTTGTCGACGGGTTGGGACCGCAGCCCTTCGCGGATTTCCTGACGCAATATCGCGGCCTGACCATCCGGCAGAATATCAAGATCGGCAGCCAGTATGGTGCCTCCGACCGGGCGGGCAGCAGTTCGGTCACCCTGGATGGGGTGGCCAAGGCGACCGCCAGCCTGCGCATTGCCAACCTGACCATTCTGGGGGCCGCCACCAAGGTGGCGCAGGCCAAGATGGCGGCCCTGGCGCCCAAGCCGAAATCCATCCCGCGTCCGGAGATGGACCAGATCATGGGCTGGGATGCCCTGGTCGTCAGCGGTTATGTCCGCCGTCTTACCCTGACCAACGCCATGGTTGAACAGGCATTCCAGGGCACCCCCTTTGCTGGCCTGGATGCGGCGGGGTTGGCCGATCCGCAGGGGATTTTCATCGACCTCTGGGTCGCCTATCTGAACGTGCCCACCATCGGCCGCTCCCTGCTGGGGGAGGCGCAATATGCCCAGGTGATGGACCGGCTGCAGCCGGGGGAAGAGGTGCTGCTGGTGCTGTCCAGCGGGCGTTATTCCTATACCGGGCAGGATTTTGTGCCGGCCACGGTGCCGGACCGGCTGGCGGTTACCCAGGCCGGCTTTCCGGTCAATATCCGCGACATGGTGCATGATTATGTGCTGCCTGCCGGCCTGCCGGCGGTGGATGAGGTGCGGTTGTTCCGCATCGACGGGTCCGCCGCCTTCGATCCGGCCAGCCCCTGGACCTTGTCGCTGCGCACGGTGCGGGAAAAGGGCCTGATCCTGCCCGACCGGCAGATGCGCGATTTCACACTGAATTATGCGCTGCCGGCCAGCCTGTTCACCGCCCCGGTGATTGTGGAAGCCCCACCGGAATGGCTGCTGGCCTGGGGCAGCCGTCTGCCGGAACTGGCCATTCTGGGGCTGATGCTGTTGGGGCTGACGGCCGGGCTGATCGCGCAGACCCGCCTGTCCCGGCGCGAACGGCTGTTCTATTGGACGCGCATGGGCTTTCTGGCGGCGACGTTGGGCTTTATCGGTATTCAGGCCCAGGGCCAGCTCTCCATCGTCACCGTGCAAGGCGTGGTGAAGGGGGCGGTGAACGGCATGGATTTCAGCTTCCTGCTCTATGATCCGGTGTCACTGCTGCTCTGGGTGTATGTCGCGGTCACCGCCATCATCTGGGGGCGGGGCACGTTCTGCGGCTGGCTCTGCCCCTTCGGCGCGCTGCAGGAATTTGCCGATGCGCTGGGCCGGCTGCTGCGGCTGCGGCGTATCCGGGTGCCGGGCTGGCTGGATCAGCGGCTGGTGCTGGTGAAATATGCCGTGCTGGCGCTGCTGCTGGTCACGGCCCTGGTTCTGCCGGGGGAGGCGGAGAAAGCGGCGGAGGTGGAACCGTTCAAAACCGCCATCACGCTGGGGTTCGTCCGCGATCTGCCCTTCGTGCTCTATGCCGGGTTCTGGCTGCTGCTGGGGCTGGTGATGTTCAAGCCCTTCTGCCGCTATCTCTGCCCGCTGGGTGCCTTTCTGGCACTGGCCGGCCGGTTGCGCCTGCTGGACTGGATACCCAGGCGGCCGGCCTGCGGCAGCCCCTGCCAGCTTTGTACCAGCCGCTGCCGGTACAAGGCCATCCGGCGGGATGGCTCCATCCGCTATGACGAATGTTTCCAGTGCCTGGATTGCGTCGGCATCTATGCCGATAAGGGACGCTGCGTGCCGCTGGTGGTGGCGGCACGTCATGGGGAAGGGGCCGCAGCCCGCATCCAGCCCAGAAAGGGGAGCGGTCACCATGCCGCCTGAAACCATGCCGCTGCCCAGCCGCCGGCGGGTGTTGCGCCTGTCCGCCCTGGCCCTGGCGGGCGGTGCGCTCGCCCTCTGGCCCCGCCGACCACCGCCGGTGACATGGCAGGGCCAGGCCATGGGCGGCCCCGCCAGCCTGACCCTGCATGGGGTGGAGGAAGGGGCGGCCCAGGCACTGGTCGGCCACGTTGTCCGGTTGATCAGCGCCCTGGAGGGGCTGTTCAGCCTGCATCGGCCAGACAGTCTGTTGTCCCGCCTGAACCGGGAAGGGGAATTGGGTGATCCGCCCGCCGCCTTCACCGATCTGCTGCGCCAGGCGCTGGCCCTGTCAGCCGTCACCGCTGGCGCCTTTGATCCCACGGTCCAGCCGCTCTGGCAATTCTACCGGGATGGGACGGTTGATTTTGGGGCGGTACGGCAGGCGATCGGCTGGCAGCGGGTGGAGGTTCGGCGCGACCGGGTACGGCTGCCACCGGGCATGGCGCTGACCCTGAACGGGATTGCCCAGGGCTATATCACCGACCGGGTGACCGATCTGCTGCTTGCCCACGGTATCGGGCATATGCTGGTGGATATGGGGGAACCGCGCGGTATCGGCCGGCGTGATGACGGGCAGGAATGGCAGTTGGGGGTGGCCGATCCGGTTGATGCCGCGCGGATCGCCACCCGCATTCCCGTTTCCGGCCGGGCCGTCGCCACCTCCGCCCCGCGCGGCAGCCTGATCGATGCGGCTGGCCGTTATGGCCATATCCTGGACCCGGCAACCGGGCTGCCGGCCGATCGCTGGCGGCAGGTCAGCGTCGCGGCATCCACGGCTACCCTGGCCGATGCCCTGTCCACCGCCATTGCCGCCAGCGATCCGGCCCGCTCCCGGTCCCTGCTGGTCGCCGGGGGCGGGCAGGCGATTGTGGCAGGGTGGCGGGTGTAATCCCTATCCACCCACCCGGCGCTGCACCGCCACGCGCACCAGATCGGCCGTGCGGCGCACGCCGAACCGGTTGCGCAGGCGGACCAGGGTATTGGCCACCGTCTTGTAACTGATGCCCAGACGGCGGCCGACATCATCCAGGTCGGCCGTATCGGCCAGCAGGTCCAGTATTTCCGCCTCCCGCTCCGTCAGGTCGGTTTCGCGGTTGGGCAGGGCCAGGGCGCGGGCAATATCGGCCGACAGCCAGCGGGCACCCCGCAATGCCGCCTCTGTTGCTTCCACAAGGGCTTCCGGCGCGTCGGACTTGGTGACATAGGCGGCAGCACCCAGTTCAATACAGCGGCTGGCAATGCCCGGCGTTTCATGCATGGACAGAACAACGACGCGCCGCCCCGCCTCTGTCAGTTCCCGAACAAGGTCCAACCCGTTGGGCGTGCCCGGCAGGTTCAGATCGGTGATCACCAGATCGGGATCATGGCGCTCCACCTGGGTTCGCGCGGCCTGCCCGTCGGCCGCTTCCACCACGCGGAAGCGGGACAGCGGCGGCTCCAGCAACTGGCGGCAGCCGCCGCGCACAATGGCATGGTCGTCAACCACCAGGATCAGGGGGGCGGTTTCAGCCATGGCGGTGCAATCCTTCTGCTGTTGCGGCGGGGACGGGAATATGGGCTTCCACCAGGGTCTGCCCATCCGCCCCGCTGGTGATGCTGAACCGGCCCCCCAGGGCGCGGACGCGTTCCCGCATCCCGGTAATGCCGTGCCCCGGCAGCGCGTCCGGCTTCATGCCGCCGCCATCATCGCTGACCTGTAGGGTAATGCTGTCGGCCTGGCCCTGCACCCGCAGGCCGATCCGGCTGGGCTGGCCATGGCGCAGGGCGTTCAGGATTGCCTCATGCGCGATGCGGTACAGCGTCAGGTCGGCGGCCTCGCTGCGGGTGAAGGCCGACATGTCCAGATCAACGCTGAAGCTTGTCTGCGGGTGCTGCCGCGCCAGCCCCGCCGTCAGATCGCGCAAGATGTCGGCTGCGTGCAGATGATCCAACCCCATCGGGCGCAACCGGTTGAGAATGCGGCGGGACAGGTCGCGGATGCCGGCGGCAGCATCGGCGATGGCACCAGCCCGGCCCGCCGCATCCCCCGGCGGTACCGGGCCGGTGGCGGCGGCGCGGCCAATGGCATGGGCATCGACGCGGATACCAAATAATAGCGGTCCCAACTCATCGTGCAGATCGCGGGCCAGTTGGGCCCGTTCCTGATCCTGCAGGGCAATCAGGCTGTGTGACAGGGCAGCATTCTCCGCCCGTGCCGCCACCAGTTCCCGATCCAGCCGGGCGATCCGCTGGCCGATGGCTGCCAGTTCCGGGATGGCAATGGCAGTTTCCGGCCCCGCCTGCTGCCCCTGGGCCAAACGGTCCAGCGCCAGGGCAAAGCCATTCAGCGGTGCCAGCGCCCGCCCCACCAGAACCGACAGGGCCAGCAGCATCAACAGCAGCATGGTGGCGGCCGTCACCGCCAGCGCCACGGTGTCCGACCAGACCTCCGCCACCTCATCCGCCGGATCGGCGCGCAGCAGCCAGACACCACCCTCCACCGGCAGCAGAATATCGTCCGCCCCATTCCAGACCAGGGCGGCAAACCAGCCCGGCACCCCCGGATGGTGCCGTTCCACCGGGGGCAGGGGGCTGCCCTGCGGCACGAACTGGCGGGTGACATGGCGGACATGGGCGGGCAATGCCGCCCGGGGGGGCTCAACCCGCGCCAGTTCCAGGGCGGCCTCCGTCTCCATCCGCACGGAAACGCGGGCACCCGCCACGGTCACCGCCAGCCCGGCCAGGGCCGACAGGGCCGCCGCCAGCATCACCAGCAGAATGATCCGCCACCGCAGCGACAAGCCGTCCCCCTTCCCGTCCAACGGGCGTGAAAGTTCAGCTTAGACCGACCTGGGCCACCCCGGCCATAGGGCGAAGGTATCAGGATAAATATCCCGTCAATTTCGGGATAAATGACTGACCCGATGGTACAATTGTCCGGATCGACCCTGGCGCGGCCCAATGGGGTCAACAAAGACCGCTCCAGGGAAGAACCCCATGCGCCGCCCGCCGCTATTCTGGCTGCTGACCAGCAGCCTGCTGACCCCTGCCGCCCTGGCCCAGCCGCTGGACAAGGCCGAGGAGGTGATTGTCATCGGCATTGCCGGTGGCCAGGAAGGGGTGCCGCTGGACCGGTTGCCGGCCAGCGGCCACCGCCTGGACAGCGCCACGATGAACCGGCCGGGCACCGTGACGGCAACGGAGGGGCTGCAGCGCCGGCTGGGATCGGTCAGCAGCATCGACAGTCTGGGCAATGTCTGGCAGCAGGGCGTGGCCCTGCGCGGTTTCACCGCCGCCCCTGCCTTGGGTGAACCGCAGGGGGTGGCCGTCTATCAGGACGGGATGCGCGTCAACGAGGCCTTTGGCGATGTGGTGCAGTGGGATTTGCTGCCGGCCTTCGCCATCGACCATGCCCAGGTGATCGCCGGTTCCAACCCCACCTTTGGCCCCAACGGGCTGGGCGGATCGGTGCTGCTGTCCATGAAGGATGGGTTCAGTTTTCAGGGCACGGAAGCTGAGGTTGCTGCCGGATCGGATGGTTTCCTCTCCCTGACCGCCCAGACGGGCGGGACGGAGGGGAAGACGGGCTATTATCTGGGCCTGTCGCATGGGCGGGATGATGGGTGGCGCGATTTCTCCCCCAGCCGGCTGACCCAGGCCTATGGCGATGTGCTGTACCGGCCGGATGGCGGTGGCGAACTGGGCCTTTCCATCACCGCCGCGACATCGGAACTGACGGGCAATGGCGCGGCACCCGGCGATCTGCTGACGCAGGATCGCCGGGCCGTCTTCACCCATCCTGACCGCACGGATAGCGACCTGCTGGCGCTTTCCTTGCGGGGGGAGATGATGGCCGGGCAGGGCTGGACCCTGCGGGCAGCCGCGCATTGGCGCCATCTGAAACGCCGGACGGCCAATGGCGACCAGGGCAGTTTTGAACTGTGCGGCAGCGGCCTTTGTGTGGAGGAGGGTGACGATCTGGAACCGGTTATCGGCGCTGATGGCCGGCCGGTTGGCGGGTTGACCGAGGAGCCCGATGCCGTCTTCAACCGCACCCGGACCCGCACCGACAGCCAGGGGCTCAGCCTGCAGGCCCGGCACGCTGGCGCGCCGGGCGGTCTGGAGAATATCCTGATCCTGGGGGCGACGCTGGATCATGCCAGCACCCGCTATGGCAGCGACACCGAGCTTGGGCAACTGGATGCCACACGCGGGGTGGAAAGCCTGGGGATTGCCATCGGGAATGATGAATTCAATATCGGGCTGAAAACCCGGTCCTGGATGCTGGGGGCCAGCCTGTCGGACACGCTGTCGCTGACGCCCGATCTGCATCTGACCGGGGCGCTGCGCCTGACCCATGCCGATCTGCGCCTGCGTGACCAGTTGGGCACGGATCTGGATGGCGACCATACCTATACCGCGCTTAATCCCGGCGTGGGATTGGCCTGGAATCCCCAGCCGGGGACCGTGCTCTATGCCAGCGTCAATGAGAATAATCGCATCCCCACGCCGGCTGAGCTGTCCTGTGCCGACCCGAAGCGCCCCTGCCGCTTCCCGAATGCCTTTCTGGCCGATCCGCCGCTGGATGAGGTGCGATCCCGCACATGGGAGGCGGGGGCCAGGGGGCAATGGGCGGATGGACAGGTGGAATGGTCGCTGGCGGCCTTTCGCACCGACAACCGGGACGACATCATCTTCATTTCCGCCGGTCCCGTCATCGGTACCGGCTATTTCGACAATGTCGGCCGCACCCGGCGCCAGGGGCTGGAGGCCGGATTATCGGGCAGCCAGGGGCCGGTTTCCTGGTTCATCGATTATGCCCTGGTCAAGGCCAGCTTCCGCAGCCCGCTGTCGATCCAGGCCCCGCATAATCCGCAGGCGGAGGCCGATGGCGACATCGCCGTCAGCCCCGGCGACCGCATCCCCGGCATTCCCCAGCACAGCCTGAAAATCGGCGCCGATCTGGCGTTGGGCAGGGCCTTGGTGCTGGGGGCGGAGATGCATTATTCCTCCAGCCGCTTTTTGCGTGGGGATGAGGCGAACCTGACGCGACCGCTGGGCGGTTTCGCCCTGTTCAACCTGTCGGCCCGTTATCAACTGGTCGAGGGTGTCACCCTGAATGGCCGGATCGATAATGTGTTCGACCATCGCTATGCCACCTTTGGGATTTATGGGGATGCTGGGGAACTGGGCTTTGATGATCCGCGTTTTCTGTCACCCGGCGCACCCCGCCGTTTCATCGCGGGCCTGTCTGCCCGGTTCTGATACACGGGTTTAGTGCGCCCCGGTCACACCGGGGGCGGCAAGGGCCGCGCGGACGCTGGCGGCAATGGCATTGATCGCCCTGGTCCGTGCCTGGCCCGTGGCGCGACCCAGAAGGATGATATCGGACGCAGGAAGCCGGGGAAGACCCAGCAATGGCCCGACATCCTGGCTGGCGGCCCCAAACCGCCCCATGGGCGCAATTCCAAATCCTGCGGAAAGCCCAGCCAGCAAGGCACTGCTGCTACCGGCCACGAAGCTTTCATACCAGGGGATACCGGCCTTGCCCAAGGCCCGTATCGCCAGGGCGCGCACGCCGCAAGGTTCCCCCAATGACGCGATGGGCAAGGGTGAGGTGCCGGCAAGCAGCGTGGGATCGCCGCACCAGATCAAGGACTCGCTGCCCAACACCTCCCCATCATTGCCGCCAGCCTCACGGCGGATGATGATGGTGTCCAACTCCCCCTGTTCGAAGGCCGTTCGCAGGGACTGGGACAATGATACCCGCAGTTCCAGCCGAATATCTGCCGGCAAGACTGCCCGCAACCGTCGCAGCAGCGGGCCGGACGCGGCCCCCATCACATGGTCGCTGATGCCCAGGCGCAGATGCAGGGCCGGTCCATCCTTGAAACGCAATGTCGCATCATGGGCGGCCAGCAGGGCCCGCGCCCGTTCCAGGAAGACCACCCCATCCGCCGTGGGACGCACGAAGCGGGGCGAACGCTCCAGCAATTGGGTTCCCAACTGCGCCTCCAAGGCCTTCAGCCGTTGACTGACCACCGGCTGCACGGTTCCCACCGCCTCAGCCGCGCGCGTCAAGCCACCCAGATCCACCGTCAACACAAAGAGCTGCACCGATTCAAGGTCGAGCATCAGATAACCATTAAAATTTGCGATCTTGATTATCGTAATTCATATCATTCCAGTATGATGTGTGTCGCCCCATAATCTCGCCATCACCAAGGAGAAATGGGAGCAAGCGATGCCAATGATCACCATTCGTTATGTGGAGCCGGCAACCGGGGGCCCCGATCATCGGGCCGCCATTGCCGGGGCTGCGGCCGGTTGGGCTGCCGACCATTTGGGCAAGGACAAGGGCGTTACCGCTGTTCTGGTGGAGCCGGCGGATCCCGCCGGCTGGTACATTGCCGGCCAGCGACCGACAGATGCCGGCCTTGCTGCCTTCTGGCTGGATATCAAGATAACCGCCGGCACCAATCTCAAGGCGGAAACCGCGCGCTTCGTGCGGGCGGCCTTTGCCGGCATGGCGGAATTGCTGGGGCCGCTGCATCCGGAAAGCTATGTGCTGGTCCATGCCGTCGATGGACATGCCTATGGCTATGGTGGCTTGACCCAAGAACAGCGCTGGGCAGCGACGCAGGTGAATACCAGCGCATGAGTAACGCGGCATCGGCGCGGCGGGCGGGGGGCAGGTCCACGCCCGCCGCAAGCGCCACAGACTGGACAGCCGCACCCGGAACAGCCTAACTAGCGACCAAAGAAAAACAATCCGCAAAGACCCTCCGTTATGGTTGCTGGGAGCAAGTTAGGAAATGACCGACGCCTTTCGTGATGCGGCCCTTGATTATCACCGGTTGCCGACGCCCGGTAAGATTGCCGTTACCCCGACCAAGCCGCTGGCCACCCAGCGCGATCTGGCGCTGGCCTATTCGCCCGGCGTGGCCCATGCCTGTGAGGCCATCGTCGAGGACGAGGCCAACGCTGCGAAATATACCAGCCGTGGCAATCTGGTGGCCGTGATCACCAACGGCACCGCCGTGCTGGGCCTGGGCGATATCGGGCCGCTGGCCTCCAAGCCGGTCATGGAAGGCAAGGGCGTTCTGTTCAAGAAGTTCGCCGGTATCGATGTCTTTGATATCGAGATCAACGAGAAAGACCCCGACAAGCTGGTCGATGTCATCGCCGCGCTGGAGCCGACCTTCGGCGGCATCAACCTGGAAGATATCAAGGCGCCGGAATGCTTCTATGTGGAGAAGCAGCTCCGCGACCGCATGAAGATTCCGGTCTTCCATGACGATCAGCATGGCACCGCCATCATCGTTGCCGCCGCCATCACCAACGCGCTGAAGCTGACGGGGCGGGATTTCTCCACCGTCAAGCTGGTCTGCTCCGGTGCCGGTGCGGCGGCCCTGGCCTGTCTGGATCTGCTGGTCGATATGGGCCTGCCGGTGGAAAATGTCTGGGTCAACGACATCAAGGGTGTGGTCTATGAAGGCCGCACCGAGTTGATGGACCCGCGCAAGGCCCGTTACGCCAAGCCCACCAATGCCCGCACCCTGGATGATATCATTGGCGATGCCGATGTGTTCCTGGGCCTGTCCGCTCCGCGCGTGCTGACGCAGGATATGGTGAAGAAGATGGGGCCGCACCCCATCGTCATGGCGCTGGCCAACCCCACCCCGGAAATCATGCCGGATGAGGTGAAGGCCGTGCGGCCCGATGCCATCGTCGGCACCGGCCGGTCGGATTTCCCCAATCAGGTCAATAACGTCCTCTGCTTCCCCTTCATCTTCCGGGGTGCCTTGGATGTGGGCGCCACCACCATCAACGAGGCGATGAAGATCGCCGCCGTCAACGCCATTGCCCGTCTGGCCCAGGCGGAGGTGCATGATGTGGTGGCCATGGCCTATGGCGAGGCACCGCCGAGCTTTGGCCCGGAATATCTGATCCCGCGTCCGTTCGACCCGCGCCTGATCCTGGAAATCGCTCCGGCTGTGGCCCAGGCAGCCATGGATAGCGGTGTCGCCACCCGCCCAATCAAGGATTTCGACGCCTACCGCGAACAGTTGGGCCAGTTCGTCTTCCGCTCCGGCCTGCTGATGAAGCCGGTCTTCGCCAAGGCCAAGGCCGATCCGCGCCGCATCGCCTATGCCGAGGGTGAAGAGGAGCGGGTGTTGCGCGCCGCCCAGCAGGTGCTGGAAGATGGTATCGCCCAGCCGATCCTGATCGGCCGCCGCGACGTGGTGACCCGCCGCATCGAAAAGCTGGGGCTGCGTCTGCGCCTGGGCGAGAATGTGCGCCTGATCGACCCGCAGAACGACCCCGCCTATAACGATTATTGGCAGACCTACCATCGCAAGATGGAACGTAACGGCGTTTCCCCCGACCGCGCCCGCCAAGTGGTGCGCACCAACACCACCGTGATCGGTGCGCTGATGGTGGAGAAGGGCGAGGCGGATGCCCTGGTCTGCGGCACGGTCGGCCTGTATGACTGGCACATGAAGCATGTGAATGACGTGATTGGCAAACGCCAGGGGGCCCGCGTCATGGCGGCCCTGTCGGTGCTGATCCTCAATCGCGGTACCTTCTTCCTCACCGATACCTATGTGAATGCCAACCCGACGGCCGCCGATCTGGCGGAAATCACCGAGCTGGCAGCCGAAGAGGTACGGCGCTTCGGTCTGACGCCAAAGGTGGCCCTGCTGTCGCATTCCAGCTTTGGCAGCCATAATGATACGGCGGCCCTGAAGATGCGTGAAGCGCTGCAGGCCATCCGCGCCCGTTGTGGCGATCTGGAGGTGGAAGGCGAAATGCACGCAGATGCGGCAATCAGCCCGGAAATCCGCAGCCGCATTTTCCCCAACAGCCGCCTGCAGGGCAGTGCCAACCTGATGGTCATGCCCGACCGTGACAGCGCGAACGTCTCCTTCAACCTGTTGAAGGTGCTGGGCGATGGTCTGGTCGTGGGGCCGGTGCTGCTGGGGACGGCCAAGCCGGCCCACATCCTCACCCCGTCGGTGACGGTGCGCGGTATCGTCAATATGTCGGCCCTGGCCGTCATCGATGCGCAGGTTCATAATCCCGCAGGTGCCGCATGATGTCTCCGGCCGATCGCCCACCTTCAGATCGGCCGCATGGTGACCCCCGGCACGTCATCGCTGATGATGGCGATGCCGGGGAAAGTGAACGGCTGGCCGTCATCGCGTTGATGGAGGCTGGCGATATGCAGGGTGCTGCCACATTGCTGGCAGACCTGCACCCGTCCGACGTCGCCGACCTGCTGGAGCAGGCCGACGCCGAACGGCGCGACGAGCTGGTGGCGCTGCTGCGCCCCAGCTTCGACGCTGAAATCCTGGCCTATCTCTCCGTCGATCTGCGTGAAGAGGTGGTGGAGCAGTTGGAGCCGAAGGCTCTGGCTGCCGCCGTTGCCGAACTGGATACCGACGACGCCGTCGACGTCATCCAGGATCTGGACGAGGAGGCGCAGGCCGAAATCCTGGCCAACCTGCCGCCCGAGGCCAGAGCGCTGGTGGAAGAGGGGCTGACCTATCCGGAATTTTCCGCCGGTCGCCTGATGGGGCGGGAATTTGTTTCCGTGCCGGAATTCTGGACGGTCGGTGGTTTGCTGGATTATCTGCGCGCCGCTGCCACCGCCGATGACAGCCATGTGCCCGAACAATTCTACGATATTTTCATCGTCGACCCGATGCATCGGGTGGTGGGCAGCGTGCCTTTGTCGCGCGTGCTGCGGGCCCGGCGCGGGGTGAAACTGAACGAAATCCTGCATGAGGATATCCACCGCATCCCCGCCACCATGGATCAGGAGGAGGTGGCCCGCCTGTTCCGCAATTACGGGCTGGTGTCCGCCCCCGTGGTGGATAAGGGCGGCCGTCTGCTGGGCGTCATCACCGTGGATGACGTGGTGGACGTGATCGAGGAGGAGGCGGAGGCCGACATGCTGGCGATGGGCGGCGTCGGGGAGGATGACTTCTACCGCGCCGTGCTGGGCACTGCGCGGTCACGTTTCCGCTGGCTGGCCGTCAATGTGGTAACGGCACTGCTGGCGGCCATGGTGATCAACCTGTTTTCCGTCACCATCTCGCATCTGGTGGCGCTGGCCGTGCTGATGCCCATCGTTGCCAGCATGGGCGGCAATGCCGGTACGCAAACCCTGACCGTGGCGGTCCGCGCCTTGGCCACCAAGGAACTCACACCGGCCAACGCCACCCGCGTGATCGGCAAGGAAGTGCTGGTCGGCCTGTTGAATGGCTGTGCCCTGGCGATTATTATCGGCGTCATCGCCTATATCTGGTTTGGCCAACCGCTCTTGGGCGTGGTGATTGCCTGCGCTATGGTGGTCAACCTGTTCTGCGCCGGCCTGTTCGGCGCCCTGATCCCCTTTGTGCTGGACAGGATGCGCGTTGATCCGGCTGTCGCATCCGGCGTTTTCCTCACCACCGTTACCGATGTGGTGGGGTTCCTGGCGTTCCTGGGTCTGGCTACGCTGATGTTGATTTAATTTTTGGACGGCGGCCCGCCATTGCGGATATAGGCTGCGAAATCCTCGGCGGGCATGGGGCGGGCGAACAGATAGCCCTGGCCTTCCTCCACTCCCAGCCGCTGCAGGATTTCCCACTGCGCCTGTGTCTCAATCCCTTCGGCGACCACTTTCAAATCCATCGCCTGCGCCATGGCGACAATGGCTTCCACAATATGGCGGGTGGATTGGTCACGCTCCATATCCATGACAAACTGCCGATCCACCTTCAGGCAATCCAGCGGCAATTCCCGCAGGTAGGAGAGGGAGGAATAGCCGGTGCCAAAATCATCCAGCGCCAGCGCCACCCCGCGATCGGCAATCCAGCGCATCTGCTGCAAGGCGCCATCAAGATCATCCGGCAGGATGGTTTCCGTGATTTCCAGTTGCAGCAGGTGGGGCGGGATACCGCTTTCCGCCAGCAGCACGTCGATCAGCGCCGGCAGATGCCCCCAGCGGAACTGGCGCTCCGACACATTGACGGCGATCTGGATGGGGGGAAGCCCCTGGTCCAGCCATTCCTTGATCTGGTTGATGGCCTGACGCAGCACCCATTCACCGATGGGCACGATCAGGCCGGTTTCCTCTGCGGTGGGAATGAAGGTCGCGGGCGGGATCATACCCCGCACCGGATGGCGCCAGCGCAGCAACGCCTCCCCCCCAATGGCGTGGCCGCCGGCGATGGCGACCTTGGGCTGGTAATGCACAGTCAACTGGCCTTCCCGCACAGCCTCGCGCAAGGCATCTTCCAGATCCAGCTTCTCGCGCAGCCCCTCCTGCATAGCCCGTGTGAAATGCAGGTAGCTGGCGGTACCCGAAGCAATCGCCTCCCGAAGGGCGACGCAGGCATTGCGGATCAGGGAAGGGCCGTCCGTTGCGTCGTTGGGGGAGACAGCAACCCCAATCTTGGCGGAGACATGCAATTGGCGGCCTTCGATAATGATCGGGTCCGCCATACTATTGGCAATGGCCGATGCAGCGAACAATGCTTTGCCAGCATGGTCCAGCCCCGGCAGGAAAATGGCGAATTGGGTCTGCCCAAAGCGGCAGATCAGGTCTTGCACGCCGCAGACCGGCAGCAACCGTTCCACCAGCAGGGTCATCGCATAGTCCAGCGCACGCTGTCCATGGACCTGGAAAAGCTGGTGCATCCGTTCAATTTCAACGATCAGCAGACCAGCAATCAGTTTTCCCTGATGCTGGTTCAGGATCTGGTCAACCTGAGACACGAAAGGCCGCATCTCCCACAAGCCTGTAACGGCATCGCGGGTTGAAGATTTCACGGCCGGACTTTCCCCCGGCGCCATGATTTTGGGCAATGTCACGACGGCGATGTTCCGAAAAACGTTTAGCGGCGAAAATGGGTGAGCAAAGAAAACAGGGGTCCAAAGTGATTTAACATATCATCTTTCCCGGTTCGGCACCCGTGACGAATATGTTCCACCACCATTCGAACATACCGAACGCTTCCCCGGCACCCGTTTGGAAACACATGGTCAATCCCATGACACCTGAATCGAATCAGGTTATCTAAGGCATATTTTCACAATTGCCGCCGATTTGGAACAAAGATCAAGGGCGTTTGCTCTCAATTCTTTCCGGTGTCTTGGTGGCAGTGAAGCGTATCAGGAAACAGGAGAGGGGCCCGAGATGGGGTTTGAATTGGGGAAACTTCTCGGGGCCTTGACGGCGCCTGGCAACATTATCGGCTTACTCGCTTTTGGCGGCTTGCTGCTGATGGTGGCGGGGCGTTCAACAGGGCGGTGGTTGCTGGCGTTGGCGGCCTTGTTGTTGACCATCATCATGGTCACGCCGGTATCCACCTGGCTGTTATTGCCCTTGGAGCAACGTTTTCCGGCCCCGGGGAGTCCGCCGCCCGACATTGACGCAATCATTGTGCTGGGTGGGGCTGTCGCACCGGTGGGATCGGCGGAGCATGGTGCTCCCCAGTTGAACCAGGAGGCGGAGCGGCTGACGGTAGTACCGGGCCTGATGCGGCATTATCCGGATATTCCAGTAATCTTTAGCGGCGGCAGCGGTGATCCGCGGCAACCGGACGCGCGGGAAGCGCCGGTGGCCGCGGCTTTGCTGGCTGATCTTGGCGTCGATATGACACGCGTGCGGCTGGAATCCACCTCGCGCAATACGTGGGAAAATGCGGTTAATAGCCGGCCGCTGCTGCCACCGGACGGACGGGTGCTGCTGGTTACCTCCGCCGCCCATATGCCGCGTTCCGTCGGCATCTTCCGTAAGGTGGGTATTAATGTTGTGCCCTATCCCGTCAGCTATGGCGCCAACCAGTCAGAGGAATGGCGCTTCGGCGTCAACCTCTCCGACAATCTGGCGATGCTGGAGCGTGCTGCCTATGAATATCGGGGCTTGATCGCCTATTGGTTGGCAGGCCGCACCACGGCTTTATTTCCGGCACCCTGACCGGTGTAACCCGTCTTGGTCTGGTGGGCCCTGGTTGCTTTTGGTTACAAGCGCGTGCCAAAACAGGGGGCCGAAGGCAGAATGGGAGCCAACGCCTTGACCGACCGTATATCCAAGCGCCGCACCGGACGCGCCGCCGCATGGTTGTTGGGCGTATTCATCTCGCTATTGCCTGTAACCGGGAATGCGACGCCAACGGTGGACTTCCCGCAATGGTTGGAGACGCTTCGGCAGGAAGCGGCGGGCAAGGGAATCTCAGCCCCCACTCTTGATACAGCGCTGAACGGGATTGCCCCGATTCCCCGTATTCTGGAACTGGACGCCAAACAGCCCGAACGAACCATCAGCTTTGATACCTACCTTTCCCGCACGGTGACAAAGCAGCGGATCGCCAAGGCGCGCGAACTTTACCGTGCCCATCATGCCCTGCTGGAGAAGGTAGGTCGGCACTATGGTGTGCAGCCCCGCTTCATTGTGGCGCTCTGGGGCATGGAGACGGATTTCGGCCGCAACATGGGCGGCTTCAAGGTGGTCGATGCCCTGGCGACCCTGGCCTATGATGGAAGGCGCAGCGCCTATTTCCGCAAGGAATTGCTGGAGGCGCTGCAGATCATCGATGAGGGCCATATCACGGCCGACCGGATGTTGGGCTCCTGGGCCGGTGCCATGGGGCAGAGCCAGTTCATGCCCAGCAGCTTTCTGCGCTATGCTCAGGATTTCGATGGCGACGGCCGGCGCGACATCTGGGGCACGCCGGCCGATGTTTTCGCGTCTGCCGCCAATTATCTCTCCAAGGTCGGCTGGCAGATGGATCAGACCTGGGGGCGGGAGGTGAAGTTGCCGAAAGGTAATGCCGCTTCCGCCTGGGCCGGATTCGACAAGGCCCAGCCCCTGACCGTCTGGGCCAAGCGTGGTTTGCGCCAGATGAACGGGAAGCCGCTGCCCGCAGCGACACTTTCCGCCGCCTTGGTGATGCCCGATGGCCCCGGTGGCAAGGCCTATCTGGTCTATGAGAATTATCGCACCATCATGGACTGGAACCGCTCGACTTATTTCGCAACAGCGGTGGGAATTCTCGCCGACCATATTGGCGCGGGCGTTTGAGTTGATGTAGTGTGCCGCCACAATCGGTTGGGGACAGAGCGGCATGTCGCGGGCAAATGTGGTGAAGTGGGTGTTGTTCGGTGTGACGATGGCCGGCCTTTCGGCCTGCGCCTCCAAGCCGCCGCCCGCCGCACCACAGCAGGCCGGTGCCGCCGCTTCGTCCGCCAACCCGACGCCGGGCGGCACCTATAAGGTCGGCACCCCCTATCAGATTGACGGGGTCTGGTATTATCCGCAGGTGGATTACAGCTATAACCAGACCGGCATTGCAAGCTGGTATGGTCCGGGCTTCCACACCAAGGCCACAGCCAATGGCGAAGACTATAATGAGAATGAGCTGACGGCTGCCCACCAGACGCTGCCCATGCCCAGCCTGGTGCGCGTGACCAATCTGGAAAATGGCCGTTCCATCGTGGTGCGCATCAATGATCGCGGCCCCTTCGTGCCCGGCCGCATCATCGATATGTCGCGCCGTGGCGCCCAGTTGCTGGGCTTCGACCAAAAGGGCACCGCCAAGGTGCGGGTGGAGATTCTGGCTGAAGAAAGCCGCGCCATTGCGGCGGCAGCGATGAATGCTGGTGGCACCCAGGTGGCCGGTTCCCCTGATGGCGGCCCGGTGCCAAAGGCGGCCCCCCGTCCCAAGGTGACGGTGGAAGGGGCCCCCCTGCCAGCACCCAAACCGACCCCATCGCGCAATGTTGCCCCGCCGGTTACGGTTGCTGGCACCACCACGGACGATGGCCGCTTCATGCCGGCCCCCGTGGTCGAACAGAAGCCGGTGCCACCCGGCCCGCAGCGCATTTATGTGCAGGCGGGTTCCTTCACCATCTATGATAATGCCAACAAGCTGCGGGCACGGTTGAACTCCATCTCGCCCACCAACATCTCTTCGGCGATGGTGGGCGATACGCAGTTCTTCCGGGTTCGCGTCGGGCCGTTCGAGAATGTGGACCGGGCTGACCAGGTGCTGGCCCAGGTGCTGCAGACCGGTACCAATGGTGCGCGCATCATCGTCGATTAAGCGGTAACCCCAAGGGTCATGCCAAATGACCCTTGGAGGCCAGCGACCGCTGGCCCGCGGGCCCATGCCCGCGCAAGCCAAGGCGGCGGATGCCGCCGCCCGGCGCTTGTGGGAACTTGTAATGACCAGGAGCCATGATCCATGGCTCCTGGTATCGGCAGGCGCGACGCTTGTATCCACCCCTGCGGCGTTCTAGGGGTGGCATTCACCGGGTTGTGCCGTCATTATGCCGGTACCGGGCGCATGAAGCGCCCCCGGTGTCGCTTTACGCAGACAAAGGGTTAGCGGAATACCATGGAATTTCGGTTCGCACGTCGGATGAAGGGCGCTGTCCGCCGGGTGGCGGTGGCCTTCCTGTTCACCGCCGCAGCCACGCCGGCAATGGCGGCCAGCCTGGACACAATCGCCCGGGAGGCGATTCTGCTGGACGCGGATACAGGCACGGTCCTGTTTGAAAAAAATGCCGACGAGCAGATGCCGACCTCTTCCATGTCCAAGGTCGCCACGGCCTACATGGTATTCGAACGGCTGAAGGAAGGCCGGCTGAAGCTGGACGATACGCTGCCGGTGTCGGAACGCGCCTGGAAGGTCCAGGGCTCCAAGATGTTCGTGGAGCTGGGCAACAGCATCAAGGTCGAAGACCTGATCCGTGGCATGATCATCCAGTCCGGTAATGATGCCTGCGTGGTGCTGGCCGAGGGCCTGTCCGGGACGGAGCAGGCCTTCGCCACCGCCATGAACAAGCGGATGAAGGAACTGGGCATGAGCAACACCAACCTGATGAACGCATCGGGTTGGCCGGATCCGGATCATCATTCCACCGCGCGTGACCTTTCCACCCTGGCCGTCAGGCTGATCCGTGATTTCCCCGAATATTTCCATTATTATTCGGAACAGGAATTCACCTATCACAACATCAAGCAGGGCAACCGCAACCCACTGCTCTATCGCAATATGGGGGTGGACGGCATGAAGACCGGCCATACCGATATTGCCGGCTATGGCCTGATCGCCACCGGCAAGCGTAATGAGCGCCGGCTTGTCTTGGTGGTAAATGGTCTGCCCAACATGCAGGCCCGCGCCGATGAAAGCGCCCGCCTGCTGGAATGGGGCTGGCGCGAATTTGACAATTACACCCTGTTCAAGGCTGGGGAGGTGGTGGACAACCTGCCCGTCTGGCTGGGTCAGGCGGAAACCGTGCCGCTGACCGTGCAGAACCAGATGAAAATCACCCTGACCCATGAACAGCGCCGCCTGATGAAGGTGACGTTGATGGCTGATGCGCCGGTGGCGGCACCGGTGGCCAAGGGCACCAAGCTGGCAACCCTGAAGGTGACGGCACCGGATTTCCCGACGCTGGAGGTGCCGCTGGTGGCGGCGGCTGATGTGGAACGGCTGGGCCTGTTCGGTCGTGTGGCCGCTGCCGCCTCCCATATGCTGTTCGGGCCGTCCAAGCCTGCCGCCGCGCCGGCGGCGGAACCGGCAAAGGCCCCGTAACATGGCTGAACGCGGCCGCTTCATCACCCTGGAAGGCGGCGAAGGGGCAGGCAAATCCACCCAGATCCGTCTGCTGGCCGAGGCGTTGCGCGCCGATGGCCGGCAGGTGGTGATAACGCGTGAACCGGGTGGTTCACCGGGGGCGGAGGCCATTCGCAACCTGCTGGTCAATGGCGATGTCGGTCGCTGGTTGCCGGTCAGCGAAGCTTTGCTGCTGTCTGCCGCCCGCTATGACCATGTGCAGCGGACCATCCTGCCGGCGCTGGCCCAAGGACAATGGGTGCTGTGCGACCGCTTCGCCGACAGCACCAGTGCCTATCAGGGCGATGGGCACGGGCTGGACAAGGCGCTGCTGGCACAGTTGCGCGGGATTGCGGTGGGGGAGACCCAGCCCGACCTGACCCTGATTCTGGATATTGATCCCGCCATCGGTCTTGCCCGTGCCGCTTCCCGCAATGGCGGGGAGGACCGGTACGAGCAGATGAAGCTGGATTTCCATCGGCGTCTGCGCGCGGGATATCTCGCCATCGCAGCGGCCGAGCCGGAACGCTGCGCCATCATCGACGCTGCCCAAGGCATTGATGCTATCCAGGCCGCCATCCGCCAGACGGTGCGGGACCGGCTGGGGGGCCTGCGGTGAGCGCGGAAACCCCGTTCGACGTGGAGACCTATCATCCGCGTCGCAACACTCATCTGGAGGGTCATGCGACCGCCCAGGCGCTGTTGCTGGAAAGCTGGAATTCCGGCCGGATGCATCATGCTTGGCTGATCGGCGGGCCGCCGGGCGTCGGCAAGGCCACGCTGGCCTATCGCATGGCGCGTTTCGTGCTGGTGAAGGGCCTGCCGGGGGAAGCCGACGGCGGCCTGTTTGGCCCACCACCCACGCCGACCAGCCTGAATGTCGATCCAGAACACCCGGCCTGTCGCCGCATCGCCGCCGCCGGCCACGCCGATCTGCTGACCATTCAGCGGACTTGGGACGAAAAGCGCAAACGCTATAAGCGCGATCTGCCGGTGGACGAGGTGCGCAAGATCGCCCCCTTCCTGCACCTGACCTCCGCCGAGGGCGGTTGGCGCGTAGTGATCGTGGATGGCGCTGACCAGTTGAACACCAGCGGCCAGAACGCCATCCTGAAAATTCTGGAAGAGCCGCCGCCTAAGACTTTGATCCTGCTGGTGGCGGATAATGTCGGCGCCATGCTGCCGACCATCCGGTCGCGCACGCGCAAACTGATGCTGGAGCCGTTGAGCGAGGCGCAGGTGAAAAGCCTGCTGTTCCGCTATCAGCCTGACATGGCCGATGGTGACCGCACGGCCCTTGCCCGCTTGGGCGAAGGCTCGGTGGGCAAGGCGCTGGAGCTGCATCATGCCGGTGGCATGGATCTCTACAAGGCCATGCTGGGCGTGTTCGACACGCTGCCCCGGCTGGATATTCTGGGTGCCTATGCCTTCATTGATGCCGTACTGCGCGGCAATGATGAGGCAAGCTGGGCCGCCATTTCCGAACTGATCGGCTGGTGGCTGGGCCGTATCGCGCGCGCCGCCGCGCGCGGCACCATCCCGCCGGAGGTGGTGCCGGGGGAAGCCGCCCTTGTCCACCGCCTGATGCAGGGGAGCCTTCGGGCCGGGCGCCTTGATCGCTGGGTGGAGGTGTGGGAGAACACCAACCATCTGTTCAGCAAGGCGGATCATGCCAGCCTGGATCGGCGTCAGACCCTGATGGGTGTTTTGATGCAGATCGAAGCGGCGTCTGCCTGAAAAAACGTTTCCGATTTGCCGTTTTTTACGGAGAAGCACCATGTCCGGGCGCGCGCCTTACTATATCACGACGCCGATCTATTACGTGAACGACGCCCCGCATGTCGGCCACGCCTACACGACGATCGCCTGCGACGTGCTGGCCCGCTTCAAGCGGCTGGACGGTTTCGACGTGAAATTTCTCACCGGCACCGACGAACATGGGCAGAAGGTGCAGAAATCGGCGGAGAATTTCGGCACCACGCCCCAGGCGCTGGCCGACAAGAATTCCCAGAATTTCCGCGATCTGGCAGCCCTGCTGAATATCAGCAACACCGATTTCATCCGCACCACCGAACCGCGCCACATCAAGGCCGTGCAGGCCGTCTGGCAGAAGCTGCTGGATAATGGTGACATCTATCTGGGCAGCTATAAGGGCTGGTACTCCGTCCGTGACGAGGCCTATTACGGTGAGGATGAGCTGACGGAGCGCAATGGCCAGCGCTTCGCCCCCACCGGTGCCCCGGTGGAATGGGTGGAGGAGCCGAGCTATTTCTTCAAGCTGGCCTCCTATGGTGAAAAGCTGCTGAAGCTTTATGAGGAACAGCCTGATTTCATCATGCCGTCCGGCAAGCGGTCGGAAGTGATCAGCTTCGTCAAGACCGGCCTGCGCGACCTCTCGGTCAGCCGCACCACCTTCGATTGGGGGGTGAAGGTGCCGGGCGATGAAAAGCATGTGATGTATGTCTGGCTGGATGCGCTGGTGAATTACATCACCGCCATCGGCTATCCGGAAACGGGCGAGGGCACGGATTTCGCCCGATATTGGCCGGCCGACCTGCATATGGTGGGCAAGGATATTCTGCGCTTCCACACCGTCTATTGGCCAGCCTTCCTGATGGCCGCCGGCCTGCCGCTGCCGCGCCGCGTGTTCGCCCATGGCTGGTGGACCGTGGAAGGCGAGAAAATGTCCAAGTCGCTGGGCAATGTGGTGAAGCCGCAGGAATTGCTGGATACCTATGGCCTGGACCAGACCCGCTATTTCCTGCTGCGTGAAATCCCCTTTGGTAATGATGGCGATTTCTCCAAGCGCGCCATGATGCAGCGGATCAATGGCGAGTTGGCCAATGATTATGGGAACCTGTGCCAGCGCGTGCTCTCCATGATCCAGAAATATCATGAAGGCAAGGTGCCGCAGCCAGACGCGTTGACAGAGGCGGATAACACCCTGTTGAACGCCGCTGCCGGTATGCTGGATAGCGTGCGGGTGGAACTGAACAACCAGGCCTTCAACAAGGCGCTGGATGCCATCTGGCGCGTGGTGGGCGATGCCAACCGCTATGTCGATGAAATGGCCCCCTGGACGCTGCGCAAGACCGATCAGGTCCGCCTGGGCACCGTGCTGTATAATCTGGCCGATGTGATCCGCCAGTTGGCGATCATGACCCAGCCCTTCATGCCGGGCAGCAGCGCCCGCATTCTGGATCAACTGGTGATCCCGGCCGATCAGCGTGGCTTCGGCGATCTGCTGACCGCCAAGCTGGTGCCCGGTACACCGCTGCCCGCCCCGCAGCCGGCCTTCCCGCGCTATGTGGCGCCGGAGGCGGAGGAGACCAAGTGATGCTGGTCGACAGCCATTGCCATCTGGATTTCCCGGATTTCGCGCCGGAGCGCGATGCCGTGGTGCAGCGCGCCCGCGATGCGGGCGTTGGCTTGATGCTTTCCATCTGCACCCATGTCAGCAAATTCGGGCAAGTGCTTGATATTGCTCAATCCTATCCCGATGTTTATTGCACATTGGGCATCCATCCGCATCAGGCGGCGGAGGAATTTGCCCTTTGCGATGTTGAAAAACTGATCGAACTGGCCAGGGAAAATCCCAAGGTTGTCGGCATCGGTGAAACCGGCCTGGATTATTTCTACGATAAGAGCCCGCGCGACATTCAGCAGGAAGCGTTCCGCCGCCATATCCGGGTGTGCCTGGAAACCGACCTGCCGATCATCGTCCATACCCGCGATGCGGATGAGGACACGATCCGCATCCTGCGGGAAGAGGGGCAGGGGCGGCTGCGCGGGTTGCTGCATTGCTTCAGCTCCGGCCGGCAACTGGCTGAAGAAGCGCTGGAATTGGGCTTCTATATCTCCCTGTCCGGCATCGTGACCTTCAAGAAGTCGGAGGATTTGCGCGCCATTGCCGCCGATGTGCCGCTGGATCGCATTCTGGTGGAAACTGATGCGCCCTATCTGGCTCCGGTGCCGATGCGTGGCAAACGGAACGAGCCGGCCTTCGTTGCCCACACCGCCCGCCATGTGGCGGAAGTGAAGGGCGTTGCTGAGGCCGAACTGGCACGGGTGACGACGGCGAATTTCCAGCGCCTGTTCACCAAGGTGCCCGCCGCCGCCCTGTCGCTGGCGGCGTGACGGCGGGGGAAAAAGGGGCGGCCATGCGTGTCACCATTCTGGGCTGCGGTGGCTCTTCCGGTGTGCCGTTGATCGGCAATGTCTGGGGCAAGGCCGATCCGGCCAACCCGCGTAATCGCCGCCGCCGCCCCTCCATCCTGGTGGAGAATGCGTCCACCGCCATTCTGGTCGATACCGGACCGGATTTGCGCGAACAGTTGGTGGATGCCGGGGTGCAGCATCTGGATGGCGTGCTCTACACCCATGCCCATGCCGACCACGCCCATGGCATTGACGATCTGCGTGCCATCAACTGGCTGACCGGCAAAGCCCTGGATGTTCATGCCGATGCCGACACGCTGGCGATCCTGAGCCAGCGGTTCGATTACTGTTTCAAGCCATTGCCACCGGGTGGCAATATCTATGCGCGGCCGGTGCTCACACCACACATCATCAATGAACCGTTTCGCATTGGTTCCATTGATATAATTCCCTTTGTGCAGGACCATGGCCATTCCAATAGCCTGGGTTTTCGCTTCGGTCGCATCGCCTATTCCACCGATGTGGTGCGCTTGAGCGACGAGGCCTTCGAGATTCTGGAAGGGGTGGACACCTGGATTGTGGATTGTGTGCGGCTGGAGCCGCCACATCCGGTTCACGCCCATTGGGACATTACGCGCGGCTGGATCGAACGGTTGCGGCCCAGACGCGCCATTCTGACCCATATGAACCATATGATGGATTACGACACGCTGTGCGGCCTGTTGCCGGATGGTGTGGAACCCGCCTATGATGGCATGGTGATTGAGGTTATCTGAGCGTTAAAACAAAGGGATACCCTGCAATGTTAAACGTCGCTCTTATCGGCTACGGCTATGCGGGACAGACCTTTCATGCCCCGTTGATTGCAGCGACGCCCGGCCTTAAGCTGGCGGCGATTGTTTCAAGCAATGCAGAGAAGGTGAGGGGGCAGTGGCCGGATGCACAGGTGTTGCCGACACCGGAGCAGGCCTTTGACGCCGCTGACATTGACCTGATCGTCATTGCTACACCTAACGATACCCATGCCGATCTTGCCGGCCGGGCGCTGGCCGCCGGCAAGCATGTGGTGGTGGATAAGCCGTTCACCGTGGATCTGGCTGATGCCAAACGGCTGGCCACGCAGGCAAAGCACTGCGGCCGGATTTTATCTATTTTCCATAATCGTCGCTGGGATGGTGATTTCCTCACCCTGAGAAGGTTGATCAATGCCGAGGAACTGGGGCGCATCACCCAGTTTGAAAGCCATTTCGATCGGTTCCGCCCGGCGGTACGCGACCGCTGGCGGGAAAAGCCGGGCCCGGGTGCCGGCCTCTGGTATGATCTGGGGCCGCATGTGATAGATCAGGCGCTCTGCCTGTTCGGGCGGCCGCAATCCATGTACGCCGATATCGGCACCCAGCGTGCCGGCGACGGGGCGCCGGATTATTTCCACGCGCTGCTGCGCTATGCTGATGGTCTGCGGGTCATCCTGCATGGTTCCATGCTGACACCGGCCAGCGGCCTGCGCTTTGCGGTCCATGGCAACAAAGCCAGCTTCATCAGCCACGGGCTGGACAGCCAAGAGGATGCGCTGAAGGCCGGCCAGCAGCCGGGCGGTGATGGCTGGGGCGCGGCCTGTCAGCCGCCATCCATCACCAGCGTTGCCGAGGATGGCAGCTTGTCGACGCGGACGATCAGCAATGCCGAGGCCGGGGATTATCTGCGCTATTTCACGGAGCTGCGGGACGCCATCGAGAGCGGAACCCATAACCCAGTCACGCCTGAAGAAGCCATTCAGGTGATGGAACTCATTGAGATGGGTCAGCAAGCGTCCGACCAGAAGCGTGAAATTCATCTGCGTTGACCGGGCGCTGAGCCAGGATGCTGTATTTAGTTTCCATAATCTTCCTTATCGCGTATTTGGAATATTTTCTTATTTTTAGTATTTTTACCTATTTCCTGCTGCTGGAATGACCGCCTGCAACGGGCTAAGGTCCAAACCGCCGTCAACGACCGGAACCTGATCCATGTCCGATAATCTTTCCCGCCTGCTGGATATCATGGCGAAATTGCGTGATCCCGATGGTGGGTGCCCGTGGGATTTGGAGCAGGATTTCGCCACCATCGCCCCCCACACGATTGAAGAGGCCTATGAGGTGGCAGACGCCATCCAGTCCGGCGACATGATGGCGGTGAAGGATGAGTTGGGCGACCTGCTGTTTCAGAGCGTTTTTTATGCCCAGATGGGCAAGGAACGCGGCCTGTTCGATTTTGACGCCATTGCCGGCCATATCGCCGACAAGATGATCCGCCGCCACCCCCATGTTTTCGGTGAGGTGAATGTGGCGACGGCGGATGATCAGGTCCGCCATTGGGAGGAACTGAAGGCGCGGGAACGTGCCGAGAAGGCCGCCGCCAGCGGCAAGCCACCCTCCGCGCTGGACGGGGTGATTGCCGGTCTGCCCGCACTGACCCGTGCGATAAAGCTGCAAAAGCGTGCCGCCCGTGTCGGGTTCGACTGGACCCGCGCCGATGAAATCCTGGACAAGATCGAGGAGGAAATCGGCGAATTGCGGGTGGAAATCACAGCCGCTACCCCGACCAAGGAACGGATGCAGGATGAGTTGGGCGATCTGCTGTTCGCCCTGGTCAATCTGGCCCGCCGCCTGGATATCGACCCGGAAACCGCCCTGCGCGGCACCAATGCCAAGTTTGACCGTCGCTTCCGACAGGTGGAAGCCGGCCTTGCCGCCCAGGGCCGCAGCCCGGAAGGGGCCAGTCTGGAAGAGATGGAAGCCCTGTGGGTGGAGGCCAAGCGCCGTGAACGCCCGGATAACGCCTGAACGCTTGAAGGAACGAGGAAACGCCATGAGCCACCCTGCCCCCGCCCACCGGCCCGATATCGTGCTGATTACCGGTGCTACTGGTGAGTTTGGTGCCGCCTTTGCCCGCCGTTTCGCCGCCATCGGCTCCAAACTGATCCTGACGGCCCGCAAGCCGGAAAAGCTGCGTCCCCTGCTGGATACGCTCAATGTGCCGGTGCATGTGCTGGAACTGGATGTGCGGGACCGCAAGACAGTTGAAGCGGCGTTGGCCGCCCTGCCCGCCGAATTCAAGGATATCGATCTGCTGATCAATAATGCCGGGCTGGCCCTGGGTGCCGAGCCCGCGCATAAGGCCAATCTGGATGATTGGGAAGTGATGATCGATACCAACGACAAGGCGCTGGCCATCATCACCGGGCTGGTCCTGCCCGGCATGGTGGAACGCGGGCGCGGCCATGTCATCAATATCAGCTCGGTCGCTGGCAGCTACCCTTATCCCGGCGGCCATGTCTATTGCGCGTCAAAGGCTTTCGTCACGCAATTCAGTCTGGCCCTGAAGGCCGATCTGATCGGCACGGGCGTCCGCGTCACCTGCATCGAACCCGGCATGGTGGAAACCAGCTTTAGCCTGGTGCGCTTCAAGGGGGATGCGGAACGGGCCGCCAAGGTCTATGCCGACACAGTGCCGCTGACGGCTGAAGATGTCGCGGAATCAGTCTATTGGGCGGCAACCTTGCCGGCACATTTCAATGTCAACCGGCTGGAGATCATGCCCACCACCCAGGGGCCGGGCGTTTTGGCCGTGCATCGCACGCCGAAGTCTTGAGCCTGATGAAAGAACAGCGCGGGCCTGATCGCCCGCGCTGAATTTAAGTTTCAGGAAAAATGAAATCGCGCAGGTCGGCCCAGGTGGTAGGATCGGGTGCCATCAGCAACCCGCCATCCACATCGGCGGCGCGATAGGGTGTGCCGTCAAATTTGGCGACATGGCCACCCGCTTCCGCATAGGCCAGGGTGCCGGCGGCATGGTCCCATGGCATGATGCGGTTATACATGGCGAACTGGCCGATACCGGTCAGCAGGTTCAGATAATCATGCGCCGCGCAGAACAGCCGATAGGTATCGGCGAAATGCGGACGCAGCTTATCCAGCCGCTGGCGCTCCTCCGGGGTAAAGAACTTGGTGGAAAGCGAGCCCTGCATCTGCGGGATCGGCGCTGCCGGCTTGGCCGTCAAGCGCTGGCCCGCCATCCAGGCACCCTCACCCGCCTCCACCATCGCCATCCGGTCGCCCACCGGATCGTAAATCCAGCCGGCCGTCGCCTGTCCACCTTGGGACAGGGCCAGCAACAGGCCGAACACCGGCTTGCCATGGGCGAAATTATGGGTGCCATCCACCGGATCGATGATCCAGGCCGGCTCTGCGGCATGGGCCAGATGCCGCACCAGGGCGGGGTCGGCGGCGCACGCCTCCTCCCCCACCACGATGGAACCGGGCAGCAGGTCGCGCAACCGTGCCGTCAGCACCCTTTCGGATGCCTCATCCGCCACCGTCACCAGATCGCCGGGGTTCTTTTCCCGGATATCGCTGGATTGCAAGTTACGGAAACGCGGCATGATTTCCGTGGCCGCGACATCCCGCAGGATGGCGGCCACGGCATCCATATCGACGCGGGCATGGGCCGTCAGGGAAGCCATGGCTGCCGCCCCTCCTGTCTGGCTTCCCGTGCAGAGACCTGACCGGGGCCAAGCTGCGCCTTATAGGGAAAGCGCCCCTCAAACCGGGCCAGATCGGCCGGCTCCAGCCCGACGCGCAGGCGGATATGCTCCTCCTGATCGTCACGTTCCAGAACCTCGCCCTTTTCATAGAGCCAGGCCATGGCGGCACCATCGTCTGGCGGCAGAACAAAATCCACCACCTCCCGCCCGGCCACCATGCGGCGGTCGATGGCGTTGAACAGCGTGTCGATGCCATCGCCGGTCAGGGCTGAAATGGCGATACCGCCGGTACGCCGGGCCTGCCGCAACAGGGTGGATTGATCCTCCTCCCCCAGCCGGTCCAGCTTGTTCAGCACCTCCATCACCCGCTCGTCGCTCTCCGCCTCAATCCCCATATCGCGCAGTACCGCTTCCACATCGGCTTTCTGCGCCCCCGTATCGGGATGCGAAACATCGCGGACATGCAGGATGATATCGGCGGCCATCACCTCTTCCAGGGTGGCACGGAACGCCTCCACCAGACCATGCGGCAGGTCGGAAATGAAGCCCACCGTGTCGGACAGGATGATCTTGCGGTTCGATGGCAGGGTGATCGACCGCATGGTCGGGTCCAGCGTGGCGAACAGCAGATCCTTGGCAAAGACATCCGCCCCGGCCATGCGGTTGAACAGGGTACTTTTGCCGGCATTGGTATAACCGACCAGCGCTACCACCGGATAAGGCACCTTTTCGCGCGCCTTGCGGTGTAGGCCACGGGTGCGGCGCACCTCGTCCAGTTCCGCCTTCAGCTTGACAATGCGGTCGCTGATCAGCCGGCGGTCCATTTCGATCTGGCTTTCACCGGGGCCACCCAGGAAGCCGAAACCGCCGCGCTGGCGTTCCAGGTGGGTCCAGGAACGGACAAGGCGGGAGCGCTGATAGGTCAGCGCTGCCAGTTCCACCTGAAGCTGGCCTTCACGGGTGCGGGCACGCTTGCCGAAAATTTCCAGGATCAGGCCAGTGCGGTCGATGACCTTGGCCTTCCAGTCCCGTTCCAGATTGCGCTGCTGGATGGGCGTCAGGGCATGGTTGACGATGACAAGGCCGATCTCTTCGGCCTCAATCGCCGCCCCCACCTCTTCCACCGCACCGCTGCCGAACAGGGTGGCCGGTCGCGGGCGCATCGTGCGTACGATGCGCGACGCGGCAACCTCCACCTCAATGGCGGCGGCGAGGCCCACGGCCTCTTCCAGGCAGGATTCAGGTTCACGGGCACCATTGCGGTCCTCTGGCAGGACCGGGTGCAGAACGAAGGCGCGGGTGGAAGACCCGCGCGCTTCGAGGTTACCCAACTCAGTCGTGGTCATTCTCCTTCGCCGGCGGGTCGAACAATTGAATCGGATGCGCCGGCATCACGGTCGAGATGGCGTGCTTGTAAACGAGCTGGGAATGCGCGTCACGCCGCAACAGGACCGAGAAATTGTCGAACCAGGTGATGATGCCCTGCAGCTTGACACCATTGACCAGGAATACGGTCACCGGGGTCTTGCTTTTACGGACATGGTTGAGGAAGACGTCCTGAACGTTTTGGGATTTTTCAGACATTGGAGCAGCCTCGCTTATGCTCAGTTTATTGGGGCACCCTGGTGGGTACCCGACTACATCGACACGATGCCAGTGTCCGGCAGTTTACCGGTCCATCCCAGCATCGGCAGATATGGTATCATCAAATGTAATAACCAAGGATGAAATAGCCGCACAGCTATCAAGCCTTAACGCGGGGGGAAAATGCCGCAACCCCTCCCCCCCTGCCGGCGTATGGCCGACCAGAATGGGGATGCAGCCGGTGCGGTGGGCGCATTCCATATCCACATCCGCATCGCCGATGAACCAGACATCCGGCCCCGGTTCGATCCCCGTGCCGGCCAGTGCCATGGTCACCGGGGCCGGATCGGGTTTGTCGGCAGCGGCATCATTGGCCCCGACCAGCGCGGCGGTAAAGTAGCCGGTCCAGCCCAGAACCTCCGCCTCCCGCCGCAGGAAACGGCCGGTTTTGTTGCTGACTACGCCCAACACCACGCCCTTTTGCTGCAGCAGCGCCAGCAATTCCGCCGCACCGGGCAGCACGTCCAGATAATCCAGATGGTGCTGTTCGAAATGGGCATAGAAAATATCGCGCGCGCGCGTCCATTCTTCCCCGAAGATCACCGGAAAACTGTCGCGCAGGCTGTGCCGCACCCGTTCATAGCTTTCCTCCAGCGTCCAGAGCGGCAGGCCGAAATCAGCCAGGGCCGCGTTGATGGAGGCATGAATACAGCGCCAATTGGTGACCAATGTATTGTCCCAATCGAACAGAACGGCGCGCGGCAGCCGGGTCGGGGCCGGCGGCGGGGTGATGGTATGGCTCATCATTGCCCCTTCAGCAGCGGGTCGGCCGCCCCCACATGATCCAGATAGGCCTGGCGAATGCGCAGGGTCAGCGGACCGGGCGTACCATCGCCCACCGGCTGACCGTCAATCTGCACCACGGGCAGGGCGAAGGTGCCGGCGCTGGACATGAAGGCCTCTTTGGCCGCCAGCGCCTCAGTCACGGTAAAGGGCCGTTCTTCGAAAGCGATATCCTGGGCACGGGCACATTCCAGAATCGACAAACGGGTAATGCCGTTCAGGATGGCGTTGCTCGGCGGCCTTGTCACCAACACGCCTTCTTGCGTGACGATCCAGGCGTTGGATGAACAGCCCTCGGTGACGAAACCCTGTTCATCCACCTGCCAGCCCTCATAGGCGCCAGCTTCGAACGCCTTTTGCTTGCCCAGGGCCTGGGGCAGCAGGGAGACGGATTTGATATCCCGGCGCTGCCAGCGGATATCCGGCAGGGTAATGACGGAGACGCCCTGTTCCAGCGCCGCCGGCGGCTGGAAACCGGCGCGACGGCAGGTCAGCACCAGTGTCGGCACCGGCTCCTTGGGGAACTTGAAATCGCGTGGTGCCGGCCCGCGCGTGATCTGAATATACACTGTGGCATTGCGGAGCTTATTGCGCCGCACCAACTCCCGCATGATGAAGCGCAGGCTGGCCGGCTTCACCGGCCAGGGAATGGACAATTCCCGAAGCGAGCGCTCAAGCCGCAGCATATGGCCTTCCTCATCGGCGAATTTGCCGCCGATGAGGGTGATAACCTCATAGACGCCGTCGGCGAACTGAAAGCCGCGATCCTCCACATGGACATGAGCCTGATCATGCGGGAGGTAGCGGCCATTAACATAAGCGAAGCGGGGCATGATTTCCCGTTAAAGTGATTTCTTGGGATTGCCAGAAGATTAAAAGAATTCAAGCCTTACCGCGAACATCTTCTCAACCTTTTTCACCTGTCCGACCTCTGCCAGGATGATCACCCGGTCGTTCGGTTTGATGACGGTGGAGGGGCGCGGAATGATCACCTCCTGCCCGCGCACGATGGCGCCGACAATGATACCGGCGGGTATTTTGATATCCTTCAGCGGCATATTGATCAGGGTGGAGGTTTCCAGCGCCTCCGCCTCGATCACCTCGGCGAAATTCTCGCGCAGGGCGTGGACGGCCTTGATACGCCCGCGCCGCACATGCTGAAGAATTGACGAGACGGTGATGGAACGCGGGCTGACCACCGCATCAATGCCCAGCGGCTGGACCAGCGGCTGAAAGGTGGTTTTGTTGATCAGGGTAATCGCGCGCTGACAGCCATGGCGCTTGGCCAGCAGGCTGGCCAGGATATTGCCTTCGTCGCTGTTGGAGACGGCGACGATGGTTTCCGACGCCGCGATATTCGCCTCTTCCAGAATGGCCGGGTCCAGCCCGTCGCCATGCAGCACCATGGTACGGGTCAGCTTCTGCGCCACCTGGGTGGCGCGGCGTCGATCGATCTCGATGATGCGGGCGGAGACACCGGGGTGTTTGGCCTCAATCTCCTCTGCCAGACAAAGGCCGATATTGCCGCCGCCGACGATCACCACCCGCCTTGCCGCCCGCTCCTCATGGCCAAAGGCGGCCATGGCGCGGGGCACATGCCTGGTGTCCGCAACGAAATAGACCTCATCCCCGGCCAACATCTGGTCGTTGCCGCCGGGGATGAACTGCCGGTCACCCCGGATGATGGCCACCACCTCGATGGACAGGTCGGGGAACAGGCCGGTCAACTGGCGCAACGGCGTGTTGATGATCGGGCAGTTCTGGGAACAGACCACCCCGATCACCCGCACCAGCCCATCGGCCAGCGGGATCATGTCAAAGGCGCCCGGCACCTGCAGGCGACGGGACACGGCCCGCGCCACCTCAATCTCAGGCGAGATGATGACATCGATGGGCAGATGCCCACGCGAAAACAGGTCGGCCCAGATCGGTTGCAGATAGGATTGGTGGCGAACGCGGGCAATCTTGGTCGGTACATTGAACAGGCTGGCCGCCACCTGACAGGCCACCATATTCACTTCGTCCGCCAGGGTGACGGCGATGATCATGTCGGCATCTGCCGCGCCCGCCGCCTCCAGCACATTGGGGTGGGAGGCGAAGCCCACCATCGCCTGCACTTCCAACTGGTCGCTGATCTTCTGGATCAGTTCCTGCGACTGGTCGATGACGGTGACATGGTTGCCCTCTGATGCCAGATAGCGGGCAATGTTGGAGCCAACCTGACCGGCGCCGCAGACGATGACCTTCATGGGCTTACTCCACGATCAGTTTGGAACCATGGACGCCCAGCGATTTCAGCTTGCGGTGCAGGGCTGACCGCTCCATGCCGACAAAGCTGGCGGTGCGGGAGATGTTACCACCGAAGCGTGTCACCTGGGCCAACAGATATTCGCGTTCAAAGACTTCACGCGCCTCCCGCAGCGGCAGGCCCATGATCTCCCCGCCCTTCTCCCATTTCAGCACCGTCGGCGTGATGGCGCCGATTTCCGGCGGCAGCATGTCGGCGCGGATCGGTTCCGAGGCATCGCCGGACGCCATGATCAGCAGCCATTCCACCGTATTGCGCAACTGGCGCACATTGCCCGGCCAGTCATAGGCCTGAAGTGCGGCCATGGCATCCTCGCCAAAGACGCGGATGGGCAGGCCGGCGGATTCCGACGTGCGCTGCATGAAATGGCGGGCCAGCAGGGGGATATCCTCCCGCCGTTCCCGCAGGGCCGGCATTTTCAGCGGCACGACGGAAAGACGGTAGAACAGATCCTGCCGGAACCGACCCTGTTCAATTTCCGCCGTCAGGTCGCGGTTGGTGCTGGCGATAACGCGGACATCCACCTCCACCCGGGAGGTGCCGCCCACCCGTTCGAACGTCTGTTCCTGCAGCACCCGCACGATCTTGCCCTGGGTTTCCAGCGGCATGTCGGCCACTTCATCCAGATAGAGCGTGCCGCCATGGGCCTGTTCAAAGGTGCCCACCTTGCGCCCGCCGCCCTCGCTGGCATGTTCGGTCCCGAACAGCTCCACCTCCAGCCGGTCAGGCCGCATGGTGGCGCAGTTCAGCGCCACGAACGGCCCGTCGGCCCGGCGCGACCGGGTGTGCAGCATCCGGGCCGCCACTTCCTTGCCGCTGCCCGGCGGGCCGGAAACCAGCACCCGGCTGCCGGTGGGGGCCACCTTTTCAATGGAATGGCGCATCTGGTTGATCGGCAGTGACCGGCCGATCAGGTCCAGTTCCACGCCCGTGCGCAGGCGCAGTTCCCGGTTTTCCCGCTTCAGCCGGGCCGCCTCGATGGCGCGTTCCACCAGCAGCAGCAGCCGGTCGGCCTTGAATGGCTTCTCAATGAAATCATAGGCGCCGGATTTGATGGCCGAGACCGCCGTTTCAATATTGCCATGGCCGGAAATCATCACCACCGGCACATCCGGATGGTCACGTTTCAGTTCCGCCAGGATCTGCAGGCCATCCAGCCGGCTGCCCTGCAGCCAGATATCCAGGATCACCAGACTGGGGCGGCGCTGTGCCACGGCGGCCAGGGCCTGATCGGCATCCGCCGCTTCGCGGGTGCCCATGCCTTCATCCTCCAGGATGCCGGCAATCAGCATACGAATATCGGCTTCGTCATCGACGATAAGAATGTCGTGCATTTTTCCTCAACCCCTCCGCCCGGCGGCGGTCATCGCGTCACGGTCGGCGGCAGCATCGAGAACGGGCGCGCCCGTCGCTTCGATGGTACGTGGCACCACCAGGGTCACCCGGGCGCCACCGCCCGGCCGATCCTCCAGCAGCAGCGCACCGCCGTGATCTTCCATGATCTTCTTCACAATCGCCAAGCCAAGGCCGGTGCCCTTGGCCCGCGTGGTCACGTAGGGCTCGGTCAGCCGGTCACGTTCCTCCGTGACCGGCAGGCCCTTGCCATTATCTTCCACCGCCAGCAACACCCGTTCATCCTCCACCGTCAGGCGCAGGGTGATTTCACCCGGTAGCGCTGCGGTCCCGGCGGGCGTTTCCTCAATCCGGCCTTCGATGGATTCGCCGGCATTTTTCAGCAGATTGGTCAGGGCCTGACCAATCTGCCGGCTGTCACAGGTCAGCAGCAGCGGCGCCTCCGGCAAGGCCGCCTGGAAGCGGATCGCCGGATAGGCAGAGCCCTGCAGCACCACCGCTTGCCGGCAGAGATCCTGCATCGCGGTCGGCTTCATCACCGGCTGCGGCATCCGGGCGAAGGCAGAGAACTCATCCACCATGCGGCCAATATCATCGACATGGCGGACGATGGTGTCCGTCATGGTGCGGAACGTATCGGGATCGCTGGTGATTTCCTTCAGATATTTGCGGCGCAGCCGCTCCGCCGAAAGCTGAATGGGCGTCAGCGGGTTCTTGATCTCATGCGCAATGCGGCGGGCCACATCGGCCCAGGCCGCCTTGCGCTGGGCGGACAATAGTTCGGACACATCGTCAAAGGTGACGACATAGCCCTTCACCTCCCCGGCCACGATCTCTGCCGCCAGCCGCACCAGCAGGGTGCGCATCTGGCCATTGCGGCGGATCTGCACCTGCCCTTCCACCTGCCGGCCGGCACGACGGCGGATGCTGGCCATCAGCTCCGCCATTTCCGGCACCACTTCCAGCAGGTCATGGTCGATCAGGCTGGCCGGATCACCGACACCCAGCAATTGCGCCGCGGACAGGTTGGGCAGGTTGATGCGGCCCTGATGATCCAGCCCCAGCACACCCGCCGAGACACCGGCCAGCACGGCCTCGGTGAAGCGGCGGCGCAGGTCCAGTTGCTTGTTCGCTTCCACCAGCTCGCCGCGCTGGCTTTCCAACTGGCTGGTCATGCGGTTAAAGGCGCGGGAGAGGGTGGCCAGTTCATCCTCTGGCTCCAGCCCGGTATCGGGCACGCGCGCTGTCAGATCGCCGGCGCGGATACGGTCGGCGGCGGCGATCAGGGCACCGATGGGGGCCACCAGATAAGTTGCAAAGTTCAACCCCATCCAGATGGCGGAGAGCAGCAGCAGCACGGCAATGCCGACGAAGATCACCGTCATCCGGGCCTGCAGCGCAAAGCGCTGGCCCTCCATCTGGCGATATTCCTGAACGGCGCTCTGCGTCGTGTCCATATGTTCCAGCACCCGGCTTTCCACCGGGCGGCCCACGAACAGGAACCGGTCGAAATCGGCATCCAACAGGATGATGGCATTCACCCGGTTGCCGCTTTCGCTGACAATCAGCACCACCTCGCCCTTGCGGGCGCGTTCCAGATCGTTGGTGTTCACCGTGGTGAAATCGAAGGCGAACCCCAGGCCGAACACAGCGTCCACCCGACCGGTGCCGTCAAAGATCACCGCTTCCGTCACGGAGCGCTGCAGCGCCTGCATCTGGAAGAACTGGCGGAAGCGCGGCGGATCCCAATAGATCGAGGGTGGCAGGCGGGCAATGTCGTTGCGCATCACCTCGGCATCGCGCGACAGGGTCTGCTGGTGTTCCTTCAGATATCCCTCGGCCACGGCCAGGGATTCATTGACCACCAGCCGCACCCGGTCGCTGAACCAGCTTTGCAGGCCGACATAGAAGAACAAGGCGGAGAAGATGGCCATGATGATGGCCGGCAGCACCGCCAGGATGGAGAAGACGGCCACCAGCCGCATATGCAGGCGCGAGCCCGCCATGCCGCGCCGCCGTTCCACCCACAGCGCCACGATGCGCCTTGCCACCACCGCCCCCAACAGCAGCAGCAGCACGCCATCCAGGGTCAACAGCAGGGTGACAGTGTTCTGATCATTGCCGACAGGCAAGGTCTCAGTCAGTGCCGCATAGGTGGCGGCACCGGCGGCAATCGCAGCAATGGTCAGCGCCACGGCCGCAATGGCCGACAGGTGCCGCCCGCGTGACCAGCCGAAAATGCGCCGCCACAGCCCGTGCGACGGGGGCGTCACGTCGGGTGCCACATCAGTCATGCGGCACCGAAGGAAGGGGAATGGCGTCAAACAATCCGGTAGGGAGCAAAGCGTCTGCCTTGGCTGGACGGAACCTGCGCGAAGCAGAACTGTTACCAGAAAGCTACACTATGCGCCAGCCCGCAACGTGATAAAGCTGCAACAAGGTGTGATGGGATAGGGCTGATACGAACGACAATGGCAACACCTTCACCTCATGCTAATGTTTTGCCAGAGTGCGTTAGCTTGGAGAAGGCTCATGCGGGTGACGATGAAAAAGGCGGGCGACAGCGCCGCCATCCAGATTCCGGCAGCCGTAATGCTGGCAGCGAAACTGCCGCTGAATGCCGTTGTGGAAGTGCGGGAGGAAGCCGGACGAATTGTCATCGAACCAGTACGAAGTGACGAGCCCGACCTTGCCACCCTGATTGACGCCATCACCCCCGATAATCTGCATGGGGAACTGTCGTTGGGGCCAGCCATGGGTCGGGAGAGTCTCTGAATGACCTATGTGCCGGAAGCGGGTGACGTTGTCTGGCTGCAATTCACTCCGCAAGCTGGACACGAACAGGCCGGCCATCGCCCGGCTGTTGTCCTGAGCCCGCTGGCCTATAACCGTCGCACCGGCTTAATGCTATGTTGTCCGATGACAACCCAGATCAAGGGATACCCGTTTGAAGTCAGGGTCGGGGCCACGGGCGATAGTGCGGTCTTGTCTGATCAGGTGAAAAGCGTTGACTGGCAGGCGCGGCAAGCTGCGTTCAAAGGCCGGGTCACCCCTGATGAATTATCGGCAATCAGGCGGCTGTCGATTGCACTGATCGGCAAGCCCTGATCCCCCTCCAAACTGCCGGCGCACAGGATGTTCCCTGTACCCCGGCAATCCGGCTTCTACTTCAACCCGCGCACCACCTGGATATCCAGGTCACGGATCTTCTTGCGCAAGGTATTGCGGTTCAGCCCCAACATATGGGCGGCCTTGATCTGATTGCCCCTGGTCGCGGTCAGCGACAGGGACAGCAGCGGCCGTTCCACCTCCCGCAGGATGCGGTCATAAAGGCCGGCGGCGGGAATGCCGTCCTTATGCGCCGCAAAATATTCCCGCAAATGCCGCTCAACAGCAGCACTCAGCCCCTCATTCACCGGTTCCTGTGTGGGGGCGGCGGCCGGGTTGGTCTCCGCCAGTTCGGTATCGATGACATCCAGACTGATGATTTCCTGGGAATAGAGTGCCGCCAGCCGCTGCACCATATTTTCCAGCTCACGCACATTGCCCGGCCAGCGATAGCGTTTCAGCCGGTCCATGGCAGCGTTATCGACGCTTTTGTGCGGCAAGCCCTGCTGTGCGGCCTGGTTCAGGAAATGCCGTACCAGGGCCGGCACATCCTCTGTGCGTTCACGCAGAGGCGGCAGGCGGATCGGCACGACATTCAGACGATAGAACAAATCCTCCCGGAACAGTCCCTGACGGATCAGGGTACGCAGGTCGCGGTGGGTGGCCGCGACGATGCGCACATCGGTCTTGATCGGGGTGCGCCCGCCAACCGTGGTATATTCGCCTTCTTGCAGCACGCGCAGCAGGCGTGTCTGCGCCTCCAGCGGCATATCGCCGATTTCATCCAGGAACAGGGTGCCGCCCTGGGCCTGCTCAAACCGACCGGTGGACCGCATGGTGGCGCCGGTAAATGCCCCCTTCTCATGCCCGAACAGTTCAGATTCGATCAGTTCACGCGGGATGGCCGCCATATTGATGGCGACGAACGGGCCGCCCCGCCGCTTGCCATAATCGTGCAGCGCGCGCGCCACCAGTTCCTTGCCGGTACCGGATTCCCCCGTGATCATCACCGTCAGGTCCGTGCCCATCAACCGGGCCAGGACACGATAGATTTCCTGCATGGCCGGCGAACGGCCAATCAGGGGAAGACTCTCCTCCTCCTCTTCCGGCTGCGGCGCGGGGGTTGGCTGGCTGGCCGGTAACGGGGCCGACAGCGCCTTCTGCACAATCGCCATCAAGTCCTTCAGATCGAAGGGCTTGGGTAGATATTCAAAGGCACCACGCTCCGCCGCCTTGACCGCGGTCAACAGCGTGTTCTGTGCGCTCATCACAATGATGCGCAATTCCGGCCGCAGCTTTTTGATGCGCGGGACCAGATCAAGCCCATTCTCATCCGGCATCACCACATCAGTGATGACCAGGTCACCTTCCCCTTCCTGCACCCACCGCCACAAGGTGGCGGCATTGCCTGTCGTTCTCACTTCGTGCCCCAGGCGGGTCAGCGCCTGTGTCAGCACGGTCCGGATCGCCCGGTCATCATCCGCAACGAGAATGGTTGCGCCCATTTTTTAGGCACCCTCTCCGTTAACCCCAGCACCGGTGACCGGGAGGGAAACCTTGAAGATCGTGCGTTTCGGCACGCTTTCAAAGTCGATCACCCCCCCATGGTCACCGATGATCTTGGCGACCAATGCAAGACCCAGGCCGGTTCCATTCATCTTGGTGGTGACGAAGGGATCGAACAGGTTGACGCGCAGGTCATCAGGGATGCCAGGGCCGTTATCGGCCACACAGACCAGCAGCGGCAGATGCATCCGGCTGTCTGATCCCGCCACGGCCAGCCGCACCCCATGCTGATACGCGGTGGAGAGCATGATCTCCCCCCCCTGTTCCGGGCAGGCCTCGGCCGCGTTCTTCACCAGATTAAGGAAGACCTGGACCAACTGATCGCGGTTGCCCAGCACCGGCGGCAGGGAAGGATCATATTTCTCAATAAAGCGGATATGGCGGGCAAAGCCGGTCTGGGCGATGCGGCGCACATGTTCCAGCACGGCATGGATGTTCACCGCCTGGCGCTCCAGCGGGCGCCCATCGGTGAACACCTCCATCCGGTCCACCAGCGCGACGATGCGGTCCGCCTCGTCGCAGATCAGGCGGGTCAGTATCTGGTCATCTTCGTTGGCATTTTCTTCCAGCAACTGGGCCGCCCCCCGGATGCCGGACAGCGGGTTCTTCACCTCATGCGCCAGCATCGCCGCCATGGCGACGACGGAACGGGCGGCCCCGCGATGGTTCAACTGGCTGTCGATCCGCCGGGCAATGGAGCGTTCATGGATGGTCAGCACCACCTGATCGGGCGGATCGCCCAGGGGGGCCGCCTGCATGGTCACGCTGTGCGGACCGATGCGCTGGGTCTCCACACTGATCCCGTATTTGCAGACCGTGGAATGGGTCAGGCGGGCCTGGTCCAGCAGGTTGAAGACGGGGCTGTCCTCCGGGATCAGCTCGCTCAGCGGCGTACCCATGACGCGGGTGGCGCTGACATCAAAGAATTCCTGGGCTTCCAGATTGATGAAGCGGATCAGCCCATCGCCATCCACCACCATCACCGGGTCCGGCAGGGCAGCCAGAATGGCCGTCGGATCAATATCGCCGCCATTGCGGCGGGGATAGACCGGGCTGCGCGCCATCAGGCGGCCACCCGCACGATGACGCCCCGGTCCATGCTGGCCTTATAGAAACCGGCAATATGCTGCTTCATCACGTCCGGGCTCTCCGTGGTCATGATGGCGTTGCGGTAATCGGCAGAGCCCGGCAGGCCCTTGGAATACCAGGCGACATGTTTACGGGCGATCTTCAGGCCGGCATCGATGCCGTAATGGGCCAGGATCGCCTCATAATGTTCCAGCACGATCTGCATCTGCTCGGCCAGCGACGGTTCCGGCAGAATCTCGCCCGTGCGCAGGTAATGCATCACCTGGGCGATGAACCAGGGCCGGCCATAGGTGCCGCGCCCGATCATGATGCCGTCGGCCCCGGATTCCTCCAGGCAGCGCACGGCATCGTCAAAGCTGTTGATATCGCCATTGGCGATCACAGGGATCTTCACCGCCTCCTTCACCTCGCGGATGAATTTCCAGTCGGCGGTGCCGTTATACATCTGGCAACGGGTCCGGCCATGCACGGTCAGCATCTGAATACCGCACTCTTCGGCGATTTTCGCCAGACGCGGGGCGTTCAGATTATTGGCGTCCCAGCCTTTGCGCATCTTCATCGTCACCGGCACGGAAACGGCCTTGACGGTCGCCTCCATGATCTTGCCAGCCAGCGGCTCATCCTTCATCAGGGCGGAACCGGCATAGCCGTTGACCACCTTCTTCACCGGGCAGCCGAAATTGATATCGATGATATGGGCGCCGCGATCCTCATTCAGCTTGGCGGCTTCGGCCATCACATCCGGCTCACACCCGGCCAACTGCATGGAGATCGGTGCCTCATCCAGGCTCCATTCCGTTTTCAGCAGGCTTTCGCGGGTGGCGCGGATCATCGCCTGGCTGGCAATCATCTCCGACACCACCAGCCCGGCGCCGGTGCGTTTCACCAGCCGGCGATAGGGCATGTCGGTGACGCCGGAAAGCGGCGCCAGGATCACCGGATCCTCAATGCGCACGGGGCCAATCTGGATGGGGTTGAGACGCTTCGCCATATCGCTGATACCTTTGCACCGATTTGATGCACTGCCCCGATATGGGTGCAAAATCGCCTAAAAAACAGGCATATTTCGCGGATGCATCAAAATTAGGCGAGACGCTATCATATCGTTTGAAAATTGCAATATTGCGCAGCCGCATGTCCGCTGCTGCGGTGACGCAAACCGGCCGGTGCGGCACGGGTTGGCGAAGCCGTCGAAGCGCGCTAGGTTCCGCCATCCCACCCATTGCCATGGTCGCCCGATGCCAAGCTGTGTTGCCCTGATCGTCGCCGCCGGACGCGGCACCCGTTTCGGGGCCGATCTGCCCAAGCAATATCTGCCACTGGCGGGCAAGCCCGTGCTGCGCCGCACGGTGGAGGCGTTTTTACGCCGGCCGGAGATTACCGCTGTCCGTGTTGTCATCGATCCGGCCTTCAGCGACCTTTACGAACAGGCGGTGGCGGGGCTGGACCTGCCACCGCCCATCACCGGCGGGCCGACCCGGCAGGACAGTGTGCTGAACGGGCTGGAGGCCCTGGCCGGTCACGCGCCCGATCTGGTGCTGATCCATGATGCTGCCCGCCCGCTGGTGGATGGGGCTGCCATCGCCGGGGTGATCGCCGCATTGGAACAGGCACCGGGTGCGATTGCCGCCACGCCCTTGGCCGACACGCTGAAGCGCGGCGGGGATGCGGGGGGTGCCAAGGTTACCAGCGCCGGCACGGTGGACCGTACCGGCCTGTGGCGGGCGCTGACGCCGCAGGGCTTCCGCTTCCCCGATATCCTGATCGCCCATCGCCGCGCCGCCGGCCTGAACCTGACCGATGATGCCGCCGTGGCCGAACAGGCCGGCCTGTCCGTCACCCTTGTCCCCAGCAATCCGGATAATCTGAAAGTGACCACCAAGGACGATCTGGCCCGCGCCGAACGGCTTTATCTGGCGGGCCTGGGCGATGTGCGCACCGGCACCGGTTTTGATGTCCACAAGTTCCATGATGGGGATCATGTCTGGCTCTGCGGCCTGAAAATCCCGCATGATCAGGGGCTGGAGGGGCATTCCGATGCCGATGTCGGCCTTCATGCCCTGACCGATGCCCTGCTGGGTGCCATCTGCGCCGGCGATATCGGCCAGCATTTCCCGCCCACCGATCCACGCTGGAAGGGGGCGGACAGCGCCCAGTTCCTGCGCCATGCCGCCGATCTGGTGGCGGAAAAGGCTGGCGTGATCGCCCATGTCGATGTCACCCTGATCTGCGAGCGGCCCAAGGTCGGGCCGCACCGGGCCGCCATGGTGGAACGGATCGCGGAGATTCTGGCCATCGATCCTTCCCGTGTCAGTGTGAAGGCGACGACCACGGAAGGGCTGGGCTTCACCGGCCGCCGGGAAGGCATCGCCACCCAGGCCGCCGCCACGGTGCGCCTGCCGCTGGTGCTGGATTGATCGCCTGACAGGGGTATGGCCAATGTTCCCGGAAAACCTGACCAAGCGGGCCGATGATATCCGCGATGCCTATCAGGCGGCGGGCCTGTGGATCGCCACGGCGGAAAGCTGCACCGGCGGGCTGATCGCCGGCTGCCTGACCGCCGTGGCCGGATCGTCCGCCGTGGTGGACCGGGGCTTTGTCACCTACACCAACGAAGCCAAGACGGCGATGCTGGGCGTGCCGGCGGTGCTGATCGCCGATCATGGCGCCGTCAGCGAGCCGGTCGCCTGTGCCATGGCGCTGGGCGCACTGGCCCATTCACGGGCTGACGTTACGCTGGCCGTCACCGGCATTGCCGGGCCGGGGGGCGGCTCGGTGGAAAAACCGGTGGGGCTGGTCTATATCGCCCGCGCCCGGCGGGGCGGTGAGATGCTGGTGGAACGCCATGTCTTTGCCGGCGACCGCACCGCGGTTCGCCTTGCCACCGTTGAACGCGCCCTCACCCTGGCGCTGGCCGTCACCCAAGGGAACGCGGCATGAGCATCACGCCCACCATTGAAATCGCCGACACCATCCTGCGGGAATGGACCGATCAGCCCGACGTGATCGCCGCCTTTCTGGCCGGCTCCGTCGCCAAGGGCAATGCCGGGCCGGGATCGGATATCGATGCCGTGCTGGTCTATCACCATTTGCCCAGCGCCGTGCGGGAGACGCATGAACGGCTGGGCATCACCGTGGAACTGTTCCTGCACGATCCCGACACGCTGGCCTATTTCTGGGAAGCGGACCGGAAGGTCGGCAAGCCTTCGCTGGCCCGCATGGTGGCCAACGGCCTGCCGGTGGCAGGCGATCCCGGCCTGATCGAAGAGCTGAAACGGCAGGCCCAGGCCGTGCTGGATGGTGGCCCGCCCGAATTGCCGGAGGAGGAAAAGCGGGCCCGCCGCTATGCCATCTCCGACCTTGCCGCCGATCTGGCCCAGCCGCGCAGCCCGGCCGAGCAACTGGCCATCGCGGCCCGGCTTTATATCGATCTGGCGGATTTCACCGTCCGCGCCGCCGGCGCCTGGACCGGCAGCGGCAAGGGGCTGGCCAAAGCCTTGATGCGGCTGGACCCGATGCTGGCCGCCACCTTTGAACATGCCTTTGGCGAGCTGTTCGCCAACCAAGACCCGTCGGAGGTGCTGGCGCTGGTGGATGTCTGCCTTGCCCCCTATGGCGGCCGTTTCATGGCCGGCGACCGCCGGCCGGCCCCGGCGGATTGGCGGTTGGGGGATTAATACCGCCCCCGCAGCCCCGCCCAGGCCAAGCTGATCTGCCGCCCCACCTGTGGGCGCAGCAGGTCGCGGTGCAGCGGGTCATGGCCCAGCTTGGCGATCCGCCCCAGATAATGGTCGCCCAGCCTGGCCGGCAGCAGGGCCGGCAGGGCCGCCTTCGCCACCTGCCCGCGCAGGGCGCGGGCGCGGCGCAGATGATCGGCAGCACTATCGGCCACCGCCTGCACCACCTTGGCCAGCCCCGCTTCCGGCTTCATCTCATACAGTGCCGGTTCGGTCACGCCATGCTGGATCATCAGATTGGCCGGCAGGCGGGAACGGTGGCCGCGCGCCAGAAAGGGCACAGCGCGGATGATGCCGGTCAGGGCCCAGCCGGTGCCAACCAGCCGCGCCGCTTCCTGGCTGGCCGGATCGGTCGCCCCCAGTATCTGGGCCGCCAGTTGCATCACCGGGGCGCCGGTGACCTGGGCATAGTTGATCAGGCATTCCAGATCGGCCGGCGCCTCGTCATCCATGTCGGCTTCACGCCCGTCGATCAGCCGGTCGAACAGGGCGCTGTCCAGCCCATGGCGGGTGATGGCAGCGGCCAGCGGCTCCACCACCTCATGCCGGCGCGGCTGGCCTTCATAGGCACCCTCAATGCTTTCCCGCCACCATTGCAGGCGGATCTGGCCCAGCATCGGCTCGCTCACCACCTCCCGCGTCTTGGCGACCTCTAGATTGAAGGCATAGAGCGCGAACAGGTCTTCGCGCCGGTCGGCGGGGGCGAACAGGGCGGTCAGGTACCGGTCATGGTCGTAGCGGCGCACGGAGTCGGCGCACGCGCTCAGGATCGGTTCGGCCATATCGGGGGTCTCTGGCGGCGGCGGAACGGGATTGGAAGCATGGCTTATAGGCGCTGGTGCGCCCCTTTCCTAGAGCCACCTGCATCTAGTCGAACGCAGGTGGCTCTGGATGAATCCGCTCCAGGGGCCGTTCATCCTGTGGAGATGATTGAACCTTTGCCACCGCAGCGGGTTGACCATAGGGCTGCACGGTCGTATCTCTCAACCCCGTGTCAGGCCGTTCCAACAATTGGGGCGGTGCAACATTCAGCCACAGGAGCCGTCCATCATGGCGTTCACCCTGCCGGAACTCAGCTACGACACCGCAGCGCTGGAGCCGCACATCGATGCCCAGACCATGGGTCTGCATCATGGCAAGCACCACCAGACCTATATCACCAACCTGAACAATGCCCTGGCTGATCACAGCCAGTTGCATGGCCTGTCGCTGGAAGACCTGCTGGCCCGCCTGGGCGAGCTGCCGGAAGGCATCCGCACCGTCGTGCGCAACAATGGTGGCGGTCACGCCAACCATTCCATGTTCTGGTCCATCATGGGCCCGAATGGCGGCGGCGAGGCGACCGGTGAGGTTGGCTCCGCCATCGTCCGCGATTTCGGTTCGTTTGAGGACTTCAAGAAGAAGTTCAACGAAGCCGGCACCAAGCAGTTCGGTTCCGGCTGGGTGTTCGTCACCGCCGACACCGCCGGCAAGCTGGCCATCGTGGCCCAGCCGAACCAGGACACCCCGCTGTTCAACCGTACCCCGGTGCTGTTCGGTAACGACGTGTGGGAACACGCCTATTACCTGAAGTACCAGAACCGCCGCGCGGACTATCTGGCCGCCTGGTGGAACGTGGTGAACTGGGATGCCGTGAATGCCCGTCTGGCCAAGATCAAGGCCGGCTCGGTGATCTAACAGCACTCAGAAAGTCTTAACCCAAAAGGTTGAGCAAGGCCCCGACCGTGTTAACCGGTCGGGGCTTTTTTATGGCTTTTCGCCACAGGGGGGCATAACGCGCTGACGTGGCTTCTCCCCCGTCCCATGATCTGGCAGAGTAGTGCCGACCGTCCTCCGCGAGCAGCACCCATGGCTGATTTCCGCACCGCCCATCCTGCCGCCCAACCGGGGATACCCTCCGGTGGCCCGAGCCTGCGCAAATCAGCGGCGGGGGAGAATTTCCCTGTCGCCTCCCGGTTGATCCCGGCCCCGCTGCGGCCGCATGTCATGGCCTTTTATGCCTTTGCCCGTCTGGCCGATGATATTGCCGATGATCCGCTGGCCGAACCGGACATGCGCATTGCCCAGTTGGACGCACTGGAACGGGCCCTGGTCAGCGGGGTTGGCAACCAGCCCTGGCTGGCCCCTGCCCTGCAATTGAAGGCCAGCCAGGCGGCGACCGGCGTGTCCGGCCTGCACGCCCGCCAATTGTTGCAGGCCTTCCGGCGCGATGCCCTGGGCAGCCATTGCCGGCAATGGGACGATCTGCTGCTTTATTGCCGCTATTCCGCCAACCCGGTCGGCCGCTTCCTGCTGGAACTGCATGGCGAAAGCATGGCGGCGGCCCCGGCGGCCGATGCGCTCTGCACCGCGTTGCAGATCTTGAACCATGTTCAGGATTGTCGGTCCGATTGGGTTGATATCGGCCGCTGCTACATGCCGCTGAACTGGTTTGATGAGGCGGGTGGCAGTGCTGAACAGTTGGTGGAGCGGCAGGCGACAAAGGCGGTTCGGCAGGTGATCAACCGGGTGCTGGACCGGGTGGATGAATTATTGGTGCGGGCGGAGGCTTTGCCTGGCCTTGTCGTCAGTACCGGCCTGCGGCTGGAGGCGGCGGTGATCGTCTCCCTGGCGCAAAGCCTGTCGCGCCGGCTGCGCCTGCATGATCCGCTGGCGGCACGGGTGCAGTTGGGCAGCTTTGCCCGGCTGGGGGCGGTGGTGAAGGGGGTGGCGCGCGGCATTGCCCACCGCCCGGCCCGGCGCGGCCCCTGCCCTTCCCTGTCCAAACAGGCGGGGGAGAATTCCACCTTCTATTGGCCGCTGCGCTTTCTGGCACCGGACAAGCGGCAGGCCATGTTCGCCATTTACGGCTTCTGCCGGGCCGTGGACGACATTGCTGACGGTCCCGGCACGGCGGAGGCCAAGCGCGTGGCGGTGACGGAATGGCGCCGCCGCGTCGATGCGCTTTACAGCCCTGCGGCGGCAGGGACAGAACGCAATGGCCCCTTGCGCGATCTGGCGGCCGCCATCGACCGCTACAAGCTGCCGCAAGCGGAGCTTCAGGCCGTCGTCGATGGCATGATGATGGATATTGACGGGCCGGTGCGGGCCCCCGAACCGGCCGCACTGGAGCTTTATGGCCGGCGCGTCGCCGGTGCCGTCGGTCTGCTCTGTGTCCGGGTATTCGGGCGCAATGACCCGGAGGCCGACGCCTTCGCCGTGGCGGTCGGCCATAGTTTGCAGCTTACCAATATCCTGCGCGATCTGGCGGAAGATGCCGCCATCGGCCGCTGCTACATGCCGGCCGACATCTTGCGGCAGGTGGGGATCGATCCGGCCATGGCCAGACGCGACCCACAGGCGGTGCTGGGCCACCCGGCCTTTCCCGCCGCGTGCGAGGCATTGGCCTTGCGGACAGAGGATGCCTTCCGCCGCGCCGCCACGCTGTTGAAGGGCGATGTGCGGCCGCTGCGCCCGGCCATCGCCATGATCCGGCTTTATTACCGCATCCTGCGCCGGCTGCGGCAACGGGGGTGGAGCCCGGCGGCCTTGCTGCGTCGGCCGAAGCTCAGCAAGCTGGAAAAGATCCGTATCGCGGCGGGCAGCGTCATCGGCCGGCCGCCGCGTCCCTGACCCCCCTTGCCCCAGCCCATCACCCATATTATCGGGGCCGGTCTGGCCGGCTTGGCCTGCGCCGTTGAGTTGGCGGCATCCGGTCGGCGCGTGACGCTGCATGAAGCCGCCGGACAGGCGGGCGGGCGCTGCCGGTCCTTCCATGACCCGCTGCTGGATCGTTTGATCGATAATGGCAACCATCTGCTGTTGGGGGCCAACCATCATGCGCTGACCTATCTGGACCGGATCGGCGGGCGGGCCGCGCTGGAAAGCCCGGACAGGGTGGAACTGCCCTTTCACGATCTGGCCAATGGGGAAAGCTGGGTATTGCGTCCCGGCGACGGGCCGGGCTGGATTTTCAATCCCGCCAGCCGGGTTCCCGGTACGCGCTGGTGGGATTATCTGCGCCCGCTCACCCTGCCCTTTCATGATCAACGGGCGCGGGTGGCCGATGTGCTGGCGATGGACAGCCCGATCGGCCGGCGGCTCTGGCATCCATTGACAGTATCCATCCTCAACACAGCCCCAGCCGACGCCTCCGCCCCTCTGCTCTGGTCTGTTTTCCGCCGCACCTTGTTGAAGGGGCCGGCGGCCTGTCGCCCCTATATTGCCGGCCCCTCAGGGCTGTCAGGCGCTTTCATTGACCCGGCTTTGGCTTGGCTGCGTGCAAGGGATGTGCCCATCCATTTTGGGCATCGTCTGCGGGGTTTGACGATTCAGGATGGGCGGGTAACGGCATTGGATTTCAGCGCCGGGCCCCTGGGCCTGGGGCCACAGGATCGCCTGGTGCTGGCGGTACCCGCATCGACGGCGGCGGAACTGCTGCCGGGCCTGACGGTACCGCTGGACCATGGTGCCATCCTGAACGCCCATTTCCGCCTGCCTGCGCCAGTACCGCCGCTACCCGCCTTCATCGGGCTGGTGGGCGGGGTGGCGGAATGGCTGTTTCGGCGGGGCGATATGCTGTCGGTCACCGTCAGCGCCGCCGACCGGTGGATGGACCAACCGTCTGACGAACTGAGGGAAATTCTCTGGGCGGATATTGCCCGCCTGTTGCAGACCCCCAACGCCCCCTGCCCGCCCTGCCGTATCATCAAGGAACGGCGGGCCGGTTTCGCTGCCACGCCGGCCAACGCAGCGCGTCGACCCGGCCCGCAGGTGCCGGGGCTGGGCAATCTGCTGTTGGCAGGGGATTGGACCGATACCGGCCTGCCTGCCACTATTGAAGGGGCGGTTCTATCGGGCAGACGAGCGGCTTCTCTGGCGTAAGCCGCTGTTACGGGCGAAATGATTCCAACGCTCTATCGCCGTCACCCCGGCGAAGGCCGGGGTCCAGTTTCGTAGAGCAAAGCGCTTGTGACCCTGGACCCCGGCCTTCGCCGGGGTGACGGTGTGAGAATGTTAACAACGTGAGAATTTAAGGGTCTGATAAAAAAACTCAGACGGACTCTTAAACCGGCAGCAGGGCCGCCGCTACGCGCCGCCCTTCGGCCAGCAGTACATTATAGGTGCGGCAGGCGGCGGGGCTGTCCATTACATCCACCACCACGCCGGCCTCCCGCAGCGCCTTGCGCAGGGCCGATGGCAGCAACTGCATCTTAGCCCCACAGCCCAGCAGCAGCACCTCCACCTTCGGGTCGGCCTGGGTGATCAAAGAGAAGCTCTCCAGCGTCAGGCCGGCGAATCCGCTGACATCCCAGGGGTGGGTGACGTCCGGCTGCACGATCACCGGCTCCTGATACAGCCGGTTGGAAACGCGGAACATGCCGGGCCCATAGGTGTCGATCACCTGACGGTCGGCGGGGATGATCGGGGTCACATCCATCGGATACCTCGGCTGTGTATGTCCGGATATAACAAGGCCCGCGTTACCCCTGTTCCCAAGGGCTGCGCGGGCCTTTCAGGCACAACAAGCGATGATATTACTTATCGTCGCCCTTCACCGGCTCGGTCTTGCTCAGCACGCTGGTGATGGTGCCGCGCATGACACGGACGCGCACGCCCTCGGCGATTTCCACCGTCACATCATCATCGGTACCCACCTTGATGACGGTGCCGACAATGCCGCCGCCGGTGACGACCTTATCGCCCCGGCGCAGGGCGTCCAGCATCGACTTATGTTCCTTCATCTTCTTCTGCTGCGGACGGATCAGCAGGAAATAGAAGACGACGAAAATCAGCACCAGCGGCGCCAGCGACATCAACTGTTGCATCCCGCCCCCATCGGTCGGGGCTGCGGCAGCCTGGGCATAGGCCGTGGAAATGAACATCAACTGCTCCTCAAAGGACGGATCTTTTCAGGCGAAACGCCAGACGCGGGGACTATACAAGGGGACGGGCGGGTTGCAACCGAAACTCACCCCAGCCATGCGGCTGAACCGGGTTTGATGGACGCTTCCACATGCTACCGTTCCGGCCCCGCACAATTGGGGTGGGCGCTTGCCGCCCGCAAGCCCCCATCTTGCCCGAAAACCGCGACAGACGCATGACCATGACCGACACTTCCCATCCGTTGCTGCCGATCCTGTCCCGCATTGCCGACGCGCTGGACCGGCTGGCCCCGCCCGCCACGCCGCGCGCCGATCTGGCGGCGGCCGACGCCTTTGTCTGGCGCGCGGCGGAACTGGCCCTGGTGCCGGTGGAAAAGGTGTCCTTCGTGGAGCTGGAACTGTTGCAGGGTATCGACCGGCAGCGCCAGCAATTGCTGGAAAATACCCAGCGCTTCGCCCGTGGCCTGCCGGCCAACAATGCCCTGCTGTGGGGAGCGCGCGGCATGGGCAAAAGCTCCCTGGTGAAATCCATCCATGCCCGTATCAACCGTGATGCGCCGGGTCTTCTGGTGCTGGTGGAAATCCACCGGGAGGATATCCCCACCCTGCCCAAGCTGCTGGATGTGCTGCGCGCCAGCGACCGCCGCGTCCTGCTGTTCTGCGACGACCTGTCCTTCGGCACCGATGACGGCCAGTACAAATCCCTGAAAGCCATGCTGGAAGGCGGGATCGAGGGACGGCCGGAAAATGTGCTGCTCTATGCCACCTCCAACCGCCGCCATCTGATGCCGCGCGACATGATCGAGAATGAACGCTCGACGGCTATCAACCCGGCCGAGGCGGTGGAGGAGAAGATCAGCCTGTCCGACCGGTTCGGCCTGTGGCTGGGCTTCCATTCCTGCGACCAGGATACGTTCTTCGCCATGATCGAGGGCTATGCCGCCGCCTATGGCCTGAGCATCCCGGTGGAGGAGTTGCACGCCGCCGCCGTGGAATGGTCGGTCACACGCGGCAACCGGTCGGGCCGCGTGGCATGGCAATTGATCCAGGAGCTGGCAGGGAGCCAGGGCCGGCGCCTGGGTTGAGCCGCTGGACCTTTCCGATAAAATCCCCATCTGTGGCACCCACATTTCCCCCGAAGGGCCGGAGGCTGCATCATGAGTACGCTGGCGGCGGATAACGCCCTGATCTTGCAGCAGGCCGCCGACTGGCTGGCGGCGGGCAAACCGGTGGCGCTGGCCACCGTCATTGGCACCTGGGGTTCCGCCCCCCGCCCGGTCGGCAGCCTGATGGCCATTGCCGGGGACGGCGCCATGGCCGGATCGGTTTCCGGCGGCTGCATCGAAGGGGCGGTGGCGCTGCAGGCGGAAAAGGTGATGCAGGAGGGGGAGCCGCGCCTGCTCTCCTTCGGCATCAGCAATGACATGGCCTGGGAAGTGGGCCTGGCCTGTGGCGGCAAGCTGGAGATCTATCTGGAGCCGGTGGCATGAAGCGCCGTGTATTCGAGGCGCTGCGCCGGGCCCAGCAGGCCGGCCAGGCGGTCGCCCTGGTCACCGACATGGGCACCGGCTTCCAGACCCTGGTGGGTGGCGACGGGCGGCAGCAGGGCGATGTGGGGCTGGAGGATGAATTCCTGCCCCAGGTGCTGGATGCCATCCGCCATGATCGCAGCGGCATGGTGGAATTCTATGAGGGCCGCTTCTTCATCAATATCTTCGCCCCGCCTTTGCGGCTGTTCATCATCGGTGCGGTGCATCTGGCCCAGGCGCTGGCCCCGGCGGCGCGGCTGGCCGGATATCAGGTGGTGGTGATCGACCCGCGTGCGGCCTTTGCCACGCCGGAGCGGTTCCCCAACATCGCCCTGGTGCCGGAATGGCCGGATGAGGCGCTGGCGGCCTTGCAGCCCGACGCACGCAGCGCCATCGTGACGCTCAGCCATGATCCCAAATTCGACGATCCGGCCCTGAAGGCCGCCCTTGCCACGCCCGCCTTCTATATCGGTGCCCTGGGTAGCCGGAAAAGCCATGCCAGCCGCCGCGAACGGCTGTTGGCCGATGGGGTGACAGCGGCGGATTTCGCCCGCATCCGGGGGCCGGTCGGGCTGGATATCGGGGCCGTCAGCCCGCAGGAAATCGCCCTCTCCATCCTGGCCGACATGGTGCTGCACCTGCGGGGCCCCAAACAAAAAGCGCCAAAGGAATAAGGCGGATGCGTTTCGGTTCCGTACCGACCCTTATGGCGGCTGGGCATATCCTGGCCCATGCCCTGTCACTGCCCGATCTGCGCCTGCGCAAGGGCCATGTATTGACGGTGACAGATACGGACAGGATCATTGCATCCGGTATCGAAACGATCATTGTCGCCCAACTGGACGCCGATGATGTGGCGGAAGACCGGGCCGCCACCCGCGTTGGCCTGGGGCTGGCCGGGCCCGGACTGACGCGGGGGGCGGCCTTTACCGGCCGGGTCAATCTGTTCGCGGCCAGCGATGGTTTGCTGGTGCTGGACCGGGCGGTGATTGACCGGGCAAACCGGGTTGATGAAGGGGTGACCATCGCCACCCTGCCCCCCTTTACCCCCGTGGTGGCGGGGCAGATGGTGGCGACGGTTAAGATCATCCCCTTCGCTGTTCCTGAAAACATCATTTCGCAGGTGGAACAGGTTATGGGCGAACCGTCGATCCGGCTTTCCCCCTGGGCCGGACTGTCGGTGGGGCTGGTACAGACGCTGCTGCCCGGCACCAAGCCCGGCGTGCTGGACAAGACAAGGGCCGTGCTGGCGCAGCGGCTGGCGGGGATTGGCGCCAGCTTGGCCTGGGAACAGCGGGTGGCGCATGAGGAAACGGCCGTGGCCGCTGTGCTGGCGGCGAACAGGGCCGATCTGCTGTTGATCGTGGGTGCCTCGGCCATTACCGACCGGCGCGATGTCATCCCGCTGGCGCTGGAACAGGCGGGTGGCACGGTGCGCCATCTGGGGATGCCGGTTGATCCTGGCAATCTGTTGATGCTGGGGGAACGGCAGGGCAAGCCGGTATTGGGCCTGCCCGGCTGTGCCCGCTCCCCCAAACTGAATGGGGTGGATTGGCTGCTCTGGCGGTTCGGTGCGGGATTGGATGTGGCACCGGACGATATCATGGCGATGGGGGTCGGTGGCCTGCTGGCAGAGGTGGCGGAACGCCCGGTGCCCCGCGCCGTGGGTGCCCGACAGCCGCGCATCCATGGGCTGATCCTGGCCGCCGGCAGGAGCCGGCGCATGGGCCAGGAAAATAAATTATTGCTGCCTTTGCAGGGCAAGCCCCTGCTGCGCCATGTGGTGGATGCGGCGGCCGCGTCTCAGCTATCCGGGCTGACGCTGGTGACGGGCCATGATGATGCGGCGGTACGGGCGATGCTGGACGGCCAGCCGCTCCACATCACCCATGCCGCCGATCATGCGGCGGGGATGAGCGCCAGCCTGAAAGCCGGGCTGGCCAGCCTGCCCGCCGATCTGGATGGGGTGATGGTGCTGCTGGGTGACATGCCCCTGGTGACAGCGGCAGATATTGACCGGCTGATCGCCGCCTTCTCCCCCGCCGATGGGCGCGGCATCTGCGTGCCCAGCCATGGCGGGCAGCGCGGCAACCCCATTCTGTGGAACAGCACCTATCTGCCGGAAATGCAGGGTTTGAGCGGTGACAGGGGCGCCCGTGACCTGTTGCTGCGCCACGCCACCGCCATCTGCGACGTGCCGATGGATCGCGACGGCGTGCTGCGCGATGCGGATACGCCCGAAGCGCTGGCCGACCTGATCGCGCTCACGGGCGAACGATAAGCGACCGGCCACCGCTGCGAACCTGCTCCATCTCCACCGGTGAGGGCTTTCCCGCCTCGCCACCCAGGAAGGCCAGCACCTGCGCCATGGCGCCATGGGCCATCAGATCGGTATGGGCGCCCGCTGCCGGGCGCCAGGCGGTGACGGGGGTGGTCGCCAATGCCTCCAGCGCCTCCCCCAACGCCACCGGAATGGTGCGGTCGGCGCGGCCATGCAGGATCAGCACCGGGGCGTGCACCTCCGCCATGAAAGCCGCGCTGTTGAAGCGGTGACGCAGCAGGGCGCGCACCGGTATGAATGGGTATCGCTGGGCGGCGACATCCGACAGGCTGGTGAAAGGTGCCTCCAGGATCAGGGCGGCCAGCCCGCGTTCAACGGCCAGCGGCACGGCGATGCCCGTTCCCAGGCTTTCGCCCCAGATCACCAGCTTTCGGCCCGACACACCCTGCCCGACCAGGAAATCCAGGGCGGCCCGCCCGTCAGCCAGCAGCCCCTTTTCCGACGGTTCCCCCTCGTTGCCGGCATAGCCGCGATATCCGGCAATCAGCACGCCATAGCCGGCATCGGCCAGCGCCCGCGCCTTGTCTGCCCGCAATCCGGGATGGCCGGCATTGCCGGGAAACAAGGCGATGGTGGGCTTGGTCAGCCCATCGGCCGGGCGATACCAGCAATCCAGCGCCAAGCCATCGGCCGTGCCGGCCTGTACCACCCGGAAATCAGCCAGCCCCCAATCGGACGGGGTCACACGGCCCCGGTGCGGCCGGAAGATCAGCTTTTCCTGCTGTAGGGTCAGCATGGCGAGAAAGGCGAGATACAACAGCGCCAGGATCGCCAGCAACCAGCCCATCAGCCCTCCAGCCCCGCCTGCAGGGCGTAATAACGGGCATAGGCACCGCCGGTCGCCAACAGCTCATCATGCGTGCCCTGTTCCACCACCTTGCCCCTGTCCATCACATAGATTCGGTCGGCATCAATGATGGTGGACAGCCGGTGGGCGATGACCATGGTGGTGCGCCCGGCCTGCAGCCGGCGCAGCGCATCCTGGATGGCCCGTTCAGACTCACTGTCCAGGGCCGATGTCGCCTCATCCAGCAGCAGGATGGGGGCGTTCTTCAGCATGGCGCGGGCAATGGCAATCCGCTGGCGCTGGCCGCCAGACAGTTTCAGCCCCTGTTCGCCCACCACCGTGTCATAGCCCTGGGGCAGTTGGATGATGAAATCATGGGCCGCCGCATCGCGGGCGGCCTGTTCCACCTCTGCCTCTGACGCGCCAGGGCGGCCATAGGCGATGTTGGCGCGGATCGTATCATCGAACAGGGCCGTTTCCTGGCTGACCAGGGCGATATTGGCCCGCAGGCTGGCCAGCGTGACATCGCGTATATCCTGTCCGCCCACCAGCACCCGCCCCGCATCCACATCGTAAAAACGTGGAATCAGGTTCAACACCGTGGTCTTGCCAGAACCGGAGGCGCCCACCAGGGCCACGGTGCGGCCGGGCGGGATATCAATATCGATGCCATTCAGGGCAACGGTATCCTCACCATAGCCAAAGCGCACCTGATCCAGCCGGATACCATGCATGGAGACCGGCAGCGTTTTGGCATCGGGCCGATCCTGGATGGCGGGCTTGGCATCCAGCACCGCCAGCACCCTTTCTGCCGCCGCCAGCCCCATCTGCAACTGGGCATTCAGCTTGGTCAGCGCCTTCATCGGCTGGAAGGCCAGCATGAAGGCACCGATAAAGGCCACCAACTGGCCGGCCGTGCTGTCACCCGTGCCGATCGTATAACCGCCATAAAGGATGATGCCCACCACGGCCACACCGCTGAAAACCTCGTTGATCGGCATGGTCGACGCGGCGGTGCGATAGCTTTTGGCCGTCAGCTTGCGCAACCGGTCGATGGTCACGCCGACCCGCTTTTCCTCATATGCCTCCATGCCATAGGCCTTCACATGGCGGGCCCCCTGGAAGGTCTGGCTCAACACGGCGGAGAAATTGCCCAGCTCCGCCTGCTGACGGGCGGCGATGCGGCGCAGCCGCTTGCCAAGGCGCGACAGGAACCAGCCGGAAAAGGGAAAGACGGTGAAGGCGATCAGGCCCAGCAGCCAGTCCTTCTCAAACATCACCGCGATCAGCACGACCAGGGTCAGCGCATTATTGACAATACCGGTCAGGCATTCCGACACCGCCATGCGCATCTGGTTCACATCATTGACCAGATGCGAAATCAACTCGCCGGAGGCGCGGCCATGCAGATAGGCCAGATCGGACCGGATCAGGTGGCTGTAAACCTGCCCCTGAATGCGCGCCACCACCCGCTGGCCGACATGGTTGACCATGACCGAATGGCCATAGGAGGCGCCACCGCGCACCACAAAGGCCAGAAAGATCAACCCGGCGAAGGGCAGCAGATAGCCATGATTATCTGGCTGGAACACCGTATCCAAAAGCGGTTGCAGCCCCTGGGCGATGGTACCCGTGCCGGCCGCCTCTGCCACCATCAGCACCAGCGCCAGGGCCAGCCGCAGCTTGTACGGCCCCAGATAGGTGCGCATCAGGCGACGCACCAGCGTGAAGGTGGGCTCGTTGCGCTTATTATCCGCAGGCGGCAGCACAATGGTTTTGGATAAGGGCGGGGTGGCCAAGGCGGGCTGTTTCCATCAACGGACAGATAATCCGGGTAACGGCAACGCCAGCCACCCGCTGCGAAGGGTTAGCATATCGGGGGACAGCAGGCATCCGGCAAGAAGACGCGGCGCAGGGCGGCCATTCCGCACGCCTGGTCAGGCTGGTTCTACCGGGCTCTGTCCCCGCAGCCAGCCGGCAATAATCGCCCCCACCCCTTCCTTGGTAAAGGCCACCCCCATCCCCTGGTCGGAGCGCCGGACCACACGGACATCGGCCTGCACCCCCACCGCCGGCACCTCCAACACCAGCAATGTGCCAATTGGCATGATCGCCACACCTGTCAGCAGGGCGCCAGAGGCGGAAACATCGCTGATCTGGCATTGAAGGCGTTCCGCCCCGACATGCAGATAGATGGTGGCGGACACCAGCCGGCGATCATAGCGGCGGCGGTTCGGCTTCACCAAGGCGGCGATGGCATTGAAAAATCCGGTTCCCGGCATGGCTTAGCGCCTGCTGATACAGATAGCGGTCAAATCATCGGCCAAGGGCCGCTGCACCACAGTGTCAAAGGCAGCGAGGAAGCGCGCAAGTCGCTTTTCATCCGCACCGAAGGTTTCATCCACCAGCCGCAACAGCCCCTCCTCCCCCAACAGGTGACCGTGGCGATCCTCTGCCTCCGTCACGGCATCGGAATAGACCAGCAGGCTGGCACCGGCGGGGAAATCCACCTCGTCGGCAGTCAGCAGGGGGTTATTGGAAACACCCAGCATCAGGCCACTGGCATCCAGCAAAGTGCTTTTTCCCGCACAATAAAGCAGCGGACTGGGGGCACCGGCCGCCGCATAACGCAGCCGGCCAGCCGCCCGATCAATGATACCATAAAAACAGGTGGCAAACTGCCCCACCGGCAGCAAGTCCTTTAACGGGCGGTTCAGCATGGTCAGCCAGGCCGCGGGTTCGTACCCGTGCGGGGGTATACGCTCAATCAAGGTGTGGAAGCGGAACGTATTGATTGCGGCGGAAATACCATGACCGGAGAAATCGGCTGCCAGAATGCCAAGCCGATTTTCATCCAGATCGAACATGGTCCAGAAATCGCCGCCCAACTCGTCAGACGGTTCGAACCGCCCTTCGATCGACAGACCATGGCGCATACCGGCCGCCGTAATCGCCCGCTGATCTGGGATCAGTGAAAGCTGCATGTTCCGAGCCAGCTTCAGATCGCTTTGCAGCCGGCGATGGAAATCAGAAAGGTTACGGAAAAAGAACTGCTTTTCCAGATGCAACCGTACCCGGGCCATGCACTCGCCCGGATTGATCGGCTTGGCAAGAATGTCGGATGCCCCAGCCTCAAAACATTTCACCCCCGCCGGATCGGAGCGGGAGGAGGTCTGCATCAATACGGGCAAATCGGCCCAGGCCGGATTGGAACGGACCTGCCGGCACATGGCAAGTCCATCCATCACCGGCATGTCGATATCCAGCAGCACCAGATCATAATGCCGCGCCGCAAGCTGCTGCAGCCCCTCCTGCCCGTTGGTGGCGAAATCCACGCCGCCGATCCCCACCCAATGCATAAAGCGTGAGAGGATTTCCCGATTGAACCGGCTGTCATCAACGATCAGCACACGGAAGTCGCCGAAGACGATCCGCCGTGGGGCACCGGGGAAGGTGCCCTTTTCCGTATCCGCCGCGCTGTTCATCGTTTGAACATCATGGCAATGCGGGAACCGCCGGCGGTTATATCCACCGCATCGGCCAATTCACGCAGGATACGCAATCCACGGCCTGATTTGGCATCCGGTGCCACATCCGGATTGTCAGGATGGTACCCCTCCCCCTCATCGGTGACTGCGACCAGCACATGATCCATTTCATTGCTGATATCAATGGATACGCGTCGGCGCGCATAGTCCCGCGTGGCCATACGGCTATGGATTTCGCGATGGAAACGGTCAAACGCATCACGGTCACCGTCGGGACCGTTGCGAATGCCCAGATTGCCATGCACCACCGCATTGCTGACGGCTTCGTGCAGGCAAAGTTCCAGATCATGCAAACGGTCAGGGTGCAACCATCCGCGATTGATCATCTCAGCCCCCAGGATCGGAGGCATCACCATGCTGAAACAACTGGCTGTCGTCACGGATACATGCAAACGGTCCGGACGGGCCAACCCCCGAAGGGCCGTGGCCGGCAAACCCAGATCGCTTTCAACCTCAACATAGCCCCTCGCCCCGTGGGCGAGACATGTCTGCAGTTCACGATCTGATGCCCGCAACGTCATCACGACCGTGCAGGCAGCACCCGCGGCCACAATCTCAAATCCGTGGAGAAGCGCAATCCGCCGCAACATTGCCGGCGCCAGATCACCACCGATGCTGATGGTGTCTGCCGGCGGCTGGCCGGGGCCTGATGGTGGGGTCGGCGGCAGCGCGGTCACGGCTGGCAGCTCCCCACCCGATCAAGGCGTTACGCGGAAGAGCGTCTGGAACTTGGCAATCTGCAGGATACGACGCACCGATTCCTGCGCACCAAAAAGCTCGATCTCCACATTCTTGGGCAGGGCAACATCGCGCGCGATCAGGAACATGCCAAGGCCGGAACTGTCCACGAATTCAAGCCCGCTGAGATCGAACACGCAGCGTTCCCCCTGCATTCGTTCGATGGCTTCCACCACAGCGCGGAACTTCTCGTGATCCACCAATGTCATGCGGCCCGCAAGGGTGACACGCAACCCGTCGGCAGCGGTCTGGACGGCGTAATCCATCGAAAGTCTCCGTGATTCAGTCGAACAGATTGTCGATTTCAGATTGGTCCAACGGATTGGGCGGTTCGTCAACAGTGGTTGATGGTGCTGGTGACGCTGGCTGCTTGGCCGCTGGCGCCGGAGTGGCAAAACCAGACATCAGCGCATCCACCTCGTCCTGGTCCACCCCGTCGGAACGCGGCCCCCCCAGCAGATGGGCATCGGGCCGTTTGTCCTCAGGTTCAACCGAGGTCGTCGGCTTCACCCCTTCGATATTCCAGATGGCGATCATGGCATTGACGCGCTGTTCCACATAGCGCAACGCGTTTACGACCTTGCTGGTACGCTGCCCCGTCAGATCCTGGAAGGAGCAGGCAGTAAAGATGTTGGTAACCTCGTTTTCAATATCAGCGCATAGATCGGGATCGGCACCGCCGCGCTTCAGCCGACCCGCCACCTCCATCAACCGTTCGGCCGATTGCAGAATCTCGATCGAGGCCCGCTCCGTCGTGGAGACAATAGCATCCAACTCGTTGGTCGCTATATCGAGTCGGTTGTTTCCCGTCTCCTTCGGGCGCAGGGCAGCAATTTCCCGACGCGCCTGTTCGATGGATGCCGCCATCTCCATCAACTCGCCACGCAAGGCCTCCGCGCGACCGGCAGTTTGATAGAGGTTGGCCTGCTGGCCAAACAATCCACGCATTTCACGCAGCGCCGATTCAAGCTGCGCCTGCCCAGCCTCGCCGGCACGGCGGGCATGTTCACGCAGAAAGGCAAGACCCTGAGGGGACACGGCGATTCGGTCGAACAGGGCCGCGTAATCTTCTTCCGACAAGCCCCGGATGATGCCCATTTCGTTCAAGATCGCGCTCTTCCTCGTGAGGGTCAGAACAGTCAGATGTCGTGTAGCACCTGTACTGTCCGGCCGGGCTTTCCCGCTATCCTATTGCTACCACCAATGGGGCAAGCCCAGCAATTGCCGAACGGCCAACCTGATCTTTTGCTTCAATCATCCCATCAATTTATACAGGTGTTGTCCAAACTGGACAAAGCCCAAGCGATCGCTATGCTTGTCCAAAATGGACGGAGATATGATGCTGGACGTGGCAAAGCTGGCCAAGGTTCTCGCGTTGGCGGATAGCGCCAATGCTGGTGAAGCGGCCGCCGCGATCGAAACTGCCCGTCGTATGCTGGCCCGGGAGGGCAAGCGGCTGGTCGATCTGGTTTCCGGTCTGGCATCTGCACACCCAACAACAACGGATGGTTCCCCCTCCCCAGCCACGACACAGCCGCCGCCGACACCGCGTCATTCTCCGCCGCCGCCGCCCCGGCCGGGAGAAACGCCGCTGGAGGTCGACCATGTCATCGCCCGCTATGGCAGCCGGGAGGCGGCCCTGGCCCCTTGCAGCCGGGAGAAATTGTTGCGGGCGGCCGTTGCGCGTTGGGCCAGGCCGCAGGAGGCACCGTTGGACCGCTGGACCCGCAGCCTGGATGGCTGGACCACGGCCAGCCTGCCACGTCATATGCCACCTGATATTCGCCGGGCAGTGGAAACCGCCTATTCACTGCCCACCACGATTGCCGGGGCCATGGCAGAGTTGGAATATTGGGAGCGGCGCGACCGGGAACTGGCAGCGCTCGTCCCATACAGGGCTTCAGGCGATGGCGGTCAGACCCATCTGGACCTGCCTGCCCATGCCCGCGCCATCGTTATCCGCCGTTTGGTGGAACATGGTTTGCGTGCCCAGACGGCACAGGATGCGCTTGCCCGGGCTGAATATTGGCGCGCCCGCGCCGGCCGTGGCAGTTGGGTGGAAGCAGCCTTGCTGGAGGATTTGCGCCATCTGGCCCGGCTGGAAGGCGCGGTGGAGCAGCGGGACGAAGAAAAGGGGAAACCGAGCCATTTCCGCACCGCGTCAGAGCGGCGCGAGGAGGTGGTGCGGATGTTGACGGACCCGGAAACCGCCACCCTCTCGGATCGGGAAATTGCCCGGCGGGTGGGGGTATCGCCGCAGACGGTGGGAAACCTGCGTCGGCGGACAGGCTCGAGCGATTGAAGCAGCGAAACCAAGCGTGCCTATTTCACCCAGTAGCCTGACGCCTTGAGCCACGCGGGATTGGCTGCACGCTCTGTTTCCAGCCACGCCCGGATGGTGCGGCTGACACCGGCCTCTGCGGCTATCCAGCCGAACCAATCCCCCTCCGGAAATTCCAGATCAGCCAGCGCGGTCAGGAAGGGAGTGGCATCATTGCCCGCTGTCAGGGGGCGATGGACCCACTGCAAAGTGACGTTGGCCGCACTGGTCAGCGGCAATTGATGTTCCGGCCCGGCCACCGCTGCCACCACGATGGCGCGGGCACCCACCGGCAGTTCTTCCAGTCGGCGAGCGATGGCCGGCAGGGCAGTTTCATCCCCCACCAGCAAATGCCAGTCGAAGGCCAGCGGGATCAACATAGACCCACGCGGCCCGCCGATGCTCAGCAGATCACCGGGTTTGACGGACCGCGCCCAGTCAATGGCAGGGCCATTCTCATGCAAAGCGAAATCGATCTCCAGCCGGTTGGCGGCGGCATCATAATGGCGCGGGGTGAAATCCCGCATGATCGGTTTGTCATCCCCTGCCGCACCGTCCGGTGCCGGCTGTTTCACTTGGCCCTCTTCCCCTGAACGCGGGAAAAACAGCTTCACATGATCATCAAAGCCAGGGCTGTGGAATCCCTCCAGTTCCGGCCCCGTCAGCATAACGCGGCGCATGGAGGGGGTAAGATCGGTGACGCCCGATACGACCAGTTGGCGAAAGCGTAATTCGTGACGCACCCGGCGTGGGGTCCGTTCATCCCCGTTCGCGTTTTCCATGATATGTTCTTTCCTGAACTTATGTACGTAACGATCAAACGATATATCGTTTTTAACGTCAAGAGTGATTCAGGGACAGACCATCCGGTCCAAGATGTGGGGAATTACAGATCATGCGCGACGGAATGCGGGGGCGTGGCCATGCCCGCCAGGGGGAACGGGGCGACCATCATCAGGATGGAAATGGGCTTGGGCATGGCCGGCACGGGCGCGGCGGCGGACGAGTCTTCGGTCCGGGCGACCTGCGGCTGGTCTTGCTGGCCCTGCTGGCCGACCAGCCGCGTCATGGCTATGAGTTGATCAAAGCGATCGAGGCCATCTTCCACGGGACTTACAGCCCCAGCCCCGGCTCGGTCTATCCGATCCTGACCATGGCGGAGGAGTTAGGGCATATCGCCCATGTGGAAGGCGATGGCGCCCGCCGCCCGCTGGCCATTACCCCGGCTGGGCAGCAATGGCTGGCTGAAAATGCTGATGCGGTGGAACTGGCCCAGTCGCGGATGCAATTCGCCGCCCGCGCCATGGTCAAGCGCACGGTGCCAGAGCCAGTGATGCAGAGCATGGAAAAGCTGAAAGCGGCCCTGGCCTTCCACGCGGACCAATGGACAGCGGCGGAAACGGCCAGGGTAAAGGCAATTCTGGAGCAAGCTGTCAGGGACATCGGTGGTCTGCCCGATGCCCCCGCCCCCTGATCAGCCGGGTTAATGCCCCGCCCCACCCCCGCCGGCCAGGGCATTGCCGAGACCGATGATGATGGTGGAACCGACCAGCGCGCCAATCCCCGACCAGACAAAGCTGCGGGTACGGCGCGAGGTACCGGCCCATTCCTTCAGCGCAAAGCCCCACAGGGTAGAGAACAGGATGATGCTGGCCATATGCAGCGTCCAGGAGGAGAAGCCATAGGCCCCCATCTGGCTTTCACCCATGGTGTAGAAGAAAAATTGCAGATACCAGAGCGTGCCGCCAAAGGCTGCCAGCAGATAGTTGCGCAGCAGCGGCGGGCGTTCCCCGCCGTCGCGCACGCGGCCCACCAGTTCACCCAGGCTGCCATTGCGGAAGATCAGCCAGCCGCACCAGAGGACATTGGTGGTCAGGCCCCCCACCAGCACCACACACAGCACCGGCAGCCCCTGCCACAACACATCGGTGCCGGCGGCCAGGGTCAGGTCACGGATCGGCTGGCCGGCGGCAAGGCCAAAGGCAAAGCAACTGGACATGACGCCGGAAAAGACAGCAACGGCCAGCCCCTTGCGCAGATCGAATTCGGCCACGCTACCGCCCTGGCCCCCGGCCCCTTCAGCCTCTTTGGATTGACCGGCCTTGGCCACCAGTACGATCCCCACCAGCGTCACCAGGATGCCGGACAGGGTGGCGCCACCGCTGGCCGTCTGGGCCAGATGTAACAGGGAACCGTCAAAAATCGGCGGCCCCAGCGTACCGATTACCGTGGTCAAGCCCAGCACCACAGCCATGCCCAGGGACAGGCCGAGATAGCGCATGGTGAGGCCAAAGGTCAGACCGCCAAAACCCCAGAGCAGGCCCCAGAACCAGCACCAGAACAGCGTGTCAGTCGGCGTTGCCCCCAGCACGCCGAACAGGTCGTTGGTGCGCAGGCCAGCAACGATCCAGGGGGCGATGGCCCAGGAGAACAGGCCGCCAACGATCCAGAAAATCTCCCAGGACCAGCGGTTGATGCTTTTATAGGGAACGTAAAAGCTGGCGGACGCCAGGCCGCCCAGCCAATGGAAAAGCAAACCAATCAATGGATTGGGCATTGGTACCATCCTCCCGTCAGGCCGCGTGTGTCGCGGCTCTTGCTTCTTGTCGGGTTGTCATGAATGCAAAAAAAGGGCGGTGCTGTTCGCACCGCCCCCAGAATATTTTCAATAGGTTGTACGTCCGCCGGAAATGTCGAAGGTTGCCGCGGTGGTGAAGCTGCATTCCTGGCTGGCCATCCAGCAGATCATGGCTGCCACCTCATGCACCTCCCCCAACCGGCCGGCGGGGATTTTGGAGAGCATATAGTCGACCTGGCTTTGCGGAAGCTGTTCCAGGATCGGGCTCTTGAACGTCGCCGGGGTCAGGGCGTTCACCCGGATGCCGGTCTTGGCCAGTTCCTTGCCCAAGGACTTGGTGAAACCGATCACGCCCGCCTTCGATGCCGAATAGGCCGACGCGTTGGGGTTGCCTTCCTTGCCCGCCACCGAGGACACATTGACAATGCGCCCATAATCATTCGCCAGCATGTGCGGGATCACCGCGCGGCAGCAATAGAACAGGCCGTTCAGGTTGATGTCGATCACCCGGCGCCAGCTATCCAGCGGGAAATCCTGCACCGGCACCGTGGCACCGGTGATCCCCGCACTGGCCACCAGCACATCCAGCCGGCCCAGCTTGGCCGCCACGGCTTCGGCCGCGGCCTGCACGGCATCGGCATCCGTCACGTCCAACTGCACGGCATCCACGGCACCCGTGGCGGCCTTGGCGGCGGCCAGCGCATCCAGGTTCATGTCCCAGATCACCACCTGGGCGCCTTCCTGCGTCAGCCGGGCCGCCACGTCGCGCCCCACGCCCGACGCACCGCCGGTGACGATGGCGACCTGTCCCTGGTAGCGGTTGGCATAGATGGTGCCGCTCATGCCACACCTTCCTGGGTCCAGGCCACAACGTCCTGGCGCTGTTCACCCAGCTTGGAGATGCCCAGGCGGATCACGTCACCAGCCTTCAAATATTTGGGTTCCGGCTTCAGCCCCATGCCCACGCCCGGCGGGGTGCCGGTGGTGATCAGGTCGCCCGGTTCCAGCGTGATGAACTGGCTGATATAGGAGACCAGTTGGCGGCAGGTGAAAATCATCGTCCGGCTGTTGCCGTTCTGATAGCGGTGGCCATTCACCTCCAGCCACATATCCAGATCCTGCGGGTCGCCCACCTCGTCCGAGGTCACCACCCAGGGGCCGACCGGGCCGAACGTGTCACAGCCCTTGCCCTTGTCCCAGGTGCCGCCACGCTCGATCTGGAAGGCGCGTTCGGAGACGTCGTTGATCAGCACGTAACCGGCCACATGATCCAAGGCCGCCTCTTCGCTGACATAGCGCGCACGGCTGCCGATGACGATGCCCAGTTCCACTTCCCAGTCGGTCTTCTGGGAATCCTTCGGGATCATCACCGGATCGTTGGGGCCGTTCAGGCAGGAAACGGCCTTGGTGAACAGCACCGGTTCGGCCGGCACCGGCAGGTTGGATTCCGCCGCATGGTCAGCGAAATTCAGCCCCACGGCGATGAATTTGCGCACGCCATGGATCGGAATGCCATAACGCGGGGAGCCTTCCACGGCCGGCAGGCTGGCCGGGTCGATGGCAGCGATCTGGGCCAGACCGGCCGGCGTCAGCGTGTCGGGCGTGATATCGGCAATATGGCCGGACAGGTCGCGGATGGTGCCGGACGCATCCAGCAGACCGGGCTTTTCCTGCCCCTTGGGGCCGTAACGCAGCAATTTCATGGTTTTGGCTTTCGTGATCGGAAATGGATGGGGGCAGGCGCTTTAGAAGCAGCGTCTATGTTCCCGTTTATGATGTCGCCATCCGCCCTCCCCACCGTCATTCCCGCGAAGGCGGGAATCCAAGCAACAGAGCGGGTTATGGATTCCCGCCTTCGCGGGAATGACGGTAAAACAAGACGTAAGGCCAGGAACGCGGTCGCAAACAGAAAGGCGATCACCCCAGGCGTCTGTTACTTCCCCGCCCCCACATAGGGCCGGTGCAGGGCAACCTCGCGGTTCAGCTCCACACCAAACCCGGGCTTGTCGGACAGTTTCAGCTTGCCATTCACCGGCACCGGTTCACCCAACAACTGCGGGTGGAACATCGGCACCACCTTGTCGGCCTTGGGCGCCATCATCAGGAATTCGGCGAACGGGCTGTTATGCCGGGTGATGACGAAATGATAGGAATAGACTGACGAGCCGTGCGGAATGACCATGACGCCCCGGCTGTCGGCCAGATTGGCGATCTTGGTCAGTTCCGTCACGCCACCGCACCAGCCGACATCGGGCTGGATGATGTCGCAGCAATCCATTTCCATCAGCATCCGGAAGCCCCAACGGGTGGCCTCATGCTCACCCGTGGTGACCAACATGCCCGGCGGGGCTGCCTTCTTCAGCGCGGCATAGCCCCAGTAATCGTCGGGCGACAGCGCCTCTTCGATCCATTTCAGGCCGTATTCCTGCGCCTTGTGGGCCAGTTTGGTGGCATAGTTCAGGTCCAGCGCCATCCAGCAATCGAACATCAGCCAGAAATCCGGCCCCACCCGCTCCCGCATGGTGGCCAATTCCTCGATATTCTTGCGCAGACCCTCTTCCCCCTCGGCCGGGCCGTGATGCAGGGGCATCTTGCCACCGATGAAACCCATTTCCTTGGCCAGATCGGGCCGGGCACCGGTGGCATAGAAGGTCAGCTCATCGCGCACGGCACCACCCAGCAGGTGATAGACCGGCTCCTGCCGCAGCTTGCCCAGCAGATCCCACAAGGCCAGGTCGACGCCGGAAATGGCGTTCACCACCAGGCCCTTGCGGCCATAATATTGGGAACCGAAATACATCTGGTCCCAGATCTTCTCCACCTCCACCGGCGAACGCCCGATCAGGAAGCGGGAGAAATGCTTTTCCACCAGATAGCAGGCCGGCTCACCCCCGGTGGTGACGGCAAAACCCACCGTGCCATCGGCCGCCTCGATCTCCACCACCAGTGTGCCCAGCACATTGATGCCAAAGCTCTGCCGGCTCTGCCGATATTCCGGGTACCGGCTCATCGGCGTGGCAATATGGTCGTCGATCCAATGGCCATCGCCCTGGTCATGATAATCGGCACCGCCACCCCGCACCACATAGGCACGAACGTCGCGGATAAGGGGAAAGCCCATGATGCTGTCCACTCCCTGGAGGGGCGATCATCGCCCATTCTCATTTATGGGATAGTGTTTTATAAAATGGGACAATCCCTGTCAATGGCAT
>CALRQC020000003.1:0-233239 GCA_943370215.1 Azospirillum sp. RU38E
GGTGCCATCCAGCATCTGGCCGGCATGAAGGACAGCAAGGTCATTGTCGCCATCAACAAGGATGAAGAGGCGCCGATGTTCCAGGTGGCCGATTACGGCATCGTTGGCGATCTGTTCAAGATCGTCCCCGAACTGACCGCCGCTCTGGCAAAGTAAAGGGCTGTGGCCGCTGCACCCGGCCCCTAAGGGGCAAGGTGCAGCGGCGCACTTCCATATTGGACATTTGTCGCGGGGCCAATTCGCCCCCATCCGTGGCAGAATAGCCGCATAGGTTTCCAACCCGGCGCGGGGGAATAGGTTATGATCGAGAAAGTTGGCGTTATCGGTGCGGGTCAGATGGGCAGCGGCATTGCGCAGGTCTGCGCCGTCGCAGGCCTGACGGTAAAGATATCCGATATCTCTGCCGACCAACTGGCCAAGGCTGTGGCGGGTATCGGCAAGAACCTGGATCGGCAGGTCGCCAAGGGCAAGCTGTCGGTTGAGGATAAGGACGCCGCCCTGGCCCGGATCGAAACCGGCACCAGCCACGCCATCTTCGCCGATTGCGATCTGGTGATCGAGGCGGCGACGGAGAGCGAGGATGTGAAGCGCCAGATCCTGAAGATGCTGGTGCCGAACCTGAAGCCGTCGGCCATCATCGCCACCAATACCTCTTCCATCTCCATCACCCGGCTGGCGGCTTCCACCGACCGGCCCGGCAAGTTCATGGGGATGCATTTCATGAACCCGGTGCCGGTGATGCAGTTGGTGGAGCTGATCCGCGGCATCGCCACCGATGATGATACGTTCCAGGCCATCAAGGCGCTGACGCTGAAGTTGGGCAAGACGGCGGCCATCGCCGAGGATTTCCCCGCCTTCATCGTCAACCGCATCCTGCTGCCGATGATCAACGAAGCCGTCTACACGCTTTATGAGGGCGTTGGGTCGGTGGAGGCCATCGACACGGCCCTGAAGCTGGGCGCCAACCACCCGATGGGGCCGCTGGAACTGGCGGATTTCATCGGTCTGGATACCTGCCTGTCGATCATGCAGGTGCTGTATGAGGGCCTGGCGGACAGCAAGTATCGCCCGTGCCCGCTACTGGTGAAATATGTTGAGGCTGGCTGGCTGGGCCGTAAGGTCGGGCGCGGCTTCTATGATTATTCCGGCCCCACCCCGCGCCCGACGCGGTAACGGTTCGGGTCTCTCGGCGCCGCCCCGCCAGAACGGGGCGGCGCGTTTGCGCGGTGCAAGGCAATGCAGTTCTGCCCTTTCGCATGAGATTATTGATAATAATTATTAGTTAAATTATCAACACCAACCATGGCATATTGAACGCTGTGGGGGCTGGAGATGAAGTGGAAGATCGCGTTGATGCTGGGCGGTGCGCTTGCCGCCTATGGCAATGTTGCGGGGGCGGAGCAGGCCCGCGACGGCGACAAGGTGGAAGAGATTGTCGTCATCGGCACCTACACCATGCCGGACAAGATCGATACGGCCACCGGCCTGGGGCTGACCATGCGGGAAACGCCGCAATCGGTCAGCATCATCACTGCACAGCGCATCCTGGACCAGAATCTGGTCAGCATCACCGATGTGATCGACCGGGCCGCCGGCGTCTCTGCGCTGGAAACCGATGATGTCCGCAATGAATTCTATGCCCGTGGGTTTGAGATCCGGAACTATCAGGTCGATGGGGTGCCGCTGGCCTGGACGCTGGGCGGCGGGGCCGGGGAGACCATGGCCGATGTCTCCCTTTATGAACGGGTGGAGATCGTGCGCGGCGCCACCGGCCTGCTGACCGGGGCCGGGGAGCCCTCGGCCTCCGTCAATCTGGTGCGCAAACATGCCGACAGCAAGGATTGGACGGGCTATGCCGCTGCCGGCTATGGCAGTTGGAACAACTGGAACCTGTCGGGCGATGTTGGCGGTGCCGTCACTGAAAATGGCCGCGTGCGGGTGCGCGGCGTTGTCCGCTACGAAGAAGGGGAGAGCAATGTCGATCTCTATGAGAATCGCAAGCTCGCCCTTTATGGCACGGCCGATGTGGATGTGACCGAAGACACCCTGCTGCGCGTGGGGTTCAGCCGCCAGAAAGGGGAGCCAAACGCCCCGTCCTGGGGCGCTTTGCCCACCTTCTATGCCGATGGCACGCGGACCGACTGGCCGCGCTCCAAAAGCGCCTCGGCAAGCTGGAGCTATTGGGACACGACGAACGAGAATCTGTTCGTCTCCCTGAAGCATGAATTCAGTGACCGCTGGAGCCTGGTCGCCAATTACAACCGGATGCGCAATGCGGAGAAGAGCAAGCTGCTCTATCTCTCCGGTCTGGTCGACAAGGCGACGGGCGATATCCAGTTCAGCTATCCCTACAAGGATGACGGGCAGAGCATCCAGAACAGCTATGACGCCCAGCTCAAGGGGCAGGTGCCGCTGTTTGGCCGCGACCATGAACTGGTGCTGGGCGCGCTGCATAGCCAGCAGAAGCGCCATACCTATAGTTTCGCGGCCCTGAGCTTTCCGCCGGGCAAGGATTTCGAACATTGGAACGGGGCAACCTATCCCGACCCCGGTTTCAGCAATACCGCCAACCTGGATGTAAAGGAACAGACGGAGCAGACCGGCTATTACGGGGCGCTGCGCCTGAATATCAGCGATGATCTGAAGCTGATCGGTGGCGGCCGCCTGTCCACCTGGAAGAAGAAGGGCGTCAGCTATCAGGTGCAAGGCGATTATGGCGATAAGAATGTTTTCATCCCCTATGCCGGCGCCCTCTATGATCTGACACCGCAACACCGGGTCTATGCCAGCTTTACGGAGATTTTCCGGCCGCAGCCGGAACGGGACCGCACCCTGGCCCAGTTGGACCCGTTGCAGGGCCAATCCTATGAGATCGGCCTGAAAAGCGCCTTCCTGGATGAGGCGCTGCAGACCTCTGTGGCGCTGTTCCGCATCGAACAGGATAATCTGGCCGAGCCCGATATCATGCTGGTGCCGCCGGGCGGCGGCCTGCCGCAGCAGACCTACAAGGCCGCCAAAGGCACCGTCAGCCGCGGGTTCGAACTGGAGGCCTCCGGCCAGCCTCTGGAGGGCTGGAATATCAGCGTCGGCTACAGCCAGTTCATCGCCGAAAATGCCCAAGGGGCGGCGGTGATCACCAATCAGCCGCGCAAACTGTTCAAGCTGTTCACCACCTACCGGCTGCCGGGCGCGCTGGAAGCGCTGACCATCGGCGGCGGCGTCAATTATCGCAGCAAGGTCTATTTCGATGGCACCAACCCGGTGACCGGTCTGGCGTACCGGTTCCAGCAGGATGGCTATGTGCTGGTCGATCTGATGGCCCGCTATGCCGTGACCGAGGATGTGCAGCTTCAGCTCAACGTGGAGAACCTGTTCGACAAGACCTATTATAGCCAGACCGGTTTCTATTCGCAGTACCGTTACGGCAAGCCACGTAACTATACGGTCAGCGCCACCTATCGGTTCTGATCCGCCGAGCAGCCGCAGGGGGAAGCAAATCCCCTGCGACCTCTCCTATGTGGCCCTATCCATCATATAAAAACCATTTTCATTTCATTACATCTATCAAACGAAGGAATGCCTTTGGCGGGTGAGGGGAAGACAGGGCGCTTCTTTCGATGAAAAAGAAAGCGTCAATGTCTTTCTCTATGTTCATAAGGAGGGCGTAAATATGAAAGCCATATTAACGCATGTTTTGTCATTTTTGCTTGGGTTCATTATATGTTTTTTGATTTTTTATTATTATATATCTCAGTTTAAAATCATGGCCGTAGACTAATTGCCTGTTCGGAAAATTTTATATTATTTCAATGCTTTACATGTTTGGACTTTCTGTATCACCGTCACCCATGCTGCGGCCGGGGTCCAGTATCGTAGAGCGAAACGCCTGTGGCCCCTGGACCCCGGCCTTCGCCGGGGTGACGGTGAGGATGCGGTAAGGTATTGAGAATGAATAAAAATCTTTCAGACTGATACTCAGCAATGAAAATGATGCGGCTGCAAATCCCCTGCGGCCCCCGCATATCTGGCCCCCCATCACCAAAACGCCATGTTGTCCTGATCTTTTAAACGGGCGACGGCGCTGCCCTTTTGCGGCATAGCTTCGTTGATAAGGGTATGTGCAATCAAACGGGAGCGGGGGCGGTGCTGGTTTCTTCCACCAATATGCGGGCGGGCCTGATCGCAGGTCTGCTGTTGCTGGCACCGCTGGCCGATGCGGCTGCTGCCCCGGCGCGGAACTTTGGTCAGGCCCTGCAGCAGCGGCTGGTGGGCGGTGTCGGCACGCCCAAGACTGACCGTGACGGCCAGGATTTACAAATCCTGGGCCGCTTCTATGAAGGGCGCAAGCTGGCCCCGCTCTGGGTGGTGGATGGCCATCCCACACCGCGCGCCTCGGCCCTGCTGGCCCTGTTGCAGGGGGCCGATGCCGATGGGCTGGATTCGCGCCATTATGGTGTCGCCCGCATCCAGACCCTGATGGAACGGGGCGACAGCCCCGATGCCCAGGCCGAACTGGAAGTGCTGCTGTCGCACGGCGCCCTGGATTTCGGCCGCGATCTGGCCACCGGCCGGCTGGAGCCGAGCGAGGTGGATACCGAACTCTATATGGATAAGCGGGAGATTGACGGCCAGTTGCTGCTGACGAAGCTGGCTGACAATACCGATCCGGCGGGTGTGCTATTGCCGCTGGCCCCCTCCCGCCCGGAATATGCCCGCCTGCGCACCGCGCTCGCCCAATATCGCGCCCTGGCGGCCGCTGGCGGCTGGAAACCGGTGCCGATGGTGGAGGTTTCCCTGAAACCGGGGGAAAGCGATGCCGAACGCCTGCCGGCCCTGCGCGACCGGCTGCGCGTCACCGGGGAGCTGGCGGCCAATGCCCCGGTGCCGGAAGACCCGGCCTTGTTCGACGAGGCGACGGTACAGGCGCTGAAACTGTTCCAACGCCGCCACGGGCTGGAACCCGATGGCGTGATGGGCAAGCAGACGGTGCTGACCCTGAATGTGCCGGCCGATCAGCGCGCCGCCCAGATCATGATGAATCTGGAGCGCTGGCGCTGGATGCCGCGCGATCTGGGGCCGAATTACATCCTGGTCAATCTGGCCGCCTTCGGCCTGTCCATCTTTGAACATGACAAGGTGGTGCATTCGGCCCGGGTGGTGGTGGGCACCACCAGCACCCGCACCCCCGTCTTTTCCCGCAATATGAGCTATCTGGAGGTCAATCCCTATTGGCATGTGCCCGCCAAGATCGTGCGGGACGAGATTTTCCCCAAGGCCAGGAAAGACCCGTCATATCTGGCCAAGCATGATTACGAATTGCTGGCCAATGGCACGGAAGGGGCCGTCGCGGTTGATCCCGCCACCCTGGATTGGGCCCATATGAAGGGCCTGCCCTATCGCGTGCGGCAGAAGCCGGGCGACAAGAACAGCCTGGGTCGCATCAAGATGATGTTCCCCAACGAGTTCGACATCTATCTGCATGACACGCCGTCCAAGGGCCTGTTCAACCGGGCGAATCGCAGCTTCAGCCATGGCTGCATCCGGGTGGAGAACCCGTTCGATGTGGCGGAAACCATCCTGCGCCTGACCAACACCACCAGTTGGGACCGGGCCAAGCTGGACGCGGCGCTTCAGACCGGGGAACGCACCATCGTGCGGCTGAAACAGCCGATTCCCATCCACATCACCTATGTCACCGCCTTTGTGGAGGATGATGGCACGGTGGATTTCCGCTCTGACATCTATGGCCGCGATCGCAAGCTGGCCGCCGCCATGCGGGCCAGCCGGGTGAAGCTGGATGCGGTGGAGGCAGAGGCCCGCACGGCACCGGCTTCCGCCCCCCAACAGCCGGCCAATCCGGCACCCGGTTTGAACCCGGCACCCGCCGTCAGCGGAATGGGTAGCGTTACCCCTTGATTGTGCTTGATTTTACGTTTTGTTCCCGGTTTCAGACGGATTAATCCCTGGGGCAATTTGTTGCTTGCCTCTCCCGCTTCGATCTGCCATCACTGCATTCGTGCCCCGCGATTGGCGCGGGGTAAACGCTTTGTTTGTGACAAGGGAGTGTCCCCAGCGCCACGGTTGCAGGGGGCCAGAGAGATCGGGAAAGGGCGAGGGGCATGGTGGAACGGCCGAACACGACCGACCTGGGCGTCAATAATCTTGTCGGACGCGATTCGTCTCTTTCATGTGACACCACTTCCCCCTTGCCTGAGGCTTCCCGTCGGGGCTTTCTGCGCTCCCTTGGTGGCTTTGTGATGGCGGCAGGTGCCGCCATTGCGCTGCCGACCATCATCACCGACCGGGCCGCCGCCGCCCCGCTGGGCGCCACCCGGCGCGCTGTCTCCTTTGTCTCCCCCCACACAAGGGAAAAGTTGCGCGTCACCTATTTTGCTGACGGGCGTTACCTGCCCACGGCCCTGGCGGACGTGAATGAGATGCTGCGCGACTGGCGCACCGGCGAAAAGGGCCGCATGGACCCCAAGCTGCTGGACCTGCTGTTCCAGTTGCGCCAGCGCCTGCGCACGGAAGAACCGTTCCAGGTCATCTCCGGCTATCGCTGCCCCAAGACCAACGCCATGTTGGCGGCCAAGACCGAAGGTGTGGCGACCAAGAGCCTGCATATGGAAGGCAAGGCGATCGATATCGATTTGCCCAGCCGCCAGCTTGCCCGTATCCGCCAGGCGGCGGTTGATCTGAAGCTGGGCGGTGTGGGCATCTACAGCAAGTCCAGCTTCGTGCATGTGGATACGGGACGCGTCCGCCACTGGGGCGTCTGACCTCGCTCTCTGACCAGCTTACGGCTTGCCCTGTTCCCGCCGGGCCAGGGCCGCCAGCAGCATCAGGCTGGCCGAGTAATAATTATCCTCCGCCGTCGGCACCCCATCGGCAGGCGGGTGCAGCGGCAGGCTTTCAGCCGGCAGCACCAACGCCGCGACGGAACGGAAGCCGTTATGTTCCTGATAGTCCGATTGCCCATCGCTATACAGGTTGACCCAGCCGGGAATCGACTGGGCCCATAGGGTGCGGTAGGGGGTTGCCAACGCCGAATCCAGCAACCCGGCCCAGGCGAGATAGAGCGGGATGCGCACCGCCTCATACCCAAAACGGGGGGGGAAGTCCGGGGCAGGGGCCAGTTCTCCATCATCGCCCAGGAACAACCAGTCGGGTGGCAACTGGTAGGTACCAAACCGGGCGCGGCGCAGCAGGGACAGGCCAGCCAGCAGGGTCGCCTGCCAAAGGGCTGCTTTTTCCATCCGCCCGGCCTGCTTTTCTGCCGCTGCCAGTTCCCGGAAGGCCGGGAAGACGAAATAGGACAGATTGATGATGGTGCCGCCGTCACGCTGGAATCCTTGCCGCGCCGGCAACAGGGCCCGCACAGCCTTTTTCTCGTCGCGCAGTAGCGATGTCTCCTGAATGGCCGCCGAAAGATCCAAGGCGGCCTGCTGATAGGCGCTGTCCTGCCAGCGACGGCTGGCGCGAAGCAATGCCCAGGCGATCAGCAGGTCGCCATCGCTGGCATTGTTGCGATCGGCAACAGGCGGGTTGGCGTCTGGCAGCCAGCGCCAACTGAACAGCCCATCCTCCGGTCGGCGCAGATTGTTTCGGGTCCAGTCCCACAGGCTGTCGAAACTCTCCCGGTCGCCGGCAGCCTCGGCGAAGAGCATTCCCCAGCCTTGCCCCTCCGTATGGCTGACACCGCCATTACCGCTATCCACCACCCGCCCTTCCAGCCGCACGAAGCGGCGGCGATAGACGGACCAGGCGGCCTGGAAGTTATTACTTGATGTTTCCCCTACCGGTTGTGCCCAACCGGCCCTGAGAGGGACGAGACCTGCCGGGGCCAGGATGGCAACCATGGCCAGCAGATGGCGGCGGGAGGGGGAGACGATCATGGTCGTGATGTTTCCAAACGCTCGTGGATACAGCAGGGACTATAAACATGCCAATCTGGTCGGCGATATGGCGGAAAGGCGCGCTCCGCCTATTTATATCGGGGTGATATTCATTGCCCCCGGAAGCGGTCAGGGTTTCCTAAAGCTTTTTATTGACATTTTATCTATCTTGAATGGTTACCTGATTGGAAAATCGATCCAAATTCATGGCAATAAATACATTTAAATAGGCTTGTGAACCAGGTGGTCGTTTTTGGAAATATAATTACATAAAATGCATTTTAATTAGAAGTTAATTCCAATTAACAGAGTAATATATCGCCTCTAGCGATTGGCTGAGTAAACAAATTAAGTTTCCTTGAGGATATGACCTGCGTTAGGAAATAATTAACCATAAACCCTCCATTCGCACACCGCATGACACTCATTCCCAACTTAGCCATCGAAAACAGCGCAATTTTATTCACTATAAACAAATGAAATCGATCATTTGATAACGCATTTACACCTAATTGGGCGAGATGTGTTGTTAATATCCCGTAAACAAAGACAAAGGAAGGAGGATGGTGATGGGACAAACCGGCTCTGATATTGCCCGACTTCTGGCGCAATCTGACGTTGACGGATTTGAATATCGGGATTTCGCCTCCGCCTTCGATGTGCGGCTGGAGGAAAAGTTGAAGACCATGGTGGCGCCGGTGGAGATGCCGCAGGACGTGCCGATGTCGGCCGCGGCCATCCAGCGTCCCGCCTTTACGCGGCCGGTTAATCAAGGGGTGGCGCGGGCGGAGGCCGCGCGTCGCACTGCGCCGTCCGCCCGGGCTGAGCGGCCTGCTGATCGTGCAAGTGCAAGTGACCGGCCGATCGATGCCTTGTTCCACCGCCTGACCACCGGGGGCGGTTCGGATCAAAAGCTGCCGGCGCTGTTCGCCCGACTGCGTTAACGCCCGTCCTGGAGGGGGCACCCGCCTGGTAGCGGCCCGCTCCATATCTGCTTGATCCCATCCTTTTCCTGGTCGCGCCGGCTCCGGAATTCCGGGCCGGTTACCGGCATTATGTCCTGGCGGTGCCCGTCCCATGAAAGCGATGTCTTTTTTATTCGACCGCTGGGCTGACCACCCGGCATTGCTGCGGGTGCTGCTGTTGCTGGGCTTGCTGCTCGCGATTCCGCTGATCGCGGTCCCGATGCCGCTGCCTGCGCAGATGGTCGTCTCCTTCGGGGCGGTTGCCTTGCTGCTGGTGCTGTCGCGCCGGGCTGGCCGGCATTGGAGCCTGCTGATGATGGTGGTCTCCGCCCTGCTCAGTTCCCGCTACCTCTGGTGGCGTATTACTGAAACCATGGGGGTGGCCGATGGGGTGCAGGCCGCGCTGGGCACCGGGCTGCTGCTGGCGGAGATTTACGCCTGGGTGGTGATGATGCTGGGCTATGTGCAGAGTGCCTGGCCGCTGGGGCGCAAGCCGGTGCCTTTGCCGGTCGATCTGGCCGCCTGGCCGCACGTCGACGTGATGATCCCCACCTATAATGAAAGCCTGGAGATTGTGCGCAACACGGTCTGGGCGGCGCTGGACATGGACTGGCCGCGCGACCGGCTGCATGTGCATCTGCTGGATGATGGCGACCGGCCGGAGTTCCGTGAATTTGCCGCCCGTTGCGGGGTCAATTATATCGCACGCCCGGACAACCGCCATGCCAAGGCGGGTAATCTGAACCATGCGCTGGCCCAGACCGATGCGCCCTTCATTGCCATTTTCGATTGTGACCATGTGCCCAACCGGGCCTTCCTGCAGATGACCATGGGCGGCTTCCTGAACGAATCCCGCCTGGCCCTGGTGCAGACACCCCACCATTTCTATTCGCTCGACCCGGTGCAGCGTAACCTGAAACCCGGCCGCCGGCTGGCCAACGAGGGTCTGCTGTTCTACGGGCTGGTGCAGGATGGGAATGACCTGTGGGATAGCGCGTTTTTCTGCGGTTCCTGTGCTGTGCTGCGGCGTGAGGCACTGGTGGATATAGGTGGCTTCGCCGTGGAGACGGTGACGGAGGATGCGCATACGGCGCTGCGCCTGCATCGCCATGGCTGGACCAGCGCCTATCTGCGTCTGCCGCTGGCGGCCGGGCTCGCCACGGAAACCCTGTCGGCCCATCTGGGCCAGCGGGCGCGCTGGGCGCGTGGCATGAACCAGATTTTCCGCATGGATAATCCGTTATTCGGCCCCGGTCTCAGTTGGGGGCAGCGCTTCTGTTATCTGAATGCCATGCTGCATTTCTTCTTCCCGCTGCCGCGCATCGTGGTGCTGACGGCACCGCTGGCCTATCTGGTGCTGAACATCAATGTCATGGTGGCATCGGCGGTGATGGTGGTGGGCTATGCCGGCCCGCATCTGCTGATGGCGGTGGCCACCAACCAACGCCTTCAGGGGCGCTATCGCAGCCTGTTCTGGGGCGAGGTCTATGAAACGATCCTTGCCTTCCATCTGCTGGTCCCGACGCTGATCACCTTGATCAATCCCAAGAAGGGCCGGTTCAACGTTACCGACAAGGGCGGGTTGCTGGGCTTTGGCTTCTTCGACCGTCGTTCCGTGTTGCCGCAGATCCTCACCATCCTGCTGCTGCTGCTGGGCTATGGCTGGGGCATTGCCCGTGCTGTGACCGATGGATTGGCTGAGGGGGAAATGGGTGTGTTGCTGATCAATATGTTCTGGGCCTGGTTCAATATCATGATTTTGGGGGCGGCTGCCGCCACCGGGCTGGAGAAGCGCCAGGCTCGCCGGCATGTCCGCATCGGTTTGCGTCTGCCGCTTGTCCTGCATCTGCCCGATGGGCGGCAGGTGCAGGGGGTCGCCAACGATATTTCCATGGGGGGGGCCAATCTCTGCCTGCCGATGAAGCAACCCCCCGCTCCTGCCGGGACAGAGATCAAAGTGGAACTGAACCTGCGCGGCCGTCCGCTATTGCTGCCGGCACAGGTCATGGCCGATGCCACCAGCGCCACCCGCCTGCGCTTCGCCGACCTGGACGAGATGCAGTTGCGCCAACTCGTGCTGGCCACCTTTGGCCGTGCGGATGCCTGGTTGGATTGGGATCAGGTGGAGACGGCGGGGCCGATGCGATCGCTGCGGCGTATATTGTCCAGTGCCGTTGACCTGTTTATGCATTGGCTGCGCCGGCCCGGCAGACGGGCATCGGCCGCCATGCTGGCCGGTCTGGGCTTGTTGACCCTGATGGCGGGCTTGCCCGCTGCGGCCCCGGCGGCAGAGGCTGCTGATCCGCTGGCGGTCGCCAACAGCCGACAGGAATTGCTGCCCCTGTCCAGCATGGCACCGGAAGGGGCCCTGACACTCCGCGGGGTGCTGGACCGGCGTGGCCTGGATTTCACCATCCGCCGGGACGAGGTGGCGACGGCTGCTGCCCTGCGCCTCAGTCTGGGCAACTCTCCGGCCCTGCTCTCGCCCTTGAGCCACCTGCAGGTGTCGGTCAATGGGGAGATGGTGGGCAATGTCGCCTTCTCTCCCCAGACGGCAGAGGGGCAGGTGGTGGAAATCCCCATCGACCCGATGGTGCTGCGCCAGGAAAACCGCATCGGGCTGGAATTTGTCGGCCATTACGCCAATGGCTGTGAAGATCCCCAGCATTCCAGCCTCTGGGCCATGGTCAATGCCAATTCAGCCCTGCGCCTGTCCCTGCAGCGGCTGGCCTTGACCACCGATCTTTCCCTGCTGCCCCGCCCCTTCTTCGATGATCATGACCGCCGGGCTTTGAATCTGCCCTTTGTTCTGGGCAGCACCCCGTCGGATGCGGTGTTACGGGCGGCGGGGATCGTTGCTTCCTGGTTCGGGGCAGCGGCGGATTTCCGTCCGGCGCATTTCCCGGCCTATGGCGACCAGTTGCCCGATGATCATGCCGTCATCGTTGCCATGCCGCAGACCCTGCCGCCGGGCCTGGATGCCGGCCCGGTGGAAGGGCCGACCATCGCCGTCATCCCCAACCCGCTTTCCCCCAGCCACCGGCTGTTGCTGGTACTGGGCCGGACGGAGGAGGAAATGACGGCTGCTGCGCTGGCGCTGGCGCTGGGCGGCGCCGGCGGTTTGACGGGTGATCGGGCGGCGGTGCGGGCGCCTGTGCCGTCTGCCCGCCAGCCCTATGATGCCCCCCGCTGGATTCCCACCGGCCGCACGGTGCGGCTCAGCGAACTGGCTACACCCACGCAGTTGCAGGGCCAGGGCCTGCGGCCTGGCCCGGTGCAGATTTCCTTTGCCATGGCGCCCGACCTGTTCGTCTGGCGCGGGCGTGGCGTGCCCCTGACGGTGCGCTACCGCTATCCCGGCGGCAACTGGCTGGATCTGGCGCAGTCGCGCCTGGATATCACGCTGAACGGGGTCTATGTCGATAGCCTGAAATTGCGTGAAGACCGGTTGACCGACTGGTTCCGTACCGAATTGCTGGATGATTATCAGCGTCGTGAACGGCCGGTACGGCTGCCGCCTTACCTGTTCTATGGCCGCAACCGGTTGGAATTGTTCTACAATCTCTATCCCGTCAATCGCGGGGAATGCCAGCCGACCATCCCGGACAATCTGCGTACCGTCATTGATCCCGATACGGAGATTGACCTTTCCAACGTGGCACATTTCACAGCCATGCCCAATCTGGCGCTGCTGGCCGGCGCTGGTTTTCCCTATACCCGCATGGCCGATCTGGGGGAGACGCTGCTGGTGCTGCCCGAACAGCCGCAGCCGGCAGATGTTGAGGCCGCCTTGGATTTCCTTGGTCTGGCGGGGGCGGCCACCGGCTATCCGGTGACACGGGTGCAGTTCCGCCGCGGCACGGTGAGCGACAGCGTGCTGCGCGACCGTGATCTGTTGCTGATCGGTGATTTCGCCCGTCAGCCCCTGTTGCAGCGCTGGGCCGATCGGGCGCCAGCCCGTCCCCAGGGGGGGGCCGTGGCCTTGAACACGGTCAGCCCCTTGGAACGGATCGGCAATGCCCTGAATGATGATCCGGTTGCCGCCGGCAATGGCACAAGGGGTGAGGCCGAGCGTGCGCTGGTGGATCAGGCTGGCGATCTGGGCATCCTGATGTCCTTCCAGTCGCCCTTGACGCCGGGGCGCACGGTGGTGGCCGTCACCGGCACGTCGCCGGCGCTGCTGCCGCGTCTGGTGGGGGCACTGCGCCAGCCAACCCAGGCAGAAAAGGTGCAGGGCGATCTGGTCATCCTGAATGGGGGTGAGTTGCGCAGCTTCCAGCTTGGCCCCCGCTACTGGGTCGGCCAGTTGGATGCCTGGACCAGTGCGCTCTGGTTCGCTTCGCGCCACTGGCCGCTGGTGCTGCTGGCCAGCCTGCTGGGCGTGGGGCTGTTTACATTGACTGCTTCGGCGCTGCTACGGCGTCGGGCACGGCAACGGCTGGCAGCATCAGCCGCCCGGGAGACGCATTGATGAAAAAGTTGCTTGTCGGCCTGTTGCTGTCGGTTCTGTTGATCGGGGCGCCGCTGCCGGCGCTGGCTGCCGATGATGCCATCAACCTGTTGCTGCAGAAGGCGGAATACTGGTCGCGCCGCGACCGGCCCGATCTGGCGCGTGAAGCGCTGAACACCATTCTCGCCACCGATCCGGGCAATACCCAGGCGCTGGCCCGGCTGGCGGAACTGGAGGCCGACCAGGGCAACCGGGCCCGCGCCGACTCGCTGCTGGGTGAGTTGGCCCGCCAGCAGCCGGCAGGTGGGGAGGCGCAGCGCGCCGCCAGTCAGGCTGTCAATCTGGCCACCAACCGTCAGGCGCTGTTGACGGAGGCGCGGCGGCTGGCCCGCACCGGCGATGCCGCCGGGGCTGTGGCCAAGTACAAGGAAAGCTTTGGCGGGCCGGAGGTGCCGGCCGGGTTGGCGCTGGAATATTATCAGACCCTGGCCGGCACCCCTGCCGGCTGGGAACAGGCGCGTGACGGGCTGGCCCGTCTGGCCGATGCGCCCAAGGCCGGGCAGCCGGAGAAGCTGGCCTATGCCAAGGTGCTGACCTACCGCGAATCCAGCCGCCGCGACGGTATCGCCCGACTTTCCGCCCTGGCGCAGGGTGGCCCGCTTTCCCCCGATGCCAAGGGTGCCTGGCGTGAGGCCCTGATCTGGCTGGAAGCGCAGGAACGCGACCGGCCGCTTTATGATGCCTATCTGGCCATGGTGCCCGGCGACAAGCCGGTGGCCGACCGGCTGGCCCAGGCGACGCGCCCGGTCTCCGTGGCTGGCCGGTCGCGCGCGGGGGGGTATGCGGCCTTGGACAAGGGCGATCTGGCGTCGGCCGAACGCCAATTCAACGCCGCCTTGAGCGAAGATGCCAAGGATGCGGAGGCGCGTGCCGGGTTGGGTTTGGTGCGCCTGCGCCAGGAACGTTTCGGTGAGGCGCGTGACCTGCTGGAGGCTGCGGCCAAGGCGGCCCCGAACGAGGCAGCCAAATGGCGCGCTGCGCTGGATAGCGCCGGATTCTGGCAATCCATGGCCCAGGCGCGCAGCCAGCGCGATGCCGGCCGGCTGGAGGAAGCGGCAACCAAGGTGCGCGCGCTGACAGCAAGGGGGGGCGCCGATGGGCGTGCCGCCTGGCTGCTGTTGGCCGATATCGAGGACCGGCGGGGCGATAAGGTGGCGGCTGAACGTGCCTGGCACACGGTGCTGGCTGCCGATCCCAACAATGCCGATGCGCTGAATGGCCTGGCGGGCAGCCTGCTGCGGCAGGGGCGGGAGGGGGAGGCGCGTGATCTGCTGGCCAACCTGTCGCCTGCTGTTGCCGCCCGCCTGCCCAGCTATCCGCGGATGCGGGCCGGCATCATCCGGGCCGATGCCATGGCCAAGGCTGCGGCCGGCGATGCGGCCGGCGCACGCAGCCTTTATGCCGAGGCGCTGGCTATCACACCCGGCGATGCCTGGCTGCGCCTGGACTATGCCCGTCTGCTGTTGCGCCAGAATGAAGCGGCGATGGCGGAAAACCTGATGGCGCTGGCCCTGCCGGAAACCGGGCCCGCCGATGCCGCGGCCCTGAACGCCGTTGCCCTGTTTGAGAGCGAGCGGCGCAACTGGGCTGCCGTCGGGCCGTTGCTGGACCGGATTCCAGCCCGTGAAATGACCCCCGAATTGCGCGATCTGCGTCAGCGGGCCCAGATGGAGGCGGCGATCGCCGAGGCCAAGCGCTTCGGCCCGATGGCCCGTGACCGGCTGCTGGCCCTGCGCGCCCAGGCCACGGGGCCGGAAACGCGCGGCGCCCTGGCGGCGGCCCTGGCCGATGCCGGCGCCATGCCGGAGGGGCTGGCGCTGCTGCGGCCGGAATTGTTGCGGCCGCAGGTGTCGCCGGCGGCCCAGGTCCAATATGCGCTGTTGTTGTTGAAGGCGAAACAACGCCCGGATGCTGCCGCCATCCTGCGCCAGTTGGACATGCGCGCCGACCTGTCTGCCACGGAGCGGGAGGCGGTGGATGCCTTGCGCACCGCCATGGCGGTGGACAGTGCCGACGAGGCACGCCAGCAGCGCAACTATGCCGATGCCTATGATGCGCTGGCCCCGCTGTTCCGCGATCGGCCCAGCGATCCGGTGCTGACCCAGGCCCTGGCCCGACTTTACCAGAGTGCGGATCGGCCAGGGGAGGCGTTGGCCCTCTATGAAGGGCTGCTGCGTCGGGAACCGGATAATGTGGATGCGGCCCAGGCCGCTGCGGATGTTGCGCTGGCGGCCGGCAAGCCGGCCCGGGCCCAGGCCATTGTCAGCGCCGCCTTGCGTCGTGCCCCCGATGATGCCGCCCTGATGCTGCGGCAGGCCCAGTTGTTGCGCGCCGACGGCAATGACCGCGCGGCGCTGGCCAGTTTGAACCGGGCCCGTAATGAACGGCTGGCGGCTTTGACCGATAGCGGGTCCGCCCCGCAAACCGCCGCCAACAACCCGTTCCGCAACAAGATGGATACCGCCGCCCCGGCGGTGCCGGAGGATGGGTTGCTGGTGGCCATCGAACAGGAGCGCGAGGCCACCCGCACGGCCCTGGCGCCGCAGCTTTTCGCCGAAGGGGGCCTGCGCACCCGTTCCGGCAGCGGCGGCAGCAGCCGACTGATGGAGATAACGGCCACGGCCGGCGCCTCCCTGCCGCTGTTCGGCGGCGACCGCCTGACCGCCAAGGCGACGGCGGTGCGGTTGGATGCCGGCGGCTTCGGCAATGGTGCGGAAGCCTGGCGTCTTTTCGGGAGCGGCATGTTCCGGTCTGTTGAAGATGCCCTGAAGCCGGCCGATCAGCAGGATCAGGGTGTCGCCTTCAACCTGGCCTATCAGCGCGGCAGCTTACAACTGGATATCGGCTCCACCCCGCTGGGACTGGAAAAGACCCGGCTGGAAGGGGGGATCAGTTGGCAACCGCACCTGACGGATGCGCTGCAACTGCGGCTGAAGGCGGAACGTCGTCCAGTGACCGACAGCCTGCTCTCCTATGGCGGTGCGCGCGATCCGCTGACAGGGGAGCGCTGGGGCGCCATCGACAGTACCGGCGGCAGCATCGGGGCGGTCTATGATACCGGTCTGATCGGCTTTTACGCCGATGTCAGCTATGCCGACCTGAAAGGTATCAATGTCGCCAATAATGACAAGCTGGAGGCCAGCCTGGGCGGCTTCTTGCGCCTGTTGCGCACACCCACGTCAGAGCTGACGCTGGGCGCCAATCTGACCAGCATGTCCTATGACCGCAACTTGCGCCATTTCAGCTTTGGCCATGGCGGCTATTTCAGCCCGCAGGAATTCTATGCCGTCACCTTCCCGGTGGAATATCGCGGGCAGGAGGGGGATCTGAAATATAGTTTGGGGGCAGGGATCGGGATGCGCTACTTCCGCGAAGATGGGGTGGAACTGTTCCCGACCGACAGCAACCGCCAGAAGGCCCTGCTGGCCCTGGTGCCGGATCGGGCGAAAACCGATCCCGCCTTTGCTACCGGCTATGCAGGCCAGTCCAGCACGGGTATCGGTTATAACCTGGAAGGATCGCTGGAATATCGCCTGGCAACGGGCATCGCCCTGACCGGCACGGTGAAGCTGCGCCGGGCAGCCGACTGGACGGAGGGGGCAGGGTTGGTTGGGCTGCGTGCCTCCATCGGGGATTGACGGTCATGGTTGTGCGAGGATGAAGGGAATGTTTGAGAAGATGCTGTTCAACAGGCGCCCGACAGTCCCCTCGATGGATGAGGGCACTGTTCGCACGCTGGAGCATTTCGTCAGCCATTCCTGTTCGCCGCAATGGCGCACGCTGCTGGCGGTGCTGACCCAGGATGTGGCGGTGTTGCTGGATCTGCCGGAAGCCCAGGCCTGTTTCTACCGCACGGTGGGCACCAGGCTGGCCGACGTCACGCCGCTGCCGCCCTGCACCTCCCTGTCAGAGGTGCAGATGGCGGCGTCCGCGTTGTGGCGGGAGATCGGCTGGGGCTGGGTGGAGTTCACGGATGCCGGGGATGTATTGCACATCACCCATGGCGCCTATCCGGTACCGGTGCTGCCCGACCAACCGGCCCAGGCGCCATCCTGGCTGGCCCACGTGCTGGAAGGTACCTATTCGCGCTGGCTGGAACAGTTAGGGGGCGCCGGGCTTGCCGCCCGCTGGCGCAACCTTGATGTCGAAGCGGGGGAGGCTTTCCTGTTCGATGTCGGGCGATTTGAATAATCGCAGCGGTCCGTATTTTCTGCCGCCGGGACAAGGACAGGGGCATGTTTGTTTTGCTTTGTGTCCCTGGTGTCAATGCCGTGGTTGTTTGGCAAAGCCAGGGGGCAGGCCGGTGGCACCGCCCCCTGGTACAGGTGCGATCAGGTATAGACGTTGTTGGTGCGCATCCGTGACAGACAATAGACGTTCAGCAAGGGGGTCTGTGGGGTGCCATAACCTTGGCAGGCAAAGAAGGTTCCAGCCGTAACCCCATCCCCCTTGTTGGTGGGGACGATATCCCAGATTGCCCCATCCGCCTTTGACCCGCTGCCCTGGTCATTCCAGGCCAGGGAACCCGAGGTGGCGTCGACCACCAGCGATTCATGCACGCAGACGAAACCCTGCGTTTCCTCGGCGGATGGCTGGTTATAGTCCGCGACCCCGAAACGGGCCAGATGGCCCAGCGCGACGTACCCAACCGGTGCGATGGGGCGCCAAAGGGAATAATTTCGATCCGCCCCGGATCCCTTGTCATTCCAGACCGGCTCCCACGACACCGGCGCCGACACCGCTTGCGGGTGCGAAGGTCTGACGATGACGACAGCACTTCCCGCTTCCAGTTGACCATAGTTGCTCTGTGCGGATTGGCCGATCCAGAAATATTCCCCCAGCCCCGCCGCCGATGGCCGGAAGAAGCTGACATCGCGGGAAGCACCGCTGCCCTGGTCGGAACCACACCCTTGAAGATTGGTCAGCAGCCGGTAATCCAGCCGGAACTTCAAGTAGTTGGTGTAATATTGCTGGAGTTCGTTAAGGCGCTGGTTATCCGTGCACAGCTCCCAGATCGGGGCAAGGCTGTTGCCATCAAAGTCGCACAGGACAGGGGCTGACGGTATGGTCGCTGACCAGGCATGGAACGCCTCTGCCCCGTTCATGACTGTCCCCCACAGGGAACTGATGCCGCCGACGCAGAAGGAAGTGGTGGTGCTGTTGGAGGCGAATGTGTCGAGCTGGGTGCTGTGGCTTGCTTTCTCGATGGCGGTGATGCTGCCACGGATTGATTTGTACGACAGCTCAGCCGCCACCTGAAGGTCGGTGCTGTCCTGAAATGCTGTACTCAGAACGGTGGAAGAGGCGTCGGCTCTACCGCCGACGATCACGTTTTTCAAATAATGTGTGCCGTACTTATTGAAGAACTTGGCCGGCGGCAGGCTGTGTAAATCCTGTTTGAATTCCGGCCGTAAGGGGGGGGTCTGTAGGTCGAAACCCACCCTCCACAGGGAATTGATCCATCGGATGGAGACAAAGGATTGGTTCGTACTTTTTCGGCTGGATTCGCTGAAATTTACCGATATGGAGGCTGAGAAAAAACCATAATCTCCCGAGAGACCGGTTTCGCTACTGAAATTAGTTGAATAAGAACTGATGCTTCTTCCGAAACTTTTTTTCGTATATGTTTGGTTTAAATTTTCAACAGATACATAATTATTTGGATATAAATAACTGGTGTCGCCAAATATGAACTGTTTTGTATTTTGTATCTCGGTCCAGTCAAAAAGTTGTAATCCGCAACTGGCTGGATTGGCGTAAAGATCAAATACATCATATGACTGACCAAGGTTAGTCAGTCCAGGCAACACGATGTTGCTCATCTCACACGCTCCTCTTTTAGGATTCAGGCGCCCTTGTCATGGAAAAAGTGTATGGCTATTTTTCCACCTGGGCTATTTTGATCATATTACCCGCATCTTAGAGATGCAATGAATTCCTTAAAAGAATCTGAAATTTTATTAAAATGACCATAATGCGACTTTTGAATGAATTTTTCATCCAACTGAGATCGTCCGCCACATCACTGTTGAGCTTTGTCTCCCTGTCCAGGGGGCGACGATGTCGGCAGGTGGGCAATGGTGTTGCCGTTCATGCCAGCGGCGGATAGGGCCCATGCCGGTGATCCAATGCCGGTGACAGGGATGGGTGCCCGCGTTTCCGGGCTGTTTTGCCCACGCCGATAAGGGACGGTATCGGGGGCGTTGGTAAATCCGCTTTTGCTCTCATCTGTCCGAGATCGGATTTACGTAACCAAATCATGTTGGTGCCCGCTGCCGGACTCGAACCGGCACGCCCCGGAGGGCAAGAGATTTTAAGTCTCTGGCGTCTACCATTCCGCCAAGCGGGCATCCATGGCGCGGGACCGTAGCCGAACCTGTGGGGCGATGGCAAGGGCGTGTGAGGGAAGAATGTGCTGCAACCACCGTTTTCCCGTCGCCATGCCTGCCAAGCTTACGCTAAATGGGGCATCTGTCCGCAAGGAAAAGCCCATACACCATGTTGATCCGTGATGCCGCCCCGGCGGATGCCGGGGCGATTGCTGCCATCTATAATGATGCCGTCGCCCATAGCACCGCCATCTGGAATGAGGTGTTGGTGGATGCAGCCAACCGTGTAACCTGGATGGGGGACCGGCAGCAGCAGGGCTATCCGGTGCTGGTGGCGGTGGATGAAGGGGATGGCACCGTGCTGGGCTATGCTTCCTTCGGGGATTGGCGGGCCTTTGATGGTTATCGCTACACGGTCGAACATTCTGTCTATGTGCGCGGTGACCGGCGGCGCGGTGGTATCGGCCGGGCCCTGATGCTGGCCCTGATCGGGCGGGCGCGGGCTCTGGGCAAGCATGTGATGGTGGCGGGGATCGAGGCGGGCAATGCCGCCTCCATCCGCCTGCACCTGGATCTGGGTTTCCAGCAGGTGGGGCTGATGCCGCAGGTGGGGGCCAAGTTCGGCCGTTGGCTGGACCTGGCCTTCCTGCAACTGCTGCTGGATGAAAAGCCGCAGCCGTCTGTGTGACGGGGATCAGCCGGCGGTTGCCGTTCCGGCCCCGTCGGCCTTGGCGGGGCTGATGGCGGCCATGCCCAGTTCGGTCTGGCGGAAGATGGTTTCAGTTGCCTCCCGGACCTGTTCGTTGCTCTGCTTCTCCTCTTCCGCTTGCTTGCCCAGCGCCTTGCCTTTGCGGCGCGTCTGGTCCGAGTGGTCGGCCTGTTCTGCCTGCTTTTCCTCTTTGGTGGCGGCGGTCACGCCGCTATCGCGCTTGCGATTGGTCAGGCGCAGGGTTTCCCGCCACATCTTCTCATCATCCGAGGGCGGGGCGGCGTCGGCCTGCATCAGCTTGGCGCCCATGCCCTCCACCTCCAGGCTCATGCCTTCATCGCTGAGCGTGAAGCCCTTGGCGGCGTCAATCTGTTTGGCTGCTGCGATCAGGTTCTTGTTGGCCTGCTCGCCAGAGGTGCCAGCATTCACTTGGCTGTACCAGCCCTGAACGGCAGCGCCATGTTCCATCAACTGGGCGTCGGAGACCAACTTGTTCAGGCGCTGTTTCAGCTCCGGCTGGTTGTCCAGCACCTTGCGGATGTCGCCAGCGCGCGGGTCGCTGTCAGACACGGTGACATTGCCGCTGGGGTCCGTCGAAAAATCGATGGGTGGGGTGGTTTTGATGCCGGCAATGGCCAGCGTCATGCTCAGTTCATCCCCCAACTGCTTTTTATCGGCGGCCACACTGTCGGCCGACGGCATGGCCAGCGTCGTCAAGGGGCCCAGCGTGCTGCCACCGGTGCCGGACAGGCCACCCTTCTGACCTGTCTTCTCGGTTTCACCTGTCGTGCCACTGGTGCTGCTGGTCCCAGTGCTGGTGTTGGTTTCCGCCACCTGCTGGTTGGCCTTGGTGGCGGCCGTTTCCGTTGCGGGTTGCCAGCGCGTGCGGCTGGCGAGCAAGGACCGGATATCCATGGTCACTTCCTGCTGCTGCTGGGCAAATTTTGCCCAATGCCAGGGGGCAGGCTTTGCCGACCGCGCCGTGGCAGGGAAGGGGAAAACTCTCTATCCGGCGGCTTCCCCACACATGCCTTGTCCCGGATGCCCCGTTCTGACGGGTAGGATGTGGGGGTGTATGCAACTCTTATGCCGTGGCGGCGTAAGATTGGGGGGCTGTCCGGTCTTGATGGGAAGCAGAGCGCACCCCACATCGACAGGCATGACAGAAAATCAGATGCTCGCCCTTATTGGTTCCGTGATGGTGCTTGCCCTCCTGTTATTCAGGAATTGGCACCGTCTGCCACGGGAAGGCATCTTGTGGAAGACCGCCATCTGGCTGGCGATCTTCCTGGGCGTCGGCCTGTTCTATCAGGCGTTTGGGCCGTTCTAAGGGCTCGCTCAGCCCTCGGCCACCGGTGCCGGCTTGGCGGCGGGACGGCGGCGGTTGCGCCAGCGCTTCAGCAATTCCTCAAACGGTTCCAGCAGCCGTTCCTGCAGGCCAGGGTCGCCTTCCAGCTTGCCCAGCACGAAGGCGCCGGCCTCCAGCGTGGAAACGCTTTCGCGGCGCGGTTCCTTGCGCACGGTGCCATAGGCGGAGCGGAAATCCGGATGGATGACGATGCGCCGCAGCTTCAGCAGCCAGGCATTGCGCCACCACAGGGTCTTGGCCTGGCTCCAGGTGCCGTCGATCAGCACAATGCCTTCCAGATCGGCCAGGATCAGGTCGCTATCCGGGGAGATATCCTTGCGGCCGAACACGGCGATGCCGCCCTTCGGCACCTTGGCCACCTCTTCCTTGCTGCCCATATGCAGCACGCCCCAGCGCTTGGGGTCCACCTGCCGGCCCAGCACCTTGGACAAGGATGGCCAGGAGAGGCCGACCTTCACCACCGAGCCTTCAATCTGCCCGGACAGCAGACGGGCCGTGCCCAGCTCCACATCCTGTTCCTGCGGATGCTGCAGGATCAGCAATTGCAGGCGGGTCTGCTCCGGTGCCAGTTCGGCACACAGGCAAAGATCTTCCGGCTTGCCGCAGATGCGGCAGGGTTCCGGCGGGGCGGGCGGGGGCGGCAGGATCAGGTCGTCGGTCATGATGGCGTGAACCATAGCGCAGGTGCCGGCCGGTTTCATTGAAAATGACCCTGCCCTGGTTGCTGCCCGGCCCTGCGCGTCCCCGCATGGCGCCTCCCGCCCTGGCGGGGGTTGGACGCGGTGGCGTGGCGCGTGTAAGGTTGCAGCAGAAGGAAGATGGCCGGCTGGGCAAAGCCGGCCTCGGTATAGCAGAGAGCAAGCAGACGTGATGACCGACAGCGATATGGCCGACGATTATGAAGAGCGGCGCCCCATCAATATCCACAAGCCGGAGGATTTCGAAGGGATGCGCCGCGCCGGCCGTTTGGCAGCGGCGACGCTGGATTACATCACCCCCTTCGTCGTGCCCGGTGCGGTGACGGAGGAACTGGACGACCGTATCCTGCAATATGTGCTGGATAATGGCGGCACGTCGGCCACCGTTGGTTATAAGGGCTATACCAAGGCCTCCTGCATCTCCATCAACCATGTCGTCTGCCACGGCATTCCGGGGCCCAAGCGGCTGGTCAGCGGCGATATCACCAATATCGACGTCACCGTTATCGTTGATGGCTGGTTCGGCGATACCAGCCGCATGTATCTGGTGGGCGATGTGGCGCTGAAGGCGCGCCGGCTGGTCGATGTCACCTATGATGCCATGATGCGCGGCATTTCCGTGGTGAAGCCGGGGGCTACCCTGGGCGATATCGGTTTTGCCATCCAGTCCTATGCCGAAAGCTTCCGGTATTCGGTGGTGCGGGATTTCTGTGGCCATGGTCTGGGCCGCGTTTTCCATGACGCGCCGTCTGTGCTGCATTACGGCCAGAAGGGCCGGGGGGTGGTGCTGGAAGAAGGCATGTTCTTCACCATCGAACCGATGATCAATGCCGGCGGCTATGCCGTGAAGGTGCTGTCGGACGGCTGGACCGCCGTGACGCGGGACAAGAGCCTGTCGGCCCAGTTCGAACATTCCATCGGCGTCACCAAGGACGGGTTTGAGATTTTCACCCTGTCCCCGGCCGGTTACACCAAGCCGCCCTACACCAATCAGCCTTGATCGGGGGCTGATGGGTTTTGTTCCCTCAGCGGTCGGCTGAGAAGTTTTTATTTTTTATCAAGCCCTTACTGTCTCCTCACCGTCACCCCGGCGAAGGCCGGGGTCCAGAATCACAAGCCCTGTGCTCTACGAACTGGACCCCGGCCTTCGCCGGGGTGACGGCGATGCTGAGAATAAAAATGTAAACCATTGAAATAAAATATAATTCTTTGGACAGACCCTCAGACACCACACTTCTGCCGGGTAACCGGCGCAGTTTTTACACCTGCCCCCTTGCCCGCCCCCGCCGACACTTGTAATCAAGTATGCAGCGGGGCGGGTAAGCTGGGGTTTTGCGCATGACGGGCAAACAGGGTGCGCTGGGCGAGGCGATGGCCGCGTCGGTGGAAGCAGACGATGATCTGCTGGCCCGCATGTTGGCCGGCGGCGGCGATGCCCCCGCCCGCCGCAAGGCGAAACCCGCCAAAGCCGCCACGGCTGCCAAATCCCCCCCGCCAGACCCAGCCGCGGAACCCACCGCCGATACCGGGGCAGAGGCGGAAAAGCCGCATTATCACGGCCACCGCGACCGGCTGCGGGAACGGTTCCTGTCCGCCGGGCCGGATGCGCTGCAGGATTATGAATTGCTGGAACTGCTGCTGTTCCAGGCCATTCCCCGCCGCGATGTGAAGCCGCTGGCCAAGGAACTGCTGACGGCGTTCGGCAGCCTGTGGGCCGTCACCCAGGCCAGCCCGGAACAGTTGAAGGCCCGCTTCGGCTTTTCCGATGGCATCATCGCCGCCTTGCGGGTGGTGGGGGCCATCGGGTTGCGCATGGCGCGCCAACAGGTGATCGGCCAGCCCATCCTGTCATCCTGGCAGAAGCTGCTGGATTACTGCGCCGGGGCCATGGCGCATGAACCGGTGGAACAGTTCCGCCTGCTGTTTCTGGACCGCAAGAACACCCTGATTGCCGACGAGGTGCAACAGCGCGGCACGGTGGACCACACACCCGTATATCCGCGAGAGGTGGTGCGCCGGGCGCTGGAACTCAGCGCCTCTGCGGTGATTCTGGTGCACAACCACCCCAGCGGCGACCCCACGCCCAGCCGGGCGGATATTGAGATGACCAAACAGATCATGGCCGCCGCCACGGCCCTGGGCGTGGTGGTGCATGACCATGTGATCATCGGCAAGGGTGGCCGCTATGTCAGCTTCAAAAGCGCCGGCCTGATGTGACGCCGGGGCCGCCGCTGCGGCAGGGAAGGGTGATTTTTTGACAGTTTCACCCTTTCGTCCCCCGCCGAATGACGCTATATCGTCCCCCGTGGTTTGCGTCCGTAGCTCATCAGGATAGAGCGCCGGTTTCCTAAACTGGAGGCAGCAGGTTCGAGTCCTGCCGGGCGCACCACGATTTTTCTGACATAACAGCAATTATTGATATTCAGCGCAGCCTAACAGCCCGCGCTATTCTCGCCACGACACCTTGACATGTGATGACTATTGATAGCATGTTGCGGCTTATGAATAAGCCTCTCTCTCTCCAACCTCTTCCCTACCAAGGCAGCAAGCGGGCTCTTGCCCCCCGCATCTGCAGCCTGTTTCCAAACGCTGTGCAGACGCTCTATGAGCCGTTTGCGGGCTCGGCTGCTGTGACGCTTTATGCGGCAAAGCATGGTTTGGCTGAACGCTTCGTGATCGGTGATATTTCTGCGCCTCTGATCGCACTTTGGCGGCTGATCATTGAAGAGCCTGGCGAGCTGTCGGATCGATATTCCGAATTATGGCACGCGCAGTTCAATGTCGGTGCCGGCCACTTCAACGAAGTCAGGGCTGCATTTAACGAAAACAACGATCCCGTGATGTTTTTGTATCTGGTGGCACGCTGCGTAAAGAATGCCGTTCGCTTCAACAAGAATGGTCATTTCACGCAGTCAGCAGATAAGCGTCGTACCGGGATGCAGCCCGACAGGGTCACACGAACGGTTCATGCTGTCAGCAAGCTGTTGAAGGGGCGTGTTCTTCTGTTTCAAGGTGATTTTCGGGATTGTGTGACGTCAGCAACCAGCCTTGATCTGATTTATATGGATCCGCCTTATCAGGGCACGACATATGGCACTGATAAACGTTACGCGGCAGGGTTGGAGCGCGAAAGGCTCATTGACGGATTACACCATTTTAACGCCCAACATATTCCTTATATTCTCTCATACGATGGGCAGACTGGTGAAAAGACTTATGGTGAGCCATTACCTGCCAGCATCAATGCCGACCATCTTGCACTCCATGCTGGCAGGTCTTCACAATCAACAATCAGCGGCGGAACGGCGGAAACAATTGAAAGCCTGTATGCTTCCAGGATGCTGAGAAGCGAAAAGATCGACATTTACCGACCGCATTCCGTTCAGAAGACGTTATTTGCTTAAGATGGTCTTGATATAGGTGGACAATTCCAGCCCCGCTGTTTCAGCCCTCTCCTTCAATTGCTCGAAATCGGTAACCTCGTTGCCTGTCCAAACCACATGGACCCGACGGGACGGGATTTCCGCGATATGGGCGTAGTCCTCCGGCGAAGCCCAAAAGCACGATCGACAAATACTCGGGTCAAGTTTGGTCTGAAAATTATCGCAATGCTCACAGGACCAGCTTTTTGCGCGGTTTGAGGACGCATCAAGCAACATGAAGTCACGTGGATCAAGCGGGTCCGGATTATCGCCGGCAATTTCATAAGGAATGCGGTGGTCTATCTGAAGATATCTTTCCTCTGAATATGCACACGTTATTGTGTCACGGGATCCATATTGATCTATCAATTCTTGTTTAAATTTCTTTGAAAACGCTTTCCGTCCTCCGACCCGTCCGGCTTTAATTTTAGAAATATCATCGAAGGTATAGGCCCCCATTCGACGGCCTGTTTTTGGGCTAATGACGTTATGAGTAATAAGCGGGATTCCATTCTCGCGTACATCTCGAATGGCACGAGGTGGATGATCATAACCGTAAATTTCGCTTAGCTCTTCAGTTGATATCAATCCATATTTCAATATGTGGTCGATTACTGTCTTGGGGCGTTTGGCATCGACACTTCGGCACAAAGCAAGCATATCTTCGCTTAGGGAGCTTTCAGGCGTTCGTTTTACATCTTTCAAATCAGCCATTTTTAGTCCTTAAAAGATCGATGGGTGACACGCCCAGCGCCTTTGCAAAAGAATCCAATGTTGAGAGCGTTATATTTCGCTCTCCCCTCTCGACGGAGCCAATATAAGTTCGGTGATATCCGCAAATCTCAGCCAACTCCTCTTGTGAGAAGCCAAGTTTCAATCGCCTTTCCTTTATATTTCTGGCGACGATGAGGTGCAGTGCTCCCTCTTGCGGCGATTCATTTTTCATCATCGCTATAGTATCTGTAATGAGAACACTATGAGTCTACAGACTATAGATAGAGTTCTGCGGGTAGTTCGTCGTGATGGGATCGCCAGCGAGGGCCTCCGCTGGCGATCCCATCACCCCCCATTAAACCGGTTCAGCAACCGGTCAATATAATCCCGCTCCTGCTTCGGCCGGTTCTGTTCCCCCGCCCGCCGACGCAGTTCTTCCAGGATTTCGCGGGCGCGCTGTACATCGCCCTGGGTGGGGATTTTTACGTCTTCGCCGCCCATATTGCCATTGCCGGGCAGCGGGCGGCCCAGCGGGTCGCGGCCTTGCTGGCGGCCGGTCTGGGTGCGCTGGCCGCCGGATTGGCCCTGCTGGTTGGCCATCTGCTGCTGCATGGCTTGCAGGGTTTCCTGCAATTGCTGCAGGGCCTGATTCTGTGACGGGATGGCCTGGGCGGCATTGCCCTGGCCCAAGGCCTGCTGCGCCTCCCGCATCGCGCGTTCGGCATCGCCCAGCGATTGGGGGATTTGGCCGTTGCCCATCTCCCCCAACTGGCGCATCACCTCGCCCAGTTGCTGGCGCAGGGCCTGCTGACGGGCGGCGGCATCGCCGGTTCCCTGGCCCTGGCCTTGCGCCCCCTGGCCGGGTGGTTGGCCACCGGGCTGGCCCTGCTCCCCCTGCTGCGGGCTGGGGCGGCGGCCCTGGCGGTTGGGCAGGCCGAAGCCCGGCATCTGCATGTTCTGTTCCGGCGGGGCGGCTTCCTGCGCCTGCCGGAATGTCTCATCCAGCAATTCGCGCTGCTGGCGCTGCACGTCCTGCAGCTTCTGCGACAATTGCTGCATGGCCTGCTGGCGGGCGGCATCTTCCGCCGTCTGCGGCGGCGGGGGCGGGGCGCCGTTTTGCAGATTTTCCATCATCTGCTGCAACTGCGACAGCATTTCCCGCGCCGCCTCCCGGCCGCCGGCCCGCGCCATGTCGCGCATCTGCTGCACCATCCGTTCCACATCCTCCCGGCTCATCACCTGGGTGTTGGGATCGGTGGGGGCTTGGGCTTGCTGCGGGGGCTGGCCGTTGCGGGCCTGTTCCAGCGCCTGGCGTTCCAGCGCATCCATGAATTGCTGCATCGCCTGTTCCAGGCGCTGCATGGCCTGTTCCACCTCTGCGTCAGAGGCGTTGCGGTCCAGTGCCTCCATCAATTCCTGCTGAGCGCTGCGCAGGTCGCGTTCGCTGAGCGCCACGCCGCCATCTTCAATCCGCAGCGCCACATCCCACAGCAGGGCCACGGTGCTGGGCAGCGCGCCGGGCGACTGGTTCAGCATCAGCCGGGCAATGGCGGCGCGCAGCCCCATGAAGGCGACCGGATCGCCATTATAGGCACCGGGGCGGGCGGAAATCTCGTTCAACTCCCGCGCGGCCATGGGGCGGGCGGCATCGCCGGCCTGGATCAGCGCCTTGCGCTGGTCAATGATGGCGCGGGCCACCGGGTGGTTGAACACCCGTTCCGGCAGCACCAGCTTGCGCTCACTGCTCTGCCCCGTCTGCCCGGCGCCATCCTGGGCGCGCAGGCGAATCTGCACCGGCAGCCCGGCCCAGGGATGGCCGGTCAAATCCTCATATCCCACGCCGGTCACTTCCCGCTTGTTGCGGGCCGGCACGGGCAGGGGGATGTCAATGGGGGTGCGGTCGATGGTGGGGGCGATATCGTCGCTGTCCAGCGTCACCGTGGCGGTGACGCTGGTGATGCCGTAATCATCGGCCCCGGTATAATCCAGCCGCACGGCCTGGCGTTCCGTCACCGACGGCGGGGTGCGGAAGGCGATGCCGGGGCCCGTATCGGGCACCACCTGGATATCCCAGCCCGCCACCTCCCGCCCGGCCTGCCGGATGGCGATACGCTCCCCCTCCCGGACGGCCTGTTCCACCTGCCAGCCACCACCGGTCACCGGCTGGAACGGCACTTCCTCCCCATTGACCTTCAGCTTGGGCGTGCCATAGCCGCCGGTCAGCCGGGCGGTGAAGGTGCTGCCCTGCGGCAGGGCTACCAGCGCTGTCTCCCCGCCATCCGCCGGTTTCTGCCTGGTCAGGAAGATCGGCGGCTGGCCGGTATAATCGGGCGGTTTCACCCAGGCATCCAGCGTGGTGGGCACGCCGATCTGCGACAGGCCGACACTGGGCAGCAGGGCGGATGTGAAGCGGCTGCCCAATTCCCCCCAGCCCAGCGTGGCACCCACGGCCAGCAGCAGCACGGGGATGGCGCGCAGGCCCCAGGGGTCGCGCGCTGTCACCACCGGGCGGGGGGCGCCCAGCTTTGTATGGGCCGCCTGTTTGCGGGCGCGTTCCTGTGCGGCCCGCCACAGGGCATGGGCCAGCGGATCGCCGGCCCCGCCGGCAATGCCGTCATTCAACTGGGTCAAGGGCCGGTGCGGCAGGGCGCTGTCCTGCTCCAGCCGGCGGCGCGCTTCCTCCACCGTCGCACGGCGGAATCCGCGCAGGTCACGCCAGCCCAGCCAACCGATGCCGCCCAGCGTGCCCAGTAGCATCATTGCGTGCAGCCAGGCCGGCATGGCGATGAACAGGCCCATCCAGGCCAGCGCCAGGAACAGGCCGCCCGCCGTCAAAGGCCGCCAGAGGCCGCGCCACAAAGCCTCCGCATCCAGCACCAGCCGGGCCAGACGGAGGCGGCGGGCCGCCGGATCGCGCGGGGCCTTTGCGGGCGTGCGCGTGATGCTGGCGGCCTTTTTCTCTTCGGGGCGACGGTCCATTTCGATCCGGCTGTCATGGGCTGCCGGTTTGGCACCGACAGCCCCTTATTACGTACCGAAACAACCTACCGCGCTTTTCAGCCGCGCGGCGAGAGCCATTCCGGCATTTTTTCCAGCGACAGGCTTTCCTGGAAGCTGGGGCGGCGGCGAACGACCGCATATTCCGCCCCGGATACCAGCACCTCTGCCACCAATGGACGGGAATTATATGTCGAAGACATGGCAGCGCCATAGGCACCGGCGGTCAAAAAGGCCAGCAGATCGTCCGGTGCCACCGGCGGCATCGGCCGCTGGCGGGCAAAGGTGTCCCCCGTCTCACAGATCGGGCCGACAATATCCACCGGTTCCAGGGCGGCATCGGCGGCCGGCTGGGCCACCGGCACCACGGTGTGCCATGCCTCATACATGGCGGGGCGGATCAGGTCATTCATGGCGCCATCCACCACCAGGAAGCGGCGATGCAGCCCTTCCTTGACATGGATGGTGCGGACCAGCAGCAGCCCGGCGGCGGCCACCAGCGACCGCCCCGGCTCCAGCGTCACCCGGCAGCCCAGATCGCCCACCGTATCGGTGATGGCCTGGGCATAGGCCGGGTAATCCGGGCTGGCATCCTCGGGCTTGTAAGGCACGCCCAGACCGCCACCGAGATCGATACGCGACAGCGGCACGCCCTGTGCCTGCAGCTCCCGCACCAGCCCGGCCAGCTTGCCAAAGGCCTGCCGGAACGGCGTCGTCTTCAGCAATTGGGAACCGATATGCACGGCAATGCCCACCGGGTTCAGCCCCGGCAGGGCCATGGCCTTGGCATAGGCGGCAGAGGCATGGCCGTAATCGATGCCGAACTTGTCTTCCTTGCGGCCCGTGGCGATCTTGCCATGGGTTTCGGCATCCACATCCGGGTTGATGCGGATGGCGATGGGGGCCTCAACGCCCAGTTCCACCGCCACGGAGGACAGCATGTCCAGTTCCGGCAGGCTTTCCACATTGATCTGGTGGATGCCGGCGCGCAGCGCCTCGGCCAGCTCCTCCCGCGTCTTGCCGACGCCGGAAAAGACGATCTTGTCCGCCGGGATGCCGGCGGCCAGCGCCCGGTGCATTTCGCCCGACGACACCACATCACCGCCCGCCCCCAACTGGGCCAGGGTGCGCACGACGGCCAGATTGGAATTGGCCTTCAGCGCGTAGCAGATATCCACATCCCGGCCGGCAAAGGCATCGGCATAGGCGCGCCACGCCGCTTTCAACCCTTCGGTCGTATAGACATAGGTGGGCGTGCCGATCTCCGCCGCGATGCGGGAAAGCGCCACGCCCTCGGCATGAAGGGTGCCGTCGACATAATGGAAGCCGGGGGTGGGGAAACAGGTCATTGCGGCAGTACCTCAGTCGGCTTGGGACGGGTTGGTCGGGCTCTTGGCCGGCTTGGGATCGGTGGCCGGATCGGGATAGGTGCGCGGCGGCGGGCTGCCCGGCGGCGCCTTGGGGAAGTTGGGTTTCATGCCGCAACCGGCCAGCGCCAGCAGGGCGATGAGGATAAGGGTGGTGCGCATGGGCGGGTTCCTGTTGGGGGGGTAAGAGAGATAGCGATCAGGCTGGCTGACTTCATCATCACCGTCACCCCGGCGAAGGCCGGGGTCCAGTTCGTAGAGCACAGCGCTTGTGACTCTGGACCCCGGCCTTCGCCGGGGTGACGGTGGTTAATTACTCAACCCTTGTCCCGAACGCCTAGGGAGCAAACCCTCACAAAAACCGCGCCTTCGCCATCGCCACGGCGGCCTTCACCCGTTCCGGCGCGGTGCCGCCAAAGCTGGTGCGGCTATTGACCGAGGCCTCCAGGGTCAGCACGGCGTAAACGCCTTCATTGATGCCGGGATGCACCGCCTGCATCTGGTCGAGCGGCAGATCGGCCAAGCCGCAGCCGGCCTGTTCCGCCAGCTTGACGATGCGGCCGGTGATGTGGTGGGCGTCGCGGAAGGGAATGCCCAGGCTGCGCACCAGCCAGTCGGCCAGATCGGTGGCGGTGGGGAAGCCCGCCTCCACCGCGCGGCGCATGGATGCCGGATCAGCCACCATGTCGCGCATCATGCCGGTGGTGGCGGCCAGACACAAAGCCAGGGTCTCATCGGCCATGAAGACCGGTTCCTTGTCTTCCTGCATATCCTTGGAATAGGCCAGCGGCAGGCCCTTCATCACGATCAGCAGCCCGTTCAAGGCGCCGATGACGCGGCCCACCTTGGCGCGCACCAGTTCAGCCGCATCCGGGTTACGCTTCTGCGGCATGATGGAACTGCCGGTGGTGAAGGCATCGGACAGGCGGATGAAGCGGAACTGCGTCGTGCACCAGATGACAATCTCTTCCGCCAGCCGCGACAGGTGGGTGCCGGCGATGGAGGCCACCGCCAGATATTCCAGCGCGAAATCACGGTCGGACACGGCATCCAGCGAATTGGCGGTGGGGCCGTTGAAGCCCAGCAGGCCCGCCGTCATCTCCCGGTCAATCGGATAGGGCGTGCCGGCCAGCGCCGCACTGCCCAGCGGGCATTCGTTCAAACGGGCGCGGGCATCACGGGCGCGGGAACGGTCGCGGCCCAGCATTTCCACATAGGCCAGCAGATGGTGGCCGAAGGTCACCGGCTGGGCCGTCTGCAAATGGGTGAAGCCCGGCATGATCGTGTCGAAATATTCTTCCGCCCGGTCGATCAGGGCCGCCTGCAAGGCCTTCAGGTCGCCATCCAGCCGGTCCAGCGCATCGCGCACCCACAGCTTGAAGTCGGTCGCCACCTGATCATTGCGCGAACGGGCCGTGTGCAGCCGGCCCGCCGGTTCGCCGATAATCTCCTTCAGGCGGGATTCCACATTCATGTGGATATCCTCATTCTCCACCGTGAAGGTGAACTGGCCAGCGGCGATCTCACCGGCCACCTGATCCAGCCCGGCCAGGATGGCATCACGGTCGGCGCCGCTGATGATCCCGCGTGAGGCCAGCATGGTGGCATGGGCCTTGGACCCGGCAATATCCTGCGCCCACAGCTTCTGGTCAAAGCCGATGGAGGCGTTGATCTGCTGCATGATGGCGGCGGGGCCGCTGGCGAATCGCCCACCCCACAGCGCATTGGCATCGGCTGCATTGGCGGCGGTCGGGGCGGCTTTGCTCTGGTCAGACATCGGGATCGGTCGCTTCCGGGGTTGACGTCGGGGGACGATGACACGAACTCTGTCACGCGGGCGCGCCAAATGGTTCGGCCCCCCGCGCAACGGTTTCAGGAGGGCAGAATGGCGATTTTCCGACGCATCGCAACAATCGTGGCTGCGGGTACAGCAATTCTCTTAGCGGGGGGCTCTGCCCTGGCGGCGGAAAATTCCACATCCGCCGGCCCGTTGCCGGCGTTTCAGGGGGAATCCCGGCCCTTCGTGCCCAGCCCCGACCGGCCCGCTTTGCCGGCGCTGACGGTCAATGATGCCAATGGCCAGCCCATCGCCTGGGACGGGTTCAAGGGCAAGGTGCTGCTGGTCAATCTGTGGGCGACATGGTGCGCCCCCTGCATCAAGGAAATGCCGTCGCTGGATAAATTGCAGGGCGAACTGGGCGGCGACCGGTTCCAGGTGGTGGCCATTTCCGTGGACCGGGCCGGCATCAATGTGGTGAAGCCCTTCTTTGAGAAGGCGGGCATCCAGCATCTGTCGGTCTATCTGGACCAGAAAATGACCAGCATGAAGGCCTTCCCGGTGAAGGAAGGGCTGCCGCTGACCATCCTGGTGGATGCCAAGGGGAACGAGGTCGGCCGGCTGGCCGGCGGTGCCCATTGGGACAGCGAGGAAGCCAAGGCCCTGATCCGCAAGGTGATGGCACAGGGGTAAGCCTTTACGGGGGCCGGCAAAATTTGAGTGCAGCTTTTTAAACCGTCATTCCCGCGAAGGCGGGAATCCAAAATCCGCGCTGTCGTATGGATTCCCGCCTTCGCGGGAATGACGGTTAAGTAATTGAAAAAATGGAGAAAATTTCCAGAGCCTTATCACCCCAGATGCAGCCGTTCCACCGCCGCCCGCAGCAGGGCGATTTCCTCCTGCTGCTGGCTTAACATCTGCTCCACCTGATCGGTGCGCATCCGGTCCAGCTTTTCATGCAGGGCCATGATTTCCAGCTCGGCCTTCAGGTTGATCTCGTAATCCATATTGGCTTGCGCCCGGTCCTTGGCGGCCTGGCGGTTCTGCGACATCATGATGATGGGGGCCTGCAGGGCCGCCAGGGTGGATAGCATCAGGTTCAGCAGGATATAGGGATAGGGATCCCAGTCGAAACCCAGCCAAGCCGCGTTCAGCGCTATCCAGGCCAGCATGAAGATGCCGAAGCCGATAACAAAGGCCCAGGAACCGCCGACCCGGGCAACCTGATCGGCCATCCGGTCGCCCAGTGGCATCGTGGCTTCGAACTCCCCCCGGGCATTGCGGCTGATGGCGCGGCGATGGGCGATGCGGGCCAGCACCCGCCGTTCCTTGTCGGACAGTCCCGATTCACCGTTTTCCAGAAGCTGTTCGGCCAATTGCCGGATTTCGCCATTCATCATCGTACCTCGGGGCTGGTTCATATCGGCATTATAGCCGTGCCGTCTTCTTGACGCTGTGTTGCATTACACAGGCAAACGCCGCCGCCGGCTTGGCCGACGACGGCGTTCCATTTCAGAAGGAAACGAATGATCAGACCGGCTTGACCGGGATGGTCAGGAAGGCGCTGGCATCGCCCCGGCGCACCTGGATCAGGGCGTTCTTGCGGCCGGCCTTGGCGGCGGCACTCACCTGGGCCGACACATCGGCCGGCTTGGCAACGGGCGTGTTGTTCACCGACTGGATCACGTCGCCGGCCCGCAACCCTTCCACATCGCCCGGCACATCCAGCACCACCACGCCGTTGACATCCCCGTCCAGTTGCAGGCGTTCCCGCCACTGGTCGTTCAGGCTGGACAGTTTCAGGCCGGCCACCTCTGTGCCTTCCTCCTTGGCGGCACCACCACGGGCGATGCGCTGGTCGGGGCTGGCGGGGGCCTGGGCAACGGTGATCTTCAGGTCACGCGCCTTGCCATCGCGCCAGACGCTCAGATCCACCTTGGCACCGGGATTGACCATGCCGACATGGCGGGCCAGGTCGCGGGTATCCTTCATCGGCTTGCCATCGGCGGACAGCACCACGTCACCCGCCTTCAGCCCGCCCTTTTCCGCCGGGCTCTTCGCTTCCACGCCGGCAATCAGGGCGCCTTCGGGCTTGGGCAGGCCCAGGCTGTCGGCCAGTTCCTTGGTCATGGGCTGCAGGCTGACGCCCAGCCAGCCCCGATCTATCTTGCCATTCTGCCTCAGCGTCTCCAGCACCGGCTTGGCCATGTTGGACGGGATGGCAAAGCCGATCCCGACCGAGCCGCCATTGGGGGAAAAGATGGCCGTGTTGATGCCGATGACATCGCCGGCCATGTTGAAGGTCGGCCCGCCGCTGTTGCCCCGGTTGATGGAGGCATCAAGCTGCAGATAGTCATCATAGGGGCCGGAGCCGATGGCGCGGCTGCGGGCCGACACGATGCCGGCGGTCACCGTGCCGCCCAGGCCGAACGGGTTACCCACGGCAATCGCCACATCGCCCACGCGCACCTTGTCGCTGTCGGCAAATTTCAGGGCGGCCAGCGGCTTGTCGGCCTTCACCTTCAGTACGGCCAGATCGGTGCGCTCATCCTCGCCGACAATCTCGGCGGCGCGTTCGGTGCCATCCTGGAAGGTGACGGTCACCTCATCGGCATCGGCGATGACATGGCGGTTGGTGGCGACATAGCCCGACGCGTCAAAGACAAAGCCGGAACCCAGGGCGCGGGCCTGCGGGGCGCGGCCACCGCCGCCATTGCCACCGCCCTGGCCATCCGGCAATCCTGGCACGCCGAAGCGGCGCAGGAATTCTTCAAAGCCCGGCGGCATGTCGCGCATCACCGGACGGTCGGGGGCGTTCTTGGCGGCGGTGATGGTGACGACGGCGGGCGACACACGCTCCACCAGATCGGCGACACCACCCTTTTCCATCACTTCCGACGGGGCTGCGAAGGCCTGGGGGGCGAAGGCTGGCACAAAGCCGCCCAGCAGGGCGGTACCGGCCAACAGGGCGGCGCCCATATTGCGCCGAAGAGCCCCGGTCTTACGGACGGTCATCTGTCTGCTCCATTCTTGTTACGCCACCATCAGGGCCGGCGCTGGCCGGCGGCGGTGGCTATTTCGATGAACGCATCCTGACAGACGGTGGCCAACGCCGATCTGTCAGGCCGATGAAAATTCTGTCATCCGGGCAGTGGCTGCCCCGGGTTTTGTTCTGCCCGTTTTCAAGGCCCGATTGGATGAAACTTTGTTCATCTTCGTGAAAGGGGGCTGTCACGGGGGCGGGGTTAGGTTGGTCTCATGGATCGGCGGGCAACCCCACAGTCCCCCACTTCTCCCCCCGCCCCCCGATCCTGGCGCCGCCGGAAACACACCCCACCCCGACGTTTCCGGCGGCCCATCCCTGTCTCTCTATTCCCATTACCCCTGCCTGGCGGCCGGGCGGTTCCCCAACCGCCCGGCCCTTTTCTTTATATAAGTTCCCTCAGGCGCCGGGCGCCGCCTCCGGCGGCTTGGCTCACGCGGCACGTGCCGCGCGGCGGCGGTCGCCGCCGTACACAAGGGCGCATGGGAATGCCCCCTTGTGTTATGGGGGGGCTTGGCCCGTGAGCAGATCACGTTGGCGTCATGCGACAGAGAGGCTAGACTGGTCCGATCATGAAGATCCTTGTCATCGAAGACGACCGCGCCACCGCCGATTACCTGACCAAGGGCCTGAAAGAGGCCGGGCATGTGGTCGATCATGCCGATAATGGCCGTGACGGGCTGTTCCTGGCCGCCTCAGAACCCTATGACGCGCTGGTGGTGGACCGGATGCTGCCCGGCCGCGACGGGCTGTCCCTGCTGGAGGTGCTGCGCGCCACCGGCAATGAGACCCCGGCCCTGGTGCTGTCGGCGCTGGGCTCCGTCGATGACCGGGTGAAAGGCTTGCGCGCCGGGGCCGATGATTACCTGACCAAGCCCTTCGCCTTTGCCGAACTGCTGGCCAGGCTGGAGGTGATGCAGCGCCGCACCAAGGGGGCCGGCAGCGGCGGCCCCGTCACCAAATTGCAGATCGCCGATCTGGAGATGGATTTGCTGGCCCGCACGGTAAAGCGCGCGGGCAAACCGGTGGACCTGTTGCCGCGCGAATTCCAGTTGCTGGAATATCTCTTGCGCAATGCCGGCAATGTGGTCACACGCACCATGCTGCTGGAAAATGTCTGGGATTATCATTTTGACCCGCAGACCAATGTGATCGATGTGCATATCGCCCGGCTGCGCCAGAAGATCGACAAGGATCATGAAGTGCCGCTGATCCATACCGTCCGTGGTGCGGGATATTCGCTGCGTGAGCCGGTTTAGCTTTCTGCGCACCACCACCTTCCGACTGGCAGCCTTTCATATGGGGCTGTTCATCCTGTCGGTGGTGGTGGTGCTGGCCGTGGTCTATTGGTTCACGGCCGGCTTCATCAACCGCCACACGGAAGAAACCGTGCTGCGGGAAGTGCAGGAACTGTCCAACGCGATGAATGATCGCGGGCGGATCGGCCTGCTACGGCTGATTTCGGAGCGGGCAGGGGACCACCGCACCGACATGATCTATGCCGTCGCCAGCCCGACGGGGGAGATCATCGCCGGCAATCTGGCCAATTGGCCGCTGCCCAATACGGCCGCCGGCTGGATCGAATTCGACATCAAGAATCGGGGGGAGCCGGGGCGCAAACGCTCTGCCGTTGCCATCATCCTGCCGGTGCATGATCTGGGCTGGCTGCTGGTCGGGCATGACATGACCGACCGTTACCTGCTGCGCGGCCAGATTCTGCTGGGCATGATCTGGGCCGTCTCGCTGGCGCTGGTCATCGGCGTCATCGGTGCTGTCTATATGAGCCGGCGGGTGGCAGAGCGGGTGGAGAAGATCAACCGCACCATCGACCGCATCACCGCCGGTTCCTTCGCCGACCGGCTGGAGGTGACCGGATCGGGCGATGAGATCGACCGGCTGGTCACCAAGCTGAACCGCATGTTGGATGAGATTGCGCGGCTGATGCTGGGGATGCGGCAGGTGACCGACAATGTGGCGCATGATCTGCGCACCCCCTTGTCCCGCCTGCGCGCCCGGCTGGAACTGGCGCAACTGGAACCCGACCTGCCGGATGCCCAGGCCGCCACGCTGGAACAGGCAATTGCGGAGATCGACCGGCTGCTGGGCGTGTTCAACGCCATCCTGACCATCGCGGCGGCGGAAACCGGCCGGGCGCGGGCGGATTTCGAGCCGGTGGACCTGTCCGCCCTGGTGGCGGAGGTGGCGGAGCTTTATGAGCCGCTGGCGGAGGAAAAGGGCCTGACCCTGGAACTGGCCAATGCCGATCCGGTCAGTGTCAGCGGCAGCCGGCAATTGCTGGCCCAACTGGCCAGCAATCTGGTGGAAAATGCCGTGAAGTACGCCAGCCCCGGCGGGCATGTGCAGGTGGCGGCCGGCCATGATCTGGCCAGCGGGCGGCCGCTGTTGAGCGTGGCCGATGATGGTCCGGGCATCCCCGCTGACCAGCGGGACAAGGTGCTGGAACGCTTTGTCCGGCTGGAGGCGCATCGCGGCACGCCGGGCCATGGGCTGGGCCTGTCCCTGGTGGCGGCTGTTGCGCGGTTGCATGATGCCGACCTGCTGCTGGACGATCACCGCCCCGGCATGGAGCACCCCGGCCTGCGCGTCAGCCTCCGCTTTCCGGGGTGACAGAAGAGAGCAGGGTATTTCCCCCATAACGGGAAACCCAGTTGGCTTTCTCTTTTATGTCATGCAGAAATGAAAACGGCGGACCGGAATGGCCGGTCCGCCGTACTCGGAGGTGACGACATGAGCAAAATGTCGTGGCTCCTGGTGCTCCGTATCCCCGTCTGGCGGCGGCGTGTGTTGCACGTCGTCATCAGCGTGGGTCGGGCCTAGGAGTGGGTGGGACGGTATTACGAGTACCGTCCCACCTACTTCCGACGATAACCGAATCGGCGGCTTGAGTCCACAGTCAGCCAGTTCCACCCAGCACTCCCCTTCAACGGGAAACCCTGTTGGCTTTCTCTTTTATGTCATGCAGAAATGAAAACGGCGGACCGGAATAGGCCGGTCCGCCGTACTCGGAGGTGACGACATGAGCAAAATGTCGTGGCTCCTGGTGCTCCGTATCCCCGTCTGGCGGCGGCGTGTGTTGCACGTCGTCATCAGCGTGGGGCGGGCCTAGGAGTGGGTGGAATGGTATCGCAAGTACCGTTCCACCTGCCTCCGACTATAACCGAATCGGCCGATTGAGTCCACAGCCGGTCCGTCACCGGATCAGCTCAGGCCCTTCTGGCCCATATCCAGGAATTTCTGGCGGCGGTTATGGCGCAGCGTGCCGCCATCCACCCCGCGCAGCCCTTCCAGCGCGTCTTCAATGGCATTGCCCAGCGCGTGGATGGTTTCTTCCCGGCGGCGATGGGCACCGCCGATGGGTTCCTGCACCACGCGGTCAATGACGGCCAGATCCTTCAGATCCTGTGCCGTCAGGCGCAGGGCCTGGGCGGCGTCGGCGGCATTGGCGGCGGACCGCCAGAGGATACCGGCGCAGCCCTCGGGCGAGATCACCGAATAGATCGAATGTTCCAGCATCAGCACGCGGTCGGCGGCGGCAATGGCGATGGCCCCGCCGGACCCGCCCTCACCGATGATGGTGGAAACCATCGGCACCTTCAGGCGCAGACAGGTTTCAATCGATTTGGCGATGGCTTCCGCCTGGCCGCGCTCTTCCGCCGAAACGCCGGGGAAGGCGCCGGCCGTATCAACCAGGGAGATTACCGGCAGATGGAACCGGTCGGCCATCTGCATCAGGCGCTGGGCCTTGCGATACCCTTCGGGCTTGGCCATGCCGAAATTGTGCCGCACGCGGCTTTCGGTGTCGTTGCCCTTTTCCTGGCCGATGACGACCACGGAACGGCCCCGGAAACGGCCCAGTCCGCCGACAATGGCGCGATCTTCGCCGAACAGCCGGTCACCGGCCAGGGGCGTGAAATCGCTGATCAGCGCGTTGATATAATCCAGGCAATGCGGCCGGTTCGGGTGGCGGGCCACCTGCACCTTCTGCGCCGGGGTCAGCTTGGCGTAGGTGGAGCGCAGCAGCTTGTCCACCTTGTCCTGCAGCTTCTTGACCTCGTCGGCGATGTTCAGGTCGCCGCCATCGGCCAGATGGCGCAGTTCCTCGATCTTGGATTCCAGTTCCGCGATCGGCTTTTCAAATTCAAGGAAGTGCATCGGGGTGATGGATTCTGCCCTTTGACGAAGTCGGCTGCTTAACACAGCTATCGGCGGGGGGCCACCCTGTTCATGCGCAGGGCTGTGGTGTAACGCCAAAGAGACGGGAAAAATGGCACCCTGGCGGCAAACCATGCCGCCAGGGTGCCTTGTTGTCAGGCCGCGAACAGGCTTTCCGCCACGTCGAATTCGGCTTCCGTCTTGCTCTTGATTTCCTCCAGCGTCACGCCGGGGGCCAGTTCGATCAGGGTCGGCTTGCCATGGCCATGCTTGTCGATACTGAACACGCCCAGGTCGGTCACCACCAGATCAACCACGCGTGTGCCGGTCAGCGGCAGGTTGCATTCCTTCAGCAGCTTGGGTTCCAAAGCGCCCGTCTTCTTGTCGACGGCGCAATGTTCCATCACCACCACCACCTTCTTGACGCCAGCCACCAGATCCATGGCGCCACCCATGCCCTTGACCATCTTGCCGGGGATCATCCAGTTGGCCAGATCGCCATTGGCGGCCACCTGCATGGCACCCAGCACCGACAGGTCGATATGGCCGCCACGGATCATGGCGAAGCTGTCGGCACTGCTGAAATAACTGCTATAGGGCAGTTCGGTGATGGTCTGCTTGCCGGCATTGATCAGGTCGGCATCCTCCTCCCCCTCAAACGGGAAGGGGCCCATGCCCAACATGCCATTTTCCGACTGCAGGGTGACATGCATCCCGGCGGGGATATAGTTTGCCACCAGGGTCGGGATACCGATGCCCAGATTGACATAAAAACCGTCGCGCAGTTCCTTCGCAGCGCGGGCGGCCATTTCATCGCGGGTCCAAGCCATGGTCCGTTTCTCCCTTGCCCTTAATCGCGCTTGCGGGTGGTGCGCTGTTCGATGCGCTTCTCGTGGCTGCCCTCGATGATGCGCTGCACGAAAATGCCCGGCGTATGCACATGGTCCGGGTCGATGGTGCCGACATTGACCAACTGCTCCACCTCCGCCACGGTGATCTTGCCGGCCATGGCCATCATCGGGTTGAAGTTGCGCGCCGTTTTCCGATAGATCAGGTTGCCTTCCGTGTCGCCCTTCCAGGCCTTCACGATGGCCAGATCGGCGCGCAGCCAGCTTTCCATCACATAGGTTTCGCCATCGAACTGGCGCAGTTCCTTGCCTTCCGCCACCAGGGTGCCCACACCCGTCTTGGTGAAGAAGGCGGGGATGCCAGCCCCGCCGGCGCGGATGCGTTCGGCCAGCGTGCCTTGCGGATTGAATTCCAGCTCCAGCTCACCCGACAGATATTGCTGCGCGAACAGCTTGTTCTCCCCCACATAGGAGGAGACCATCTTGGCGACCTGCTTGGTTTCCAGCAACTGGCCCAGGCCGAAGCCATCGACGCCGGCATTGTTGGAAATCACCGTCAAGCCCTTCACGCCCGACAGTTTGATGGCGGCGATCAGGTTTTCGGGAATGCCGCACAGGCCGAAGCCCCCGGCCATGATGGTCATGTCGTCGCGCAATACGCCCGCCAAGGCGGCGACGGCATCAGGATAGACCTTCTTGCTCATCGGATCTCCTGTCGGCCTCCCTATCGTTGGCCCGGTCAATTCATCGGGTTGCGGCTGCGCGGGCATTCTACCACCCACCTGCCATGGATGGGGATATGCTCAGGTCCGCACCCTGTCAATCTGACACAGTGCTAACAATTCATCCATTGATGAATTTGCTGTGGATAACTTGTCATGCGGTGGATTTCTGCCGTCTGATGGTGTCTTGGATTGGCGTTCGTTCAGCGAGGGCCGTATCTCTGCCATCGCCGATATTGTGCCAGCAGTGCGTCCACCAACTTTGCGACCCGCACGCTGTCGTCGATATCGCGGCTGCGGTGCTTGATATCCAGCAGGCCGAGAAGAACCATTCTGGCATGTTCGGCAGGTGTCGGCCCATCCGAATGGGACCATTCCCCCGTGTAGCAAACCCTTAGAAAATCGTGGATATCGTCGGCTGATGCCATTGACGCAATGAGCGCGTCAGCATCCATTCCCTGATGCATGTCGGAAACCCCGTGTCAGCGCAAGCCGACGCCGGCCTGGCGTCGGGCGGTTGAACACGCGCACACGAGGCAGCGCGCCCCGACGGTTTCCCCGAGGGTGTTGTATGCCGTCAGGCCGCCCGACATAGCGGGAGCCTCGTGTGAACGCGTACTGCGTACTGGCCGTCAGTGTTCAAGCCTTCGGTCAGCGGTCGGATTATCGCAGGAGTGGACTGGAGAGTCACCGGCGAATCAATGTCGCTCCGGGCAGCCGCAGCGCCATGTCGAAAGTATACGTATCGTCAATATCCATGCTCATGTTGGCGCCATGGCCTGGACACAACCCGCCCCACCCTGTCCGGTGGGTGGACAGGGTGGGGGGCTTGGCGTTACAGCAGCGTTTTAAGCCTTGGTGCCCTTGAAAATGTCGTCCGACTTCCTGCTTTCCACCTTTATCGCCTTCTTTGTCACCATCGACCCGATCGGGTTGGGGCCGATGTTTGCCGGCCTGTCGGCGGGCATGGATGCCCGGCTGCGCCGGCGCACGGCCATCAAGGGCGTGACCATCGGCACCATCCTGCTGTTCGGTTTCGCCTTTGTCGGCGATCTGCTGTTGAAGTCGCTGGGTATCAGCACCGCGGCCTTCCGTATTGCTGGCGGTATTCTGCTGTTGCTGGTGGCCATTGAAATGGTGTTCGCCCGCGAAAGCGGCCTGCGCACCGCCACGGAAGATGAAAAGCAGGAGGCGCGGCACCGCGCCGATATCTCGGTCTTTCCGCTGGCCATCCCGCTGATTGCCGGGCCGGGGGCCATGACCTCCACCGTGCTGCTGATGGGTCGCGCCCAGGGTGACCCGCTGATGCAGGTGGCGGTGCTGGGGGTGCTAGCGCTGGTGCTGCTCTCCACCCTGGTCTGCCTGCTGTTCGCGGGCGAGGTGTCCAAGCTGCTGGGCGTCACCGGCATCAATGTGATCAACCGGGTGCTGGGTATCCTGCTGACGGCGCTGGCCTGTCAGTTCGTCATCGATGGGATTATTGAGAGCGGGATTATGCGGTGAGGGGTGTCTGGAAGATTGCTCTTCTTTTTCAGAACCTTACCATTCCATTTCCGTCATTCCCGCGAAGGCGGGAATCCATACGACAGTGCGGATTTTGGATTCCCGCCTTCGCGGGAATGACGGTTAAAGGGCTGGAAAAGCCGTATGGTTTCAGCGCAACCCTGAGGGGGGCGGGCACCCGCCCCCCAACCCCGATCAATTCTTGATCGGCACCTGGAGTTCCACCGCCGCATCGCGGCCATCGGTGATGTCCAGGGTGCGGAAGTCGAAATCGCGCTCCGGGCCCTTGAACACATCATATTCCAGCACTCGGTCGACGCTGTTATCGGCATGGAAGGTCAGCACCTTGGGCTTGATGCTGTAAAGCTGATCCGGGGTGATGCTGGCGGAAGCGGCGATGATCACCTCATCCCCCTTCTGGCAGGTGCGGGCGGCAGCGCCGTTCAGCACGCAGGCCTTGGAGCCCGGTTCGCCAAAAATCACGTAGGTGGAGATGCGGGCACCGCTGCTCTTGTTCCAGATCTCCACGAATTCCAGCGGATAGATGCCGGCCAGCGCACACTGCTCCGGGTCCAGCGTGATGGAGCCGTGATAGTTGAGATCGGCGCCGGTGACGCGGATACCGTGGAACTTGGCACGGACAATCTTGATCATGGTGGCGGTCATTCCCTGGAATGTTCTGCGGGGCTTTCTGGTGCTTAGCCGATGCGGCCAGCGACCGGTGCCCGGTTGGTGACGATGGTATGGGAAATCCGGCAGGCTTTGGCAATGGTGCTGGCGGCCTCTGCCGCTGCATCGGCGCTGCGCGCGTGGATCAGGGCCAGCGGTCGCCCTGCCTGCCGCCCCACCGCGCTGCCCAGCGGGGCCATGCCGGTCAGGCCGACGGCGGCATCAATGCCATCACTGGGCCGCACCCGCCCGCCGCCCAGCCCCACCAGGGCCAGCCCGATGGCGCGCACATCCTGGGTCGCCAGGAAGCCCTCTTCCGCCGGCCAGACCGGCAGGGTCACCGGGGCCTGGGCCAGATAGGCATCGGCTCCTTCCAGCAGGTCCGCCGGGCCGCCCAAGGCCGCCACCATGCGGGCGAAACGCTCCGCGGCGGCCCCGCTATCCAGCGCGCGGTCAACCTTGGTTTCGGCATCGGCGAGATCGGCGGCCAGCCCGCCCAGCAACAGCAGTTCGGCGGCCTGCGCCCGCGTCACCTGCCACAGCCGTTCATCGCGGGCCCCGCCGGTCAGCAGGGTCAGGCATTCCCGCACCTCCACCGCATTGCCGGCGCTGTCGCCCAGCACCTGATCCATATCGGTCAGCAGCGCCACGGTGGGCAGGCCCGCCCCCTTGGCGGCCTGGACCAGCGCCTGGGCTAGCCCTTCGGCGCGGGGATATTCCGGCATGAAGGCGCCGGAGCCGAATTTCACATCCAGCACCAGCCCCTGCAGGCCGGCGGCCAGCTTCTTGGACAGGATGGAGGCGGTGATCAGGTCCACGCTTTCCACCGTCGCCGTGACATCGCGGATGGCATAAAGCCGCCGGTCCGCCGGGGCGATATCCGCCGTGGCGCCGACAATGGCACAGCCGACCGACGCCACCACCCGGCGCAGCAAGGGCGTGTCGGGCTGGCCTTGATAACCGGGGATGGCATCCATCTTGTCCAGCGTGCCACCGGTATGGCCCAGCCCGCGCCCGGAAATCATCGGCACAAAGCCGCCGCAGGCGGCGATGATAGGGGCCAGGATCAGGCTGACCTTGTCGCCGACACCGCCGGTGGAATGTTTGTCCAGCACCGGGCCGGGCAGGGCATCGGGCCGCCAGTCCAGCACGCTGCCCGATGCCGTCATGGCACGCAGCAGGGCGATACGTTCGGGCAGGTCCATCCCGCGCAGATAGACGGCCATGGCGAAGGCGGCGGCCTGTCCCTCCGACACGCTGCCATCGGCGATGCCGGTGACGAAGGCGGCGATTTCGGCCGCCGTCAAGGCACCGCCATCACGCTTGGTCCGGATGATTTCCTGCGGCAGGAAAACGCTCAATGCCTAACCCTTTTCAAGTTCAGCGCGGGCCACCCGTGCGGGCAGGCCCCCCTAGCGCGGGCCACCGCGCGGGCACGCCATGGTGATGGGGTCCACGCGGTAGAACCCGTCCAGCCCCGGATGCAGCGGCGCCGACATGCGCAGCGCCACCGGCCGCAGCAGCGGCACATCCCGGCCACCCTTCTGCAGGGCGGCACGGTTGGGGGTGCTGGTCAGCGCGCGTCCCAGGGCGCGGGCCAGATCCTTGTCCACCGCCGGGCCGGCGATCCAGACCACCGGCTGCATCAATGTATCCACGCCCTGGATGCCGGGATAGACCCCATCACCGATGCGGCCGACGGAACCGAACGGATGCAGGCCGGACAGGCGGCCCGCCGCCTCCCCCGCCACCGGCAACAGGCGCAGTTGCGGAACGTCACCGTGGGCGGTCAGATCGGCCAAAGCGGCATCGGGGACGGGGGCGATGCGGAACAGCGCATCCACTTGACCGCCGGCCAGCGCTGCCAGCGCCTCTTCCCCCGCCAGTTCCACGGCACGGATATCCTGACGACGCAGCCCATGGGCGGACAGGGTGCGGTCGGCCAGCAGCCGGGCGGGGCTGCCGGCGGGGCCGATGGCCACCCGCTTGCCCTTCAGCCCGGCGATGCTGTCGGCCCCGGCATCGGCGCGCACCAGCACATGCAGCGCCTCGTCATACATTTCCCCCAGAATGGTGATGTTATCGGGGGTGGTGGATTGGCAGCGGGCAGCGTAGACGCGGTCGGCCGGCACCAGCCCGGTTTCCAAGCGACCCATTGCCACGTCGGCGACGATATCGGCACTGCGCGCCTGGGCCTGGGCCAGCGCCACCATGCCGGGCACACCACAGGCCCGATCATCGGTGCAGGCCGGCATTCCGGGCGGGCGTGACAGCATGGCGGCCAGGGATGCGCCCATGTCGAAGCCACGCTCCCCGGTTTCCACCACGCCGATGCGCAGATAGCGGACCACCAAATCGGGATCGGCCGGCGCACGTGCCAGAGCGGCCAGCCCCACCACCAGGGGCAGGCAAAGGGGAAGGATCAGCCAGGATTTACGGGACATGGGTGCAAAACGCCGGGCACAGCCAAAGTTGGCCCAGATCGCCCGGAACCCAAGGGTAAGTCAAATGCCGCCAGCGGATGGCTGCAATCTCCCGCTATCGGTCGGATATCACGAGGGCGCTTCAGGATTTGTAAAGTTTCGCGCCGGGCGTTGTGTGTCCCATCACCCCGCCTTGTCGCAGGTTGCACGGTCATCGGACAGCGGGCGGCAGGTCAGGCCCCCATTGCTTTTGAAGGCATTGTTGCCGGTGCGGCGAACGGAAACGCTGTTGGTGAACTGCACCCAGCCGGCACTGCCCCAGTGCGAACTGATGCCGTTGGAAAAGGACAGGGCGCCATTTTCCCCCTTATACACGGTGGTGCCGTCCATATAGCGGATGCGCCCTTCCTCATCCTCCGTTGCCACGGCACCATTGCTGCATTTCACCACTGGGGTGTCAGCCGCGTGCCGTTCACAGGTCAGCGGCGACTGACCACCGGAAAGGATCATGGCGTACAGCGCCACTTCGAACACGTTGAGAGCCATTCGCCATCCCCTTCCCGTTATTGTTCAGCAGCGGTGCTGTCGCCCCTCACTTCCGTGCCACGATAAAAAGTCGGCGGAACGGGAACAAGGTGTTGCCGTCCCTCTCTGTCGGATAGGCAGCCCTTAGCCTTTCGGTATAGAGATCGCGGAAAGTGGCGGCCATATCCTCATCCAGCCGGGTCATCACCGGCAGCAAGGTGGTGCCCTTCACCCATTCCAGCACCGGGTCCGTGCCCGGCAGAATGTGCAGATATTCCGTTTCCCAGATATCGACCTGCCGGCAATGCGGGCGCAGCAGCCGGTAATAGGCATCGGCCGCCTGCACCGCTTCATGGTGCAGCGCCCCTTTCAGCGCCGCCGCCCAGGGGCCGTCGGCCACCAGTTCCTGCAAAAGCCGGTGGGAAGGCGCGTTGAAATTGCGCGGCATCTGCACCGCCAGCACGCCATCGGCCGCCAGGGCCCCTGCCAGATGCGGGAACAGGGCGTGATGGTCGGGCAGCCAGTGCAGGGCGGCGTTGGAGAAAATCAGGTCGACCGGCCGACCCGGCCGCCATTGTGTGGCATCGCCCAGTTCCCAGGTGACGCCGGACGGTTCGGCCGCCGCCTTGGCCAGCATGGCCCGATCATTATCCACGCCAGTGACACGGGCGCGGGGATAATTCTGCCCCAGCAGCCGGGTCAGATAACCGGTGCCGCAGCCCAGATCGACAATCTGGTCAGGTTCCAGCGGCGGGATGGCGGCCAGCAGGTCCAGGCCCGGCCGTTCGCGGGCCGCCCGGAAAAGCTCATATTGTGCTGGATTCCAGGCCATGATGCCCCTTTGCTGTTGCCTGTGCCGTCGGCACGCCGATCAGGGCGCGTACTGGCAGATGGTCGGATGCCAGCCGCGTCTGGCGGGTGCGGACGACACCGTAACCCGCCAGACGCAGTTCGGACGAGACAAAGATACGATCCAGCCGCAGTGTCGGCAACTTGGCGTGAAAGCTGCGCGGGGCGGCACAATCCGGCAGGCGGGCGGAAAGCCGGCGCAGGCAGCGGGCGGACGGCAGCCATTCATTCAGGTCGCCCATGAACAGGGTGGGCAGCGGCGGCACCCGATCCAGATAGGCCAGGATGCGGCCCACCTGGGCATTGCGTTCCCACGGGTCCAGCCCGAAATGCGCCACCATCACCCGCACCTCCACCCCTGGCGCCAGTTCCAGCCTTGCGGCCAGGGCGCCACGGGGTTCCCGCATCGGCTGCGACAGGTCGATCGGCTCCACCCCCTTGACCGGCAGCCGGGTCAGCAGGGCATTGCCGTAATGGGCGCTGCGGTGATGCTTGGTGGGGGCTGCCAGTGCCCGCATCCCCGTCTGTTCGGCCAGATAGGCGAACTGGTCCAGCCCCATTTCCCCGCGATGGTGCCAGCCCACCTCCTGCAGGCCGATGGCATCCACCCCCAGTCCCCGGATCACCTGGGCGATGCGGTCGGGGGCAAAACGGGCATCGATGCCGACACTGGAATGGATGTTCCAGGACGCGATATGCAGGGGCAGATGGCCATCCGGCAGGGCCTGATGCCGTTCATCGGGAATCGGCTTGCGCCCCGGCTGGTCCAGCCCCCGGCGGCCGCGCAGCCGGTTCAGCAAAGCGATGGCAGGGGCGATGCGGCGGGGGCTGGGGGCGTGGCTCATGTGGCGTTCCAATGCTGGATAAACAGCATCATAACGCCATTACACGGCATGTCGCGCCCCTGCGGACAGAAAAAAAGGCGTCCGGGCCGGAGCCGGACGCCTTTGAAGCAGCCATCGCCCACCTATGGTAGGCGATGGGTGACCATGCCGATCAAGCAGCCTGCTTGCGCTGTTCACCAGCAGCGACGAAGGTGCGGATCATCGTCTCGATGATCTCGGCCATCTCTTCGTTGGACTGCGCGGTGACCAGGAAACGGTCAACGACGATGGCGTCTTCCGACCAGGTGGCGCCAGCGGCTTCCAGGGCCGCCTTCACGCTTTCCGGACCGGTGACGGCGCGGGTCTTCACCCGGTCGGCCACGGCCAGCAGTTCCACGCCACGGCCAAAGGCGGCGACGCCCTTGCCGGCATCCATGAAGCTGCCGATGATGCGGCGGGTGTGCGGGTTGCTGGCCAGCTTGGCCACCGAACGGTCACCGCCCGGCAGGACCAGCAGGTCGAAATCGGCGGCCAGAACATCGCCGACATGGCGGTCAGTGGGGAAATAATGGCCCCAGGCGGCGCCGTGCCAGCCATTCACCAGGCCCTGCTCGGGGGAGATGATCTTCGGCTTGGCGCCAGCCTTCAGCAGGGCGCGCTGCGGCTCGGTCATTTCCAGTTCTTCGAAGCCGTTGGCCACGAGGATGGCAATGTTCTTTCCGGCAAGCAGTTGATCGGTCAAGGTCTCGTCTCCTTCAGTTGGGCCGTCCTGGTCTTCGCCCACCGCGCCCCCTATGGGACAGGTCGGGAAGACGGGACGGCAATGCCACGGCCGGGCCGTGGCACAAATTGCGCGTCATGCCGAAATTAGCGCCGATGCCCGCGAGGCCGGTGGCCATTGGGGATATGAGCCAAACAGCCGATCTATTCCCACCCGGCGGTCGCGGGGTGGGGCGGCCATGGCACCCCCGGCTTCCAGCCTGGGAACGGGGGCGGTTTACGTCTTTTTCTGCATGACGCGCTAATTGGCCTTTTGGCGGCGCAACGTCAATCCGCAATTCAGGTAGGGCAGCCATCCGGAAGGCGAGTACACGCGAAAATATGGCGGATATGCGTGTTTCCTTAAGAACGGATCGCCTGAAGGCGGACCAGCCTTTCGACGTTTATCCGCCCGTGGACAGGCATATCGGGAGTCGGCCGTGGTTCTGAGCAAAACCGCCGTCGGCGGCGGTGCTGGCGATTGAGCCCCATGATCGGTTCCGATCATGGGGACGTGGCCGTCAATGTCAGGTGGCGAAGGAAACCGCCCTGAACCAGACAGGAAGGTCCGTGAATTCAGGCGTGAAAAAGGGCAAGGGGGCAGGTCGCCGATTCCGGCGGCCCCATGTTGCAAAAGCCTGCCGCAGCAGGGGGAAAAAACAAACAGGCCGCCCGGTTGCCCGGACGGCCTGTTCATCACATCACAGCAGCAAGCTGGATCAGCGGTTTCTTAGCGCGGGGCCAGAACCATGATCATCTGCTTGCCTTCCAGCTTCGGCATCTGTTCGACCTTGCCCAGGTCTTCCAGCGTGTCGCGAACCTTTACCAGCACATTCATGCCGATATCCTGGTGGGCCATTTCACGGCCACGGAAGCGCATGGTGACCTTCACCTTGTCGCCTTCCTCCAGGAAGCGGCGCATGGCCTTCATCTTGATGTCGTAATCATGCTCGTCGATATTCGGACGCAGCTTGATTTCCTTGACCTCGATGATCTTCTGCTTCTTGCGGGCCTCGTTGGCCTTCTTCTGCGCCTCGTACTTGTACTTGCCATAGTCGAGGATCTTGCAGACCGGCGGTTCGGCGTTCGGGCTCACCTCGACCAGGTCGAGGCCAGCTTCCTCCGCCGCGAAGAGCGCGTCACGCAGGCTGACGACGCCAACCATCTCGCCATTGGCATCGACAAGGCGCACGGAACGAACGTTGATTTCGCGATTGATGCGGGGACCGTCGCGTTGCGGTTCGCGGTCCTGATTGGTAGGCCTGGCTATGGAAACTTCTCCTATTCACAAAGGGTGGCCCTTGCGGCCTTTGGATCGGTGAACCCGTTCCCTGCCAGAAAACCCCTGACAGGGAACGGTGCCGGACGGCAAGGGCGCACCTTGTTGGTACGCTTGGGTGGCAGATTATATCAGAACGCAGATTCGGTCGAGTCGCTGCTGGCAGGCGGCAGCGCCTCTGCCAGAAGTGTAGCAAGAGCGTCGTCCAGGGCAAGGAATTCCTGCGCATTGGAGCCAAGACGCCGCACGGCGACGGTGCCTTGCTCCGCTTCGCGGGCGCCCACGACGAACATGACCGGTACCTTCTGGAGCGAATGTTCGCGGACCTTCAGGTTGATCTTTTCGTTGCGGGTATCCAGTTCCACCCGGATTCCCGCCTTCTTCAGCCGTGCCGCCACCTTTTCGGCATAGGCATCGGCATCCGACACGATGGTGGCCACGGTCACCTGGGTGGGGGCCAGCCAGAGCGGGAACTTGCCGGCATAATGTTCGATCATCATGCCGATGAACCGTTCCAGGCTTCCCAGGATGGCCCGGTGCAGCATGACCGGCCGGTGTTTGGCCCCATCCTGGCCGATATAGCTGGCATCCAGCCGTTCGGGCAGTTGGAAATCAAGCTGCAGGGTGCCGCACTGCCAGGAACGGCCGATGGCGTCGGTCAGGTGGAATTCCACCTTCGGGCCATAGAAGGCGCCTTCGCCCGGCAATTCCTCGAATTCCAGCCCATTGGCGCGCAGCGCCACGCGCAGGCTTTCTTCCGCCTTGTCCCAGGTATCATCCGTGCCCAGACGCACATCGGGGCGCAGCGCCAGCTTCACCGCGATCTTGTCGAAGCCAAGATCCTTGTAAACGCCAAGCTGCAGGGCGAAATATTCCTTCGCCTCGTCGCCGACCTGATCCTCGGTGCAGAAGATATGCGCGTCATCCTGGGTGAAATTGCGCACGCGCAGGATACCGTGCAGGGCGCCCGACGGCTCATTGCGGTGGCAATTGCCGAATTCGGCCATGCGCAGCGGCAAGTCGCGGTAGCTCTTCAGCCCCTGGCGAAAAATCTGCACATGGGCCGGGCAGTTCATCGGCTTCACGCCCAAGAACTTCTCCGTCCCGTCTTCTGCCACCGACTCGCGGATCTTGAACATGTTGTCGCCATACATGTCCCAGTGGCCCGACGCCTTGAACAGGCTGCTGTCATAGAGCTGCGGGGTGCGCACCTCCACATAGCCGGCGATCTTCAGCTTGGCACGAATATATTCCTCCAGCGCCCGATAGAGCGCCCAGCCCTTCGGGTGCCAGAAGACGGAGCCGACTGCCTCTTCCTGCACATGGAACAGGTCCATCTCGCGGCCCAGCTTGCGATGGTCGCGCTTTTCGGCCTCTTCAATCTGGTGCAGATGTTCGGCCAGTTCCTTTTCGGTGCGCCAGGCGGTGCCATAGATACGCTGCAGCATGGCGTTCTTGGCATCGCCGCGCCAATAGGCACCGGCCACCTTCATCAGCTTGAAGGCATGGCCCACCCGGCTTGTGCTGGGCAGGTGCGGGCCGCGGCACAGATCGTACCATTTGCCCTGGCGGTAGATGGTGATGGTCTCGGACGTCGGCAGATCTTCAATGATCTGGGCCTTGTACTTTTCCCCGATCGACTTGAAATGTTCAATCGCCTCGGCCCGGTCCCATTCTTCACGCGTGAAGGGGCGGTTCTCGTCGACGATCTCATGCATCCGCTTTTCGATCTTCACCAGATCATCGGGCGTGAACGGCGTGTCGCGGGCGAAATCGTAATAGAAGCCGGTGGCGATGGCGGGGCCGATCGTCACCTGCGTGCCTGGATAAAGCTCCTGCACGGCTTCCGCCATGATATGGGCGCAGTCATGCCGGATCAGGTCCAGCATGTCGGCCTCGTTCTTGTCCGTCACGATTTCGAGACGGCAATCCCCCGTCAGTGGCGTCGCCAGATCCTTCACCTCGCCATTGATCTTGACCGCAACGGCGGCCTTGGCGAGCGACTTGGCGATGGAGGCGGCCACATCGGCCCCGGTAGTTGTGCCCTGCGCATAGGTCCGCACACTGCCATCGGGCAGCGTAATGGCAACCTGGGCGCTGGAAACGGGCACTTCAGCCGAAGACATGGCTTTCCCCTAGCTTGTAAGGAGTTGCAAAAGTTGGTGAGGCGACTTTTCACCCGCCGGCCCCCGCCGGTCAAGCGCGGGAGATGGGCGAATTTCACATGGAAGCACAGGCTCCAGAGCGGATCGCCAAAAGGTGAAATCACCTTTTGGCGTGACTCTGCGCGCCGGCAGGCTCATCTGGCACCACCTGAATTCGACTGAAAGCAGGTGGTGCCAGGGCGGGGATGGGATCAAGGACAGGGGCACTGTCGGCCCCTACAGCAAATCCCGCAGCAGCGGCACCAGCGGGATATCGGCCGGCGGCATCGGGTAATCCCCCATGCGGGCCGGCTTCACCCAGGCCAGTTGCTGGCCTTCCAGCGGGGTGGGCGTGCCTTTCCAGACGCGCGCGGCGAAGACCGGCATCAGCAGGTGAAAGTCCGGGTAGGAATGGCTGGCAAAGGCGATGGGGGAGAGACAGCTTTCCGCTGTCTCAATCCCCAACTCCTCCCGCAATTCCCGCACCAGGGCCGCTTCGGGTGTTTCACCCGCATCAACCTTGCCGCCGGGAAATTCCCACAGGCCCGCCATGGACTTGCCCGGCGGGCGCTGCGCCAGCAGCACCCGCCCATCCACATCCACCAGGGCCACGGCCGCCACCAGCACGATCCGGCTGGGGCGGTGGGAAGGCGGTTCCTGCCAGCAGGGCGTGTCGTTCTGGCTCACGAGCGGTAGCTGCCATTAATGTCGATATAGCCGTGGGTCAGGTCGCAGGTCCACACCGTGGCGCTGCCGGAGCCCAGGCCGATATCCACCTCGATCAGGATTTCCTTGCCCTTCATATGGGCGGCCACCGGGGCTTCATCATAGCCCGGCACCTCCATCCCGTTGGCGCAGATCTGCACGCCACCGACGGAGATCACCAGCAGGTCGCGGTCGGCCCGTTCGCCCGACCGGCCCACGGCGGCGACGATGCGGCCCCAATTGGCATCTTCCCCGGCCACGGCGGTCTTCACCAGCGGGGAATTGGCCACCGTCATGGCAATGCGCTTGGCGGCTTCGTCGCTGTCGGCCCCCTTGACGCGGAGCTCCACAAACTTGGTCGCCCCTTCGCCGTCGCGGATGATCTGCTGGGCCAGATCCAGGCAGACGGCATCCAAGGCGGCCTGGAAGGCGGCAAAGCGCGGATCATCGGCGCTTTCAATGGCCCCATGCGCCGCCTTGCGGGTGGCGCACAGCACCAGCGTGTCAGAGGTGGAGGTGTCGCCATCCACGGTGATGGAATTGAAGCTGCGGTCGGTGGTGGCAGAGAGTGCGGCCTGCAGCGGCGCATGGGCAATATTGGCGTCGGTGAAGACATAGGCCAGCATGGTGGCCATATCGGGCGCAATCATGCCGCTGCCCTTGGCAAAGCCGGCCACGGTGACGGTGACACCATCAATGGTGGCCGTGGCCGCAGCGCCCTTGGGGAAGGTGTCGGTGGTCATGATGGCGCGGGCGGCCACTTCCCAGGCCTCCCCCTCGGCCGGCACCAGCTTGGTGAAGGCTTCCGGCAGCGACTGGGCAATCAGGTCGGCCGGCATGGGCTGGCCGATGACGCCGGTGGAGGCGGGGAAGATTTCGCTGGTCTTGCAGCCAGCCAGTGCGGCGGCGGCGTCCAGCGTGGCATCCACGAACGCTTCCCCGGCCTTGCCGGTAAAGGCGTTGGAATTGCCGGCATTCACCACCAGCGCCCGCACAACCCCACCCTTCAGATGGTCACGGCAGCGATGCACCGGGGCGCTGGCCGTCAACGAACGGGTCAGCACGGCGGCAACGCTGGACCCTTCATCCAGCACCGCCACCATCACATCATTGCGCGGCGTCTTGTATCGGATGCCGGCACGGTGCCCGGCCAGACGCAGGCCGGCGATGGGCGGCAGCGACGGGAAGGAAGCGGGGGCAAGCGGAGACACGGCCATGGCGATACTCGCGGGCTGGGCGGTTGAGACAGTCCGCGCATCAAGCCGATGTGGGGCCGGATGGTCAAGTGTGGCTTGTGTGACAGGCGCGCGCGGAGTGGCCGGGCTGTCGGCCTACCGTTCGTCCTTGGGATCGGTGGTCAGCGTCGTCCGCCGATAGATGCCCTCAAAAGTGGCAACGCCAACGCAATAGGATGTGGTTTCCGCCAAAATCAAGCCATTGATTAAACGAAGGGTGACAATGCATTGCCCGCCAAAACTTCTATCAATAACTTGATTTCCTTTGATGGATTTATCGAATTCAAATTTTGACAACCCAAATTCTGATGAGTTTATAGCCACCCCTTCGAAGTGAAGTTTTCCGTCTTTCCTCTCATCAATCACAATCGAATTCTCGGCAAGCTCCCAGCGCCCTGTCCAATCCTGCTTCCGGGTCGTTGCTGGCGGATCATCGATTTTCAGGGCCACTCGCGGCAACCAGCCGAAAGTACCCCGCTTGGGGCCTTGGAAATAGACACAGAGCCACGCCTTTCCCGTGTCATCCAGCACCACCTTGTCGCCCGGCACCAGATAGGCCTTGGCTTTGCAGGTATCGCCACCGGGGCAGCCATCCGCCACCCGCTGGAAATACAGGCGCGGACCCTGATCGGCCTTTACGGTCCCCGCTTTCGGCGTGCTGCTGGTGGAAAGACTGAAGTCGTCGCATTTTTCCGCCGCGGCTTCAGGCGGAAGCGATATTGCCCCCAGGATGAACAAGGCGACCCTGGCGAGGCGCAATGAACAGCGCATTCAATGTTCATCCTTGGGATCAGTCGTCAGGGCGGTGCGGTGGTAGACACCAATAAAAGAATTACCAAGACCTGCACAGTCCATGGTGTTATTCACCAGCAATAATTCAGCCAGCCAGTAAATCTTGACCACACATGTACCGCCCCCACTTTTATCAATAACCTTATTGCTGCTGGGGGATTTGTTGAATTCAAACTTTGTTAAGGAGAATGTGGCCATACGACTTGCCCATCCTTCGAAGTGCAGCTTTGGCCCTTGCGTGTCGTCAATCAGAATTAAGTTCTCACCGACGCGCCAGCGGCCCACCCAATCCTGCTTCTTGGGTACCGGCGGCTTGTCCTCTATTGTCAAGGCGGTGCGGGGCAACCAACCGAAGGTGCCCCGCTTTGGCCCCTGGAAATAGGCGCAAATCCAGGCTTCGCCGGTATCGTCCAGGATCACCTTGTCGCCCGGTACCAGATAGGCTTTGGCTTTGCAGGTGTCCCCGCCGGGGCACCCAGCCTCCACCCGCTGGAAATGCAGACGCGGCCTTTGGTCGGCTTTGACAGTTCCGGCTTTGGGAGCCTTGGACCAAGAAAGGCTATAGTCGTCACACTCCGCGGCGGAGGCAGCGAACGGAAACAACGCTGCGATCAGGATGACCAAGGCGGCCCTGGTGAGAAGGGATGAACGGCGCATTCACTGTTCATCCTTGGGATCAGTGGTCAGGGCGGTGCGGTGGTAGACGCCCGAAAAATTTGCGGCGAGGGAGCCGCATTGGTAGGTGCTGGCGACAAGCAACAAGCCATTGACCCAGCGTAATGTCATGTCGCACCCATCATAGGGTATCTTAAAGACAACCTTATTGTTCTCAGGAGTAGCTTCGAAGTCAATATCTGGCATCGAAAGGCCGGTAGGTTCTACGGCACTTCCCCAGAAATATAGTTTCTTTCCCTTTCTTTCATCGATCAGGAAGGTATTGTAGCCGACGCGCCAGCGGCCCACCCAATCCTGCTTCTTTGGCGCTGGCGGCTGATTATCAATTTCCAAGGCGGTGCTGGGCAACCAGCCGAAGGTGCCCCGCTTTGGTCCCTGGAAATAGGCGCAAATCCAGGCCTCGCCGGTGTCATCCAGCACCACCTTGTCCCCCGGAACCAGATAGGCTTTGGCTTTGCAGGTGTCGCTACCGGGGCAGCCATCCGCCACCCGCTGGAAATGCAGACGCGGCCCCTGATCGGCCTTTACGGTCCCCGCTTTGGGGGTCTTGGACCAAGAAAGGCTGTGGTCGTCACACTCAGCGGCGGCGGCAGTGAACGGAAGCAGTGCTGCGATCAGGATGAGCAAGGCGGCACTGGTGAGAAAGAATGAACAGCGCATTCAATGTTCATCCTTGGGGTCAGTCGTCAGGGCGGTACGCCGATAGACGCCTTCAAACGAGTTGGCAGCACCCACGCAATATTGCGTACTATTTACCAGCAGTAATGTGGCAACCCATCGGATGGTAACGACGCACTCCCCTCCAGCACTTTTATCGACCACTTTATTGCCCTTTGGCAGGGTAAAGAATTCGAAATCTGATAGCGAAAAGGTGGCCATGTGCCTGGCCCAACCCTTAAAGCGCAGATTTTCCCGATTCCGATCATCAATAAGTACTGTGTTCTCGCCCACGTGCCAGCGCCCTACCCAGTCCTGTTTCTTTGGCGCTGGCGGCTTATTATCAATTTCCAAGGCGGTGCGGGGCAACCAACCGAAGGTGCCCCGCTTTGGTCCCTGGAAATAGGCACAAATCCAGGCTTCTCTAGTATCATCCAGCACTACTGTGTCGCCCGGTACCAGATAAGCTTTAGCCTTGCAGGTATCGCCACCGGGGCAGCCATCCTCCACCCGCTGGAAATGCAGACGCGGCCCCTGGTCGGCTTTGACGGTTCCCGCTTTGGGGGTCTTGGACCAAGAAAGGCTGTGGTCGTCACAGCTTGCGGCAGAAGCTAAGGAAGGGGCAGCTAAAAGCGCCAGAACAGCATATCTAAACCTGCCTAACCGCATTACTGCGTGAATTTTTTTTGAAACATCATTTATGGCCCTCAGACGAATTAACCATCCTCTTTCAAATACCTTCTGATCTGGTTTCTTTTTTATATCTTCATATACATGATTTACTCTCTGTGAGTGATTTTCGTCAAGCAAAGCTTCAATCTTACTCAAAGGAATTTCATTTATTGCTTTGATAGTTTTAGAACCACCATTTCCATCTTCTAATAGGTTTTTCCCATTGTCAACCGCATTAACAGATTTTTGGAATAACCTCCAACCACGTCTTGGACCATGCATGACAAAGGAATCGATTAACGAGGAAGCTACTCCCAAGTTGGAAATTTCATTCATACGTTGTCCGTAGAAGAATTCATTTCGGTATATTTCTTTGGCTTGATCCCGCGTAATTTCTTCAGGTTTCAAAAATATGCCATCATTTCCCATGCCTCCATGAATTTCTTGATAATTTTCAAGTGTGTATTGAGTAATACCATAGTTCGTTTTACCGCCACGATCGTTCTCATGATCCGAATATCCACCCTCTTTCTCAAAAATATTCTTCACCAGTTCTTCAAACATGGCTTCGCTCTTCCAATCGGGTTCCTTGAACAGCCGGCGGCCGGGGGCGAGTTTTACCGGGGATGGCTGGTCGGTGCGGGACGGGTCGCTGCTGGTCGGGGCGGTTGTGCCGCCAGAAGGGGCGGGTGGCGTGGTGGCCTTGTTTGTCGGTTGTATCGTGGACGCGTCTTGCCCGGAACTGGCGGGTGCCGGCTTGGGTTTCTGCGCCAGAAGTTTTTCCAGGGCCTGGATCGTCTCCCCACCGGGGGAGAGTTTGCCGTCGACACGCAGCTTATTGTCCCGCTGGAACCGGCGAACATCCTGGTCCAGCTTGGTGCTGTGATAGCCGCTGGGGCCATCCTCCGGTATCACATCATGGTATCCGGCCTTGTTCAGCAGCACCTGAACCTTGGCCACATCGGGACGCCAATTATCGCCGCCATTGCCGGCGACCTTGGCCTTCAGGCCGAACGGGGTGTCGCCCAGCAAGTCTTCCACCGGCTTGCCTTCCCGCCAGGCCTGCTGAAAGGCCGGGAAGCGGGGATCGTCCGCTTCCTCCACCAGGGTGGGATGGCGCACCACATATTGTGTGCCGGCAAGCGGGGAGCCATAGACCGGCACCTTCTCCGGCTCGTCATTGAACAGGCTGCGGTAATCGACGGGCGGCGGGGCCGGATCGGCCGCAGGTGGGGCGGCAGCCTCCGCCGCCTCATCATCAAACAGACCGCCTACATTGCGACCGACAAAATCCTTCACGTCGCGGAACGTGGAGGAAAGGCGGTTGAAAAGGTTGAAGGATTCGGACATCGGCTCGCTCCATAGGGGCGTGCGCCGTCGCCGGATCGGCTGATCCGTCGGCACCACGCAGCGGGTTGTGGAAAAGAAAAAGCCCGGTCCGCTGGGAGCGGCCGGGCATGGTTGGGGTATTTATTCCTATAGACTGGCAAGCGATCCTGTTGCCGTCAATCCTTTATCAGCGGGCAGCCGTCGTTTTTATCACCGGGGTGGAGTCTCCCCCTTAAACCCCCGCGCCGACGCTGACATAGCTGGAGATACCCCGGATATGTTCATCCACCGCCAGCCGGTGGGACAAGGGCGGGAAGGCCCGCTGGGTGCAGTCCAGCCTTGGGCAGACGCGGCAATTCACCCCCACCGCGGTGGCCGCGTCCAGGTTGGACAGGTCCAGCCCGTCGGCATAGACAAGCTGGCCGGCATGGGCGATGTCGCAGCCAATGGCGATGGCGAAATGCCGGGCCGGCTGTTTCCAGCCGCCGCCGGGTTTGGAGACACTGCGCACGATGGAGAGATAGGCGCTGCCATCGGGCATCCGGGCGATCTGGGTTTGCATCTGCCCCGGTTGGCGGAAAGCATCATGGATGTTCCAGCGCGGACAGGCCCCGCCAAACCGGGCGAAATGAAAGCCGGGCGCCGCGCTGAACCGTTTCGACATATTGCCCGCCTGATCGGTGCGGGCAAAGAAGAACGGCACCCCCTTGGCGCCGGGCCGTTGCAGGGAGGTCAGGCGCTGGCACACCTGTTCATAAGAAGCCACGAAGCGCCGTTGCAGGATTTCGATATCATACCGCACCTCCCGCGCTGCCGTCAGGAACCGTCCATAGGGCATCATCAGGGCAGAGGCGAAGTAATTGGCCAGACTGACCCGGGCCAGCAGGCGCGATTCCGCGTGCCCAAAGGCACCGCGCCCGCTGGCAGCCTCCAGTGCCGCCCCCTGGCCCAGCAGGGCCGTCTGCGCCGCCAGATGGAAGACGCGGCCGGCCGGATCCAGCATTTCGGAGATCAGCACCCGCTTGGAATGCCGGTCATAGCGGCAGATGGCCCCGCCCATCACCGGCTGTGGCATCAACCGTACCCGCACGCCATGGCGTTTTTCCAGATAGGCCGATAGGCTGCCCTGCAGGTTGCCGCTATCCAGATCGGCGCTGATCCACATTTCCTCCACCGCTTCCTCCAATTCGGGGAAATGGTTCTGTTCGGCCTGGAAGAACTCCGATACTTCTTCCTGCGGGAAGGCCTGGGCGCCCATCACCTGCAGCTTGTCACGGTCGGCCACCTTTTCCGCCAAGCCGCCCAGATCCTCCCGCGCCTCCCGATAGGCGCGGTAGAGTGCCACCACCGCCTGGCCCAGCGTCGGGGCCACGGCGGCGAATTCCTTCATGTCCTGGGTCTTGATGTCACCCGCCTCAAACAGCGGATCGGCGAAGACTTCGCGCAGGGAGGCGACCAGCCGCGTCTCGTCATCCTCGGCAAAGCTGGCCATGTCGATGCCATAGACAGAGGCGATTTTCAGCAGCAGCGGCACCGTCAGCGGGCGCTGGTTCGCCTCAATCAGGTTCAGATAGCTGGGGGAGACGCCAATCTCCTCCGCCATCTGCGCCTGCGTCATCTTCAGGTCGCGGCGCAGCCGGCGGACCTTGTGGCCCAGCATCGCCTTCTTTTCAGACATGGCCTTACCCTTTGGCTGCGGAAGCCCCCTTACATCTTGTCAATTTACAAAATTTACAACATCACAGCAATCGTCATTACAAGCTGTGACAGCAACACTATTTTACGAAAAGCTCCATATTGAACATTTTCTTTCGCGGCGCCATTCTCTGCTCATGAACGTTGCGCCGCACAAAAAACACGGTGCAGCGCCCGCAAAACGGAAGCCACAGACAAGGCTTCGATCTTCGAGGAGTGACACCATGGCCCCGCTGGATAATCCTTCTTCCCCCATCAACCTGAACGACATCCATGCCAAGCGCTTCAACGGCATCAAGCGCGACTTCACGGCAGAGGATGTGCGTCGGTTGGCTGGTTCGGTGAAGATCGAATATACGCTGGCGGAAATGGGCGCCCGTCGCCTGTGGGAATTGCTGCACACCCGCCCTTATGTCCACACGCTGGGTGCCTTCACCGGCAATCAGGCCTTGCAGCACGTCAAGGCCGGCCTGGAAGCGATTTACCTGTCCGGCTGGCAGGTGGCGGCCGATGCCAATCTGGCCGGCCAGATGTACCCCGACCAGTCGCTCTATCCCGCCAATTCCGTGCCGGCCGTGGTGAAGCGCATCAACAATGCCTTCCAGCGCGCCGACCAGATCCAGACGGCGGAAGGCAAGGGCGACACCTATTGGTTCGCGCCGATCATCGCCGATGCCGAAGCCGGTTTCGGTGGCCCGCTGAACGCCTTTGAACTGATGAAGGGCATGATCGAGGCCGGTGCGGCCGCCGTCCATTTCGAGGATCAGTTGGCATCGGAGAAGAAGTGCGGCCATCTGGGCGGCAAGGTGCTGATCCCGATCCAGCAATTCATCCGTACCCTGAATGCCGGCCGTCTGGCCGCCGATGTCTGCGGCACCAGCACCCTGGTGGTGGCCCGCACCGATGCGGAAAGCGCCCAGTTGATCACGTCGGATGTGGATGAACGCGACCATCCCTTCATCGACCGCAATGACCGCACGCCGGAAGGCTTCTTCCGTATCAAGAAGGGTGTGGGTGTGGATTACTGCATCGCCCGTGGCCTGGAATATGCGCCTTATGCGGATATGCTGTGGTGGGAAACCAGCAAGCCGAACCTGGAGGATGCGCGCCGCTTCGCCGAGGCCATCCATGCCAAGTACCCCGGCAAGATCCTGGCCTATAACTGCTCCCCCTCCTTCAACTGGAAGGCCAATCTGGACGAGACGACGATTGCCAAGTTCCAGGCTGAACTGGGGGCCATGGGCTACAAGTATCAGTTCGTGACGCTGGCGGGCTTCCACAGCCTCAACCTCGCCACCTTCGAACTGGCCAAGGGTTACAAGGAACGCGGCATGGCGGCTTATTCCGAAATGCAGCAGCGCGAATTCGCGGCGGTGGATAATGGCTTCACGGCGGTGAAGCACCAGCGCGAAGTCGGCACCGGTTACTTCGATGCGGTGGCCGTGGCCATCTCTGGCGGCACGTCTTCCACCACCGCCATGAAGGACAGCACCGAGACCGATCAGTTCCACTGATCGGAACGGACCAGAACCTGATCGGCGTCTGCACCGGCTGAACGGGCGGACGCCCCCGGGAGGGGGGAGGCTGCATTCCCCCATCCCCTGGCCCCCTGTCGGGACCAGTCCTACCCCCTTCGCGCTGGATGGGAGGGGGGCAGGATACCGGATGGCCGGCGCGATGGATCGCCGATACCACCGGGCCTGATATGGGGCACCTTCCTGCTATTTTGTTAGCTTCTCTGCTTTCTCCGTGAAAATGCTAACGGCGCCACCCCTTTGCGACGGGGGTGGCGCCGCTTTTTATTTGGCAGCTTTTCACCGTCCTGCGACTATCAGGGACATGGATGATTTCCTGCCTCAACCGGACCAACTGGCCCCGTGGCTGCAATCCATGGGGCGTCTGCTGGATGGGCCGTCGTCGGTCTTCTGGTGGCCCGGCCTGCTGATCGCGGGGCTGGTGGCCCTGCTGTTATGGCGGCAGTGGCGGGGGCAGGGGGCCTGGCGGGATTATCTGCGGCATCTGCCGGTGGATATCGGCTGCTTTCTGGCCAATTCCACCCTGCCTTTCCTGCTGGCACCCCTTCTTTTCTGGCTGAGCGTCAAGGGGAGCCATCTTGGCATCGCCCTGACATCCGGCATCCATGGCGGGTGGGATACGCAGCCCGGCTGGCCGGCGCTGGCGGCTTGCGCCGGTTTTGCCTTTGTGGCCGGGGATTTCGCGCTTTACTGGACGCATCGTGCCTTTCACCATTTCCCGCCGCTCTGGCGGGCACACCGGCTGCACCACGCCCCGCCGGTGCTGACGCCGCTGACGGCCTTCCGCTTCTGGCCCTGGGAGCAGGCGGTCCATATGTCTGCCAACATGCTGGCCCAAGGCTTGGGCCTGGGGTTGGCGGTGGGGCTGTTCGGCGGGGCGGTGACGCCGCTGACCGTGCTGGGCGTCAATATCTTCTCGCTGGCCTGGAGCCTGGGTTTCGTTCATCTGCGGCACAGCCCGGTGCCACTACGCTATCCGCGCTGGCTGTCCTTTGTACTGGTGTCGCCGCATATGCACCAGTTGCACCATTCCGACGCGCAAGAGCACCGGGACCGCAACTTTGCCACGGTGTTTTCCCTGTGGGACTGGCTGTTCGGCACGCTGGCCCTGACGGAACAGGGCCAGCGCTTCCGGTTCGGGCTGGCGCGGGAGAAGCGGTGGTAGGGTTTATCCCTTCATGCTGCCCGTCTGTTGCCGGCGCACATGCCAGGAAAACGCCTCTTCCAGCAGGTGCGGGGTATGGCCGCCGCGCGCCTTGGCCCGGTTGAAATAATCGGAAAGCTGGTCGCGGTAGCTGGGATGGACGCAGTTGGCGATGACCACGCCTGCGCGTTCGCGCGGGGCCAACCCGCGCAGATCGGCCAGCCCCACCTCTGTCACCAGAATATCCACATCATGTTCGGTATGGTCGACATGGCTGACCATTGGCACGACGGATGAAATCGCCCCGCCCTTGGCCAGGGATTTGGTGACGAAGATCGACAGATAGGCATTGCGGGCGAAATCCCCCGAACCGCCAATGCCGTTCATCATCATGGTGCCGTCGACATGGGTGGAATTGACATTGCCGTAAATGTCGAACTCCAGTGCCGTGTTGATGCCGATCACGCCCAGACGCCGGATCACCTCCGGATGGTTGGAGATTTCCTGCGGGCGCAGCACCAGCCGGTTGCGATACTGCGCGATGCGGGAGAAGACCCGCCCGCCGCATTCTGCCGAGAGCGTGACGGAGGAGCCCGAGGCGTAATTCAGCTTGCCGGCATCGAACAGGTCGAACGTGCTGTCCTGCAACACCTCGCTATACATGCGCAGATCATGGAAGGGGCTGTCGATCAGCCCATGCAGCACGGCATTGGCGATGGAACCGATACCCGCTTGCAGCGGGTTCAGCGTCATGTCCAGCCGGCCGCGCGCTACCTCATGCTTGAAAAAGTCGATCAGGTGGCCGGCGATGGCGCGGGTGCCATCGTCCGGCGGTTCCACATTGGCGGCACTGTCCTGCTTATGCGTCACCACGATGGCGGCGATCTTGGCCGGATCGATGGGGATATAGGGTATGCCGGCCCGGCTGTCGCAGGAGACCACGGGGATCGGCGTGCGCGACGGCCGCTTGGTGGGGATATAGATATCGTGCAACCCCTCCAGCTCCAGCGGCTGGGACAGGTTCAACTCCACAATCACCTTTTCCGCCAGAATGGCGAAGCTGGCCGTATTGCCGACCGAGGTGGTGGGCACAATGCCGCCATCGGCAGTGATGGCGGTTGCCTCCACGATCGCATAATCGATCGGCCCCATCTGGCCGGAACGGAGCTGCTCCACCGTTTCGGACAGGTGCTGATCGATGAACATCACCTCCCCCCGGTTGATGGCGGCGCGAAGGGTGGGGTCGGACTGGAAGGGCAGGCGGCGGGCCAGCACGCCGGCCTCCGTCAGGATCTTGTCGATATTGTTGCCCAGCGAGGCGCCCGTCATCAAGGTGATGCGGATCGGTTCCTTGGCTGCGCGTTCGGCAATGGCAATGGGCAGGGCCTTGGCATCACCGGCGCGGGTGAACCCGCTCATCCCGATGGTCATGCCATCCTTGATCAGCAGGGCGGCCTCTTCGGGGGTGACGATCTTATCCAGCAGGGACTGACGGCGAATCCGGTCGGCGTACATTTTCTACCTTCTTGGGGTTTTTCCAGCGTTGCTTGCCGCATCTTCAACCGGCGGCATTGGCTGCCGCCTTTCCTGTTGAATATGCGCATGGGTATCGGCCTGCGGCAATGGAGCGCGCCCTGTAACAATTTGCCGCAGTAAAGAATTGAGTCAAATTGATAGATGAATTCGGTATATTTGATTTTGTAGGGGAATTATTATTTATTAAATTTTGCGGATGTTTCGTCTGAGATAAAACGGATTGTTTTTCAATGTGGGCTGTTTGGTGATTTTTATACTTTGATTCTTTTGAAACGAAACGGAGGTTTCCGTGTCTGTCCGGACCGTTATTGTGTTCTCCGGCGTTTCGCCACGTCACCACCGTCATTCCCGCGAAGGCGGGAATCCAAAATCCGCGCTGTTGTATGGATTCCCGCCTTCGCGGGAATAACGGTTAAGTAACTGAAAAATATTAACAAGCTCATGGACGGACACTCAGGATTCCGCCCCCACGCGTTCACCCTTGGGTTTCCCCCATCCCGCCCTTGCGGCATCCCGCCGCTTTGCCCACAATCCGGGCCGGCCCAACGCCTTTCAAGGATCATCGGCATGATGAAGCGCCTGTTCGCTGCCCTGTTCTTCTGTTTGCTGTTGCCGGGGCTGGCGGGGGCGGAAACGGTGCTGCGGCGGGGCAATGGGGCGGAGCCGGAAACGCTGGACCCGCATCAGGCGACCGGCCTGCCGGAAGCCATGATTTTCTACGATATCTATGAAGGGCTGTTGTCCCGTGGCCCCGATGGCAAGCCGCAGCCGGCCATCGCCGACCGCTGGGAAACCAGCGCTGACGGGCTGCAGGTGACCTTCCATCTGCGTGATGGGGCCAAATGGTCCGATGGCAGCCCGATCACGGCCGGCGATGTCGTCTTCTCCTTCCGCCGGCTGGCCAACCCGGCCACCAGCCGCAACAATAATTTCGTCTGGCCGATCAAGAATGCCCGCGCCCTCAGCACCGGCACGCTGACAGACACGGCAGCCTTAGGCGTGGTGGCGCTGGATGCGCAAACCGTGCGCTTCACGCTGGAGGAGCCGACCCCCTATTTCATCTCCCTGCTCTCCTACCCCATGCTGGTGATCCTGCCGGAATCCCGGGTGACGACGCTGGGGCGGGATTTCTTCAAGCCCGGCAATCTGGTTTCCGCCGGCGGGTACCGGCTGGTGGAACAGGTGCCGCAAGGGCATGTGAAGCTGGAGCGCAACCCGTTCCACCGCGACGCCGCCAAAACCTTCTTCGATACGGTCTATTTCTACCCGACGGAGAATCAGGAAACGGAACTGAAGCGCTTCCGCGCCGGGGAACTGGACGCCAGCTATACGCTGCCACCCGCGCAAATCCCCTGGGCCAAGGCCAACCTGCCCGATGCGCTGCGCCTGTCGCCGCAATTGGGCACCTATTTCCTGGCCTTCAACACGGAAAAGGAGCCCTGGAAATCCAAGCCCGACCTGCGCCGCGCCCTGTCCATGGTGATCGACCGGGAGGTCTTGACCGAACGGATCAGCCAGGGCGGGGAGATGCCCAGCCTTTCCTTTGTGCCGCCGACGGTGACCCATTATCAGGCGGCCCGGCCGGAATGGGCCGACTGGCGGATGGAACGGCGGGTTGCCACGGCACAGGCGCTGCTGGCCAAGGCGGGATATCCGGGGGGGCAGGGGCTGACCCTGGATATCCTGTTCAACACCGCCGATAACCATCGCCGCATCGCCGTGGCGGTGGCCGGCATGGTGCAGCAGCGGCTGGGGGTGAAATCCAGCCTGACCAATCAGGAATGGAAGGTGTTTCTGGATACAAGGCGCACGCATAATTTCCCGGGTCTGGCCCGGCACGGCATCATCGGCGCCTATGATGATCCCTATGCCTTCCTGCAATTCCTGCGCACGGAGATGGGGCCGGAGAACCCGGCCGCCTATGCCAATCCTGCCTATGACCGGCTGATGGCGGCCAGCGTGCAGGAACGTGATCCCGCCAAGCGGCTGGAAATTCTGCATCAGGCCGAGGCACTGGCGGCGGCCGATGCGCCCATCATCCCGCTTTTCACCTATGCGCGGGTGCGGCTGGTCTCCCCCCGGCTGGCGGGCTGGCAGCCCAATCCGGTGGATTGCAATCCCAGCCGCTTCCTGTCTCCCGTCGCGGCACGGTGAAAAATGCCGTTCGGCTGAGGAAAGCGCGCTGCCGACACTGGACAGTCCGGGCGATAGACCGCACATACAGCCGAACTCCCACCCCGTCGGACATGGGTGATGGGGGCCGCAGTTGGATGCCCTGGAGAAAAACAATGCGCCTTTCCCGCCGTCTGGCGACGGCTTTCGTCGCCCTGACCCTTGCTACCGGTTTTTCCGCCAGCGCCGCCTGGGCGGACATGGTGTTGAACCGGGGCAATCAGGCCGAACCAACCTCGCTCGACCCGCAAAAGGGCACCGACGTGCAGTCGGCCCGGATCGGCTACGACTTGTTCGAAGGGCTGCTGACCTTCGGCCCCGATGGCAAGGCCATTCCGGGGGCGGCGGAGAAATGGACGGTCAGCGACGATGGGCTGACCTATACCTTCACGCTCCGCGCCGATGGCAAATGGTCGGACGGCACGCCGGTGACGGCGGCGGATTTCGTCTTTGCCTGGCAACGGCTGGTCGATCCCAAGACGGCCTCTGACTATGCCTATTTCCTCTGGCCGGTGAAGAACGGGGAGGCGATCAGCAATGGCAAGCTGCCAGCGTCGGCGCTGGGCGTGCAGGCGGTGGATGCCCGCACGTTCAAGGTGACGCTGGAACGGCCGACCGGCTATTTCCTGGGCTCCCTGCTGCACCGCATGACCTACCCGATCTCCAAGGCCAATGTGGAGAAGTTCGGGGCGGATTTCGTCAAGCCCGGCAACCTTGTCTCCAACGGTGCCTATAAGCTGGACGCCTATATGCCGCAATCCTTCGTGAAGGCGGTGAAGAACCCGCATTTCCGCGAGGCGGCATCGGTGAAGATCGATACCGTGGTCTTCCACCATTCCGACAGCCCGGAAACGGAACTGCGCCGTTTCCGGGCCGGTGAACTGGATATCGTGCAGATGGCACCGGTGACGCAGATCGACTGGCTGCGCCAGAACATGCCGGAAACCATCATGTTCTATCCCGTGCTGGGCACCCAGTATCTGGGCATCAACATGACGAAGGAACCGTTCAAGTCCAATCCCAAGTTGCGGGAAGCGCTTTATCTGGCCATCGACCGGCAGATCATTGTGGAGAAGATCACCAAGGCCGGCGACGTGCCGGCCTGGACGCTGACCTCTCCGGGTATTGAGGGCTACAGCCTGCCGCTGCCGGCCCTGGCCAAGGCGACCCAGGCGGAGCGCGACGCCCAGGCCAGGCGCCTGATCGAGGAAGCCGGCTATGGCAAGGGCGGCAAGCCGCTGGAAGTGGAAATCCTGCACAATACCAATGAGAGCACCCGCAAGATCATGGTGGCCGTCGCCTCCATGTGGCAGAGCAAGCTGGGCGCCAAGGTCAATCTGAACAATCAGGAATGGAAGATCGTGTTGCAGAATGCAGGCGAGAAATCCTATGCCGGCACGGCCGTGCTGGGCTGGCTCGCCGATTTCCCCGATCCCTACACGTTCTTGAAACTGATGCGCTCGGACGTGGGCAAGATGAACCGGTCGGGCTATGACAATGCCACCTTCGACCAGAAGCTGGATGCCGCCAACGCCAGTACCGATCCGGCCCAGCGCATGAAGTTGCTGGCGGACGCGGAAGCCGCCATGCTGGCCGATACGCCGATCATCCCCATTTATCACCAGGCCTATCGCAATCTGGTCAGCCCGCGGGTGAAGGGCTGGGGGCCGACGCCGATGGGCGTGCAGCCGTCGCGCTATCTGGAAGTGGCAGCGAAGTAAGAATAGCTGGGGCGGTGCCCGCCGCTGCCCCAGACCAATCGTTAGCAGCAATCCGACCTTCAACAGGAGAGTTTCCGTATGTCGTTCATGACACGGCACCTGCGCCGTATGACCACGGCCCTGATGCTGGCCAGTGCCAGCCTGACCGCCGCCACGGCCCCCGCCCTGGCGGAAAAGGTGCTGCACCGGGGCAATGGCGCGGAGCCGGAAACGCTGGACCCGGCCAAGTCCAGCGGGGTGCCGGAAAGCTGGATTGAATATGACCTGTTCGAAGGATTGCTGATCCCTGATGGCAGCGACAAGCTGATCCCCGGTGCGGCGGAGAAATGGGACATTTCCCCCGACGGGCTGGTCTATACTTTCCATCTGCGCCGCAACGCCAAATGGTCGGACGGCACGCCGGTGACGGCGGCCGACTGGGTCTTCTCCTGGAAGCGTCTGGTCGATCCCAAGAACGGGGCCAAGTATGGCTATTTCCTCTGGGTGGTGAAGAATGCCCAGCCCATCAATCTGGGCAAGCTGCCGGTGGACCAGATGGGCGTGCGGGCGCTGGATGATTATACGTTTCAGGTGACGCTGGAACGGCCCACGCCCTATTTCCTGTCCATGCTGCACCACCATGCCACCTACGCCCTGTCCAAGGCGAATGTGGAAAAGTTCGGCGCCGATTTCATCAAGCCGGGCAATCTGGTGACCAATGGCGTCTATAAGCTGGCAGAGGCGGTGCCGCAGAGCCATGTCAAGCTGGTGAAGAACCAATATCACCCCGATGCAGCCAAGACGCCCATCGATACGGTGATGTTCTATCCGACAGAGAATCTGGATGCGGAACTGAAGCGCTATCGCGCTGGTGAGTTGCACGTCACCTATGAGGTGCCGGTGACGCAGATGCAGTGGCTGCGCACCAATCTGGCCAGCGAGCTTCGGCTGGCGCCCTATTTCGGCACCTATTTCTTTGCCGCCAACCTGACCAAGGAACCGTGGAAATCAAACAAGGATCTGCGGCTGGCGCTCAACCTTGCCGTCGACCGCACGATCCTGGTGGAAAAGATCAACCAGCGCGGGGAGTTGCCGGCCTACAGCTTCGTACCGCCGGGGGTGGCGGGTTACACCCAGCAGGTGCCCGATTATGCCAGTTGGACCCAGGCCCAGCGCGATGCCAAGGCCAAGGAACTGATGCAGAAGGCCGGCTATGGGCCGGGTGGCAAGCCGCTGGAAATTGAAATCCTCTACAACACCCACGAAAACCACCGTAAACTGGCCATCGCCGTGGCCTCCATGTGGCAGCAGAAGCTGGGGGTGAAGGCGACGCTGAATAATCAGGAATGGAAGGTGTTCCTGAATACGCGTGACGAGAAGAAGTTCAAGGATGTGGTCCGCCATGGCTGGATCGGCGATTATGTCGATGCCGCCACCTTCCTGGATCTGGCGCGCAGCGATATCGGCAAGCAGAACCCGTCCGGCTATCACAACCCCGCTTATGACAAGCTGCTGGATCAGGCCACTGCCGCCCCCACGGCGGAACAGCGGGCCGACCTGATGCAGCAGGCTGAACGTCTGATGGTGGAAGATGTGGCCGTCTTCCCGCTGCATTTCTACAGCTCCAAGCACATGGTCAGCCCCAAGCTGATCGGCTGGAAGGATAATCTGCTGGACAGCCACCCCAGCCGTTTCCTGGATTTGAAGGAATAAGGGCGGACACTCTTTGCTGATTTCAAGGCCGGCGGAGACGATTCCGCCGGCTTTTTTCATGGGGGCAGCAGGGGACACCGAGCCGCTTGATATTATACCACCCCGCCTAAAGGTTGACCTTTAGGCGGGGTGGAGGCCGGCGACCGCCGGCCCGGCACCGCGGGGTGCCGCAAGCCAAGGGCGCGGATGCGCCCGCCCGGCGCATGAGGGAACGCAAAATCTCCCTTGATCGGTCACGATCAAGGGAGATTGATATTATCCCTCTGTCGCCAGTTGGGCGGCCAGTCCTTCGCGGTAGGTGGGGTAGAGCAGCCGGTAGCCCAGGTGCCGCACCAGCCGGTCATTGCGCACTTTGCGGTTATCGGCGTAGAAGCTGGCCGCCATCGGTGACAGGGCGTTGGGCGTGAAGGGGATCAGCGGCGGCGGTTCCACACCCAGCAGCCGGGCGGCATGTTCCACCACAGCGGCCCCGCTGGCCGGTTCATCATCCACCACATTCAACAAGGCGCCCGGTTCCGGCCGTGCCATGGACAGGGCCAAGGCACCGGCAATATCGGCCACATGGATACGTCCGAACAGGTGTCCCGGCTTGTCCACCCGGCGTGCCGTGCCGGAGCGCAGCGCATCAATGGCGCTGCGGCCCGGCCCATAGATACCGGGCAAACGATAGATTTGCACCGGCACGCCCTGATCACGCCAGAGCGACAGCCATTCCCCTTCCGCCGCCACCCGCCGCAGGCCACGTTCCCCCGTGGCCTTCAGGGGGGAGGTCTCATCCACCCAATCCCCGCCCGTATCGCCATAAACCCCGGTGGTCGACAGATAGCCCACCCAGCGCAGCCCGGCCACCCGGGCGATATCCGCCCCATGGACCGCCAGTACGGGATCGCCGGTGCCGGCCTCTGGCGGGACGGAGGAGAGGATATGCGTCACCCCCTTCAGCGTGGCCGCTGCATCGGCCAGCGGCTGGTCGGGGCCGAACAGGAAGGGTTCCACCCCGGCATCGCGCATCCGCGCTGCCTTTTCCGGTGTGCGGGTGGTGCCGGCCACCTGCCAGCCTTCGCGCAGCAACAGGTCGGCCAGCCAGCCGGCGCTGTAACCGAAGCCAAAAATGAACAGGCGGCCGGGGGCCGGATCGTTGGAAGGTGCCAACATTAAATCTTTGCCACTGGACAGACAGCACGGGATGAGGATTTGTACCGCGTCATGAAGAGAAAGCCCACCCTCGCCGCCGCCCTTGCGGGTCTTTGCCTCACGGTCGCCTTGCCGGCCCTGGCGCAGCAGCCTGTCTTTGCCAACCGCGCCGCCTGTCTGGCCCGCGCCGATGCGCTGCCCGATTTCGCCTTTGAAGAGGCGAAGCTGTGGGAACGCCAGGGCGGGGCGGCGGATGCACGGCTGTGTCAGGCGCTGGCGCTGATGCTGCGGGCCGATTGGGCCCTGGCCGCCCCGGCGCTGGAAGCTTCGGCGCGGGAACTGGACAAGGAGCCGCGCACCGCCCGTGCCGACCTCTGGGCCCGCGCCGCCCTGTCCTGGACCAATGCCAAGAAACCCGATCAGGCCGATGCCGCCTATGCCCAGGCGCTCGCCCTGTTGCCGGACAATGTGCAGATCCTGATGGATCGCGCCATCTTCCGCGCTGGGCAGGAGCGCTATTGGGATGCCATCGCCGATCTGGACAAGGTGATCGAAAAGGCGCCGAAAATGTCCGAAGCCTGGCTGCTGCGCGCCCAGGCGCACCATGTGCTGGCCCTGGACAGCAAGGCCAGGAAAGATGTGGACATGGCCCTGAAACTATCCCCGCAGAGCGGGGAGGCGCTGTTGTTGCGCGGCAACCTTTATGCCGATGCCGGCATCGGTACAAAGGCGAAAGAGGATTGGGAGAAGGCCCGCCGTGTCGCCCCAGGCACGGCCGCCGCCGCCAGCGCCGCCGAGAACCTGACCATGCTGACCCGCTTGGAAACAGAGGCGAAAGACAAGGCGCGCGCGCAGGAAAAGAAGGAAAAGAGATAGGTCTGTCGGCTGGAAGGGCATGGGGGTTTTGGGGGTGCCAATCCCATACCCCTTGTGCTGCTTGCTATTCATCCCAAGAGCCATGGATCATGGGATTTACCTTCGCCCTCAAGCGCCGGGCGCTGCCTCCGGCAGCTTGGGCTTACGCGGGCACGAGCCCGCGGGCCAGCGGTCGCTGGCCACAAGAGCCATGGATCATGGCTCTTGGTATTTACCTTCGCCCTCAAGCGCCGGGCGCTGCCTCCGGCAGCTTGGGCTTACGCGGGCACGAGCCCGCGGGCCAGCGGTCGCTGGCCACAAGAGCCAAATCCCATAACCCCTGGTATCAGGCCCCTGGCAGCCGCCAGCCTTGTTCCGTGCCCAGCCGTTCCGGGTGCAGGAATTCCCGCGTCTGGCGGACGGCCTCAGCGAGACCCACCCGCTGAATCTCCACGCCCTCAGGAAAGGCACCGGCCAGCCGTGTCGGCATCATCGGGTCCAGCAGCACGAAGACGCCGACATCATTGGCCCTGCGCACCAGCCGGCCAAAGGCCTGACGCAGGCGCAGTCTGGTGATCATGTCATCAAAGCCGCGCCGTCCTTGCACCTTGTCGAAATAATTGCGCCGCGCCTTGTGCAGGATATCGGGCCGGGGCCAGGGCACCCGGTCGAACACGATCAGGCGCAAGCTGCGGCCCGGCACATCCACCCCGTCGCGCACCGCATCGGTGCCCAGCAGGCAGGCATCTTCCTCACCCCGGAAAATATCCACCAGCGTGGGCACATCCATGCCGTCCAGATGCTGGGCCAGCAGCGGGATGCCGGCTTCTTCCAGCGGCTCCGCGATGCGTTCATGCACGCCGCGCAGCCGCTGGATGGCGGTGAACAGACCCAACCCGCCGCCGCCCGCCGCCAGGAACAATTCCCGGTACGCCGCCGCCACCTGGCCCAGATCATCCTTGCGCACGTCATTCACCACCAAAACCCGTGTCTGGCCGGCATAATCAAATGGGCTGGGCACGGCGGCGCGCAGCGGCAGCGCCCCCATATGGTTGGTGCCGGTGCGGATGGAGGCGGCCTGCCAATCCTGTTCCACATTGCCGGTGCCGTCCGTCAGGGTGGCGCTGGTCAGCACCAGCCCATGGGCCACCGTCCCCACCGTATCGGCAAAGGGAATGGTCGGGTCGATCCAGTGGCGATACATGCCGGTATCGAAATCCCGTCCCTCCACCCGCTCAATGCCGAACCAGTCGACATATTTTCGCGGGGCCTCCTCCTTCAGGCTTTGCAGCATCAGCCGCCAGCCATTCACCTCATTCTGCGCCCGGCGCTTCAGCGCGCGGGAGATGCTGTCCATGCGGCGGCGGGTTTCGCTGTCCAGCTCATCCGATTCCTCCTCCAGCATCTCCCGCAGCCGGTCGGACAGTTTTTCCAGCGGCATGGCCAGCTTGGCCAGGGCCACATCCAGTTCCAGGGCCGTTTCCAGCAGCGTATCAACCACCGGGCGGCAATCGGTTTCCAGGCTATAGGGGTTATCCACCCCTTGCGCGCGGGCCAGCACCTGCCCGCGCACCTGGGACAGGAACTGTTCCAGCACGCCCTTGGGCTCCCCGCCATGGATGCGCTGCGGCCAAGCATCGCCGGGCAGCACCTGGGCCGCCTGCTGAATCTCCGCCAACAGTTCCAGCGATGTCTGGTCGCCGCCGACCAGATCTTCCACCCGGCGGCGCAGGCCCCGGGCCCGGCTGCGACCCGATACCTCTGCCCCCAGCAGCCAGCGCCGCAGTTCCGACGTTTCCGTCGCCGTCAGATGGCCGGCAAAGGCATTGTCGGCGGCATCAAACACATGATGCCCCTCATCAAACACATAGCGGGTGGGCACATAGGCATCATCGCCCCCGCCCAGTGCCGCCTGCACCATCACCAGCGCATGGTTGGCCACCACGATGTCGGCCTTGCGGGCGCGACGCACGCTTTTTTCAATGAAACAGCGGGTATAATGGGCGCAGGCATTATAGACGCATTCGCCCCGCCGGTCGGCCAGCCCCATGGTGCGGCCTTTGCCCAGCAGATCCACCAGCCAGCCGGGGAAATCCCCGCCTGCCATATCGCCATCGCGCGTCGCCGCCGCCCAGCGTGCCATCAGCCCCATGGATATGGCATAGGCGGGCTGGGTATGGGCGATGTTGGTCGCCTCTTCCAGGTTCAGCAGGCAGAGGTAATTTTCCCGCCCCTTGCGCACCACCACCTTGCGCGCCTTGATCACCGGGTCCGGGTGCAGCCGGTCCAGTTCCTTGTCGATCTGGTGCTGAAGCTGGCGGGTATATGTGGATATCCACACCGGCCCGCTGTTCTTCTCCGCCCACAGCGTGGCCGGGGCCAGATAGCCCAGCGTCTTGCCCACGCCCGTACCGGCCTCTGCCAGCACCAGATTGGGCACGCCCTGTTCATCACGCGGGGTGAAGGCCGCTGTGACGGCGCTGGCATAATCGGCCTGCTGCGGGCGCGGTTCGGAGGCAGCACCGCTGGCCACCAGTTCGGCCAGCCGCCGCCGCGCCTCGCTCGGTTCCACCGGGATATGGCCCGGTGGTGGCTCCGGCGCTTCGGCCTGCCATTCTTTCAACCCGTTCCAGACCATCAGGCCACGCCGCGCCCGGTCACCCCCCGGCCCGTGCGGCAGGCCCAAGGCTGCCATCACCGATGGCGCCCAGGTCCAGCCGGCCTGCCCCATGAACCAGCCGATGCCGGCCGGGTCGGATTTTTCCCGCAATTGCTTGCGTTTTTCGCCGTCCGGTTCCGGCCGGTTATTCTCCGCCAACTCCCCAAGCAGGATGCGGGCGCTGTCGATCAGCGACAGGGCCTCGGCCTCCGCATCCTTTGGCACCGGCTGGCCCGTCACCTCCGCCAGCCCCTTGGGCGTGGGCAGGCAGAACCGGGCCGGGCGGACAAAGGCGAACAGTTCCAGCAGATCGAAGGCATCGGCCATCCGGTCCGCCCGCAGCCGCCGCGCCACGGCGCGGCCATGGGCCAGGATGACGCTGTTATGTTTCAGCCGATACGCCGCCTCATCATGCGGGATCAGCTCCACTTCGCCGTCCGGCGTCACCCAGGTGACACCGCGTGCCCCCACCACAATGGCCGGCGCATCGGGCAGCAGCAGGCGCGGCGGTGCCGTGCGCACAGGCGCTGCTTCACGCCGGCCCGTGCCGGGAAAGGGAACGATGCGATCATCCATGGGGCTGGATTATAGGCAAGCCGGTGGCAGATGCATCAACAAAACAGGAACAAGGGGGAGACCTCACGCGGAAGGCATCGTGCCGGGCCGCAGATAGGCGAACATGTGCGGCACGTAATCGGCTTTGCCCAGATTGATCCCCTGGTTACGCAGGATTGCGTAGGCGGTGATCAGATGGAAATGGAACTGGGCCAATGCCCAATCCCGCGCATACTGGTCCCCCGTCATGTCGAAGATGATGCCATTGGGCAGTGCCAGGGTGATTGGCCGCTGCGCGCCCGCGTCCAGCGCATCCGGTTCAAGCCCGTTCAGGAAGGTAAGGGCCTGGGCGATACGGGCCTTGGCATCGGCAAGGGAACCCGGCTGCTCGCCGGCATTCCGGCCCGTCGCAGCCAGTTGCTCCAATGCTGGCGGCAGGGCCTTCCCCCGCAGTCGATAGACGGCTTCTTGGGCCTGCAGGCAGACAAAGCAGATTTGCGAGGATAGCGGGTACATGTCCGGTGCCAGCCGGGCTGACAGCAGCGCTTCCGCATCGGTTTCAGGTAACTGTGTCCGCGCCTTGTCGAGCCAGCCCGACACAGCCCCCAGCATCTGTTTGTAGATCGGCACGATAAGGTTTGTCAGCGACATGGAAACACCTTTCAAGATGGAATGGCGCCATGATGCTGGTTTTCCAACACTGTCGCCATTCCCATGCCAGGACTCATAGGTGCCTGGTCATGGTATCGCTGTCCATCTGCTCAGCGGCCGGCAGGCCGCACCATGATCAGGTCCAACCCATCCTCCCGCTCTGCCAGAAAGCCGGCGCGCTGCAACATGCCGGTGGCCGGGTTGTCATAGAAGATGGCCGTGCTGATGCTGTCGCCCCCCATATCGGCCAGGGCGCAGATGGCGCGCAAGGCCTCCGACCCCAGCCCCTGGCCGCGCCGGGTCGGCAGGATGACCAATTCCAACAGGGTCATGCGGCCCCGAATATGCCGGTCCAGCACTGCCAGGCCGACCGGTTCCCCCTTGTTGTACAATAACAGGCTGACGGCTTCGGGGTGACCGCGCCGATAAAGGTTGAGCCGGCCTTCCACCTGAACGGCGATCATCATGCCGCGCGCGGCTGGTGGGGTACTGGCCAGCATCTCCTCTGCATCGGCATGGATCATGCGACGCAGGATGGGGCGGTCGGCTGGCAGGGCGATCTGCACCGACAAGCGCTCCAGCCGGGCGGCAAGCAAGGCCGCTAGATCTTCGTCAAGCGCATCCAGCATATGACACCGAATAGGGAGTGACCATCTCAGGCTACACGCATAGCGCGCTATGCCTGTCCCGACCTGTGAACTGCTTCACAGGTCGGGGAAACCCTTTCCCTTCGGTGTCCGACGCCGGTTTAGCCGACGGCGGGCAGGGGATGGTCCCGGAAGCGCTGGCGTAGGTCGGTTTTCAACAGTTTTCCGGTGGCGGTGTGCGGTAACGACTCGACAAAAACGATATCGTCGGGCAGCCACCATTTGGCAACTTCCCCTTCCAGGAAACGCATCAGCGCGGCGCGCTCCACGCTTTGCCCCGGCTTGCACACCACCACCAGCAGGGGGCGTTCCACCCATTTGGGGTGCGGCACCCCGACCACGGCGGCTTCCTGTACCGCCGGATGGCCCATGGCGGCATTTTCCAGATCGATGGAACTGATCCATTCCCCGCCGGATTTGATGACATCCTTGGCCCGGTCAACGATGCTCATCGCCCCGTCCGGGCCGATCACGGCCACATCGCCGGTGCGGAACCAGCCATCCGGGGTGAAGGCACCGCCATTGGCCTTTTCGTCCTTATAGTAACCCTTGGTGATCCAGGGGCCGCGCACCACCAGTTCCCCGTAAGAGCTGCCGTCGCGCGGCTGGTCGGTTCCGTCCGGTCCGATGACGCGCATTTCCACGCCATAGATCGGGCGGCCCGCCCGCATCTTGGCATCATGCTGCTGTTCCAGCGGCAGGGTCGCCTCGGCCGGGGACAGGGTGCCGATGCTGCCAACGGGTGACAGCTCGGTCATGCCCCAGCCCTGGAAACAGTCGATGCCGTGGCTTTCAAACTCTTCCAGCATGGCGCGCGGCATGGCCGATCCGCCCACCGTCACCGCCTTCAGGCTGCTGAAGCGGGCACCGCTGTTGCGCAGATGCGCCAGCAGCCCCAGCCAGACGGTGGGCACGCCGGAAGAGACAGTGACCTTCTCCGTCTCCATCAATTCATAGATGCTCTTGCCATCCAGCCGGGGGCCGGGCAGCACCAGCTTGGCCCCGATGATGGCGGCGGCATAGGGATAGCCCCAGGCATTGGCATGGAACAAAGGCACCACCACCAGCACACTATCCCGCCCGCGCACACCCAGGGCGGCGACGACACCAAAGGCGTGCAGCACCGATGAGCGATGGCTGTACAGCACCCCCTTGGGGTTGCCCGTGGTGCCGGAGGTGTAGCAAAGGCCACAGGCCGTATTCTCATCGAATTCCGGCCAGTCATAGTGTTCCGGCTGGGCTTCCAGCAGCGTCTCGTAACAGAGCAGGCGGGGGATGGGGCTGCTGGCCGGCATGGCGGCGGCCGGGGCCAGCAACACCACCCCCTCCACCCCCGTCAGGCGGGGCCAGAGCTGTTCCAGCAGCGGCAGGAACATCGGGTCGATGAACAGCCAGCGATCCTCGGCATGGTTGATGATATAGACGATCTGGTCGGGGAACAGGCGCGGGTTGATGGTGTGGCAGATGGCGGCGATGCCGGGCAGGGCGTAATAAAGCTCCAGATGCCGGTGATCGTTCCAGGCCAGGGTACCCACCCGGTCCCCGTCTGCCACGCCCAGGGCCTTCAGCGCATGGGCCAGTTTCTGCGTCCGGGCCCAGGCATCGCGCCAGCGATAGCTGTGCGGCGCCTCTGCGGCGAAACGGGCGGTGATGATCTGGTCGCCAAAATTCTGCGCCGCATGGCGCAGCAGACCGGTCGTCAGCAGCGGCCGGTCCATCATCAAACCCTGCAACATACGCTATCCTCCCAGTGCCGTTATTCTTGGCTTTGCTGCAGGATAGAGTGGGGCCGCAGGGATGCTTTTTCCAGGGTAAATTTAAACGCTTGTTCTATTTACCCGCTGGTGCGGCGGGGCGATACCGGCATCAAGTGATCTGGGAGAGGATTTCCTCAAGCTCGTTGAAGTCCGGCATATATTCGGTGGGTACTTTCTTGCGCGCCGCTTCAATGGAAACCTGGGGGGCATAGCCGCCCAGATGGGCGACGATGGCGGTTTTGATGACGCCGTAGAACTGGCTTTCCTCGTCGGCGATGCCCTTCAGCCGGCCGGCGATGGGGGCGGCCAGACAATAGGCCAGGAAGATGCCCATGAAGGTACCGACCAGCGCGCCGCCGATCAGCTTGCCCAGCACTTCCGGCGGTTCGGTGATCGAGCCCATGGTCTTGATGATGCCCAGCACGGCGGCCACGATGCCCAGCGCCGGCAGCGCGTCGGCCAGACCCTGGATGGCGTGGGACGAATGCTGGTCTTCATGCTTCATCTTGTCGATTTCCTGCTCCATCAAGGTTTCCATCTCGATGGGGTTATCGACGCCGATGGAAAACATGCGGAGGTAATCGGAAATGAATTTAATGGTCGTCTCGCTCTTCATTACCGCCGGATAGGCGTTGAAGATATTACTCTCCATCGGCTTTTCGATGTGCTGTTCAATGGCCAGCACCCCCTTGCTCTTCATTGTTTTCAAGATCTGATAAAGCAGGGAGAGAAGCTCGATATATTCCTTTTTATGGAAGCGGGATCCGCCGAAGATCTTCTTGATGTCCTTGCCCGATGCCTTGACCGTATGGGCATTGTTGGTGATCAGGAAGGAGGAGACGCCGGAGCCGCCGATGATCATCACCTCCTTCGGCATGGCTTCGATGATGATGCCCATCTTGCCGCCAAAGATGACGTAGCCACCAAAGACGCAGAAGAACACGCCGACCAGGCCGATAATGGCGAACATACAGTGCCCCGGTAGTAGAGGGATGGCATCCCGAAGAAAACCCGCCAGAGGTTAAACCAAAGGGGTGGCAAAACCAACCGGCCATCGGGTCAGGTCGCAGGGGCATATCGTCCACCTGATGGGCATGGGGGTGGTCGTGGTGGGGCAGGGGGCTGTGGCTGGGGAATGATGCGACGGCCCTTCCGGCCATTTTCCCCGCTACACCGCCATCAAAGGTCAGCCCCATGCGCAACCATTGTCTGTCCCTTGCCATCATCCTTGGTCTGGCATTGCCCACTGTCGCCTGGGCGGGCCCGCCGGTGACGGCGGCGGTGGGCTCTGGCTGGGGTATGGCCGATACGCTGCCCAAGGTGCGCGTCTCCTATCCCGGCGGGGTGGTGGCGATACCGGATATTGCCTATGCCGTGCTGCCGGGCTATCGCCCGCTGACGCTGGATATTTATACTAGGCCGGGGGCCAGCAAGCGGCCGCTGCTGGTCTATATCCATGGCGGTGGCTGGGCCATGGGGACGTCCCGCCAACTGGCCGCCTTTGCCGATTTCCCCGCCGTGCTGGCCGATATGGCGGCGCGCGGCTATGCCGTCGCGGCGGTGAATTACCGGTTGAAGGCGGAGGCGACCTATCCGGCCCAGGCCCAGGATGTTGACAGTGCCATCCGTTGGCTGCGCGCCCATGCGGCCGATTACGGCATCGACCCCACCCGCGTGGGCGTCTTCGGCGATTCGGCGGGGGGGCATCTGGCAGCCATGGCGGCGGTGGATTGTGACCGCAGCGTTCCCCTGGAACAGGGCGATTGTGTGCAGGCGGCCGTGCCCTGGTACGGCATTTACGATTTCACCGTCACCGACCGGCCCCGCCCGCCGGAAGATTTCAAACCGATCCATGATTTCCTGGGCTGCAAGGACGCGGCCGGCTGCACCGAACAGATCAAGGCGGTTGGCCCGATCAATTATGTCGACGCCAAAGACCCGCCGATGCTGTTGCTGCATGGGCAGGTGGATGCGGCGGTACCCGTGATCCAGGCCCGGGTGATGCTGGAGAGGCTGCGTGCCGCCGGGGTGCCGGCCCGGCTGGTTGAATATCCTGGCGCCAACCATGGCTGGATGTCCGCCACGCCGGAAGCCACCCGCGACACCCATTTGAAAGCTCTGCAGGCCACGCTGGATTTCTTCGACGAAGTGCTGGGCAATAGCGCAGCGCCGTAACGGCGGTGCTGTTCTTTGCCTTGGCGGATCAGGCGGGGCGATCCCGATATCGGCGTCAGATCTGACAGGCGCCCCCGGGATCGCCCCCGCAGTGACGATGCTCTGCCCATGACGCTGTGAACTGGGCAGGGATGTCTCGACCAAGATGCGATTTAGTTGACGATTATTGTCGTCAATTACCGGTCGGCCAATACCCGAGGGGGGGATGGCAGGCTGTGGAACAGCATGGCCGGTTCAAACATCGCCAGCTTGCCGAACAGCCGCGTGTCGACCAACAGATTCAAATATTTGCGAGGGATTTTCTTCATCGACAGCTCCCCTCTTTGCTGTCGGGGAGGTCGTAAATCACAATGTCCACCGTTCAAAATGCAAGTCAATGGCAGGTGATGTCCATATATCCCAACGGATATATCCGCCAACCATTCCCAAAAGAAACACCCTGTGCTAATTTTTTTAGCCTTTTTTGCATGGAAATTACAAAATTAAGCAAAGAATTATTGTTAACTTGCGGTTAACTTAATGTCTTTTCTTAATTTTACTGTGATGTTTCCACGGAAAATTGTCAAGTTTGGGAAGTCATCAGAAAAATCTTCAAATGAAACTTGCTCCGTCGAAGCTGGAGGTTAGGTTGAACATCGCTGCTGCTGTATCCGCATCCCAAATGGTTGCGTCCGAAGCCAACGTGTTGCTTGTCGAATACCGGCAACTCGCCTTCATCGACACGTCATTGACCGATTGGCGGTGTTTGCAGGCGGCTCTGCCTGCGGGCATAGAGCCCATCCTGATCGATGCTGACAGTGACGGTCTGGCTGTGGTGGCGGCGGCAATGTCGGCCCGACAGCACATTGGTGCGATCCATATTTTCAGCCATGGTTTTCCCGGTGGCTTCCATCTTGGCAAGACCGTGGTGGATCGGGCGGCCTTGTCCGCGCGGCGTTCGGACCTGACGGCCATTGGCGCCGGCCTCGCCACCGATGGCGATATCCTGATCTATAGCTGCGAGGTTGCTGCCGGTGCCGGCGCGGACTTCCTGGATGGGTTGGCCGGTCTGACGGGCGCCAATGTCCTGGCATCGACAACGTTGACGGGGACCGCAGCCCTGGGCGGCGATTGGGAACTGGACTGGCACCACGGTCCCGTTGGCACGACGGCCCTGCGGATCGAGGACTATCCGGCGGTGATGTCGCAGCCGAGCTATTCCAGCGCCAACGGTTATATCGGCGAGAGCTTTTTCACCATCGTTTTCGACCAGGATTTGGACGCGACGAATCCGCCGTCCATGAGTGCATTTACGGCCAACGTGAACGGTACTGGTGTAACGGTTAACAGCGTCAGCGTGAATTCAGCGGCCAAGACGGTTACCGTCGGCATTGTCGCGAACCTGCTTCCCGGCGATATCATCGACTTCACCTATACCGATCCAACTGCTGGCAATGACCTCAATGCCATTCAGGATGCCTCTGGTACGGATGCCGCCAGCTTTAGCCACAGCATCATCGTGGCGACTACTCGGCCAGGCCCCAATCAGCCGGTCATTACCAGCGCCACATCGACGAATGACAGCACGCCGGTGATCAGTGGTACCGCGGATGTCGGGGTTACGATCACGCTGACCATCGGCGGCGCCACATTCACGACGACGGCGACGGGCGGCAACTGGAGCATTGATACCGGTACGGCCACCCCGGCCAGCGGTACCTTCAGTCCGAATGCCAACGGTACCAACGCGGTTTCCGTGAAGGCCACGGACGGGTCGAGCAATGATTCAACGGCGGCTACCCAGACGCTGACCATCGATACCACGGCGCCGAATGCGCCCATCATCACCAGCGCATCCTCCACCAACGACACCACGCCGCTGATCAGCGGTACGGCGGAAGCCGGTTCCACGGTCACGCTGACCATCGGCGGCGCCACCTATACGACGACGGCGACGGGTGGCAACTGGAGCATTGATACCGGAACGGCGACGCCCACCAGTGGTTCTCTGAGCCTTAATACCAACGGCACCAATGCCGTGTCGGTGACGGCCAAGGACAGCGTCAACAATATCTCGACCCCCGGCACCCAGACCCTGACCATTGACAGCACGCCGCCGTCGGCGCCCGTGATCACCAGCGCAGCCTTGTCCAACGACAGCACGCCGGTGATCAGCGGTACGGCGGAGGCTGGTTCCACGGTCACGCTGACCATCGGCGGCGCCACCTATACGACGACGGCGACGGGTGGCAACTGGAGCATTGATACCGGAACGGCGACGCCCACCAGCGGAACGTTCAATCCGAATGTCAATGGCACCAATGCCGTCTCCGCGACGGCCAAGGACGCCGCGAACAATACCTCCTCGGCAGGTACCCAGACACTTACCCTTGATACGACGGCACCTGGCGCCCCCAGCATCACCAGCACGGCCACGACCACTGACACCACGCCGGTGATCAGCGGCACGGCAGAGGCCGGCAGCACCGTCACCGTGACGGTGGGTGGGGCCACCTATACGACGACGGCGACGGGCGGCAACTGGAGCATCGATACCGGCACGGCAACGCCGACCAGCGGTACCTTCAGCCCGAATACCAACGGTACCAACGCCGTCTCCGCGACGGCCAGCGACGCAGCAGGTAACGTCTCGACCGCTGGGACGCAGACGCTGACCATCGATGTGACGCCACCGAACGCGCCTGTGATCACCACCAGCGCCGCCAATACCACCTCTCCCATTGTCAGTGGTACGGCAGAAGCCGGGTCGACTGTAACCTTGACCATCGGCGGGGCCACCTACACCACGACGGCAACCGGCGGCAACTGGAGCGTCGATCTCAGTACCGCCACCCCGACGAGCGGCACGTTCACGCCGCTGAACGCGAACGGCAGCAATGCCGCATCGGCGACCGCAGCCGATTCAGCAGGTAATGTGTCCACGGCGGGGACGCAGAGTATCATTATCGATACGATCCCGCCGGCGGCTCCGGTCATTTCCACTACCCTGACCAATGACAGCACCCCTGTCATTACCGGTACGGCCGAGGCCGGTGCCACGGTGACGCTGACCTTTGGCGGGGCGACCTACACCACCGTGGCCACGGGTGGTACCTGGAGCATCGATACCGGAACGGCGACGCCGACCAGCGGTACGTTCACGCCGAATGCCAATGGCACCAATGCGCTGTCGGCCACGGCGACCGATCCGGCTGGCAATGTCTCCACCGCGGGCACCCAGACCCTGACCATCGACACTACCGCTCCCGGCACCCCGACCATCAGCAGTGCCAACCTGACCAATGACACCACGCCGGTGATCAACGGCACGGCGGAGGCCGGCAGCACCGTCACCGTGACGGTGGGCGGTGCCACCTACACGACGACGGCGACGGGCGGTAATTGGAGCATCGATACCGGGACGGCCACGCCGACCAGCGGTACGTTCAGCCCGAATACCAATGGCACCAATGCCGTTTCCGTCACCGCCACGGATGCGGCGAGCAACACCTCATCGGCGGCCACGCAGACGCTCACCATCGACGCGACAGCGCCGATGGTGCCGGTCATTTCCAGTGCCAGTGTCACCAATGACACCACGCCGGTGATCAGCGGTATGGCGGAGGCCGGCAGCACCGTCACCGTGACGGTGGCCGGCGCCACCTATACGACGACGGCGACGGGTGGCGTCTGGAGCATTGATACCGGGACGGCGACGCCGACCAGCGGTACGTTCAGCCCGAATACCAATGGCACCAACGCGGTTTCCGTCACGGCCAAGGATGCCGCGAACAACATCTCTTCGGCTGCGACGCAGACCCTGACCATTGACACCACGGCGCCGACGGCGCCGGTCATTTCCAGCGCCAACATCACCAATGACAGCACGCCGGTGATCAGCGGTACCGCGGAGGCTGGTTCCACGGTCACGCTGACCATCGGCGGCGCCACCTATACGACGACGGCGACGGGTGGCAACTGGAGCATTGATACCGGAACGGCGACGCCGACCAGCGGTACGTTCAGCCCGAATACCAATGGCACCAATGCTGTCTCCGTCACCGCAACGGATGCGGCGAGCAATAGCTCTTCCGCTGGCACCCAGACCCTGACCATCGACACCACCACTCCCAGCACCCCGACCATCAGCAGTGCCAACCTGACCAATGACACCAAGCCGCTGATCAGCGGTACGGCGGAAGCCGGTTCCACGGTCACACTGACCATCGGCGGCGCCACCTATACGACGACGGCGACGGGCGGCAATTGGAGCATTGATACCGGCACGGCCACCCCGGCCAGCGGTACGTTCAGCCCGAATACCAATGGCACCAACGCCGTTTCCGTCACCGCCACGGATGCGGCGAGCAATACTTCTTCGGCGGCCACGCAGACCCTGACCATCGACGCGACAGCGCCGGTAGTGCCGGTCATTTCCAGTGCCAGTGTCACCAATGACACCACACCGGTGATCAACGGCACGGCGGAGGCCGGCAGCACCGTCACCGTGACGGTGGGCGGTGCCACCTATACGACGACGGCAACGGGCGGCAATTGGAGCATTGATACCGGGACGGCGACGCCGACCAGCGGTACGTTCAACCCGAATACCAATGGCGCCAACGCCGTCTCCGTCACGGCCACGGATGCCGCGAACAACACCTCGTCGGCCGCGACGCAGAGCCTGACCATTGACACCACAGCGCCGACGGCGCCGGTCATTTCCAGTGCCAGCATCACCAACGATACCACCCCGGTCATCAGCGGTACGGCAGAGGCCGGCAGCACCGTCACCGTGACGGTGGGCGGCGCCACCTATACGGCGACGGCGACGGGCGGTAATTGGAGCATTGATACCGGGACGGCCACGCCGACCAGCGGCACGCTGAACCTGAATACCAACGGCACCAACCCTGTCTCCGTCACCGCCACGGATGCGGCGAACAATACCTCGTCCGCCGGCACCCAGACCCTGACCATCGACAGCACCACGCCCGGTACCCCGACCATCAGCAGTGCCAACCTGACCAATGACACCACGCCGGTGATCAGCGGCACGGCAGAGGCTGGCAGCACCGTCACCGTAACGGTGGGTGGGGCCACCTATACGACGACGGCGACGGGCGGCAATTGGAGCATTGATACCGGAACGGCGACGCCGACCAACGGCACGTTCACTCCGAATACCAATGGCACCAACGCGGTCTCCGTCACGGCCACGGATGCGGCGAACAACATTTCTTCGGCGGCTACGCAGAGCCTGACCATCGACGCGACAGCGCCGACGGTGCCGGTCATTTCCAGTGCCAGTGTCACCAATGACACCACGCCGGTGATCAGCGGTACGGCGGAGGCCGGCAGCGCCGTCACCGTGACGGTGGGCGGCGCCACCTATACGACGACGGCGACGGGTGGTACCTGGAGCATTGATACCGGAACGGCGACCCCGGCCAGTGGCACGTTGAACCTGAATACCAATGGCGCCAACCCTGTCTCCGTCACGGCCAAGGATGCCGCGAACAATACCTCTTCGGCCGCGACGCAGAGCCTGACCATCGACACCACGGCGCCGACGGCGCCGGTCATTTCCAGTGCCAGCGTTACCAATGACACCACCCCGGTGATCAGCGGTACGGCGGAAGCCGGCAGCACCGTCACCGTGACGGTGGGCGGCGCCACCTATACGGCGACGGCGACGGGCGGCAATTGGAGCATCGATACCGGGACGGCGACACCGACCAGCGGTGCGTTCAGCCCGAATACCAATGGCACCAACGCTGTATCGGCGACGGCCAAGGATGCGGCGGGCAATGTGTCGGCCGCCGGTTCGCAGTCCCTGACCATCGATGTGACAGCTCCGGCCGCCCCTGTTATCGGCGGTCCTGACGCCGATAAGGGTAGCCGGCCGGTCATCACCGGCAGTGCTGAGGCTGGGGCCACCGTGACGGTTTCGGTGGGGGATGCCACCTATACGACGGTCGCTACGGGCGGTAGTTGGAGTGTTGATCTGGGGAGCGCCACGCCGGCCAGCGGCACGCTGTCCCTTAACCTGAACGGCGCGAACACGATCAGCGCCACGGCCCGTGACGCCAGTGGCAATGTCTCCGCAGCCAGCAGCAAGACCCTGACCCTGGATAATACGGCCCCGGCCGGGGCCACTGTCACGTTTGCCGATACCACCATCGACAGTGGTGAACAGACCAATGTTGGTTTCAGCATCGGCAATGGCGAAACTGGTGCCCGCTATGTCTGGACCATTACTTCGTCGGGTGGCGGTTCGGTGTCTGGCACCGGTACCTTGTCCAGTGCCAGCGCCAATATTGGCGGTATTGATCTGTCCAACCTGGGCGATGGTACGCTCAGCCTGTCGGTGACACTGACCGATGCGGTCGGCAATGCCTCCCAACCGGTCACCGCCACGGCCAGCAAGGTTCCGGCTACCGTGGAAAAGCCGGTGCCGGTGACACCGCCGCCGGTGGTCAACATTGATGGTGCGACCGTCAATGGTTCCACCACCACGGGCCCCAATGGTGAACGCACCAGCACCGTGGTGATCGTAGCACCGACCGAGAACCGCCAGGACGATCCCACCACTCCCAACGCCACCCTGGCCGACGTGCCCGTGGTGCGCGAACAGGTGGTGGATCCGACCACGGGTCAGGTCAACACCGTCACCACGCTGTCGGTCAGCGTTCCTGTCGGCGTCTCGGTCACGGCATCGGGGAATGCCACGCGCACCAACCCGACCCAGTCCCTCACCGATCTGATCCGTGAGATCCAGGTCCGAACGACTCCTGGGTCGCAGTCGCAGGGTGACCTGACCAATGGCGGCACTGGCTTCCTGGGCGTGCTGTCGTCGAAGACAGAGCTGCTGGTGCGTTCCATTGATTTCACCAGTCCCGGTGATTCTGGCAGCAATGCCGGTCAGGGGAACACTGTCCTGGTCAATGGCAATACCTTGGGCCAGAACACCCCCACGGCCCTGGTGCTGAACACCACGGGAACCAAGGGGCCCATCACCATTGATCTAAACAATGTCGAATTCGCCGCCGTTATCGGCAATGCCACCGTCGTGGGCGGTGACGGCAACCAGACGGTCTTTGGCGACACCAACAGCCAAGTCCTGATCCTGGGGGCGGGTGATGACATGCTGTCGGGCGGTGGTGGCAATGACACGGTTGCCTCCACCTTCGGCAATGACACCTTGTCGGGTGACGATGGTGACGACCTGGTGCATGGCGGTGTCGGCGATGACTGGGTGATGGGTGGCACCGGCAACGACACGGTCGGCGGCGGCGAGGGGCACGACGTGGGCTTCGGCGGCGATGGCAATGACGTGTTGTTCGGTGAATCCGGCAATGACACGCTCACCGGCAATGACGGCAACGACACGATCGATGGCGGCGACGGCAACGACGTGTTGTTCGGTGAAACCGGCAATGACGCCCTGTCTGGCGGTTCGGGTGATGACGTGCTGTTCGCCGGTGACGGCAATGATCTGGTTGCCGGTGGCGATGGTAACGACCGGGCCTTTGGCGGTGACGGCGATGACCGGATGTTTGGGGAAGCTGGCAACGACACGCTCACTGGTAATGACGGCAGCGACACGATCGATGGCGGTGACGGCAACGATGTGCTGTTCGGTGAGGCCGGCAACGATTCCCTGTCCGGCGGCCTGGGGGATGACGTGTTGGTGGCTGGTAGCGGCAATGACACCGCACAGGGTGGTGCCGGCGCCGATCTGATCGGTCTGGGCACTGGTAATGACCTGGGTGTGGGGGGGCTTGGCAACGACACACTGTTCGGCGAGGAAGGTGACGACACGCTGTTCGGTGGGGCGGGTGACGACTTGCTGCTCGGTGGCGATGGCAATGACCTGATTTTCGCCGATGGCGGTGCCGATACGTTGTGGGGAGGTGCCGGGAAGGACACCTTCGCGTTCAGCGCCCTTTCCGGCGGCACTGTGATCGCTGACTTCCAGGTCGGTACGGATCGGTTGGCAATCTATGACACCAGCCTGGACATCAGCAGCGTGGTTGCGACGGCCCGTGTGGTCGGTGGCAGCACTGTGCTGACGCTGGGCAATGGCGCCTCCGTCACCATCTTCGGTGTCGTGGGCGACGTCGCCTCCTGGTTCGGCAGCGTAGACGCGGCCTGATCGGACCCGTAGGGGGGCAAGCGCCAGCGGTGGCAACTTTACCGGTTCCCGATGAGTTCTGATCATCGGGAACCGGTTTTCAAGGGCGCCAGGATACGGGCTGTGGAAACAGGGCCTGTATCCTGGTGGCTTGCCATTTTGCATATCCCGAACGCCCTGCGTGCAATCAGCGATACAAAGCTGTGCCAGTGCCTGGTGATACTTTGGGCATGGTAACCACATCGACGCCCTGCACCCCCGTACAGACTGGGTTGCTGGGGGCATCATCCCATGGATGAGTATGAATTCATGGCGTAGGGGTCGCAGGGGCGGGCGACGGCAGTCGCCGCCGGCGCTGTTTCCGGTCAACCAAAAACAGCTCTCAGTCCCCTGGACCAGAATGTGGGGATAGCGTGGGGCAAAGAAAAACCCGCTCACGACGTTTGCCGCAGCGGGTGTCAAAACCTAGGCTTTCCTAGGAAGGGAATGGCGCGCCCGAAAGGATTCGAACCTCTGACCCCCAGATTCGTAGTTCGTGTAAGTGAGAGGGCGCTTAGCGGACCATCAGCCCCGGCATGGGACAATGGGGGACACTAGCTCTGTCATGGGCGCTCCAACGACGGACATTCAGCCGCTTCTGCCCGCTGGTACCCCGTGGGGCGGGCGGGGGGCGCAAGCGGACGGTGGGCGTCTTAGCCCTTGAGCCTGACAGCGATTTGGTCGCAAATGGCGCGCGGAGATCGCAAGTTAGAGACCGGATGTAATGGCTGAGCAAGTGCGCAAGGACGAGTTCATCGCGGCATTGACCGCGCAGGGCGGTGCGGCGGGTAATGTCCGCCTGCGGGAGGCGCTGCGCTGGGATGAGCAGACCTATGCCACGGTGAAGGAGGCCCTGACCGCCGATGGTACCATTGTCCCCGGGCGGGGCCGGGGTGGGTCGGTGGCGTTGGCGAGGGCGGGTACACCGAAACTGACGCTTGCGACGCTGAACGCCATGGCCGAGAAGCCGACGCCGGCCAAGACGAAGGCCGCCACCGGGGCCAAGGGCAACGGCAACGGCAAGGGCGGTGGCGACCTGGGCTTCGAGGCGGAGCTGTTCAAGACCGCCGACAAGCTGCGCGGCAATATGGAGCCGTCGGATTACAAGCATGTCGCCCTGGGCCTGATCTTCCTGAAGCATATTTCCGACAGCTTCGAGGCGAAGCGGGCGGACCTGCTGACCGATTACCCGGAAGGGGCGGAGGACCGGGACGAGTATGCCGCCGACAATGTCTTCTGGGTGCCGCCCACGGCCCGCTGGTCGCATTTGCAGGCCAATGCCAAGCAGCCCACGATCGGCAAGCTGATCGACGAGGCGATGCTGGCCCTGGAAAAGGACAATGAGAACCTGAAGGGCGTGCTGCCCAAGGATTACGCCCGCCCCGCCCTGAACGCCGTGATGCTGGGCGAGTTGATCGACCTGATCTCCGGCATCGCGCTGGGCGCGCAGAAGGGCGCGGCGCGCGACGTCCTGGGGCGCGTCTATGAGTATTTCCTGGGACAGTTCGCCGGATCGGAAGGCAAGCGCGGCGGGGAGTTCTACACGCCCCGTTCCGTCGTACAGGTGATGGTGGAGATGCTGGAGCCGTACCAGGGGCGGGTATACGATCCCTGTTGCGGGTCCGGCGGCATGTTTGTGCAGTCCGAGCGCTTTGTGGAGGAACATGGCGGGCGGCTGGGCGACATCGCCATCTATGGCCAGGAAAGCAATTACACCACCTGGCGTCTGGCCCGCATGAACCTGGCCGTGCGCGGCATCGATGCGGACATCAAGTGGAACAGCGAGGGCAGCTTCCATAAGGACGAATTGCCCGACCTGAAGGCCGATTTCATCCTGGCCAACCCGCCCTTCAACATTTCCGACTGGGGTGGTGAACGGCTGCGCGAGGATGTGCGCTGGAAATATGGCGTGCCGCCTGCCGGCAACGCCAATTATGCCTGGGTACAGCATATCGTGCATCATCTGGCCCCGGCGGGCGTGGCCGGCGTGGTGCTGGCCAACGGGTCCATGTCGTCCAGCCAGAATGGGGAGGGCGAGATTCGCCGTGCCCTGGTGGAGGGGGTGAACGGTCAGCCCGGCGTGGTGGATTGCATGGTGGCCCTGCCCGGACAGCTTTTCTATTCCACCCAGATTCCCGCCTGCCTGTGGTTCCTGGCCCGTGACCGGTCGAACGGCGTGGCCCGCGACGCCAAACTGCGTGACCGCCGGGGTGAAATCCTGTTCATTGATGCGCGCAAGCTGGGCCATATGGTGGACCGGACACGCCGCGAACTGTCCGGGGATGATATTGACCGTATCGCCCGCACCTACCACGCCTGGCGGGGGGAGGTGGCGGCCGGCGGGTACCAGGATGTGCCCGGCTTCTGCATGTCGGCACCCCTGGAACTGGTGCGGTCCCACGGCCATGTGCTGACCCCCGGCCGCTATGTCGGCGCGGAGGCGGTGGAGGAGGAAAGCGAGCCGTTCCCCGAACGTTTCGCGGCACTGCGAAGCAAGCTGGAAGCGCAGTTCGCCGAAGGTGACCGACTTGCCACTCTTATCCGACGGCAGCTTGATGTCATCAGCATCGACTGATGATTCCCGTGTCCGCCAGCCGCAGCGCGGTGGGGTTTCGTGTTAGGGTGCTGGGAATGGCAAAGCCTGCTGGCTATTCCAATATGCTTTCCGCTGCGTAGAGATCGAGACCTTTCATGACCATTGACCTTTCGGTACTGAAGAATGCCATTGATCAGGCCGACGATGCGCTCGTCTATGCGCACTCGGACCTTGCGAAGGCAGACCCCAAGTTGGCCCTGCACCTGCGGGCCGCAGCGATACAAGCGTTTGAATTCACATACGAATTATCCCATAAAATGCTCAGACGTTACCTTGTGCAGACCGAGCCTTCCCCTAGCCTGATCGGAGAACTGTCATTCCCGGACCTGATCCGGCTGGGCTATCAAAGGGGTATCGTTAGAAGTGAGTGGGCGGTGTGGAAGTCCTATCGTGACCACCGCAACGCGACCAGCCATGCCTATGATGAGGGCAAGGCGCAGGAGGTCTTCACGCATATCCCAGGTTTCCTGTCTGAGGCCCGCGATCTTCTTGAAGAAATCACCCGACGGCAAAAATGAGCGAACCAGCCGTCGATATTCGTCCACAGGATCTGGTGATCGTGCGCCGGATACTGCTGGCGCACCTGCCCCCCTCAGCCAAGGTCTGGGTCTTTGGCTCCCGCGCACGGGGTACAGCGCGCCGGGGGTCCGATCTTGATCTGGCTATTGATGCCGGACGCACACTTACGATCAACGAAATTGGAATGTTACAAGAAGAATTTGAGGAATCAGACCTCCCCTACAAGGTTGATATAGTCGATATGGCGGCTGTACAGAGTTCATTCCGGGATAAGATTAATGAATACAAAAGGTCATTGTGATGATGTTAGAAAATTCATCTGACATTGTAATTGGAAATATCTGCGGTTCTGTGCCAGCCGAAATGCAAACGGGGCTGTTTGATTACCAGTTGTACGCCCATGATGATGTCAGAGAAGGCGTGCCGGTCTTGCCCACCGAGGCACCCACGCCGGAACTGCTGGACCAGAAGCCCTTTCAGGATTTGATCCGCACCGGCAGCGAACAGGGCCTGTTGCTGGGTGACTGGCCCCACTGGCGGGGTTACCGCGACATGCGGTCCCGCACCAGCCATACCTATGACGAGGGCGTGGCGCTGAACATTGTGGCCGGCATCCCCGCCTTCCTGGAAGAGGCGCGTTATCTGCGCGACCGGCTGGCATGACCGGTGGCGTGCCCAATATCGATATCCGTCCTGACCATTGGCGGATTGTGCGCGATATCCTGGCCCGCCATGTGCCGGACCGGGAGGTCTGGGCCTTCGGCTCCCGCGCCACCTGGACCGCCAAGGACTATTCCGACCTGGACCTGGCCATCCTGGGTGAGCAGCCTTTGCCATCCGGTGTTCGGGCGGCGTTGGAAGAGGATTTCTCGGAATTGGACCTGCCCTATAAGGTGGATCTGGTCGAATGGGCCGGGCTGGGGGAAGGGTTCAGGGCGATTGTGAAGCGGGATCGGGTTGTGGTGAAGGTAACCGGTGATGAGCCGGAGATATGTCCTGGAAATGCTGTTTCCGGTATTGGATCAATCGCTGACTATGGGTGGACAGATGGCACGATTGGCGATCTGATTACCCTACAACGCGGCATCGACCTGCCCGCTGAAAGTCGAACCCTTGGCAATGTGCCGATCATGGGATCATTCGGCGTGACCGGGTGGCACGCGGAGGCAGCCTGCAAAGGTCCTGGTGTCACTGTTGGGCGAAGTGGTGCATCGGCGGGGTCAGTTTCATACACAAAAGAAGATTACTGGCCATTGAACACTTGCCTTTATGTGAAAGATTTCAAAGGGAATGATCCACAGTTTGTGTATTATCTATTGCAGACATTCGACTTGGCCTCTCTCAATTCCGGTAGCGCGCAACCATCACTGAATAGGAACTTTGTTCACCCTGTTCCGGCAAGGTTTCCGAAACCGGACGAACAACGCCGGATTTCCAGTGTTCTCGCGGCACTCGACGACAAGATCGAACTGAACCGTCAGATGAACGAGACGCTGGAGGCCATGGCCCGGCAGCTCTTCAGGGACTGGTTCGTTGATTTTGGGCCGACACGGGCGCAGATTGAGGGGCGCGCCCCTTATCTGCCTTCTGACCTCTGGTCTCTCTTCCCCGACCGCCTGGACGATGACGGGATGCCCGAGGGCTGGACGAAGATACCGCTCTCTGATTTGACAAGTAAAATTGGTAGCGGATCAACCCCTGGCGGCGGAAAATTTGCTTATGTTGAAAATGGGGTGAGCTTTATTAGAAGTCAAAATGTACATGATTTTCAATTCTCTTATAATGGGCTTGTCAGGATTAACGATACTGATGCTTATCGCCTCCGTGGGGTCTCTGTGAACGAGGGTGATGTTTTGATAAATATCACTGGAGATTCCATCCTTCGTACATGCGTCGTTGATCCTGGGGTATTGCCTGCTCGGGTCAATCAACATGTGTCTATCGTTCGGGCCAAGGAGAAGGTGTTGGCCCGATTCCTACACTTATTCTTGGTCCAACCTGAGACCAAAGCCGTGTTGCTTGGCTTTGACGCTGGTGCGTCAAGGGCGGCAATCACCAAGAAACATCTTGAGGAGCTTCCCGTCACAGTACCACAGAACGAAGTGGTTGGTTGGTTTAGCCGGATGTCGATGCCCTGGTTTGATCATGTGGACCAGAACAACGCGCAATCCCGCACCCTCACCACCCTCCGCGACACCCTCCTACCCAAGCTGATGTCCGGTGAAATCCGCGTCCGGGAGGCCGAGAAGCTGGTAGAGGCGGTGCTGTAGGCGAACCCACACCACCCCAACCTGCATTCAGGCGTATGCCACTCTCGCCCCACGCCAAAGGATGGCAAAAGCCATCGGTCCACACTATGCTGATCCCATGGCATTTTCCGGGTGGGGGCGTGATGGCGGGCGGATGGTTTCCAGAAGGCAAGGGCAGCCCCATTGAGGCCCCCGCCCGATATCGGCGGGCCTGCGGCCCCCTCCCCCGCTAACCCCGCCCGGACTCGCACCGCATGGCCTATCTTTCCGAAGCTGTCCTTGAAGGGCTTGTCCTGGAACAGTTGGGGGCGCTGGGCTATGCCCTGTCCAGCGATGGGGAAATCGGGCCGGATGGCACCGCGCCGGAACGCGCGGCCTATGGCGATGTCATCCTGACCAGGCGGCTGGCCGATGCGGTGGCGCGGTTGAACCCGCACCTGCCCGCATCGGCGCAGGAAGATGCGCTGCGCAAGCTGCTGGCCAGCGAGACGCCGTCGCTGGTGACGGAAAACCGCCGCCTGCACAAGGCCATGGCCGAGGGTGGGGTGGATATCGAATATCAGACCCCGGATGGCAGCATCCGGGGTGACAAGGTCCGCCTGATCGATATTGACGATCCCGACCGCAATGACTGGCTGGCCGTGCGGCAATTCTGCGTCGTGGAAGGCGGGGTGAACCGCCGGCCCGACATCGTGGTCTTCCTCAACGGCCTGCCGCTGGGCGTCATCGAGTTGAAGGCACCGGGGGCGGAGAATGCCACCCTGGCCGGTGCCTATAACCAGCTTCAGACCTACAAGACGCAAATCCCCTCCCTGTTCCGCACCAACGCCGTTCTGGTCACGTCTGACGGGATTACGGCGCGTGTCGGGTCGCTGACGGCGGATCAGGAACGGTTCATGCCCTGGCGCACCCGCGATGGCACCATCATCGCCACCAAGGGACAGCCCGAACTGGATGTGCTGATCGACGGGGTGTTTGACCGGCGACGCCTGCTGGACCTGCTGCGCGATTTCACGGTGTTTGGCGACCGGGGGGACGGGCTGGCCAAGATCATCGCGGGATACCACCAGTTCCACGCCGTGAAGCGCGCCGTCGCCTCCACCTTGCGCGCCATCGCCCTGAACCAGGGGCCGGATGCCGTTCCGCCGCCCGTCCCCCTGGGTGGATTCGCGGAGGAACCGGCCAGTTTCGGCCTGCCCGGCGTGGCGGGCTATGCCAGGGGCGACAAGCGCATCGGCGTGATCTGGCACACGCAGGGCTCGGGTAAAAGCCTGCTGATGGCATTCTATGCCGGGCAGCTTGTCCGCCATCCGCAGATGTGCAACCCGACCATCGTCGTCATCACCGACCGCAACGACCTGGACGAACAACTGTTCAACACCTTCGCCCTGTGCCGCGACCTGATCCGCCAGACACCGGTGCGGGTGGAAAGCCGGGAAGAGCTGCAGCAGGTGCTGAACCGCGCGTCGGGCGGCGTGATCTTCACCACCATCCAGAAATTCGCCCCACCCGCCGGGGAAACCGCCTATCCCATGCTGTCGGACCGGCGGAACATCGTGGTCATCGCGGACGAGGCGCATCGCAGCCAGTATGGGTTCGGCGCACAGGTCAAGCGGACCACGGGCGAGATATCCTATGGCTTCGCCAAATATCTGCGCGACGGGCTGCCCAATGCCGCCTTCATCGGCTTCACCGGAACGCCGATCGAGAATGGGGACGTCAGCACGCCGGCCGTGTTCGGCGATTATATCGACATCTATGATATCAGCCGTGCGGTGGAGGATGGGGCGACGGTCCCCATCTATTACGAAAGCCGGCTGGCCCGCATCCAGTTGCCAGAGGAAGAGAAGCCGCGCATTGACGCGGAGATCGACGGGCTGACCGAGGATGAAGCCGTCGGGGAGCAGGAACGCATCAAGCGCAAATGGGCGACGGTGGAGGCCCTGGTCGGGTCGGACAGCCGCCTGACCCTGGTTGCCGACGATCTGATCCGCCATTTCGAGAACCGCATGGCCGCCCTCGACGGCAAGGCCATGGTGGTGTGCATGAGCCGGCGCATCTGCGTGGAGTTGTACAAGCGCATCATCACCCTTCGCCCGGCATGGCACAGCGATGACGACAAGGCCGGGTTGGTGAAGGTGGTGATGACCGGGTCGGCGTCTGATCCCGCCGAATGGCAGCCACATATCGGCAGCAAGGCCCGGCGCGACGCCATGGCGCAACGGGCCAAGGACCCGAAGGACCCGCTGAAGCTGGTCATCGTGCGCGACATGTGGCTGACCGGCTTCGACGCGCCGTCCATGCACACGATGTATGTCGACAAGCCGATGCGCGGCCATGGGTTGATGCAGGCCATCGCCCGCGTGAACCGCGTGTTCCGCGACAAGCCGGCGGGTCTGGTGGTTGATTACATCGGTATCGCCCAGAACCTGAAGCAGGCGTTGGGCGACTATTCCGGTGCCGATCAGCAGCAGACCGGCATTGACGAGGCAGAGGCCATCGCCGCCCTTCTGGAACGGTACGAGGTCGTGAAGACCATGTATCACGGCTTCAACTATGGGCGCGGCATCGTCGGCAGCCCGCGCGAAAGGCTGGTCGTGCTGGCCGAAGCCATCGAATGGATATTGGAACAGCAGCGGGTCGCAGCGGCGCGGGAGAAGACCGAGGAGGAGAAGCGCAAGGCGCATCGCCGCTATCAGGATGCCGTACTGGCCTTGACCAAGGCATTCTCCCTGACGGCTGCCAGTGACGAGGCAAGGGACATCCGCGACGAGGTGGGCTTCTTCCAGACCGTGCGCGCAGCCCTGGTGAAATCAACTGACGTATCGGGGCCGGGTATCCCGGATCGTGACTTCGCCATCCAGCAGATTCTGGACCGGTCAGTGGTGTCGACGGAGATTGTCGACATCCTGACCGCCGCCGGCATCGCCACGCCCGACATCTCCATCCTGTCGGACGAGTTCCTGGCAGAGGTCCAGCAGATGGAAAAGAAAAACCTGGCGCTGGAGGCACTGCGTAAGCTGCTGAACGACGAAATTCGGTCCCGCAGCCGGACAAATGTGGTGGAGACCAAGCGGTTCTCTGAACGGCTGGAAGCCGCCATCGCCCGGTACCACACCAACGCGGTCAGCACCGTTGAAGTCCTGCAGGAACTGATCGACCTTTCCAAGGATATCCGGGATGCAAGGCGACGCGGCGAAGAAGAGGGGCTATCGGCGGAAGAGGTCGCGTTCTATGACGCTCTGGCAGAGAATGAGAGTGCCGTTCAGGTCATGGGCAACGACGCCCTGAAGCTGATCGCGCATGAACTTCTGATAGGCTTGAAGGGCAGCGTCACGGTCGATTGGTCGCACCGGGAGAATGCCAGGGCGCGGATGCGTCGGGACGTGAAGCGCATTCTACGCAAATACGGCTATCCGCCTGACCTTCAGGACACGGCGGTGCAAATGGTGCTGGCGCAAGCGGAACGGATATCGGCGCGATGGGCTGCTTGATGGCGTTGGGCTGTGGAGGTTGACGCAGTCAGCGCGGCACTCTGCGTCGATTGGAAAAAAATGGTCCCCCTCCCATCGGGCAGGGGGACCATGGTCCGCAGGTCAGTCAGGGTGGCTGCCTGTCATTAAATTACGCCTGATCGATCAGGCCCCAGGACGTCGCGGCATGGTTGGCGGACTCGATCAGGCGTTGCGGCGCGTGATGGGCGTACCGTGCAGTCATCCGCACATCGCTGTGCCCCAGCAGCGTGCCGATCTCGTTCAACGGTACGCCCCTGTTCGCCAGCACGCTGGCAAAGCTGTGCCGCAGGTCATGGACACGCAGATCGTCGGGCAGGTTCGCGATCTGCTTGACCCGTCGCCATGCTGACTTGACGGAGTTCAGGGGACGCCCTGGCACCCCGCCGGGGAAGATGTACGGGTGACCGTCGTTCCTGATCCGGGCCTGATGGGCGATGATCTGCATGGCCGGGTCGGACAGGAAGATTCGGCGGGGCTTGCCGCTCTTCGACACCGGGACGGTGAGGATGCGCCGGCTGATATCCAGCTCGTCCCAGCGCGCCCTCAGGATTTCGTTACGCCGCGCCCCCGTCACGGCCAACATGGCGATGGCCGCAGTGGTGGAGCGCGTGCCCATCTCCCTCAGGGCCTTGAACAGGGTGTGCGCCTGCTCATCGGTGAGGTACATGTCCCGCGACCGTTCCATCAGCATACCCGGTGACGAGGCCGGGTTATCGCACGTCACCACCTTCCAGCGGATGGCGAGGTTGATCATGCTGCGGATGGCAGCCAGATGCCGGTTGACGGTGCCGTTGGCCAGCCCCTTCTCCCGCAACCTGGCTTTCAGCGCCTGAACATCGGCGGGGGTGACCTCATCCAGGGGCTTCGACCCGACTTGCTCCTCGATCCGCCGGCAGTAGACGCCCATGTTGTCGGCCCCACGCTGACGTTCGCGGATGTAGGGCAGGAACTGCTCATGGATGAAGCGGCTGACGGTGGGGATGGCGCGGAGCTTGTCCAGGTCTCCGGCCGGGTCCTGCCCCATGGCGGCCTGTGCCCGCAGTTCCGTGGCCCGCCGCTTGGCCTGGGTCAGGGTGAGGTCGGACAGCCGACCGATCTTCATGTCGCGTGTGCGCCGCCTGTGATCGGTGACACGGACATAATAAGTGCCGCCGGAGCCCTGAACCTCCAGTATCAGGCCCGGCTGGCTGGTGTCGAAGATGCGGACATAGCGTTTACCCGCCGGGACCGGCGGCAGGTTGCGCAAGAGGGTTGGGGTGATGGCGGCTTTCATGACGCTGGCCTCCTTTCCAAGGGGGGTAACGGGGGGTCATGAAGGGTCCGACGGACGCCGACGCGCCGACATGTGGATGTCGAAGTCGTCTGCGTTGGCGCGGTGGTTCGCCGTTTGGCGGGATGCCATATACTGAAGGGTGCCCTGGACGGCAGCAGAGACGCATAAGAACAGGATTTGCCCCGCCGGTCCGACGGGCAGGCGGGAGGCAAGCAGCTTCAAGCTCAACATGTGGCGTTCCTTTCGTGGGTGGTGTTGGGGTCAGGGACGGTCGGTCAGCACGGCCAGACGACGGCGCTCCGTGTCCAGAGCACGGGAGACGGCAAGCCGTATCGACAGGAGGGTCCGGTCAGCCGGTGGTGACCGCGTGAGGTCTTCGTAGAATTGATGCAGTACCATCAACACTTGCTCAGGGCTGACACCCTCCTCTTGGCTGATAGCATCGGGGCACAGTGGCAGGCGCAGGTCAGCGACATGCGCCTCAGTCCACAGGTAGTCAGCCGTCAGGCTGCCTGACCGGAAGTCCACAGGGCGGGGGGCGGGGTGGCGCTGGGCTTCCAGGCGAAGAGCCCGTTCCACCAGCGTATGTACCCGGTCAGCAAGAGGAGCGGGACGGCGGGCGAACTCCGCCTTGGCCCGCTCTGCCACGACGGTCAGGAACTCGGCGGGTGCCCATCCGTCCAGGCCATGGCATTCCCGGCAGCGCAGAAGGATGCCATGGGCATCGCCCAGCGTGTCCAGGCAAACCCCGTTCCAGGGGATGGGGAAATCCGCAGGCCGGTCGGTGTTGGTGAAGAGGACGAAGCGCCCGTCGGAGGCGCGCTGCGATAGGACAATGGCGTCAGAGGGGATGTCGATCATGCCCGCCCCCTTCACGGTGTGAAGATTTGCCAGGCGTCTTCTGACGCCACCGACACGGCGATGCCTTCCCGGACCGGGTAGGCGTGCAACTCTTCCTCTGATGGATCGTCATTGATCGCCAGCAGGTCGGACAAGCTGGTCACCGTAATGCCGACGCTGCGCAGATAGGCGATGATGTGCAGCGGGTCGTCGTCCTGCGACAGGGCTTGCCGCAGGCTGATGGCTTCCGGCACCGGGGCCGGGTGCCGACCGCCATACAGGCGGCGTGCAAGGTCGCAGAAGGGTTCCTTGGGTTCTTCCATTGCCAGGGCTCCGAAAACGGAAAGGCCCCGTTCCATCGCTGGAACGGGGCCTTTGGTGAAGGACATGGACAGCGCCGGGCTGGCGGTGTCAGGGCAATGAAATCTCGTTGAATGACCGGGCTGAGGCGGATGGACCTTGAGGGGTGCATCGGCGGCCAGCAGCACCGATAGCTGTCGAAGTTCGAGAAGAGAACCGGACGTCGCGTTGCGGCTTACTTCCGGCCGGTCCTGTCCATGATGGTCTGAGCCGCCTTGTTCACCCTCTCCATGCGGGTGTCGGCGCGCGTCGTGAAGGCCTTTTCCTGTCGTACATTTCCAGCTGCGCCGAATTCCCGCGCGCGCTGCATGTCCTCACGAGCGCGCTGGCTTTCAGCTTGGATGAACCCGGTGTTCTGCCGAACCGTCTTGTCAGACACGAAGGTGCTCCTTGTGGTCAGGTTGATCTGCGTAGACGGCACAGAACTGTACGTAATATGTCGTCATGACTCAACATATCTAGCCCTGTTATCCAACGCAAGGGGGGACGACCATATAGGTCCACTTGGGGCGACATTTATGGTCGAGTCTTTCGAAGTAGCTCAGCGGGCCCTGCTGAAGCGGTTGGGCAAGAACATTGCCGGTAGGCGGAAGGCGTTAGGATTGACGCAAGTTGGTCTGGCAGAGCGCCTTGGCATTGAACCTGAAAGCGTGTCCAGGTGTGAACGCGGGGTAACTTCGCCGTCATTGACGCTGCTCCAACAGTTCGCATCGGTCTTGCAGATGACCGTGGCTGAGTTGCTGGCTGAGTACCCTGAGGAAACATATCCGGAGGCCCAGCGGCTTTCAGCGATGTTGTCGGACCTTGCCCCGAGCCAACGAGCCGCCTTGGTTGAAGTCGTAGAAAAGCTATGTCTCATGCTTGCGACGGAACGCCAGCAAGGAACCTAGATTCAGACCGCCCTCGTACACCGTTGATCTTCGCGCGCCTGAATGCTGCGGGTTCATCGTGTTGCGGTCATCGCAAAACCCTCGATTCGCGAAACCTAATTGGCGCGATAACAACGGTGCACTGGTCGACTTGCATGGGCCGGTCGTTAGATGGCACTGTACGCGAAGCTAAATTAATAAATATAAATCAATGACATAGCGGCCGTCGGTACGCCGATTGGCCTGTTTTCCGCCCCGGACGTGCGTCGCACACATCTTTTAATAGCATAACTTTTCATGAATTTTGGTGAAAAAAGTCACGACTGCATAAAATGCTCTAGCAGCGTCCAGGACAGCCGCTGGGCATGTCTCCCAGGAGCTATAGGCGGACCCGCTGGTCGGTGGCTCAGGCGGCCTTCTAGCTGCGTCTCCGGGCGTGAAAATGCCTCGCGCGAGGCTTCTCGCAATACGATCCATTAATTTACAATCTTACAACCATAACTCTGCACACCTGATCTGCATTTGCGGCGGGATTGACCCATTTATGTCGATCTGTAATGCTTTCCCTAAGTCTGGGTGTTCCAGGCCCAAATCAACGTTGACCACTTCCAAGAATAGGAAAGCCTGCAATGCAGCATTACATCAAGACTCCTGACGGAAACGCCATCAATGCATCTAAAATCGGTGGCGTGAAGGCCACTAAGAGTGGCCTCGTTATTCTGGGTAATGGCCCGAGCGAGGTTCTCGAGCTCTATTCCTGCCCGCCTGCGGTTGCTATCGAGTGGCGGAACGCCATTATCGAATCTCTGAGCGGTGTTCGGCCCAATCGGTCTTTGCCTGACATCGACTGGATGGCCTTGGCCAGGGCAGTGGCACCGGAGTGGGTTGCCACGAAGCGCGCTGGCTGAGACGTACCCATTCTAGAAGCCGATTTGACGTCCTTGATTAAGGTCAAGGACGTCACTCTTTTAGAGGTTGCATACTTATGCCCAGCCTTGACCTGGAACTCGACGATTTTGAAATGCCCTCCGGGTTACGACCGGGGGGCTCTCATCTTGATGAGCTGTCCGACCTCGAGATGGCGGGGATAGCCGCTTCTGAGAATGTGTTGTCGAAGAAGAGCTTCGACCAACTTTCCCGACGGATGCGGCGGGACCAGCGCGAGCTGTTGAAGCGCTTGGAAAGCGGTGACCTCGACAACCACATATCACCCCCCTGTTACCAAGGGCCAGCGGTCCATGCCGGCTTCGACGCTGAGTGGGTCCAGCGTTTCACCCACGGTCGACCGTGGAACGAGGTGCTGTGCATCACCATGGTGATCGAGTGCGCCGGTCGATATTCGCGGTTCATCTACACGCCGCCCGGTCCGCGTCGTGAAGATCGCCCGACTATGGCTGAATTTGTTCAGAAGGCTCTGCGCAAGGCGATGAGGGAACGCGTCGTCCTGTCAATGCCCGACCAGTTGCTGGTCTTTGGCCATTTCATGCGTGGCGATCTGGCTACCTTCTCCGACTTCTGGGCACACAAGCGCGAATTTCGTGGCCTCGGAAAGACCCTGGTGAGCAGGCGTGAGGGGCATGACATCGGCATCGCCCCTGACAAGCCGGAGGATAGCGACGCGCCAAACCGGGGCTGGTCTGGTGTTACGCATGGGGTCTGCCTGCGTGCGCTCGATCGTACCCTGTGGCGGGTGCGTCTTCGCTTCATGGATACCATCAAGCTGACCCCGGGCCAGAAGGGATTGGCCTATGCGGCGGAGCTGATGGGGAAGCGGAAGCTGTGTCTGCATGATGACCTAGAGGTGCCGCGTGCTGCCGCCGTCGAAAGGGCTGAGTGTGCTGGGGAAGGTCTTCCTGCCGTCTATGGGATCGACCGTATGGATTTGATCAAGCGCGACTACCCGGCTGCGTTTGAAGCCTATGCCTTCCGCGATGCGGAGATTGCCCTCGAGTACGGGCTGTTCATGCGTAACTTCGTCCGTGAACAGCTTGGCCTGGATCGCTTGCCGGCAACCATCGCCGGTTGCGCCGCTGCGCGCATCAGGAAGCTGGCGGGGGGCGGTGACGCACTGAGCAACCTGGTTGGCCGAACTACGGTCTCCCAGATGAAGTTCAATGAAGCGCGCCGCGGGTACGTTACTCGGAAGGTGGATCGTCCAGTCACCGGTCTGGGGCTGCTCTGGTCCTTCGCCCAAAAATTCTACCACGGCGGGCGTAACGAGTGCTTTTACCACGGCCCGACCAGCGTGCGGCCTTGGTACGACTTTGACCTGCCCGGGGCCTACACGACGGCTCTGGTCGGGCTGCGGCCGCTGGACTACGAGGCCGCCTATCAGGAGCTCGATCCGGACGCCTATGGCATCGACGACATGGGGCTGGCCTGGATCACATTTGAGTTCCCCTCTGGCACGCGGTTCCCCTGCATACCAGTGCGGGGGGGGTCCAACACCCTGTTTTTCCCGCTGAAAGGGGGGAAGGAGGATCAGGTTTTCGTGGGAGCCCCTGAAATAGTTCTTGCCCGCCGGATGGGGGCGGACATCAAGGTCATCCAGGGTTTCAAGGTTCCGTGGAAGTCTGACAGCCGGATTTTCGAACCTTTCACCCGTGAAGTGCAATCCAAACGCCGGGAGTTTCCGAAGGACACCCATCGGGCGTTCAACGAGCTGTGGAAGGAGGTGGGTAACTCTGGTTACGGCTTGATGGCGCAGGGGCTGCGGGACAAGCGTGCCTTCGATCCGGCTACCATGCGCAGTCAGCCGGTTGGCCTGTCGGCGCTGACCGAGCCGTTCATGGCGGCCTGGGTTACCAGCTTCATTCGGGCCGTGTTGGGCGAAATTCTGGCTGGCGTGCCAAAGGAAGCGACCGTGATCTCGGCGACCACTGACGGCTTGTTGGTGGACGTGCCGATGGATCGGCTGAAGCTGGATGGTCCGCTTTGTACCTATTTCGCCGATCTGCGGGAGAAGTTGTTCGGGGCGCGGGAGGTGCTGGACCCGAAGCCCAAGCATGGGGCCTTGCAACTGATCTCCGTGGCGGTTCGGACCACGTTCACCGCCCGACGGTTAGCGGGCTACCTGCCGGTCTGCGCGAAGGGTGGTGTAAAGCCCCCCTGTAAGCCTTCCACCCACAACAAGCACATGCTGCGCCTCTACATCTCCCAGCCGAAGACCATCGTCCATGAGCAGTTGATCTCTGCCCGTGAGCAGTTGATGCGCGAGGTCGACCTGATCAGCATCGAGCGGACCCGGCGCCTGAACCTGACCTACGATTTCAAGCGACGCCCCTGTGACGCCCGCATGGTCCAGTTTGGTCACCGGGAGCGCGTTGCGTGGGATACCGTGCCCTGGAATACGGTTCAGGAAGCGGAGTTTGCCCGAGCGCGTCTCAGCGGCTGGCGCGATAAGCGCGACCACGGCTTCTACGACCTTCGGGACTATGAGGACTGGTCCGAGGAGATTGCGGCCGCCTTGGCTGCAAAGGAGGCGGGCGACGCGGTCGGCTGGGCTGCGCCTCCCGTTCGGGCGGACAATGCCTGGGGGGTACTGAAGCGTGTCTTCTTGCAGGCGGGTCGCCGTGGGGAATGGGGGGTCTGCTTCCAGCCAAGGGAATTGTCTGCCATCGCGCGGATGCTCACGGACGCCGGCTTTGACACTGGCAAGGAGGATATCACATACGCCGGCCGCCGCGCGCTCCCTCTCATCCCGCACTGCGTTGCGCTGACTGACCGCACGTTGGCTTTGCTCAATGTGATTATCTCCCGCTTCCCGACGTTCGACTATCGGCAGGTCTTCAGGGTTGCCGATTGGGAACTGCTTGAAGCTCGCCTCACCGCCATCCGACAGCCGCCCCCCGCTTTGGTGTAATTCGCCCGCTGGGGAGTAGTTGATCGTTCGATCCACCAAAGCCAACGTTCAAGGACGTCATGACCACAGCCCTGATTACCACCAGCCTGGTTAGGAACCCTCCGGACATCCCGGCGGGCAAGCGGCGGGTGCGCGTCTACGACTCTGAAATCCGTGGCCTGTCCGTGGAGTTTCGGCCGGGTAGTGCCAGCTTCCGACTGCGGTACTTTGATGAGCACCACCGAGAGCAGTCGATTGGACTCGGTCGCTTCGGTGACGTCACTGTTCCCCAGGTCCGCGAGCGCGCCAAGTTCCTGCGTGCGGCGGTCGCCCTCGGGCAGGACCCGGCGGCGGAGAGGCGGCGGCGGCGTGCCGTCCCCACCGTGGCCAGCCTTCTGGAGGGCACCGTGCTGCCCGAGCTGGCACACCAGCGTGGGTCCGGCAACCACCGGGCCTATGCAGCCCGCATCAACCAGGCGTTCGGCAGGTTGCGCCTGGACGAACTGAAGCCGGCGGACATCACCGGCTGGCGGGCGAGCATGGTCAAGGCTGGGCTGGCCAACGCCACGGTCAACCGTCACACGGCGTTCCTGCGCATGGCCTATAACAAGGCGATCGAGCAGGGGCTGTACTCCGGCACCAACCCGGCAAAGTCCCCTGGGGCGCTGCCCGAAGGCAATCGCGAGCAGTACCTGACCGTGGATCAGGTCCAGGCGCTGGTCAGGGCGCTTGACCTCGAACCCAACCGGGACGCCGCCTGCGCCATCCTCCTGCTGCTGCTGACGGGCGCGCGGCGCAACGAGGTCACCCAGGCCCGGTGGGAGGATGTCGACTTTGACCTGAGCCTGCTGACCGTCCGGCGGTCGAAAAGCGGCCGTCGGCATCACATCCCCCTGTCGCCGACGGCTGTGCAGTTGCTCCGCCGGCAGCACCTGCGCACCGGCCACGGGGAGCATGTCTTTCCGGGTCGTGTGCCGGGCAAGCCGATCACCAGCCTGCGTGGTAGCTGGGAACGGGCACGAGAGGCGGCGGGCCTGCCCGGCGACTTCGTGCTCCACTCGCTCCGCCACACCTACGCGAGCTGTCTGGTCAACCGTGGCCGGTCGCTGGCCGAGATCGCCGCCGTTCTCGGCCACAGCCAGCTTTCCACCACCCGTCGCTACGCGCACCACGCCCCAGACCGCCTGGTCTCTACGGCGACGCTCGCCGCCGAGACCTGGGGGCTCCTGCCGGCAATGGAGGCGCGTATCGACACCAACTGAGGAGAAACGATCTTGAACACCACCGTTGCAGCTACGCCCGTCCTGCCCGCCCCCTTCACCGGGATGATGACGCCGGCGGACGTCGCCAAGCTGCTGAACGTGTCGGAGAAGACCCTGGAACGCTGGCGCATGACAGGTGAAGGCCCCCGGTTCTGCCGTGTATCGAAGAAGGTCATTCGGTACCCCGGCGACCTGCTGGTGGCCTTCTTGAGCGCCAACATCGTGTCGAGCACCGCTGCCTGACGGGTAACCGATAGGCGGCCCCACGCGACTACCCTCCGACCTGTATCGGTCCGCAACCGGATCGGCAGGACGGAAACGAGACTTCGAGATTACGCGCATCCGTGCCGCGCCATGACGAGCAGATGGCGCCGGGAGCAAACAAGGCGGCCCTTCCCGAGACCACGGGAAGGGCCGTTTTTGCATCCGGAACGCCTTGCCAGATACCCCAATGGGGCCTGAACCGGAAAAGGTGACATTCTGCACTGTACCGGGGGGCAGTGCATGACCTGCCCCACGCCCCACGAGGGTCAACCGTGGGCGGGGAGCCATGCGTAGCCTATGAGTGGGCCCCTTCGTGGGGCGTGGGGCATACGGTGTCGTCAGGGGCGGCGGCGGGGCAACAGGAGGGCCCCTTGCCGCCTTGTCCGCACCCAGGCGGGACCCGCCATGCGACGGGCTACCCGTTCGTGGCGGGCTTCAGCGTCGGTGATCGACCGGGGGGAGGCCAAACGTGGGAATAGCGTGGGGCAGGGTAAAACCCGTCCGCGGTGCCTGCCGTGACAACCGCCGAAAACCCAAGGTTTGCTATGGAGAAAATGGCGCGCCCGAAAGGATTCGAACCTCTGACCCCCAGATTCGTAGTCTGGTGCTCTATCCAGCTGAGCTACGGGCGCATCGCCAAAACATCACCCTGTGATGAAGAAAATCGGAAATGGCGCGCCCGAAAGGATTCGAACCTCTGACCCCCAGATTCGTAGTCTGGTGCTCTATCCAGCTGAGCTACGGGCGCGCTGTACTTCCATTTTCTTCACCGCCGCCGCCCCGTGAGGCAACGTCCGGTGAGGTCGCCGCTTGTAATGGATGCGTTCGGGGAAGGCAATAGGAAAATTGCATGGCACACGCGATTTTGTTCAGCGTGCGTTGCCGACCGCCCCGGCATCAGCTATCAGTCAGGCAAATCCGCAGGAGAAGACCCCCTTGAGCAACAGAATCACCGATCCGCAGAAGAACTTCCCCGTCACCTGGGAAGAGTTGCACCGCAATGCCAAGGCCCTGGCTTGGCGGCTGGCCGATCAGCGCCAGTGGAGGGGCATCATCGCCATCACCCGTGGCGGTCTGGTGCCGGCCGCCATCATCGCACGCGAACTGAATATCCGCGTGGTGGAGACCATCTCGGTCAAAAGCTATGATGACAAGACCCAGGGCGAAATCCGTGTCCTGAAGGCTCCAGACGCCGTTACCGATGGTGGCAAGGACTGGATGCTGATCGACGATCTGGTCGATACCGGCAAGACGGCGGCCTATGTGCGCAAGCTGCTGCCTGAGGCGCATTTCGCTACGCTCTATGCCAAGCCCGCCGGCCGTCCTCTGGTGGATACCTTCATTACCGAGGTCAGCCAGGATACCTGGATTTATTTCCCCTGGGATCTGCTGCCGGTCAGCTATCTGCAGATCGAGCGCTGATCAGCAAAAAGGGGTGTGAGGCGGATGACGTTCCGCCTCACACCCCTTTTTGTCTTGATTGCCTGGGGTTCAGACCAAAGGACATGTCCATGCCCTTTGAAGGCCGCTGACCGCCGCCCCGGCGGCCGAAGGAAAACTAAACACCAAGGGACACAGCCTATGCCCCTCGGTATTATTGGTCGGCGAACGTGTCGCGCAGGCGTGGGGCATCGCTGATTGTCTGCCGCATATTCGCCATTTCCCGGTTGTTGGGGCTGGACGCCATCTCGGCGCGTGACAAGGTGCCATCGCCCCGCGGTTCCGCCTTGGGCGGCTTGCCGAACTTGGCGTGAAGCCTCGCATATTCCTGCCGGTGGTAGTCGTCCGACTCCTGGAACCCCGGCTCCCCGTTGCGTGGGGCCGTCACAATCACCTCATCCGCCTGCTCGGCCGGCGTACCGGGCGGCGGCGGGGGTGGCTCGTCGGCGGCAAGGGCTGGCAGGGCAGTGCCCAGGAGCAGCCCGGTCAGGGCCAGGACTGCAAACCGGCGCCCGGCGGGCTGGAAGGCAAGCATCCGCATTTCCTGGTCCTTTCTGTTTCGATACCAAGAACCATCCCTTTATTAGAGATGGGGGGTGGGGGAGAAATTGCTATCCCCCTTTCACGCCGGTCAGCGCCAATCCGGCCGCACAATATCAATCATGCCAGTCGCCCAGCAGGGGACGCATCCGCAGACTTTCCTTGCTACGCACCCGCACCTTGCCATGCACATGGTCGGGTTTGGCGTCACGCGGGCCCCCCACGCGCACCGGCCGTTCGGCAAAACGCCCCAGGGAGATCATGCGGTCATAAGTGACGATGGCGGCAGCCACGGCGACATTGACGCAGAATTTGGTCGGGATCTTCACCACATGGTCACAGCGGGCCAGCATGGCGGGGGAGAGGTTGCCCCGTTCCGACCCGAATACATAGGCGGCGCGTAACGGATGGCGGAAGCTGGGCAGTTCCGCCGCATCGTCGGTCAACTCGCAGCCGACCAACTGGCAGCCGGCCGGCAGTGCCATCTCGGCCAGCGACCCCCAGCCATAATAGGGTACATGGTCCACCCCGCCGGAGGTGTCGGTGCGCCGCACCTCTTCCACATCCACCACGCCATTGACGGTGAACACGAAGCTGGCACCGAAAGCATGGGCCGTGCGCATGATGGTGCCGACATTGCCGGGTTTGCTGATGCCCTCCGCGCCCAGGGCGAAATAACCACGCATGATGACCTGACTGGATAATTTTAGTGGAGCTGCGGCCAGTCCTTGGCACGGGATACCCCTTCGGGGCAAGGCCTGCGCCCATCCCGGTGGAACGGGGGCCGACATGCGATCAGGGCATCTCCCCGGCCGGCTGCGGCGGGTTCATGGGCAGATGGATCAGGAAACGGGTGCCGTGGCCGGGAATGCTGGCCAGATCGATATCCCCCCCCAGGGCCCCGGTAACCAGATTATGCACGATATGCAGGCCTAGCCCGGTGCCGCCGCTGTCCCGTCTGGTGGTATAGAAGGGATCGAAAGCCTTGGCCCGCACTTCCGCCGGCATTCCGATGCCATTATCGGTGATGGCAATGGCCAGCCGATCGCCGGCGGCCCGCCCGGCGGCGATCAGGATCTGCGGGGCCTCCACCCCGATGAAACCATGCAGCACGGCATTCTGCACCAGATTGGTCACCACCTGTGCCAGCAGCCCCGGCATGGTGGTCAGCACCAGTCCCGGCTGGGCATCGATGGCGACCTTCACCCGCCCTTCACGCAGCATTGGCTCCAGGCTGCGCACCACGTCGGACAGATAGGCGGACAGGTCCAGGGTGCGCTTCGCCTCGCTGCTGCGATCGGCGGAGACCTGCTTGAAGCTGCGCACCAGTTCGGCCGCCCTTTGCAGGTTGCCAGTCAAGATACGCAGCCCCTCCTGCAACTTGTCCAGGAACTGGTTCATGGAAAGGCGGGTCAGTTCCCCGGTCCGGAAGGCGCTGGCGACCAGATCGCGCTCTTCCTCCAGATGGGTGGCCAGGGTGAAGGCAACGCCCAGGGGCGTGTTGATCTCATGCGCCACGCCGGCGACCAACTGGCCCAGCGAGGCGTGTTTTTCCTGCTGTACCAGCCGGTTCTGTGTCAGTCGCAATTCCGACAGGGTACTGTCCACCTTGGCATAGGCGGCGGCATTGGAAAGTGCGATGGCGCCATAGGCGGACAGGCTGCGGAAAATCAGCCGTTCGCGTTCCCCATAGGCGTTCTCCTGTGTGGATTGCACCGTCATCACCCCAATCAGCCGGCTGCCTGCCAGCAGCGGCGCCAGCAGCAAGGTGCGCATGAAGCGGGTACCGGGAATATGCGATGGGGCGTCGGTTTCGTAAGCATGACGCTGGATCAGCAGTTCCTGCCGGTCGCGGGCGCAGCGTGAGACCACGGAAACGGGGTCGGACAGGCTGCGCCAGATGGTGGGCAGGGGGCGGCCCAGTTCCAGCCCATAACGCAGTTCCAGATGGTCGCCCCCTTCATCCAGCAGATAAAGGGCGAAGGAATCGAAGGCCAACAGGGTGCCGGCATGGCGGTGCAGGGCGTGGAATACCGCTTCGGCATCCAGGTTGGCGGTGATCTGCTGGCCGATCCGGCCCAGCAGTTCCAGCGTCTGCGTTGCTTCATGCAGGGCGGCGGCGCGCGCCGCCTCCGCCGCCGCCAGATGGCGGTGATATTCGCCCTCTGCCTTCAGCCTTTCCGTCTCGAACCCGGCCTGCATGGCCAGCAGCCGATCGCTTACCTCCCGGCTGCGCAGCAGGCTGCGGGCCTGGCAGGTCCGGCGTTCGAAGGCCAACGCCTTGGCCAGATCCCCGGCCGCTTCATAGGCTGCGGCCAGGGCCGACAGCAGGTTTGCGGGCACCGTGTAACCCTGGATCGATTCGGCCAGTTCCAGCGCCCGGCACAGCAGGTGGATGGTCGGGGTTCGATGGGGCGGCAGGCCCGGCACTGGTGATGGCAGATCGGGGAAGCGGCGATGCAATTCCGCCTGCGCCATCAACAGCTCGATCTCTCTCCCGTGATTGGGCTTTTCGCCCAGCAGGGTGATGGCTTCCGCCATCGCGGCGGCCGCCTCGTCCCGCCGCCCCAGAGCGGACAGGGCGCGGGCCCGGCCAGCCGCCGCCTCGGTCAACAGGTCGCTCTGTTCCAGTTCGGCCGCAATCTCGCCCATGCTTTCGAACCAGCCGAGCGCTGTGGCCGGTTCCCCGACATCCATGTCCAGCTCGCCCAGATACTGGCAGCAGATGGCGTGGTTGCGGGACCGCCCCAGCGGGGCCAGACATTCCAGCGCCTCGGTCAGCAATTGCCGGGCCCGCCCGGTCTGGCCCAGGCGGCGCAGCGTGTCGCCCAGTCCACGCAGACATTGGCCCACGGCCGCCGGCCAGCCGGTGCCGCGCGCCAATTGGTGTGCGCGTTCCCGCCAGAGGAATTCCGCCACATAATCGTTGAGGCTGGAGAAGGCAACGGCGGCATTGGCGGCCAGCAGCACCGCCAGCCTGATCCGTCCCGCCAGCAAAGCAAGATCGCAGCCACGCTGGTAATGGCGCTGGGCGGTCAGGAAATTGCCCCGGGCGAATTCCAGCCCGCCATGGCAATAGGCGACCACCGCATCCAGCCCGGGATGTTCCAGTCCCGGTGTGACCGGCAATTCCGCCAGCCATTGTTCTGCCGCCGACTCAGCATCCTCCGACAGGGCGTCGCGTGCGATCCAGGTGCGGGAGATGCGCTGGCGCATCGTGTCATTGCCATGCTGGTAATGTTCCCAGGCCCGTCGATGCGCACTTGCCCGCCGGCGGGACTGGCCTTGGTCGAAGGCCAACAGGGCCTCCACCATGCAGACATCCCCTTCGCCCAGCGGGTCGTCGATCTGGCGGAAGCTCTCCCGCGCGCCGGCCAGCATCGCCTCCGCCCCTGCCAGGTCGCCCAATAGCAGGCGGCATTCCGCTTTGGTTAACAGAAGACGCGCTGTCAGGCGCCGCAGTTCCCGCCCCTCGGCACAGGTGGCATGGTGCAGCAGGCCCATGGCTTCATCCACCATCGCCATCGCCGCACCGGTGTCGCGCTGGCGCTGATACCAGGCCAGTGTCGTCAGCAGCACCAGTCGTTCCAGCGGGTCATGGCTTTCAACCAGCCTGCTTTCCGTCACCAGCACCTGTTCGGCCAGCCCATGCAGGTCCAGATGTACAACCAATGGGCGGTAATCCACCGGCGTGGTGGTAAAGGCGGTGGATGGGGGGGAGGGGGGCGTTGTGGCGGGATGGTCATCTCCACCCGCCGGGCCACCTGTCATTGGCCTCGGCGTTCCGGATTCCTCGCCCATCATTCCGCCGTTCGCCATGGCGCTTCCGCGATCTGTTAACAACCGGGCCTGCGGCGCCATGCCGTCCCTTCGGCTTAAGGTTGCATTTTATTTAAATTATTTGCAACCCGTGCAGAAGACTAACATACCATTGCCTTGAGGGGACGGTCATTGGAAATGAAAGACGTTTTCAGTTCTGGGGCCTGGAAACGTCTGGCAGCTCAGGCGCCACAGCCATGGTGACGGGTGGGCGTCGTCTCCCGCGTCAGACCTGCTGCGGTCAGGGCATCCAGATAACGCCCCCAGCGCTCTTCCTGCTCCCGCCCCAACTCGTGCAGATAGCGCCATGTAAAGATGCCGGTATCATGCCCGTCATCAAAGCCCAGGCGGACGGCATAATGGCCGACCGGCACCACACTGGTGATGGTGACATGGCGCTTGCCGGCCACCAGCTTCTTCTGTCCCGGCCCGTGGCCCTGTACTTCGGCTGACGGGCTTTCCACCCGCAGATATTCCGCCGGCAGGCGGAAGAACGCGCCGTCATCGAAACGGATTTCCAGGCAAGCCTCCTCCCGTTTCAGCCGGATTTCTTCCGGCCAGTGGCTGCTGCCGCCGGTTTCGCTGACGAAATGTTCTTCCGTTGCCATGGTCAGCCGACCGTTGGTTCGTAACGCCGGGCCTCGTCCACCAGCATGATGGGGATGCCGTCGCGGATCGGATAGGCGAGACCGGCCTGATCGGACAGCAGTTCCTGGGCGGCGGCGTCATAGCGCAGGGTGCTCTTGGTCAGTGGGCAGACCAGGATTTCCAGCAGGCGTGGGTCCACCTTGCTGGCGGCGGTTTCAGTGGTGCTGTCGGACATGCTTGTTCGCTTTCACATGCGGGAGAATCAGTGCCGGCGATGGTCGCTGTCGGCGCCGGGATCGTGGACCGCCATTTCCAGCAGCGTCAACAGCATTTCCGCCCGTTCCACCGGGCCCGGCGATTCCAGCAGGGCCTGCTTTTCCGGCGGGGTGAAGGGGCAGATCATGGCCAGGGTGGAGACCAGCCGTTCATCGGCGGTGCGGGCGATGCTGTTCCAGTCCACATTGATCCCCTGTAGCTGGAAATAGCTGCGCAGGGCCCGATCCAGCCGATCCCGGTCCAGGGCTGCCGTTTCCGGCCCGCCGGCCAGATCGGCGGTGAAGGGGGACCAGTCGGGGATGACGCGGCGATAGCCCCGCAGCGTCGCCACCTCTTCCGTGATCAGGAAGCGGGTGATCCCGGTCAGGGTGATCAGGATACGACCATCATCGGTTTCGCTGAAACTGGTGATGCGTCCGGCACAGCCGGTGCTGTAGAGCGCCGGTACGGCACCCCCGCCCGGCTGGGGTTGGATCATGCCGATCATCCGGTCGGTGGCCAGCGCATCCTGCACCATGTTCAGGTAGCGCGGCTCGAAGATGTTCAGCGGCAACTTTCCGCGCGGCAGCAACAGCACCCCCGTCAGTGGAAAGACGGGGATGCTGCTGGGCAGCGTTTGGGGGGTGGGGTCGAAGGGATTGCGGCTCATGCAAATAAGATAGAAGACAATTTGCGTCTGGCCATGACCGTCAGCTTGTCAGTGGGCCCGAAAGCCTCAAAAAGTTTCAGCAACTGGGTCCGGGCGGCGCGTTCGTTCCATTCCCGGTCACGGCGCACGATCTCCAGCAGGGCTTCCACCGCCTCCTCGTTGCGGCCGGCGGCATAGAGCGCCAGCGCGTAATCATAGCGGGCCTGGTGGTCGGCCGGGTCGCGGTCCACCGCGGCCTTCAGGTCGCCCAGCGGCCCGGCCTCGGCGGCCTGACGGGCCAGCTCCAACTGGGTGCGGATGGCGGCCAGCTCCGGCGATTTGGCAATGGCGTCGGGCGCATTGTCCAGCATCTCCTGCGCGCCCTCGGCCTGATCCACGGCCAGCAGGCAGCGGATCAGCCCGGCATAGGCGGCGGCATTCTCCGGCTCCTCGCCCAACAGCTCATTATAGACGGCAGCGGCCTCCTGGGCGTTGCCGGCATCCAGCAGGGCCTTCGCCTCCTCCAGGATGGCGGCAATGTCGAGCCCGCCAGCACCACCACCCAGCTTGGCCAGCCGTTCGACGAACTGCTTCACCTGGCTTTCCGGCAGGGCGCCCTGGAACCCGTCCACCGGGCGGCCCTGGAAGAAGGCATAGACGGTGGGGATGGATTGCACGCGCAACTGGCCGGCGACGGCGGGGTGCTTGTCGGTGTCGATCTTCACCATCTGCACCGCGCCCTTGGCGGCGGTGACGGCCTTTTCCAGCAGGGGGCCCAGCGTCTTGCAGGGGCCGCACCAGGGCGCCCAGAAATCGACGATCACCGGCACCGCCTGGGATGCCTCGATGACATCGGCCATGAAGTCGGCGTCGCTGCCATCCTTGATCAGGGCGCTGGCGGGCTTGGACCCGGCATTATTCGGCACGTTGGACAGCATGGGCACGTTTCCCGAGAATGAACGAGGAAGATGGATCGGCCCGGAACGGCTGTGCCGGGCCTGGAACTTACCGTTATATAAAGTGCGCGCCCAAGCCTCGCCAAGGGTGCAGAACCCGGTGGGCAGGGTGCGCGTAGAAAATCACTCATCACTGCAAGAAAATGCTTGCATCGCAAAAACTCCTGTCTATATTCCGCGCTCACCGCCGGGGACGACTTGGCGGCGATACGGAAAATGGGCGGGCGTAGCTCAGGGGTAGAGCACAACCTTGCCAAGGTTGGGGTCGAGGGTTCGAATCCCTTCGCCCGCTCCATCTTCCGATAACCGCGAAAGCGGTGCCGTAACTGGCGATGCGGGCGTAGCTCAGGGGTAGAGCACAACCTTGCCAAGGTTGGGGTCGAGGGTTCGAATCCCTTCGCCCGCTCCAGTTAGCGGATAAAAATTAGGGTCGGGCGCTTTTGGGCGTCCTTTTTTATTGTTGTTGCCCGTCATCGGGTGATGACAGGTACGACTGGTGATGCGGGCGTAGCTCAGGGGTAGAGCACAACCTTGCCAAGGTTGGGGTCGAGGGTTCGAATCCCTTCGCCCGCTCCAGTTGGTTCCGACAAATTACAGACGCTGACAGCAAAACAGGCCGGGCTTTGTCCCGGCCTTTTGCTTTTCTCCTCACCCATGCAACCCCTGTTGATAGGCGTTGCGGGCCACCAGGGCCGGAACCAACCCTTCGGGCCGGTGCAGCCCGTGATAGGCTGCGATATCCAGCACCCAATCCAGATACATCTCGATCATGCCGGAGACGTGGAAGGCCGGGCAGCCGGTGTAAAGCTGGTCATGACCGGTGCTGAAGGGCTTGATCGGCCGGCTGTCCAGCCGCAGCCGCACCCCGTCCGCCCCCTGTTCCAGGCGGAAGGCGCCGCCATCGGTCGGGTTCACCGCACTTTCCCCCTCCGGTTCCAGATGGGAAGCGTGCAGGAAGGTGACGATCATGCCCAGGCTGCCGGCGGCCAGGGTCTTCAACTCCTTGCGGCTGCGCCAGAGTGCTGCGCGCCATTCATTGGCCGGCAGGTCCAGCCCCAGATGCAGCGCGCCCTCCACCAGACTGAAGCACATATGCAGGGCGGTGTTGCTGCCGGTCTTGGAGATGCTGACCATGTCATGGTCGGCGCGCGCATAAAGCGCGGAGCCCTTGAAGAAGCCCTTGGCAAAGCGGGCCATGCGGGCAAAGGGGCAGCCCGTGGCGGGGCGATTGCCCAGTTCGGCGGCCCAGACATCCAGCACCTGGTTGAGGCTGACGCAGCTTTGCGCCCGCAGCCGGTTCAGCTTCTGCGCCTGGGTCAGGCCCGGCGGCATGGCGGCAAAGGGGCCGGTGCCGGCCTGTTTGGCCGCCTGCATATGGACATCCAGCTTATGCCGCAGGTCATGGAACAGGAAGGCCAGGAAGACATTGCCCTTCACCCGGTCCAGATTGTCACTGGTGACCGGTTGCTCGTGGGTGATCAGGCTGTCGATGCCGCTGGCGTCCCCGCCGCGTCCGGTCAACCAGTCCAGCAGGGCCGCCACCGGCAGCCGGGACAAGCCCGCCTTGCCATGGGCCTGACGGTAAAGCTGGGCAAAGCTGCCCTCTGCTTCCACCGCATTGTCGCTGGCCGGGCTGAACCGGAAATGCGTACCGCCATCCATCTTGTCTCTCCGGGTCGATGATCCGGATAAGGATAAAGCAAGCGGCTTGCCAAGAAAAAATCCTTTTATTTCAATTGATTAAATTGAATATACCCCGGCAGTTCCCGTCAGGCGGCAGTTCCTGCCGGGTCGCCCCTGCCTATTCCCGCACACCCCAGAGCAGGTAATTCACCTCCAGATCCTTGGGCGAGAGGCTGAATTTGTCGCTGATCGGGTTATAGGCGACACCGCTGATATCGCGCACGGCCACCCCGGCGCGACGCAGCCCGCCCACCAGTTCCGACGGGCGCAGGAACTTCTTCCAATCATGCGTGCCACGCGGCAGCCAGCCCAGCACATATTCCGCCGCCACCACGCCCAGCAGCCAGCCCTTGGCTGTACGGTTCAACGTGGCCATGAAGACCAGCCCGCCGGGCTTGGCCAGCTTGCCCACCGCCTCCAGGAACAGGTCGACATCGGCGACATGCTCCACAATCTCCATGGCCAGCACCACGTCGAACTGTTCACCGGCGTCGACCAGGGCTTCGGCCGTGGTGGCGCGGTAATCCACCGTAACGCCGGTCTCGGCGGCATGGGCGGCGGCTGTCTTCACATTCTTTTCCGCCGCATCCACCCCGGTGACGCTGGCCCCCAGCCGGGCCAGCGGTTCCGACAGCAGGCCGCCGCCGCAGCCGACATCGACGATGCGGATGCCGTCCAGCGGGCGGGGGGCCTTGGGGTCACGGCCATGCGCGGCGCAGATGGCATCACGGATATAGGCCAGCCGGACGGGGTTGAACTTGTGCAGCGGCTTGAACTTGCCGGCCGGATCCCACCATTCGGCGGCGATACGGCTGAACCGCTCGATCTCCCCTTGATCGATGGTGGTGCGGGCGGTGGCGGCGTTCATGGGCTGGCTCCCTGGCAAGGGCGGGGGTGATGGGCATGACTTAGCGCACGCCCGCATCCCCTTCAATCGTCATTCCCCCGGCGGGGTGCGGCGCTGGGCCTTGGCGTAGAGCAGGGACCAGATGAAGATGGTGATCAGGTTGATGGTGCCCTGCAAAATGGGCCGGTCGGCGATATCCGGGATCAGGGCGCGGCTGCCCAGCATCACGCCGATGGCAACACCAGCAAACAGCAACAGTTCCAGAATGATCACCGGCACGCGGGTGCCGGGGCTGAATTGCTTGCCCGTGGCCCATTCGGTCAGGGTGACAAGGGATTTCTTCGGTGCGGTCACAACAAGGGTCCGTTGGCTCGATGGCAAGGGGCGGCGCCATGCCTGCCTTGCCTTTGTTGCGGTAACTGGTCGCTTGCGCGCAATTTTCTGCCAGAGTATGGATAGCCGCCCCCAGCGGCTTGCCTGTCGGATATAGCCGATGGCAGCCACCGGGGGCGACCCTATTCGACCCTATCCCCTATGGAATGGCGTTATGGCGCGGCTTGTCCTGAAATTCGGTGGCACTTCGGTTGGCGATATCGAACGCATCAAGAATGTCGCCAAGAAGGTCAAACAGGAGGTCGATGCCGGCCACGAGGTGGCGGTGGTCGTCTCCGCCATGTCCGGCGTGACCAATCAACTGGTGGATTATTGCCGCCAGATCGCCAAGGTGCATGATCAGGCCGAATATGATGCCGTGGTCGCCTCGGGCGAACAGGTGACATCGGGCCTGCTGGCGATTGCGCTGCAGGAAATCGGCATTCCCGCCCGCTCGTGGCAGGGCTGGCAGATCCCGTTGATCGCTGACGATGTGCATGGCAAGGCCCGCATCGAGCGTATCGACACGGCACCCCTGTCGGCTGCCATGTCCAGCGGTGTGGTCGGCGTCGTCGCCGGCTTCCAGGGCGTGACGGAGGCGGGGCGTATCGCCACGCTGGGCCGTGGTGGCTCCGATACCTCCGCCGTGGCGCTGGCGGCTGCCTTGAAGGCGGATCGCTGCGATATCTATACCGACGTGGATGGCGTCTATACGACCGATCCGCGCATCGTGAAGACGGCGCGCAAGCTGCACCGCGTCACGTATGAAGAAATGCTGGAAATGGCGTCGCTGGGCGCCAAGGTTCTGCAGACCCGCTCGGTCGAAATGGCCATGAAGCACCATGTTCGGGTGCAGGTATTGTCAACCTTTGAACAGGCGCCGGGCTCTGATCTTCCCGGCACCCTGGTCGTGGACGAGGATGAAATCGTGGAACAGGAACTGGTCAGCGGCATCGCCTATAGCCGGGACGAAGCAAAGATCACCCTGGTGGGCGTGGAAGACCAACCCGGCGTCGCCGCCGCGATCTTCGGCCCGCTGACGGATGCCGCCATCAATGTCGACATGATCGTGCAGAACGTGTCGGAAGATGGCCGCACCACCGACATGACCTTCACCGTGGGCAAGGCCGATCTGGATCGCGCTGTGCAGGTGCTGGAAAAGTCCAAGGACACGCTGAAATATCGCCGTCTGGTTTCCGACGCCAATGTGGTGAAGGTGTCGGTCATCGGTGTCGGGATGCGCTCCCATGCCGGTGTCGCCCAGCGCATGTTCAAGGCGCTGGCCGATCGCGGCATCAATATTCAGGTCATCAGCACCAGCGAGATCAAGGTCTCCGTGCTGATCGCTGAGGAATATACCGAACTGGCGCTGCGCTCCCTGCACACTGCCTATGGGCTGGACAAGGCCTGATCGGGCTTTCGTTCCCCTCCCTGCTATGACCGGAGGGGGTGGCTGCTTTACCATTGGACGATGGCAATAGTTGTCGTCGCTTGCTAGTTACCGCCGCCAATTCCCGCTAAACATCGGGAATTGGCGGTATTGTTTTGTGGAAGGACCAATGGTTATGGGCGTCACGGCGGCACGGGAACGGCTGGATCAACTCTGGGTACGCGGCCGCGACTATCTGGGCACGGAACTGGCCATCATGGGCGGGGCCATGACCTGGGTGTCGGACCGCAATCTGGTGGCGGCCATTTCCAATGCCGGCGGGTTCGGCGTCATCGCGTCCGGTTCCATGTCGCCTGATCTGTTGCGGGCGGAAATTCAGGCCACCCAGGCGCTGACCACCAAGCCCTTCGGCGTCAATTTGATCACCCTGCACCCGCAGTTGGACCCGTTGGTCCAGGTCTGCCTGGAAGAGAAGGTGGGGCATATCGTGCTGGCCGGCGGGTTGCCGCCCGCCACCGCCATCAAGGCGGCGCGCGATGGGGGCGCGCGGGTGATGTGCTTCGCCCCCGCCCTGGTGATCGCCAAGAAGCTGATCCGCAGCGGCGCTGATGCCATCGTCATCGAAGGGTCGGAGGCGGGCGGCCATATCGGCCCCGTCTCCACCTCTGTGCTGGCGCAGGAGATTTTGCCGGAAATCAGCGATGTGCCGGTCTTCGTGGCGGGCGGCATCGGGCGCGGCGATGCTATCGTCTCCTATCTGGAGATGGGGGCCGCCGGGGTGCAGTTGGGCACCCGGTTCGTGTGCGCCACCGAATGCCGGGCGCATCCCAAGTTCAAGCAGGCCTTCATCCGGGGCAGCGCGCGCGAGGCGCTGGCGTCGGTGGCACTGGATGCCCGCTTCCCCGTGATCCCTGTGCGCGCCCTGCAAAATGAAGGCACCAAGCGCTTCATGGAAAAGCAGCGGGAAGTGATCGCCCGCTTTGACGCCGGGGAGCTGGACCAGAAGGAAGCCCAGTTGGAGATCGAACATTACTGGGCCGGTGCCCTGCGCCGCGCGGTGATTGAGGGCGATGTGGAAAATGGCTCCCTGATGGCGGGCCAGTCCGTCGGCATGGTGACCCGGGAACAGCCGGTGGCGGAGATTCTGGCTGAACTGGTGGAACAGGCAGAGGCATCACTGGCGCGCCGCGGGTGACGTTGCGGAAACGGTCACCGGATCGAAGGCGGTTTCCCCCTTAAGAAGCCTGACGAATCCGTTCCAACCTGCTATCCATCCATCAAGGTGGCGGTGACGCCGCTGCCCCGCAGGGTGGGTCTGAGGAAGATGGTTGAGATGATGATATCGTCGGGCGCCCAGGTGCTGGGCCACAACCCCGGTGCCGGTGCCCGCCGGCTGCTGGCCCGGTTGCGCGATATCATGGCCGGCAGCGGTTCCGCCCAGGACCGGCTGGACAAGATCGTCAAGACCATCGCCCATGAAATGGCCGCTGATGTCTGTTCCTGCTACATCATGCGCGCCGGCGAGGTGCTGGAACTGTTCGCCACCATTGGTCTGAACCCCGATGCCGTACATCAGACCCGGATGCGGGTGGGTGAAGGCCTGATCGGCGATGTCGCCGCCCATGCCCGCCCCGTGGCGCTGGCCAATGCGCAGAGCCACCCGAATTTCGCCTATCGCCCGGAAACCGGCGAAGACCCGTTCAACGGTTTCCTGGCCGTGCCTATCCTGCGCGGCGGCCGGGTGCGCGGCGTGCTGGCCATCCAGCACAAGGATCGGCGCGATTACGACGAACAGGATGTGGAGACGCTGCAGACCATCGCCATGATCGTGGCCGAACTGGTGGCCGGTGGCGAGCTGGTGGACAGCCGCGAATTATCGCTGGCCAATGATCTGGTGCTGCTGCCATCCCGCCTGGAAGGGATCAGCCTGAACCGGGGCGTGGCCATGGGGCTGGCCGTGCTGCACCGTCCGCAACTGACCATCCGCCAGATGGTGGCCGATGACCCGGAGGCCGAGTTGATGCGGCTGAAGGGCGCGGTGGAGAACATGCATTCCGCCATCGATCAGATGCTGATCGCCGTCGGCGAGTCGGACAGCGAACATGCGGAAATCATGCAGACCTACCGCATGGTGGCGGCGGATCGTGGTTGGCTGAACCGCATCCGGGAGGCGATCCGGTCGGGCCTGACGGCAGAGGCGGCGGTACAGCGGGTGCAGAACGACAATTCTGCCCGCATGGCCCAGGTGGCCGACCCCTATATCCGCGACCGGTTGCTGGACCTGAACGACATCACCAACCGGCTGTTACAGCATCTGGCCGGCAAGCCGGTGGATGCCGTTGGCGGCACCTTGCCCGATGAATTCATCCTGGTGGCCCGCAATCTGGGGCCGGCGGAACTGCTGGATTATGACCGCAGCCGCCTGCGCGGGCTGGTGATGGAGGAAGGCTCCGCCTATTCCCATGTCGCCATCGTTGCCCGCGCCCTGGATATCCCCGTGGTGGGACAGGCGGCCGACGTGCTGCGCCGGGTGGAGCCGCTGGATTTCCTGATCGTCGATGGCGACCATGGGCAGGTCTTCGTTCGCCCGGCCGATGATATCCAGGAAGCCTTCCTGACCAGCCTGGCCGTGCGCGAACAGCGCGCCGCCGAATCCGTCCGCCTGCGCGATGTGCCCTCGGTCACTAAGGATGGGGTGCCGGTTCAGTTGATGCTGAATTGCGGGCTGTTGATCGATCTGCCGCATCTGGAAGCGACGGGGGCGGAAGGGGTGGGGCTCTACCGCACCGAAATCCCCTTCATGGTGCGCCCATCATATCCCGATGTGATTACCCAGCAGGAAACCTATAGCCGGGTGATGGACGAGGCCAAGGGCAAGCCGGTGGTCTTCCGCACCCTGGATGTGGGGGGCGACAAGACGCTGCCCTATTTCCCGGAATTGGGGGAGGAAAACCCGGCGCTCGGCTGGCGCGCTATCCGCATCGGGCTGGACCGGCCGTCGATGCTGCGCAAGCAGTTGCGCGCCATGCTGCGCGCCGCTGGCGGGCGCGAATTGCGGGTGATGTTCCCCATGGTGGCGCAGGTGGCCGAATTCGTGCAGGCCCGCCACATGCTGGATATGGAAATCCGCCGCCTGGCAGAAAATGGCGAACCGGCCCCCAGCCTGGTCAAAGTGGGCGTGATGATGGAGGTGCCGGCGCTGCTGTTCCAGTTGGACGCGCTGCTGCCGCTGATCGATTTCATGTCCATCGGCTCCAACGACCTGTTGCAGTATCTTTATGCCTCGGACCGGGGCAACCCGATGATGAATAACCGCTATGACCTGCTCTCGCCGGCCATGTTGCGGGTGCTGCGCATGTTGGTGGTGAAGTGCCATGCGGCCAATGTGTCGCTGTCGCTGTGCGGCGAAATGGCCAGCCGCCCACTGGACGCCATGGCTCTGCTGGGTGTCGGCCTGCGCCGCCTGTCCATGTCGGCCCCTGCATTTTTCGATGTAAAGGCCATGGTGCGGTCGCTGCAGGTGGGGGCTTTGCAGGGCTATATGGAATCGCTCTACAACCTGCCCGACCGCTCCGTCCGCGCGCGGCTGCGGGCCTATGCGCGCGATCATGGGGTGCGGATCGGGTAAGGCAGCTCGTGCCCGCGTAAGCCCGAGCTGCCGGAGGCAGCGCCCGGCGCATGAGGGGCCCCGGCCGGATATCGCCACCCTTGCCCTTGCCCTGCGACGCTGTTACCATTGATGCCGGTCAGCAGTTCACCCAGGCGTCGCCAACCCTGTTACCGACAGGGGCGCTAAACCTGCCATCGGCGTTTTTCAACCGATCCTTCCCCAACGACCCTTGGCACCGATCCTGATGGATCGCCCGTGCATCGCGCGTCGGCAAGTTGGCGACCACCGGCTTTCAGCCCCTTGGGGCGGAGATCATGCGGCACGGGTGATATCTGTTGAGGATGTTGTCATGTCGAAGAATGCCATGCGGTTCCAGGTGGCGGATATTTCCAGCCTGGCCCGCTCACTCAAACAGCAACTGGCCGACCAGCCGGGCCCTTGTGGCCATGTCAGCCTGCTGAACATGCTGGCGCGCGGCGCCGGCTATCGCAATTTCCAGCATTTCCAGGCCCAGATGACGGCGCATGAAAAGCTGGAAAACCCCACCCTGCCCGCCCCGGTGCCGGAGGTGGACTATGCCCGTGTTCGCCGCATCGCCCGGCATTTCGATGCCCAAGGGCTGCTGGTTCGTTGGCCGCCGAAATTCAATGAACAGCAGGTGGTGCTGTGGGTGCTGTGGTCGCGCATCCCAGCACGGCAGAGCTTCACCGAGCGGCAGATCAGTGACTTGCTGCGCGCCGAACATCATTTCGGCGATCCGGCCCTGTTGCGGCGGGAAATGGTGGAGCAGGATCTGATGTCCCGCACACTGGATTGCCGGGATTACCGGCGGCTGGAACGACAGCCGCCACCCGACGCACTGGCCCTGATGCGCTTTCTGTCCAAGCGGGAGGGGGCACCCGCCTATTCCAGCACCAGACAGAACAGCGACAGGCAAGGCCCGAGCCCGGCGCGTGAGGAAAGGTACAGCACATAATCCAGCCCCAGGCAGAGCGCCAGGAAGGGCAGGGCGACAAAGCCCAGCAGATAGGCCCAGCCCCGCGCCGTCAACCGGCGGCGCGGCAGGGGGGGCAGGTCGCTGTCCGATGATGGCTTGTGTGTCATGGCGGCACAGGATAAGCCTGGAACCTTCCACCAGCAATGGCAGGTTGCTTGGCCCCGTGACAGACCAGGAAGATCAGGCGGATTGGGTGTTGGAGGAGGGGGCGGGGGAGCGGGAATGGTTCGCCCTGCTGGCCCGCACACCCCGCCCGCCGCTGGAACAGAGCTTTGCCTTTGGGACGTCGATGGCGGCCTTCGGGCGGGTGCCGCGCCGTTTTCTGTTGCGGCGGAATGGCGAACCTGTGGCGCTGGCGCAGGTGATTGAACAAAGGTTGGGGCCGGTGCGGCTTTGCCATCTGCTCCGGGGGCCCCTGCCATTGATCGGGGGGGAGCCGGCGGCACTGGGCCAGATGCTCGCCTTGTTGCGCCGCCGCTGTCGCCCGCTGACCGGGCGTATCCCCCTGTTCACCCCGGAACTGCCGGCGGGGCCGGATGCCGATGCCCTATGCCGGGCGGCGGGGCTGGGCCGGGTCATTACGGGTTACAGCACCAGTTGGGTTGACCTGGATGTGACGGATATCGAGGCTGCCATGGGTGGCAGCTTCCGTAAAAGCCTGAAAAAGGCGCGCGGGGAGAAGCTGACAATTGCCTTCAGCCATGGCGGGGCCGATCTGGACTGGATCATCCGTCACCATGATGCCCATCGCCGTCAGCGCGGGCTGATGGCCCCACCGGCCCGGCAAGCGGCGGCGCTTGCCGCGGCACAGGCCCGCCCGCGCGATGTGCTGGCCTGTGTGGCCAGGCGCGGTTCGACCAACGTGGCCGGCAGCCTGTTCATTCGCCACGCCCATGCCGCCACCTATTATCTGGGGGCAGGGACGGAGGAGGGGCGCGCCGTCTGTGCCCAGCATCTGTTGCTGCGGGAGGCGATGGGGCGGCTGGCGACCGATGGGGTGCGCTGGCTGGATACGGGCGGGTTGAACAGCGATGGCATGAAGGGCGTGGCCCGCTTCAAGCTGGGGCTGGGGGGCACGCCGGTGACGCTGACGGGGACATACCTATAGGGGAGGGGGGCTTGAACGGCCCCCGCTTGATCTTGCTATACCGTTCCCGATGAGCAGAACGCCTGGGGAACCGGTACGGCAGCACTGGCGATGCAGGCCCCGCGACCGGTTGCGATCACGGGGACGGGGTATCATCCCAAGAGCCATGGATCATGACTCTTGGGATTTACCTGCTCCCTCAGCGCCGGGCGCTGCCTCCGGCAGCTCGGGCTTACGCGGGCACGAGCCCGCGGGCCAGCGGTCGCTGACCGCAAGGGTCATGCCCCATGACCCTTGGTATCAAACGTCCAGGTTGGCCACCTTCAGCGCGTTTTCCTGGATGAAGGCGCGGCGGGGTTCCACCACATCGCCCATCAGGGTGCTGAACACATCCTCCGCCTCGTCGGCGTGGTTGACCTTTACCTGCAACAGGGAGCGGTTGGACGGGTCCAGCGTGGTTTCCCACAACTGATCCGGGTTCATTTCGCCCAGGCCCTTATAGCGCTGGATGGTCAGGCCATGGCGGCCCTGGTCGATCACCCCTTCGAACAGGGAGGACGGGCCGGTGACCGCGCGCAAATCCTTCAACCGGTGGCGAAGGGTGGCTTCATCGGTATAGGTGGCGGCCAGATGCTCCTGCATCGCGTCCAGGCGGCGGGCCTCCACGCTTTTCAGCAGGTCAACATCCAGCACATGGCGGTGGGTGACGCCCCGGCGGGTGCGGGACAGGATCAGCCCGTCAATGCCGGCATCGCCCGTCCAGCCACCAATGGCGGCGGCGTTGGTGTCGCTGGCCAGGGCGTCGCCACTGGTCACCGCCCGGCGGCGGGCCAGCTCGTTCAGCCGGCCGGCGAGGTTCTGCGCCAGTTCCAGCGCGCGCGGCATGTCATCCAGCAGCTTGGGCGTCAAGGCGCCCAGGATGGCGGCCTGTTCCACCACATCGCGGTTGCCGGCCTTGCGGGCCAGCGTCTGCACGGCGGAGCGGGCGGCGCGCGCCTGTTCCACCAGACCGCGCAGATCATCGCCGCCGCGCTGGTCGCCCATCGGGCCGACCAGATACACGTCATCCGTGCCCTGGCCGATCAGGTAATCTTCCAGCGCCCGGTCATCCTTCAGATACCGCTCCTTCGCCGTGCCGCGCTTCACCCGGTAAAGCGGCGGCTGGGCGATGTAGAGATAGCCCTTCTCAATCACCTCCGGCATCTGCCGGTAGAAGAAGGTCAGCAGCAAGGTACGGATATGGGCGCCGTCGACGTCGGCGTCCGTCATGATGATGATCTTGTGATAGCGCGTCTTTTCGATGTTGAACTCATCGCGCCCGATACCGGTGCCAAGGGCCGCAATCAGTGTACCGATTTCGGCCGAGGACAACATCTTGTCAAAGCGCGCCCGCTCCACATTCAAGATCTTGCCACGCAGCGGCAGGATGGCCTGATTCTGGCGGGAACGGCCCTGCTTGGCCGAACCGCCGGCCGAGTCGCCCTCCACGATGAACAGTTCGGAGAGCGCCGGATCGCGTTCCTGACAATCGGCCAGCTTGCCGGGCAGGCTGGCCATATCCAGCGCCCCCTTGCGGCGGGTCAGTTCGCGGGCCTTGCGCGCGGCCTCACGTGCGGCGGCGGCTTCCACCACCTTGCCCACGATCTTGCGGGCATCGGCGGGATGTTCCTCAAACCAGGTGGACAGCGCGTCGGCGCAGATCGATTCCACCACCGGGCGCACTTCCGACGAGACCAGCTTGTCCTTGGTCTGGCTGGAGAATTTCGGGTCCGGTACCTTGACGGAGATGATGCAGGTCAGGCCTTCGCGCATATCGTCGCCGGCCAGCGCCACCTTCTCCTTCTTCAGGATGCCGGTTTCTTCCGCGTATTTATTGACCGTGCGGGTCAAGGCAGCGCGGAATCCCGCCAGATGGGTGCCGCCATCGCGCTGCGGGATGTTGTTGGTGAAGCACAGCGTCGTCTCGTGATAGCTGTCGTTCCACTGCAACGAGACTTCCACCCCGATCGGCACGCCCGCTTCCGATGCGCGTTCGGACTTGGCATAGATGCCGGGCTTGTGCAGGGGGGTCTTGGACCGGTCAAGATAGGCCACAAAGGCTTCCAGACCGCCTTCGTAATAGAGTTCCACCGTGCGCGGCTCCACCCCGCGCGCATCGGTGAACAGGATCAGCACGCCGGAATTCAGGAAGGCCAGTTCGCGCAGCCGGTGTTCCAGGGTCTGGAAATCGAAATCCGTCTTGGTGAAGGTGCCCTTGGACGGCAGGAAGGTCACTTCCGTGCCGGTCAGATGCTTGCCCTTGCGCGGGCCTTCCGCCACCAAAGGTGCCTCGCCGGCATCGGCCAGCGGGGCCACGGCGTCACCGTGGGAGAAGCGCATTTCCCAAACCCGGCCCTGGCGCCAGATGCGCAGGTCCAGGATTTCCGACAGCGCGTTCACCACCGACACGCCCACACCGTGCAGGCCGCCGGAAACCTTGTAGCTGTTCTGGTCGAACTTACCGCCGGCATGAAGCTGGGTCATGATGACCTCTGCCGCCGACACGCCCTCACCCTCATGCAGATCGACGGGGATGCCGCGTCCATTGTCGCGCACCGTCACCGAGCCATCGGCGTTCAGCCGCACATCCACCTTGTCGGCATGGCCAGCCAATGCCTCATCAATGGCATTGTCCACCACCTCATAGACCATATGGTGCAGGCCGGACCCGTCATCGGTGTCACCGATATACATGCCAGGGCGTTTGCGCACCGCATCCAGGCCTTTCAAGACCTTGATGGAACTGGCGCCATACTCCTCCGACTGCTGCGGGGCCGTGGGTTCGTTGGGGGGGAGATCAGTCTGGGTCATGGTGGCGGAGTTTATCAGAAAGGGCGCAAAAAGAGGGGTAAAAGCGTATTCAGCCTACCAAATTTCCGCATGGCTTAGCTGCGATTGGGCAACCAGGATATGGGTTGCCCGTCCCGCCAGCGGGCGGAAGATTTCGGCATCCGTGCCGGTCATCCAGGCTTGCGCGCCGGTGGCCAGAATCTCATCAAACAGGGCCTGTCGGCGGCCCTCATCCAGATGGGCCGCCACCTCGTCCAGCAGCAGCAGCGGCGGGGTGCCGGTTTCGGCCTTCATCAACCGGGCATTGGCCAGCACGATGGCGATCAGCAGGGCCTTCTGCTCGCCCGTGCTGCCCAGTTCGGCCGGCATGTTCTTGGCGCGATAGGTGACGGAGAGGTCGGATTTATGCGGGCCGATGCCGGCACCGCCGGCCACCGCATCCACCCGGCGCCCGTCGGCCAGGGCGCGGCGGAAGCCTTCTTCGGCTTCCAGCGCCGGGCGGTCGGCCAGCAGCTCATCAATGGCGCCAGCCATGCGGATGCCGGGGGCGGGGAAGGGGCCGACACCCTGGGAAGCGGCCGCTTCCAGCCGCCGCGCCATTTCCGCCCGCGCGGCGGCCACGGCGATGCCGGTTTCCACCATCTGGTCTTCCAAGGCGGACAGCCAGGCCGGATCAACCGGCCCATCGCGCAGGATACGGGCACGCTCGCGCAGGGCATTTTCATATTTGGTCAGCCGTCCAGCATGGCCGGGATCAAAGCCGAACACCAGCCGGTCCAGGAAGCGACGGCGGCCCGATGCCGCCTCCTGGAACAGCCGGTCCATCTGCGGTGTCAGCCAGACGACGGCGACGTGTTCGGCCAGCGCGATCTGACCCTTGGCCGGGCGGCCATCAATATGCACCAGCCGCCGCTCACTCTCCCCGCCTGCCGGGTCACGGCCGGTGCCGATTTCCACCGGGCCCAGCGCTGTCTGTACCTGGGCGGCGATGGCCCAGCCGGGGCCGCCGGTCCAGTCGGCCGCACGGCTGTCGCCGATGCGCTCCGCGTCCGAAATCTTCGCCCGGCGCATCCCGCGACCGGGGGCCAGGAAGCTGACCGCTTCCAGCAGATTGGTCTTGCCGGCCCCATTCTCCCCCGTCAGCACAACAGGCCGCGCATCACATTCCAGCCGGGCAGAGGCATAGGAACGGAAGCGCGTCAGGGTCAGGCGGGTGACGGCAAGGGTGGGGTGGGCTGGCATCAAGGGTGGCTATTCGCTGGCGGCTGCGGAGTGATGATGGGCGTGGCTTTGCATCATGCGTCTGCCAGACCGATCACGAAGGCGACGGCCCGTGTCAGTTCCGCCATTTCTTCCCGTGATAAATGTCCGATTACCTGCTGAATGCGGTCGCGGCGCACCGTGACCGGCTTATCTGCCATCAATTGGGAACGGGATCGCAGCCCGTTGTCAGCATGGGGTTCGATCGTTACCCGGAAATCGGCGTCCGCCAGATCGCTGGTGAATTGGACAAGGATAACAGACTGATGGGTTGGCGGTAACGCATCGGTTTGCAGGATCACCGCCGGGCGTGGCTTCCCATCGTCGCCATTGGTGGCGACCACCACCACATCACCGCGTTGCATCCGTCAGGTCTTCATTATCAAAGTCGCTGACAGACTCGATCCAGTCCATGGCATCAGCCTCGGCGACCGGATCAAGGCGGGCCACTTGTTCGGCGATCCGGGCGCGTACCTGCGGGGAACGGGCATCCGGGATGAATACCCGGATTTCCCGCAAGCCCTGCGCCCGTTTGCGCTCCCGAAACGCCTTTACCCGTTCAGCCGCCTGTCCCATCAGAAGAGCCTCCTCGCGTTACGCGTCAGTGTAACGCGTAACGCAGGGGCTGGGCAAGCAGCGGGTCAAACCCGCATCGGCATCAGCACATAAAGCGCCGAGTTGTCTGCCGCATCGCGGACGATGGTGGGGGAACCGCTGTCGGCCATCTGCAATTTGGCGACACCGCTTTCGATCTGCGCTGTGATATCCAGCAGGTAACGGCTGTTGAAGCCTATCTCCAGCGCGCTCTGCTCATAGACCACTTCGATCTCTTCCGTTGCCGAACCGGCATCGGGGGAGGTGGCGGAGAGGGTCAGCACGCCCTTGCCCAGGGCCAGCTTCACGGCGCGCGACTTTTCGGTGGAGATGGTGGCCACGCGGTCCACGGCGGCGGCGAACAGCTTGGCATCCACTTCCAGCGTCTTGTCGTTGCCGGCGGGGATCACGCGTTCATAATCCGGGAAGGTGCCGTCGATCAGCTTGGAGGTCAGCGTGATGCTGTCAAAGGCGAACCGCACCTTGGTTTCAGACAATTGTATCTCGATGCTGTCCGCCGCCTCATCCAGCAGCTTGCGCACTTCCAGCACGGTCTTGCGCGGGATGATGACGCCGGGCACGGCCGCAGCCCCTTCCGGCAGCCCCACTTCCACCCGGGCCAGCCGGTGGCCGTCGGTGGCGACCGCGCGCAGTGCTGCGGTTTCGCCGGCCTTCGGCTTGGTGGCGTGGATATAGATGCCGTTCAGGTAATAGCGCGTCTCTTCGGTGGAGATGGCGAATTTGGTCTTGTCGATCAGCCCCTTCAGGGCGCTGACCGTCAGGCTGAACCGGTGGGGCAGGTCGCCCTGGGTCATCTGCGGGAAATCATCCACCGGCAGGGTGCCCAGCTTGAAGTTGGAGCGGCCGGAGCGCAGCGTCAGCACATCGCCCGAGGCATCCAACTCCACCTGGCTGCCATCGGGCAGTTTGCGGGCAATGTCATACAGCGTGTGGGCCGGGGCGGTGGCAGAGCCGGGCCGCGCGATATCCGCCGGCACGCTTTCCACAATCTCCAGATCCATGTCGGTGGCGGTCAGCGACAACTCGCCATTTTCCGCGCGCAGCAACACGTTGGAGAGGACCGGGATGGTGTTGCGCCTCTCGACAACGCTCTGCACATGCCCGAGGGAGCGAAGCAGGGCGGCACGTTCGATGGTGATCTTCATCCTGAACCCGGTCGGTTTGTCGCCCCATGGTCGGTCCAAGGGACAGGGGAATGGTTACACGAATCCCCACCCGGCCACCCCGGCGGCCAGAGAAGGGGGCGACACCATAGCACAAGCTTGCGCGCATGACAGGGCTTTGCTGCATCGCATGGCTTATGGATTGACGAGTTCCACCGCCAGCCCGCCAGAGAGCCGCCGCAGGGCCCGGGTGATGGCCGGCATCTCTTTCTTGTAGAGTTTTTCCAGCGGGGTCAGCGTCACCTGCCAGTGCGGTTTGCTCTGCCTGCCACCGCTGACCCGCCGGTGGTTCCAATGCGCCACCACCCGGCCCTGGCGCAGCACCACCGGGCTGATCCAGCCGGCGGTGCGATAGATGGCGGGGCGGTGGCGGTCGTCCAGATATTGCCCGGTATCCTGATGGCCCAGCAGCCAGGGATCGAACAAGGGCAGGGCGGTGAGGTGGCCGGGCACATGCTCGGCCTGCTGCAACGCCTCCCCATCATCGGCCAGGATGAAGAAGCCGGGCTTGCCGGCGATGGCAACGGGGGTGATCTCCCCCGCCAGATCGGCAAAGCCCTGATGCACCGGCCCGGCGGGCAGGCCGCTGAATTTGCGGAAATCGGCCGGGCTGGCAGGGCCGAAACCGGCCAGATAACGGCGCAGCAAGGCCGCCACCGCCGCCCGCCCCGCCATCGGGGTGATGGGCGTGCCGGGTGGCAGCCAACTTTCCAGCCGGACAAAGCGCGCCTCCCGCAGCCCGGTTTCCCCCTCGCTTTCGGCCCCCATGGCCGGACCATGGCAGAGATGGCCCAGCGCACAGGCCAGTTTCAGCACCCCGCCCCAGCTATGTTCCAGCCAGGGTTTGGCCCAATCGCCCAATTGCGGCACCAGCCGGCGCGACAGATCCATGCGGCTGTGCGGCCCGTCGGCCAGGGCCTGATTGATGGCGGCGATCAAGATCGCCACCTGCTCCGGCGGCAGCCCCTCCCGGCTGTACCATTTCTGATAGGCGTCACTTTGCAGCCCCCGCACCCCCAGCAGCATGGGCAGGTCGGCTGTGGGCAGCAGATGCAGGGTGGAGCGGTGGGCCCACAGCTTCACCAGCGACCGGTCAGCATAAAGGGCCCGCTCCAGCGCCGCATCATCCACCCCGGCGGCGGCGCGGGCGCGCAACTGCAACAGGGCGGCGGAATGAACCTGCGCCTGCGCCCCGATCAGGCTGCCCGCCGCCGCCAGCCCATCCGCCGCCGGTTCCAGCAGGTGCTGTCGGCAGAGACGAAAGGCCAGCGCCTGTTCAAGGCCGATGGCAAGCGGGGTGGTTGTCACGTGGGTGGCCCTTTGTTCCCGTCATATCGGCCCAGCATGACGCAAGATGATCTTGGGAACAATAAGGGAACAGATGGCGCCGCCCTTTATTCCGCCGCCATGCCATAGGAAGGGGCGGGCCTTGGCTTGAACCGGGCCAGCCAGCGGTCGCGCAGGTGCAGGAAGGGCCGTTCCACCGCCCAATACAACACCGCCCCGAACAAACAGGGCCAGACCGATGGCCAGCGCCAAACCCGCCCAGCCGGACAGGCCCAGGGCCGGGATCAGCCAAGTCTGGGCGACGTGATAGGCGATCTTGTGGCTGAGATAGAGGCTGTAGGCCCCCGCCGCCAGCGCGCCCGCCGCCGGCAGGGCACGGGTGCCGATCAGGCCCTTGGGCTCGGCCCCGGCGGCCACGATCAGGGCAACGCCAGTGGCCAGCAGGGGAAAGCCCAGCATGGTGCCCAACAGGCCGGTGATCTGGTCGTCGAACAGCAGGATGGCGGCGGCCATCAGGGCCAGGCCTGCCAGCAGCAGCAGGGTGGGCCGGGCGGTCAGCCGGGCCCAGAGGTCGGGGCGGAAAGCCCGGACCAGGGCCAGCGCCACCCCGGCCAGCAACCCGTCAAGCCGGCTCCAGGTTGGGAAATAGATCAGGTTCATATAGGGCGTGACCTGTGGGGCCGCCGCCGGATCGAAAGCAGGGGAGGCCACCTGTGACAGCCACAGGAACCCGCGCAGGCCGATCCCCAGCAAAACCATCGTCAGCAGGGCCAGCACGGTTTTGCGTGGCGACGGACGGTTGCCCAGCAACAGCACGGCCAGGGGGAAGACCAGATAGAACTGTTCTTCCACGCACAGCGACCAGACATGGGAAAAGGTTTTGCCGATCCCCTGGTAAGGCAGCAGCAGGTTTTCCGTGAAGGTCACAAACTGCCAAAGCGGCTGCATGGCGGGCCGTTCGCGGGCCTCTGGCACCAGGGCATAAAGGCCGATCACCACCAGAAAGGCCGGCAGGGTGCGCAACAGCCGCTTGGCGAAGAACAGCCCATAATCCGGCTGCCGCCCGGTGGCCAGGGGGCGCAGCAACTGGCCGCCGATCAGATAGCCCGACAGCACAAAAAACAGGTCTACCCCCATCCAGCCGAACTGGACGAACCAATTATCCCCTGCCGGCACCAGACCAAAATTCATGGCGTGATAGATCATCACCCACGCGATAGCGACGGCGCGCACCAGATCAAGGCCCGGCAAGCGCAGGGTGCGTTTTTCGGCTGGTTTCATTAGAGAAAGTCTATGTCTGGCGGTTCGGGGAAGGGCTGATCATTGGCTTAGCACATGATCAGCCCCCCTGCTGATTATCCTGCTGCCAGAAATTTCAGCCCCGCAATGCCTGCCACGATCAAGGCGATGCAGCCCAGGCGCAGCGCATCGGCCGGTTCCCCGAACAGCAGCATCCCGGCCAGCACCGTGCCCACGGTGCCGATCCCGGTCCAGACCGCATAGGCGGTGCCCAGCGGCAGGGTCTTCAGCGCCAGCCCCAGCAGCAGAATACTGACCAGCATGGAGAGCAGTGTCAGCGCTGTGGGCAGGGGGCGGGTGAAACCTTCGGTATATTTAAGGCCGATCGCCCAGCCGATTTCGGCGATACCGGCGGCCAGCAGATAGAACCAAGCCATGGAACAGGCCTCCCCTTCACAGAAACGGGGCCGTCCCCTGGAGTCGGGCATCCAGCCACCGGACCGGGTCGTCCCAGACCGATTTTTCAGGGATGGATGTCACGCGCGACCATATCGTTCCCGCATATTGTTTGTTCAATGGGGTTCCCGGTATGGCAGGCTTGCCACAGCGCTGATCCGACGAAAGGAATAGGGTGAAATCCGTTACAGCAGAACGGCTTACCCTTGCACAGGGACGCCGGCTGCGGCAATCTATGCACGATTATATGTATCAAGGTGGCCGAAAGGGTCTGGCCTGCCGTCCGTGGCAGCGGTCCTACAGGCCTATGTCCCATGCAGAACAGGCCACCACATCCCAGGGGGGATTTCCAGGTATGACCAAGTCTGAACTGATCCAACGTCTGGCTGAACGCAACCCGCATTTGTACCAGCGCGATGTGGAGAAGATCGTCACCACGATCTTTGATGAGATTACGGAGGCGCTGGCCCGTGGCGACCGGGTGGAACTGCGTGGCTTCGGCGCCTTCTCCGTGAAGCGGCGCGATGCCCGCACCGGCCGCAATCCGCGCACCGGCGAAAGCGTGGATGTGGATGAAAAGGTCATCCCCTTCTTCAAGACCGGCAAGCAGCTACGCGAGCGGCTGAATACGGATGAGTGATGGGGCTGCGCGACCGACGCGCCTTGATGCCTGACGGGGCCATGCTCTGGCCATATGGATGAGGGACAAAGGGGCGCGGCGATGATCGGCCGCGCCCCTTTGTTGTTCTTTTACTTTCGCCGATAGAGCTGGCTCACATCCCGCACCGCTCCCTTGGCCGCCGAGGTGGTCAGCGCGGCATAGGCCTGTAAAGCCTGGGAAACATAGCGTTCGCGCGGGGCGGTGGGCTTCCAGCCGTCCAGGCCCTTGGCATCCATGGCGGCGCGGCGGCGGTCCAGTTCGGCGTCGGTCACATCCAGATGGATGCGGCGGTTGGGGATGTCGATCAGGATCAGATCGCCTTCCTCCACCAGACCGATGGTGCCGCCCTCGGCGGCTTCCGGGCTGGCATGGCCGATGGACAGGCCCGACGTGCCGCCGGAGAAGCGGCCATCGGTGATCAGCGCGCAGACCTTGCCCAGCCCCTTGGACTTCAGATAGCTGGTCGGGTACAGCATTTCCTGCATCCCCGGGCCGCCCTTCGGCCCTTCATAGCGGATCAGCACCACGTCGCCGGCCTGGATGCGGTTGCCCAGAATGGCGGAGACAGCCGCATCCTGGCTTTCAAACACCCGGGCCGGGCCGCTGAAGGTCAGCGCCGACGGGTCCACACCCGCCGTCTTCACGATGCAGCCATCGACGGCCAGATTGCCGAACAGCACGGCCAGACCACCATCCTTGGAGAAGGCGTGCTCGGCCGAGCGGATCACTCCCTTGGCCCGGTCGGTGTCCAGTTCGTGATACCGGCTGGCCTGGGAGAAGGCGACCGTGGTACGCACGCCACCGGGGGCGGCCTTGAACAGCTTCTGCACATCCGGATCGTTGCTGACGGCAATGTCCCAACGGGCCAGCGCATCGGCCAGGGTCGGGGCATCCACGCGCTTGGCATCGGTGTGCAGCAGGCCGGCGCGGGCCAACTCACCCAGGATGGACATGATGCCGCCGGCGCGATGCACATCCTCAATATGCACATCGGCCACCGCGGGGGCCACCTTGCAGATATTGGGTACGCGGCGCGACATGCGGTCGATATCGGCCATGGTGAAGTTCACCTCGCCCTCGTGGGCGGCGGCCAGCAGGTGCAGCACGGTGTTGGTGGAACCGCCCATGGCGATATCCAGCGCAATCGCGTTCTCAAACGCTTCAAACGTGGCGATGTTGCGCGGCAGCACGCCCTCATCGTCCTGGAAATAATAGCGGCGTGCCAGATCAACGATGGTGTGACCGGCCTGCACGAACAGGGCGCGGCGGTCGGCATGGGTGGCCAGAACGGTGCCGTTGCCGGGCAGGGCCAGCCCCAGCGCCTCGGTCAGGCAGTTCATCGAATTGGCGGTGAACATGCCGGAGCAGGAACCGCAGGTCGGGCAGGCCGACCGCTCAATGACCTTCACATCCTCGTCGCTGTACTTGTCATCGGCCGCCGCCACCATGGCGTCGATCAGGTCGATGGCGATTTCCTTGCCCTTCACCGTCGCCTTGCCGGCCTCCATCGGGCCGCCGGACACGAAGATGGTGGGGATGTTCAGGCGCAGCGCCGCCATCAACATGCCGGGCGTGATCTTGTCGCAGTTGGAAATGCACACCAGCGCGTCGGCGCAATGGGCATTCACCATATATTCCACCGCATCGGCGATCACTTCGCGCGACGGCAGGGAATAGAGCATCCCGTCATGGCCCATGGCGATGCCGTCATCCACGGCGATGGTGTTGAATTCCTTGGCGATACCGCCCGCGGCCTCAATCTCGCCCGCCACAAGCTGGCCCAGATCCTTCAGATGCACATGGCCCGGCACGAACTGGGTGAAGGAATTGGCAATGGCGATGATCGGCTTGCCGAAATCCTCATCCTTCACGCCGGTGGCGCGCCACAGGCCACGGGCGCCGGCCATGTTGCGGCCATGGGTGCTTTTGCGGGAGCGGAGCTGAGGCACGGGGGTTATCCTCTGGGTAACAAGATTTCAAAAGTGTTGGATTGTTGGATGGAAAAATATCCATCCGGCGGCGGCTCTGCATCCAACATTCCTGCAACCCGTGTATGCCCGCGCCCGGTGCCGGTCAAGCCGGGGTGGGATAATTTGTCCGCAGGCCACAAGGGGGCTGGATTCCCCATCGATAATCTGTTGAAAATTTCCTGAGCGAATTTTTGTGCGGTGCCGAAGACGAAAAGGCGGTGGCCATGGGACAGGGTCGGCGGGGCTGGCTTCTTGGCGCGGTGCTGCTGGCATCGCTGGTTTCCCCCCTGCCGGCGGCGGCACAGGCGCCGCTGATCGCCGACATGCCCTGGCTGACATCCCATGCGGTGAAGCAGGGCAAGCGGCAGATCACCTATTACCGGGCCGATCATGGCTCGGACAAGCCGACCATCCTGTTCATCCAGGGGTCGGGCTGCGACAGTTGGTTTGAGCGGGAGGATGATGGCACGCTGGAACCGCGCACCAATGCCGCTTCCATCATTCTGGACCGGCAGGATATCAACGCGGTGCTGGTGGAAAAGCCGTTCAATAATGGCGAGGATGCCGACCGTGGGGATGATTGCAGCCCCGCCTTCATCGCCGATTTCTCGGCCGACAGTTGGCAGGCGGCGCTGTCGGCCGTGTTGACGGATGTGCGCCGCACGCTGCCGCCCGATGCCACCCCGATCATGCTGTTCGGCCATTCGGAAGGGGCGGATATGGCGGCCTATCTGGTGGGGGCCGACCCTGACATTGGCAGGGCCGCCATCATTGCCGGCGGCGGCCTGGATATCCTGTTCGAGATGACCAGCTTTGCCTATATCGGCGGCGGCTGGACCGGGGTGCGAGAGGAAGAGGCGGGCAAGATGTCCGACCGGCTGCGCGCCATCATGAATGGCAAGGGCCGCGATGATGAAATCCTCTGGGGTGCCAGCCTGCGGCAATGGCGTTCCTTCCTGCGCCGCCCGCCGGGGCTGGCGCTGTTGAAAAGCGATGCCAGCCTGCTGCTGGTCGGCGGCACGCGCGACAAGGATGCCTCCATGCTGGCGATGGAAGCGTCTTATGCCCTGCTGGTGGCAGGGGGGCATGATGTCACCATCTGGCGGCTGGTGGGGGCCGATCACCGGCTGATGGCACGCGGCGACCGCGCCGAAACCCGCCGCCATTATAATCAGGCCATCGACTGGCTGATCGGCCGCAAACTGATCGTGCAGGACAAGGGGGCGATACCGGCCGCCGTCACGGTGCAATAGCCGGTGGACAGCGGCGGATGCCACGGGTAAGCCTTACCGGAACTTTTCCCGAACATCGGTAGAGGGCTGCCCCCGTGCGTATCGCCACCTGGAACATCAATTCCGTCCGCCTGCGCATCGATCTGGTGATGAAGCTGCTGGACGAACAGGCCCCCGATGTCCTGTGCCTGCAGGAAACCAAGGTGGTGGACGATGCCTTCCCCCGCAATGCCTTCAAGGATCGCGGGTACGAGCATATCCATATCCATGGCATGAAAAGCTATAATGGGGTGGCCATCCTGTCGCGCCTGCCCTTCACGTCGCGCGATATCCGCCATTCCTGCGGGAAGGAGGATTGCCGCCACGTGCTGGCCACGCTGGAAAACGGGGTGGAGATCCATAACCTCTATATCCCCGCCGGCGGGGATATCCCCGATCCGGCGGTGAATGACAAATTCGCCCACAAGCTTCAGTTCCTGGCGGAAATGCAGGAATGGTTCCTGGCCAACCGGACCCCGGATCGGCCGATGATCCTGGTGGGCGACTTGAATATCGCGCCCCTGGAACATGATGTCTGGTCGCACAAGCAGTTGCTGGATGTCGTTTCCCACACGCCGATTGAGGTGGAGAAGCTGACCGCCCTGCAGAACAGCCTGAACTGGGTAGACGCGGTGCGCCATTTCGTGCCGCCCGACCGCAAGCTCTATAGCTGGTGGTCCTATCGCGCGGCGGACTGGAACGCGTCGGACAAGGGCCGCCGGCTGGATCATGTCTGGGTGACACCGCCGTTGGCAGGACGCCTGAAGGGGCAGACCATCCTGCGCGACGCGCGCGGCTGGGAACCCAAGCCCAGCGACCATGTACCGGTGATTGTCGATCTGGAGATGTGAGAGTCGATCCAAGAACTTTCAGTTATTTTCCAATCTCTTAACCGTCATTCCCGCGAAGGCGGGAATCCATACAACAGCGCGGGTTTTGGATTCCCGCCTTCGCGGGAATGACGGTAGAGAAAGGGCAAGGTTTCGAAAGGCGGGATAACTTTCCGGACAGACGCTGAGGGAGGGCGGGAACGGCACTGTCGCCCTAAATTCCCTCACCGATCATTTCCGGCCGGGTGGGCAGGCGCACGGTGACCAGGGTGCCGTGACCGGGCTGGCTGTCGATGGTGAGGCTGCCCCGGTGCAGCGCCACCAGGGCCTGTGCCACCGGCAGGCCCAGCCCGGTGCCCTGGCGGTCCCGGCTCAGATGCGAATGAACCTGGCGGAACGGTTCCAGCGCCAGGGCCACTTCCTCCGCCGTCATGCCGCAGCCGGTATCGGCCACGCGGAACAGCATATGGTCGGGGCCGTCCGCCAGGGCGGACAGGCGCACAGCACCGCCGGCATCGGTGTTCTTCACCGCATTGGTCAGCAGGTTCAGCAGAATCTGGCGCAGTTTCAGCGTGTCGGCCACCAGGGTGGGGACCGGCTGTTCCACACTGGCCCCCAATTCCACCCCGCGTTCTTTCGCCAGGGCGCGCAACATGCGCACACATTCCAGGCTCAGCGGCCGCACATCCACCGGTTCGGCATGGAGTTCCATCCGCCCGGCCTCGATCTTGGCCAGATCCAGCGTGTCATTGATCAGGGCCAGCAGGTTCAGCCCGCTTTTATGGATATCGTCGGCATATTCGGCATAGCGTGGATGGCCCAGCGGGCCGTGCAGGCCCGAGGCCATCACCTCGGCAAAGCCGATAATGGCGTTCAAGGGGGTGCGCAGTTCGTGGCTGGCCACGGCCAGGAACTGTGACTTTACGGCGCTGGCATGTTCGGCTTCCGCCCGTGCGGCGCGGGCTGTTGCCTCGCTCTCCTCCAGCCGCAGGATATAGCGGTTGATCAGCAGCGCCAGCAGCAGCAGCAGCAGGCTGCCGATCAGCCCCTGGGCCAGCATCTGGTTACGCGCCGTCCGGTAACCGCGCAGGGCCGACTGGACGTCATAGCCGACGGCCACCACCAGATCGGTGCCTTCCAGCCTTTCATAGCTGGTGATGCGCCACGTGCCATCCACCGCGCTTTGACCATGCACCACCCCGCGCGGTTTTTCCCGCGCAGCCCGCACAATGGTCGCCCCGGGAAAGGTGGCGCCCACGGCGCTGCGGTTTTCGCTGCCACGGGCATAGATGGTGCCATCCATATCCAGCAGCGTGGCCACGCCCCCCAAATCCAGATCCATCTGGTTGAACAGGCCAGAGAAATATTCCGACAGCACGTCCCCCACCACCACCGCCCGCACGGTGCCCTCCCGCCCTTCCACCCGCACCCAGAAGGGGATGGACGACATCAGGGGAGAGCGCCCGACAATGGGCTTGCCAAAGCCGATGGGGCGGGTGCCCGGTGCCGTCGCGCGCTGGAAATAGTCGCTATCGGCGAAATCCATGCCCAGCACGGCGGTGCGGGTGCTATCCAGCACCCGGCCGGTGCCGTCCAGCACACCCAGGAACTTCGATACGCTGTCCATCCCCGGCACCCGGCGGCGCATCTGGTCCAGATGCAGCGGCTGGTCGGCGGCCACCCGGTCAGCCACCTCCATCAGCAATTGCTGCACCTGGCTCAGCGTGCGGTTGACATGCTGGGCAAAGGCGCGGGTCAGGTTGCTGGTATCGCGTTCAGCAGAGGCGATGGCATCGGCATAGGACAGGCGAATCTGCCAGCCGATCAGCAGCCACAGGCCACAGAACAGGGTAACACAGAGCAGATTGATCCCCGCCCGGCCGCGCGGAACGGCGGATGGCTTCATCCTGCGGGCGGGGGCGGCGAGGGGGCTGACCATGCAGGAGGGGTAGCACGAAATGGCCGCTTTTGCCATCGGGTGGGAACTTATCCCACTGGGGTTTACATGTTCCCTCAGGTGCCCGTCCGGAAAGTTTCACATTATCTCAACGTCTTACACGTCTTATCTTTAAACGCTCCCGTCACCCATGCTGCGGCCGGGGTCCAGAATCACAGGCGCTTTGCTCTACGAACTGGACCCCGGCCTTCGCCGGGGTGACGGGATTAAAACATTAACATGTTGAGAAAGAAGGAAAACTTTTCAGACGGACTCTCAAGCGCCGGGCGCTGCCTCCGGCAGCTTGGCTTACGCGGGCACGGGCCCGCGGTCGTTGGCCTCCAAGGGTCATGTTCCATGACCCTTGGTCTTCTCTGCCAGCTCCCCGGCCAGCCGCAGCATCAAGGCGATATCCGCGTCGCGTGACAGGCGGTGGTCGCCATCCTTCACCAGCACCACCCGCACATCCTCGCCCGCCAGCGCGTCGGCCAGTTCCAGGCTGGTGCGCCAGGGAATATCCGGGTCGCGCTGGCCATGCAGCAGCCGCACCGGACAGGTGATGGGGATCGGCCCCGGCAGCAGCAGATGGGCCCTTGCCTCTGCCAGCAGGTGGCGGGTAATGGGATATCCGGCGGGATCATAGGCCGATGGCGCGATGAAGCGTCCGTCGCGTTCCAGGGCCGCCAACTGGTCCGGCCCCAACCGGGGCCGGATCATCCGTTCGGTGAAATCGGGGGCGGGGGCAATGCCCAGCAGGCCCGCCACCCGGTGCGGCCGTGCCAGTGCCACCAGCAGGGCGATCCAGCCGCCCATGCTGGACCCGACCAGGATTTGCGGCCCCTCTGTCAGCCGGTCCAGCACGGCCAGCGCATCATCGCGCCACTGGCCGATGCTGCCCTGTTCCCACGCCCCGCCGCTGGCCCCGTGGCCCTGATAATCAAAGCGGATGAAGGCGCGGCCTTCGCGCTGGGCCCAGGCCTCCAGCGCTGTGGCCTTGATGCCCGTCATGTCCGATCGGAAACCACCTAAGAAGACCAGCCCCGGATTCCGCCCTGCCGTGCGCCGATAGGCTATGGTGGTATCGGCCGTTTCCAGGCTATGTATCGGCCCTTCGTCACCCATCAGTCGCATCCCATGTCGATTTCCGATAGCGCCGGTACCCTAGCCAGCGATGATGTTGCGGTAAACCCGCCCGTGGACCCGTACCCGCTGTTCGGCAACGGGCGGCCCACCATCCTGCAGGTGATCCCCACCCTGGTGACCGGCGGGGCAGAGCGGGGCTGTATCGATATTGCCGCCGCCGTCCAACGGGCCGGCGGCACGGCCATTGTCGTTTCGGCCGGCGGGCCGATGTCGCGGGAACTGGAACGCTATGGCGCCCGGCACATCACCCTGCCGGTGCAATCCAAGAACCCCTTCACCATGCGGCGCAATGCCGCCAGGCTGGCGGCGATCATCCGAGAGCACCGGGTGGACCTGATCCATGCCCGCTCCCGCGCCCCGGCCTGGAGTGCGATGTGGGCGGCGCGGCGCACCGGCATTCCCTTCGTCACCACCTTCCACGCGCCCTATAATTTCAAGTCGCGGCTGAAGCGCTGGTACAATTCGGTGATGGCGCAGGGTGATCGCATCATCGCCGTTTCCGGCTTTGTCTATGATCATGTGGCGCAGAATTACGGCGTGGGGCCGGACCGGCTGCGGCTGATCCATCGCGGCGTCGATGTGGATATCATGTCACCGGACAAGGTGACCCAGGCCCGCATGGCGCAGTTGATCCAGCAATGGCGCCTGCCGGAAGATCAGCGCATCGTGCTGCTGCCCGGCCGGCTGACCCGCTGGAAGGGCCAGACCCTGCTGATCGACGCCATCGCCCGGCTGGGCCGGTCGGATGTCCGCGCCGTGCTGGTGGGCGATGATCAGGGCCGCACCGAATACCGGCAGGAGCTGGAGGAACAGATCCGCCGGCTGAACCTGGGCGGCCATGTCACCATCGCCGGCCACTGCAACGACATGGCGGCGGCCTATATGCTGTCCGACGTGGTGGTGAGCGCCTCGACGGAGCCGGAAGCGTTCGGCCGCATCATCGCCGAGGCGCAGGCCATGGGCCGCCCGGTGATCGTCACCAATCTGGGGGCGGTGAAGGAAACCGTGATCGACGGCACCACCGGGCTGGTGGTACCGCCCAACGACCCGGAGGCCATGGCCAAGGCCATCCGCGCTGCCCTGGACCTGGACCCGCTGCAGCGCCAGGCCGTGGGCATGGACGGGATGCGCCATGTGCGCGAAAACTTCACCAAGGCCGGCATGTGCCATGCCACCCTGTCTGTCTATGCAGAGTTGCTGCGGAAGTAGAAGAATTTCCCGCATTCCGCGTGTTTTGGATTGAGTTGCTGAATTAAAGGTCGATAATCCCATCCCGCGTCATCGTTCAGCGGGGGGATGTTCCATGCGCGGGTCTTTTATTGTCGCTTTTCTGGCCGTGCTGCTGGCCGGTTGTGCCGGGCAACCGGCGACGGGTGTGAAGGCATCGGCCACGGCGGCCACCGCTGTTTCGCCCGCCGATCTCTATATGGCCTCGCTGCAGGCTGTGGCGGTGACGGGGCCGAGGGTGATCGGGCCGGGCTTGCTGCGCATCGCGGCGGATAATCCCGATCTGGTGTGGCGCGAGGGGGCGGTGGGGCGGCAGGTGCTGGTTGCCTCCACCATGTCCAGCAGTTCCTATCAGAAATATTATGAAGGCAAGCCCACCGGTGGCCCCAGCGGCTGGGGCCAGATCTGGGTGACGGCGGTGCCGCAACTGCGCGGCTTCTGTCAGGCGGCGGCGGGCGATGCGGCGGCCAAGACCCAGCGGGTGGTGCAATGGCTGGGCCTGAACCCCGCCGTGCCCTATGCCCAGGTGGTGGAAATGTGGATCGACCCGGCGCAACTGGCCCGCCCCTGCCCGCTGACCGATGTGACCGCCAGCACCTGCACCCTGGATGATGCCAGCACGGTGACCCGCCCCACCTGTACGGCAGGGGATGCGGCCTGTGGGGAGCGCCAATCCTATTGGGACTGGTTTTCCGGCAATATGCGCCAGAACCTGAAGGAAGGCGGCGCCCCCTGGACCCGGCTTGGCTACACCTTTGACTGGAAGCCCAAACAGGGCGGCGGGTTTGAACGCTATGGCGCCAGCGAATTCATCCTGAAACCGGGGGCAAAGTACGAGGTGAAGGCGGCCTATACGCTGGCGGATTATTGCGCCACGCCGGGGGCGTGAGGGGGACAAAAGACTCTTCTCTCAATAGGGGATTTTTGTTAGGTTTGTTCAGTGTGGTTTTCTTGGACAAGTGAAGAGTATCAACTCTCTAACTCCTAGAGGCTCCCCCACATGCGTGGGGATGGACCCCAGGATAGATGATCAAGTGCTGGCGCTCCGGCGGCTCCCCCACATGCGTGGGGATGGACCATAGTTCGATGGGACTTGGATCAGCGCATGAATGGCTCCCCCACATGCGTGGGGATGGACCCGTCAGCGGTTACAAGGTAACCCGCCCGGCCGGGGCTCCCCCACATGCGTGGGGATGGACCTCACATTCTGGCGTGCAAACATCTCATAACCTAGGCTCCCCCACATGCGTGGGGATGGACCCCGACAGGGTGGCTCGGGCAGCAGTGCCGCCTGGGCTCCCCCACATGCGTGGGGATGGACCTTGCGTCGCGCAGCGTGTTTTCGCTGATACGCAGGCTCCCCCACATGCGTGGGGATGGACCCGGTACCGCCGATGCCGCCGCCGATGTTGGCGTGGCTCCCCCACATGCGTGGGGATGGACCCTCTGAGGGCTGAGGCGCTTAAGGCCGCTAAGGGGCTCCCCCACATGCGTGGGGATGGACCTTTGTCAGGATATCGATGCGCGTCTGCATAGCCGGCTCCCCCACATGCGTGGGGATGGACCTCAGACCCTGGTGGGGACGGCTGTGGCGGGCCTGGCTCCCCCACATGCGTGGGGATGGACCTTCTTGGGTCTTAATGCGCTTTTCGGCTGCCGCGGCTCCCCCACATGCGTGGGGATGGACCCTCGCGTCAGTCGGGGCCGCTTGTTTATTCTCAGGCTCCCCCACATGCGTGGGGATGGACCTACTTTTTCTACATCGAACAGACCAAGATCAATGGCTCCCCCACATGCGTGGGGATGGACCCGTAAGTGTGAGGGGGGGACTCCACCCCGCCCGGGCTCCCCCACATGCGTGGGGATGGACCCAGGCTGCTGAAGGAGCAGGCAGGCGGCGGCGCGGCTCCCCCACATGCGTGGGGATGGACCTCGACCATTGCGCCAATCCCATGCCGAGAAGCGGGCTCCCCCACATGCGTGGGGATGGACCCGTCGAAATATCTGGCAATGACATTTCAGTAATGGCTCCCCCACATGCGTGGGGATGGACCCCCGCCTCATCCTTGACTGTCAGTGAAAGCAAGGGCTCCCCCACATGCGTGGGGATGGACCTTGTTGAAACATTAGTTTCTTTTGGCTTATTAAGGCTCCCCCACATGCGTGGGGATGGACCCCTTGGCGATCCAGCGCACCGCAGCCCAGCCGGGGCTCCCCCACATGCGTGGGGATGGACCCGACCCCAACCGCCGCTGGGGGGCCGTCCCATCGGCTCCCCCACATGCGTGGGGATGGACCCGCTGAACGGATTATCGGCGTCGGGGAGGGGCGGGCTCCCCCACATGCGTGGGGATGGACCCTTATTGCCCGCCGTTGCGGCGTTGCATGGCCAGGCTCCCCCACATGCGTGGGGATGGACCGTTATGCGGTGTGGCCGCATACTAGGAGACCAGGGCTCCCCCACATGCGTGGGGATGGACCTTACGAGCCCCGCCCCGAGGGGTATCGGCGCATGGCTCCCCCACATGCGTGGGGATGGACCCCCGCCACCGTCATACGGATTGGTGATGATTGTGGCTCCCCCACATGCGTGGGGATGGACCCCTTAAGCGGCGTTTCGGTATGAAGGAAACGGTGGCTCCCCCACATGCGTGGGGATGGACCCTTTTCCATCGGCTGCACGCAGGCGCGGGCGATGGCTCCCCCACATGCGTGGGGATGGACCCTACGGACGGTGCGCAGAGACCGCCGCCCGACTGGCTCCCCCACATGCGTGGGGATGGACCCTACGTTGACACTGTATGTGGTGATTGGATTGAGGCTCCCCCACAGGCGTGGAGATAGTCCTGAAGACCAATTTCACTTTCCCCCCTGTGACGGCGCGCGTTGACCCCGCCCCCCGCCCGGCCCCACACTGGCGAAAATAAACCGCCGGGAGGGTAAGCCGTTGAAGGAGAAGGAGCTGCGGATCGCGCTCGTCTGCTATGGCGGGGTCAGTCTGGCCGTTTATATGCATGGCGTGACCAAGGAGCTGTGGAAGCTGGTGCGGGCCAGCCATGGGCTGCACGCCCCACCCCACGGCCCCGTGCAGGCCCCGCAGGATACAGAGGTGGTGTATCGCGGCCTGCTGGCCGATCTGCTGCCGGACCTGTCCTTGCGGGTGCTGGTGGATGTGGCGGCGGGGGCCAGTGCGGGGGGCATCAATGCCGTGCTGCTGGCCCGCGCCATCGCCCATGATCTGGACCTGGAACCGCTGACCCGGCTCTGGCTGGAAAATGCCGATGTCACCGCCCTGCTGACGCCCGACCACAAGGCCGGGCGCTGGAGCAAATGGTTCATGCGGCCCTTGCTCTGGCTCTGGTTCCGCCGTTTCACCAACATGGCGCCGGACGAGGAAACGCGGGACAAGCTGTCCTTCTTCGTGCGCTCGCGCTGGTTCTCGCCGCCGTTCGACGGCAAGCGGCTGATGGAATTCCTGCTGGATGCCGCCCGCGCCATGGGCAAGAGCGGGGCCCGGCCCGATGCCAGCCTGATGCCGCGCGGCCTGCCGCTTTCGCTTTATATCACCGCCACGGATTTCCACGGCTATACCACCCGCATCCCCGCCCATGACCCGCCGGAAATTGCCGAGCGCGAGCATCGCCACCGGTTCAGCTTCCGTTACCGGCGCGGCGGGGCTGGCGATGTCGAAAGCGACTTCACCGATGGCGATGTGCCGGGGCTGGTGTTTGCCGCCCGCGCGTCCGCCAGCTATCCCGGCGCCTTCCCCCCGGCGCAGATCCGCCAGATGGATCATCTGCTACATGAAAGGGCGGAGACCTGGGACGGCCGCGCCCGGTTTTTTGAGCGGAATTTCGCCGAGTATCGCCGCCATGGCGCTGACCCGGAACAGGCGAGTTTCATCGACGGGTCGGTGCTGAACAACAAGCCCTTCGCCGCCGCCCTGGCGGCCATTGCCGGCCGCCCCGCCTATCGGGAGGTTGACCGGCGCATGGTCTATATCGACCCCAAGCCGGCGGTTCCCAATGGCGCGGCCAAGCCACCGGAACCGCCGGGATTCTTCCGCACCATCCGGGGGGCCTTGTCGGACATTCCCCGCAATGAACCGGTGCGGGATGAGTTGCTGACCATTGCCGGGCGCAATGCGCGGGTGGAACGGCTGCGCGGCCTGCTGGATGCCGCCCGCCCGCGCGTGACGGAACAGGTGGCCCGCGTGGTGGGCGGCCCGCTGCCCGATGCGCCCAGCATCGAACAGGTGCGGCATTGGCGCGATGCGGCCAGCCGCGCCGCCGCGTCGCAGGCTGGTTTTGCCTATGAAGCCTATCTGCGGCTGAAGATCGAAGGGGCGCTGGAAGGGCTGGCGCGGGTGCTGGCCCCCTGTCTGGGCCGGGGCGATGCGGTGGGCCGGGCCACCATGCAGGCGGCCCTGCATGAATGGGCCAAGGCGCGCGGCGTGCTGCCCGACCGGATCGACGCCCCGCCGGAGGTGGAAACCGGCCCGGCCGACAGCGCGCCACCCTGGGTGCGCTTCCTGCGCGATTTCGATGTCGCCTTCCGTGACCGCCGCCTGCGTTTCCTGATCCGCGAACTGAACGGCCTCTATGCCCAGGCGGGGGAGGGGGAGTTCACCGATACCCGTCACAGTGATCTGGATGAGATGAAGGCCGGGCTCTACAGCGCCTTGGAACGCCTACCCCATGCCATCGGTCTGGACATGCTGAATGCCGGGGAGCGGTCGGCGTTAAGCCACCTGTTGCGCGGCGATGGCCATGGCCCGCCGGGGCCGGCAGCGCTGGATCAGGCGCTGGACCGGCTGGCCGCCGTCTGGAACCTGGAAGCCCAGTCAGTGGAGGTGGATGAGATATTCGCCCTGATGGGGCTGAATTATCTGGGGCCGGCCGGGCGGGCGCGGGTGTTCGAAGCCTATTTGGGCTTTGCCTTCTGGGATGTGCTGACCTTTTCCACCAGCGGCTGGGTGGAATTGGATGAGTTCCACGCCATCAAGGTGGACCGGATCGGCCCGCCCGACGCCCGGCTGTTGCGCCGGGGTGGGGCACCGGTGGAACTGCGCAGCGCCCGGATGAATGCCTTTGGCGGCTTTTTCAGCCGGCAGGACCGGGCGCTGGATTATGTGCTGGGCCGGCTGCACGCCGCGGAACGCTGCATTGACCTGCTGGTGGATGCCGGCGGGCTGACCCTGACGGAAGCCCGCATCAACGCCCATAAACTGCGCGCCTTCCACGCCATCCTGCAGGCGGAGGAGGCGCGATTTGGCTGTGGGCATCCGGCGATGGAGCAGATCCGCAAATGGGTGGAGGCCTGTGGGTAGAACGCGTGCTGCCCATGAAAAAGGCCGGGGTTGCCCCCGGCCTGTTCATGCCCCCTCAAACGCCGGGCCGGCAGCCGCCGGCCTTACACCGCCGCACCGTGGCAGTGCTTGTACTTCTTGCCGCTGCCGCAGGGGCAAGGCGCGTTGCGCGGCGTGTTGATCCAGGTATCTTCCCCCACCAGATCGGTCTCCTCCGCCACCGGCAACAGGCCGGCCCCAAAGCCGGCTCCGGCGATCTGCGGGCTGCGGCGTACCATGCCGTCGGGCAAGGGGGCATCCGCCGGCGGCATGGCGGGCGCCGCCATGGCCGGGTCGAAGCGGCTTTCCTCCCCGATGAAGGGCGGCGGCGTCAGGTCGGGCTCGGTCACCCGCACCTGGATCAGCATCAGCATCTGGGTCACCTGCTCCCGCAGATTATCCAGCAGGCCGGAGAACAGTTCGAACGCCTCGCGCTTATATTCGTTCAGCGGGTCGCGCTGGGCATAGGCGCGCAGGTTGATACCCTGGCGCAGATGGTCCAGCGACAGCAGATGGTCCTTCCAGACCTGATCCAGGATCTGCAGCAGCAGGCTCTTCTCGATATTGCGGATCAGGTCCGGACCATAGGCCGCTTCCTTTTCCGCCATCTTGGTCGCAGCGAATTCCAGCAGACGCTCGGTGATCTGCTCATCCGCGATGCCTTCTTCCTTGGCCCATTCCCGCACCGGCAGGTCGGCACCCAGGATGCGCAGGCATTCCTCGTGCAGCAGGTTCATGTCCCACTGTTCGGCATAGGCATTTTCCGGGATGGCGCGGCGCACCATGTCGGTAATCACCTCGTGCCGCATTTCCTTGATCATTTCGGCCACGTCGGTGGCGTCCATGATCTCCCGGCGCTGTTCATAAATGACCTTGCGCTGGTCATTCATCACATTGTCGTATTTCAGCAGGTTCTTGCGGATGTCGAAATTATGCGCTTCGACGCGCTGCTGCGCCTTTTCCAGGGCCTTGTTGATCCAGGGGTGGATGATCGCCTCCCCCTGTTCCAGGCCCAGCTTCTGCAGCATCCCGTCCAGCCGGTTGCTGCCGAAGATGCGCATCAGGTCATCATCCAGCGACAGGAAGAATTTCGAGGCGCCGGGATCGCCCTGGCGGCCCGAACGGCCACGCAACTGGTTGTCGATGCGGCGGCTTTCATGGCGTTCGGTACCCACCACATACAGCCCGCCGGCTGCCAGCACCACCTGCTTGGCGGCCGCCACCTCTTCCTTGATGGTCTGGATGCGCGCATCGCGCTCCGGCCCTTCCGGTAGTTCGGCCAGTTCATACTCAATGCGCATTTCCAGGTTGCCGCCCAACTGGATGTCGGTGCCGCGACCGGCCATGTTGGTGGCAATCGTTACGGCACCGGGACGACCCGCCTGCGAAACGATATAGGCTTCCTGTTCGTGGTAACGGGCGTTCAGCACATTATGCGGCACGCCCTTCTTCTTCAGCAGGGTGGACAGCGTTTCTGATTTCTCAATCGAAACGGTACCGACCAGAATGGGCTGCTGGCGCTGCTGGCATTCGGCCACCAGCTTCACAATAGCCTCATACTTCTCCGCCGCCGTGCGATAGACCTCATCATCGGCATCGACGCGGCGGACCGGCAGGTTGGTGGGGATATCCACCACTTCCAGCCCATAGATTTCCTGGAATTCGGCCGCTTCCGTCATGGCCGTACCGGTCATGCCGGACAGCTTGGGGTAAATGCGGAAGTAATTCTGGAAGGTGATGCTGGCCAGCGTCTGGTTTTCCCGCTGGATCGAGACGCCTTCCTTGGCCTCCAGCGCCTGATGCAGCCCTTCGGAATAGCGGCGGCCTTCCATCATGCGGCCGGTGAATTCATCAATGATGACGACCTTGTCGTCCTTCACGATGTAATCGACATTGGCCGTGAACAGCTTGTGCGCCTTCAGCGCCTGGTTCACGTGATGGACCAGCGAAATATTATGAATGTCGTAGAGGTCGCCGCTCTTCAGCAGCTCCATCTCCGTCAGGATCTGCGACACCTTTTCCGTGCCGCTTTCGGTCATGGAGACGGCCTTGGCCTTCTCGTCCTTCTCATAATCGCTCTCGTCCAGGCGATTGATCACCTTGTTGACGGCGATATAGAGTTCGGAACTGTCGGTGGAGGGGCCGGAGATGATCAGCGGTGTGCGCGCCTCATCCACCAGGATGCTGTCCACCTCGTCGACGATGGCGTAATTGAAGGGGCGCTGGACCATGTCCTCGCGCCGATACTTCATATTGTCGCGCAGATAGTCGAAGCCGAATTCGTTGTTGGTGCCATACGTGATGTCGGCGGCATAGGCATCACGGCGTTCATGATCATCCAGCCCATGCACGATGACGCCGGTGGTCAGGCCCAGGAAGCCATAGAGCTTGCCCATGTGGCTGGCATCGCGGCTGGCCAGATAATCGTTCACGGTGACGACATGCACGCCCTTGCCCTGAAGCGCGTTCAGGTACACAGCCAGGGTTGCCACCAGCGTCTTGCCTTCACCGGTGCGCATTTCGGCGATCTTGCCGGAATGCAGCACCATGCCGCCGATGAGCTGCACGTCAAAATGCCGCATCCCCATGACGCGCTTGGAGGCTTCGCGCACGGTGGCAAAGGCGTCGGCCAGGATGTCGTCCAGCGACTCGCCCTTTTCCAGCCGGTCGCGCAGCCAGTCGGTGCGCATCTGCAATTCGGCATCGGAGAGCGCTTGCAGCTTCGGCTCCAGCGCATTGATCGTTTCGACCTTTTTGCGCAAGCCCTTGACCACCCGCTCATTGGCGTTGCCGAACAATTTGCGGGCAATGGCACCGAACATGGAGAACTCCGCGAAGCATAAAGGCAGGATGGTAGAAGAACGCGTTACACAGCAAAACCCGGATCGGCCGTCACCGGCCGCCGGGACCAGGGGTGCCATCCCCGTCAAGACAGGGGCCGGCACCGGTGACAGATAAGACCGCTTCGCCTTCCGGTCAACGTGGCTTCACTCAATCCAGCCGCCCGCTGTTGATTTTGGGTGGAAGATGACAGTCTTTTAACGCCATTTTCCGGCCCCGTGATGGCATGGTCTTGCCGGGGCATGGGCACTCATGCTTTATGCGGACAGTCCTGGCGGGGCCCTTTTCGGGGATAGCCGGTCGGGCTGGGTGATTAGATTTCGTGGAAAGCTGGCGGACCTACAGGCCGGCCCAGCCTTTGATGTGAGGGAAATTCCTAAGATGCTGGTCAAGACGATGCGTGCCGCCCTGGTTGTCGCCATGACGACGGCCGCGCTGGGTTCTGTTTCCATGACCGCCCTGGCGCAGGACGCCAAGGCCCCCGCCGACAAGAAGGCCGCCCCGTCGCTGGCCGACGATCCGGTGGTCGCCCGCGTGAATGGCAAGGAGATCAAGCGCTCCGACGTGCTGGCCTCGCTGCAGCAACTGGGGCCGGAAGCGCAGAACTACCCGGTGCAGATGATCTATCCGCAGTTGCTGGAACAACTGGTGCAGTCCGAACTGGTGACCGAGGCCGGTTACAAGGCCAAGCTGCAGGACAGCGCCGAAGTGAAGAAGCGCCTGAAGGAGGCCGAACAGCAGTTCGTTCAGCAGGCCTGGCTGCGCGCCGAGATCGACAAGCGCATGACCCAGGACAAGCTGAAGGCCGCCTATGACAAGTGGGTCAAGGCCAACCCGCCGCAGGATGAAGTGCGTGCCCGCCATATCCTGGTAAAGACCAAGGAAGAGGCCGATGCCATCATCAAGCAGCTCAAGGGCGGTGCCGATTTCGCCAAGCTGGCGGGTGAGAAGGGCACGGATGGCACCAAGTCCAATGGTGGCGATCTGGGTTACTTCGTGAAGGACCAGATGGTGAAGGAATTCGCCGAAGTCGCCTTTGCCATGAAGCCCGGCGATGTCAGCCAGACCCCGGTGAAGACCGAGTTCGGCTATCACGTCATCAAGGTTGAGGATAAGCGTAAGCAGACCCTGCCGACCTTCGACCAAGCCGCCCCGCAGCTCCGCTCCGCCGTGGCGCAGGATATCGCCGAAGAGGTGATCCAGGGCCTGCGCAAGGGTGCGAAGGTGGAAACCTTCAACATCGATGGTGGCCCGATGCCGGCCGCCCCGGCGCCGGCCCCGGCGGCTGCCGCCCCGGCCAAGCCGGCGGAAAAGAAGTAAGGCCTATCGGGGGACGGTTCACCGTCCCCCTTTTTGCTTCTGGGGTGTTTTTGGGAATTTCCCCTGCCATTTTATGCGTTTAACCGTCATTCCCGCGAAGGCGGGAATCCATACGACAGCGCGGATTTTGGATTCCCGCCTTCGCGGGAATGACGGCGGTGAAGCGTTAGTGACGTTGCTGAACGCTGGGTCGGGGGTAAAGCACCCCAGGAAACAGACGCTCAGTCCAGAACGCGTACCGGGTCACCCGCCGTCACGGTGCCGCCTTCCACCACCATGGCATAGACACCGCAGATGACATGGTTGAAGCCGGTCTTCAGTGCCTTGATCAGCGGCATGTCGCGTTCACCGGTGCTGGGATTGACCTCCACCGCCGCGCAGCGGGTGATGGTCTTGAACACCTCCAGCACCGTATCGCCGATGGCGATGCGCTTGCCCACCCACTGCATCTCCGCCCAGGCCGGCAGGCCCGCCAGATGCAGATTGCCGCGAAAACGCAGCGGATCGACCGGGGCCTGGGTGACGCGGCCAATATCCTTCACGCTGGCCAGATTGATCAGGGAAACGGCCTTTTCCGGAATGTCGGTGAAATTATGCGCTGCCGACTCCACTAGCTTATAGGGGCCGGGGGCGGTACTGCCATCCATATAGGCGGACAGGAACTGATCGATCAGCATCCTGCCGGTCGGCGTATCGATCCGCCCGCGCGCCACCGGCTTGCCCGCCCGGTTCAGCACCAGTTGGCAGGTGGCCGAATCATAGGTTGCCACCAGGGTGGCCAGTTTCTCATCCCGCACCAGGGCCAGAAAGTTGGTTTTCGGCTTCCAGGCTGGGGCCGTGGCGTCGAAATTGCTGGCCCGGTGCAGGATGGCGAAACGCCGATCCTGCGGCAGGCATTCCCCCGGTGACAGGGAAACGCTGTCCAGCTTTTGGGCGGACAGGCTCTTGACCGGGTAATAATGGATGGCGTCGAGGGTCACAGACATGATGAACACAGCTTAAGCGGGCGGGCGGGGCGCTTGTCAATCGTACCGTTGGACAATGAACGGTTGGTTACGATGGAATTTCCAAAAAGATAAAGCGCCCCCGCCCGCCATTGCCTTAGAGTCTGTCCGGAAAGTTATCCCGCTTTTCGAAGCCTTGCCCTTTCCCTACCGTCATTCCCGCGAAGGCGGGAATGACGGTTAAGGTATTGGAAAATAATTGAAAGCCCTTGGACGGACTCTTACCCCAGCAGGGTCTCCGCCTCGCGTAGGAACGCCTCGTCCAGGGTGGGCGGGGAAGTGTCCACCCCTTCCGACAGCCGCGCCACCACCTGGCGCAGCACCTCCACCCGCGCATACCATTTGGCGTCGGCCGGGATCAGGTGCCAGGGCGCTTGTTTGGTATGGGTGCGGTCGAACATCTGGTTGGTCGCCAGCTCATATTGCGGGCGCCGGGCGCGGTTGCGCAAATCTTCAGAGGTCAGCTTCCAGCGCTTATAGGGATTGTGCAGCCGTTCACGGAAGCGGCGGCGCTGTTCATCCTCGCTGATATGCAAGAACAGCTTCACGATCCGCACGCCATCATCGATCAACAACCGCTCAAACTCGTTGATCTCATCATAGGCGCGCTGCCATTCCGACGGTTTGGCAAAGCCTTCCACCCGTTCCACCAGCACCCGGCCGTACCAGGAGCGGTCGAAAATGGCGAAGGTGCCGGGTTCCGGTAGGCGCTGCCAGAAGCGCCACAGATAATGCCGGCCCTGTTCCTGGGGCAGTGGGGCGGCAATGGGCCAGACATGGGCGCCGCGCGGGTCCAGTGTTTCGGTCAGCCGGCGGATAGCACCACCCTTGCCGGCGGCGTCCCAGCCTTCAAACACCAGAATGGCGCGCCGCTTGGAATGCCAATAGGCCTGCTGGACATGCATCACCTGTTCCTGCAGGGATTCCAGCTCCTTCAGATAGGCGGCCTTGTCGACGAACCGGTGCTCTTTCATGTCCAGCTTGTCGAGATGGGGGGCGGCGTGACTATTTCCCATGGCGGGTGGAACTCCCTTCAGCGATGACCCAGGTTGGCGCAGGTGCAACCGTATCTCTATTGTAACGATTTGGTTTCAGGCCTTGCCATGGAAAGCGGCATGGCCGACCCATGGAAATTCGGCAATCCAAGGGGCAAAAGCCCTGGCAAAAAGGAACGGCACGTTGAAAAGCTTCTTGATGGCGGGGGCTTCGGCCCTGATCCTCTCCCTGTCCGGCGCCATGGTCCCTGCGGCGCTGGCGGCAGACACACCGACCCAGATGGCACAGGCTGACAAGGCGAAGATGAGCGAGAATCCCTTCTTCCAGGAATGGAAAACCCCCTTCGGCGTTCCGCCGTTCGATGCCATCAAGCCGGCCCATTTCCGCCCGGCCTTTGAAAAGGGCATGGCCGACCAGTTGGTCGAGATCAAGGCCATCACCGATACCAAGGCGGCCCCCACCTTCGCCAATACCATCGACGCGATGGAAAAGAGCGGCCAGTTGCTGGACCGCGTGTCGGCCGTCTTCTCCAACCTGACCTCGTCCAACACCAATGACGAGTTGGACAAGATCCAGCGTGACATGGCGCCGCTGCTGGCGGCCCATGGCAATGCCATCAACCTGAATGCCACCCTGTTCCAGCGGATCAGCACGCTGTACAAGCAGCGCGACCAGTTGAAGCTGACGCCGGAACAGTCCCGCGTGCTGGAACGCTATTATCTGGGCTTCGTGCGCGCCGGCGCCGAGCTGCAGGGCGCGCAGCGGGAGCGGATGGCCGCCATCCTGGAACGGCTGGCCGTGCTGTCCACCAAGTTCAGCCAGAATGTGCTGGCAGATGAAAAGGGTTACAAGCTGGTGCTGACGGCCAAGGAACAGTTGGTCGGCCTGCCCGAATTCGTGGTGGCCGCCGCGTCGCAGGCGGCCAAGGACCGGGGCGAAGCTGGCAAGTACGTCATCACCCTGTCGCGTTCGTCGATTGAGCCGTTCCTGACCTTCTCCGACAACCGGGCCCTGCGCGAGCAGGCCTGGAAGGCCTGGATCGCCCGTGGCGACAATGGCGATGAGCATGACAACAATGCCGTCATCACGGAGATCGTGCAGTTGCGCATCGAGCGCGCCAACCTGCTGGGCTACAAGACATTTGCGGAATATAAGCTGGCCGACACCATGGCCAAGAATCCCCAGGCCGTGAGCGACCTGCTGCTGCAGGTCTGGGAACCGGCCAAGCTGCGCGCCGCCGAGGAACGCGACGAGATGCAGAAGCTGGCCGCCAAGGAAGGCCAGAATATCCAGATCGAGCCGTGGGACTGGTATTATTATGCGGAGAAGGTCCGTAAGGCCAAGTACGACCTGAACGAAGAAGAGATCAAGCCGTACTTCCAGTTGGACAAGATGGTGGAGGCGATGTTCTACACCGCCAACCGCCTGTTCGGCGTCACCTTCACGGAGCTGAAGGGCGTGCCGACCTATCATCCCGACGTCAAGGTCTATGAGGCCAAGGACAAGGATGGCAAGCATCTGGCCGTCTTCTACAGCGACAATTTCGCCCGCCCGTCCAAGCGGTCCGGCGCCTGGATGTCGTCCCTGCGCTCGCAGGAGAAGCTGTCGGGCGATATCCGCCCGATCGTGCTGAACAACAACAACTTCGCCAAGGGGGCCGAGGGCCAGCCGACCCTGCTGTCCTTTGACGATGCCACCACCCTGTTCCACGAATTCGGCCATGGCCTGCATGGCATGTTGTCGAACGTGACCTATCCGCAGGTCTCCGGCACCGGCGTGCTGCGTGATTTCGTGGAATTCCCCAGCCAGGTGCTGGAACATTGGGTGGCGGAACCGCAGATCCTGCAGAAATTCGCCGTGCATTATAAGACGGGCAAGCCGATCCCGAAGGAACTGCTGGACAAGATCATTGCGTCCCAGACCTTCAACCAGGGCTTCGCCACGGTGTCCTACACCTCGTCCGCCCTGGTCGATCTGGCCTATCACAGCCTGACCGATGCCAAGGGCCTGAACCCGGACACGTTTGAGCGGGAGACGCTGACCAAGCTGGGGATGCCGAAGGAAATCGTCATGCGGCACCGCAGCCCGCATTTCAGCCACATCTTCTCCGGTGACGGCTATTCGTCGGGCTATTACAGCTATATGTGGGCGGAAGTGCTGGATGCTGACGGCTTCAACGCCTTCAAGGAAGCCGGCGACATTTTCGACCCGACCCTGTCCAAGAAGCTGCTGGAGAATGTCTATTCCGCCGGCGGTTCGCGTGACCCGATGGAGGCCTATATCGGCTTCCGGGGTCGCGCACCCAAGGTGGATGCGCTGCTGAAGAATCGCGGCCTGCTGGATAACCGCGTGAACTGATACCCGCGGTTTGCCTTACCAAGAACGGCCGGGGCGTGAGCCCCGGCCGTTTGCCGTATCGCTGCTTTCTTCGCTTCAGGTGCCGGGCACCACCACCATGATCAGCCAGTCGGCGACCAGTGCCGGCTTTGGGTCCGCGTCGATTTCCATGCTGGCGCTATAGCGCAGCATATGCTGGCCATTGCCCCTGGCTTCCAGCCCGGCAAGGGTGAAGCGGCCGCGCACGCGCGCACCACTGCGCACCGGGGCCAGAAAACGCAGTTTGTCGAAGCCGTAATTCATGCTCATGACCATGCCGGTGGGCAAGGGGATGGTCTCCATTCCCATGCCGCCCAGCAGGGACAGGGTCAGGAAGCCATGGGCGATGGTGCCGCCCAGCGGTGTTTGGGCCGCCCGCACCGGATCGACATGGATGAATTGTCGGTCCCCCGTCAGATCGGCGAATCGGTCGATCATCGCCTGATCGACCGTCACCCAGTCCGATACCCCGACTTGCTGACCGACCAGGCCCGGATAATCGGCCAAGGGAATAACCGGTGCTGCCATGACGCCCCCTTTTTAAACATCCGTTTGATTTAGGTCGCACTATGACCTGAAAACGGGCGGGGCGGAAAGGGGGATCAGGTGCGCGGCAAGGTCTGGCCGATGGGGGCATCGGCAGTGCCGGCCGTCTTCTCCGCCCGCAGCAGGTCCAGTTCCTTTTGCAGCTTGTCAGCCCGGCTCTGATGCTTGCGTTCGGCCTTGCGGTGGCCGTGCTGGCCGATCCACACCGTCATGCCCCCCAGCAGAAAGCCAAGGACCAGTGTCACCAGCACCAGCGCGAAGGCTGGGGCCTCCACGAAAAAGGGCAGCGGCCAGAGGCTGAGCTGCACCGGGGTCAGGTTGGAGATGGCAAAGGAAATGGCGATGACTGCCAGCGGCAGGGTGACGATCCAGGAAAGATAACGCACGGGTTCTTGCTCCCCTTTTTGACGCGGCCGGACGGAAGGCCAAAAAAATACGGCCCCGAGCATAACGCCGGGGCCGTGGAAAGTTTCCAGGAAATACGCTCGGTACGGAGACAACCGGCATATCCCGGTCAATGCCGCCCATGGGGGACAGGCGGATTGTCACATGATCGCCGCGCCAATCAGCAGGGCGAAAGACAGACCAAGCAGGGCGGTGGAGATGCGTTCCAAGCGCTCCAGGCGCTCACGGGCCTGGCGCAGCGAGCTGGTGATTTCAGTATAGGCATAAGCATGACGACGCATCTGGACCTCCCTTACATCCCACCATCGCGGGTGCAACCGGCGATGGCGTGAGATACATGGCGGTCCGGTCACAGGTGGGTGGGGAGTTGCTGGGGGGCCTAACTTGTCATCCAACTGCAACCGGACCGTAATGGAACTGTGCGCCCATTCCCGACCCTCGGCAAGGGTTCGAACATGACCTTTTGTATGGACTATACGAAATGATATTATGTGCGCTGCAACAGGAACAAGGCCTGTTCGCCCCACCAATTGGCCTTTCCGCTATTGGCGGGGGCGTCGATCACTTTCTCATCAGCACCCAGGATCAGGCTGCGTTCGATGCGGATGCCCATGTCCTGGCACAGCGTCACGAAGTCGCGGATGGTGCAGAAATGGATATTGGGCGTGTTGTACCAATCATAGCCCAGCCGGTCGGTGACCGGCATCCGCCCCTTCAGCAGCAATTCCATCCGCACCCGCCAATAACCGAAATTGGGCAGGGAGATGATGGCGTGCCGGCCGATGCGCACCAACTGTTCCAATATCTCCCGCGGCTGGCGGGTGGCCTGCAGGGTCTGTGACAGGATCACGTAATCAAAGCTGTTGGACGGGTAATCCTTCAGGTCGGTGTCGGCGTCGCCCTGGATGACGGCCAGACCTTGACCGACGCAGCGGCGCACGCCGTCCATCGACAGTTCCAGCCCGCGCCCATCCACCTTCTTGCGATGGACCAGGGCATAGAGCAGTTCGCCTTCCCCGCAGCCGACATCCAGCACGCGGGCCCCTTCATCCACCCAGGCGGTGATGCTTTCCAGATCGGTGCGGATATGGGGACTGGAAATTGCCATGGTTCAGGCCCCCTTGGCCGTGCTGGTCAGGCCGCGCCGCTGGGCGTTGCCTTCAATGAAACCGCGCGCGACCTGATAGAATTCCGGCTCGTCCAGCAGGAAGGCATCGTGGCCCTTGTCGGTCTCCACCTCCACAAAGCTGACATTGGCCGCCACCGCGTTCAGCGCGTGCACCACGGCACGGCTTTCGCTGGTGGGGAACAGCCAGTCGCTGGAGAAACTGATCAGGCAGAAACGCACCGGCGTGGGCCGTTCCACCCCGTCCGCCCCCTTCACCCGGAAGGCATTGGCCAACACCCCGCCATGGTCGGCGGCCAGATCGAAATAATCCATGGCGCGGGTGATATAGAGATATGAGTTGGCGTCGAACCGCTCAACAAAGCTGATGCCCTGGTGGCGCAGATAGCTTTCCACCTGGAAATCCGCATCGAAGCCGAAGGTGATGGCGGCCCGGTTCTGCAGATTGCGCCCGAATTTCCGGTGCAGGGCCGGTTCTGACAGATAGGTGATGTGGGCGGCCATGCGGGCCACCGCCAGCCCCTTGGTGGGCCTTGTATTCTGGTTCAGATAGTCCCCGCTGCGCCATTCCGGGTCGGCCATGATGGCTTGGCGCCCCACCTCATGAAAGGCGATGTTCTGGGCGCTGTGGCGGGCCGCCGTGGCAATGGGCAGGCAGCAATAAACCATTTCCGGATAGGAGACGGCCCATTGCAGCACCTGCATCCCGCCCATCGACCCGCCGATGACGCAGAACAGTTGGCGGATACCCAGATGCTCCACCAGCATCTTTTGCGCCCGCACCATGTCGGCGATGGTGATGACGGGGAAGGACAGGCCCCAGGGCTGGCCGGTGGCGGGGTTGATCTCCTTCGGCCCCTCGCTGCCCAGGCAGCCGCCGATGACGTTGGAGCAGATGACGAAGAATCGGTCAGTATCGATCGGCTTGCCGGGGCCGACCATCAGGTTCCACCAGCCGGGCTTGCCCGTCACCGGATGCTTTTCGGCGACGAAGTGATCCCCCGTCAGCGCATGGCAGACCAGCACGGCGTTCGAGCGGTCGGCATTCAGTGTGCCATAGGTCTGAAAGGCCAGCCGGAAGCAGCCCAGTTCCACCCCGCTATCCAGCAGCAGGGGCGTATCCTTGCCCAGCACAATGGAACGGGCGGGTTCGGCCGGGCCACAATCGCGGAAAAGGGCGGACGTTTCAGTCACCGGGCGTTCCATCGAAGGCGCACGCAAAAAGCGGCGGCGATAACGGTCAAGGTCGGTCGGGCAGGGTACTGCATGGTTCCGGCCGGGCAAGTAGAGCTAGAAAGGGGGGGCACGGGTGTCAATGTTTTCTTTGATTTTGCCGGGGGTGGCGACTACTACTATCCCGCCCTGCACGGACGAATTTTCGGCCATCCATGTCCTCGACCCCCACGCTTGACGATTTGCGCCGCGAGATCGATGAGATCGATGCGGCGATTCACGCCCTTTTGCTGCGCCGCACCGAGGTGGTGCAGGAGGTGGGGCGGGTGAAGCCGCCGGGCCGTCCCTATATCCGCCCCGGGCGGGAGGCGGAGATTGTCCGCAATCTGGTGGCCCGCCATAGTGGCGCGTTCCCGGTGCAGGCCCTCATCCGCATCTGGCGGGAGATGGTGTCTGCCTTCACCCGCGTTCAGGGCCCGCTGGGCGTCGCCGTGGTCTGCCCCGATGATCAGCGCAGCCCGCTTTGGGACAATGCGCGCGACCATTTCGGCAGTGCGACCCCGGCCATCGCCGTCAATACCCCCATGGCCGCCTTGCGCGCCGTGTCAGAGGGGACGGCGACCGTGGCCGTGGTGCCCTGGCCGGAGGAGGATGACAACGACGCCTGGTGGCGTTTCCTCGTCTCCCCCGATCCCAAGACCCCGCGCATCATTGCCCGCCTGCCTTTCCTGCGCCAGACCGGGCAGCAGGTGGGGCGCGAGGGCGGCGACGCCCTGGTGCTGGCCGCCGTGCCGGCGGAAGCCACGGGCGATGACCGCACCCTGCTGGCGGTGGAAGTGGGCCAGGATGTCAGCCGGGGCCGGCTGAAGGATGTGCTGGAAGGGGCCGGCTTTGCCACCCTGCAACTGCGCACCCACCATCTGCCCGGTGGCGGCGGTGCCGTGCATCTGGTGGAGGTGCAGGGTTTCGTGGCATCCGATGATGCACGGCTGGATGCGGCAACGCTGAAGCTGGGCGAAAGCGCCACCCGCATGTTGCCCATCGGCGCCTATGCCACCCCCATCACCCTGCCCAAGGGGTGAGGCGGGCGGCGCCCACCCCGGCTTTTTCCGGCAATAATCCTCCGCATCAGGTTGGTTTGACGCTTCTTTAAGGGTGGTTCCCGGTGAGCCGGCAACCACCCTCATCAGCGAAGGTGCCCCTATGTCTGGTCCGATCCCCAATCCCGGCATCCTGGATATCGCCCCCTATATCGGTGGGGAGGCTCACGCGCCGGGCGGGCACCGGTTGATCCGGCTGGCATCGAATGAGGGCGCGCTGGGCCCCAGCCCCCAGGCGGTGGCGGCCTACCAGGCCCTGGCGGGGGAGATCCACCGCTATCCGGATGGTTCCGCCCAGGCGCTGCGCAATGCCATTGGCCGCCGTCATGGCTTCGACCCCGCCCGCATCGTCTGCGGTGCCGGATCGGACGAGCTGCTGCAACTGCTGGTCAAATGCTATGCCGGGCCGGGGACGGAGGTGCTTTATTCCCGCCATGGCTTCCTGATCTATCCCATCGCCGCCAAAGCCTGTGGGGCCACCCCGGTGGCGGCCCCGGAAACCGACCTGCGCGCCGATGTGGATGCGCTGTTGGCGCGGGTGAATGAACGCACCCGCATTGTCTTCATCGCCAACCCCAACAACCCGACCGGCAGCTATCTGACGGCCCAGGAACTGGCCCGGCTCCATGCCGGGTTGCCGGACCATGTGCTGTTGGTGATCGATGCCGCCTATGCCGAATTTGTGCGCAGCAATGATTATAGTGATGGGGCGGAACTGGTGGCGCGTTTCCCCAATGTGGTGATGACGCGCACCTTCTCCAAAATCCACGCGCTGGGCGGGTTGCGGCTGGGCTGGGCCTATTGCCCGGTTGCCGTCGCCGATGTGCTGAACCGGGTGCGCGGGCCGTTCAACGTCTCATCCGCTGCCATCGCCGCCGGGGTGGCGGCGATGGAGGATGTGGAGTTCACCCAGCGTTCCCTGGAATTGAACGAGGCCAACCGGGCCTGGTTCGTGGCGCAGGTGCAAGCCCTGGGGCTGGTGGTTCACCCCTCTGTGGCCAATTTCGTGCTGGTGGATTTCAGCAACCAGCCGGGGGCCAAGGCCGATACCGAGGCCGCCCGGCACATGCTGAAATCCCGTGGCATCCTGGTGCGCCAGATGGGGGCTTATGGACTGGGCCATTGCCTGCGCATCACCATTGGCTTGCGCGATGATATGGAACAGGTGGTCAAGGGGCTGACTGACTGGGTGCGGGGGTAAGCGCCCGCTCAAGGGGCGGCCAGCCCCACCTCCTGCGCCCTGACCGGCGGGACGCGGACCCGCACCGCCGTTGGCACCAGCCGCAGGGCCAGTCGCCGCCCCGCTTCCCATTTTGCCGACAGCAGCAGCAGGGCGCTGCCGATCAGCAGGGCAGCGACGGCTAAACTATAGCCGCCCTGGGTGAAAAGCTTCATCAGACCGCTCATCGCGTAGATCACATAGATCAGGGCGGAAACCAGCAATGCCCGCCGGTCGATGATCAGCGACACCAGCGACAGCACCAGATAAATGCCCAGCCCGCCGATCATGGCGGCCATCCCGCCTTCGCCATTATCCAGTCCCAGCATATTGAACAGCGGGTGGATGATCAGCGGGGCGGCCAGCAGGTGTAGCCAGAAGGCGATATCGCTGGCCCGGCCGCCGCGCAGCGGATCGCGCATATCCCACATCATGGCCACGGCAAAGGCGATGAAGCCTGCCAGCAGGATCAGCACAAGCAGATGGGCACGCAGCGGTTCCACCGCCAGCAGCAGCAAGGTGCCCGCCATGACCAGTGCCACCAGCACCGCAATGGCAATGGTGACAGGTACATGGAACCGCCGCCAATGGGCATAGGTGGCGATGCCGACTCCCGCCGCCGCCAGGCTGGCGGCGGTCAGCGCCGTGGAAACCTCCGCAAGGCTGCCATCTTTCGGTCCCCAGGTACCGCCTGTCAGCTTGAACAGCAGCAGGAACACGCTACCGACGAAGAAAAACAGCAGCAGGATGCTGGTCAGCGGGGCCTGCCGGCGGCGGGTGAAATATTCCGCCAGTCCCCAGCTTGCCGCCGCGATCACCCCCGCTGAATAGGGCCCCAGCAGATGATCGATGGCAAACATGGTGATGCTGAGGGCGATGGCGATGAAGATATCGTTGAAGCCGGACAGCAGCTTGAAACTTTCATGCTCGCCCACGGCCCCGGTGCGCCGGGCGGCCACGAAGCGCCTGAATCCCTCCACATCGCCCGGTTTCAGCAGCCCCGCCGTGACGGCGGCGTCCAGATCATCGTCACTATACATCGGCCGGTCCCAATCTTCGCCAAAGGCTCGTACTGTCCGCAGGGTCTGCTACCCACCTTGCCGATGCAAGCCCCGGCTTGAGCCGGTGGGACCGCCCATGGTACTGACCATGGCTCCAATCTTATCAGGCATCTTCCCATGACCAGCCCGCTCTTCACCCGCGTTGCCATTGTCGGCTTTGGCCTGATCGGTTCTTCGATCGCGCGGTGCGTGGCGGAATATCCGGGCTTGGCCAAGGATGTGGTCTGTATCGACCGGTCGCAGACGGTCTGCGACCGGGTGATGGAACTGGGCATTGCGGCGGCGGCCAGCACCGATCCGGCCCTGGTTGCCACCGCCGATCTGGTGGTGCTGGCCACGCCCATCGGGGCCTTTGCCGATCTGGGGGCCATTATCGGCCCGCATCTGACGCCCGGCACCATCCTGACCGATGTGGGTTCGGTGAAACAGTCGGTGGTGCGCGATATCGGCCCGCATGTGCCCGATGGTGTGCATTTCGTGCCCGGCCACCCGCTGGCCGGCACCGAACATTCCGGCCCCGATGCCGGCTTTGCCAGCCTGTTCAAGGATCGCTGGTGCATCCTGACCCCGGTACCCGACAGCGATGCGGCGGCGGTGGAAAAGCTGGCCGCCTTCTGGCGCGGCTGCGGCAGCCAGATTGAGCTGATGGAACCGGGCCATCATGACCGGGTGCTGGCCATCACCAGCCATCTGCCGCACCTGATCGCCTATACCATCGTCGGCACGGCCACCGATCTGGAAGAACATCTGAAATCGGAAGTGATCCGGTTTTCCGCCTCCGGCTTCCGTGATTTCACCCGCATCGCCGCCAGCGATCCGGTGATGTGGCGGGACATCTTCCTGAACAACCGGGAAGCCGTGCTGGAGGTGATCCAGCGCTTCACCGAAGACCTGACCGCACTGCAACGCGCCATCCGCTGGGGTGAGGGGGAAAAGCTGGAAGAGCTGTTCACCCGCACCCGCGCCATCCGCCGGTCGATCATCGACGCAAAGCAGGCGTGAAGCTGTAGGCAGGGCGTTTACCCGACCACCCGCCACACCAGCGACGCCGCCAGCGCCAGCATGGTCAGCCCGACCAGCCCGTCCAGCACCCGCCACGCCGCTGGCCGGGCGAACAGCGGCGTCAGCATCCGCGCGCCATAGCCCAGTGTGGTGAACCAGCAGAAGCTGGCCGCCACCGCCCCGGCGATGAACAGCGGGCGCAGTGCTTCCGGCTGGGCGGAACCGGCGGTGCCCATCAGCAGCACCGTATCCAGATAGACATGGGGGTTCAGCAGGGTGAAGGCGGCCGTCGCGGCCAGGGCGCGGGGCAGCGTCACCCCCTCGCCCTGGGCCACCGCCATGGCTTCCCCCGCCCGCAGCCGCCCCAGCGCGCGCAGCCCGTACCAGCCAAGAAACCCCGCCCCGCCGATGGCCAGCAGCTCGGCCAGTTGTGGCAAGGCGGCCAGGAAAGCACCCAGTCCCGACACACCCGCCGTGATCAGCAGGGCATCCGCCGCGCCACAGAACAGCACGATGGGGCCGACATGCTGTCGGCTCAACCCCTGACGCAGCACGAACAGGTTCTGCGCCCCGATCGCCATGATCAGGGCGGCGGACAGGGCGAAACCGGTGAGGAAGGGGGTGAGGTTGTATGTCATGTCCCAACCGGTAACGCCGTCGGGATGCTTCAGTAAAACTTGTTTTTCTTAAGCTGATGAAGCCATGCTTCATCCATGCTTGATTATCCGGCCCTGGCCGCCCTGGCCGCCATCATCCATGAAGGCAGTTTTGAACGCGCGGCGGCAACGCTGGGCATCACCCCATCCGCCGTGTCCCAGCGCGTGCGCGGGCTGGAAGAACGGCTGGGCGCCATTCTGGTGGTGCGCGGCCAGCCCTGCACCCCCACCGATCTGGGTCGCGCGCTGGTGGCCCATATGGACAAGGTGCGCCTGCTGGAGGCTGACTTGGCCCCCCTGCTGGTGCCGGAGGGGCAGGGGGTGGCCAGCCCGCCCACCCTGCGGCTGGCGGTGAATGCCGACAGTCTGGCGACATGGTTTCCCGCCGCCGCAGGGCTGTTCGCCCGGGACAATGCTGCCCTGCTGGATTTGACATTGGATGACGAGGCGCACACGGCCGAACGGCTGCGCGCCGGGGATGTGCTGGCCGCCGTCACCGCCGACCCGGAACCGGTGCAGGGCTGCAAGACCCTGCCGCTGGGCCGGCTGCGCTATATCGCCTGTGCCAGCCCCGCCTTCATGGCGCGCCATTTCGCCCAAGGGGTGGGTGCCGCCAGTCTGGCGCAGGCCCCCAATATGCGGTTCGACCGGCGGGACCATTTGCAGGCACGCTGGGCCCGCGATGCCTATGGCATGGAACTGACCGCCCCGCCGCATTGGGTGCCCTCCACCCAAGGCTTTCTGGATTTCACCCTGGCGGGGCTGGCCTGGGGGATGCACCCGCTGATGCTGGCCGCTCCCCACATCGCCGCCGGGCGGCTGGTGGAACTACCGCCGCACCGACCGGTCCATGTGCAACTTTACTGGACCATTACCCGCCTGCAGGCCGCCCCCCTGCAAGCCCTGACCGCCGCCGTGCGTACAGCGGCGGGGGAGGGGCTGGAGGGGTGATCAGGACCTGTACTTCGCCAGTTCCAGCTTGCCCAACTGCGCCCGGTGCACCTCGTCCGGGCCATCGGCCAGGCGCAGGGTGCGGGCGTTGGCATAGGCCCAGGCCAGGGGGAAATCGTCCGATACGCCGCCGCCGCCATGGGCCTGGATCGCCATGTCGATCACCTTGCAGGCCATGTTGGGGGCGACAACCTTGATCATGGCGATCTCGGCCTTGGCCACCTTGTTGCCCACTGTATCCATCATATAGGCTGCCTTCAGGGTCAGCAGGCGGGCCTGTTCGATGGCGATGCGCGCTTCGGCAATCCGTTCATGCCACACGCCTTGCGTGGCGATGGGCTTGCCGAAGGCCACGCGCGACGACAGGCGCTGGCAGGTCAGTTCCAATGCCCGTTCGGAAGCCCCAATCAGCCGCATACAATGATGGATGCGCCCCGGCCCCAGCCGGCCCTGCGCAATCTCAAACCCGCGCCCTTCGCCCAGCAGGATATTCTCCACCGGCACGCGCACATTCTCGAACAGCACTTCGGCATGACCATGCGGGGCATCGTCATAGCCGAATACCGGCACCGGGCGCTTCACGGTGACGCCCGGCGTGTCGGTCGGCACCAGGACCATGGATTGCTGGCGGTGCCGGTCCGCATTGTCCGGGTCAGTCTTGCCCATGACGATCATGATCTTGCAGCGCGTGTCATTGGCCCCGCTGATCCACCATTTGCGGCCATTGATCACGTAATGATCACCGTCGCGCTGGATGGTGGTGGCGATGTTGGTGGCGTCCGAGGAGGCAACCGCCGGTTCCGTCATCGCAAAGGCGGAACGGATCTCGCCCGCCAGCAGCGGTTTCAGCCAGCGTTCCTGCTGTGCCGGGCTGCCATAGCGCACCAGTACTTCCATATTGCCGGTATCCGGCGCGCTGCAATTGAAGATTTCCGGGGCCCAGTGGCTGCGGCCCATCACTTCGCACAAAGGGGCATATTCCAGATTGGTCAGCCCGGCCCCCTGGTCGGATTCCGGCAGGAACAGGTTCCACAGGCCGGCGGCCTTGGCCTTGTCTTTCAGTTCTTCCAGCAGGGGCAGCGGCTTCCACCGCGTCTCCCCTGCTGCCACCTGGGCGTAAAGCGCGGCTTCGTTGGGATAGACATGGTCGTCCATGAAACGGCTCAGGGCCGCGTGAAGGGCGATGGTGCGCGGGCTTTGGGTGAAAATGCCGGTCATGGGGGCCTCCTGTGGTGGCCGGATGGGTGGTTTTTTGTGAGCGGCCCACGGTTGTTAAGGCCTTTTGTTATCAGCCCTGCCACCGTCACCCCGGCGAAGGCCGGGGTCCAGAATTAAAGGGCGCTTTGCTTTACGAGCTGGACCCCGGCCTGCGCCGGGGTGACGGTACTAGAGGATGGTCTGATACGGCGATAAGGGGACGCGCGCCCCCTCAGCCAAACCGCTCCCGCCCTTCCGCCACCAGCCGCACCAGCAGGGGGGCCGGGGACCAATGGGTGCCGGTGGGGTCGTCGCCGGCCATCTGGGCAAAGCGGGTGATGTCGGCCAGCACATTGGCCAACCCGGTCAGTTCGGCCTGCTTCATCGGGCCGCCACGCCAGGCCGGGAAGCCATAGCCGTAGAGATAGACGATATCGATATCGCCCGGTCGCTGCGCCATGCCCTCTTCCAGGATGCGCGCGCCCTCATTCACCAGGGCATAGATCAGCCGCTTCTGGATCTCTTCCTCCCCGATGGCGCGGGGGGTGATGCCGTGCTGCTGGCGATAGGCATCCACCATGGCGGCCACGGCGGGGTCAGGGCGGGGCGTGCGGTCACCGGGTTCATAATGATACCAGCCGCGCCCGTTCTTCTGCCCCTTGCGCCCATCGGCGGTCAAAAGGTCGGACAGGGCGGTGCCGTAAATCTTACCCTCCGCCACCCGCCGCTCGCGGATGGCCTGCATCACATCCAGCCCGGCCATATCGCCCATGGCAAACGGCCCCATGGCCAGACCATAGCGGCGGGCGGCCTGATCGACCGCCGCGACCGAGGCCCCTTCGATCACCAGCCGCTGCGCCTCCGTGGCGTAATATTGCAGCATCCGGTTGCCGACAAAGCCATCGCAATTGCCCACCGCCACGGCCACCTTGCCGATCTTGCGACCGATACCCATGGCGGTCTGGATGGCGTCCGCCGCACTGTCGCGGCCGCGCACCACCTCCAGCAGTTTCATCACATTGGCGGGGCTGAAGAAATGCATCCCCACCACATCCGCCGGGCGACCACTGGATGCTGCGATGGCATCGATATCCAGGGTGGAGGTATTGCTGGCCAGCACCGCGCCCGGCTTGGCCACCGTCCCCAGCCGGGCGAACACCGCCTGTTTCACCGCCATATCCTCGTAAGCCGCCTCCACCACCAGATCGGCGGCGGACAGGTCGGCATAGTCGGTGGTTTGGGTGATCAGCGACAGGCGCTGATCCATGGCCGCCTGAGTCAGCCGGCCCTTGGCCACGGTGGCGGCATAGTTGCGGGCGATGATGCCGATGCCCCTTTCCAGCGCTGCCTTGTCCATATCCAGCAGCGTCACCGGAATGCCGGCATTGGCAAAGCACATGGCGATGCCGCCGCCCATGGTGCCGCTGCCAATCACCCCCACCTGGGCCACCGGGCGGGGTTTGGCATCGCCCAGCCCGGTCACCTTGGCGGCGGCGCGTTCGGCAAAGAAGGCATGGATCAGCGCCTTGGACTGATCATGCGCCATGCAATCCCAAAACAGGGCGCGTTCCCGCGCCAACCCGTCGGCAAAGGGCAGGGTGATGGCGGCTTCCACCGCATCGATACAGCGCTGTGGGGCGTGCAGCCAGGGGGGGCTGTCGGCCAGCTTCTGCCGGGCGGCGGCCACGCTGTCCGCATCCCCCGGCCCCAGCCGGTCGGTGCGCAGGCTGGCGCGTGGCAAGGGCGGCGAGGTGGGCAAACTGGCGGCAAAGGCGGTGGCCAGTTCCAGCGGCGTGCCGCTGCCCACATGGTCCAGCAGGCCCAGCGCCTGGGCCTGTGTTGCCGCCAGGAAATCCCCGCTGGTGATCAGGGCCAGCGCCTTGGCCACGCCCACCAGCCGGGGCAGGCGCTGGGTGCCGCCGGCACCGGGCAGCAGGCCCAGCTTCACCTCTGGCAGGCCCACCTGGGCATCCTGGGTGGCGACCCGGTAATGGCAGGCCAGCGCCACCTCCAGCCCGCCACCCAGGGCGGTGCCATGGATGGCGGCAATCACCGGCTTGGGCGACGACTCGATGGCGGCGTTGATATCGTTCAGGTCAGGCTCGGCCAGCCCGCTGCCCAGGAATTCCGCAATATCGGCCCCGGCAATGAAAGTGCGCCCGGCGCCTGAGATCACCAGCGCCCTGGCCGACGCATCGGCCAGTCCCTCGGCCAAGGCCTGCCCGATGCCCTGGCGCACGGCTTGGCTGAGCGCATTGACCGGCGGGCTGTCCACCGTGATGAATCCGACATCGCCCTGTCGGGTGTAATGGACAACCCGCCCGTCCATGGCATTTCCTCCATTCAGGTGGGCGCCTTTGCCGGCGCCTCATCGCTGTTCGTATGTTAGTTTCAAACAAGTGTTTGCGTCAACCCGTTGCCTGTCGAGGCGATAGGGGTGGTTGACGCAGCGTCAACCGGGGCATATCCCCCGTTTTTAGGCTATTTGCAGCGACTGGCGGGAACGCTAAGCTGGAAAACGTCTGTTTGATACAGGCCAACAACAGCAGGGCTGCCCGGTGACCGGGCCGGCCCTGTGCGGACGGGTAGGGACGCGAAAAGGATGAAGGCGGAAGCCGAACAGAAGGAAGGGGGCGCAGCCCCAGCGGACAGCGCCCGCCCGGACACCAAGGAGGTGATCCTGGATGCGGCGGAAAAGCTGTTTGCGGAAAAAAGCTATGCCACGGTCTCGCTGCGCGAATTGACGGCGGCGGCCGGTGTCAATCTGGCGGCGGTGAACTACCATTTCGGGTCCAAGGATGCGCTGCTGGTGGCGGTGTTCCGCCGGGGGGCCGTTGCCCTTAACCGCGAACGCGCCCGCCTGCTGCGGGAGGCGGAGGAAAGGGCCGGTGGTGGCACCCCGCCCTTGCGGGAGATTGTGGAGGCGCTGATCGCGCCCGCCATCCGCTACAGCTTTACCTCCAACCGGTTGGCGCTATACAACCAGTTTGTTGCCTTTGCCCGGGGGGATGGCCCGCCGGAAGCGCGGGAGATGCTGGACAGGGATGTCGGGCATTTACAGCGCTTCGTGCTGCCGTTGGCCCGTGCCCTGCCGCACCTGCCGCAGCAGGAGGTTTACTGGCGACTGCATTTCGTGATGGGCGTGCAGCACTCGCTTTATACCGACATGAAGCGGCTGGAAACCTTGTCCGGCGGCCAGTGCCACCTGGATAATCTGCCGGCAGTGACGGCGCGCGTGGTGGATTTCGTCGTCGCCGGGCTGGAGGCGCCGCACCAACCGGTGTGAGCCGGGTGATCTTGCCCCCTGGTAGGCCGGTGGACGCCGGCCTACCTCTGGCTTTGGGGGTCACGCCCCCTTGCGGCTGTCGACCCACTGCGCCACCACCTCTTCCAGGATGGGCAGGGTGACGGGGCCGTTTTGCAAAACTGTATCGTGGAAACCCCTTATGTCGAACTTGTCGCCCAGGCTGGCCTTGGCCTGTTCGCGCAGGTCCAGGATTTTGTTCATGCCGATCTTGTAGCCCAAGGCCTGACCGGGCCAGACGAAATAGCGCTCGATCTCATTTTCATTGTCGGCAATGGGGTTGGCGGTATTCTCGCCCATCCAGGCGATGGCCTGTTCGCGCGTCCATTTCTTGGCATGGATGCCGGTATCCACCACCAGCCGCCCGGCGCGAAACAGTTCGGACACAATGCGCCCGGCCTCTGACAGCGGTTCCTTGTAGAAGCCGAAATCCTTGGTCATGCGCTCGGTATACATGGCCCAGCCTTCGCCATAGGCGGTGTCCCAGGTGAAGCGGCGGAAGGTGGGGATGCCGTCGGTTTCCTGGGCGATGGCGATCTGCATATGGTGGCCCGGCAGGGCTTCGTGGTGGCACAAAGCCTCCAGATCATGCCGCGTCTGCACCGACATGTCGGACAGGTTGGCATAGAACACGCCGGGGCGCGTGCCATCGGGGGAGGATTGTTCATAAAAGGCGCTGGGCGTGGCCTTTTCCCGATAGGCTTCCACCGGCTTCACCACCACCTTGGCCTTGGGCAGGGTGCCGAACATCTCCGTCAGGCGGGCGGCCACACCCTCAATATAGCCGGTGGCGGTGGCCAGATATTCCTTGCGCCCCGCCTCGCTGTCGGGGAAGCGCATGGAAGGGTCGGTGCGCAGATGCTGGAAGAAATCCTGCACGCTGCCCTTGAAGCCCAGCTTGGCCATGGCCTGCTGCAACTCCCCATGCAGGCGGGCGGTTTCCGACAGGCCTAGCGCGTGGATTTCATCCGCCGTCATCAGCAGGCCGGTATGGAAGCGGATCTGTGCCCGGTAATAATCATCGCCATCGGGCAGTGCCCAGGCGCCGTTATTGGCGGTCTGCTGCTTCTGGAACTTTTCAACGGCCGCGATGAAGCGGGCATAGGCGGGCTTCAGCTTGTCAGCAAGCGCCGCGCGGCCGGCGCGGATCAGGGCCTGTTTCTCCGCAGCGGGGATGGCGAGCTTGGCCACCTTCTCCGTCAGGTCAGCCAGCAGCGGGCTGTCCGGCCCCTTGGTGAAGGGTGCCCCTTCCACCACGCTGCGGGCAGCCGTCAGGATGCGGGGGAAGCTGAAGGCGGGCGGCAGCACGCCCTTTTCCGCCTGCCGGCCCATCTGGTCGATGGTGATATCGATCAGCGTGGCGGCCCCGTTCAGGCGGGTGACATAATCCTCCGCATCCTGCTTCTTCTCCACGGCGTGATAGCCGATCAGGAAGGAGGGGATGTTGGTATGCACGCCTTCCAGATGGCTGACGGCGAACTGGTGGAAGCGCCAGCGATAAAATTCAATGCCGGTGGTCAGCTTCTGTTCGAGCAGCCGGTGGCTGATGCGGGCCGACGGCGACAGGCTGTTAATGTCAAAGCCGCGCAGTTCCTTCAGCGTGGCGGCGGCGATGCGCAGGCTTTCCTGCTGATAGCCCTCATCGGGCAGGGTCCAGGCATCATGGCGGCCGGGCAGGCCCAGCCGGGTGCGCATTTCCGGGCTGCGCGCCAGCTCATCCTGCCAGGCCCTTTCCAGAAAGGCGTTGAACGCCTTATCCGTGGCCGGTTCGGGGGCGGCGGCAAAGGCCAGACGCGCCATCACCCCATCCAGGGCGGCGGCGGTGGCGGACAGGGCGAACAGACCGGCAAGGGTGGTGCGGCGGCTCAACATCGGCGGTTTCACTCCAAGAAACGGCGGCCAGCGGCGCCGGTGGATGAAAGATGGCGCCCATCCTAGCCGGATCGGGTTTTACGCCAAGGGGGCTGTTGTAACGGGCCTGTAACGGCGGGGCGTTTCTTCGCCATTCTCTTGCCACCCTTGGCGGCCAGCATGGGCACCATCGGATGTCACAATACGCCGGACCCAATCCCATGCGCCGCCTCTCCCTTGCCCTGATGGCCCTGTTCGCCGCCCCCATGCTGGCCAGCCCCGCCCTGGCCGCCCCCCAGCCGGAATGGCACCGCGCCTGTGCCGCCGAAGGGGTGGTGCCGTTGCAATCGGCGCCGGTGATCAAACAGATCCAGACCGAACTGGCCATTGCCGGCTTTGATGCCGGCAAGCCCGATGGCACCGTGGGCCGTGGCACCCGCCAGGCCATCCGCGATTATCAAAAATTGGCGGGCCTGAAGCCGGATGGCTGCCCGTCAGAGGCGCTGTTGCAGCGACTGTCCTTTGGCCTGCCCAAGGTCTATAGCGACCGCCGCCCGGCCATGCCGACGGAAACGGTGCAGGTGCAGGAAGAATTGCTGCGCCGGGGCTATTGGGCCGGTCCGGCGGATGGGCGGCTGGGCAAGACCACGGTAGAGGCGATCCGCCAGTTTGAGCTGGATAATGACCGCCCGCTGACCGGGGAGGTCAGTTCCACCCTGCTGCGGGATTTGAAGACGGGCGACCTGTCCAAGCGGCGGAACTAAGCTTCCACCGCCCGTTACCAGGGCCGGGAATTCGGCTGGCCCTGGACCGTGCCGCCATTCACACTGGGCACGACCGTTTTCCCGGCGTCCGGGTTGGGCGTGTCGGTCATGCGGTCCACGCGCCGGTTGGGCGGGGCCTCCTTGCCGTAAATCTTGTGCAGCCGTTCGAATTCCTTCTGGTGGAATTCATATTGCTCCTGATAGTCGGGCTCACCGTCGCGGCGGCCGCGCACGATGATTTCCTCTTCCATGGCGGGCTGCTCAGTCTTGGCCTTGTCGGCGGCGGGCGGTTCTGCGCCCACGGGCGGGCACCAGGCCAGCGCGGCCAGGACCAGGGGGAACAGCGCCCGTTTCGTCATTTGTGTCACCGCCGTCTCGCACAGGCCCTATGATTGGGCCTTTCTTTCACCCTGCCACAAGACGGTGACGCCGAACAGGGTTCATACGATAGGGGGCTGGTCAGCCGGCCAGCGGTTCGTACCAGTCCGATGGCAGGCCCGCCAGTTCGCGCGACAGGCCGTTGAAGGGGCGTTTCAACTCCCCCTTGAAATGGGTGCGCACCAGATGTTGCCACCAGGGGCCGGCCTCCTTGCCCAGGCAGCGGGCTGCCTGTTCGAACCAGCGGCGGCCGGCGGCCACATGCCCCACCTCTTCCGCCAGGATGATTTCCAGCACCGCCACACTGTCCCGGTCGCCGGCCTTGGTCAGGCTGTCGATGATGGCCGGCGTCACGTCCAGCCCCCGCGCCTCCAGCACCATCGGCACCACGGCCAGCCGGGCCGGCAGATCATGCGCCGTCGCCTCGCTGGCCTGCCACAAGCCATCATGGGCCGGCAGGTCGCCATAGGATGCGCCAAAATGGGCCAGCCGTTCGGTGACCAGGGCATGGTGCTTGGCCTCCTCATCCGCCACGCGCACCCAATCATCGTAAAAGGCGCGGGGCAGGGGTGTGCCGTCGGGCAGGGTGTGGAAACGGGCAACAATATCCCAGGCCAAGTCGATGGCGTTCAGTTCGATATGGGCGATGGCGTGCAGCAGCGCGATGCGGTTGGCAATGCTCTGCCCCTTGCCGCGCTTGGGCATATCCTTGGGGTGGCGCAGTTCCGGCTTGGCCGGGCGCGCGGGCCGGGATGGTGGGCTGCCTTGGCCGATCTCATTGATGCGGCCCGCGCGCCAGTCGGCGGCGAGGGTGCGGGACAGGCGCACCTTGTCGGCAGCATCCGGCGTGGTCAGCACCGCGATGGCGGCATTTGAAAGAGAAAATTGTTTAATGTTCATATCTAAAAATTAAAAATCCTACTCTATATCTTTTTTTGACACTGTTTTTCCAAATAAATACCCAAGTGCAAGTGTTACTATGCTAAATAAAGTTGATGTTGTTTTTTCACGGAATTCATTATCGTTAGGGAGTGGCCACCAAATTAAGCAAATTATTATTCCAAATGATGCCAATATTACGAGGAAAGCTATATTCCCTAATTTTTCAACCCCGTGACCAATGAGCCATCCAATTTTCCCAAGATCCATTGTCTTTTGATCTTTTAAATGGCCATAGAACTGCTGAGCCTCTTTCTCTGCAAGAGATGAGGTGGAGGAATTTCTTCCTCTGCTGGATGATATATTACTTATTCTATCCAATTTCTCCCTGAATGGCTGATCAACAAGTTTCGTGCTTGCAATATCAACTCCAGAATTTGATTCTTGAGTTTCATCCGACATATCTTCCAACCTCTATTAAACGAGCTGGTTAAAATATTCATGTATGTCTTGATTGCTGATTTGGATATCGCCTCTTCTCCGAGCTTTATCCCATGGCGTTTCAGGTAGGTGCGTCATATCTGAAAGCTCGATTGCGCTGTAAGAACCAAATTTATCCCAAGTTCTTTCTATAATCTCATAAGCTTGACGATCGCTATGCTTAATTACATAAGGGCGTGGGGTTATATCGCCCGGATCGTAATCCAGAGCATAATTGCTAATTTCCGAAGCGCCGAAATTTCTGAACGCACGATAAACTGTTGGGTTCACTGGACCGTAAGGCCATGCTTCAAAATTTTCCTGTATCAACGGATACCCTGTCATTGCCATATGGAGGCCATTGGCAAAAAACATAAGTTTTTGGAGCTTCATATGATCTATCTTCGTAGACCTTCTGAAACCCGTTTCCAGGATAGTGTTAGCAGCAACAAGGCTTCTATACGGCATCACGATTCCTCCTACGGAACCAGAGCGTCCCTGAAACAATATACATAATGTGTCAAGAAAAATCCATGACAAAATGAGAACATTTCATGAATATCACACCATGAAGCTCTCCCCACAGCCGCAGCGGGCCTTCTCGTTCGGGTTCTTGAAGGTGAAGCCGGACTGGAACTTGTCCTCGGCATAATCCATTTCCGACCCGATCAGGAACATGGTGGCGGCGGGGTCGATCAGGATGGTCACACCCTTATCCTCCACCACTTCCTCGAACAGCTTCTTTTCCTCGGCATATTCGACGAAATAGCTCATGCCCGAACAACCGCGCGCCTTCACGCCCACGCGCAGGCCGATGATCGGCTTGTCGGACCGGCTGATCAGTTCCTTCACCCGCGCGGCGGCGGCGTCGGTGATGGTCATTGCCTTGGGCAGGGGACGGGCCATGGGGTTTCTCCTTTATGCGCTTCGGCTGCCTTGGCGGGGATGAAACATTGCCGCCTTAACAACCGTCATTCCCGCGCAGGCGGGAATCCAAACGACATTTCCATTCGGGCCGGCGATGGTCCCCTCCTTGTCACCGTTGTCTGGATTCCCGCCTGCGCGGGAATGACGGAAAAAAGGGGACACGGGTGCCGGTCACCAACTCAAAACATGTTCAACGCGATGCGCGCTTCGTCGCTCATCCGACTGGGATCCCAGGCGGGTTCCCAGATCAGATCGACCCGGGCACTGCGCACACCGTCAACGGCCTGCACCACCTGCTGCACCTGGCCCGGCATTTCGCCGGCCACCGGGCAGGCGGGCGCGGTGAGGGTCATTTCGATCTCAACATCGCCTTCGCCATCCACGTCACAGCGATAAATCAGGCCCAGCTCATAGATATTCACCGGGATCTCTGGATCATAGACCGTGCGCAGGGCTTCCACCACCCGGTCGGCCAGCGGCGCATCGGGGGGAAGCTTCTCATCTTCCGGTACTTCCGCCGGGCTGCCCATGAAAATGCCAGGGGCGATGGGGCGTGGATTGCTGCTCATTTTTTCGTCCCCCTCAGAAGGCGGAATTTTCGGTGGAAGTGACAGGGTCGCCATGCAAGGCGGCCTTCATCGTGTGCCAAGCCAGCGTGGCGCATTTCACCCGCATGGGGAATTCGCGCACGCCCGATAGCACGGCCAGCTTGTCGGTCGCGTCCTCGTCCAGATTTTCATGGACGCCCTGTTCATCATCATCCTTGGTGCAGACATCGTGGAAATAGTCGAACAGGGCTTCGGCCTCCGCCGCCGGCTTGCCACGCAGGATTTCCGTCATCAAACTGGCGCTGGCCTGGCTGATGGCGCAGCCGCGCCCGTCAAAGCGCAGATCCTGGATGATGCCGTTCCCATCCACGGTCAGATAGACATTGATCTTGTCGCCGCACATCGGGTTATCGCCGCGCGCGGTGCGGTTATAGGAATCCGGCTTGCCGAAGTTCCGCGGGTTCTTGCCGTGGTCCAGGATTACTTCCTGGTAGAGATCGCGCAAATCATCAAACATGGGGGAAGCCCTTACCCAAAGAAACTCTTGGTCGCCAATACCGCATCCACCAGCGCATCCACCTCCGCCTCGGTATTATAGGCAGCGAAGCTGGCGCGGGCGGTGGCGCCGACGCCAAACCGGTCCATCAGCGGTTCGGCGCAATGCCGGCCCACCCGCACGGCCACGCCCCGGCTGTCCAGCAGCGTGCCGATATCATGCGGATGGATGCCATCCATGGTGAAGCTGATGATGGCGGCCTTGTCCGGCGCGGTGCCGATGATGCGCACGCCCTCAATCTCCGACAGCCGGCCGGTGGCATAGGCCAGCAGCCTTTGTTCATGGGCATGGATGGCATCCATGCCCAATGCCGTCACATAATCAATCGCTGCCCCCAGCCCGATCCCTTCCACGATGGCGGGCGTCCCCGCTTCAAACCGATAGGGGGCCTCGCGGTATGTCGTGTGGGCAAAACTGACGGTGGAGATCATGTCGCCACCACCCTGCCAGGGCGGCATGGCGTTCAGATGCTCCATCTTGCCATACAGCACGCCGATGCCGGTGGGGCCGTACAGCTTGTGCCCGGTGAAGATATAGAAATCAGCGTCGATGGCCTGCACATCCACCGGCATATGCACGGCGGCCTGGCTGCCGTCAAACGCCACCGGAATGCCCTTGGCATGGGCCAGTTGGGCAATGCGCTTGGCCGGGTTCACCGTGCCCAGCACATTGCTGGCATTGGTGATGGAAACCAGCTTCACATTATCGGTCAGCAACTCGGCATAGGCCGCCATGTCCAGCGCGCCGTCATCCAGCACCGGCACCACCTTGATTTCAATGCCGATCTGATCGCGCAGCAACTGCCAGGGCACGATATTGGCGTGATGTTCCATCCAGGAAATCAGCACCGCATCGCCCGCCTTCAGGAACCGCCGGCCCCAGCTTTGGGCCAGCAGGTTGAACGCTTCCGTGGCGTTGCGGGTGAAAACGATATTCTCCCGGCTGGGCGCGTTCAGGAAGGCGGCCACCTTGTCGCGCGTGCCCTCATACAGGTCGGTCGAGCGCTGGGAGAGGAAATGCACGCCGCGATGCACATTGGCGTAATCGTTCTCCAGCAGGTGCGACATGGCGTCGATCACCTGGCGCGGTTTCTGGGCCGAGGCACCATTATCCAGATAGACCAGCTTCTTGCCGGGCCGGCCTTTGCGTTCATGCACCAGCCGGGTCAGGATCGGGAAATCCTGGCGCACGCGCTCCACATCATAGGGCGCATTGCCAAGGCTGGCGGGGGAAAGGGTGGCGGTATCGCTCATGGTGTCGTCCCCAGGGGCCGGCGCAGCCAGTAACGGCCATGGCCCAACAGATAATCCTCGATATGCAGCACAGGCGCGTAGCCCGGGGCTTGGAAGAAGCCCGGATGCTGGAATGCCATCGGGCAGGCGGTGGCCCAGCGACAGCCGGCGTCGGCCGCTGCCTGATGGGCAGCCTCCAGCAACCGGCGGCCCAAACCTTGGCGGCGCTGGGCCGGTTCCACCCAGCAATCCACCACGGTAAAGTAACCATTATCGACGACGCCCATCACACCGCCCAGCGGGTCGCCCGCGCTATCGCGGGCCGTTACCGTCAGTTCGGTATAAAGCCGGTCGATATGCAGCAGCCAATGGGCATCCAGCCCTTCCTCCACCAGCCGCACATCCTCATGCGCGGGCGGGGCGGAAACCTCCAGCCGCAGGCCAGCCGGCAGGTCAGGGGCGGGGGCCTTCTCGGCCAGCGGGGTTTTGCGGAAATACAGCCGGTCATGCCCGCCGGTGAAATCCACCATCACACCCATGGGCACATAGCCCAGGCGGGGATAGAAATCCGGGGCCTGGAACCGCATGGTGTTCACCAGGGCGCGGGTGCAGCCGCGTTTGGCGGCCAGTGCCTCCCCGGTACGCATCAAGGTGGCGGCCAGCCCGTGGCGGCGCCAGGGGGCATCCACCCACAGCATGTGCAGATAGGCATCGCCCCCGCGCAGCCAACAGACCAGCCCGGCCACGATGCGCCCGGCCCCATCCTTGATGAACAGGCCCGCATCCTCCCGCCCCACGCCCAGGGCCGCGCGCTCGGCTGCCGACACCCGGTCGTGCAGCCAGCGCAGCGCCGACATATCCGCCGGATGGCGGATTTCCAGCGCCAGATCGGCCAGGGAAGTGGGGTGGGGGGCGGCGTTCATCAGGCGCGTTCCGTTCCCATCCAGGCCGCTGCGGCGGCGCGGAAATAGGCGCGGACCTGTTCGTCGATGATTTCATCCATCGCTTCATCCAGGAAGGCACCGATCAGCATGACACGCGCCACATCGCGCGGCACGCCACGGGCGCGCAGATAGAACATCTGGTCCTCGTCCAACTCCCCCGCTGTGGCCCCATGGCTGCACTTCACATCATCGGCATAGATTTCCAGCTCCGGCTTGCTGTTGATCTCCGACGTTTCAGAGAGCAGCAGGGCGCGGTTCAACTGGTAACCGTCGGTCTTTTGTGCATCGGGGCGAACGATGATTTTGCCCTGGAAGACGCCGCGCGCCTTGCCGTCGATCACGCCCTTCACCACCTCGCGGCTGGTGCAATTGGGCATGGCATGGTCGATCAGGGTGGTGATGTCGCTCACCTGATCGCCGCCAATGGCATAGGCACCCGACACCCGCGCCTCGATCTTCTCACCCCCCAGCACCTGCCGCGCCTCGTGCCGGGCCAAACGTGCGCCTAAGTTCAGCACGAACGTGTCATAGGTGCTGGCATCGGCCAGATGGGTGTTCAGCGTGGCAATGTGGAAGGCGTCCGTGCCTTCGCGCTGGATCTTGTAATGGTGCAGCCGGGCACCCGTGCCCACCGCCACATCGGCGGCGATATTGGACAGGTAGGTCGCCCCCGGCTGGCCGGCATGATGTTCCACGATGGTGGCTTCCGCCCCATCCTCCACCAGCACCAGCAGACGCGGATGCCAAGCGGCCGCCACACCGGGCGGGGCCAGGAATACCAGCTCCACCGGCTGGGCCAGCTTCACGTCCGCCGGCACATGCAGCAGCGCGCCATCGGCCAGGAAGGCAGCGTTCAGCGACCGCATCGGGTGATCGGCACCGGGGAAGCGGGCCAGCAGCCCTTCCATCCGGTCGGCCAGCCCCTGCGGGTCCGTGGCCATCTGCGCCGACAGGGCATCCAGCAGCACGCCATCGGGCAGGCCCTGGGTGCGCGACAGGTCGGCGCGGAACTGCCCACCGATGAAGACCAGACGCGGCCCCGACGCTTCCAGCGCGGTGGGGATGGCATCCACCGGCACGGACCGGGCGTCCGGCGCGGGCGACAAGGACAGCTTGTCCAGCCCGCGCAGGCTGGTGAATTTCCACGCTTCATTCCGGGTGGTGGGCAGGCCCGCCTTGGCGAAACGCTCCATCCCCTCGGCCCTAAAGCAGGCCAGCCAGGGATGCGCCACCGGGGCCAGGGCAGGCTGGGCCTGCTTCACCTGTTCGATGAAGGAAGCACCGGTGCCCTGGGGGCTGTGGGTCGGGGTCAGTTCGCCACTCATCTCTCAAAGCCGCATTTCATAGAAGTTCATGCCCATGCCCGGCACCGGGCTCGCCACATAGGCGAAGCGCTGGAAACCGTGCTTCGGATAGAATTTGGGGGCCTGGCAATCCATGGTTTCCACCCCCGCGCGCGTGCAGCCCATGGCCCGGCCTTCATCCAGCGCCCGGGCCAGCATGTCGAACCCGACACCGGTGCCGCGCAGCCGATCATCCAGCCAGACCATATCGACCATATAGTCGCCCTGGGTGGCGTAGCAGAGTGCCCCGCCCAGCACGGCATGGCTGGCCCGGTCACGCACCATGGCTGCCACCAGGGTCAGCGGCTGGGCCAGCATCAGGCGACGCCGCCGGTCGGTCACGGCCCAGGCATCCCGCCCCAACTGGCGGGACGGCGGCGCGTGCAGGGCAATGGACAGGCCCTCCGCACTCGGCGGGCTGTCCGGGTAGACCACCGGCTTTTCCATCACGGTGAAGGGCCGGCCATTGACATGCCCATCCACCTGCTGGCGCACCGTGAAACCATAGGCGCGGTAAGGGGCGGTATCATCATGGGCGCGGATGTAGAATTCCATCCGCGTCATGTTACGCCGCGCCAGTTCCTGCTCCGCCAGCCCCAACAGCACGGCCACAGCCCCCGGATGGTCCACCTCACCTTGCAGCGACCAGACACCCCAGAAGCAATAGGCGGTATCGCCCCAGCCGATCAGCGTCATGCCGGCGGCGGGGGCACCCGTCTCCGGGTCACCGATCACCAGCATGAACCGGTTGTGACTGGGCGGCAGATGGGCCGTGTTATAGGCCATCAAGCCGGCAATCACCGGTTCGGCCTCCGGGCTGGAGGCCGTGATATCCCGTTCCAGGCTGATATAGGTGTCGGGGGCGGCCATGGCGTGTCGCTTTTCCTCAGGCTGCCGCGTCGCTGATGCCGAACTCGGCATAGCCCTTGGCTTCCAGTTCCAGTGCCAGTTCCTTGCCGCCGGTCTTCTGGATGCGGCCATTGGCCAGCACATGCACCACGTCGGGCACAATGTAATCCAGCAGGCGCTGGTAATGGGTGATCACCAGCATCCCGCGTTCCGGGGAACGCAGCTTGTTCACGCCCTCGGCCACGATCTTCAGCGCGTCAATATCCAGGCCGCTGTCGGTTTCATCCAGGATGGCCAGCTTCGGCTGAAGCACGGCCATCTGCAGCGCCTCGTTACGCTTCTTCTCACCACCGGAGAAGCCGACATTGACGGCGCGCTTGATCATCTCATCATTCATGGAGAGATCCTTGGCCTTGGCCCGGATCAGCTTCAGGAACTGCATGGCATCCAGCGGGGATTCGCCGCGCGTCTTGCGGATGGCGTTCAGCGCTTCCTTCAGGAAGGTGGCGTTGGTGACGCCGGGGATTTCCACCGGGTACTGGAAGGCCAGGAACAGGCCGGCGGCGGCGCGTTCCTCCACTTCCAGGGCCAGCAGGTCCTGGCCGTCGAAAGTGACGCTGCCTTCGGTGATCTCATAGCCCTCGCGGCCGGCCAGCACATAGGACAGCGTGCTTTTGCCCGCCCCGTTGGGGCCCATGATGGCATGGACCTCACCGGCATTGATGGTCAGATCAACCCCCTTGAGGATCGCCTTGCCATCGACCGAGGCATGAAGATTCTTGATTTCGATCAGGGACATAACGCTGCTCCGTACTGCCGGATCTGACCCGGTTCCTGTCTTTTCACTACATTGCCGCCCTCTCAACCGTCACCCCGGCGAAGGCCGGGGTCCAGTTCACAGGGCGAGGCGCTTCAGGCATGGCCCCCCGGCCTTCGCCAGGGTGACGGTTGAGGGACTCGTATCGGATTTTCTGAACGTCACAGCAGATCGCTTGCAAGGTCGTTCCAATCCGGGTTCGCACTCTCAATCAACCGTATTTTCCAGTCCCGCTTCCATTCCTTCATCTGCTTTTCCCGTCGGATCGCATCGTCGATGCGCTCGAAGGTCTCGCAGTAAACCAGGGTGGCGATGCCATACTTCTTGGTAAATCCATCAACCAAACCTTCCCGGTGTTCGTAAATCCGCCTGCTGATATCGCTGGTGACGCCGATATAGAGCGTCCCATTGCGTTGATTGGCGAGGATGTAAACGTAACCGGGCATTCTCCTCTTTGCCTTTTCCTGATCCCGTCATCCTTGTGAGGGGCGGGGGGCAGAAACATCGGGCACTTTGCTCTACGAAACTGGACCCCGGCCTTCGCCGGGGTGACGGTGAAGGGGGCGGATGACGGGACGGGTGATCACCCCACACTCCCCTCCAAACTGATCGCCACCAGCTTCTGCGCCTCCACGGCGAATTCCATCGGCAGTTCCTTCAGTACTTCCTTGCAGAAGCCATTCACGATCAGCCCGACCGCGTCTTCTTCCTTCAACCCGCGGGAGCGGCAATAGAAGAGCTGGTCTTCGGAAATCTTGGCCGTTGTCGCCTCATGCTCCACCCGCGCCGTGCGGTTCTTGCTTTCAATGTAGGGCACGGTATGCGCCCCGCATTTGTCGCCGATCAGCAAGCTGTCGCATTGGGTGAAGTTGCGGGCGTTCTGCGCCTTGGGCAGGATGCGGACCAGACCGCGATAGGTGTTCTGCGCCTTGCCGGCCGAAATCCCCTTGGAGATGATCGTGGACCGGGTGTTCTTCCCGATATGGATCATCTTCGTGCCGGTATCGGCCTGCTGCATATTGTTGGTGATGGCGACCGAATAGAATTCGCCCACCGAATTATCACCCTGCAGAATGCAGCTCGGGTATTTCCAGGTAATCGCCGACCCGGTTTCCACCTGGGTCCAGCTCACCTTGGAATTACGGCCCCGGCAGGCGGCGCGCTTGGTGACGAAATTATAGATGCCACCCTTGCCATTCTCGTCGCCCGGATACCAGTTCTGGACAGTGGAATATTTGATGGTGGCGTCATCCAGCGCCACCAGTTCCACCACGGCGGCGTGCAACTGGTTCTCGTCCCGCTGCGGTGCGGTGCAGCCCTCGAGATAGGAGACGTAGGAACCTTCATCAGCAATGATCAGCGTGCGTTCGAACTGCCCCGTATTCTTCGCATTGATGCGGAAGTAAGTGGACAGTTCCATCGGGCTGCGCACGCCCTTGGGGATATAGACGAAGCTGCCATCGGTGAAGACGGCGCAGTTCAGCGTGGCGAAGTAATTATCCGAATAGGGCACGACCGAACCCAGATACTGGCGCACCAGTTCCGGATGGTTCTGCACCGCCTCGCTGATGGAACAGAAGATGATGCCCTTCTCTTCCAGCTTCTTCTTGAACGTCGTGGCCACCGACACCGAATCGAACACGGCATCCACGGCGATGGAGGGGCTGTCGCCAGCGCCTTCGACACCGGCCAGGATGGCCTGTTCCTTCAGCGGGATGCCCAGCTTCTCATAGGTCTTCAGCAGCTCGGGGTCGACCTCATCCAGCGATTTCGGGCCGGGCGTCGTCTTCGGCGCGGAGTAGTAATAGCTGTCCTGATAGTCGATGGGCGGATAATGCAGCTTGGCCCAATCCGGCTCTTCCATCGTCAGCCAATGGCGATAGGCCTTCAGCCGCCATTCCAGCAGCCATTCCGGCTCCCCCTTCTTGGCGGAAATGAAGCGGACGATTTCCTCAGACAGACCCTTGGGCGCGGTTTCCGCCTCAATATCCGTGAAGAAGCCGTACTTGTACTTCGCTTCCGCCAGATTGCGGACCTGTTCGATGGTCTGTTCGGTGGCGGCCATGGCCTGAAAGCTCCCCTAAACGATGCCGTTCCCGATCAACCGGCCAGCGCCGCCGGCGGGGCCGGGGCGTGGATGAAGTCAATCGTGGACGGTACGGCCATATCGGCCAGCGTCACATCCTGAAGCGCGCGGCGTACCGCGCTGTTCACCTTGTCCCACGCACTCTTGCGGGCGCAGAGGCTGAGCACCCCGCACGACCCGCTGCCGCCATCCACGCAATCGGTCAAGGCGATCGGACCCTCGATCGCCTCGATGATATGCACCACATTGATGGCGGTGGGGGCCTTGGCCAGCGTATAGCCGCCCGTGGCCCCGCGATGGGATTGCAGAAGGTCGCCACGCGCCAGTAACTTCAACAGTTTCTGGACCGTCGGCATCGGCAGGCCCGTGCGGTCGGCCAGCGACGTGGCGGTATGCAGCGCACCATCGGTATGCGCCAGCGTGGTCAGCACGACCACGGCATAATCCGTCATTTTGCTGAGCCTCAGCATGGGTTGTTGCGAGTCCTTCTCAATTCAGTACCAATCTGGTACTGATTAAGTGAGCCGCTTGCCAGCGTTAGTCAAGCATCGCGCTTCATGCTGCTGTCACAGGTGACATGCATGGGCCGAAAAGCGGGCGGCGCGCATACAAAAAGGGGCAGCCGGGTGGGGCTGCCCTTTTGGGGGGAGGGGGCTTGCGCGGGAATCACGATGGTGAAGCGTTACTCGATATGAAGCCATACCGCGTTATTATTATCCCTTCAGCCTATGCTGGCAGAACGACAGCCCCCCCCCCCATCACACCGCCTCTGCCTTCAGCCCCTGCGCCTCTTCCACCTTACCTGCGGCGGCCTCGGCCCCGGCGCTGGCGGCTTCCTTGGCGACATTGACGGCCTTTTCGGCTGTGCGGCGGCCCTTGGCCAGGGCTTCTTCCAGCAGGTCGTCGCGCTGCTTGCCCATCAACTCATCCTCGGTACGGGTGGCGGGCAGGCAGGCGCCGATGGCCGCCCCCACCGCCAGCCCCGCCAGACCGGCGGACAGCGGATGGTCATCCACCAGATCCCAGAAGCTGCGGTTGATGCGGGCGGCACGGCGGCCGGCGCGCTGTGCCATGGCCTCGCTTTCGGCGATGATGCGGTGATAGCGGCGGTGGCCCTCCGAATCCTCCTCATGATCAAGATTATGGGTGCTATTGCCATAGCTGGCATAGTGCTGCCCCAACTCGTGCAACTGGCGGGAATGGCGCATCCGGTTCAGCTTGCGCGTGGCGCGGGCCCGCAGGTCGGCGGCCTTGTCGGAAAGCTCATGCGCCGTCTCTTCAATCTTGTGACCGGCTTCGTGCAGCCCTTCCTCCACCCGGTGCGACAGGTCATGATACTGGTGGCGCAGCCGGTCCCGCGCCTGGGCCGTGCGCTTTTCCGCCCAATGGGCGGCGCGGTCATAGGCGTCGGTCTTGCGGGCGGCGGAGAACAGCAGCCAGCCGATGCCGACGCCGATCACCCCCAGGGCGATCTTGTGTTCCGACAGCATGGTGCCGATGCCGCGCCCATGCGGTCGGTGGTCTTCGTCCGCCGCAGCGGCCGGATGATCCGGCACGGCACCGTAACTGGCCATGGGATCGGTATAGTTCAGCGAATCGGTATCCGCCTGCGCCTGATTGGAGGAACGGACGGTCCCGGCATAGGAGCTGCCATTGCCGCTATTGGTGCTGCCATAGGTCATCATTGTCTCCTTGCAGAAATCCAGGGGCTCAGCGGGACACCGCGTCAGCCACCTCGTGCGCGTCGGTGCGCAGATTATTCAGGGTCCGGCGGGGGGAGAGGGTCAGCGCCTGCAGCTTGGCCCGCCCCGCCATCATCAGGACCAGACCCAGCAAGATCACCGCCCCGCCCACCACCAGGGCCGCCGCCCAAGGGGGCATCACATGGGCCAGCCCCAGGGTGGCCGCCGCCAGCAGCAGCAACAGGCCGCAGAAGGCAAAGGCCCCGCCACAGAGAATCTGCCCCGCGCCGCGCCCGGCTTCGCTGGCCTTCTCCATCAGTTCGGCCTTGGCCAGCTCCACCTCCTTGGTGACAAGGGCGGTCATGCTGCCGGCCAGATCGGCCAGCAGGCTGGTCAACGGCTTATCTGCCGGGTCGGTGGTTTCCGGCGCATCCAGGCTCATGGCGCGGCCTGCGGGCCGGATGCGGTGCCGGCATGTGTCGGTGTCGTGCGCAGCCGGGTGGCCAGATCGATATCGCCGGCCATGCGGCGGCGGTTGCTGCTGGCCTTCAGGAAGCGCCCGATGGCCACGCCGGCCAGCAGGGCGCCGCCGACAAACAGTTCCGGCTGGCGCCGCGCCAGCCCCTCCGCCTTCGCCACCAGATCATCCAGCCCGCGATCGCGGACCTGATCGGCCAGCTTGGCGGCCTGATCAGCCGCAGCCTCCACATAATGGGCCGTGCCGCCATGATCCTCGGCGCGCAGCCGGTCGGCGGCATCCCGCAATGCGCCGGCCACGCCGGAAATCTCGTCGGCGGCGCGGCGTTGCTGCTTCTCAAAGCCGCTGCGCACCGTTTCCCGGGCAGCGTCCACCATTTTGCCGCCGACTTCCTTGACCTGCTCGCCCAGCTCGGCGGCGGTTTTCTCACCAAAGGGGTTCGTCTGCTCCGGCATCTGAGCCTCCTGTCATGGTTGTTGTGAAATGCTGCCCTGGGAAGAGAACAGCCGACCCCACCCCCCTTGTTCCCTGGGGTAGACCCATTCCCAGCCATGTTGCAGACGGGACGCTTCCGCGCCGCGCCATGTGCCCGACCGGGTTGACCCACGGCCGGCAGGGGCGCACCATTTCTTCATGGCGGGGCGGTTTCGATGGCCGTTCCTGCCACCAGACCGACCGGACACGGGGTTTCCGTGGCTGGCCGGACATTCGGTCGGATCGTTATGTGGCGAAGCCACCGCGCTGATGCGGGTTACGAAGGTTTGCGCCCATCCGGCTGAGGCCGACAGGCCGTGCAAGAAGAAAGCGGCGGGTGCGTCCCTGGTGGGGCGCCCCGCCGTTTTCATGTCCGGCGCTGGCGGCCCTACCCCCAGGGTGGTGCCGGCGGAAAAGCGCTACCCCCAACGCCCCGGCCCGTTCCCCCACCCCTGCCATCTTTTCGTCTTAGCTGAACCATGGCGCTGCCGTTTCACGGTGGCATGAACCGTTTGGCGGTTTGGGTTGTTACAGCTTTGTCGCAAGCGCCCTGGATGGCCGCTTGTCGCTGACGGGACGGATGGAAAGGGTGGATCATGTCGGGCTTGGCCTGGAGAGGCAGAGGCAAGGGAACGGGGCAGGCCCTGCCGGTGGCACTGCTGGCCCTGTTGCTGTCCGCCTGCGCCACGCCCAAGCCGGACCCAACCCCCGCCCCGAAACCCAGTCCGCCGGTCGCCGCCGCCCCCCAGGCGCTGGTGCCGGCGACCCCGGTGCCCAAGCCCAAGCCCAAACCGAAACCGCCGGTCCCCAGGCCGGCGGCAAAATCTCCGGCGGTGCCCCCGGCGGGGACCAGCGACAGCGCGCCGCAGGTGGCGGCAATGCCATCCGCCCCGCCGGTGGAACTGGCCCCGGAACCCGCCCGCCCCGCGTTCGACCCTGACAGGCTGATCGGCCTGACGGAGCAACAGGCGGAGGCAGCCTTGGGCCAGCCGGGCCGGGTGGAGGAAAGCCCGCCATCGCGCACGCTTCATTACGCGGAGGGGCGCTGCGTTCTGCGGCTGCACCTGTTCATGGAAATGACCAGCCGCAGCTTCCGCACCCTCTCTTACGATCTCAACAGCACGGGAGTAGGCCCCGATGTCGTTCAGCAATGCCGTGACTGGCTCCAAGCTCGCTTCCGCGCCCCAGCCGGCGGCCCCGACGGGCGCGCGGCCAGCCAGCCGTGACGGTGCCATCATGCAGACGGAAAACCCCATCGCCCGCGTGGCCCTGGTGGATGATGACGATCTGTTTCGTGAAAGCTTAGGCCTGAACCTGGCCGATGAAGGCTATGAGGTGATGCCCTTCGACCGGGGCCATACCGCCCTGGATTATTTCAGCAATGGCGGCACCGCCGACCTGATCCTGCTGGATTGGCGGATGCCCCGGATGGACGGGATTGAGACCCTGCGCCAGTTGCGCGCCCGCAATATCGATATCCCGGTCATCTTCCTGACCGTGCTGTCCGACCAGATTTATGAGGAGACGGCGCTGGGCGGCGGGGCGGTGGATTTTGTCGAAAAATCCCGCTCCCTGCCCATCCTGTTGAAGCGGATGCAACTGATCGTGCAGGGCCGCAAGCCGCTGCCCGATGATGTGGGGGCCGCGAACGGGACCGATACGGGCGTGGCACCGGGCCAGATGTTCCGGCGCGGGCCGTTGGAACTGCGCCTGGATGTGGCCCGCGCCTTCTGGGCCGGCCAGCGGATCGACCTGACACTGACTGAGTTCAACATCGTCAAGCTGATGGCGATGCGGGCAGGGGAGGATGTCTCCTACCGTGATCTTTATGATCTGGTGCATGGCAAGGATTTCGTCGCCGGTTATGGCCCTGCCGGTTACCGCGCCAATGTGCGCGCCTTCATCAAGCGCATCCGGCATAAATTCCGCGCCGCCGACGCGCATTTTGATGAAATCGGCAATTATCCGGGCTTCGGCTATCGCTGGTCAGACCGCCACCCGGCGGAACTGACCGGTGATACGCTGGCCGTCCCGGCGGCCGGGTAAGACCGATGGCGGCGGCAACCCCCGTTTCCCGCAAACAGCCCGGCAGAAGGGGCCGCTGGCTCTGGCGATCGCTGGCGACCAGGCTGGTGCTGGTGCTGCTGGTTTTCCTGACCGTGCCGCTGTTGATCTATGAACAGTTCCGCAGCGCCGATGCCGAAAAACAAGCCCTGCTGCTGCGCAGCGCCCAGCAGCAGGGCCAGTTGGTGGCCCGCGCCCTGGAACCGTTGCTGGCCGGGCTGGAAAAACGGGGCCTGACCGGGCTGGGGGAACGGCTGGCGCCTTATGCCGACAGCAATACGTCGGTGCGCCTGCTGCTCAGCCCGACACTGGGGCCGACCGTGGCAGCCGTGGGGGCAGCCCCCCCGATACCGCCGTCAGGGGCGGAGGGGTTCTTCTATGTCGCCGCCGCACCCGCCATCCCCACTGACCTGCTGGACCTGGAGCGGGACCGGCTGATCGAACAGGGGGTGCTGGACAAGCTGGCCGGCAGTTGTGCCGGCAATTATCCGCTGGCCATCCCGGTATCCCAGGGGCGCGGCGGTTCGGAACTGCTGACCTCCATCACCCCGGTGCGCACGCCGATGGGCTGCTGGGCCGTCATCACCTCCCACCGGGCGGAAGCCTATCTGGGGGCCGGTGCCGGCCGGCCCTATTGGCAGAATCCGGAAGTGCAGGTGGCGTCATTGATCTATCTGGCCATGGCGGCCCTGGTGATGCTGCTGCTGGTGGAGGTCTGGCGCAACCTGCGCCGTTTCGGCGATCTGGCCCGCGACATCGTGCAGAAAAGCGGCCCCGCCGGCAGCTTCGCCGACCAGAATACCGTGCCCGAACTGGCCCCGGTGGCGGAGGATTTCGACCGGCTGGTCGCCACCCTGCATAGCAGCGCCAGCAACCTGCGCCGCGCGGCAGAAGATAATGCCCATGCCTTCAAGACCCCTATCGCCGTCATCCGCCAGTCGCTGGAACCGCTGAAAAAGCTGGTGCCGGCGACGGAGCCACGCGGCCGCCGGGCGCTGGACATGATCGAAGGGTCGGTGGAGAAGCTGGACAGCCTTGTCTCCTTCGCCCGGCGTATGGATGAAACGGCGGCTGACCTGCTGGAACCGCCGCGCCAGCGGGTGGACCTGTCGGCCCTGCTGGAACGGGTGCTGAAGGGCTATCGCGGGCTGGTGGAGGAACGCGGCGTGGAACTGCTGACCCGCGTGGACCCGGATATTGTCGTGCGGGCAGGGGAAGACCTGCTGGAAACGGTGATCGAAAATATCATCGACAATGCGCTGTCCTTCTCCCCCAGCGGCGGGGTGCTGCGCGTCACCCTGCGCCGCCGTGCCAAACAGGCGGAATTCTGTGTGGAGGATGAAGGGCCGGGCGTGGAATCATCCAGCCTGGACCGGATTTTCGAACGCTATTTCTCCCAGCGCCCCGCCGATTCTGGCGCTGCCGACCCGATGCCGCATTATGGCATCGGCCTGTGGATCGTGCGCCGCAATGTGGAAGCCGTGGGCGGCAAGGTGGAAGCCATGAACCGCGCCGGCGGCGGGCTGTCCATGCGCATCACCCTGCCGCTGCTGGCTGGATAGGGGAAGCACCGCTTCCCCTATCCAGCCGTTTCCATGCCGGCGGAAATGCAACCGCCTGTGCGGCTTCAGCCCGCAGCAGCGCCCATCGGCTTGGCCAGGGCCACGTCCAGGTAATCATCGACGATGCGGCCCAGATCCTCCGACCTTTCGGTGAAGAAATGGTTCGCCCCTTCGACGCGGCGATAATCGATCTTGATGTCCTTTTGGGAGGACAGCTTGTTCACCAGCCGCGTCACCGATGCCTCCGGCACCAGCTCGTCCCGGTCACCATGCACGATCAGGCCGGAGGCGGGGCAGGGGGCCAGGAAGCTGAAATCGAACATGTTGGCCGGTGGGGCCACGGACAGGAAGCCATCCAGTTCCGGGCGGCGCATCAGTAGCTGCATCCCGATCCAGGCGCCGAAGCTGAAACCGCCGATCCAGCATGAACTGGCATTGGGGTTATAGGTCTGCAGCCAATCCAGCGCGCTGGCGGCATCAGACAGCTCACCCTCGCCCCGGTCATAGGTGCCCTGGCTACGACCCACGCCCCGGAAATTGAAACGCAGGGTGGAGAAGCCGCGTTTGGTGAAGGCGTGGAACATCGTATAGACGATGCGATTATTCATCGTCCCGCCGTGCTGCGGATGCGGGTGCAACAGCAGCGCCACCGGCGCATTGGGTACCTTGCTATGCGAATAGCGGCCTTCCAGACGGCCCGCGGGGCCGTTCATGATTACATCAGGCATTCTTCACCGGTCCCGGTCAGGCATGAGGCGCGACAGCAAGGCGGGCCGCCCCATCGAACCACCCCGCCGCCGGCTTGACCGGCTGGGGTGCATTCTATAGGACTGCCCGTGGGCGGAAGGTCCGTCGTTGCGCCGGTTTTGCCACCGCTGCCGGGTGCCGGCAACGGGCCAAAACCACGCCCCGCCGTCCCTGGGGGCTGTGCCGGTGCCATATCGGCAACGGAACGGGCGCGGACTATACCACAGCGGACATATTCGTGTTCAAGCCTCTTCGTAAAACATCTCTTTACTACTGGACGGACAGGGGCCGGAGAGCCGGATGACGGGCCTTTATCTGGATTGGAACGCCACCGCCCCGCTGCGCCCCCAGGCGCGTGCGGCCATGCTGGCGGCTATGGACCATGTGGGCAACCCATCTTCCATCCACGCCTTTGGTCGCCGCGCCCGCCGTTTTGTGGAGGATGCGCGCGAACAGGTGGCGCGTCTGGTAGGGGTCAACCCTGCCGACATCACCTTTACCGGCGGCGGGACGGAGGCCAATAATCAGGCCCTGGCGCTGGCTGCGGCCCATGGTCGTCGTCTCCTGGTGGGGGCGACCGAACATGCCTCCGTGCTGGAGGTGGCACCCGGTGCCGTGACCATTCCGGTGGATGGCAACGGGCTGATCGACCGTGAGGCATTGGTGCGGCTTTTGGCTGCCGATCCTACGCCGGCCCTGGTCAGCATCCAGGCGGTGAACAGTGAAACCGGGGTGGTGCAGCCCATGGTGGAACTGGCCACTCTGGTGCATGACCAGGGCGGCTGGCTGCACAGTGATGCGGTGCAGGCGGCGGGCAGGCTGCCGGTGGATATGGGCGATTGGGGGGCCGACCTGCTGACCCTGTCGGCCCACAAGATCGGCGGGCCGCAGGGTGTCGGCGCGCTGGTGGCCCATCCCGGTGTCCCGCTGGCCCCGCTGTTGAAAGGTGGCGGGCAGGAACGGCGGATGCGGGCGGGCACGGAAAATGTGGCCGGCATTGCCGGTTTCGGGGCGGCGGCCGGGGCGGCACTGGCAGGGCTGGCCGATTATGCGGGCCTCGCCCTGCTGCGCGACCGGTTGGAAATGGCGGTGCGCGACCGGCACCCGCCGGTATGTATTCCCGGTGACGGTGCGCCGCGCGTGGCCAATACCAGTTGCATCGTTCTGCCCGGTGCGCCTGCCAATGGCCAGTTGATGGCCTTTGATCTGGCAAGGGTGGCCGTGTCGGCGGGATCGGCCTGTTCCAGCGGCAAGGTGAAATCCTCCCATGTCCTGCGGGCCATGGGGCTGGGGGACGATCTGGCCGGCTGCGCCATCCGGGTGTCGCTGGGCTGGGACAGTACGGGCGCCGATATCGACCGTTTCCTGGAAAGCTGGTCCCGTATTGCCGCCCGTGCACCGCGTTGAGGTAGAGGATTCCCCGATGGATATGACAACACCGCGCGACAGCCAGCCCGAACCGCAGCCCTGCTGGCAATGTGGGGTCGGTGTGGCGCCGCGCGCCCTGTTCTGCCATGCCTGCGGCACCATCCAACCGCCGGGTGAGGTCGATCCCTTCACCCGGTTGGGGTTGGCCCCGTCATTTGAAATTGCCACCGACATGCTGGACAGGCAGCAGGCCGGCTTTACCCGCATCCTGGCCCCCGCCCGCTTCGCTGGCAAAGGGGAGGCGGTGGAGGCGGTGGCCGAGCGTCAGCGCCGGGCTTTGGCCGATGCGGTGGCTCAACTGCGTGATCCCGCCCGCCGCGCCCGGGCCCTGTTGCATCTGGCGGATGCCGCTCCAGCGTTGCCGGCCAATGGCGGGGACTGGGAATTACGCATGGTCGCCGCTGCCACCCCCGCCTCACGGGTGCGGTTGACGGGGGAGATCAGAACAGAAATGCAGGCGGAACTGCGCCTGTTGCTGGATGCTTTCCGCCTGGGTGACATGGTCCTGGCGGGCCGGCGGCTGCTGCGGATCGAGATGATGGCGCTGGCGATTGAGGCTGTCTGATCAGTGATGGCCGCCGGCTAACGGTAGCAATACCTTAAACTTACCTGGCGAATCGTCCCACCAGTTCCAGATGAGAGGACCAGAGGAACTGGTCCACCGGCCAGACATCCGTCAACCGATAGCCACCCTCCAGCAACAGGGCGGCGTCGCGGGTGAAGGTGGCGGGGTTGCAGGAGACGGCGACCACCACCGGCACGGTTGATTTCGCCAGTTCCGCCGCCTGGGCCTGGGCCCCGGCCCGCGGCGGATCGAACAATACGGCTTCGAAACGATTGAGGTCATAGGGGGGCAGCGGGTCGCGGAACAGGTCGCGCCGTTCGACCGTCACCTGCCCCGGCGGGCGGATGCGGGCCCCGGCCTGCAGCGATGCCACCGCATCGCCATCGCCTTCCACCGCATGAACACGGGCTTGTTGCGATAGCGGAAAGGTCAGTGTGCCGCTGCCGGCAAACAGGTCAGCCAGCTCTTTCGCCTCCCCGATCCCGGTCAGGGCGGCGGCGATGATGGCGGCCTCCCCGGCGGGGCTGGCCTGCAGAAAACTACCGGGGGCGGGGGATTGGGAGACGGGGCCGAAGGTGATGCTGCCCCGGCGGCGCATGGCAATCGGTTCCGCCGGCCGCCCTTCCTTCGCCCGCCAGCACAGGCGGGCCAGATCGGCGGATTCGGCAAAGCCCGCCAGGGTTTCCAGCACCCGCAGATCGGGTTCCGGCAGCCCCTCCAGCACCATATCCACCCCGTCATCCAGCAGGGTCAGGGACACGTCGATCTGCTGCCCATCGGCCAGAATCTGGCTCAGCACCGCGCGCAGCGGGTTCAACAGGGCCACCAGTGGCGGGGCCAGCACGGCGCATTCCGCCAGATCGACCAGCTTGTGCGAATGCGCCTCGTTGAAGCCCAGCCAGGTGCGCCGGCCGCGCTGGGCGGCCACCAGGCTGGCCCGCCGCCGCCCGCCGGGGCCTGTGCGCGCCAGCGGATGCAAGGTTACATCGTCGCCCAGCAGCCCCGCCCGGCCCAGGATGCTGGTCAGCATTTCCAGCTTCCAGGCGGTATAGGTTGCCTCATCCATGTGCTGGGCGGCACAGCCGCCGCAACTGCCGAAATGCTGGCAGGCCGGATCGGTCCGGCCCGGTGCCTCCTCCAGCAGGCTGACCGGCACGCCCTCCCAGCCATCGGCCCGCGCCTCCCCGAACTTCACCATCAGCCGGTCGCCCGCCAGCGTCTGCGGCACATAAAGCCGGTGGCCCTGCCATTCCGCCAGGCCGTCACCCCGCCCGCCGACACGGGTGATGGTCACCTCCACCGGGCCATGGGTGGGCGGTTCCTGCCGCACCTTGGCGGGCGGGCGGTGGCTGGGGCGGGGCTTGCTGGTGTGCCGGCGGGGGGCGGCCATGGGGGTGACTTTCGTTTCGGGGTCGAAATTATAGAATGATATTGTCGGCCAGAATGGCGCGGACTTCCGGCGGCAACGGCACGGGGCGGCGGCTCTGCCGGTCGATCAACACCATCCACGCCTCATGTGTGGCGGCATTCATTCCGTTTACGAAAAGACCGGCCAGGATGCTGTAGGAGCTGGTGCCGACCGTTCCGATGCCGACACCGATATCCAGCCGGGCGGGGCGATGCACCTCCGCGTTGAATTCGGTCCGGGTGGTTTTGATCACCATCAGGCCGTCTGGCAGCAGCGGGCGGATTTCCATCCGGTCCAACAGCGCCACCCGGCCATTTTCCATGATGATATTGATGGCATTATTGTTGGCATGGCCCAGCGGGTCCAGGTCGCCAAAGCGCACATGGTCCTGTACCCAGTGCCGGAAGCGGGCCGGGTCGCGCAACAGGTTCAGATCGATCGTCGTCATCCCACCGCGCATAGAGGCAGCCACCGTCCGGGTCAAGCCCGCTTACGTCGGGGGGCGTGCCCCGCCTGGGCATAGGTGGTGACCCACATTTCGGCAAGCAGGACGCGGCAAAGGATGTTAGAAGGGGCTTACCGGTAATCTCTACTCCCGGAAGGGGTCCATCCATGTCCGAACCGACCAACACCAGCGCCGCCGAGCAGCTCTTCGACAAGGCGCTCGACCTGGCCGAGAAGCATCTTGAAGCGGCCATGAAGGAAGGTGGCGCACTTTCCGGTTATGTCGCGATCGCCATGATCGAAGCGGCGGTGAACCAGGCCGTTGAAGAGACCAGCCATGAAGACGTGGCCGACATGCTGCGCGATCTGGCCGACCAGATCGAAGCCGACGCCGAGGAAGGTGACGAGGAGTAATCCTCGACGGACAACGGCCGCAAGGCTGAACGACAGGCGTTATGGGCACCCGTCAGGGTGTTGATGACGCGCGCTGTGACGCCCCGCCGATATTGTCGGCGGGGCGTTTTGTTATCGGGGCTTACTGCCCCGCCGCCTCCATCGCCGCCTTGTATGTGGCCACATAATTGCGGGCCGATGCCGCCCAGGAGACGTCGCGCCCCATGGCGTTGCGCTGCACCTGCCGCCACAGGTCGCTGCGGTGGTACAGGGTCAGCGCCCGGTCAATGGCGGGCAGCATGGCGGCCACGGTGACGGGGGCGAAGGTGAAGCCGGTGGCCGTACCGGTGGCCAGGCTGTCCTCCGTCACATCCGTCACCGTATCGGCCAGCCCGCCGACATGGGCCACCAGCGGCAGGCTGCCATAGCGCAGTGCATACATCTGGGTCAGGCCGCAGGGTTCAAACCGCGACGGCACCATCAGCACATCCACCCCGGCCTGCAGCCGGTGCGACAATGCCTCGTCGTAGCCCAGCACCAGCCCCACCCGGCCGGGGAAGCGGCGGGCGGCCCCGGCCAGCGCCTGTTCCAGCGCCGCACTGCCGGTGCCCAGCACCACCAGTTGTGCGCCCCTTTCCACCAGATAGGGCAGGGCTTCGACCACCAGATCGATGCCCTTCTGGTCGGTCAGTCGGCTGACAATGCCGAACAGGGGGGCGTGCAGATCGGGCGCCAGCCCGAAAATCCGCTGCAATTCCGCCTTGTTGGGGATTTTCGCCCCCAACTGGTCGGCATCATAGGGGCTGACCAGCAGCGGGTCATGCCGGCTGTCCCAGGCATCGGTATCGATGCCGTTCAGAATGCCCTCCAGGGCGGCGGCCCGGGCGCGCAACAGCCCGTCCAGCCCGAACCCCATGGTTTCCCCCTGGATTTCGGTGGCATAGGTCGGGCTGACGGTGGTGAGGCGGTCGGAATAGACCAACCCTGCCTTCAGGAAACTGAGCTGGGAATGGAATTCCAAGCCATTGGGCGTGTAGCTGTCCCAGGGGATGCCCAGGGTGGGCAGCAGGTCGGACGGGTACAGGCCCTGGAAGGCCATGTTGTGAATGGTAAAGACGGTGCCGGGGCGCTTGGCATCACCAAAGGGCCAGAGCGGATGGCGTAGATAGGCAGAGGCCAGCCCCGCCTGCCAGTCATGCCCATGCACCACCTCCGGCTTCCAGCCGGCCCGCCCACGCCCGCCATCGCCATCCAGCCCGATCAGGGCCGCCGTGCGGCCCAGGGCGGCGAAGCGCAGGTGATTATCGCTCCAATCCTTGCCGTCCGGCCCCAGATAGGGGTTGCCCTTACGCCCGAAGAAGGAAGGCACATCCAGGGCATAAACCGTGCTGCCATCCACCCCGCGCCCCGACAACAGCCGGGCCGGCGCCTGGGAGGTGAGGCCCGGCATCCCGCGCAGGTCACGCAGCGGTTTTACATTTTCCAGCTTTTCCAGCACGCCGGGATATCCCGGCAACAGCAGCCGCACATCTGCCCCTTCGGCCCGCAGGGCCGCCGGCAAGGCGCCGGCGACATCGCCCAAGCCGCCGGTCTTCACATAGGGCAGACATTCCGACGTGACGAAAAGAACGCGCATGATGATTCCGAGAGCCTGTGAAACGGGTTGCGTTATCGGGATAACGGCTTGATCGCCCCCGCCGGGCAATCCAGCCCGGCCGGCGAGAGGGTGAAAATCTCCACCCCGTCCGCCGTCACCCCCACCGTATGTTCGAACTGGGCGGAAAGGGACAGGTCGCGGGTGATGTTGGTCCAGCCATCATCCAACTGGCGCAGACCGGGGCCGCCCTGGTTCAACATCGGTTCCACGGTGAAGATCATGCCGGGCACCAGCTTCATGCCGCGTCCCGGCTTGCCCCAATGCATCACATCGGGCGCATCATGGAACACCCGGCCGATGCCATGGCCCACATAGTCGCGCACGCTGGAATAGCCGACGGCACGGGCCATGCGGTCGATGACATGGCCGACATCGCCCAGATGTTTGCCCGGCGCCACCTCATTGATGCCGGCCATGGTGGCATCATAGGTGGTGCGCACCAGATGGGCGGCGCGCGGGTTCACCGTCCCCACCAGATACATCCGGCTGGTATCGCCATACCAGCCGTCCAGAATGGCGGTGACGTCGATATTGACGATATCGCCCTCCTTCAGCAGCACCTGATCATCCGGCACGCCATGGTTGACGACATGGTTGGGGGAGATGCAGCAGGATTTGGGATAGCCGTGATAGCCCAGCGTGGCGGGAATGGCCCCATGGTCGCGCATGAACGTATCGGCGATACGGTCCAGCGCCCCGGTGCTGACACCCGGCTGCACGAAGGCGGTGAGATGGTCCAGGCAGGCAGCGGCAACCCGGCCCGCCGCGCGCATGGCGGCAAAGCCGTCGGCCCCATGCAGGGGAACCCGCCGACCCATCGGGTCCAGCACGAAATCACCCGGATAGGTCTTCATCACGCCCCTCCCACGCCAGGGGGCGGCGAAGGCCTGGGCCGTCGCCACCCATCCTGATCAGCTTTCCAGCTTTTTCAGCATGGCTTGGGTAATCAATACCACACCCTGTTCGCTGCGATAGAAGCGGCGTGCATCTTCTTCCGCATTCTCCCCCACCACCAGGCCGGCGGGGATGACGCAGCCGCGATCCACCACCACCCTGGTCAGCCGTACATTCCGGTTGATCTCCACCTCCGGCAGGATCACCGCGTCGTTCAACTCGCAATAGGAATGGATGCGCACCTTGTTGAACAGTAAGGAGCGGCGGACGACGGAACCGGACAGGATGCAGCCGGCGGACACCATGCTGTCCACCGCCATGCCGCGCCGGTCATCATCATCAAAGACGAATTTGGCCGGCGGCAATTGTTCCTGATAGGTGAAGATCGGCCAGCTTGGATCATAGATATCCAGCGAGGGGGAAACGTGGCAGAGGTCCAGATTGGCCTCCCAATAGGCGTCCACTGTGCCGACATCGCGCCAATAGGCCTCCCCCGGCTGGGCGCGGTTGCGCACACAGCTTTCGCTGAAATGGTGGGCCATCACCTTGGCCTTGTCGATCAGATAGGGGATGATGTCCTTGCCGAAATCGCGCGACGAAGTCTGCTCACCCGCGTCGCGTTCCAGATGTTCGTAAAGGAACTCGGCATTGAAAATATAGATGCCCATGCTGGCCAGCGAGATATCGGGCTTGCCGGGCATGGGCGGCGGGTCGGCCGGCTTTTCCAGAAAACTGGTGATGCGGTTGCTCTCGTCAATCGCCATCACGCCAAAGCCGCTGGCCTGCGCGCGCGGCACCTCAATGCAGCCCACCGTCACATCCGCACCGGTGCGGATGTGATGGGCCAGCATGTTGGCGTAATCCATCTTGTAGATATGGTCGCCGGCCAGGATCAGCACCCATTCGGCCTCATGGCTGCGCAGGATGTCCAGATTCTGGAACACGGCGTCGGCCGTGCCCTGATACCAGCTTGTTTCGTCGATGCGCTGCTGTGCCGGCAGCAGATCGATGAATTCGCCGATTTCCCCGCGCAGGAAGTTCCAGCCGCGCTGCAGATGCCGCAGCAGCGAATGGGACTTGTATTGGGTCAGCACCGAAATGCGGCGGAAGCCGGAATTGATGCAATTGGACAGTGCGAAATCGATGATGCGGAACTTGCCGCCGAAATGCACCGCCGGCTTGGCCCGGCGGTCGGTCAGTTGCTTCAATCGGCTGCCACGGCCGCCGGCCAGCACCAGGGCCAGCGCATTGCGCGGGGCCTGACGCAGTTCCTGGTCGAGGCGCTGTTCTGTCTGATTATCGATCATTCTTAATCGTCCCCCCTGCTTCACGCCTCTCATACTCGCGCATGGTTCTGCCCCACCCAACCGCCCGAGGGGCGATGGGGCAAGGCCACGAACCGGAACGGATGCTGGCACAGATCGGTTCAGCCTTCCATGGCCGGTTGCATGGCTTCGGCAATATGTCATCCGAAACAGGCATGGCTGAGCAATGATCCAAATCACCCCATTTTCTGCATATAAATTAGGCACTAGCTATTGTGGGCAGTGAATCATTTGCCCCGTCCGGGGCCGATTAGGGATGGTTCCGCAGAAAACAAGGGGTTTTCGAGATTTTTGTGACAGGAAAAATGGCCTATTTTTTGTGCAGATGGGAGCTTTTCGGGCGGTTTCCTGCTATGTTGGCACCGATTCATCGGGGGTGGCACGCAAGGGATTCCGCCGCTTCCACGGACGGCACGGACTTTGAATAGGCAGGGAACGGCGTGTGCGGCGGCCGGTCGGCCCCGTGCCCACAAGAATGGGGAGCCACATGAATCGTTTGAACAAACTTCTTCTCGCGGCGTGTCTGGCGATGATGCCGGGCGTGGCCCTCGCTCAGGACGCGGCACCGACCCCGACCCTGGACAGCGGTAACACCGCCTGGGTGCTGACCTCCACGGCCCTGGTCCTGTTCATGACCATTCCGGGGCTGGCGCTGTTCTATGGCGGCATGGTGCGTAAGCCCAATGTCCTGGCGATGGTGATGCAGTCCTTTGCCATCTGCTGCGTGATTTCCGTGTTGTGGGTTGTTGCGGGTTTCAGCCTGGCATTCGGCACCGGCAATCTCTATATCGGCGATCTCAGCCGCGCCTTTCTGGCCGGGTTGGAAGTCACCAAACTGAATGGCACCATTCCGGAATCGGTGTTCATCACCTTCCAGATGACCTTTGCCATCATCACCCCGGCCCTGTTCACCGGTGCCTTCGCCGACCGGATGAAGTTCTCGGCGCTGCTGGTCTTCGCAGTGCTGTGGTCGCTGCTGGTTTACTCCCCCGTCACCCATTGGGTGTGGGGTGGTGGCTTCCTGATGGGTGACGGCGTGCTGGATTATGCCGGCGGCACCGTGGTGCATATCAATGCCGGTATTGCTGGTCTGGTTGCCTGTATCGTTCTGGGCAAGCGCAAGGGCTATGGCACGTCCGACATGAAGCCGCACAATCTGGTGCTGTCGCTGATCGGTGCTTCCATGCTGTGGGTTGGCTGGTTCGGTTTCAATGCCGGTTCTGCTGTGGCCGCCGATGGCCGTGCGGGCATGGCCATGCTGGTGACCCAGGTTGCCGCCGCCACCGCCGCCCTGGCCTGGATGTTCGTGGAATGGGGTGTGAAGGGTAAGCCCTCCATCCTGGGTATCATTTCCGGTGCGGTGGCGGGTCTGGTTGCCATCACCCCCGCTGCTGGCTTTGTCGGTGTAGATGGCGCCCTGGGTATCGGTGTGGCTGCCGGCGTCATCTGCTACTTCGCTTCCACCACCATCAAGCACGCGCTGAAATATGACGACAGCCTGGACGTCTGGGGTGTGCATGGCGTGGGTGGTATCGTCGGTGCCGTGTTGACCGGTGTGTTTGCCAAGGCTGCCATCGGTGGCACGGCTGGTGCCCTGGAAGGCAATATCGGCCAGATCTGGACCCAGACTTACAGCGTGCTGATCACCCTGGTCTGGTCTGGTGTGGTGTCGGCCATCATCCTCTACGCCATCAAGTTCACCATCGGTCTGCGGGTGGATGAGGATGCCGAGCGTGACGGTCTGGATATCGCCCTGCATGGCGAATCCATTCAGTAAGTAACGATCCCTTTTCGGGGTTCGATTGGACCGCCGCACCGGGCAACCGGTGCGGCGGTTGTATTTTTAGCCGACTGTCATCACCACCTTGCCGGTGGATTGGCGGCCCGACAGCAGGGCAAAGGCAGCCTCATACTGCTCCAGCGGCAGCAGGTGGCTGATATGGGGGCGCAGCTTGCCAGCACTCCACAGCGCCAGCAGGGCCCGCAGGCTGTCGGTCAGGGTGGTGCGGTCATACTGGCGATAGGCGCCCCAGAACAGGCCCAGCACCGCGCAGTTTTTCACCAGCAGGATATTCGCGGGCACTTGCGGGATACGGCCGGACGCAAAGCCGATGGTGACAATGCGCCCGCCCCAGCCCAGGCAGCGCAGGGCAGCATCGAACAGATCGCCGCCCACCGGGTCATAAACGACATCCACGCCCTTGGGCGCCAGTTCCTTGATCCGCGTGCGCAAATCATCGGTGGCGTAATTCACCAGCTCATCGGCGCCATGCGCCTTGGCCAGGGCCAGTTTTTCTTCTGAGGAAGCAGCGGCGATCACCCGTGCGCCCAGTGCCTTGCCGATCTCCACCGCCGTCAGCCCCACGCCGCCGGCAGCCCCCAGCACCAGCAGGGTTTCCCCCGGCTTCAGCCCCGCCCGCACCGTCAGCGCCAGATGCGAGGTGCCATAGGCGACGGGGAAGGCGGCAGCACTGGGGAAATCCATGCCATCGGGCAAGGGCAGGGTCAGGCTGGCATCGGCCACCGTGTCGCTGCGAAAGGCGCCATGGGCGGCCAGCGCCATGGCCCGCTGGCCGGGCAGCAGATGGGTCACATCGGCCGCCACCTCCACCACCTCACCGGCGCATTCCAGGCCGGGGGTGAAGGGGAAGGGCGGCTTTTCCTGGTACTTCCCCTCAATCATCAGCGTGTCGGCGAAATTCATCGCCGCCGCATGAACCGCGATCCGCACCTGCCCCGGCCCCAGGGGCAGCGGGGCAACCGGTTCAATGGCCAGCCGCGAGGGCGGCCCATATTCCTTGCACAACAGCGCGCGCATCCGTTTCCTCTCCATGCTTATTTTTAAACGCATGTTTGAGGGTGCGGCGGATATATCGACCCGTCAAGGGAAGGTTGTTTTCAGCGCTTGATGCCTTCATCCGTCAGTACCACCACCGGGTAACCGCGATATTCCGCCGGTGCGCCATGGTCGGGGCCGGCCACGCGCAGATAGATGCGGCCTTCGCCCATGCCAGTGCCCACCACGGGTTTGCCGGCATCGGTCAGTTCCTTGAACAGGCTGCGGGCGGCCTCGGCCACCGGGTGCTTTTCCGTGTTGGTCGCGTCACTCATGCTCTGATCACCTTTGTCGGTTCCTGCGGCCCAATCTGCGCTGGAACGCCCCCTCTGGTCCAGTCTTCGCCGTTGCAGCAACCAGCAGGACGCGGGGCCGGTTCCACATGGGCGCATAGCGGGCAGGTCGAAGGTCGTAGATGTTTTAGGAAACAAAATTACCTATGACACCGGTGGAACAATGAAATTTGGCGTAATTCCTTGTTTTTTGATCGGGCTCCCTGTCCACCGCGACACTTGGCCTGCTGGCGTCGGCACCGTGGACATGGGTATTTTTGCCCCGCCATTCTGCCGATGTGAAACTGGGCGGACGTCCCGCGAAGCTTCACAAAGATTACCGGATCAGGCATCGTGCCGATGCAAAACAAATCCGGCCGGGACCGATCATGTCGCAGGCGGGCCAACCGTCTCCGGGGTTCCGGCCAAGCCGGGCGTCACTGAAGCCAGAGGGGGAATCGGATCGCAATGAAGATCGCCATACCGAAGGAACGCCGTGCGCATGAATTGCGCGTTGCGGCCACGCCGGAAACGGTACGCAAATATATCGGGCTGGGGTTTGAGGTGGTGGTGGAAACCGGCGCCGGCCTTGGCTCCGCCATCACCGATGATGCCTTTGCCCTGGCTGGCGCCAAGATCACCCCGGATGTCGCCACCACCCTGACCGGTGCCGATATCGTGCTGAAGGTGCAGCGTCCGCTGACCGCCGGCGAAGGTGATGTGGATGAGCTGGCGCTGCTGAAGCCCGGCGCCATCCTGATCGCCGGCCTGTCCCCCTATGGCGCGCCGGAATCGGTGACCGCCTATGCCAATGCCAAGGTTGATGCCTTTGCCATGGAATTCATGCCGCGCATCACCCGCGCGCAGAGCATGGATATCCTGTCGTCGCAGTCCAACCTGGCCGGTTACCGGGCAGTGATTGAGGCGGCCAACGAATTTGGCCGCGCCTTCCCGATGATGATGACGGCCGCCGGCACCGTGCCGCCGGCTCGTGCCCTGGTGATGGGGGCCGGCGTGGCCGGCTTGCAGGCCATCGCCACGGCCAAGCGTCTGGGAGCCGTGGTCTCGGCCACCGACGTGCGCCCGGCCACCAAGGAACAGGTGGAAAGCCTGGGCGGCACCTTCGTTGCCGTGATGGATGAGGAATTCCAGCAGGCGCAGACCGCCGGCGGCTATGCCAAGGAAATGTCCCCGGAATACAAGGCCAAGCAGGCGGCCCTGATCGCGGAGACGATCAAGAAGCAGGATATCGTCATCACCACAGCCCTGATCCCCGGCCGCAAGGCCCCAGTGCTGGTGACCGACGAGATGCTGAAGACCATGAAGCAGGGGGCGATCCTGGTGGATCTGGCCTGCGAGCAGGGTGGCAATGTCGAAGGTTCCGTCGCCGGTGAGGTGGTGGAGAAATATGGCGTGAAGATTGTCGGCCGCATCAATATGCCCGGCCGCATCGCCGTCGATGCCTCGGCGCTTTATGCCAAGAACCTGCTGAATTTCATCACCCCCTTCGTCGACAAGGAGACGAAGACCCTGAAGCTGAACTGGGAGGATGAGGTGGTGAAGGGCACGGGCCTGACCCGTGACGGCACCATCGTCCATTCCGCCTTCAAGCCGGCCGCCGCCTGATCGGGAGGGATAATATGGATCCGCAAAAGCACGCCCAGGACGCGGCGGAACTGGCCAACCAGGCCAAGGCCCTGGCCGATAACGCCGCCGATCTGGCCAATCAGGCCGCCTCCGTGGCCACCCATGCCGCCATGGCCGCCGGCCCGCCCTTCATCGTCACCGGGCTCACCATCTTCGTGCTGGCCTGTTTCGTGGGCTATTACGTGGTGTGGCGGGTGACGCCGGCCCTGCATTCGCCGCTGATGGCCGTCACCAACGCTGTTTCCTCCGTCATCATTGTCGGCGCGCTCATCGCCACCGGGTCTGCGATCTCCGGCTGGTCGATGCTCTTCGGGTTCCTGGCCACCATCCTGGCCGCCGTGAACATCTTCGGCGGCTTCATGGTCACCCAGCGGATGCTGGCCATGTACAAGAAAAAGACGCCGGCTGCCGGCGGCAACGCCAAGTAAGGGGGGCGATTCATGGTTATCGTTGCTTCGCTCGCCTATCTGGCGGCGGCGGTCTGTTTCATCATGGCGCTGCGCGGGCTGTCCAGCCCGGCCACGGCGCAATCCGGCAACCGGTTCGGCATGGTCGGCATGGCCGTGGCCATCGTCACCACCCTGGTGGTCACCCCCGATATTGGTGGTCTGGCCTGGCTGTTGATCGTGGCCGGTTTGGCCATCGGCGGCGGCATTGGCTATGTCATCGCCAAGCGCATCCAGATGACGGAGCTGCCGCAACTTGTGGCGGCCTTCCACTCCCTGGTCGGTCTGGCCGCCGTGTTCGTGGCTGCCGCTGCCTTCTTCTCACCGGAGAGCTTCAATATCGGGGAACCGGGCAATATCCATGTCGGCTCCCTGATTGAAATGAGCCTGGGGGTGGCCATCGGTGCCATCACCTTCACCGGCTCCCTGGTGGCGTTCGCCAAGCTGCAGGGTCTGGTCTCGGGCAAGCCGCTGCAGTTCAGCGGCCAGCATATGCTGAATGCCGGTTTGGGTATCGCCACCCTGCTGCTGATCGTGCTGCTCTGCATCACGCAGAGCCCGGTGATCTTCTGGCTGATCGTTGCCGTGGCGCTGGCGCTGGGCCTGCTGCTGATCCTGCCGATCGGCGGTGCCGATATGCCGGTGGTCGTTTCCATGCTGAACAGCTATTCCGGCTGGGCGGCGGCGGGTATCGGCTTCACGCTGCAGAACCCGCTGCTGATCATCACCGGATCGCTCGTCGGTGCCTCGGGCGCCATCCTGTCCTACATCATGTGTAAGGGCATGAACCGGTCCATCTTCAACGTCATCCTGGGTGGCTTTGGCGGCGATGCCGCTGCGGCCGGCCCGGCGGGCGGTGCGGCGGTGGATCGTTCCTTCAAGGCCGGCTCAGCCGATGATGCGGCCTTCATCATGAAGAACGCCGCCAAGGTTATCATCGTGCCGGGTTATGGCATGGCGGTGGCCCAGGCCCAGCACGCGCTGCGTGAAATGGCCGACCTGCTGAAGAAGGAAGGGGTGGAGGTGAAATACGCCATCCATCCCGTGGCCGGTCGTATGCCCGGCCATATGAATGTGCTGCTGGCCGAAGCCAATGTGCCCTATGACGAGGTGTTCGAACTGGACGAGATCAACCGTGATTTCGGTCAGGCGGACGTGGCCTATGTCATTGGTGCCAATGACGTGACCAACCCGGCCGCCAAGACCGACACGTCCAGCCCCATTTACGGGATGCCCATCCTGGATGTGGAAAAGGCCAAGACGGTGTTGTTCATCAAGCGGTCCATGGGTGCCGGTTATGCCGGTGTGGAGAACGAACTGTTCTTCCGCCCCAACACCATGATGCTGCTGGGCGACGCCAAGAAGATGACGGAAGAAATCGTCAAGGCGCTGTCAGGCGGCGGGCATTGATCTGTGACGGGGCCGGTCGATTGACCGGCCCTTTCCTTATAAGCAGGTTGGCATCTGATCATTCCAAGGGCTTTTGATGCTGGTAAGCGCTGCGCGTACCATTGATTGGACATCGCCGGTGATTCGCGCCACTATCACCATTGATCTTGATCCGATGTCGGAACATCCGGTGTGGGTGGTGATCGCCCGGACACCGCTGGGCACCATGCGGATGCTCGGGCTATTGCGGCTGGAAGGGCGTTGCCTGTTTGTTGAGGATGCCCATGTTGAAGGTCTGTTTCCCGGTGCGCTCAGCCGGGCTGGATTGAACGCTGTGGGTTACAGGTTGATGGAGGTGGCGGATGTCGACAGGCTCGTCATTCAGGGCGCGGTTAGAACAACCGGCGCCCGCCCCGGCCATAGGCCAGCCGCTTTCAGGCTCTCCCGCCCATGCCATGCTGACGCGGACAGGCCCGCTGGGCCAGCCGGTAACATTGGCGCAGCGGCTGGCTGAACTGGGGCTTGGTTTGCGTCAGGCGCACGGCCTGTTGAACCGTCTGGCGGCGGATGAGGTGGTGGCCATCACCTTCCCCAGCGTCCCGAACCCGGAAGCGGCAGTCTCTGCCCTGGCCTTATTGGGGCTGCGGGTGGAATGGCGCCGCGCCCCCACCCATGTCGATGTGAAGGCGATCCGGGAACGGCTGGGCTTGACCCAGGCGGCCTTTGCCGCCCGCTTCGGGCTGGAACTGGACAGCGTGCGCAATTGGGAACAGGGGCGCTACACGCCCGACCCCGTGGCCCGCACCTTGTTGAAAATCATCGAACAGTCGCCGGAAACGGTGGATCGGGTGGTTGCCGCCTGATCAGGGGGCAACCCGCCATTCCCCCGGTGCCAGCCCGTCCAGCCGCCAATCACCAATCCCGATGCGGATCAGGCGCAGGGTAGGGAAGCCCACGGCGGCGGTCATGCGGCGGACCTGCCGATTGCGCCCTTCGCGCAGCACGATTTCAACCCAACTGGTGGGGATGGATTTGCGGAACCGCACCGGCGGGTCGCGCGGCCACAGCCAGTCGGGCTCCGGCACGGCGCGGGCCTCGGCCGGCAGGGTGGGGCCGTCCTTCAGGTCCAGCCCGCCGCGCAATTGCGCCAAAGCCTCTTCCGTCACCGCGCCATCCACCTGCACCAGATAGGTTTTCGGCCATTTATGGCGCGGCTGGCTGACGCGGGCGATCAGCGCCCCATCATCGGTCAGCGCCACCAGCCCTTCGCTGTCGCGGTCCAGCCGCCCGGCGGGATAGATGCCGGGCTCCTTGATGAATTCTGCCAGCGTCTTGTGCCCGGTTCCCTCATCGGTGAACTGGCACATCACATCATAGGGCTTGTTGAGCAGGACAACGCGTCCCATCTGCCAGTTTCCTGAATAGCCACAAAGTTGCCGGGGAGAACCCCAGCGCGTGTGATAGTGGGAGCTGGCGGCCCCCGACGCCACCTTATTCTTGTTCACCGGACGAAGAGGTTGATGATGAATGCCGATGTGAAGCGGATGGGTCTGGAACCGGGCCGCCGGGAAATGATGCTGGCCGGTGCCGCCGGTTTGGCGCTGGCGGCCGCCGGCGGGGCGATGCCGCATGTGGCCTTTGCCCAGGCCACGGGCGGCCCCGTCTCCCTGCCGCCCTTGCCCTATGCGCCGGAAGCGCTGGAACCGCATATTGATGCGCAAACCATGTCGCTGCACCATGACAAGCACCATCAGGCCTATGTCACCAACCTGAACAAGGCCCTGTCGGAGCATAGCCAACTGGCATCGCTGACCCTGCCGGAACTGCTGCGCCGCCTGCCGGAGGTGCCTGAAGGGGTGCGCAGCGCCATCCGCAACAATGGCGGTGGCCATGCCAACCATGCCATGTTCTGGTCCATCATGGGGCCCAAGGCCGGCGGTGCGCCCACGGGTACCGTGGCGGAGGCCATCACCCGCGATCTGGGCGGGTTTGAGGATTTCAAAAAGACGTTCAACGCGGCCGGCACCAAGCAGTTCGGCTCCGGCTGGGTGTTCGTCACCGCCGACAAAGCCGGCAAGCTGGAGATTGTCGCCCGCCCCAACCAGGATACGCCGCTGATGGATGGCAAGGCGGTGCTGATGGGTAATGACGTGTGGGAACACGCCTATTACCTGAAATACCAGAACCGCCGGGCGGATTACCTGGCGGCCTGGTGGAATGTGGTGAACTGGCAGGCGGTGAATGACCGCTATGCCGCCATCCGCCGGGGTGAGCTGATTTAATATGAAACGGCGGGCGGCTGCCCATAGGGACAGCCGCCCGCCCGATCATCAGAACTTGTAACTGACCGTCGCCCCAAAGCTGCGCAGCTCGGGCAGCAGAACCACTGGCTGGCGGCCCAGTGTATTCAGGATCAGGGCGGATTGCGCCAGCACTGGCGTGTCATTATTGAACAGGTTGCGCACCCAGAAGGAGGCCTCCACCTGATCATAAATCAGGCCCACCTTGGCATTCACCAGCATGCGGCCCTTGACATAGCCCAGGTCCGGCGTGGTGAAGCCGTTCTTCTTTGAATTATACTGGATATCGGTGCGGATATAGCCATCCAGTGCCGCTGTCAGCCCGGTTTCATATTGGATGCTGGCATTGGCCAGATGCTTTGCCTGACGCGGCAGCGGGTTGCCGGAGACATCGTAATTGCTGACAAAGCTGGGATAGGAGCGCAGCGAGCCATCCTTGGCATTGACGAAGTATGAGTCGGCATAGGCATAGGAACCCTGCAGCGTCAGCCCCTCCAACGGTTTGGCTGTCACTTCCAGTTCAAAGCCCCGGCTGCGGCCGGTGCCGGCATTCTTGGTCAGGAAAATGGTGGGGGAGGTGGCGGACGGGTTGGTGATCTGGATGCCCTCCATCTCCACATCAAAGACGGACAGGTTCAGGCGCAGCTTGCGGTCCAGCAGGTCGCTTTTCACGCCCACCTCATAGGTCCAGTTGAATTCCGGATCAAATGGCAGTTCGTCGGCCGTGGGGGCGGTGGCGTTGAAGCCGCCGGCCTTGGCCCCGCGCGCCGCCGAGGCATAGAGCAGCAGATTATCATCCGCCTTGTAGTCCAGCGTGAAGCGCGGGGTCAGATATTTGAAGCTCTTGTCCACCTTGGTGGTGGTCGCCCCATATTGGAACAGCGTCTTGGTTTCATCCGTATGGCGCAGTTCGGCCCGGGCCGTCAGCGCCTCGGCAAAGGTGTACTGCACAGCACCAAAGGCGGCATAGGCCGCCGTTTCCTTGCGGTTGCGGCTGAAATAGGCGCTGAAGAAACTGTCCTGCAGGCTGGCATCAGGAATGTTTTTCAACCCCGCCGCCAGGGCGATGGCCCCGGCAGAGGTCAGCCGCGCGCCGGCCGGCACCGGGCTGGTATCAATGGCATAGGGCGAGTCGGTGTTGAACCGGTAACCGTAATAGGAGCCACCGACAATCCACTGGAACGGCCCGTCATCGCTGGATTCCACCCGGAATTCCTGGGAGACATCATAGCTGTTGCCGCCGGAGCCCTGCAGCGCCGTCAGGTTCACCGTGCCGGTCTGGCCGGCCAGCGTATAGGCGAAGGGCACGCCCTTATATTGCCGGTCGAGGTCGGTATAGCTGCGCGTGTCCAGCCGGTTATAGCCGGTGATGGAGGAAAGGCGCACGGCGCCCAGATCCTGGGTCAGGGTCAGGCTGGAGCGCATGGTTTCCCGCTCCGTCCCCTTGGCGCGGCGGTCATAGCCGCTGAAATCCGGGTCTTTCACGCCGGGATAGGCACCGCACCAAGCCCCCAGCGCCCCGGCGATACGCTGGCAATTGCCGGCGAAGATGATCTGCGGGGCGGGGCCGATATCATCATTGGAATAATAAATATTGGCATTGGCCTCAAACCCGCTGTCCAGCACCAGCCGCAGCCCGCCAGAGGCAAAGCGCGACTTGTAACCGCCGATCTTCAGGTCGCTGTCGCCATAGGAACCGTCCCACTGGTCATAGGCGGCGGCCAGCCGGGCGAACAGCTTTTCCGCCACCAGCGGGCCAGAAAGGGAGCCCTTGGCGGTGAAACGGTTATCATCGCCCACGGTGACCGCCGCACTGCCAGATGGCGTGTCCGTCGGCTTTTTGGTGATGTAATTGATGGAGCCGGCATAGGAGTTCCGGCCATAGAGCGCGCTTTGCGGGCCCTTCACCACCTCGATCCGCTCCACATCCAGCAGGCTGCCATCAATGCCGTCGCGGCCGGAGACATAGACGCCATCGATGAAGACGGGGACGTTGTTTTCGTCATCGGAGCGGGAGACCTGGGACAGGCCGCGCACCACCGGGGTGGTGGTGGTCTTGCCGCCGGTGGTGTCGATCTGCAATCCGGCGGTGGCACCGGCCAGACTGCTCATATCGGTGATGCCGGCCCGCTCAATCTCCTTTGCCGTAACGGCGGAGATGGAGAGCGGCACGGCTTGCAGCGTTTCGCTGCGCAGCCGGGCCGTCACCACGATCTCTTCCAGCAGCAGATCGTCCCCCTGGCCCTGCTGGGCCAAAGCCGGGCTGCCGCACAGCAGCATGGCGGCGGTGCCGATGGCGAGTTTCTTTGCGTGTCCCATATTATCCCCTACCTGTTCCTGATTGATGGTTGGTTTTGTTTTCAAAGGACCGCTGCCGGGGTTCCCCGTCCCCTTGGCACCGGTGCCTGTTCCTGTGCCCCGGCACCTCACCCGGCGCGGGTCAGCACTTCCAGGGCGGCGCGTTCGCCGCTTTCCATGGCCGATTCCATGCCGAAATCGCTGCGCCGCGTGTGTTCGCCAGCGAAATGCATCACCTGCCAGGGCTGGTTCATGTCGCGCGCGAAACTGTTGATCTGGCCGGGGGCGAGGCTGAAGCCGCAGCCCCGTTGCAGCGGGTCGCGGGCCCAGTCCTTATAGGTCGCCACCTTCACCTTGCCGGCCGAGGCCGGGCGCAGGCGGGCCAGCTCCTCCACCAGGAAGGGCACCACCTGATCGGGGTCGCGCTGGCTGATCGCGGCGGCGCGCTGGCCCACCATCACGATCATGGCGCGGTGGGTGCCGGTGCCCTTGTGGTTATCGATGGCCCAGAACATGCCCAGCGGCCCGTCACTGTTGAAGGAGGGGGGCAACCCATCCTCCAGCCAGAACGGTTCCACATGCATGTAAAGCCGGGCCGTATTGGCATAGGGCATCTGGGCAATGGCCTTGGCCGCCGCCCCGCCGGGGGCGCCGGAAATGGCAACCTGGCGCAGCAGGGTGAAGGGGACGGCGGAGATGATGAAGCGGGCCTTGTAGCGGCTGCCATCGGCACAGCGCACGCTGCCGGATGTGTCCGTCAGGTCAATGGCGGTCACCTGCTTGTTCAGCCGCACCGCATCGCCCAGATCGGCGGCCATGGCGGCCGGCAGCAGGTGACAGCCGCCGTCGATATTGGAGGTGGAGGTCAGGCCGTTCACCAGATCGCGGCGATGCTGTTCGCCAAACGGGTGCAGCTTGGTGGCTTCCTGCCCGCTGGCCGGGCCGCCGAACTTCCGGTCCAGCGCGCCGCGCGTTTCCTCCTGCCACATGCGCAGTACGGAGGTATCGTCGATGCTGATGCCGGGGGCCGACAGGGCGGCCAGTTCAATGGCCTGCGCGCTGTGGCCATGGCGCTGCAACAGGGTGCGCAGGCTGATATCCTGATCGGCGAAGGCGGGGTTCAGCCAATCATCCAGCTCTTTCAGCGGGTTATATTTCCCCACCAGACGGGAGCCCATCATCATGGGCGCGATTTTGCGTTCCTCGCCGACGCATTGGTTCAGCGGGTTGCTCTCCCAACTCGCCGCATCGATCCAGCTCCCCTTGTAATGCGTGCCGAAGGTCAGCAGGTCGCGGTCTTCCGGGATCAGTTTCAGCTTGTAGCGCCAGCAGGCATCCAGCACGCGGGCATAGGACCGGCCGATCTGGCTGGCCCCGACATCGATGGGCCCATCGGCCGTCTGGTGGGTGCGCACCCGGCCACCCACCTGGGAACCCGCTTCCAGCACGATGGGGCGCAGGCCCTGTTCGCGCAGAATCAGCGCGGCATTCAGGCCGGAAAGGCCGGCCCCGATGATGATGATATCGGCCTGTTCCTCCGCAAAGGCGACCCGGGGCGCCAGGGAAAGCGCTGCCGTGGCGGCAAGGAATCCGCGTCTTGTGAACATGATGTCAGCCTCTGATCCGGGATTGTTTCTTTATTGATCAGAAGCTTCGGCGTGAATTCATTCAAAATGAAGGTTTGATATATTTCTTGTCCATTTGGTGGATGGGTAAATATTATCAGTTTTTATTGATTTGTGTCGAATTGTGTATTTTGTGTCAACTTTTGTCGGGGTGGGGGCAACCGCCTGATGGTCGCCCGCCCCACCGCACAAGCGCACCCGCGCCGCGCCCGTGTTAAGGCTGGGCAATATCATGCCGGGGATTGTCATGAACCAAGCCTTCGCCCGCCTGCTGGCCGCCGGGATCAGCCTGTTTGCCGCCACTGTTGCCACCCGTGTTGTTCAGGCGGCGGATGGGGTGCCCCCCTTTGCCCAGCAGACCCCGCCGCCGGTGCCGGATTATGCCAAGGCGGAAGCCTGGGCCGCCGGTCCGGGCGGGCTGGGGGCTGCGGCGGCCCTGCCGGCAGGGGCTACACCCCTGGCCAAGGATGCGGTGGTGGATGTGTTCTATGTCCACCCCACCACCTATCGCTCCAAGGATCGCTGGAACCAGGATATTGCCGACAAGGCGGCCAATGACTGGACCGATGCCAGCGTGATTGCCCGGCAGGCCGGTGTGTTCAATGGCTGCTGTCGTATCTTCGCCCCGCGTTACCGCCAGGGTTCCACCCTGTCCTTCACCAGCATGGACGGCGATGGCGGCAAGGCGTTCGATCTGGCCACGGGCGATGTCGAACGCGCCTTCGATTATTACCTGACCCATTATAATAATGGCCGCCCCTTCATCCTGGCCAGCCACAGCCAGGGCAGCTTTCACCTGATGCGGCTGCTGGAAAGCCGGATTGATGGCACGCCGCTGAAGGGCCGCATGGTGGCCGCCTATATTATCGGCGTGAACCTGTCGGTGGGGGATTTCCCCAAGACTTACAAGAACCTGCAAATTTGCGCCAAGCCGGCGCAGACCCATTGCGTGGTGGCCTGGAACGCCCTGCTGCCGACCGCCAATCTTGATGTGATCCTGCCCATGGCCGAACGCCGCTATGTGCAGCGCCATGGCGATGATGCCGGCAAGCAGCTTCTCTGCATCAATCCCATCACCTTCGATGCCGACCAGCCCGCCGCAACGGCCGACAGGGCGCTGGGTGCCGTCCCCGGCGCACCGGGGGAGGGGGGCTTGCAACCGTTGAAGGCCAAATCCGTGGCCGCGCGGTGTGACCGGGGGGAACTGATTGTGGAACCGGCGGCGGCGCTGGGCCTGCAGCCGCTGCCCGGCGGGTCCATGCATTATCATGATTACGGCCTGTTCTATGCCGATATCCGCGCCAATGTGAAGCTGCGGGTGGATACGTTCCTGAAGCAGAAATAAGCTTCCCCTTGACGGGCGGTCCGGGCGATCCAGTATCACGCCTATGGACCGCCTGAAGCCTCTGCCGCCACCCGATCTGCTGCTCCGCGCCCGTGCCGCCCCGGCGGCACGAGAGCTTGGGCCCTGTGGCCTGTGCGGGCGGCCCATGCTGGATGGTCCCAGCGTGGATGCCCATCACCTGCTGCCGCGCAGCCAGGGCGGGCGCGACACGGTGATGCTGCACCGGGTCTGCCACCGCAAGATCCACGCCGAACTGTCGGAAAAGGAACTGGCGCGGCAATATAACACGCTGGATGCCCTGCGGGCCCATCCCGACATTGCCGACTTCATCCGCTGGGTGGCGCGCAAGCCGCCGGAATTCACCGCCATCACCTTCCGCGCCAAGGATCATGTGAAGGCCGGCAAGCGCTACCGGGACAAATAAGCCACACTTATGGGGCGATCTATTGATCCGCTATAAACCCCATTGCGGGGTAAATAGTAATGAAGCATGATGGTTATGCAAAAATAACGGTCCAGCCGCAAAGGTTGGCCCGCCGAGGCCTGAATTAAGAAACAAGGTCCAGGGAGGATCATCATGTTCAGTTGGCAACATCGGCGCCCGCCGGTGGGGGTTGGCGCGCGCGCGCCTGCTGTGGCATCCCGCAAAGCCATTATTTTGGGTTTGGCCCTGGCCAGTGCTGCCCCCGTGGGCGCGCAGCAGGCCGATCAGGGGGCGCTGGATGAAATTGTTGTCACCGCGCGCCGCCGGTCGGAATCCATTCAGGCCACCCCGGTGGCCGTGACTGCCTTCACGGCGGAAGCGCTGGAAACGCGCAATGTCGATACGCTGGATAACATTGCCAAGTTCACGCCCAATATCCGTTTCGATGGGGCGGCCGCCCTGTCCGGTGGCAATTACAATGCCACTGTCTTCATTCGCGGTATCGGCCAGAATGACTTTGCCATTTTCAGCGATCCGGGCGTCGGCTTCTATGTGGATGGGGTTTATTATGCCCGCTCCATCGGCGGCATCATGGATGCGGTCGATCTGCAAAGCGTGGAGGTGCTGCGCGGGCCGCAGGGGACCCTGTTCGGCAAGAACACCATCGGCGGTGCCGTACTGATCAATACACAGCGCCCGACGGAAGATTTCGGTGGCCGGGTGGAACTGACAGGCGGCCGCTTCAACCGGTTCGATGCCAAGGGCACGCTGAATGTGCCGCTGGCCGATGGCAAGCTGCTGACCCGGATTTCTGCCTCCTCCCTCAACCGCGACGGCTATGCCAAGCGGCTGTCGGATGGGCAGGATATGGGCAATCGCAATGCCGACAGCGCCCGGCTGCAGATGCAGGCCGAACTGGCGGAGAATGTTACCTTTCATATCGTTGGCGATGTGACCCGCGCGCGCGAACATTCCGCGCCGAACAAGCTGCTGGCCGTGGCCCCGGCACCGGGCCTGACCGGGGTGCCGTTCCTGACCAACTATAACCAGTTGGTGGCCCCGTCACGCGGGGTGGTGGCGCCCAATGGCCAGCCCACACTGAACGGTTCCTTTGTCACCGACAGCCCCTTCACCAGTTGGGGCACCGGCCCCAATGTCAATGATCTGGACCTGTGGGGCGTGGCCGGGACGTTGAGCTGGGATGTCGGCGGGGCGGAGATCAAGAGCATCACCGCCTATCGCAAGCTGGCGGCCGTGTTCGGCCGCGATGGCGACAACACGCCCTTTATGTACCGCGAAACCTATAATGATGATGACCAATGGCAGTTCAGCCAGGAACTTCAGCTCAGTGGTGACAGTTTCGATGGTCGCGTCACCTGGGTGGGCGGGCTCTATTATTTCAAGGAGGAAGGCAGCGACAAGGCGCGGGCCGATCTGGCCATGGGCCTTTGGCCGCCGCTGGGGCCGCCCTTGTCGCCGGCCACCCGGATTCGCAATGATATCGACAACAGCTCCTATGCCGCCTTCGGCCAGGGCAATGTGAAGCTGACCGATGAATTGAGCGTCACGCTGGGTGCCCGCTGGAACCAGGACAAGAAGTGGATTTCCGTCTTCAACCAGCGCCAGCGCGACAATGTGATCTTCACCGATGTGCAGCGTTCCAGTAAGTGGAACGCCTTCACGCCCAAGGCCGGGCTGGAATATAAGGCGACCAAGGATGTGCTGCTCTATGCTTCCGCCGGCAAGGGCTTCAAGAGCGGCGGGTTCAATGCCCGGCCGCTGGTCGATGCCTCAGAGGTGACGCAATATGAGCCGGAAACCATCTGGACCTATGAGGCGGGGGCCAAGACCGGCTGGTTCGATAACCGGCTGATCCTGAACGCCGCCGCCTATCTGTCGAAATATGACAATATCCAGCTCACGGTGAACCAGACGCCGCGCAACTTCGTGGCCAATGCCGCCAAGGGCACCATCAAGGGTGCCGAACTAGAGGTTCGGGCCCGTCCGGCCAAGGGTTTGGATTTCGATCTGGCCGTCGGCTACACCGATGCCTCTTATGATGAGGTCGGGTCCGGCCTGGGGCCGACACAGATTCTGCCCATCACCAAGGATGCCAAGTTCGTGAAGACGCCGAAATGGACTGTCTCCACCGGGCTGCAATATACCTATATCCTGCCTGATGACAGTTCGCTGGCCCTGCGCGGCGACCTGTCCGCCTACAGCAAATTCTATAATGACGTCGCCAATACCGCGCTGATCACCCAGGACGGCTATGGCATCGCCAACGCCCGGCTGACCTATACCTCGGCTGATGGCGGCTGGACGGCAGCCGCTTTTGTCACCAACCTGACCGACCGGCGCTATTTCGTCTCCGGCAATGCCAGTGCCGCCTTCGGTCTGGCAGAGGTGAGTTACGGCCGCCCCCGCGAATGGGGGGTGAGTTTTGCGGTGAAGTTCTGAGCGGGAAGGGATGGTGGCAAGGCTGTCGCCATCCCCCGTCCCAATGTTCTGCACCTTGCTTTCCCAAGCAAAAAGCCCGCCGGGGAGATGCTCCCCGGCGGGCTTTTCACCAAAACGCACCTTACGTCAGGCTGAAATCAGCCGACGATCTCCGTACCGGAGAAGAAGTAGGCGATTTCGATCTTGGCGTTGTCCAGGCTGTCGGAGCCGTGAACGGAATTGGCCTCGATGCTCTCGGCGAAATCCTTGCGGATGGTGCCGGGGGCAGCGTTCGCCGGATTCGTGGCGCCCATGATCTCACGGTTCTTGGCAACGGCGTTGTCGCCTTCCAGAACCTGCACCACCACCGGGCCGGAGATCATGAAGGACACCAGCTCGCCAAAGAAGGGGCGTTCGCGGTGCACATCGTAGAACTGCTCGGCCTGCGCCTTCGAGAGCTGAACGCGCTTCTGCGCAACGATACGCAGACCGTTTTCCTCGAAGCGGGCATTGATCTTGCCGGTGAGGTTGCGGCGGGTCGCGTCGGGCTTAATGATCGACAGCGTCCGTTCGACAGCCATGGGAATCTCCTGGGCCTAAGCGGTTAAACTTGCGCGGCCTTATACCGATGTATAGGTCCGTCCACAATGTCCAATCTGTGAGAGCATATATGCGTGCCGCTTCTGCACGGGGCGCGCCTGTGGTAAAGCCCACCCCATCATGCTGCAGATCACCGACCTCACCTACCGTATCGCCGGCCGGCTTTTGCTGGAAGGCGCCAGCGTCACCATTCCCGCCGGCCACCGCGTGGCCCTGGTGGGCCGCAACGGCACGGGCAAATCCACCCTGTTGCGCCTGATCGCTGGCGAAATCCACGCCGATGCCGGCTCCATCTTCCTGCCACCGGGCCTGAAGATGGGCTGGGTGCGGCAGGAGGCACCGGCCGGGTCAACCACCTTGATTGAGGCGGTGCTGGCCGCCGATACCGAACGCACCGCCCTGCTGGCGGAGGCCGAAACCGCCACCGACCCGGAACGGATCGGGGAGATTCATGCGCGGCTGGCCGATATCGGCGCACATTCGGCAGAATCGCGCGCCGCCCGCATCCTGTCCGGCCTGGGCTTCAATGCGGAGGCGCAGCAGCGCCCCTGTTCGGATTTCTCCGGCGGCTGGCGGATGCGCGTGGCGCTTGCCGGCGTGCTGTTCACCGAACCCGACCTGCTGCTGCTGGACGAGCCGACCAACCATCTGGACCTGGAAGCCACCCTGTGGCTGGAGGAGTACCTTAAGAACTATCCGCACACGATGCTGATCGTCAGCCATGATCGCGGCCTGCTGAACAAGGTGCCGACCACCATCGTGCATCTGGACCAGTTGAAGCTGACCTCCTATGGCGGCAATTACGACACGTTCGTGCAGGTCCGCACCATGCGGATGGAACAGGCCAGGTCGATGGCTGCCAAGCAGGAGGCGCAGCGCGCCCACCTGCAATCCTTCGTCGACCGCTTCCGCGCCAAGGCCAGCAAGGCCACCCAGGCGCAAAGCAAGCTGAAGGCCATCGAACGGCTGGGGCCACGTATCCAGGTGATCGACGACACGCCGGTCAATTTCAATTTCCCCTCGCCCGAAGAACTGGCCCCGCCGCTGATCCGGCTGGATAATGCCGTGGCCGGCTACGGCGACAAGGCGATCCTGAAACGCCTGAACCTGCGCATTGACGGGGATGACCGCATCGCCCTGCTGGGCGCCAATGGCAATGGCAAATCCACCCTGGTGAAGCTGTTGTCCGGGCGCATGGCGCCGCTGTCCGGCGAGGTGTTCCGGTCGGGCAAGCTGCGCGTCGGCTATTTCGCCCAGCACCAGTCGGACGAGCTGAACCTGGGCTGGACGGCCTTGCAGCAGATGCAGGCGGTGATGCCGCCGGGCACGCTGGAAGGACAGGTGCGGTCGCATCTGGGCCGGTTCGGCTTCACCCAGCCCAAGGCGGACACGAAAATCTCTGGCCTGTCGGGCGGGGAAAAGGCCAAGCTGCTGCTGGCCATGATGACGCGCGACGCGCCGCATATCCTGATGCTGGACGAACCGACCAACCATCTGGATATCGACAGCCGCGAGGCGCTGGTGGAGGCGCTGAACGAGTATGAGGGCGCTGTCATCGTCATCAGCCACGATCCGCATCTGGTGGAACTGACGGCGGATCGGTTGTGGCTGGTCAATGACGGCACCTGCCAGCCGTTCGAAGGCGATCTGGAGGATTACAAGCGCCTGTTGCTGGAGAAGAGCCGGGCGGAGCGGGCGGCCGAGAAAAGCGCCGGGGTGACCGCAGCCGCCCCGGCGCGCGACCGCAAGGATGAACGCCGGGCCGCCGCCGAACTGCGCCAGCAACTGGCCCCCCTGCGCCGCAAGATCGAGGATGTCGACAAGCGCATGGCCAAGCTGACCAAGCGCAAGACGGAGCTGGAGGCCAAGCTGGCCGACCCGAAGCTGTATGACGGCCCATCGGACAAGGTGACCAAGATTCAGATTGAACTGGGCACCATGACGGCCGAGCTGGAAGAGGCGGAAATGGAATGGCTGGACCTGTCCGAACAGATGGAAAAGGCCATGGCGGAAGGGCTGGCCGGGTGAGACAAAAAGGGTGCCGGCCTGCCCGGCCGGTGCCAGACGGTGTTCTGCCTTAAAGATAACGCACAGCCTTGTCATTGCATTGCGGCAGGGCACATGCCATGTGTGCTTTCCAAACGGTTCAACCACGAGGGTTCAGACCCGAAATGCCGCTAGACCGCGCCGAGGCAGCCGCCCTGCCCAAGGAGCCGAACGCCGCCTGGCTGTTTTTCAAGCGCTGGATGGCGCGGCCGCTGCAGATGGCCTCCATCACGCCATCCTCGCCGCAGCTCTCCCGGCTGATCGCCAGCGAGGCTGTTTTTGGTCCGGATGAGGTGGTGGTGGAGTTCGGCGGTGGCACCGGGGCCATCACCCGCGCCCTGCTGGAACATGGCGTGCCCGCCAACCGGCTTTACACCGTCGAGCGTGACCCGGAACTGGCCCCCTATCTGCGCCGCCATTTTCCGGCGGTGAACATCCTGGAAGGCGATGTGGTCGATGTGCGCAAGATGCTGCCGCCGCATCTGGTGGGCAAGGTGGGCAGCGTCATCTGTGGCATCCCGATGATCCTGATCCCCACGGAGGGCCAACGCGCCATCGTGGACGAAATTTTCGCTATCATGCCGAAGGGACGGCGTTTCTACGCCTATACCTATTCCGCCCGCTCCCCCCTGAAGCGCAAGGAACTGGGCATCCAGGGCGAGCGGGTGGGCTTCACCATCGCCAATGTGCCGCCGGCCAGCGTCTGGGGCTATTGGCGGGACTGATAAAGACGGGCGGGGGCCGTCAGCGTTGGCGGTGCCGCAAGGCCGCCAGCCCGAAGGGGCGGCCCTGCAACCGCGCCCAGATGCTCCACCCCGTCAGCGCGGTGCCCAGCACCAGCAGCAGCGACAGGCCCGCCACCTCCCCCGCCCTCTGCGCACTGGCAGCGGCGGCCAGCGCGAAGGCCACAGCCAGAACGCCCGACAGTTTGGATGTGAAGTAAAGGGCGCTGTGCCAGGGGGCACGGGCCAGCATGTCAGGCTGTTTGGCCGCCTTCAGCAACAAGGGCAGCGGCAGCAATTTCAAGGCGGCGAACACCAGCGTCATCGCGGTGAAGAAATCGGCCATATCCATCCGTTTGCTCCATCACCTATGAGTCCGCGGCGGGCAACCCTTATTGCTGCCCGCCGCGGACCATTTTCCCTCAGCCCAATGGGCCGATGAAATCGCGCTTGCCGATCGCCAATCCCTGCTGGCGCAGCAGATCATAGGCGGTGGTAAGGTGAGGGTGTGCGTCCCTCAGCATAGCTCAGATGCTTAAGGATCGCCCACCAACATAGCTGCCAAGCCACTACTTATGAAATTTTCTTTGCTGACTTCATTTCTCTCGAATAGATTAAGCAAATCTTTCCCATCCTGCCTCCACTGATCCAAGCTTCTTTTATGTTTTTTGTGTTTACGAAATCGCTCCCACATAAATCCAAGTACATCATTCCATGTCATTTGGAGCGCTTTTGGTAATTGATGTCTCAACCCTTCATTTATCGATCGTCCAATTGCGACAATTCGAATTCGGAATATGTCATCTTTAAAAAAACCACTCTTGTATATAGATTCAGCTACATCATCAATTTTTTCTTTAGGAACGCATCCTATTGCAGAAATAATCCGCTGAATATTTTTCTTTTTTTCTTCAACCCAAGACAAATTAAATGTACATGACTGGTTCGTCTTCACTTCAACGATTACGATCTCGTCGACATCATCTGAGAATTCTAGATTTTCTTTATCATCTTTCATCTCTGTGTCGTCGCAGAAAAGCTCACGACGATTCCGGAAACGGATGCCGATTAGATCAATGTCTGTTTTCTGCCCCCCAGTGCGAACATCATGCACGATAAAATTTTCTAGCAACAAAAATCCATTCAACCGAAAGTACCAGTAGGCTACGCGCTCTGGCCAAAGGCAGGGATACTGTTGCTGCGGCTCCGTCGTCGACATGGGCTCTCCGATCTACTTCGTCCTACAGTGTGCCGTGTTCATAGTTCGTGCATTTGCTCGCGATCAATGAGGTGGAGCTTCAGCGAGTAACTCCATTACCTACAATCAGATTCTGTTGGCCAAAGCTCGCGTTTCCTTAACAGGGCGACGATGTGAAGCCGCGATCATGCCCGTTACTGATGGGTTGTAAAGCGGCCTCTATCACTCCCCCCGCAGATGCACACGGATCGCCGCGCTGGCCCGTTGCCCGGTGGCATCCATCACGGTCAGGCGGGAGAAGCCGGCGCCGGTCGGCTGCCAGAAGCGGGTGTCATCGGGCAGCGGCACATTATCCGCCACCCAGCGATAGGGCGGGCGGCCACCGGCGGCGGAGAGGGAGACACCCTCGGCCAGCGCCTCCACCTCCGCGCCATCGGGCGGGAACAGGATGCGCAGCGGTTCGGTACGGGTCGCCGCCGCCATCCCGCCGCTATCCAGCCGGGTCAGGGCTGGCGGTGGCGGGTTGCGGAACAGGGCGTGATCCGGGTTGGGCAGCGGCTTGCCCGGCCCATCCGGGGGCAACAGGTCAAAGACACGGAACATGATGGGCGCGGCAGCCTGCCGCCCCGCCGCACCGGGGCGCGGCGCGCCATCGGCCCGGCCCACCCAGACGGCCACCGTGTAATCAGTGGACACACCCACCGTCCAGGCATCGCGGAAGCCAAAGGAAGTGCCGGTCTTGAACGCCACCCGCCGCCGGGCGATGCCGGCCCCGCCGGCCAACCCGTCGGGCATCGGGCTGTCGCGCAGCACCGCCAGCACCGCACGCGCCGCATCCGCCCCCACCAGCCGGCCCACAGGTGCGGGGGCCGGCTGATCGGCGCGCAGGCGCAACGGCCGGGCCAAGCCATCATCGGCCAAGGCGGCGTAGAGCATGGCCAGATCGCCCAGCCTGATCCCCACCCCGCCCAGGGCCAGCGGCAGGCCGGGTTCAGCGGCGGGCGGCAGGGCCAGATCGGCCCCGGACAGGCGCAGCAATGCGGCCAGCCGCCCCGGCCCCACCCGTTCCAGCACCCGCACGGCGGGGATGTTCAGCGACCGTTGCAACGCCTCCCGCGCCGTCACCACGCCATGGAAACCATCATCGAAATTATGTGGCAGCCAGTCGCCGAACCGCTGCGGTGTATCATCGATCAAGGTACCGGGATGCAGCGACAGATCATCAAAGGCCACGGCATAGATGAAGGGTTTCAGCGCCGATCCGGGGGAGCGCACGGCGCGCGACAGGTCCAACTGGCGCTGTTTCCAGTCGCCACTGCCCATCTGGGCCAGCACGCTGGCATCCTTGTTATCCAGCACCAGCACGGCCATGTCGCCACCGGCTTCCAGCCGCGCCAGTTCCGCCCGCCCCACCCCTTCCAGGGCGCGCTGCAGGTCGCTGTGCAGTGTGCTGCGGATGCGCACACCGCCCGGCTGATCTGCCGCCAGCCTTTCCGCCAGATGCGGGGCCAGCATCGGCAGCGGCAGCATGGTGGTGGGCAGCGGTTCGGCCTTGGCGGCGGTGGCCACATCGGCGGCGATCAGCCCGGCAGCCACAGCGCGGTCCAGCACCTTGGCCCGTGCCGCCTTTGCCGCCGTCGGGAAGCGATCCGGCCGCAGCCGTTCGGGCGATTGCGGCAGGGCCACCAGCAGGGCCGCCTGGGCCGGGGTCAATTGCCCCGGCTCCCGCCCGAACCAGGCAAGGCTGGCCGCCCGCACCCCTTCCAGCGGCCCACCAAAGGGGGCGAGCGTCAGATAGATCGACAGCACCCCATCGGCACCCAGCCGCCGGCGCAACTGTAACGCCCGCCCCGCCTCCGCCAGTTTGGCACCGATGGTGCGCGGGCTGGGGGACAGCAGGCGGGCCGCCTGCATGGACAGGGTGGACGCACCGGAGATCACCCGGCCATGCCGTACCCCCTGCGCCCCCGCCCGCATAATGGCCAGCGGGTCGATACCGGGATGCCAGCCATAGCGGCGATCTTCCACCGCCACCAGCATGGCGCGATAGAGCGGGTCCACCTGATCGGGATTGGTGGTCAGCCGCCACGCCCCCTCCGCCGTGGGGAAGGGGCGCAGCAGCCGGCCTTCATGATCCAGTATCTCCACCGACCGACCGTCCCAGCGGGACAGGTCGGGCGGCAATGCCAGATCGGTGGCGAGCAGCCCCAGCGCGAGCATACCCGCTGACGCTATCGCCACCCGCCTTCGTCTCATACCAAGAGCCATGGGACATGCCTCTTGGTACTTGCATTTTCCCTCAAACGCCGGGCGCTGCCTCCGGCAGCTTGGCTTGCGCGCACACGCGTGCGCGGGCCGGCAGTCGCCGGCCTCCAAGGGTCATGGTCCATGACCCTTGGTATCACTCCGCAATCTCCAGCCGGCCCATCGCCGTGCGGGCCTTGATCTTCGGCAGGTACATGTGTTCGGCCACCACCGCCGGCATGGCGAAGGAACCGGGCGTCACCGCGCGCACCGCATAGGCAATGCGGAAGCCCCATTTGCCGTTCAACCGCACGCCGTTGGGGCCGGGTGTCGTTTCATTCTCCTCATAGGTGGGCAGGGAGAGGGCGGCGACGAAACGGTCGTCGCGGCCTTCGGCGATGTTGGTGGAGGATATCCGCCCCAGCCAGCCATAGCCGGCCTGTTCCGGGCGGATCACGCCCTCCACCTCCAGCCCGGCGGGCAGCAGGTCCAGCAGGGCATAATCGCCGCTGGCCATTGCGTCTGCGGCATCGCCTTCCAGCACCACGATGATGCGGTCATTCTGCTTCACCTGCGACAGGTCCAGCGCCTCCCCGCTCATGGAGAAGAAGGATTTGCTGACACTGATGCCCGAGGCCTGGGCCGGCACCGGTTCCACCGGCACGCCTTCCACCGACAGGGTGCGGTAAAGCCCTGTTTCCCCCTGATTGGCAACCACCAGCCCGGTGCGCAGCCGTTCCAGCGACACCGGCAGGGAAACCGGGTCACCGGCACCGGCCGGCTTGCCATCCACTGTCACCGCCAGCTTGGCATTCTTGCCGGCCAGGGCGGATGCGGCGCGCAGCATCCAGGCCTTTTCCTGGGTGTTGGTCTCCTCCGCCCGCGTGTCAAACAACTGCGCCGTGTCCAGCAGGGCTGGCACGGCCGCCCCCCGTCCATCCAGCGCCAGCAGGGAGGCGATGGCATAGGTATCGCGCAGCCGGCTGCCATAGGCATCGGTGCGGGCCGGCAGGTTGGCTTTCTTGCCGGTACGGCGGGCCTGTTCCAGCGCCTGCTGGTCGGCCTCCGCCCGGGCTGCCCATTGCGCCAACTGCTTGCGGGCGGTGTCAAACGCCTGTCCGGCGCGGGCGCGTTCGCCCACGGCATCCAGGGCGGCGGCCAGATGGGCCGAGGCCAGGGCCTGATCCGGCATCCGGCTGTCATGGAAATAACGCAGGTCGCCGGCATTGGCCTGCCCCTTGCGGGCCAGTACCCAGGCGGCATAGGCCTGCACTTCCGCCGGATAGGAGCGGGTGGTGGCCCCGGTCAGCCATTGCCGGCCCAGCGCCAGCGCATCGCCCGGCACCACATAGCCCTGATCGGTGGCCAGATTGAGGAAATCCAGGGCGAAGACGGACAGCCACGGATTGGCTGCATCGCCATACTGGCCCCACATGCGGAAACCGCCTTCGGGATCCTGCATGGTCAGCACACGGTCGATGGCATCCTGGATGCGGTCGCCAATGGCCTTGTCCTGCTTCCTGTCTGTCAACAAGGCCAGATCGTTGAACCAGAGCAACGGCATGGCGCGGCTGACCGTCTGTTCCAGACAGCCGAACGGGTACCGGTCCAGCCAGCGCAACATGCCCGGCACATCCAGCCCCTGCCAGCGGGAGATGGAGAGCGCCACCTTCTCCGTGCCCGGCACCAACCCATCCAGCAGGTCCGGCGGCAGGTTGGAAACCTCCCCCGGTGCCAGGGTGGCGACCATTTCGCGCGTTACCGGCAATTGCGGCGGGCGCACCTGGATCGGCCAGCTTCGCTGTACCTGGAAGCCGCCTGGCCCGCTGACAGCCAGCGTCACCGTCCCGATACCGGCTGTGGTCCCCGTCAGCGGCACGGTGAAGACCTGCCGCTGACCGGCGGCCAGAATGATCTCCCGCGTTTGCTCGCCGCCGGAAACGGCATCCTTGGCGGTGATGGTCAGGCGATAGGGGCCCGGCTGGCCCTCCACATTATGCAGCAGCACCGTGGCCCGCCCCTGGTCGGCCGGCGACAGGAAGCGCGGCAGGATCAATTCCGCCACCACCGGGTCACGCACCGTCAGGCGTTTTTCGGCCGAGCCCAGCTTGGTGGCATCCCAGGCCACGGCCATCAGGCGCAATTCCCCCTGGAAATCGGGGATATCCAGCGAAATGGTCGCCTTGCCATCACCATCCAGCTCAACAATGCCGGAGAACAGGGCCACCGTGCGGGTGGGCACCACATCCAGCCCCTTGCCGCCGAACCCGTCACCGCCCTGGTCATCCCCCTGGCCCTGGGCGCGGATCAGGCGGCCATAATCATCGCGCATGGACACACCCAGCTCGCGCTTGGCCAGGTAATAATCCTGCGGTTTGGGCGTGGGGAAGCGGGTCAGTTGCAAAATGCCCTGATCCACCGCCGCCAGGGTGAGATAGGCCGACTTGCCGGCCCCCTTCACCGTGACCGGCACCTTGATGGACTGGCGCGGCAGGATCTTGTCCGGCGTGCCGATGGCCACATCCAGGGTACGGCGGGCCGGGTCCAACCCCAGCCAGGCCACCCCCACGGCGCGCACCGGGGCATGGCCCAGATCGGCCGTCAACGGACGGTAGAGCGTCACCAGGGCATAGGCGCCCGGCCCCCAATCCGCCCCGATGGGGATATCCACATCCGCCCCACCTGCCGGGACGCTGACGCTGCGGGTTTCATGCACGGTTTCATTGGCGATGACGATCAGCGCCTCCCCCGCCGCCTCGCTGTCAATGCGCAGCCGGGCCGTGTCGCCGGGCTTATACCCGGCGCGGTCGGCGGCCAGCTTCAGCCGGTCGGGCCGGTCCGGCCCGCTTTCACCATACCAGCCGCTGTAAAAGTCGAGAGAGGTGGCCGCACCACTGGCGGCATCGGTGACGATCAGGCGGTAGCTGCCCCAACTGACATTCTGGGCCAGACTGGCCGGCTTGTCGGTGCCGATATCCAGCGCCCCGCTGGCAATCACCTTTTCCCGTGGCACGCGCTGATATTTCCAGGTGCCGCCACTGCGGAACCATTGCCAGGTGGAACTATCCTTGACCAGCCGCCAGGACAGGCCCTTGGCGGCCACCGCTGTGCCCGCCTCATCCACCGCAATCACATCGAAACCGGCCTCCGCCCCTTCCGGCACCGCATCCTGGAAACGGGGGCGGATGCCGATGCTGACCGGGGTGACCGGCACCGGCACATAAACCTGTTCCGATGTGGCACGGCCCCCCGGCTCCCGGATGGCGACGGAAATCGCCGCGCGCAGCGGCTGGGTGCCCAGCGGTCCGGCGGGCAGCGACCCCGTGACCACAGTGTCGCCCTTGGCATCGGTATTATCGACCGACAGGTCCACCGGCTCCACATCAAACCGATCGGCTTGGATGCCCCAGGTGAAGCCCTTATGGGCCGGGAAGGGGGCCGGGTCCGGCTCCAGCGTCAGGCGGGCTTCGCCGGCCAGATCGGCACCGGGCGCGCCATAGAGGAAGCGGGCATTGACATTCAGGCTCAGGTCACCGCCCAGGGCCAGCCGTTCCGGCTTGTTATTGATGGCAAGCGCCAGCCGTTGCGGTACGAAATCCTGCACCTGAAAGCGCACGGAACCCACCGCCGGCCCTTCCGGATCGGCATGGGCGGTGGCTTCCCACTGGCCCCGGCTGGCACTGACCGGCAGCACCACGGACAGGCTGCCCGCCGCCCCGCCCTTGTCGGCCAGATCGAAGCGCTGATGTTCCTTGCCGTCGGGGCGGCGGATGCGGATGGTCAGGTGCCTGCCCGGCAGGGCCGTCGCCTCCCGATCACGCAGCAATGCTGTCAGTTGCACCGTCTCGCCCGGGCGATAGATGCCGCGTTCGGTATAAAGGAAGGCATCGACAGCAGCGGACGGGCGGCGGCCTTCCACCCCCCGGTCAGACAGGTCGAAGCCGGGCCGACGCAAATCCAGGAAATTGAAATCGCCATCATTCTGATAGGCCATGACCATGACGGGGGCCATGCCGCCATCGCCGCGCAGCAGCCCGGCATCAAAGCGCACCAGCCCCTTGGCGTCCGTGCGCGCCTCCCCCAGCACCTCATTATTGCGGGCGATCAGGGACAGGCGCACGCCGGCCAGCGGCTTGGCGCTGCCCAGCGACCGGACGGAGAGCGTCAGGCCATCATCGCCGCGAAAGCTGGTCAGCCCCAGATCGGACTGCACCACCCATTGCCCCGCCTGCGGGCGATAGCTGTCGGAGTAATAATATTCATCCTCCCCGTCATTGCGGGGCGCATCGGGGTTGCGCGCGGTCAGCAGATAGGCACCGGGTTCGCGTTTGCCGATGGCATCGGCCAGCGGGAACAGGGTGGTGACGGCGGTATTGCGCGGCCCCTTCACCGCAACCTCGCCCTGCCAGATCAGCTTGCCCTTATCGTCCCCCACATCGCGTGCATCGTAGGGATAGAAGGTGCGTTCATCGACGAAATCCTGCCGCATCCGGGCCAGCATCCGGTCGCCGACGCGGTAGAGCTTCACCTCCAGCCGGTCGACATTGACGGTGGTGATAGGCAGGCCATCGCCCATTTCGCGCGGCAGGATGAAGCCCTGGCCCAGCGCCACCGCCGGTGCCCGGTCGGACAGGCTGACGGTGACATTCTGATCATCGGCCAGCTTGGCCCCATCAGCCGCCGGCAGGCCGGCGCGCAAGGTCACCTCATGCTCCGCCCCAAACGCCAGACCGGACAGGCAGAGCTTCGGCCCCTCCACCCGGAAACCGGCCGTCACCCCCTCCGGCAGTTGCAGATAATCGGAATAATTGACGGCACGGGTGCTGTTCAGGGGGCGGTTGAACACCAGGCAGGCCTCCGCCACCGCATTGGCGGATTCGGTGGACAGGCGGGCGAAACGGAAGGCGGGGGAATCGGGTACCCGCTGGCTGCTGACGGTCAGCGGCCGCGAATCGGGTCCGGTGGTTTTCGCCGGTTCAGCGGGTGATGCGGCAGGGGGTGGGTTGGTCGCGGTGGCCACCACGCCCCCCCGTTCCCCTGCCGATCCCAGCCAATGGGCAACGCCCCAGCCGGCCACGCCCAACAGAATAACGGTGATGGCCGCCAGGACCATCTGCATCAAGGACCGCATGTTTCCCCATCCCCCGCGCCCATACCATGTCCCGGTGATCGGAACCGATCACCGGCCTCAATCGCCGGCGCCAACATCCGTTGGCTTGGCTTACGCGGCACGTGCCGCGCGGCGGCGGTCGCCGCCGTACCAAATCCCGGTGAGTTCCACTAACCGGGATTTGGTATTAAGCGTGCCAACAGAGTGCCAAGCCCATTGTGGCGACACAACGGTCAGTGGTGCAAACGAAGGAGGTAATTCGTCAGATAGGGGTATAAGGCGGGGCACCCTGAAGGTGCGGATGCTCACCCCGGCATCGTTTGTTGTTCCGCCACCTTCTTCACCCCGGCCAGCATACGGCGCCGAATAAAGCCGCTGGCGGGGCGAATGGCGATCCAGTATGCCCGCAGACGCCGCCGCGTCGCATCATCGGGACAAAAAATCTGCGTGCGGGTGACCAGCCGCGTCGCCCCACCGGGCAGCGGCTGCGCATCAAAACTCATCACCAGTTTGGCGACACCCGGCTGGGCGAAAGCCTGGAAGGCCGGACCATCGGCAATGGCTTCCAAGCCGAAATCCAGGCGCCAGAAGCGCCCGACAAGGCCATAGGCCAATTGCCGTTCCGTGCGTTCCAGCCGGGTGAAATCCTTCAATCCGAAAGCGGCGGCCGGCGTGGCCGTCTGTGGAAACAGCCGGTCGGGCAATTGACGCAGCCAGATCAGGCCACGGGTGAAGATATCGTCACCCGTCTCCATCCGTTCCACCGCGTCCAGAATGGTGGCGGGTGCGCTGTTGATCAGAATGTCGTGACATTCCGTGAACTGATAGGCGGTCAGGTATTTCGCCGCTAATGCCATGTCTGATCCCCCCCAACCGTTCAATGGCTGAAGGCACCGCGCAGATGGCGCATGAAACGGGCCGGCGAGGGCAGATGCACCAGCAGGTCGCCGGCCTTGCCGGTGCTGCCCTTCACCTTGGCAATGCCTTGGCCCACCCACATCACATCGGCAATGCGGCGATCCAGGAAGGCCCAGCTATCCGCGTGCCCTTCCGAGGCATCATCCAGCCAGTAAAGGGCGGTGGAGCTGACCACGCCGGAGAGCAGCAGCCGCTTGGTGTAGAAATTGAAATCGTTGGACTGGTCGCCCACCGCCTTCCACACCGCATCCACCGTGGCATAGAGCAGGCGCGGGGCCAGGGGCAGGCCATGGGGCATGGCCAGCAGGGCGGCGGCGCGGCGCAGCGCCTCCTTATGGGGTGTCAGGATCTCCAGCCGGGTGCGCACGGCCAGCGCCACGCGCTGGCGTACCTTCAGGGCCGACAGGTCGGTGGCGGCCAGCTTGGCCACCATCTGCCGGTTGGCCCAGTCGGCCAAATGGGCCACCACCTGCAAGGGGCCGTCGGGGAAGGCGGCTTCGGCCTCCCGCGGGTCGAACCCGGCCTGTTCAGCCCCCCGGCGCATGGCGGCCGGCGTCCAGCCGTCAAAGGTCACATCGGGCAGCATGGCCAGCAGGATGGCATCCCGGCGGGCCTGCAATTCGGCCGTAACACCCGCCAGCGGCGATTCCCCGGCCGTCGTCTCAGTATTGGTCATGGCATTCGGCTCCAGCGCGGGATTCAGCCTTTCAAGGCATCTGCCGTGAAATGGACCATTTCCTCGGTAAAGGTCAACTTGCCCAGATCGGGCATCCGATCGAGATAGAGCACACCATCCAGATGATCCAGCTCATGCTGGATGACGCGGGCATGGGTGCCCGTGGCCTCCCGCTCCACCAGATCGCCATCCAGATCATAGCCCCGATAACGGATGCGGGCATGGCGTGGCACAATGCCGCGCAGGCCGGGGATGGAGAGACACCCCTCCCACCCCAGCTTTTTTTCATCTGTCAGGGCGACAAATTCCGGGTTGATCAGCACCTGATTGCCCAGTGCCGTGTCACCATCGGCCCCGCTGGCCCGTTCCGCCGGAACGCGGAAAACGATGATGCGCTGGCCTGCATCCACCTGCGGGGCGGCCAGCCCGATGCCGGGAGCCGCCAGCATGGTGTCGATCATGTCGGCGGCAAGCCGTTGGATTTCTTCCGGAAAAGGCAGGCCGGGCCGCACCGGGAGCGCCGTGGCGGGGCGGCGCAAGGTGGGATGGCCCATGCGGATGATCGGCAGGACGGCCAAGATGCAGGCTCCAGCACTAAGGGGATGGGGGCAGAAATAGTGCCCCGCCACCGCCCGCCGCGCAAGCCGCCGCCGGGCCTGGAAACGCTCCGCCCAAGTGACAAAGACATTAAAGAATGTTTAGGCAAAGGTCACCGAACCGAAACATCGCGGTCCTACATGAAGCCTTGTTTCCCCCTTTGTCCCATCCTGGAGAATTTCCATGGGCTTCATGTCGCGTTTCCTGGCAGCGCCGGTACTGGCGGCGCTGGTCGGGTTCGGCGTTGCCGGGGTGGCGCCCGCCGCCGATATCAGCGGTGCGGGTGCGACTTTCCCCTATCCCGTCTATGCCAAATGGGCCGACAGCTACAAGAAGGAGACGGGGACCGGTCTCAATTACCAGTCCATCGGCTCCGGCGGGGGCATCAAGCAGATCAAGGCCAAGACCGTGACCTTCGGCGCCTCCGACGCCCCGCTGAAGGAGGCGGAGCTGGCGCAGGATGGTTTGGTACAATGGCCGATGATCATGGGCGGGGCCGTGCCGGCCATCAATGTGCCGGGGCTGCAGCCCGGTGAACTGACTCTGGATGGCCCGACGCTGGCCCGCATCTATCTGGGCGAGATCACCAAATGGAATGATCCGGCCATCGCCACCCTGAACAAGGGGGTGACGCTGCCGGCCACCGCCATCGCCGTGGTTTACCGTTCCGACGGGTCGGGCACCAATTTCCTGTTCACCAATTACCTGTCCAAGGTGAGCAAGGATTTTGACGGCAAGGTCGGTGCTGCCGCCTCTGTGCAATGGCCGACCGGCATCGGTGCCAAGGGCAATGAAGGTGTCGCCAACATGGTCAAACAGACCGCCGGCGCCATCGGTTATGTGGAATATGCCTATGTGAAGCAGAACCACATGAACTATGCCGGGTTGATCAATGCCGCCGGCAAGAAGGTGCAGCCGGAGGCCAAGAGCTTCCAGGCCGCCGCCGCCAATGCCGACTGGGCCCATACGCCGGGCTATGCCGTCATCCTGACCAACCAGCCCGGTGCCGAGAGCTGGCCGATCACCGGTGCCAGCTTCATCTTGATGCATGAGAAGGTGGAAGACCCGGCCGCCGCCGCCGAGGCGCTGAAATTCTTCGACTGGGCCTACAAGAAGGGCGGCAAGGAGGCCGAGGCGCTGGATTATGTGCCGATGCCGGCCAGTGTGGCCGAGATGGTGCGCAAGACCTGGGCCGAGCATATCAAGGATGCCAATGGCAAGCCGGTCCATGCCGGCTGAACCGCTGTTGCGGACATCTTGATTGCAAAGGGTTTTCGGGGGTGGGCCGCTGCCACGGCTCACCCCCGGCCTTGTACCCACCCCATTGGCAGCGGGGAGCGGCAGCCATGGCCGATCTGATCATTGCCGAGCCGGCGGCGACCCTGTCCCGTGCAGGACGCTATCAGCGCCAGGACCGGTATTTCCAATGGCTGACGGGCGGTTTCGCCCTGTTTGTGCTGTTGCTGCTGGGCGGCATCGTGCTGTCCATCCTCAGCGGGGCCTGGCCGGCCCTGCGCCAGTTCGGTTTCGGCTTTCTGGTCACCGAAACCTGGAACCCGGTGACCGAAAAATTCGGCGCGCTGGCGCCGATCTTCGGCACCCTGGTCACTTCCATCATCGCCATGCTGGTGGGGGTGCCGCTAGGGTTCGGCATTGCCGTGTTTCTCACCGAGCGCTGCCCGCCGGTGCTGAAACGCCCGCTGGGCATTGCGGTGGAACTGCTGGCCGGCATTCCTTCCATCATCTATGGCATCTGGGGCCTGTTCGTGCTGGCGCCCTTCCTGCAGCACCATGTGCAGCCCTTCCTGATCGACACGCTGGGGGAATTGCCCTGGATCGGCGCCCTGTTCCAGGGGCCGCCCTATGGCATCGGCGTGCTGACGGCGGGGCTGATCCTGGGCATCATGGTGCTGCCCTTCATCACCGCCATCACCCGCGACGTGTTCGACACGGTGCCGCCCCTGCTGCGCGAAAGCGCCTATGGGCTGGGCTGCACCACCTGGGAGGTGGTGTGGAACGTGGTGCTGCCCTATACGCGGGCCGGCGTGGTCGGTGGCATCATGCTGGGGCTGGGCCGGGCGCTGGGGGAGACGATGGCCGTCACCTTCGTCATCGGCAATGCCCATCGGATTTCCGGGTCGCTGCTGGCCCCCGGCACCACCATTTCCGCCGCCATTGCCAATGAATTTACCGAGGCGACGGGGGATCTCTACACCTCTTCCCTGATCGCGCTGGGCTTGCTGCTGTTCGTCATCACCTTTGCCGTGCTGACGGCGGCCCGGCTGCTGCTGCGGCATCTGGAACGCCGGCGGGGGGCCTGAGCCATGCAACACAATGCTCTCTATCTGCGCCGCCGCATCATCAATGCCGTGATGATGGGGCTGTCGCTGGCGGCTACCCTGATCGGGCTGGTTTGGCTGCTGCTGATCCTGGGGATGCTGGTGGTCAAGGGCGGCAGCGCCCTCAACCTGGCCCTGTTCACCCAGATGACGCCGCCGCCAGGGTCGGCCGACGGTGGCCTGCTGAATGCCATCTTCGGCAGCCTGGCCATGAGCCTGATGGCCATGCTGATCGGCCTGCCGGTGGGGCTGCTGGCCGGCACCTGGCTGGCCGAATATGGCCGGAAGCAACCCCTGGCGGAACTGGTCCGCTTCGTCAATGACGTGCTGCTGAGCGCGCCCAGCATCATCATCGGCCTGTTCATCTATGAAGTGCTGGTGCTGCGCATGGGCCATTTTTCCGCCTGGGCCGGTGCCTGCGCCCTGGCGGTGATCGTGGTGCCGGTGGTGGTGCGCACCACCGAAGATATGCTGCGGCTGGTGCCGGACACGATCCGGGAAGCCGCCGCCGCCCTGGGCGCGCCGCGCTGGAAGGTGATCACCCTGATCTCTTACCGCGCGGCGCGGTCGGGGCTGGTGACGGGCGGGCTGCTGGCCTTTGCCCGCATCAGCGGGGAAACCGCGCCGCTGCTGTTCACCGCGCTCAACAACCAGTTCTGGTCCACCGACCTGAACGCCCCCCTGGCCAACCTGCCCGTCACCATCTTCCAGTTCGCGCTCAGCCCCTATGAGGGGTGGCAGCAACTGGCCTGGGCCGGATCGCTGCTGATCACCATCGTCATACTGGCCCTGAACATCCTCGCCCGCGCGCTGTCCGCCGGCGGAAAGGGAAAATGATGCAACAGACAAGCCTGCAGATGGCGTCCCCCGCCATGGCCACGGATGCCGCCAGCGCCAAGGTCAGCATCCGCCGCCTGAACTTCTATTACGGTGCCTTTCACGCGCTGCGGGATATCAATCTGGACCTGCGGGAACGGGAGGTGACGGCCTTCATCGGCGC
>CALRQC020000004.1:0-205292 GCA_943370215.1 Azospirillum sp. RU38E
AGCAGGCAGCCCAGGCGGCAGACCGTTATTTTCCCCTCTCGCTGGGCTCCGAAGGCACCTGCCAACTGGGTGGCAATCTTTCCAGCAATGCCGGCGGCATCCTCACCCTGCGCTATGGCAATGCCCGCGATCTGGTCTTGGGGCTGGAAGTGGTGTTGCCCGACGGGCGAATCTGGAACGGGCTGCGGCGCCTGCGCAAGGACAATACCGGCTATGACCTGAAGCACCTGTTTTTAGGGGCGGAGGGTACGCTGGGCATCATCACCGCCGCGACGCTGAAACTGTTCCCCCGGCCCCGGCAGGTGGAAACCGCCTTGATCGGCGTGGCCTCCCCCGCCGCCGCCGTCGCCCTGCTGGCGCAGGCGCGGGCCGGCACAGGCGATCTGCTATCAGCGTTCGAGCTGATGCCGCGTTTCGCGATAGATGGCGCGCGTGACCTGCTGGGCCGCGACCATGACCCGCTGGCAGCCCCCCACCCCTGGTACGTGCTGCTGGAGGTGGCCAGCGGCATTGCAGGGCCGCTGGTGCGGCAGATGGTGGAAAGCACACTCGACGATGCGGTGGAAAGCGGGCTGGCCCAGGATGCCGTGCTGGCCGAGAGCGGGGAGCAGCGCCGCCGGCTCTGGCAAATCCGCGAAGGCCTGCCGGAGATCGGCCGGGCCATTGACGGCACGGTGCATACCGATATTTCGGTGCCGATCAGCCGCATCCCGGATTTCCTGGACCGGGTGATTCTGGCGCTGGCCGACTTCATGCCCGGCCTGCGCCCCTACCCGTTCGGCCATGTCGGCGATGGCAATATCCATTGCAACGTCGCAAGGCCGGAGGCGATGGACAAAGCCAGTTTCCTGGCCCATGCCCCCGCCATCACCGCCATCATCCATGCCGAGGTGACGCGCCAGGGCGGCAGCATCAGCGCTGAACATGGCATCGGCAATCTGAAGGTGGCGGAAATGGCCCGGCTGAAAGACCCGGTGGAACTGGCCCTGATGCGGCAGATGAAGGCACTGCTGGACCCGGCGGGCATCATGAATCCGGGGAAGCTTCTATCCCTGTAGCCAGATGGTCGCCTGCTTGCGCCCCTGCGCTTTCAGGGCCGCCAGATATTCCTGATCCACCCGCAGACCGTCCAGTTCCTCCACCGCCTTTGCATCGGGATCGATGGCCAGCAGGTGCAGGCTCTCCGGCCGGTCGCGATGGGCCAGCTTTTCCCGCACCAGGGCAATCTCCGCCTCCAGCGGGCGGGAGAAGGTGATCTCGTTCAGCCGCTCGCGGATGGCATCGGCCGTCTTCGGCGTTTGAGAAGCGCGGTTGGGCATGGCCTGTACCACCAGAATGCGGCCCACGGCCGGCCCTTCCAGCAAGGCCGCCACCGGCGGGTTCAGGGTGTAACCGCCATCCCAATAGGCCTCGCCCTCAATCTCCACCGCTTGGTGAATGGCCGGCAGGGTGGTGGAGGCTAGCAACGCCTCCAGGCTGATATCGCCATTGGTGAAGACGCGTGGGCTGCCATCCCGCACACGGGTGGCGGAAATATAGAGGCGCGGCGCGGCTTTCTGCTTCAGTGCCTGGAAATCCAGCACCTCGGCCAGAATGTCGCGCAACGGATTGATACCTAGCGGATTCAACGCATAGGGGGAAAAGAAGCGTGTGGCCATCTGCAGCGCCGCCGCGTTGACCGCCCGCACCACGCCGCTGGCCGGCCAACTGGGGCAGAAGCCAAGGGAGCCGGCCCCGCATTCCCCCACCTTCTGCCACACCAGATCCAATGTGGCCCGCGCCCCGGCCGGCCCATCGGCAGCCCAGCCACAGGCGAAGGCCGCCGCATTCACCGCCCCGGCACTGGCACCGGACAGGCGCACCGGGCTGAAACCCGGTTCCTCCAGCAGCCGATCCAGCACGCCCCAGGTGAAGGCCCCCAGGGAGCCACCGCCTTGCAGCGCCAGCGCCATCCCTTCGGGGCGATTCGGGCGCACGGGAGCGGGTGGCGGTGGCGGGGGCGCCACCGGCGATGCCGGGGGCGCCTTGCGGCGGAACCCGCTGATCAGCTTTTTCAACACCATGATGTTCGCCCGATTGCTGCGCCGCACAATAATTTGGGCAGTCAATCGGCGATGCGCAAGCGTCAAGGGGCGGGGCAGCCATGCCCCGCCCGGATACCCATGATCAGGCGGCCAGCTTGGTGGTGCCTTCGGCCTTCTTGCGCATCCGGCTATAGGCGAATTTCGATGCCATGCTGTGCAGCCAGCCCTGCGGCTTCAGGCCCGATGCCTTGAACACCATGGCCACCATACGGTCCAGATGCTGCGGCTTGTAATAGGAGTAAGCCAGCTTGGTATATTCGCTGTAATTCTCGCTGCGCTGGTAAGGCCGCGTCCAATAGTTGGCCGCATAATAGGCATAGGCCAGCTCGTCATCCTCTGTCTCGTTGATGCGGGACAGGCTGACCATCAGCCGCTGAAACCGGTTCAGCTTCTCGCTTTCCAGATAGCGTTTCAGGTGATCATAGAACAACTTGTAATGGCGCAGTTCATCGGCCGCGATATGGCGGCAAATCTGCTTGAACACTGGCTCTTCGGTATCGTCACCCAGGGCCGTGTAATAGCTGGAGGTGCCGGTCTCCACGATACAGCGGCTGACCAGTTCGCCCGCCCGGCTGCCCCGGCGGGAGGCATCAACCGAGGTCTCGACCTGATAGCCTTCGCGGAAGCGGGTCACCGCCGCCTGGAAATCCCAACTGGGATCGACGCGCTGCGCCCAAGCCCCCAACGCCTCTCCATGCTGCACCTCTTCCACCGCCCAATCACGGGCGACCTGGCAGAATTCCGGGTCGTCGCGGAAGACATTGCACAGATAGTCGGCATAGATATGGCCGTTATATTCGACCAGCGCTGCGGCCTTCGCCAGCTTCACCTTGTCAGGGTCGACCTTGGACGGGTCGAACTTGTCCCAGGGGAGACCCTCGATGGTCCAGTGCGTATAAGCCATGGTAACGGCCAGCTTTCCTGATGCGAAACGAATCCAGGCCAACAGATTGGCAAGAGATCAACAAAAAGCAACGGGGGCGCCAGGCGCCCCCGTGATAATCAATCGCAAAAACCCGTGGCGTGACAGATTTGTTACGCCTGCCAGCCGGGGCCGGCATTGATCGGGATCAATGCACGCTCTGTGTCTGGAGTTCCAGCTTGGCCTGGGCAATGGCCAGCTTGGCCTCCACCGCATGGCGCTCGCCCTCGCTCTTGGCGTCTTGCAGATCCTCGGCCAGATCAGCAACCTGCTTTTCCAACGTGCCCTTGTCCTGGCGACGGACAGCCTCCAGATCGGCAGCCTCCTCCGCCAGCACGGTCACGCGACCGGCGGTGATTTCGCAGAAGCCACCGGCCACGAAGATACGCTGGGTAACGGTCGTCATGTCGTTACCATAGATGTCGATGACACCCGGCTTGACGGTGACGATCATCGGCGCATGGCCCGGCAGCACGCCAAGGGCGCCTTCGGCACCCGGCACCACCACCATGGTCACCGGCTGCGACACCAGCAGCTTTTCCGGCGACACCAGCTCGAATTCAACCTTGTCGGCCATGGCTCACACCTTGGGTAAAACCGTAAGAAGGGGCGAACCCCTCCCTGATGGTCCCCTTCCCCACCCGATGGGCAGGGAAGGTTTCCTTAACAATGATGACGAGGCTTAGGCGGCCTCGGCAGCCATCTTGCGGGCCTTCTCGACGGCACCTTCGATGGTGCCGACCATGTAGAAGGCCGCTTCCGGCAGGTGGTCATAGTCGCCGTTGACGATGCCCTTGAAGCCCTTGACCGTGTCTTCGATGGACACCAGCACGCCGGGGGTACCGGTGAACACTTCGGCCACGTGGAACGGCTGGGAGAGGAAGCGCTGGATCTTGCGGGCACGGGCCACGACCAGCTTATCTTCTTCCGACAGTTCATCCATGCCCAGAATGGCGATGATGTCCTGCAGGGCCTTGTACTGCTGCAACACCTGCTGGACCTTACGGGCCACGCCATAATGCTCTTCACCCACAATGCGCGGGTCCAGCGCACGGGAGGTCGAGTCCAGCGGGTCCACGGCCGGGAAAATCGCCATTTCGGCGATCGAACGGCTGAGCACCGTGGTGGCGTCCAGGTGGGCGAAGGAAGTGGCGGGAGCCGGGTCGGTCAAGTCGTCGGCGGGCACGTACACGGCCTGCACGGAAGTGATCGAGCCCTTCTTGGTGGAGGTGATACGCTCCTGCAGGGCGCCCATGTCGGTGGCCAGCGTCGGCTGGTAACCCACGGCGGACGGGATACGGCCCAGAAGTGCGGACACTTCGGCGCCGGCCTGGGTGAAGCGGAAAATGTTGTCCACGAAGAACAGCACGTCCTGGCCTTCCTGATCACGGAAATATTCCGCGACGGACAGACCGGTCAGCGCCACGCGGGCACGGGCACCGGGCGGCTCGTTCATCTGGCCATAGACCAGCGCCACCTTGGAGCCGAGCGTGTCGTTCTCGTTCAGCTTGATAACGCCCGAGTCCACCATTTCGTGGTACAGGTCGTTACCCTCACGGGTACGCTCACCCACGCCGGCGAACACGGAAACACCACCGTGTGCCTTGGCGATGTTGTTGATCAGTTCCTGAATGGTCACGGTCTTGCCCACGCCGGCGCCACCGAACAGGCCGATCTTACCGCCCTTCAGGTACGGGGCCAGCAGGTCGATGACCTTGATGCCCGTGACCAGGATTTCCGCCTCAGTCGCCTGTTCAGCGAAGCTCGGCGCATCGCGGTGAATGGAAGCGACGTTGGTCAGGTCAACCGGGCCACGCTCGTCGATCGGCTCACCGATGACGTTCAGGATGCGGCCCAGGGTGGCCGGGCCGACCGGCACGGTGATCGGGGCACCGGTATCCGTCACCTTCTGACCGCGGACAACACCATCGGTGGTGTCCATGGCGATGGCGCGGACGGTGTTTTCGCCCAGGTGCTGCGCCACTTCGAGCACCAGGGTCTTGCCCTCGTTCACCGTGTGCAGGGCGTTCAGGATGGGCGGCAGTTCGGCGTCGAACTGAACGTCCACGACGGCGCCCAGCACCTGGGTGATGCGGCCGACCGCGTTGCTCGTATTAGCCATGGGGCAAGCTCCCTCGGAACCCAATATCTGACAGTCGTCTTGGAACTAAGATCTTAAACCGCTTCCGCACCGGAGATGATCTCGATCAGCTCCTTGGTGATGGTCGCCTGGCGGGTACGGTTATAGATCAGCGTGTACTTCTTGATCATTTCGCCGGCATTACGCGTGGCATTGTCCATCGCGGTCATCTGCGCGCCGAAGAAGGAGGCTGCGCTCTCCAACAGGGCGGAGTAGATCTGGATGGCGACATTGCGCGGCAACAGATCAGCCAGGATGCTCTCCTCGCTCGGTTCAAACTCATAAACCGGACGAACGGAGGCATCGGCCACCTCGACCGCCGCCTGGGGGGCGGCGAACGGGATGATCTGCTGGAGGGTGACCTCCTGCGTGATGGCCGACTTGAACTTGTTGTAGATGATGGTGGCGACGTCGAATTCACCCGCCTCGAACATCTCCAGCAGCTTGGCGGTGATCATGTCCGCGTCGGCATAGGAGAGGCGCTTCTTGCCCACATCCTCAAAGGAAGCGACAATCAGCGAGGGAAATTCGCGGCGCAGCAGGTCGCGGCCCTTGCGGCCCACGCACAGCAGCTTCACCACCTTGCCCTGAGCCTGAAGCGACAGGATCTGCCGCTTCGTAGCACGGACGATAGAGCTATTGAAACCGCCGGCCAGACCACGGTCGGCCGTCATCACCACCAGCAGATGCACCTGGTCGTTGCCCGTACCCGTCATCAGACGGGGACCGCCAGGACCGCCCGCCACATTGGCGGCGAGCGATGCCAACATGCGGCCCATGCGCTCCGCATAGGGCCGACCAGCCTCTGCCTGCTCCTGGGCGCGGCGCAGCTTGCTGGCCGCGACCATCTTCAGGGCAGAGGTGATCTTCTGCGTCGACTTGACGCTGGTGATCCGGTTTCGGATGTCCTTCAAGCTCGGCATAACGGCCCTACGCTTTCAAAGACCCGTTCAATCGGGACTGTTGGATCAGGCGAAAACCTTGGAGAAGTTTTCGAGGAAAGCCTTCAGCTTCTCCTCGGTCCCCTTGGAAATGGCCTTCTCGGTGCGGATCGCGTTCAGGATGTCGGCACCCTTGGCACGGACCTCGTCCAGGAAGCGGGCCTCGAAGCGGTTCACATCCTCGGTCTTCACCTTGTCCAGGTAACCCTTCACGCCGGCGAAGATCGACACCACCTGCTCTTCCACCGGCAGCGGGCTGAACTGCTGCTGCTTCAGCAGCTCCGTCAGACGCGCACCGCGGTTGAGCAGACGCTGGGTGGAGGCGTCCAGATCGGAAGCGAACTGCGCGAAGGCAGCCATTTCACGATACTGGGCCAGTTCCAGCTTGATGGTGCCGGCAACCTGCTTCATCGCCTTGATCTGCGCGGCGGAACCGACGCGGGACACAGACAGACCCACGTTGATGGCCGGGCGGATACCGCGATAGAACAGACCGGTTTCCAGGAAGATCTGACCGTCGGTGATGGAAATCACGTTGGTCGGGATGTAGGCCGACACGTCACCGGCCTGGGTTTCGATGACCGGCAGAGCGGTCAGCGAGCCAGCGCCTTTTTCGTCGTTCAGCTTGGCCGCACGTTCCAGCAGGCGGGAGTGCAGATAGAACACGTCGCCGGGATAGGCTTCGCGGCCCGGCGGACGGCGCAGCAGCAGCGACATCTGACGATAAGCAACAGCCTGCTTGGACAGATCGTCATAAACGATCAGAGCATGCATTCCATTGTCGCGGAAGAACTCGCCCATGGCCGCACCCGTGTAGGGGGCCAGGAACTGCAGCGGCGCCGGCTCGGAAGCGGTGGCGGCCACGACGATGGAATATTCCAGCGCGCCGTTTTCTTCCAGGGTCTTGACGATCTGCGCAACGGTGGAGCGCTTCTGGCCGACCGCAACATAGATGCAGTACAGCTTCTTGCTCTCGTCGTCGCCCTTGTTGATCGGCTTCTGGTTGATGAAGGTGTCCAGCGCGATGGCGGTCTTGCCGGTCTGGCGGTCACCGATGATCAGCTCACGCTGGCCACGGCCGATTGGCACCAGAGCGTCAATGGCCTTCAGGCCGGTCTGCATCGGCTCGTGCACGGACTTGCGCGGAATGATGCCCGGAGCCTTCACTTCCACGCGGGTGCGCACCACGTCGGTCAGCGGACCCTTGCCATCGATCGGGTTGCCCAGACCATCAACCACGCGGCCCAGCAGGCCACGGCCGACGGGGACTTCCACGATGGCGCCGGTGCGCTTGACAATGTCGCCTTCCTTGATCTCACGGTCGGAACCGAAAATCACAACACCGACATTATCGGACTCCAGGTTCAGGGCCATGCCCTTCACCCCGCCCGGGAATTCGACCATCTCGCCGGCCTGCACATTGTCCAGACCATGGACACGCGCGACGCCGTCGCCAATGGACAGCACCTGGCCAACTTCGGCGACATCGGCCTCGTTGCCGAAGTTCGCGATCTGCTGCTTCAGGATCGCGGAAATCTCAGCGGCGCGGATTTCCATTATCCAACCCCTTTCATGGCGAGTTTCAGCTTGTTCAGCTTGGTGCGCACGGAACTGTCAACCATGCGGGAACCGATTTTGACGACCATGCCGCCGATCAACGAAGGATCGACCCAGACGTCGAGCTTGAGCTTGCCGCTGGCGCTCGGATCGATCGCCGCAGCCAGAGCCGCCCATTGCTCGTCACTCAGCGGACGGGCAACCGTCACGCGCGCCGTGGATTCACCGCGACGACGGGCAAGTTCGGCCAGAAAACCGTCCATCATGCCCGGCAACGCCGCCAGCCGGCGGCTACGTGCCACCAAGCCGATGAATTTGCGCACAAGCTCCCCCACGCCAGCAGCGGCAAGAACCGCCTCCATGGCGCGTTCCTGATCGCCACGGGCGAGCAGCGGGCTGCCGATCAAGCGGCGGAGATCCGCGCTTTCAGCGAGCAGAGCCTTGACGAGCGAGAGATCCTGGGCCGTCTGGTCCAGAGCCTGCTGCTCGTCCGCGAGATCGAACAAGGCGCTCGCATAGCGAGAGGCGAGTTCGGATACGCCAGTCCCTTCGGTTGCCACCTGGTAACCCCGGTTGTGTCCGTGGACCCTGAATAATTTCAGGATGTTAGCAATAAGCCACCTAGCCGGAAGAGGACCTTCCGACGTTGAGCGAGCGTGCATGTAACACAGCCCCAGCCCCTACGCAACTGGTCCGGCTGGATTTGGGCTATGCGGTTTTGCGCCGCGAACCGCCAAAAAACGCCGATCTACGGCTTTTCAGGCGGGCGATCCGACCAAGGTGCAGGGCCGCTTTGCGCAACTGCGAAATGATTGTGCCATTGGTATAGGGGGGCCCTATCAGGGGCCAACCTATACGAAGGCGTTGATCTTGCGGGCTTCTCCGTAAAGTTCCCGTTAACCGATTGCGCGCCAGTTTGGAGCGAACAGAAGGCCAGATTATGGCCATCCTCATTCCTTCGTCCAAGGTGCCCGGCCATGTGCATTGTGATCCCCTTCCCGGTTACCCGTTTCACCCCTGGCGATGTCGCCTGCTGGTCCCGGTTGGCCGAGGACAAGGTACGCCGTGGATTGTGGCAGCCGCATCGCCGGGTCAGCAGCCCAGACAGCGACAGCTTCCTGGTCAGCTTCCCCGATGCCGAGCGACCGGTCTTCAAGTTCGAACGGGATCGCAGCGGCACCTATCGCCTGAGTTTCAACGACCGGCGCGGCTGGCATCTGATCGGCGCAGGGGCAACGGCGGAAGAATGTCTGGCCGTCTGGGATCAGCCGCGACGCCGCGATGCCGCTGCCGGCTGATCTGCCCTTCCCCACTCTATATGGTGTCAGGTGTCAGCACGTTCAGGGGAATCGACAATTGTTCGATCCGCAGGGGAAGGCGTGCGATCACATCGCCATCGCCCTGCACCGGCTCCCCCGCCGGTCCTTCGATCTCCACGGCGGTGACGGGCAGGATGGTGACATCCCGACGTTTCGGGATCAGCCCCAGCACCATCGCCGCGGCATAGGACAAGGCTGCCAGCCGCCCCGGCCGCTGGAACAGCACAAGCTGGAAGCCATCGGCATCCAGCCGTGCGGCCGGGGCCAGCACGAAGGTGCCGCCATAATAATGACCGTTGCAGATAATGGCGCTGGCGCCTTCCAGCGCGGTGACGGTTCCGTCCGGGCCCGTGGCCCGCACCCGGTAATCGCAGCGGGGGCCGGCCATGATCTCCCGCAATGATCCCAACGCATAGGCGCCCTTGCCCAGCCGGCGCTTTAGCACCGGATCGATGCCGGCCACCACGCGGGCATCCATGCCCACCCCGGCCATCTGCACGAATAGCCGGCCATTGGCCCGGCCCAGCCGGATGGGCCGGGCCTTTGCCGTGGCCAGCCAGCGGCCGACCGGTCCCGCTTCGGCCGCCATGCCCAACTCATGCGCCAGCACATTGGCCGTGCCCAACGGCACAATGCCCAGGGCCGGCAAGGGCAGGTTCGCCGCCTGTGCCGCCCCGACCATGCCGTTGATCACCTCGTTGATGGTGCCATCACCGCCGGCCGCCACGATGGCATCAAAGCCCCCGGTGTGCACAGCCGCCGCCGCCAGCACCTCCGCATCGCCGGCGGCCTTTGTCCCCGACAGTTCGATTCCGGCCCCTGCCCCCCGCGCGGCAGCCAGGGCACGGTCCAGATAGCCCGGCCGCCGCCGCCCCGCGGTGGGATTGAAGATGACCAGCAAGCGACGCTCTGGCGCAGAAACAGGCAAAGCATCCCCATTATGACGATCGGATGAATGGATCATGTATTCATCATGACTGTCTGAAGAAGATTTGAATAACATGACGTTCTTCACCGCTCATATGGTGGTCAATCGCCGCAAGTGCCGATATAGAACCAGCAAGCTGTCGATAGATAGTCTTAAGCCACGACAATAACAATATGTGGATTGGACTGTTTATTGGGGTGGGGGATTGGGGTTGACCGGCCACGGGGGCAGTCATGCTGGGCGACGAAGACGTCAAACGGTACCGGACGATCTGGCTTTCCGACATTCATCTGGGCACCCGCGGGTGCCAGGCGGAAATGCTGCTGGATTTCCTGAAACATACCGAGTCGGAACGACTCTATCTGGTCGGTGATATCGTCGATGGCTGGCGGCTGAAGAAAAGCTGGTACTGGCCGCAGACCCATAATGACGTGGTGCAGAAGGTGTTGCGCCGCGCCCGCAAGGGCACCCAGGTGATCCTGGTGCCCGGCAACCATGATGAAGCCTTCCGGGAGTTTGTCGGGCTGCAGTTCGGCGGCGTCACCATCCTGGAAGACACCATCCACGAGGCGGCTGACGGCAAGCGCTATCTGGTGATCCATGGCGACCAGTTCGACGCCGTGGTGCGCTATGCCAAGTGGTTGGCCTTTGTCGGCGACAGTGCCTACACCTTCCTGCTGTGGCTGAACACGGCGGTGAACAAGGTTCGCCGCAAGCTGGGTTTCCCCTATTGGTCGCTGTCAGCCTATCTGAAGCACAAGACCAAAAAGGCCGTCGAATTCATCGGCGATTACGAAACCGCGCTGACCGACGAAGCGCGGCGGCGGCAGGTGGATGGCGTCATCTGCGGCCATATCCACCATGCCGAAATGCGCGACATGGACGGTGTTCTCTATGTGAATGATGGGGACTGGGTCGAATCATGCACCGCACTGGTGGAACACACGGACGGGCGGCTGGAAATCTTGCGCTGGGCGGATATTGTCGCCTCCCGCACGGCGATGAAGGCAGCAGCGTGAAGCTGCTGATCGTCACGGATGCCTGGCATCCGCAGGTCAACGGCGTCGTGCGCACCCTGACGACGACGCGGGCCGAACTGGAACGGCTGGGCCATCGGGTGGAGGTGATCTCCCCCGACCGGTTCCGCACCATCCCCATGCCGACATATCCGGAAATCCGCCTGGCCCTGGCCCCTGGCCGGCGGGTGCGGCAGATGATTGAGGCGGCCCAGCCCGACGCCATCCATATCGCCACCGAAGGGCCGCTGGGCTTCGCCGCCCGGCGTTACTGCCTGAAACGCGGCCTGCCCTTTACCACCGCCTATCACACCCGTTTCCCGGAATATGTGCGGGATCGCGCACCGGTGCCGCTGCGCCTGTCCTATGCCTTTGTGCGCCGGTTCCATTCGCCGGCCCATTCGGTGATGGTGGCCACCGCCAGCATCGAGGCCGATCTGGTGCAGCGCGGCTTCACCAATATCCGCCGCTGGTCGCGCGGGGTGGATACCGAGCTGTTCCACCCGCGCGACAAGAGCCTGTTCGATCACCTGCCCCGGCCGGTCTTCATCTCTGTCGGTCGGGTGGCAGTGGAAAAGAATATTGAGGCGTTCCTGTCGCTGGACCTGCCCGGTTCCAAGGTGGTGGTGGGCGACGGACCGCAACGGGCGGAGCTGCAGGCCAAATATCCCGGCGTCATCTTTGTCGGCGCCAAGCATGGGGAGGAGCTGGCCCGGCATTATGCCGCCGCCGATGCCTTCGTCTTCCCCTCGCGCACCGATACGTTCGGGCTGGTGCTGCTGGAGGCGCTGGCCAGCGGCCTGCCGGTGGCAGCCTTCCCCGTGCCCGGCCCGCTGGACGTGATCGGCAACCATCCGGCTGGCGTGCTGGATACGGATTTGCGCCGCGCCTGCCTGAAAGCGCTGGAAATTGATCCCGCGCTCTGCCGCGACCATGCGCTGACCTTCTCCTGGCAGGCCTGCGCCCGCCAGTTCCTGGCCAACCTGCGCCCTTTCACACCGGAAGGGCTGGCAGATCAGGCAGCGTAATAGCGGTCATTCTTAGAGTTCGTCCATAAATGGCTGACGCTTCTCCAGTCCCTTAACCGTCATTCCCGCGAAGGCGGAATGACGGTGGAGAGATGGCGCGGTTTCAAAAAGCACCATAATTTTCCAGACAGACACTATGCATCGACGGGCGGCAATATCCCCTCCCTGGTATGCGCGGCGACAACACGCAATCATGGGCTGGCACGGCATAATCTGCCGTTGCCGGCCCGTTCTGATTCGGTTATGCCTGAGGGCGGTGGCGCTTTACCTTTCATGCCACCAACCATCAACACGCCGGTACCGGGAACACAGTGCGGATCACTTGATCCAAATCTGCGGCTATCCCTGTAACTGTAAGCGGCGAGCGTGACAGACGGGCGGGGCCACAACCCCGCAGCCACTGGGCACCCCCTGCAAGGGGTCAAGCCTGGGAAGGTGTCTGTCAGGCGATGACCCGCGAGCCAGGAGACCGACCGGCGCTGTGTCGCTCTCTGCTTTGGCTCAGGGGTTGGCCGGGGCACGGGTTCACTCTCGTCTTGAGCGACGACCGAGCGGCGGGGGCCGCATCGGAACGTGCCGACGGGCGCCTGGCAACAGGCGTGTCCGACCGTTGGCGCGCGCCTGTTCGCCTGCCGGCGAGATGCCCCCTGCCCTGTTGCAGTGTCGCCAGACGGGGCTGTCGTCGGGGCTTGAACCCGCGCGGCGAAACAGTGCTGCGAACGCGATCTGTAACAGTTTCGGAACAGTAATTAACTCCCGCGGACGGGAGCGAATGTTACGGCAACTGAATGATCGCGCTCATGCATTGTGGGGAACCAATGACGAATAACCGGGTATCTCGGCTGGCCCTGATGGCCCTGGCCGCTCTCACCACCCTGCCCGCCGCCGCCGATGTGCAGGTGGCACAGACCGAGGAAATCATCGTCACCGGCCGTTCGCTGGAAGAAACGCTGCCCCAGGAACTGGCCGCCTATGGCAGCGATCTTGAAATCATCGGCGAACGGCAGATCAAGGAAGGGGGCTTCCGCGATGTTTCCCAAGCCCTGCAAATGCTGACCCCCGGTCTGTATTTGATGCCGAATTCCGGCCCGTTCTCCTATGTCGATATTTCGCTACAGGGTTCGCGCACGCAGGATGTGCTGTGGCTGGTGGATGGGGTACGCATCAATAACCGGCTTTACGGCACCACCACACCGGCCGACACGCTGCCGGCCAGCATGGTGGAACGGATCGAGGTGCTGAAGGGCGGGCAAAGCCTGTTCTTCGGCACCCAGGCTGCCGCCGGCGCCATCAATGTGGTGACGCGCGGCTTCAGCGACACGCCGGACGGGCAGGCCAATATCGGCTTTGACACGCGCGGCACCTATCATCTGGATGGCTATGTCCGGGGCCGCATCGATGCGCATAAGCTGGTGCTCTATGCCACCAAGGAGAAGGCGGAAGGCTATCGCCCCTTCACGGTGATGCAGCCCAGCGCGACCCAGCGCGACCGCGGCTTTGACGTCCGTTCCGCCGGGCTGAAATATGGCACGGAACTGGCCGAAGACCTGTCGCTGGAGCTGTCCTACCAGCATACCGACGCCAAGGTGGATTTCGCCACCCCGGCCCGCACATTGCGCAATTACAATGACCGGGACGAGGAAATCGCCAGCCTGCGGCTGGATTATACGCCCACCGGCATCGCCCAGTTCTTCCTGAAGGGCTATTTCCACGACTGGGACACGAAATATGAAAATGTACAGAACAGCCTGACCGGTGGCCCGCCGGTGGTGATCAGCCCAGCCGGCACCTATTGGGGCTATCGGGATTACGGGGTGAACGGGGTGCTGAAACTGGCCTTGCATCGCGGGGTGGATTATCTGCTGGGCTATGATTTCCAGAATTTCCATGGCCGGGACGATGTGCTGTTGATCGCCGGCAAGACCGAACAGGTCCATGCCGGCATCCTGCAAATCCGCAGCAATGATGATCTCTCCACCGATCTGAAGCTGGCCGCCGGCGTGCGCTATAACCACACCGATGCCGCCGACAGCACGGTGTGGAATGTCAGCGGTCGTTATGAATTCAGCGAGGCGCTTTATCTGGAAGGGGTGGGTGGCACCTCGTTCCTGTTGCCCAGTGCTGAACAATTATTCGCCGTTGATCCCTGCTGCGCACGCGGCAACCCGAAGCTGGCCCCCGAACGCAGCCTGTCGGCCAACCTGTCGCTGGGCGGCGCGCTGGAAGCGGCGGGCCGGATCACCTGGCAGGTGACCGGCTTTGCCCGCCGCATCAACAACCTGATCACCGATACCTACAGCAACCCCGCCTTCCCGGACGGGATTTACATCAATGAAGACCGCAAGGTGCAGGTGAGTGGCGGGGAATTGCAGGTCGGCTGGCAGCCGGATGAAGATTGGCGGCTGAATGCCAGCTATACCCATACCCGCTCCCGCAACCAGGGGGCCAACCAGCAGCGCGACCGCATCCCAACGGATTTTGCCAAGGCCGGGGTCTCCTATCAGCCGGTAGACCGGCTTTTCGGCGCCGATCTGGCAGTGAGCTGGACCGGTGACAGTTGGCAGACACTGAGCGGTTTCGGCCGGCGTAATTACGGCAACCATGTCGTCACCGATCTGGGCGCCCACCTGTTCCTGGACAGTGACCGCCGGCACCGGCTGGGGGTACGGCTGGAAAACCTGTTTGATGAAGAATACTCCACCCGGCTGGGCAGTGCAGCGGCCGATGCCGGTGGACGCTTCCTCTATGGTGCTCGCGGTGTGCCGCGCACCCTGCATGTCAATTACGGCGTGCATTTCTGATGCCGGCCAGCCTTGTGCACAAGCGTCGCCCGCCGCCCGCCCATTGGCGGGCGGCGGTGCTGCGCGCCACCGTCTGGGCCCATCGCTGGTTGGGCGTGGGCCTGGGCCTGGTCATGCTGGTCTGGTGCCTGTCCGGCTTTGTCATGATGTATGTGGATTATCCACGGCTGACGGCGGAGGAACGTCGGCTGGGCCTTGCCCCCCTGGACCTGAGCCAGCCGCTGGCCGACCTGTCCGCCAGCCTGCCGGCGGAAACCCCATTGGCCGGCTTTCGCCTGGAAATGCTGGGTGACCGGCCGGTGCTGCGCCTGCAACCTGTCGGCGGACGCGGCCCCCGGCCAGGGGAACAGATGCGGGCAACGCCGGTGCTGCTGGATGCCGTGACGGGCCAGCCGGTGGCGGCGCTGACGGCAGAACAGGTGGTGACACTGGCCAATGATGCCGCCCGGCGCAGCGGCATTGCCGGCACGGCACTGGGGGCCGAACTGATCGAGGCGGACCAATGGACGGTGCAGAATGCCCGGCGCCACCAGCCGCTTTACAAGGTGCCCTTCAATGATGCCGCCGGCAGCGTGCTCTATGTCGCCGGGGCCAGCGGGGAACGGGTGCAGCAGACAACCCGCTGGGAACGGTTCTGGGGCTGGCTGGGCGCGGTGCCGCACTGGCTCTACCCCACCTTGCTGCGCCAGCAGCCGGTGCTGTGGACGCAGGTGGTGATCTGGCTGTCGCTGGCCGGCTGTTTTCTCACCCTGGCCGGGATCATCATCGGGCTGGTGCGGCTGCGGCGGCGGGACGGTAGCCTGTCGGTGCCCTATCGCGGCCTGTGGCGCTGGCACCATGTCAGCGGGCTGGTGGCCGGGCTGCTCACCCTTTCCTGGGTAGCATCGGGCCTGCTCTCCATGAACCCCTGGGGGCTGTTGGACAGCGAGGCCGGCCAGTGGCGGGGACGACTGGCCGGCACGCTGACGGGGGCCGATGCCGCCCATGCCCTGGCGCTGGCCCCCGGTCTGGCCCTGCCCCCCGATACGGTGATGCTGGAGGCGGTGCCGCTGGGGGGACGGCTGCATCTGGCGGCGGTGACGCGGGATGGTCTGATCCAACGGTTCGATGCGGGGAGCCGACCAGCCCCCTTGACAGCGGCAGAGATCGACGACGCCATAACCACCACCGGCGCCGACGTTGCAGAATTGACCCTGCTGAGCGAACCGGACGATTATTATTACGCGCATAAAGGTGTCATCGCCCTGCCGGTCTGGCGGGCCATCCTGGCGGATGCGGAGGCAACACGGCTTTATATCGATGCCCGTTCCGGCAGCCTGATACGGGCCTTTGACGCCCCGGCCCGGCAGTTCCGCTGGTGGCAGGATGGGCTGCACCGGCTGGATTTCGCCTGGATGCGGGCGCGTCCCTTATGGGATCTGCTGGTCATCCCGGCCCTGGCCGCCGTCAGCCTGCTCTGTGCCACCGGCAGTTGGATGGGGCTGCGACGGCTGGGGCTGAAACGCCGCCGCCGTCGCCGACCCGCAGAGCCCCAACGCTCCCAAAAGCTTTCGAGCCCACCATAGATCATGCATTTGCCATCAAAGGGCAAACGGCCCGGTCCCGTAGGTACCTGGGCCGTCCTGGCGAGGCAATCGTATGATGGAGGAACCGCAATTGCTGCCCCTTGGAGGTGGGGATGCAGGGCCGCAATCATCCGGCGGCCCGTTGCGGAGGGGCGGCCAGCCCCGCCACCTGCTTGTGAGGAATTTAATTTATACAGTGCGACATTGATCACCATCCCAATTTTCAACAAATTAATGTGTATCATTTGATCATTAATCGTAATTGACAAAAGCGAAACCAATATCGTCTCTATTAGATTTTCGCCTACCTGTGATAGAAAGGCAAATCGGAATGTCCACCTCGCTCTCGTCCGGCGGCAACATGACCGTACCGGTCCGCGACCGCCTTGTCCTGTCCGTCGGCTGGGAGCCGCAAGGGGTGCACGGGTTGGATGTCGATGCCTCAGCCTTCATGGTCGGTACCGACGGCCGTGTCCCTGATGACAGCTTTTTCGTCTTCTACGGTGCCGAGACGGGGCCGGCCGGCACGGTTGCGTTAATTCCCGCCCTTGCCGGGGATTCGAAGTCCTTCGACGTTCGATTGCCTTCGATGCAAGCTGCCGTCGCTTCGGTGGAGTTCTGCTTGACCATTCATGAAGGCAAGGAACGCGGCCTGTCCTTCTCCAGCCTGCGTTCCGTGTGGGCCCGGCTGGTCGATGCCGTGTCTGGTATTGAGGTGGCACGGTACGACCTCCACCTGGAAGGTATGAAGGAGACGGCGATAACGCTCGCCAAGCTCTACCGCCGCAATGGGGAATGGAAGCTGAAGGCCATCGGCCAGGGTTTCGTCGGCGGCCTGGCCCCGCTGGCCCGGCATTACGGGGTGGACGTCGCCGAGGAGCCTGCCCCCGCCCCAAAACAGCCGACATTGCTGGAGAAGCGGATCGTCTCACTGGAGAAGGAGGCGCCGCGCCTGGTGTCGCTGGCCAAGAAGGTCGCCGTCTCGCTGGACAAACACGGGCTTTCAAAGGTCCAGAGCCGGGTCGGCCTTGTCCTGGATGCCTCCGGCTCAATGCGCAGCCAGTACCGCGACGGCCGTGTCCAGGAGGTCGTCGACCGGATCGTCCCGATCGGGCTTGGGTTCGATGATGATGGTGCCGTCGATAACTGGGCGTTTGCCAAGAATGCGATCGAGTTGACCCCTGTAACGCACCGTAATTGCGACGGCTATGTCGAGCGGGAGCGGGGCGGCTGGAGGAGTTGGATGAACATGCTGGAGGCCGGCTGGAACTACGAACCGGCGGTGATCCGCGCAGTGACGGCCAAATACCGGGATAGCACCCTGCCGACCTACGTCCTGTTCATCAGTGATGGCGGTGTGGGCAACACCAGGGAAATCAAGAAGCTGATGATCGAGGCGTCCACCCTGCCCATCTTCTGGCAATTCGTCGGCATTGGCGGCAGCAATTACGGCATCCTCCAGGATCTGGATACGATGGGGGGCCGGGTTGTCGACAATTGCAGCTTCTTCAAGCTCGATGACCTGCACGACATCGGCGAGCAGGAACTTTACGACCGGATGCTGGCCGAGTATCCGCTCTGGCTGAAGGCCGCCAGGGAAAAGCGTATCATCCGCGATTGACGGGCACAGCCCTGGTTACTGGTCCTGCGGCGGACTGGCTTGAAACGCCGCCGCAGGACCAGTCATGTTCAGCGTTCCACGAAGCTTTCAAAGCCGCCATAGATCATACGTTTGCCGTCGAAGGGCATGGTGGCAGGGTCGCAATTGAGGCGCGGGTCCGCCATCACCTTGGCATTGATCTCATCGCGCGCCTGACGCGACGGATAGGTGATCCAGGCGAACACCACCACCTCATCCTCCTTCGCCATCACGGCCCGGGGGAAGGAAGTGAGTTCGCCATAGGGCACATCATCGGCCACCGCTTCCACATAGGAAAGCGCGCCATAGTCGGTCCAGACCTCGGCGGCAGTGCTGGCCAGGGCCTTGTAATCGGCCAACTTGTCCTTGGGCACCGCGACAATGAAGCCATCAATATAGGGCATAGTTTTCCTCCGTCCTCAGGGTGCTTTTTTTTCCTCAACACCCCTGAGGACGGAGAAGGTGGCCGCGATCCGACAGCCTCATCCCCAAAAAATCAGTTTCCTATCTGCGCCTTCAAGAAGCGCTCCCACGCGGTCAGGATACGGACCATGTCGTCCTGGTTCATCGGGGAATGGTCCATCTCCTTGATTTCGATATATTCCACGTTCTTCCCGGCCTTGCGCAGGGCCTTTTCCATGTCACGGCTATGGCCGACATCGGCCTGCACATCCCGGTCACCATGGATCAACAATACCGGAATTTTGATTTCAGCCGCCCGGTGAACCGGGGAATTGGTGGGATCGTAATCGTCCGTATCCCCATAGATGCGGTCACGATTATAGTTCTTGGCCATATTGTTGCGCAGGTCATCATACAGCCGTTCCATATTGGCCACAGGTGCCGTGGCCACAGCGCACTTGAACAAGTCCGGTGTCTTCACCGCCCCCATCAGAGCCGCATAACCACCATAGCTCCAACCCAGGATGCACATGCGGGCAGGATCAGCATAACCCTGGGCCACAGCCCATTGAGCGGCATCGGTGACATCATCCTGCATCAAGCCGCCCCATTGGCGATATCCCGCCATCCGGAAAGCGCCACCATAGCCGATGGAGCCGCGGAAGTTGGGCTGAATGACAGCGTAGCCCCGGTTGGCCAGGAACTGCGACAGGATATCAAACTCCCCATCATCACGGCTCTGGGGACCACCATGGGGCATGACGATGAAAGGCAGGTTCTTTTCCCCCCGCCCCACGGGGAGGGTGAGATAGGCCGGGATTTCCTGGCCATCACGCGCCTTAAAGGTTACCGGACGGCGGGCAGCCACAGCATCCGACGGTAGACCAGGGAAATTGTCGCCGAAATACTCTAACTTCTTGCTGTCACGGAAGAACAGCCGGTAGATCGTCGGCTCCGTCATGGAATAGCTGGCCACCAGCGCCACCTTCCCATCATCGCTGACATCGATGATCACTTCACGGCTGTTCGGAACCGCCTTATCCAGCTTTTCCTGAATATCCTGGACCACCGGGTCCAGCCAGTGCCGCTGCGGCAGGTCATCGACCCAACTGAAGGCGACCACGGCCCCCTGCCTCATTACCGCATCGTTGATGGAATATTTCGTATCCTCCAGAAGACGCGGCCCTAACTCGTCCTTTTCCAAGTCATAGGTGTGAATGCCCGAACGGTCATTACCTTTCACAGAGGACGCAACATAGAGCTGTGCACCATCACGGGAAAAACCCAGCACGTTAAAAATGCCGTGACGGATGATGTCAGCCTGCCGCATCGGCCGATAGGAATCATCGGCGCTATCGCGCCGCAGATAGGTCATCATGCCGGTACGGTCATTATACGTGCTGGCGATGCGCACCTGGCCCGTGGGATCAGGGACATACTCACTGAGATTGCGCATGGCACGGCGGACGCGGCTATACTGGCCGGTATAGACGTTCAAGCGCACGACGTCGGGTTCCGGCTGTCCACTGGTGGGAAACAAGGCCAGAATATTTTCCCGGTCGACGAATTGCAGGATCGGGGTGGACAGCAGATAATATCTGCCTGTCTCCGCCCCCCGGTTCAACAGCACCTTGGCGTTGGACCCGTCGCGGTTGATGGCAATCAGGCGCTGAAAGCGTACAGGCCGGATACCCTGGCCGGTTGGCACCTTCTTTGTGGCCATGGCGGAAAGGATCAGCCGTTCCTCATTCACCCAGTCAATCTGGATGATCTCCGCCTCATCCGGCGGGCCAAACACCACGGGCCGTTCACCCGCCGCAGGTCTGGTTTTCTGGATCACCAGATGCTGCCGGCCCTTCAAGGGCGACAAATACGCGACATATTCCCCGGTCGGCGACAGGCTGATCGCCTGCATACTGGCAGGGTTGGCAAAAATCTCCACCGCTGCCGGGGCGGGGACTGGTTGTGCCCAGCCCGGCAGCGACCACGCACAAACGCCCATCACCGCCAGCAGGGCGGCCTTGAATGTGAACTGCAAGATGTTCCCCCGACAAGCAGTAGTGCAGCCATTCAGAGTGCACGTTAAATATAGGTGCTCCACTACGGTTAATTCAATTAGCCATCCCTCATGCCCGAATCCGTGAAAATGAGAAGATAGAAAGGGAAAATTTTAGAAGGCGCGACAACTTCGCGCCCATCTATTCAGTTCCCGATCTGCGCCTTCAGGAACCGTTCCCAGGCGGTCAATACACGAACCATATCTTCCTTCTTTGCCGGTGAATGGTCCATATTCTCGATCTCGATATATTCGACATTCTTGCCGGCCTTCTTCAGGGCCTTCTCCATGTCACGGCTGTGATCCACATCAGCTTGCGCATCCATGTCGCCATGGATCAGCAGCACAGGAATCTTGATTTCTGCCGCACGGTGGACTGGGGAATTGCTGGGATCAAATTCATCCGCATCACCGAAAATGCGATCCCGATTATAGTTCTTGGCCCGATGATTACGCAGATCATCATAGAGCCGATCCATATTGGCAACCGGTGCCGTCGCAACCGCGCATTTGAACAGATCCGGTGTTTTCACCGCCCCCATCAGCGCGGCGTAACCGCCATAGCTCCAGCCCAGGATGCACATGCGGGCGGGGTCGGCATAGCCCTGGGCCACCACCCATTGCGCAGCATCGGTGACATCATCCTGCATCAGCCCACCCCACTGGCGATAACCCGCCTTGCGGAAGGCACCGCCATAGCCGGTGGAACCGCGGAAATTGGGCTGGATGACCCCATAGCCACGATTGGCCAGAAATTGTGACAGGCGATCATAATCGCCATCATCTCGCGATTGCGGGCCGCCATGGGGCATGACGATGAAGGGCAGGTTCTTCTCCTCCCGCCCCACTGGCAGGGTCAGATAGGCCGGTATCTCCAGCCCGTCGCGCGCCTTGAACGTCACCGGCCGGCGTGGCGCCACCTCTGCCGACGGCAGTCCTGGATAGCTGTCGCCAAAGAACTCCAGCCTTTTGCTGTCCCGGAAGAACACGCGATAGACGGTGGGTTCCGTCATCGAGTAGCTGGCAACCAGGGAGACAGCACCATCATCGCTGCTGTCCATGATCACTTCCCGGCTGCCCGGCACCGCCTTGTCCAACCTGTCCTGCAGTTCCTGGGTGGCGGGGTTCAGCCAATGCCGCTGGGGCAGGTCGTCCACCCAACTGAATGCCACCACGGCACCCCGTTTCATGACCGCGTCATCGATTGAGTATTTGGCATCTTCCAGGATGCGGGGGCCCAGCGCATCCCGATCCAGATCATAGGTATGGATGCCAGCGCGGTCGCTGGCCTTGGTGCCACTGGCGATGTAAAGCGTTTGCCCATCAGCCGAAAAACCCAGCACCTGAAAGAGGCCATGATGGATGATATCGGCCTGTCGCAAGGTGCGATAGGAATCATCCGCCTTGTCCCGCCGCAGATATGTCGCAACACCGGACCGGTCATTATAGGTTCTGGCGATGCGGACCTGCCCCGTGGGATCAGGAATATAGCCTGTCAGGTTATTGACCGACCGGCGTACAAGCTTGAACAGACCGGTATAGATATTCAGTTGCACCACATCGGGTTCAGGCCGCCCGCTGGTCGGGAACAGGGCCAGTACATTTTCGCGGTCGATGAACTGGAGAATCGGCGTGGCGTTGAGGTAATAGCCGCCTGTATTCGCCCCCCGATTCAGCAACAGCTTGGCATCGGACCCATCGCGGTTGACGGCAATCAGACGCTGGAAGCGGGCGACCCGCTTTCCCTTGCTGGTCCTCACTTCACGGGTCGCCATGGCGGAGAGGATCAGCCGCTCCTCGTTCGCCCAATCAATACGGATGATGTCCGCATTATCAGGGGGGGCAAAGACCGCCGGGCGCTCCCCCTCCGCCAGCTTGGTCTTGCGCACCACCAGATGCTGCCGCCCGTTCAACGGCGACAGAAAGGCCACATACTGCCCATCAGGTGACAGGCTGAGCGACCGCATATCCGCTGCATTGGCGAAAAATTCAACAGGGGCGGGCGCGGGGTGGGCCCCAGCGACCGGCAACCCCACAAGAAGCCCGACCACCGCCACCAGGGCAGACCCGAAAGTGAACCGCAAGATTGCCCCCCATGCACGTCCTGACCACCCAGTCGAACGAACATAATCTTATAGAGAGGCCTTCCTTTTGACAATTCCCCTATTGGCTGTATTGGCACCTCATCTTTTACCTTGGGCCAACAGGGGCCAGAGCGTGCTCAACCGCGCCTCGTCACTATCGGCGGGAATGGCTGCCAGGGTTTGTTCAGCCAATTTGGACTGGCCGGCCTTGTAGTAAAGAATACCCAGCCACAGGCGGGTACGGGCCGGTAAACGGGGCTTGCCCTTCAAGGATTGTTGCAACAGCTCAATACCCTGATCCAGTTGCCCCAGCATGGCACGGGCCATGCCAAGCTTGGCCAGGGCATTGGCATCCTTGGCGGCGATGGCTTGACGTTGCTGCTCGTCGATCCCCTGCTTCTGGGCCTCCGCCTGCTCCCGCGCATAAGCGCGCAGCCGTTCCTGGCGCTCCAACTTTGGCCCCGGCTGACCTAACAGGCCGCTCTGCCAGCCCTTGTCCAGAATGGCGACCGCCTCACCCGGCACCCCTTCCACGGCGGCACGCTGCGCCGCCTCCGTGTAGGAGTCGGGATTCTCATAGGCATCGGCGGCCAGTTTCAAACGAACCCAATCCATCTCCAGCCGATCGGGGATCGGCTTCTGCTTTTCCATGGCATCGAACAGGCGCTGCCAATTGTCCCGGCTGCTTTGCGCCGCCAGTTGCTGGCGCAGGGTCTTGATATAGCCGTCGATATTGCCGGTGCCGAACTCAGAGGCAGCCAGGAGCTGCAGCATATGGGCATCGGGCTTGCGCCCGGCGGCCTGCGCCTCCGCCACCATGGTCTGGGCCAGCTTGGATGATTTGGCGAAATTCTTGCTGCGGTAATAAGCTTCGGCCAGCATCAGGCGAAAGCCGTCGCTGCGCGCCCCCGCCGCCAGGGCCTTTTCCCCAAAGGCCGCCGATTTGGCGTAATCGCCATGGCGGTACCAGAGCTGGGAGAGGGTCTCCAGCGCCCCCGCCTGCTGGTCGGGCGGCAAAGGCACCAGCTTGATCGCTGCCTCAAAGGCGATGGCCGCCTTGTCGAACTGGCCCTGCGCCTTGTAGATGGCGGCGCGCATCTGCTCCACCGCCCATTTCTCGTCCGGGGTGATGGATTTGATGGCGGCCGCCTTCTCCACCTCTTTCACCGCCTGATCATAGCGCTTCTTGGCCAGCGCCTCCCCGGCCGCCTTCAGGGGCGTGCCCACCTCCGGGCTGACAGAGATGGCCGCCAGGGCAGGCAGGACCGCCAGGGCCATGACCGTGGCAGCGGGCAGCAAGCGGCGGCGCAGGGTGCGCAAGGCGACGGAACGCATTTCTTCTCCCAGGGAAACAGCAAGGGCCATACCCTGATGTGCGTCGAAACGCGCGCCGGTTCAACCCTGTATGGCGCGCGCCCCTTCCAGGGAGCGGACAATATGTTCGGCCAGCAGGTCCACCGCCTTGGACACCGCCCCCGGCCGGCGATGCAACGCGATCTCCATATCCGCCAGATCGGGCATATTCTCCACCACCTGGAAGCCGGTGGCCAGCAGGTCGCGCGACAGGATGGTGACGCCCAGCCCGGCACTGACCGCCGCCTGGATACCGTTCAGGCTGGGGCTGGTATAGGTGATGCGCCAAGGCAGCCCGGCGCGGTCCAGTGCCTCCAGCGCACGGCGACGATAGATATCGGGGGCGGGGGCCAGCACCAGCGGCACCGGCTGCCCCGGCTGCAGCAACAGCCGGGCCGATGCCGCCCAGATCAGCGGTTCCCGCCAGACCCGTACCCCATCACCGGCCCCGCGCGGTTCCCGCTTGCACAACACCAGATCATAATCCCCCTGGGCGAAGCCATCCAGCAGGTTGGCGGTGAAGTCGCAGCGCACCTCCAGCGCCACCTGAGGATGGGCTCGGGCGAATCGCCACAGCACATCGGGCAGGTGGGCGGTGGCGAAATCCTCCGGTGTGCCTAAGCGGACGACACCGCCGACATCCGGTTCCATCAGCACCGCGCACGCCTCCCCCGCCAGCCCCAGCAGCCGGCGGGCATAGGCCAGCAGGATCTCCCCTTCCCCCGTCAGGGCAAACCCCCGCCCGTCCCGCAGGAACAGCCGTTTGCCCAGCCCATCCTCCAGCCGCTTCACCTGCAGGCTGATGGTGGACTGGGTGCGGCCCAGCCGTTCGGCGGCCCGGGTGACGCCGCCGCTTTCGGCAATCGTCACCAGGGTGCGCAGCAGATCCAGATCAAACGGCGGCAGAGGTGTCGGCATCAGGTCAGCCCAGGATGGCGCGGCTCAGCGCAAGATAGAGCGGGATACCGACCAGGATATTGAAGGGGAAGGTAATAGCCAGCGAAAGCGGCAGCGACAGGCCCGGATCGGCATCCGGCAGGGCATGGCGCAGCGCCGCCGGCACCGCGATGTAGGAGGCCGAGGCGCAGAGCGTGACCAGCAGCACCGTATCCCCCAGCCCCAGACCCAGCGGCAGGGAAACAGCCAGCCCAATGGCCGCCCCCAGCAGCGGCATGATGAAGCCGAAGGCGATCAGCCGGGGGCTGAGGGAGGCGGCCTGCCGCAGCCGGCTGGCCGCCAGATAACCCATTTCCAGCAGGAACAGGCTGAGCGCCCCATCCCAGGGGGCGACGAACAGGCCGGCCAGCTTGTCCAGCCCCGGCTTGCCGATCACCAACCCCACCAGCAGCGAACCCGCCAGCAGCAGCACCGAGCCATTCAGGGCCGCCTCCCGCACCGCCGCCCCCAGCCGGCTGCCGCCATTCCCCCCGGCCATGGAAAGGGTGACCGTACCGCCCTGCCCGTTGGGACCGGCCGCCGCCACGGCCCCACCAGCCATGCCCGCCAGCAGCAGGCCAGAAATGATGGCCGGCCCTTCCATGATGGCGAGTGCCGCCACCATATGCCCACCGAAAGTAATACCCTGTGCTTCCAGCAACTTGGTTGCCGTGACGAAAGTAACCAGGCTGACGGAACCATAATGGGCGGCAATGGCCGCTGCATTGGTGCGGTCCAACCCCACCGGCCCACGCAGCAGGGCAAACCCCAGCACCGGCATGGTGAAGCTCAACAATCCGGCCGCGATCAGCAGGGGCAGCACCTCCCCGATCGCCGCCCCGGAGAGCGCCACCCCCCCCTTCAACCCGATCGCCACCAGCAGATATGCCGCTAACGCCTTGCCGAACCCTTCCGGGAACGGGATGCGGGCTCCCGCCAGGGCGATAGCCGCCCCCAGGAGGAAAAACAGGATTGGCGCGGACAGCAACACGTCCATCTCAACATCTCCCACACAGCGCAAAGGGCCAATCAAAGCCCGTCGGGCGGGACCATAGGGAGATCGAGTTATTTTGTGAAATTGATATGTTTTTTGTTATTCATTGAAATTATCAATGGCAATCCCTTGATCAAGGTCGGCGTGAACCGACCTTCATTCTTCACCCCCCGATGCTTCCATCGTCTCTTTTGCCTGTTCGATCAGGGTCATGGCTTCCACCATCAGGTGACGCATGGCAGCCGATGCGGCATCCGGATCGCTGGCGAAGATGGCGTCAGCCACCTGCTGGTGGTCAGCCACGCTGGCCAGCCGCACGCCCTTGCGCCGGTTGGTCAGCCGGATGGAGGTGCGCAGCGCCGCCTCGATCAGCCCGCGCAACTGGGCATAGAAGCGGTTGCCGCTGGCTTCCAGAATGGCGACATGGAAGGCGATATCCGATGTCAGCGGATCATCATCGCCGGCTTCCGCCGCCTTCATCCGGTTCAGCGCCGCCGTGATGGCCTCCTTGGCCTTGACGTCGGCATGGCGGGCGGCCAGGGCCGCTGCCAGCGGTTCAATGGCCAACCGCACTTGCGTGAATTCCAGCAACAGACCGGGTGAGAATTTACGCTCCAGCAGCCAATAGAGCACATCCGGGTCCAGCAGGTTCCAGTTGCGCTCCGGCTCAATCCAGGTGCCTTGGCGCGGGCGGGCCTTCAGCAGACCCTTGGCCGTCAGCATCTTCACCGCTTCGCGCAGCACGCTGCGGCTGGCCCCCAGCCGCTTGCACAGCTCGGCCTCCGTCGGGAACGGATTGCCCACGCCATAGGTGCCGGTGACGATATCCACGCCCAGCCGTTGCAGGATCTCGTACGTGAAGTTGCGGCCCATTTCGTGGCGCAGGCCCCTTGCATTGCCATTAGTCATGCGAACAGAACTCCAGAAATGCCACAACGGCGCACCCCTGAGGGGATGCGCCAATCGAGCGAGGCCGAACAGCCGGGGCGCTGTTGAGGTCGATACATCAGAGATAGGGCGAGGAATGCCGGGCAGGTATTATATATGATAAATACATGCCCGGTAAAGCCGCCCTACTGTAACAGAGCGCCTTGGATTTCAGGCTCCATTACAGACATGGAACGATTGCGCAATCAACCACCCAACCGGAAGCGGAAGCTGGTGGGGGCAACAGGGATGCGATAGCGCGGCAGGGCCCGGCCATCCAGGCTCCAGCCCGTATCGCCACCAACACCCACCTGACCGGCATCGATCAGCAGGCTGCCGATGGGGCCGGGCTGGATATCGGAACTATGCGCCTTGCCCACCGGCTTCATCATCAGGTCGGCATAGGGGAAGGCCAGCGCATTGACCGACAGCGGCCCCGCCCCGGTCACCCGCAGCCTGGGCAGGCCCGCCCCTTCCAGGGCCAGCCAGCGCACATCCACCTTGTTGCCGGTTTCCTGCGGCCGCACATAATCATGGTGCTGTTCGGCCAGCTTGCCCTGCCACAGGCCCAGCGCCATCCCGGTCTTGCGGTCGGCATAGCTTTCCTGCGGACCACGGCCGAACCAGGAAAGATCCGTCAGGCTGGTCGGAATGCTGTAGGACAGGCCGATGCGCAGCGGATCGGGCAGGTCATCCTTCACCGGCGTGAAGCTGCCCGTCACCTCCACCACCCCATCGGCCCCCATGGCATAGCGGGTTTCAAACCAGCCGCCGCCGGCCCCCAGCGCGTGGCGCACGGTTACAGCACCGGCCTTGTCGACCTTGATTTCCCGCACATGGCGATAGTGCGCGTCGGATAATTCGCGCCAGACATCATGGGTCTTCTGCACGCCGGCGCCGATATCATTATCGGTGAGCGCGCGGAAGAAGTTCGGTGCCCCGCCGGACAGCAGCAGCTTGCCCTGACGGGCATAGCGTTCCACCAGACCGGTCGCCCGGTCGATCACCAATTCGGCATCGCCGGCCGTCAGGGTGATGCGGCCATCACGGTCCACCAGCCTGGCATTCGCCGCCAACAGCGCCGGGGCCGGCGGTTCGTTCAGGGCGAACTGTTCCCAGGCCACCACATGGCCCGCCGCCAGGCCGGGAATGGCCCCCTCCCGCGCCAGGGCGCGGAGGGTCAGCACATGGCTGCGCGTGTCCCCTGCCGCCGGGGCCGGGTAGCGTGGCAGGGTCAGCTTGGCACTGCTGGCGGCCGGTACGTTCGGCGCCTCCAGGCTGCCGCTGGCCACCACCACGCCATCAGCTTCCACCTTCCAGTCGAAGCTGACGCCGGACAGGTCCACCATATCGTGGCGGTTATGCAGGGTGACGGTGCCAGCCGCGGGGTCGAACCCGTCAAAGCCGATAGGGGCATAGACCTTGGCCAGTTGGTAATAATGCGGGTTGGGCGTGCGGTCGGACTGGATCAAACCATCGGCCACAACGCTGAGATCCCCGCGCGGGTTGGGGCCGTAATCAAAGCCCGACGCCCAGTAATCCCGGCCCTGGGCATCCTTCAGGATCATGGACTGATCCACCCAATCCCAGACGAAACCGCCCTGCAATTTGCGATGCGCGCGGATGGCCTTCCAGTAATCCTCCAGATTACCCAACGAATTGCCCATGGCATGGGCATACTCGCACTGGATCAGCGGCTGCTTGAAGGCGGGGTCGGTGGCGTAATCGACGATCTTGTCGATATCGTCATACATGGGCGCATAGATATCGACATAATCATTGGGCCGATGTTCCTGGGTCAGCGTGCCCCAGCCGAGATAGGAGACAAGGCGCGACGGATCACGCCCCTTCACCCATTTGCCCATCGCCTCAAAGGTGGGGCCGATACCGGCCTCATTGCCCAGCGACCAGAAGATGATGGACGCATGGTTCTTGTCCCGCTCCACCATGCGGCGCAACCGGTCCAGGTGCGCCTCCTTCCATTCCGGCTTATAGCCCATCTGGTGGGCGGCGCGATCGCCGGTCTTGTTGCCCAGTTCCATGAATTCATGGGTTTCGATATTCGCCTCATCCATGATGTAGAGGCCATATTCATCGGCCAGATCATAGAGGCGCGGATCGTTGGGATAGTGGGAGGTGCGCAGCGCGTTGACATTGGCCTGCTTCATCATCTCGATATCGCGGCGCATCGTCTCCAGGCTGACCACGCGGAACGTATGCGGGTCATGTTCATGCCGGTTGACGCCGCGGATGGTGACGCGGCGGCCATTCACCTGCACCTCCCCATCCACTACCGCCACGGTACGGAAGCCAACGCGGCGGCTGGTCGCCTCCACCAGCTTGCCGTCACGGTCCAGCAGTTCGATCAGCAGCGTATAAAGATGCGGCGTTTCTGCCGACCAAGGGCGTACCCCCGGCACGGTGCCGGACAGGCTGACCGTGTCCTTCACGGCGGTCTGCTGGGTCAGCACCGGGTTGCTGCCATCCAGCAGGGTGGCACGCACCTGCCCGCCCTTGGCCGCCTTGGCCCCGGCAATCGCCACATCCAGGGCGAAGGTGCCGTTCTGGAAGCTCTTATCCAGCCCGGCCTTCACCTCAAAATCACGCAGATGCGTGGTGGGGGCGGCATAGAGCGTGACGGAGCGTTCAATACCGGAAACCCGCCAGAAATCCTGATCTTCCAGGTAAGAGCCATCGGCGAAACGATAAAGCTCAATCGCCACCACATTGGGCTGGCCGGGCTTCAGATGCGGGGTGACGTCGAATTCCGACGGCAGCTTGCTGTCCTCGGCATAGCCCACACGCACGCCATTGACCCAGACATAATAGGCAGCACCCGCCGCACCGATCTTCAGGAACACCTGCCGCCCGGCCCAATCCGCCGGAATATCGACGGTACGGCGGTACGACCCGACCTCATTCATTTCATGCGGGATGAAGGGGGGATTGAGCGGGAACGGATAGTCGATATTGTTGAAATAGGGCTGGCCATAGCCCTGGGCCTGCATGATGCCCGGCACCTGGATGCTGCCCCAGCCGCTGACATCATAATCCGGGCGGAAGAAATCCTTCGGTCTTGCCTCCGGGTTGCGGGAATAGGTGAAGGACCATTTGCCATCCAGCGACAGGTGAAAGGGCTGCCCCTTGGTATCGCGCGCCAGGGCGGCCTCACGGCTGGTGAAACCGTCAAAGGTGGCGCGCGCCGGCTCCCGCCCGATGGCAAGGATATCCGGTCGCTCCCATTCGGCGCGCGTCGGTTCCGGCTCCGCCGCCATGGCGGGGGCCACCATCAGCGGGCAGAGCAGAAAAAGCGTGGCAAGGGCGGTTCCCAGGGGGCGGAGCATCGTCACGGGGCGACTTCCTTATTGGTTATGATCGGTGGATGGATGGGCAACGCCATCCCTTGTGTCCGTCCGGTAAGTAATGGTGCGTCTCGAACTCTTGCCATCTCACCACCGTCATTCCCGCCTTCGCGGGAATGACGGTTAAATGGCTGAAAAACGTGCGAACTTTGCGAACAAACACTTACAGATGATGGGCAGCGGCGGTGGCGGCGAAGGCTGCCACCTGTTGCCGCTGCCAGGTCTCATCCCGGCCCAGTTCGGCGGCCATCAGGGCGGCCACCTTGGGGGCGGCTTCCAAGGCTGCCGCCGCATTCAGCAGCAGGGCGCGGGTGCGCCTGGCCAGCACATCTTCCACCGTGCGCGCCATCTCGGCGCGCACGGCATGGATGACCAGGGCGGTCGGATAGGGCAGGCGCGGGTGCAGCGGGGCGGCCAGGGCCGGATCGGATGCCATCAGCGCCCGCACCGCATCGGCATCAGCGCCATAGACGGTCAGCGGGTCGGCATAATCGCCCGCCTTCTCCACCCAGCCAGCCAGATGCCGGTCGGCGGTGGTGGACGGCACGGACGGCAGTCCGGCCAGATCGGCGGCGCGATCCACCGTCTGTTCAGCCATCTTGCGATAGGTGGTCCATTTCCCGCCGGTCAGCGTGATCAGGCCGGAAGGGTCGGTGATGATCAGATGGTCGCGCGGCACGGCCGAGGTGCCGGACACACCATCGGCCTTTACCAGCGGGCGGATACCGCTGAACACGGCCAGCACATCGGCGCGGCTGGGGGCCTTTTCCAGATACAGCGCCGCATGGGTCAGCAGGAATTCGATTTCCTGTTCCAGCGGGCGCGGTTCCAGCGCGATCTCCGGGATCGGCGTATCGGTGGTGCCGATGATGGTGCGGTCATGCCAGGGCACGGCGAACAGCACCCGCCCATCGGCTGTTTTCGGCACCATCACCGCATCATCCCCCGGCAGGAAGGACCGATCCAGCACCAGATGAATCCCCTGGCTGAGCGACAGGGTGGAAGGGCGGGACGGATCGTCCAGATGCCGGGTCTGGTCGGTGAACAGGCCGGTGGCATTGATGATGGCGCGGGCATGGGCCGTGCGTTCAACACCGGTTTCGCTATCCACGAACCGCACGCCCGTCACCTTGCCATCCTGCTTCAGCAGCCCGGTGACGGGGGCATGGTTGACCAGCACGGCCCCGGCCTCTGCCGCACTCAAGCCCAGGGTCAAGGCCAAACGGGCATCATCAAACTGCCCATCATAATAAAGGATGCCAGCCTTCAGCCCGGCCTGCTTCACCGTCGGCGCGCGGCGCAGAACCTCTGCCCGCGACAGCAGGCGGGACCGGCCCAGGCCCAGCCGCCCGGCCAGCAGGTCGTACACCATCAGCCCGGCACCATAGAAGGCGGCATCCCACCAGCGATAGACCGGCACGACAAAGGGCTGCTTGCGGGTGACATGCGGGGCGTTGGCCAGCAGCCGCCCCCGCTCGCGCAGCGCATCCATCACCAGCCCGATATTGCCCTGCGCCAGATAGCGCACCCCGCCATGCACCAGCTTGGTGGAGCGCGACGAGGTGCCCTTGGCGAAGTCATACGCTTCCAGCAGCAGGGCACTGTATCCGCGCGCCGCCGCTTCCAGCGCCACGCCCAGGCCACTGGCCCCACCACCGATAATCACCAAGTCCCAGCACTTGCCGGGTTCGGCATCCAGCCGCGCGATGGAAAGGTTGCGATCCAGGATCGACATTGTTTGTTCCCGTGAATTGGGGGGCTGGTTTGCCTACCGTCATTTCCCTTCCACCGTCACCCCGGCCTTCGCCGGGGTGACGGTGGAGAGAGGGGCATCGGAGAATGCCCCTACATCCCACCCTTTGGCGCGTTCCAGGGCGCGGCCCCAGCGTTCGTACAACCGGTCCCGTTCAGCCGGCGTCATGCCCGGTTCAAACCGGTGGGCCAGCTTCCATTTCTCGTCCAACTCTTCCCGGCTGCTCCAGACACCGGCCCCCAGCCCCGCCAGATAGGCCGCACCCAATGCCGTCGTCTCGGCGATGCGCGGCACTTCCACCGGCACGCCCAGCATGTCGGCCTGGAACTGCATCAGGAAATGGTTGGCGGTGGCCCCGCCATCGGCGCGCAACTCCGTCAAGGGAATGCCCGCCTCCCGCTCCATGGCGCGCACCACATCCAGCGTCTGGTACGCCATGGCTTCCAGGGCAGCGCGCACCATATGGGCGCGGCCAGTGCCGCGCGTCAGCCCGCAGATCAGGCCGCGCGCATAGGGGTCCCAGTGCGGCGCGCCCAGCCCGGTCAGGGCCGGCACGAAATAGACCCCCTCATTACCCCGGATGGAGCGGGCCAGTTCCTCCGTCTCCGCAGCGGAGGCAATCAGCCCCAGCCCGTCGCGCAGCCATTGCACCGCGGCCCCGGTGACGAAGATCGCCCCTTCCAGCGCATATTCCACCGGTTCATCGCCGATGCCCCAGGCGATGGTGGTCAACAGGCTGCCCGGTCCCCGCCGGGCGGCGGTGCCCGTGTTCATCAGCATGAAGGAACCGGTGCCATAGGTATTCTTGGCCAGCCCCGGCCCGTGGCAGGCCTGGCCGAATAGGGCCGCCTGCTGGTCCCCCGCCACGCCCGACACGGGGATGCCATGGGTGCCGAAGAAGCTGTCGGGATCGGTCAACCCGTGGATACAGGTGGAGGGATTGACCTTGGGCAGGCAACCCGCTGGGATATCCATCAGGGCCAGGATATCCTCATCCCAGCGCAGTTCATGGATGTTGTAGAGCTGGGTGCGGGCGGCGTTGGAATAGTCGGTGACATGCGCCGCCCCGCCGGTCAGCTTCCAGATCAACCAACTATCGATGGTGCCGAACGCCACTTCTCCCTTATCCGCCCGTGCGCGCAGGCCCGGCACATGGTCCAGCAGCCAGCGGATTTTCGTGCCGGAAAAATAAGGGTCGATGACCAGCCCGGTCTTGTCGCGGATCATCGCCTCCACGCCGGACTGCCCGCGCAATTCCTCGCAGTAAGCCGCCGTGCGGCGATCCTGCCAGACGATGGCGCGGTGCAACGGTTCCCCCGTTGCCCGGTCCCAGACCACCACGGTTTCGCGCTGGTTGGTGATGCCGATGGCGGCCAGATCATCGGCGCGCAGATGGGCGGCGCGCAGGGCGCGGCCGATCACATCCAGCGTCACATGCCAAATCTCCAGCGCATCATGTTCCACCCAGCCGGTCTGGGGGAAATGCTGGGTGAATTCGGCATAGGCGCGGCCCACCATATTGGCGTCGCGGTCGAACACCAGCACGGTGGTGCCGGTGGTTCCCTGGTCGATGGCAAGCACATGGCCGGTCATTTTAAGGCTCTCCGATTGAGGAGTTATTATTCCCGCACCGCCTTGGCGATGCGGGTCAACGGCACCTTGGCCGTTGCATTATGGAGCTGTTGCAGGCGGTGAACCTGGATGGCCGATGCCATCACCGCATGGGCGAGCGCCAGATGACCCTCCCGGTGCAGGGCCAGCAGATCGGCATCGGCCAAATCGCGCAGGCGGCCTTCGCCGATGCTGTAAAGCCCCTCAATCTGACTCTCCCGCCCATCGCCGAAGGTCAGCAGCATGTCAACCGGGCAGATCAGGTCCAGCGCCGCCAGCCGGTCGACAAAGCCACGCGCGGCGGCCAGATCGTCGCGCAGGCTGGCCAGCAGCCGGCCCAGTTGTTCGGTGCGCGCCATCGGCTGGCCGTGCGCGTCGAACAGGGGGTCGCCGTCGCGGTCATGCAGCCGGTCCGTTTCCTCCTCCACCGCCAGATCGAACACGCCGCCGGCGCCGGGGGCGAGGTGGAAAGGCTGGCGCAGCAGGTTGCGCGGCAGATATGTCGCCTGCCAGCCGCCCTGGATCATGAACCAGCTTGCCCCCCCTTCCAGGGCGAACAGGGCGCAGAGGTTGAACCGGCCGCTCTCCGCATGTTTCAGCAGAAAGATCGGGTAATCGGCCAGCGCGTCCCGCACCTCGCTGAGACCCAGTTGGGCATGGTTCTGCCGGGCAGCATGGCCCATATCCGGCAAGGGGCGCAGGCGGGCACTGGCGTGGCGGGCAGCGGTCAGGGGATGGATGGGCATGGGTGCTTCTCCTGATAACCGGGATCAGACCGGCTGCAGCCCGTATTGCTGAATACGGTTCAACAGGTCGCGGTGGCGCGGCAGGTCACGCAGGGCCTGTTGGCGCGCCCGCTCTGCCTGGGCGAAGGCGCGGCGGGCGCTGGCGGCCTCCGCCTTCACCTGGGCCAGCCCGCTGTAATCCGCGGCAAAGCCCATGCCATGCATCACATATTGATAAGAGGGCCAGGAGAACACCTCCGGCTGGTGCGGGAAATCGGCGGGGCCGGGCGGGTGGTAGCGCCACAGTTCCAGCTTCTCCCGCAATTCGACCGGGATGCTGGCCGGGTCCAGATTATCGCGCCAGAAGGCGGTGTCGGTGCGCTTGGTCAGCACATAATGCAGCTTCAGGAATTCGATGATCCGATCCCAGTGATGGGTGAAGGCGCGGTTGAACTGGCGGGACAGCGTGTCCATCACCGCCCGGTTGGCCGGCAGCCGGTCGGCGATGAAATCCACCGCCGTTTCGATCAGCATCAGGGCCGATGCCTCCAGCGGCTCCAGGAAGCCGGCGGCCAGCCCGACGCCGACACAATTATGCGTCCAGAAGCTGGCGCGGTGGCCGGCGCGGATTTTGATCAGGCGCGGGCTCAACCCATCGGCAGCGGGCCCCAGATAGCGGCGCAGGCTCTCTTCCGCCGCCTCATCACTCATATGCCGGCTGGAATAGACATGGCCGGTGCCGCGCCGCGTCGGCAGGCCGATATCCCAGATCCAGCCGGCATCCTGGGCGGTGGAAATGGTGTGGGTGGCAATCGGCGCATCGGGCCGATCATAGGGCACCTGCAACGCCAGCGCCCGGTCACAGAACAGCACGTCGCTGCAATCCTTGAACGGCACCCCATAGGTGCCGCCCAGCAGCAGGGAGGCGAAACCGGTGCAATCAACGAAGAAATCCCCGTCAATGCGGCCCGCCCCGCGCAGGGTCAGCCCGGTCAGGTCGCCGGCTTCATCCTGATGCACCTCGATAATGTCATCCACCATATGGATGACGCCCAGCTTTTCCACCGCGTGATCCCGCAGCAGATCGGCGAATTTCCCGGCATCCAAATGATAGGCGTAATTGGCCAGCCCGGCATATTCCGGGCTGGTGATGGATTTCGGTGCCAGCCCGGCGTCGCACAGGCTGGCCTGGAAATCCACCGCCTCGGCGAAATTCAACGGGTTTTCGCGGGAGAAAGCCTGCCAATGGCCAGACAGGTTGATCTGCGGCGCGCCCTGCGGCGGGTTCAGCGGGTGGTAATAGGCATCGCCAGCGCTGCCATCCGTCCAGCGGGCAAACTGGGCCCCCTGTTTAAAGGCGGCATCACACTGGCGGATGAAATCGGTTTCCCGGATACCGATCTTGCGCAGGGTGTTGCGCATGGTCGGCCACGTCCCCTCCCCCACCCCGATGGTGCCGATGACCGCCGATTCGATCAGGATGACACGTACACCGTCTTCCAGGTTGGCACCATTGCGGGCAGCGATACGGCCGGCCGCAATCCAGCCGGCGGAGCCGCCCCCGGCGATGACAACCGTTTTCACGGGCTTGTCCATAAACTCCTCCCACTTGATTTTATTGGCATTTTTATGCCTTGGCGGGCAGGCCGCATCCCCTGTTGCAGATGCAGATATACCACACGAGGGAACGTTTTAGCCCGAAAGCGTCAGTTCGTCGATTGCAATGTTATATTTATCTGATAATTCATATACAAGAAAACGACGGCACGAACGGTGGAGGGGGCTCCTCTTCCGGCAGGCGTCGAAAATCCGGGCGGCACAATCCTGTTCGGTCAGTACCGGTACGCCCGGTCAGCAAGAAGTAAATGTGTGGGAGGAGTGACATATGCTGAAGAAGACTATGGGCCGGCGCATGGCTGCCGGCCTGGGTGGTGTTGGCATGGCCGCGCTGTGCGCCCTGATCCCGGCAATGCCGGCCATGGCGCAGAATGCCAATGGTGCTGCGGACGGCACGCTGGATGAAATCGTCGTCACCGGTATCCGCCGCTCCCTGCAGGCCTCGGCGGAAATGAAGCGTTCCGCCGGTATCGTGATGGACAGCATTGCCAGCGAAGATCTGGGCAAGTTCCCGGACAGCAACGTGGCGGAATCGCTGCAGCGCATCCCCGGCGTCTCCATCGACCGCAGCGGCGGCGAAGGCCGTTTCGTCACCGTGCGCGGCTTCGGGCCGGAATTCAACACGGTGCTGGTCAATGGCCGCTCCTTCGCCTCGGAAAACCAGGGCCGCGAATTCTCCTTCGACCTGCTGGCCGCCGAACTGATTTCCGGCGCCGACGTCTATAAGACCAGCCAAGCCGGCGTACAGGATGGCGGCATTGGTGCCACCATCAATGTGAAGACGGCGCGCCCGTTTGACATTGGCGGGTTCAAGGCCATCGCGTCCGCCAAGGGCGTGTATGAAGAAAACAACAAGAAGGTCTCGCCGCAGGCCTTCGGCCTGCTGTCCGGCACCTTCAATGATGACAAGTTGGGCGCCCTGCTGGCCGTGTCTTACCAGAAGCGTGAGACGGAAACCCCGTCCACCACGGTAAATGGCTATCTGTCCGGCCAGACGATCGGCCCTTCCTCCAAGCCCATTGCCACCAATGTTTATGCCCCGCGCAACCTGGATATCAGCCAGGAGGATTCGGAGCGGGAACGCATTGGCGTCAACCTGACCACACAGTTGCAGGCCAATGACGATCTGGTCTTCACCCTGGACGGGCTTTACAACAAGTTCACGGTAGATGCGACCAAGCACACCCTGGGCAACTGGTTTGAACCGGCCAGCTATACGGCTGCCCAGATCGATTCCAACCGCACGGTTACGGGCCTGACCACCAATGGCAATGCCGACTTGGTCGTTGACACCGACAACCGCAACGTCACCACCAAGGCCCTGGGCCTGAATGGTGCCTGGAACGTCAACGACAATCTGACGGTGAAGGCCGACGCTTCCTGGTCCAAGGCCCGCAACAATAACGGCGGCAAGGATGTCTTCACCGTTATCGGCATTCCTTCCACCTACAGCTTCCAGCAGGCGGATGGCGGCGGCTTCCCCTCCGTCTTCGGTTATACCACCTCGCTGACCGATCCGACGCGGGGCCGCACCCATATCGCCATCCGCCAGGGCAATGACGAGGCGGAAGAGGTGTTCGAGTATAAGCTGGACACCGAATGGAAGAGCGATGGCGGCGTGCTGGATGCCATCCGTTTCGGCCTGATCAATACCAACCGCGAAAAGACCAGCAATTCGGTCTCCAGCGACCCGAACATCCAGTGCCTCTATTGCGGTTATCCGACCTCGGCCGATGCTTCCCTGCTGAAGCCGTTCAGCCTGGGCAGCTTCCTGGGTTCCGGCGGGCGTTTCCCGGCCAATTTCATGACCTATGACGCCAACGCTTATTTCCGCTTCCTGGAAAGCCCGGCGGCGGCGGCGGCGCTGGATAAGGTGCAGGAGGGTGTGGCTCCCGGCACCACGGCGGCCCGTCTGGCCGCCAGCAATGGCTATGCGGCGACCCGCCAGCCCAATTCCTTCTCCGTGGAGGAAAAAGTCTATGGCGGTTACCTGGATACCGACTTCAAGGGTGACCTGGGCAACATGCCCTGGTTCGTGAATATCGGCTTCCGCTACATCCATACCGAAGTGAAGGCGTCTGGCCAGCAACTGGCTTTGACCGACATCCTGCCGGTGGCCAAGGATAACACCATCTATACGGCGGTCTATGCCAATAACGGCGTGCCGGTGGCGACCAGCCAGAGCAGCAGCTATGACTACCTGCTGCCCAGCCTGAATGTGAAGGTCGACCTGACGGACGATGTGATCGCCCGTTTCGGTGCCTCGCGCACGCTGACCCGCCCGCAGATCAGCGATATGGCGCCGCGTATCAGCTTTGATACGGTGCGTCCGGCCAGCCTGGATGCGTCGGGCGGCAACCCGGCGCTGAAGCCCTACACCTCTGACAATTTCGACATGTCGTTCGAATGGTACCCGACCCGCACCACCACCCTGTCGGCGGCCGCTTTCTATAAGCGCGTCAACAATTTCGTGGTGCAGACCCGGGCGGACGAGGTGTTCAACATCGCCAATGCCGGCAAGCTGGCGGTGGGTGCCGGTGGTGTGACCGGGCCGAACCAGGTGACCTTCAGCGTGCGCCGTCCGCGGAACTCGCAGAGCGCCAATGTTCATGGGTTCGAGTTCAACGTGAACCACACGATGGATTACCTGCCTGGTCTGCTGGCCGGTCTGGGCGTCCAGGCGAATGCCACCTTCGTGGACAGCAACGCCGTGTTCGACCCCGGCTCCACCACCACCTCCTTCGCGCTGGAAGGTTTGGGTGACAGCCAGAACCTGGCCGTTTTCTATGAAATGGACGGTTTGTCGGCCCGCGTCGCCTATAACCGCCGTGAACGTTTCCTGGAAAATCTGGTCAATCCCAGCGCCGGTTCCGATCCGGTCTACCGCCGGACCTATGATCAGGTTGACGCCCGCGTCAGCTATAATGTGCTTGAGAATGTGCAGGTCTTCGCTGAAGGCACCAATATTTTTGGCAGCGAAGTCGTCACCACGGGCCGCTTCGACAATCAGGTCCTGACCTATGTCGATACGGGTGCCCGTTACGCCATCGGCGTCCGCGCCGATTTCTGACGGTTTTTTTCTCTCCCTTCTTCCTCAGGATCCCTGAAAAGGGGGCGGCCCGTCCGCCCCCTTCTTTTTATTGTTGAGAGGGCCCTAAATTTCCCCTGCCCGCAGGCAGGCCACCGCATGGCCGGGGCTGGCTTCCACCAGCACCGGTCGTTCCTGTGCACAAATCTCTGTCGCGTGCGGGCAGCGGGTGCGGAAGACGCAGCCGCTGGGCGGGTTGATCGGGCTGGGGATATCGCCCTTCAGGATGATCTTTTCCCGCCGCTGGTCCAAATCCAGCGACGGCACGGCCGACAGCAGGGCGCGGGTATAGGGGTGGCGGGGATTGGCATACAGATCGGCGGTGTTGGCCGTCTCCATGATCCGGCCCATATACATCACCACGATGCGGTCACAGGCATGTTCCACCACGGCCAGATCGTGGGAAATGAACAGCATGGTCAGGCCCAGATCGGCCTGCAAATCCTGCAGCAGGTTCAAGACCTGCGCCTGGATGGAGACATCAAGTGCCGAGACCGGTTCATCGGCGACGATGAAATCCGGCTTCACCGCCAGCGCGCGGGCAATGCCGATGCGCTGGCGCTGGCCGCCGGAAAATTCATGCGGGTAACGCTTCATGGCGTCGGGCGGCAGCCCCACCATCCCCAGCAATTCAGCAATCCGCTCCCGCCACTGGGCGCGCGGGAGCAACCGATGGATGGCCAATGGCTCGGCGATAATGCCTTCAATAGTCTTGCGCGGGTCCAGGCTGGCGAACGGGTCTTGGAAGATCAGTTGCATCCGCCGGCGGTAAGCCTGAAAGGCGGATGGTTTCAGGCTCAATATATCGGTGCCGTCGAAACTGACGGCGCCGGATGTCGGTTGCGTCAGCCGCAGGATGGAGCGGCCCACCGTCGTCTTGCCGGAACCGGATTCCCCCACCAGCCCGACCATTTCCCCCCGACGGATGGAAAAGCTCACCTGATCCACCGCATGGACCTTGGCCTTTGGTCGGCCCAGCAGATTGGTGCCGACCGGGAAGGTTGTCGTCAGGTCACGCACATCCAGCAACGGCGCGTTCATGGCAGCAGCTCCTTCCAGCGCACGCAACGCACCTGATGATCGGCGGCGGCTGCCTCCAGCGGCGGCATGGTGGCGGTGCAGGCGTCGGTGGCGGCTGTGCAGCGGCTGGCAAAGGCACAGCCGGGCGGCAGGTTGCGCGGGTCTGGCACATTGCCGGGGATGGCCTGCAACCGCAGCCGCCCGCGCGCATCACGGAAGCGGAAGGGCGATCCCGGCACGCTGGCCATCAGGCCGCGCGTATAGGGGTGCAGCGGGGTACGGAATACCTGATCAATCGGGCCGGATTCCACCACCCGCCCGCCATACATTACCACCACCCGGTCGGCCATTTCCGCCACCACACCCAGATTATGGGTGATGAACAGGATGGCCATGCCCATCTCGCGCTGCGCCTGGCGCATCAGTTCCAGAATCTGCGCCTGGATGGTGACATCCAGGGCCGTCGTCGGCTCATCCGCGATCAACAGCAGCGGGCGGCAGGCCAGTGCCATGGCGATCATCACCCGCTGGCGCATCCCGCCTGACATCTGGTGCGGATAATCCTTGGCGCGGGATGCGGGGGCGGGAATGCCCACCCGTTCCAGCATCGCCACTGCCTCCGCCCAGGCCGCTTTCCGGCCCAGGTTGCGATGCAGGGCGATGGCTTCGGCAATCTGGTCCCCCACCGGATAGACCGGGTTGAGGGAGGTCATCGGCTCTTGAAAAATCATCGAGATTTCATTGCCGCGCAGGGTGCGCATGGTCGCCGCATCGGCAGTGACCAGATCGCGCGCACCTCCGTCGCGGCCCCGGAACAGGATCGATCCCCCCATGATCTTTCCTGCCGGGGCCGCAATCAGGCGCATCACCGAAAGGCTGGTGACGCTTTTGCCTGATCCGCTTTCGCCCACAATGGCCACGGTTTCACCGGGCCGGGCGGAAAAACTGACACCATCCACCGACCGCACCAGCCCGCGTTCGGTGTCGAACCAGGTTTGCAGGTCGCGAACCTCCAGAACCGGCGGGGCTTCGATGCGGATCATCAGCGCGACCGGGCCGACAGCGTGGCCACGGGCGTGAAGCCGACATCACGGTCCCACGGATAGGTTGGTGTCACTTTACGGTTGCGGGCCAGCCGCTCCACGAACTGGTCCACCACGCCGGGCGACAGCGCCATCAGCGCCGGGTTGGCGATGGGGGCCAGTTCGGGCGACAGATAGCCCGATTTGACGACGACGATCTTCGCGGCCAAGGGGTCCAGCCCAAGGCGGGTGAAGTCGGCGATATTGTGATAGGGGCGGCGACGGGCGGCCAGCACCAGGGTGATCCCGCCCAGCGTCAGCACCGCTTCGCGTTCCGCCGGCACCGCATGGCTGATCAGGCGGGTGACCTGTGCTGTCACCGTCACGCGCGGGCTGGCCGGGTCCAGCGTCGCCCCAACACCGACTGTGATTTCAGCCCCCTCGCCAGCGGCAAAGGCCGTTTCCAGGGCCGGCAGGTCGGTGATGGCGGCGATGATCACCCCATCCGCCCCCTGGCGGATCAGCTCGCCCAGCACATCCGCCCGGTCGCCTACCCCGCCGCCGGTGGGGTTGTCGCCGCTATCGGCCAGCACCACCGGATGGGTGGGGCTGGCAATGGCCTGGGCGATGCATTCTTCAATGCTGCCGGTATCGGTACCGAAAACGAACTGGTCGCGCGCCTCCCAATAGGCCTGGGCGATGCGCGTGGCCTCGCGCTCCAGCACGGCGCGGTCGGTGCCGGTCAGGATGGCCGCTGCCGTGGCGCGCGGCTCATCCGCCCAGACATAGCCCACCATCAGGGAGGCATCCCAGACGCCGGGAATGGCATCGATTTCCGGCAGCATGGCATAGAGGCTTTTGGCCGGTTCATCGACGGTGGAGGTGCGTTCGCCCGGCAGCACCACCGGGATCGGCGCCCACAGCAGGAGGGGCTTCACCCCCGTTTCCAGGCTGCGCACCAGCATGGTGACGGCGCGGCGCATCGTCTCTTCCACATCAATATGCGGGGCGGTGCGGTAGGTGGAATACATGTCGATCGCATCGATAATCCGCTGCGAGACATTGCCATGCAGGTCATAGCTGACGGTAATCGGGCAATCGGTGCCGACCAGGGCGCGGGCAGCACTGATCCAGTCGCCCTCCGCATCCTCCATCCCTTCCACAAACATGGCGCCATGCATCGCCAGATACAGGCCGTCGATGGGCAGGGTGGCCGCCAGCCGTTCCAGGAATTCGGCCTTGAACGCCTCATAGGTTTCCCGTGCTACCGGGCCGCCAGCAATGGCGCGGGCGTGGATGGTGGGCAGGAACTGGGCCGGATAATCCTTCAGGAAGGCAAAGCGGGGGGCCGCCAGCAGGGCATCACCGCGCACGATCAGGAAATCCTCTACCCGGTTCAGCACGGGATTGTAGGTCGAACATTCGATATGGATGCCGCCGACAGCGATGCGCATGGTCCGGGTGCCTTTTAGAAGAAATCGGGATCGTGGAAGAACTTATGGGCCACCAGACCGGCGGCCCCGCGCGCCCAATGGTCGGGCTGGGTGCGGACGATGTGGATGGGGGTCTGCCCGGCCGACAGCGGCAGCACATGGGCATCAATGGCTTGCCGCATGGCCCGGCCGATCAGCCCGTCCAGCGGTGCCTCATCATGGGTGATCAGGATCAGTTCGGGATCGTTGATCTGGATGATATGGGCAATGGCCAGCCCCAGCGCTTCGCCCGCATGGTGCAGGATACGCACGGCGCGGGCTTCCCCGGTGGCGGCCAGGGCTTCCAGTTCCGCCACGCTTTGGCAGGGCAGGCCGGATGAAGCCGCTTCGCCCAGAATGGCGCTGACCGACGCGATGGTATCCAGGCAGCCGCGCTTGCCGCAGCGGCAGGGACGGCCACCAATTTCAATGGTGCAATGGGCAATTTCACCGGCCCCGCCCCGGCGACCCCGGTAAAGCTGACCGTCAATCACATGGGCCGAGCCAATGCCGGCCCCGACGGAGACCAGACAGAAGGACCGCACATCGCGAGCGGCGCCATAAAGATGCTGGCTGATCGCCACGGCCTTGGCATCATTTTCCATATAGGTGGGCAGGCCCGTCGCCCCCTCCACCATGGCGGCCAGGGGCACATCCTGCCAGCCCAGCAGGGTGGATTGCAGGCAGGTGCCCTGCGACGGGTCCACCAGACCGGACAGGGTGACGCCGATGCCGGCCAACTGGTCCCGCTGCACCGGTTTGCCGTCCAACAGCAGGCCAATGCCGGCCGCCACGTCCCGCGCCACGGAAAGCGGTTCGCGTGACCGGGGCTGCGAGGCCTGGGCCACGATGTCGCCATTCAGGTCGGTCAGCACCATCATCATCGGATCGTCGATCAGCGACACACCGACGAAATAGGCACAGGCCGGGTTGATGCCCAGCAGGATGGAGGGGCGGCCCAGGCCGCGTACCGTCTCCGTCTCCCGCAGGATGCCATCCTGAATCAGGTCGCGCACCAGCGTCGTCATCGCCGCCTTGCTGAGATCCAGCCGTTCGGCCAGATCGCTGCGGCTGAGCGGCCCGCCTTCCGCGATGGTACGCAAGGCCTGACGTTGGGTGGGGTTGAGCATCGGGGAGATGGGCCTGAGGGTTAAGTTCAATTTCTAAATTTAGTACGCATAATTAGTTCAAAAGTGAAGAGGCTTTTGGTAGGGTTGGTAAAGTTTGCTGCTGGGCAGGGGTTTCAAGCCGATGAAGGCGCGTGGGTTGCCAAATGTCAGGAAGGGTCGCTTTGTGGCGGCCACCCTGTTTGCCGGGCTGTTGGCGGGGCTGCCCCTGGCGGCCCCTGCCGCGACGCTGAACGTGTTGCAGAATGAGGCGCCGCGCAGCATGGACCCCGGCGACCAGACGGCAACCTTCACCTACACGGTGCTGGAACCGCTTTATGAAGGGCTGGTCCGCCGCAACCGGCAATTACAGTTGGAACCAGCGTTGGCCACCGAATGGTCCAGCGATGCGGCCGGGCTGGTCTGGACCTTCAAGCTGCGGCCCGGCGTCCGTTTCCATGACGGCACGCCGTTTAACGCCGATGTGGTGGTGAAGAATTTCCAACGCCATCTGGATACCAAGCGCGGCTTGGCGGCATCCGGCCGCATCCGGCAGGTGCTGGCCAGCGTGGTGGCGCTGGATGATATGAATGTGCAATTCACGCTGAAGGGGCCGTACCCTGCCTTTCTGTCGCTGCTGACCACCGGGCCTGCCCTGATGGTCAGCCCCCAGGCCGATGCCGCGGGCACCCTGTCCCGCCTGGCCGTGGGCACAGGGCCTTACCGGCTGGTGGAATATCGCTCCGGCGAATATGTGCTGGAAGAACGTTTCTCCGGTTATTGGGGTAAGCCGGGCGGGACGGAACGGATCAAATGGACCTGGACCGCCGAACAATCGGTGCTGAACATGGCGATCCAGGCGGGGGAGGTGGATATCGTCAACCCGCTGCCGCCGGTTTTCGCCCGCATGGTCAAGGCCAATACCGCCCTGACGCTGCATGAAAGCGACGGGGCGGTGGTGTTCTTCGTGGCGCTGAACCTGAAGCAGAAACCGCTGGATGATGTGCGGGTGCGCCAAGCCCTGAACCTGGCCACCGACCGGGCCGCCCTGGTGAAGGCGATCATGTTCGGCTTTGGCCGCCCGGCCAATTCCCCGCTCTCCCCCGTCACCCCCGGCTATGATGCCAGCCTGAACCCCTATCCGTTCGACCCCGTCAAGGCAAAGGAACTGCTGACCCAAGCCGGATTGCCGGACGGGTTCAGCCTGTCGGTGGCGGTGCAGGAACCGGAGGCCCGCATCGCCGAGGTGCTGCAGGGCATGTGGGCCAAGATCGGCGTGAAGCTGGAGGTCCGCAAAATGGAAAGCGGCGTCTGGTCCAATGCCGCCTTCGCCAACCCGGATCAGAAGGCCAAGGAAGGTACGGGCGCCATCCTCACATCCTGGTCATCGGGGGTGAATGGGGCAGATATGCAGTTGCGCCCGCTCTACCACACGGCCAGCTTCGTGCCGACCGGGGCCAATCTGGGCTTCTATTCCTCCCCCGCTTTGGATGGCTTGCTGGACAAGGCGGCGGCGACAGCGGATGAGGCCGCCCGCAACGCGCTCTATGGGGAGGCGCAGAAGCTGATCAATGCCGACGCGCCGCATGTGCTGCTTTATTACAAGAAGGATCTGTTTGCCGCACAGGCCAACATCCAGAACCTGTGGACGGAACCGGGCGGCGGCATCGCCGTGCGCGATGCGGTGAAGCCTTAACATGCATATCTATCTGCTGAAGAAACTGATCACCCTGCCGCTGATCCTGCTGGGTGTCTCGCTGCTGGTCTTCGTGGCGCTGCGGGCCCTGCCGGGTGATCCCGCGCGCCTGATGGCCGGGCCGGAGGCCCCGCAGGAAGCAGTGGATGCCATGCGCGTCCGCCTGGGGCTGGATGATCCCCTGCCGTTGCAATATCTGCGTTTCGCCGGGTCGGCGCTGGGGGGTGACCTGGGCACCTCCATCCGGTCGGGGAGACCGGTGACAGTGGAAATCGCCGAACGGCTGCCCAAGACCATTTCGCTGGCCCTGGTCGCCTATGGCATTGCCATTTCCGTGGGCCTGTCGGCGGGCATGGCGGCGGCGGTCAACCGCAACCGCTGGCCCGATCAGGCAACCATGCTGTTCGCCATTGCCGGTGCCTCCATCGCCAATTTCTGGCTGGCCCTGCTGGCGATGAATTACTTCGCGGTGGAACTGGGCTGGCTGCCGCTGATGGGGTCGGGGACGTGGAAACATTACATCATGCCGGCCATCACGCTGGCGGTGATGCCCACGGCGGTGATTGCCCGCATGACACGCGCCTCGATGATAGAGGTGGTGGGCCAGGATTATATCCGCACTGCCCGCGCCAAGGGCCTGCCCGAACGGGTGGTGATGCGCAAGCACGCGCTGCGCAATGCCCTGGTGCCCATCGTCACCATCATCGGGCTGAATTTCGGCAGCATGTTGGGCGGGGCGGTGGTGACGGAATCCGTGTTCAACTGGCCCGGCCTGGGCCGGCTGCTGGTCGATTCCGTGCGCTTCCGCGATTACCCGACGGTGCAGGGCGTCACCATGGTGGCCGTCACCGCCGTCGTCATGATGAATTTCCTGGCCGAGATGCTGATCGCGGCCATCAATCCCCGCATCCGGTTTGATTGAGGGCCACCATGACCGAGATCACCGCCACCCTGGCCCCCACCGACAGCAAGGCGCGTCGCCGTCGCCGCTGGCTGTCCCGTCGCCGCAGCATCTTCATCGGCGGGTTGCTGGTGGGGCTGGTGCTGCTGGCCGCCATCCTGGCCCCGCTGCTGTCGCCTGCCGATCCCTATGAACAGGTGCTGTCCGACGCTTTGTTGCCGCCCAGTTGGGACCATCCATTCGGCACCGATGATAATGGCCGCGACCTGCTGGCCCGCGTGCTCTATGGCGCGCGGCTGTCCCTGCTGGAAGTGGTGGTGGGCGTCGGGCTGGCGGTGCTGGTGGGTGTGCCGCTGGGGCTGGCCGCTGGCACCATTGGCGGGCTGGTCGATCAGGTGATCATGTGGACCATGGATGTGCTGTTCGCCTTTCCGGGCGTGGTGCTGGCCATCCTGATCGTCTCCATCTTGGGGCCAGGCCTGTTCAACCTGTTGATCGCCATCGCCATTTTCTCCGTACCCGTCTATGCGCGGCTGATGCGCAACGTGGCGCTTGGCCTGAAAAGCATGGATTATGTGGAGGCGGCGCGGGCCCTGGGGGCGTCGACCCCGCGCATCATGTTCGACCATATCCTGCGCAATGCCCTTGGCCCCGTCATCGTGCAATCCACCCTGACGGCGGGCACGGTGGTGCTGTCAGCGGCCAGCCTGTCCTTCCTGGGTATGGGGGCCCAGCCGCCCATGCCGGAATGGGGGGCGATGATGAGCGATGGGCGCAACTATCTGGGCGTGAATATCTATATGTCCCTGTTTCCCGGTCTGGCGATCATGCTGACCGTGCTTGGTTTCAACATCCTCGGCGACGGTCTGCGCGACCTGCTTGACCCGAGAAGCTGACGAACGGGTGTGTCTTCCGTGGCTTTCTGTGTCGATATCGGCGGTTCCTTCATGAAATTCGGCCTCGCCCCCCGCAATGGGGAGGCGGTGCAACAGGTCGATCAGGTGCCGACCCCGGCCCATAGCTGGGCGGATTTCGTGGCGGCCCTGGCCGACCTCTGCGCCCGCCATGGCGGGGGGCAGCCGCCTGATGCGCCGCTGGCCATCTCCATGGCCGGCATTGTGGATCCCGATAGCGGTATCCTGACCACCGCCTCCAATTTGGCTGGCTTGGTGGGCCACCGGCTGGCGGCAGAACTGACGGTGGCCCTGGATCGTCCGGTACGGGTGGCCAATGATGCCGATTGCTTCGCTCTGGCAGAGGCCAGCGTCGGCGCCGGGCGGGGCCGCCGGGTGGTGTTCGGCATCATCCTGGGTACCGGCATCGGCGGCGGGCTGGTGGTCGGCGGCCGGTTAATTTCCGGTGCTGCCGGTATCACCGGGGAATGGGGCCACGGGGCCATTGTGAAAACCATGGCCGGATCGCCCCCCGTCGCCATTCCCCGGCTGGAATGCGGCTGCGGCGGCGTGGGCTGTATTGAAACATTCGGCAGTGCGCGCGGACTGGAACGGCTGCACCGGCACCTGACGGGGCAGGCCGCCGACAGCCGCAGCATTGTCAATGGCTGGCAGGCAGGCGATGCCGCCAGCAGCCGCACCATGTCCATCTTCCTGGAACTGGTGTCGGAGCCATTGGCCCTGCTGGTCAACGCGATCGGTCCGCATCTGGTGCCAGTGGGTGGCGGGCTGGGATCATCGGCCCCGCTGGTGGCGGCCCTGGATCAGGCCGTGCGTGGCCTGATCCTGCGCCGAACCGATGAAGCGCTGCTGGTCCCGGCGAAACTGGGGGCCAATGCCGGGTTGATCGGGGCCGCCGTGCTGGCCTTACAGGCTGAATAACGGCGGGATAAACTCACGCCGCCAGCAGCTCGAATTTATCCACATCCACCAGCCCCATATCGGTGATCTTCAAGTGTGGGATCACCGGTAGCGGCAGGAAAGCCAGTTGCAGGAAGGGTTCGGCCAACGGGCAGCCCAACGCCTTGACCGAGGCCCGTAGCGCCTCCAGCTCATGCTCCACACTCTCAAACGGTTTCAGGCTCATCAGGCCTGCCACCGGCAGAGCCAGTTCGCCCACCACGGCCCCATCCTTCACCGCCACGAAACCACCGCCGATTTCGATCAGCCGGTTGATCGCCACCACCATGTCGGCGTCGTTGGAACCCACGGCGCAGATATTGTGACTGTCATGGCCAACGGAACTGGCCAGGGCACCGGACTTAATCCCGAAACCTTTCACAAAGCCCTTGCCGATATTACGGGTAAGACCGTGACGCTCCACCACCACGATCTTCAGGATGTCATTCTCCGGGTCGGCATGGCGGCGACCATTGCGATAGGGCACCGAGGCCTGCAACGCCTCGGTGATGATCTTGTTGGGCAGTACGCCGATCACCGGCGTGCCGGGGCCGCTGGCCAGGATGGCCAGATCTTCCGCCCCAATCCGCGCCCGCTTGATGGAACCCAGCCCCACCGGCGGCGGGGAACGACGACCGGCGAAGGTTTCAGCCGTCACCGGCTTGCCGGCGCGGATCACCTGGCTGACAGTGCATTGCGCCAGATCGTCCAGCAACACGATATCTGCCAGATATCCCGGCGCCACCAGCCCGCGATCCTTCAGACCAAAGCCTCGCGCCGCCGACCATGTGGCCGTGCGATAGGTGGCGGCAATATCCGCCCCCTGGGCGATGGCGCGGCGGATCAGGTGATCCAGGTGCCCTTCCTCGGCAATATCCAGCGGGTTGCGGTCATCGGTACAGAAAGCCAGGAAGGGGCTGGTCACCGGATCGATCAGCCCCGCCAGAGAATCCACATCCTTGGAGACAGAGCCATCGCGGATCAGCACCTGCATCCCCTTGGCGATCTTCTCCCGCGCCTCCGCCTGGCTGGTGCATTCATGGCAATTACGAATGCCACAGGACAGATAGGCATTCAGTTCCTTGCCCGTCACCAACGGGGAATGACCATCAATATGGGCACCATAGAATTCGGCCAGCTTGTCCAGCGTCTCCTCATCCTTCCACAGCACGCCGGGGAAGTTCATGAACTCGGCCAGACCGATTACCTTGGGATGATCGCGATGCCGGGCCAGATCGTCGGCGTTCAGCCGGGCACCCGCTGTTTCCAGATGCGTGGCCGGCACACAGGACGATAACTGCACCCGCAAATCCATCGCGGTGGAAAGGGAGCTGTCGAGGAAATATGTCAGCCCCGTTTCCCCCAGCACATTGCAGATTTCATGCGGATCGCAGATGGCCGTGGTGGTGCCCCGCCCCAGTACACAGCGGTCAAATTCGCTGGGCGCCACCAGGGTGCTTTCACAATGCACATGGGTATCGATGAAGCCGGGCACAGCGAAGCGGCCCTTGCCGTCAATCTCCACCAAGCCGTCATAACGGTCATAGGTGCCGACGATGGTATCGCCGCAGATGGCGATATCGGTTTCGGCGATGGTCCCCGTCGCCACATTCAGCAGCCGGACATTCTTGATCACCAGATCAGCACGTGACCGGCCCATGGCCTGATCGATGCGCTGTTTCAGAATGGTCTTGGCGGTGGCGCGGTCCATGAAAGGCTACTCCGGCGGATACAGGCGATGCTAAGTCCCCTATCCTGCGCCGAACCGGCAATGCAGTGCAATAAGGGCGGTGTTACTGCCCCTGTTCCCGGCATAGCATCAGCAGTTCCTGTTCGGCCTCCGGCTGGATGGGCTTGCCGTTGAACAGCACCTGATTGCCGCGCAGGGTCACCATGCCAACCTGCACCTCGCCCTTGTAAAGGTCATTGGCGGGGATGCCGAGGCGCTTGGCCGTGTTCAGGGTGATGGCGATGTTGATGTCACCGGACAGGTCGATCCCCCCACTCCCCGGCAGATCGGCCGGGGCAACGGCATTGCCATTCACATCCACCCCCGGCTTATATTCCACATCGGCGGAGGGATGATGGCGCGTCACCCATTGGCAGGCGGCGGGGTCAATGCGGATGGTCGGTTCACGCCCCGGTGCCGGCTGAGGTGCCTGAGCCTGGCCTGATAGCGTGCTGCACAGCAGCAAACCTATGGCGCCCCACGATCTTCCGTTAAATACTGGCATATCCATCCTGCCTTTTCCCAACCGCCCCAGGGGAGCCGAAACTTGCTTGAATCCTACTTCAAACTGAAGGCGTTGGGCAGCGACGTCCGCACCGAGCTGCTGGCCGGATTCACCACCTTTTTAACCATGGCCTACATCATCTTCGTGAACCCACAGGTGCTGTCTGCTGCGGGCATGGATCACGGGGCCGTCTTCGTCGCCACCTGTGTCGCCGCTGCGATCGGTTCAGCCATCATGGGGCTGTATGCCAATTACCCTATCGCCCAGGCCCCCGGCATGGGGCTGAACGCCTATTTCGCTTTCACCGTCGTCGGGCAGATGGGCTATAGCTGGCAGGTGGCCTTAGGTGCCGTGTTCATTTCCGGCATCCTGTTCATCATCCTCTCCGTGCTGCCGGTGCGGGAGGCGGTGGTGAATGCCATCCCCAGAAGCCTGAAACTGGCCATTTCCGCCGGGATCGGCCTGTTTCTGGCCATCATCGCACTGGAAAATGCCGGCATCATCAAGGCCCATCCGGTGACCTTGGTCACGCTGGGCGATATGTCCAAGCCACCGGCTATTCTGGCCTCTGTTGGCTTCCTGCTGCTCTGCGCCCTGGTGGCACGGCGGGTGACGGGGGCGGTGATCATCACCATTCTGGCGGTGGCCGGCCTGGGCATGGCCTTGGGGGTGACACCGTTCAGCGGGCAGATTTTCTCCCTGCCGCCAGACCCGACCCCCACCCTGCTGGCCATGGATATCAAGGGTGCCTTGCATATCGGCCTGATTACCGTGGTCTTTGCCTTTTTCTTTGTTGATCTGTTCGATACGGCCGGCACCCTGGTGGGCGTGGCCCACCGCGCCGGCCTGCTCGATGAACAGGGCCGCCTGCCCCGCTTGAAGCGCGCCCTGTTTGCCGATGCGGCGGCCACCACCGTGGGGGCCGCCCTGGGTACCTCCACCGTCACGTCTTATATCGAGAGCGCGGCCGGCACCAATGTCGGCGGGCGTAGCGGGCTGACAGCAGTGACCGTGGCCCTGCTGTTTCTGGCCTGCCTGTTCCTTGCCCCCCTTGCCGGCAACATACCCACATATGCCACCGCCCCTGCCCTGCTTTATATCGCCTGCGTCATGGCGCGTGGACTGACGGAAATCGACTGGGAAGAGGTTACAGAATATGCACCCGCTGTCGTGGCAGCGCTAACAATGCCTCTAACTTACTCAATTGCTCACGGAATAGGCTTTGGCTTTATCGCCTATGCCGGCATCAAGATCCTCGCGGGCAAGTGGCGTGAGGCGGGACCCGTGGTGATCGGTTTAGCGGCTCTTTTCCTTGCGAAATTCGTTCTATTGGGATGAAATCGCTTGCAGCGCCATCGGACCCGCATACACCTGTCGGTGGCGCCTGCACGATCAACGCGCGCATCTTTTTTGTGCGCTTTTTTGACAAAAACTGATTTTGGGGATGGACGGGCAGGAACAGCGCCTCTATACTCCGCCCCACAAAAAGAAAGACCGCGCCGAAAGGCAGCGCGGCCTGAGTTTAGGGAGGAATCGCCACCAGGCGTGTCAAGAAGGGATCCAACCCTGCTCGACAAGAATTAGTTTTTTCTTTTTACTGATCGAAGGCAAGCCGAAAATTCGGCTTGCCTTTTTGTTTGTGCATTTTTTGCCCGATCTGCACAAACGGCCAGCAACTGCATAGGTCGGGGCAGGAAAATGCCGTTTTATTAAGCGGCATATCCAGCAAAACCCGCCTGCTGCGCCTTGATCCAGGGGATTTCCTGATTCGACAGGCGCAGATGCGCCGGGCAATCCAGCCGGTGGGCGCCGGGCAGATAGCCAATGCTCATCAGGAATTCCCCAACAATCTCCCCGCCGGTGAAGCGGAAGGTCTTGGCGAACAGCTTCACCCAATCTGGCTTGGCACGGGGGTGATGGGCCGCGATCCAATCATGAAAACCGCCATGGCTTTCCCGCAGCCGCTGAATCACCTGGGCATTGTAAATGGCCGCCTGCACCTTCAACCGGTTACGGATGATGCCGGGATCGGCCAGCAGGCGGGTGACATCCGCCTCCCCATAGGCGGCCACCTTGTCGACATCAAACTGGTCATAGGCGGCGCGGAAGCTGTCCCGCTTTTTCAGAATGGTCAGCCAGGAGAGGCCCGCCTGATTGATCTCCAGGATCAGTCGCTCAAACAGTTCAGCCTCCCCCGTCAGGGGTTGGCCATATTCATGATCATGATAGGGCCCGTGCCATTCGTGGCCGGGGGCAATATCGCAATAGCCGGACATGGCGGCAATTCCTGCATTTCCAGGGATAACGCCGCAACGTAACCCAACAAGGCTGCCTTGTCGCCACAAATGTTCATGTTTTGTACATGGGCAATGCTCGGCCGTCACTGGGGACGGCCGGGCACGGCAGTGGCCAGGCAGGATTAGCCGTTGAAGATGGTCGGCAGCTCCTTACGGTTTTGGAGATTATCGATATAGGCCCAATAGGCCTGCTCGGCCTCCCGCTGGGCGGACAGCAGATCGGGTGGCAGCGGCTTTTGCAACTCGTTGGGGATCAGCTCCTTGAACAGCACTTCCTTCATGGCGTCGGCTTCCGCCGTGTTCGGCGTGCTGTCCAGTTCCAGCAGGCCACGGGGGCTGGCGTAATTGTAATATTCATACTCCAGCGAATCCGTGACGATCTTCTGTGAGCCTTCCTTCCAGATCGAATAAGCCCCCAGCTTGCCGGCCGCGCCGATGGCACCCAGCACATGCTCCGGCACCGGCACACCATTCAGGGGGAAGCTCTCATCCGTGGCCGTAACGGCGAATTGCCGGCCGGGGGCCCCAGGGTCGCGCAGAATGGCAAGAAGATCGGCCCGATGACCGTACAGATCATTCAGCCAGGGATCGTTCTTCCAGCCATTGCCATCATCCGCCAGGGACAGGAACAGCGGCAGGATATCGACCGTGCTGGTCAATTGCTGGCGCGGAATCTCCGGTGCCGCCGTGAAGCGACCGGAGTAATCGGCCACGATCAGCGGAACCTGCACACTTTCCCGATAGACCGCCGCCCCCTTGCCCTGCAAGCCATGGGAGCCGGCATATTCGCCATGATCGGACATGAAGACGAAGACCGTCTCCTTCACCACATCCTCGGGGATATTGCAGAGGAATTGGCCAATCTGACGATCAACCTCCCGGATCGCCTGGGTATACATATCCTGGCACTTGGCCCAGTAATGGAACGGCGCCAATGCCTGATACTGGTCTTGCAGCTTGGAAGGTTCCAGACGGAATTCCTTCTCGGCCGGGTCTTCGCTGATGCCGCCGACCCAACAATTGGTAAAGGACTGGAAATAGGTCTGCAGCTCCGGCTTTTTCGCCAGCTCTTCACTGGTTTCCCAATTATCGGGCACACCATAACCCAATTCCGGTGGGAAGCATTGTTCCAGCACCGTGGTGTTCCACGACTGCATCGGCTTCTGGTCCGCCTGATCAAACAGGTCGGAATAGCGTTGCCATTCAATACCGCCCCAAAAGAACTGCTTGTCATGCGGATTGACGAAGCCGACAGAAAGACAGAAAGGCGGCAGTTCCTTTCCTGTTACTTTCTCCTGTCGGGCATTCTGTTCAATCCAGGCGATGGCCTGGGCGGCGATATAGGCATCGTTGGGGATCACCGAGCCATGGGCAACGGCCGGCGGCCGCCCGCCCAGCCCTTCGCCCGGCATCCCGATCGGATCAGGCGTCGTCAGCCCTTCAAAACCATAGGCACTCAGATAGTCCAACGGCGCATTCAGCACCAAAGGCGCGTCACTGAGATGCCATTTGCCGATATAGGGGGTGCGGTACCCGCGCTGGCGCAACAACTTCCCATAGGTGGGAAAGGCCGTATTCAACGAAGGTTGGGGCGCTGGAAGATCCGTTCCCGTTTTATTGGCACGCGTCAGCAACATATAAGTCTGATGAGAGTAAAGTCCGGTGACGAAAGCGCCCCGAGAGGGAGTGCAATCGCAGGCCGCAATCTGATGATTATAGAATTTCACACCTTTATTCCACAGAAACTCAAAGGTGTTGGGCATGAAGCGTTGCATGAACTCATCGGCATCGGAAACACCGTTCGGGAAGTTCATAGGGAAGCGGAGTTCATCGACCGTGATGAAGATAATATTGGGGCGTTTGGTCATGGCGAACATCCTGTGCAGCGACAGTTCGATATGTGGCCACGACTCTGGGTTGCTGCCTAGCAATTTTTCTCATTTTAGTAGAAAGATATATAATCCAACCCGTGCTTTGGTTGTAACGATTCTGTCGCCAAATTTTGTGCAAACAAAATCAACGGCATACACCCCATGGGTGTGGGGCATCGCACAGGCTACACCACGCGCTTTGCGGGGATCGCCGATATGACTTGAATTGAGGAAGGGCGCCGGACGACGATAATACCGCGACTCGGGGTCAAGTTATTCGCGCAGCAGCGCGCGCCAATCGATCCAGCCATAATAACTGGTGGCCCAGGCGGCCAACACCAGCAGGGCGGAGATTATGCTTGTCCAGATAAATTTCTTGATTAACAAGGGGTTGGCAGGGGCACCGGGTTGGTGCCCCACCTGCTCGGCCGCCTCACGTTTCACACCAAACGGCAGCACGGCAAACAGCACCGTCCACCAAACCGTGAAATAGATGGCCGCCCAGGTCGCCCAACCCATAATGTGCTCCCGTCAAACCTGCTCAATCTCAACCAAGGTTCCGTATAGATCCTTGGGATGCAGGAACAGCACCGGCTTGCCATGGGCGCCGATCTTCGGCTCCCCATCCCCCAGCACGCGCAGCCCATCGGCCTTCAACTTATCACGGGCGGCCAGGATATCCTCCACCTCATAACAAACATGGTGGATACCGCCCGATGGGTTGCTGGCCAGGAACTTGGCAATCGGGCTGCCCTCCCCAAATGGGTGCAGCAGTTCAATCTTAGTGTTCGGCAGCTCCACGAACACCGTGGTCACGCCATGGTCGGGCAGGTCCAGCGCCTCACTGACCTTGGCCCCCAGCGTGTCACGATAGGTTGCCGTGGCCGCGGCCAGATCGGGCACAGCGATGGCAACATGGTTCAAACGACCGATCATTTCTTCCCCCTGTTCATTGTTATGTCGACAGATAAACGCAAGGGTCAGGTACTGGAAGCCCCAGCCCTTGCGGCATGGTGGCGCGCATCGCCGCTAAATGCGGACCAGATGGATTTCCGTCATCGGCTTGCGGCCCTGCATGGCAGAGAAATTGCGCCGGACGGCCACCCGTGCCGCCTCTTTCACGGCAGAATCCTCCAGGCGAGCCGTACGCGATAATTGGTCCATCGCCCCACGGAGGCGGCTGATCAGGTCGGCCGTCTCCTCCTCATATTCATCTTCTTCCAGCAGGCCCATGATGGAAACCTTGGGATCGGCCAGCAGATCGCCGCGCGGCGTCATCACCAGCGTCACCACCACGGCACCGCTCTGGGCCATACGGGTGCGACCGCGCAGCGCCTGGTTGTTCATCGGCACGATGCGTTTGCCATCGATGCAGAGCCGACCGGCATGAACATGACCCACCAGGGTGGCCGGGCCGGGTGCCAGACGGATGGCCCCGCCATCTTCCGGTACCAGCACCTCTGGCACCTGGCAATCGCGGGCCAGTTCGGCATGGGCGGCCAGATGGCGCCCTTCGCCATGGACCGGGATGGCGATCTTGGGCCGAACCCATTGATACATCTGCACCAGCTCTTCACGCGCCGGATGACCGGAGACATGCACGAAGGCATCATCGGCAGTGATGATCTTGATGCCCCGCCGCAGCAGGCCGTTCTGGATCTTGCCGATCGACTTCTCATTGCCGGGGATTTCGCGAGCGGAGAAGATCACCACATCACCGCGCTCCAGCGTCACATCCGGATGCTCACCGGTGGCCACGCGGGACAGGGCGGCGCGGGGCTCCCCCTGGCTGCCGGTACAAATCAACAGCACCTTTTCACGCGGAAGGAAACCTGCTTCCTTCTCCGTCAGGAACGGCGGCAGATCGGTCAGATAGCCATTCTCCCGCGCCGCCTCGTTGATGCGCCACAAGGAGCGGCCCACCAGCGCCACCTGCCGGTCATGCGCATGGGCCGCCTGGGTGATGGAATGCAGCCGCGCCACGTTGCTGGCAAAGCAGGTGACGGCGATCCGCGTATCCTTATATTGGCCGAACAGGTCCATGAAGCTGTCACGGACTTCTGATTCGGAACCGGAACGACCGGGCACCAGCGCATTGGTGCTGTCGCACACCATGGCGGTGACACCTTCCCGGCCCAGATTCTGCAGCACCGTCTCATTCGACAGCAGGCCGATCACCGGATCGGGGTCCAGCTTCCAGTCACCCGTATGCAGCACCGTCCCCGCCGGCGTGCGAATGACAACGGCGTTCGGTTCCGGGATGGAGTGGGTCAGGCTGATCAGTTCGATATCGAAAGGACCGATATTCGTCCGCCCCCCCAGCGGCAGAACATGGATTGGCACCTTGTTCTGCAACCCCTTTTCCACCAGCTTGGCCTTCAGAAAGCTGGCGGCAAAGGGCGAGCACCAGACCGGAACGCGCAAATCCTCCCAGAGATAGGGGATGGCGCCCAGATGATCCTCATGCGCGTGCGTCACCAGGATGCCGGCCAGATCGGCCAGCCGCTCCTCGATAAAGCTGGTATCAGGCAAAATAATCTCAACACCAGGAGTCGTTTCGTCAGCGAAACTAACCCCCAGATCCACCATCAGCCACTTGCCGGCATGATGGTAGAGGTTGAGATTCATGCCGATTTCGCCGGAACCGCCCAGCGGCAGGAAGTACAGGGCAGCGGGATCGAAATCCTTTGTCGTCAAGTATTTGCTATCGTTCATTCGGTCCTGTTTTCAGTCCGGGGGCTGTTGCGTTCGTGGATCAACCGGAGACCCCGCAACGTCAGGTCTCCATCAATATGGTGGATCAGGTCGCTTTCCTCGGCGAACAGCCTTACCAGCCCGCCGGTACCGATGACCGTCACCTTGCGCGAACCGTCAGGCGACAGTTCCGCGATAATCCGTTTCAAAATGCCTTCAATCAGGCCGGTATAGCCCCAGAACATGCCCGACTGCATGGCCCCCACCGTACCGCGCCCGATGGCGCTGGCGGGTCGGAGAATATCCACCTTGGGCAACTGGGCCGCCACCTTATGCAGGGCATCCAGAGACAGGGCCGGGCCGGGCGCGATAACGCCGCCCAGAAACCCACCCGTCTCGTCAACCACGTCAAAGGTGGTACCGGTGCCGATATCGATCACCACCAGCGGTACTGGATAGGAGGCACGGGCGGATATGGCATTCACCAACCGATCCGCCCCCGCCTCACGCGGGTTATCCAACTTGATCTCAATTCCCAGATCAACCAGCGGATCGCCCACCCGTTTCGGTTCGCAGCCGAAATGTTCTTCGCAAAGCTTGGTCAGGGCATAGGTCTGGGCCGGCACCACAGAAGACAGGATGGCATCGGTAATGTCGCTGGGCTGCAGCCCCTTCATCCCTATCAGGCTGATCAGCCAGACGGCATATTCATCCGCCGTGCGCCGACTGTCGGTGGAGATGCGCCAATGGCCCCGCTTCTCCTCGCCATCGAAGACGGCGCAAACCACGTTGGTGTTACCGGCATCAATGGCCAACAGCATCGGCCCTACCCTTCCCTACCGAAAAACACATCGCCTGCGGTAACGCGCCGGGTGGAACCGTCGCAATCAACCAGTAGAGCGCCATCCATATCGAGGTCCAGCAATGTGCCGGTGAAATTCTCATTCGCCAACCGCACGGTGACAGGCCCTCCCACACCTTGCGCCGCGTTCAGCCACGCGGCGCGGATGGGAGCAAAACCTTGGGTTCGCAGACGCTGATACCATTGCAGAAAATGGCGCGCATAATGGGCCATGACAAGGCGGGGCGTGACATCAGCAGCGGCACCCGACGCCAGCAATGAGGTGGCAGGATAGGGCGTGTCGTCCGGGAAAGCAGCGACATTGATGCCAGTACCCAGCACCAGCCAATCGACCGCACCCACCAGACCGGGCTCGGATTCCAGCAGAATGCCGGAAATTTTGGCCCCACCCATCAATACATCATTGGGCCATTTCAGTGTCGGGCGACCGGGAGTCAGGTCGGCCACCGTCTCCGCCACGGCGATGGCCGCAACGAAGGAAACCAGGGCTGCGTTCGCCGGCGGCAATTCTGGCCGCAGAATGATGGAACAGGCGAGATTGCCTTCTGAAGAATTCCAGGCTCGTCCCCGCCGACCGCGCCCCCCTGTCTGGCGATGGGTGAAGACGATGGTACCCTCCGGCGCGCCCAGACGCGCCATTTGCTTGGCCTCGTCATTGGTACTGCCGCAGCTTTCCAGCTCCACCAAATAAAAGAACGCGGGCAGCATGGCTGCCCGCGTTGCTTCAATCATCTCTTCCGGCTGGTTCATGCCGACGCCGTCAACGGGCACCGAACAGGGAAGCCGCCGCCGCCACCGCACCAGACGTGATGGGTGCCAGGAAGAAGATATAAACAGGGAAGACGAACAGCGCGGCACCAGTGGCAACCACACCCGTCAGCAGCGCCGGACGATCCAACTGTTCCGTCACATCATCAAAATACATCACCTTGATGACGCGCAGGTAATAGTAGCAGCTAATGCCCGAAGCGATGACGCCGATGATGGCCAAGCCATAAAGGTGCGACTGGATGGCCGGCAGGAACACCGCCCACTTACCCCAGAAACCTGCAGCCGGCGGAACACCGGCCAGCGACCACATGAAAACCGCCATGGCGAAAGCCAGCAGCGGATGGGTCTTGGAAAGGCCCGCCAGATCGGCAATTTCCTCAACCGCGCGGCCATTCTGGCGCATCGACAGGATGATGGCGAACACGCCGACATTCATGGCGAGGTAGATCGCCAGATAAATCAGCACACCGCGCACACCTTCCTGGCTGCCAGCCGACAGGCCGACCAACGCGTAACCAATATGACCGATGGAGCTATAAGCCATCAGACGCTTGATGTTCTTTTGCTGAATGGCCCCAAGACCACCAACCAACATCGAAGCCGCCGCGCAGAACCAGATCACCTGCTGCCACTGTGCCAGCAGGTCGCCAAAGGGACCAATCAGCACACGGATGAGCAGGGTCATGGCGGCCACCTTGGGCGCCACGGCAAAGAATGACGTGACGGACGTGGGGGCCCCTTCATAGACATCCGGCGTCCACATATGGAACGGAACGGCAGAAATCTTGAAAGCCAGGCCGGCTGCCACAAACACCATGCCGACTATGACACCCAACGACGGGGCGCCGGTCAGCACCTCGGCCAGACGCTCAAAGCTGACGCTGCCGGTAAAGCCATAGATCAGGCTGGAACCGTAGAGCAGCAGACCAGACGACAGCGCCCCCAGCACGAAGTACTTCAGGCCAGCTTCGGAGGACTTGGCCGTATCACGCTTGAAGGCAGCCAGCACATAGAGCGCCAGAGACTGCAGTTCCAACCCGATATAGAGCGAAATCAGGTTGTTGGCCGACACCATGCCCATCATGCCGAGCGTCGCCAGGACGGCCAGCACCGGATATTCGAAGCGGGCCACCCGCTCCTTTTCCAGATAATTGATAGACAGGATGATCGAGAGGCCAGAGGCCGTCAGGATCAGCAGCTTGGCGAACACCGCGAACGGGTCGGTGACGAACAGGCCGTTGAAGGTGACGACGCGGCCGGTCAGCCCCACACCGGTGACGGCCAGGAAGCCGGCACCGATCAGGGACGCCACGGCCAGCCAGGAGACCAGACGCAGGGAGCCTTCACCCCGGAAGACGCCGATCAACAGCAGCGCCATGGCGGCAACGGCCAGAAAGATCTCCGGCAAGGCAGGGATCAGGTCGGGAAAGGTTGCCATGGCTCAGTTCTCGCTCGCCTTGTCGGCCACCGGCTGCCCTTGGGTGGCAGTCGACGCGGTCTCTTGGGTGACGTGTGCGGTCTGGGTCGGCTGAGCTTCGATCAGCCCGGCCGAACGCAGGGACGCCTGATGATCCGCCAGGATCTTCTCCAGCGTCGGGTTATAGACATTCTGGAAGCTGGCCGGATAGACGCCCATGATGATCACGATGGCGACCAGCGGGGCGAAGAAGCTGACTTCCTTCCAGTTCAGATCCTGCATCGCCTTCACTTCCGGCTTGTCCAACTTGCCGAAGAACAGCTTGCGGAACAGCAGCAGCATATAGGCGGCACCCAGAACCAGACCGGTGGCAGAGAACAGACCGACCCAGGTATTGGCCTGGAACGCCCCCAGCATGGTCAGGAATTCACCAACGAAGCCAGAGGTACCCGGCAGACCGACCGAGGCGAACATGAAGATCGCGAACACCACCGCATAACGCGGCATGTTCTTGGCCATGCCGCCATAGGCAGCCATTTCACGGGTATGCAGACGGTTATAGGCAACGCCAATGCAAAGGAACAGCGCGGCCGACACGAAGGTGTGGCTCAGCATCTGGAACATCGCGCCGTCCAGACCCTGCTGGTTCATGGTGAAGATGCCCATCGACACGTAACCCATATGGGCCACAGAGCTGTAGGCGATCATCTTCTTCATGTCGGTCTGCGCCAGCGCCACCAGCGAGGTGTAGATGATGGCGCCGATCGACATCACGAAGACCAGATTCTGGAAGTAGAAGCTGGCTTCCGGCAGCATCTGGATGTTGGCCCGGATCAGACCGTAGCCACCCATCTTCAGCATCACGCCGGCCAGCATCACCGAACCGGCGGTCGGCGCTTCCACGTGGGCGAACGGAAGCCAGGTATGGGCCGGCCAGATCGGCGTCTTCACCGCAAAGGCGATGAAGAAGGCCAGCCACAGCCAGATCTGCATGTTGCTGCTGAACGGATAGTCCACCATCACCCGCATATCCATGGTGCCGGCGGTCAGATACATGGCCAGAATGGCCAGCAGCATCAGCACCGAACCCACGAACGTGTAGATGAAGAACTTGTAGGAGGCGTAGACGCGGTTGGGACCGCCCCAGACGCCAATCATCAGGAACATCGGCAGCAGCACCCCTTCGAAGAAGAAGTAGAACAGCACGAAGTCCAGGGCCGTGAACATGCCGACCAGCATGGTTTCCAGAACCAGCAGGGCGATCATGAATTCCTTGACGCGTTTTTCAACCGCATCCCAGGAGGCCAGCACGCAGATCGGGGTCAACAGGGTAGAGGCCAGGACGAACCAGACCGACACGCCGTCAATGCCCTTGATATAGGCGATGTGGAAAGCTGGCAGCCACTGCACCTCCTCCACGAGCTGGAAGCCCGGATTGGAAGGGTCGAAGCCAGTCAGGATGAACAGCGAAACAATGAAGGTGATGATCGACGTCCACAACGCCACACTCTTGGCGTTGCGCGCGACATTCTGCTCCTCCCCACGGATCAGCAGGATGAACAACGCGCCGACAAGGGGCAGGAACGTCGTCAGCGAAAGGATCGGCACATCGGCCATTTCGAAAGACTCCCTACCTCAGCGCGCCAGGAAGAACCAGCCGGCCAACGCGACCACGCCGATCACCATCACGAATGCATAATGGTACACATAACCAGACTGCAGCCGGCTGGCGACGACCGAGAGGCCGCGCGTCACCTTGGCCGCCCCATCGGGGCCCAGACCATCGATGATGGCCACATCGCCCACCTTCCACAGACCGAAGCCAAGCTTCATGGCCGGACGGACGAACAGGGCATTGTACAGCTCATCAAACATGTACTTGCGGAACACGAAGGCATGGATGGCCTTGAAGGTGCCGACAAAGGCGCCCGGCAGGCCTGGTGCAAACATGTAGAAGACATAGGCCAGCGCGATACCAGTCAGACCCGCCACCAGCGGGGCATAGGGCACCCAGCCGGGCACATGATGGGCAGCATCGATGATCGTGCCATGCTCACCCGCCAGCATGAAGATGCTGCCGGACCAGAATTCCGCCAGCTCATGGCCAACGAACCAATCCTTGGCGACGATACCGGCCAGAACCGCACCGACAGCCAGCACGAACAGCGGCGCCAGCATCACCAGCGGGCTTTCATGCACATGGGCCATCACCTTCTCGGAAGCACGCGGCTTGCCGTGGAAGGTCATGATCAGCAGACGCCAGCTATAGAAGGCGGTCATGAAGGCCGCGGCGATACCCATCCAGAAGGCAAAGTTGCCGATGCCGGTATGCTTAGCGAAGGCAACTTCCAGGATCATGTCCTTGGAATAGAAGCCGGCGAAAATCGGGATACCGGCCAGCGCCAGATTGCCGATCCACATCATTACATAGGTGACGGGGATCTGCTTCCAGATGCCGCCCATATTGCGCATGTCCTGTTCATCGGACATGGCATGGATCACCGAGCCAGCGCCCAAGAACAGCAGCGCCTTGAAGAAGGCGTGGGTCATCAGGTGGAACACGGCGGCCGGATAGGCGCCGACACCGATGGCGAAGAACATGTAGCCAAGCTGGCTCATCGTCGAATAGGCGATGACGCGCTTGATGTCGAACTGGGTCAGACCGATGGTGGCGGCAACGAACGCCGTCAACGCACCCAGCACCGTCACCACTTCCAGCGCCACCGGCGCATATTCAAACACCGGGCTCATACGCGCCAGCATGAAGACACCGGCGGTCACCATGGTGGCCGCATGGATCAGCGCCGACACCGGGGTCGGGCCTTCCATGGCGTCCGGCAGCCAGGTGTGCAGGCCCAACTGGGCCGACTTGCCCATGGCGCCGACAAACAGCAGCAGGCAGGCGCAGGTCAAAGCATGGACCTGGAAGCCCAGGAAGTTGAAGCTGGCATCCGCCTTGCCGGCGGCCTGCGCGAAGATCGTATCAAACTGCACGCTGCCGAAGATGACGAACACGGCCATAATGCCCAGCGCGAAACCGAAATCGCCCACGCGGTTGACCAGGAACGCCTTCATGGAAGCGTCGTTGGCGCTCTTCTTCTCGTACCAGAAATTGATCAGCAGGTAGGAGGCAACGCCCACGCCTTCCCAGCCGAAGAACATCTGCAACAGGTTATCGGCCGTCACCAGCATCAGCATCATGAAGGTGAACAACGACAGATAGGCCATGAAGCGTGCCTTACTCGGATCATGGCTCATATAGCCGACCGAATAGACATGCACCATGGAGGAGACGCCGTTCACCACCACCAGCATGACGGCCGTGAGCGTATCAATCCGCAGCGACCAGGACACCTCGAAGGTGCCGCTGTCGATCCAGGTAAACAGGTGAATGGTGCGCGCCGCCTCGTGACCGCCGAAACCGATTTCGGTGAACAGCAGCACGGACAGCACAGCGGCGGTCAGCACGCCGGCGCAGGTGACGATCTGGGCACCCCGGTCGCCGATCAGGCGCCCGAAGAACCCGGCGATGAAGGCGCCCAACAGGGGCAGGAAGATGGCAGCGATTTCCATGATGCCCGCCTCAACCCTTCATCATGTTGATGTCTTCAACCGCGATCGTGCCGCGGTTGCGGAAATACACCACCAGGATCGCCAGACCGATCGCCGCTTCCGCGGCAGCCACGGTCAGGATGAACATGGTGAAAATCTGGCCCACCAGGTCATTGAGATAGACCGAGAAGGACACCAGATTGATGTTGACCGCCAGCAGGATCATTTCCACGGACATCAGGATGATGATCACGTTCTTCCGGTTCAGGAAGATGCCGAACACGCCGATGGTGAACAGCACCGCCGACAGGATCAGGTAATGCGAAAGTCCAACTTCCAACATGATCAGACGCCCCCCCGCGTCGGCACCTTCCGCACCGCGACAACCTGGTCGCGTTTGCGGTCAAGCTGCTGGCCGATCTGCTGGCGACGGACACCCTTGCGCGACCGAAGGGTCAGCACGATGGCGCCGATCATCGCGACCAGCAGGATCAGGCCGGAAGCCTGGAAGGCGTATACGTAGTCGGTATAGAGGATATGGCCGATGGCCTGTGTATTGGTCAGTTCCGACGCCGGCGGGATGGCCGTGGGGCCGCCCGCGGCCTCCACCGGGCCAATCAACTGCGTGGCGGCCAGAAAGCCCAGTTCCACCGCCAGGATGCCGCCGACGACAAGGCCGACCGGCAGATAGCGCAGGAAACCCTGGCGCAGTTCCTGGAAGTTGATGTCGAGCATCATCACCACGAACAGGAACAGCACCGCCACCGCGCCGACATAAACGATGACCAGGATCATGGCCACGAATTCGGCGCCGATCAGCACGAACAGGGCTGCTGCGCTGAAGAAGGCGAGGATGAGGAACAACACCGAGTGAACGGGGTTCTTGGCGGTGATCACCCGCACGGCCGAAGCCAGCAGGATCGCGGCGAACACGAAGAATGCGATATTCACCATGGTTACGCCGCCTCCGGCGCGGGTCGTTTGCTGAAACAGGTCACGGAGGATACTCCGGGCGAAGGGCAGGCGGACGTTCCGGCGGGATCGCCGGAACGCCAAGGGTTTTTATCGGTACGGCGCATCTGCCGCAAGATTGGCAGCGATCAGGGCTTCCCAGCGGTCGCCATTCGCCAGCAGCTTTTCCTTGTTATAGAAAAGCTCCTCGCGGGTTTCCGTGGCAAATTCCAGGTTCGGCCCCTCGACGATGGCATCCACAGGGCAGGCCTCCTGGCACAAACCGCAATAGATGCACTTCGTCATATCGATGTCGTAACGCGTGGTCCGGCGGCTGCCATCCTCACGCGGTTCGGCTTCGATGGTGATGGCCAGGGCCGGGCAGATCGCCTCGCAAAGCTTACAGGCGATGCAGCGTTCCTCACCGTTCGGGTAACGGCGCAGGGCATGTTCACCGCGGAAGCGCGGGCTGGTCGGCCCGCGCTCATACGGATAGTTGATGGTCGCACGTGGGCGGAACATGTAGCTGAATGTCAGCGCCATGCCCTTCACAAGCTCCACCAGGAACAGGCCGCGCGCGGTACGGTCGAGCAGGGCCATGATCACCTCCATAACCGGGCGGGGGAACGATGCCCCCTACCCTTTACAAGCGATATCATTTCGGCAGCAGGTCGAAATAGACCAGGACACCGGCGGTCAGGACGACCCAGATCAACGAGAACGGCAGGAAAACCTTCCAGCCCAGCCGCATCAACTGGTCATAGCGGTAACGCGGCAGCGTCGCACGCACCCAGATGAAGCAGAACAGGCAGAAGCAGATCTTCAAGATGAACCAGAGCGGACCCGGTATCCAGTTCAGCGGCGCAATATCCAGCGGCGGAAGCCAGCCCCCCAGGAACAGGATGGAGGTCATCCCGCTCATCAGGATCATGTTGATGTATTCGCCCAGGAAGAACAGGGCGAAGGCCATCGACGAATATTCGACGTTGAAACCACCGGACAGTTCAGATTCACCTTCCGGCAAGTCGAACGGTGCGCGGTTGGTTTCCGCCAGCGCCGAGATGAAGAAGATGATGAACATCGGGAACAGCGGGATGAAGAACCAGAGGCCCTTCTGCGCTTCCACAATCCTGGACAGGTTCAGCGAACCGACACAGAGCAGCACGGTGATAATGACGAGGCCGATGGAGACCTCATACGACACCATCTGCGCCGCGGCGCGCAAACCACCCAGGAAAGCGTATTTCGAGTTCGACGCCCAGCCCGCCATGATGATGCCATAGACACCCAGTGAACTGATGGCGAAGAGGTAGAGGACGCCGACATTGATATCTGCCAGCACCAGCCCCTTGCCGAACGGGATCACCGCCCAGGCGACCAGCGCCAGCAGGAAGGTGAGCATCGGTGCTGCAACGAAGACGACGCGGTTGGCACCGGCCGGAATGATGACTTCCTTACCAAGCAGCTTCAGGCCGTCGGCGAATGCCTGCAGCAAACCCCAGGGACCGACCAGGGCCGGACCTTGGCGAAGCTGCATCGCCGCCATCACCTTGCGCTCGAAATAGGTCAGCATAGCCATGCCGATCAGCAACGGCACGGTGATGACCAGGATCGATGCGACGATCCGGATTATCAGCGGCAACTGATCCCACAGTTGAGCCACATTCTCGAACATCGTCGCTTACTCCGCAGCGGCGGCCGGCAGAGCCGGCTTCAGGAAAGCTTCCGTACATTGCGCCATCGTCTGCGAGGCGCGGCTGATCGGGTCCGTCATATAGAAATTCTCGATCGGCGAGGCGAAATGCGCATCGGCAATGACACCGGCCTGACCGAACGGGCCCCAAACGGCCGGCACCAGACGATCCAGCGAACCGAATACCGGGTTGACCTGCACCAGCCGCTGGCGCAACTGGGCCAGCGTGTCATAGGGCAGTGCCCGACCCAACTCCGTCGACAGGGCGCGCAGGATCTTCCAATCCTCACGCGCCTCGCCCAGCGGGAAGGTGGCGAAGCGGGCGTGCTGCACGCGGCCTTCGGTATTGACGTAGGTGGCGTTCTTCTCGGTATAGGCGGCACCCGGCAGGATCACGTCGGCGCGATGAGCGCCACGATCGCCATGATGGCCCTGATAGATCACGAAGGCCTTGCCCAGCTTGGCGCCATCGATCTCGTCAGCCCCCAGCAGATAGACCGCCTCAATCTCACCCGACTGCGCACCGGCCAGGATACCGGCCAGATCGCGCCCACCGGTGCCCGGCAGGAAGCCGGCATCCAGCGCGCCAACCCGGCCGGCGGCCAGATGCAGCACGTTGAAACCGTTCCAGTCTTCCCGCACGGCGCCGACATTCTCGGCAATGGCGCGAGCTGCGGCCTGAACGGCCAGCCCGTCGCCACGGCGCAGCGCACCGGCACCCAGAATGATCAGCGGGTTCTTGGCCGCCTTCAGCGTTTCGACAAACGGATGCGAGCCGTCAGCCAGGGCCGACAGGACCGAACCGCTATTGCCCAGGAATTCGGTCGGATACGTCAGATCGAAATTCTGGCCGACAACGGCAACCTTCTTCAGCTTACCGGTCAGGTAGGTCTTGCGGATGCGGGCATTGACCAGCGGGGCTTCCCACCGCGGGTTGCTGCCGATCAGCAGCACGACATCGGCATTCTCAATACCGGCAATGCCGGTATTGAAGATATAGCCGGCGCGGTTGCTGGCATCAAACAGGGCGCCGTCCTGACGGCAATCCATGTTCGCCGACCCCAGCTTGGTCAGCAGATCCTTCAGCGCCACGACGCTTTCGACATCGACCAGATCGCCGGCGATACCGGCCACCTTGTTGCCCGGCAGCGGCGCCACGCGGGCCTTGATGGCCGCAAAGGCTTCCGCCCAGGTCGCGGGCTTCAGCTTGCCGTCCGTGCCGCGCACATAGGGGCGGTCCAGACGCTGACGCTTCAGACCGTCAATGGCATAGCGGGTCTTGTCGCTGATCCATTCCTCGTTCACATCCTCGTGCAGGCGGGGCAGCACACGCAGCACCTCGCCGCCACGGGCATCGACGCGGATGTTGGAACCGACAGCATCCATCACATCGATGCTTTCGGTCTTGCGCAACTCCCACGGACGCGCATTGAAGGCATAGGGCTTGGAGGTGAGCGCGCCAACCGGGCAGACATCGACAAGGTTGCCCGACATTTCCGAATTCACACCGGCTTCCAACGCCGGGGTGATTTCCAGATGCTCGCCACGGGCCAGACCGCCCAGGGCCGGCACGCCGGCAATCTCGTCCACGAAGCGGATGCAGCGGGTGCACTGGATGCAGCGGGTCATATAGGTCCGGATCAGCGGACCCATATACTTGTCCTTCACCGCCCGCTTGTTCTCCTCATAGCGGCCACGATCATAGCCGTAGGAGACCGCCTGGTCCTGCAGATCACACTCACCGCCCTGGTCGCAGATCGGGCAATCCAGCGGGTGGTTGATCAGCAGGAATTCCATCACGCCCTTGCGGGCCTTATGGACAGTGTCGGTATTGGTCTTGACGACCATCCCCTCCCCCGCCGGCATGGCACAGGATGCCACCGGCTTGGGGCTGCGCTCCACCTCGACGAGGCACATGCGGCAGTTGGCGGGAACGGACAGGCGCTCGTGGTAGCAGAAGCGCGGCACCTCGATGCCGAGCTGCTCGCAAGCCTGAAGCACGGAGGTACCGGGGGCGACTTCGACCTCGATACCGTCGATGGTGAGCTTGGGCATGGTATCCTCTCGGGCCCCGACTTACTCTGCGGCCACGCGCGCGCCGCGTTCGGCGTGCGTGCGGTATTCAAGAATGCGGCGTTCCACCTCGGGGCGGAAATGACGCATCAAACCCTGGATCGGCCACGCGGCGGCATCACCCAGCGCGCAGATCGTGTGACCTTCCACCTGCTTGGTCACGTCCAGCAGCATGTCGATTTCCTCGACACGGGCATTGCCCTTCACCAGACGTTCCATCACGCGCCACATCCAGCCGGTACCTTCACGGCACGGCGTGCACTGGCCGCAGCTTTCATGCATGTAGAATTTCGACAGGCGGGCGATGGCACGGACAATGTCGGTCGACTTGTCCATGACGATGACCGCCGCCGTGCCGAGGCCCGAACGGACCTCACGCAGGCTGTCGAAATCCATCAGCACTGTGTCGCAGATTTCCTTGGGCAGCAGCGGCACCGAAGAACCGCCGGGGATGATGGCCAGCAGATTATCCCAGCCGCCACGCACGCCGCCGCAATGCTTCTCGATCAGTTCCTTCAGCGGAATGCCCATCTCTTCTTCGACGGTGCAGGGCTGGTTCACATGACCGGAGATGCAGAACAGCTTGGTGCCGCTATTCTTCGGACGGCCCAGATTGGCAAACCAGGACGGACCCCGGCGCAGAATGGTGGGAACCACGGCGATGGATTCGACGTTATTCACCGTCGTCGGACGGGAATAAAGACCCGCCATGGCCGGGAAAGGCGGCTTGTTGCGCGGCTGCCCCTTCTTGCCCTCGATGCTCTCGATCAGGGCCGTCTCTTCACCGCAAATATAGGCGCCGGCGCCCAGATGCAGATAGACGTCATGATCATAACCAGAGCCGCAGGCGTTCTTGCCGATCAGGCCCGACGCATAGGCTTCGTCGATGGCACGCTGAACGTTGGTCGCCTCGTAGTAGAACTCACCACGAATATAGATATAGGTGGCGCTGGCCCCGATGGCGAAACCGGCGATCAGGCAGCCTTCGATCAGCTTGTGCGGATCATGGCGCATGATTTCCCGGTCCTTACAGGTACCGGGCTCGCCTTCGTCGGCATTCACCACCAGATAGACCGGGCCGCCATCCGTCTTCTTCGGCATGAAGGACCACTTCATGCCGGTGGAGAAGCCTGCGCCGCCACGGCCACGCAGGCCGGATTCCTTGACCAGTTCAATGATCTTGTCACGGCCGAGATCCAGGATCTCCTTCGTGCCGGACCAGTCGCCACGGGTATTCGCACCGTCCAGGAACGGGCTTTCAAAGCCGTAGAGGTTGGTGAAGATGCGGTCTTCATCGCGAAGCATGATCTCTCCCCTCCCCTCAGTTCTGCGGCTTCACGCCAGCGGCAAGCGCCGACTGGATGAGCGTGGTCGGCCCGCCCGCCGGGCAGGACCGCAAACGGCCATTCTGCGGCCCGACCGCCGGCTTCTCGCCACGCGCCAGCGCGTCGAGAACCTTTTCCGTCGTCTCTGCCGTCAGATCTTCATAGAAATCGTCGCCGATCTGCATCATCGGTGCATTCACACAGGCGCCGAGGCATTCCACCTCAATCACCGTGAACTGGCCATCCGGCGTCGTCTGGCCGGCCTTGATGCCCAGCTTCTTTTCACAAGCGTGCAGAACCTCATCCGAGCCGCGCAGCCAGCACGGGGTCGTAGTGCAGACCTGGACGAAATGCTTACCCACCGGCTTCAGATTATACATCGTATAGAAGCTGGCCACTTCCAGCGCCCGGATCGGCGCCATGGACAGGAAATGGGCGACATAATCGATGGCAACCTTCGGCAACCAGCCACCGCACTGGCGTTGCGCCAGATCGAGCAGCGGCATCACCGCGCTCTGTTGTCGGCCTTCGGGATATTTGGCGATGATGCGCTTGGCGTGCTCCAGATTCTCCGCAGAGAATTCGAAGCTGGTCGGCTCCGCCACGGCGGGACCATGGGAATGGGCGGCACTCATCGGTCAATCTCTCCGAACACGATGTCCATGGAACCGATGATCGCCACGGCGTCGGCGAGCATATGGCCCTTGGACATGAAATCCATCGCCTGCAGATGCGAGAAGCCGGTCGGGCGGATCTTGCAGCGATACGGGCGGTTGGTGCCGTCGGACACCAGATACACACCCAGCTCGCCCTTCGGCGACTCCGTCGCCGTATAGGTCTCACCGGCCGGCACGTGATAGCCTTCGGTATACAGCTTGAAATGATGGATCAGTGATTCCATCGACCGCTTCATTTCGCCACGCGACGGCGGCGTCACCTTGCGGTCATTCACCTTCACCGGGCCCGGCGTCTTGGACAGCTTGTCCAGCGCCTGACGCATGATGGAGATGGATTGCTTCATCTCCTCCATGCGCACCAGATAGCGGGCATAGCAATCGCCGGTCAGGCCGACCGGAATGTCGAAATCAAATTCTTCGTAGCTGTCATAGGGCTGCGCCTTGCGCAAATCCCACGCCACATTGGAACCGCGCAGCATCGGGCCGCTGAAACCCCAGGCCAGCGCATCGGCGGCGCTGACGACGCCGATATCGACCGTGCGCTGCTTGAACACACGGTTCTCGGTCAGCAGGGTCTCCAGGTCGTTATAGAACTTGGGGAACCGCTCCGTATATTCGAAGATATCGTCGGCCAGACCGGCCGGCAGGTCCAGATTGACGCCACCGGGACGGAAATAATTAGCGTGCATACGGGCGCCGGAGACGCGCTCGTAGAATTCCATCAGCTTTTCGCGCTCTTCAAAGCCCCAAAGTGCCGGCGTCAGAGCGCCGACGTCCAGGGCGAAGGTCGTCAGGTTCAGCAGATGGTTCAGCACACGCGTCAGCTCTGCATAGAGCACGCGGATATACTGGCCCCGCTTGGGCGGGACGATGCCCAGCAGCTTTTCCACCGACAGAACCCAGGTGTGCTCCATCGACATCGGGGACACATAGTCCAGACGGTCGAAATAAGGCGTGGCCTGGGTATAGGTCTTGTATTCGATCAGCTTTTCGGTGCCGCGATGCAGCAGCCCGATATGCGGATCGGCGCGTTCGACGATTTCGCCGTCCATCTCCATCACCAGGCGCAGCACACCGTGCGCTGCCGGGTGCTGGGGCCCGAAATTCATCGTCAGCGGCTTGATCTGCACTTCGCCGGGCTGGCCGGCGACAGCGATCCCGGCGCCCGTCTGGGTTGCGACGTTGGTCGTTGCCATTGGGATGGCCCCCTTAACGCTTGGCCGCGGGCGTCGGCGCGCCCAGCGGAATGACAGCCTTCTCATCACCCGGCAACTGCACGTCCGTCATGCCTTCCCAGGGAGAGAGGAAATCGAAGCTGCGGAAATCCTGCCGCAACGTCACCGGCTCATAGACGACGCGCTTCTGCTCTTCGTCATAGCGCAGCTCGACATAGCCGGTCAGCGGGAAGTCCTTGCGCAGCGGATGCCCCTCGAAACCGTAATCGGTGAGGATGCGGCGCAGATCCGGATTATCGGCAAAGAAGATGCCGTACAGATCCCAGGCCTCACGCTCGAACCAGCCGGCCACCGGGTAGAGCGACACGATGGAGGCCACGGGCGTGTCCTCATCCGTCGACACCTTCACCCGGATACGGTGGTTATGCTTGACGCTCAGCAGGTTGTAGACCACCTCGAACCGCTCCGGGCGGCTCGGGTAATCCACGCCGGCGATGTCGGCCAGCATCTCGCAGCGGGTCGTCGAGTCGTCGCGCAGGAACTGGATGCCGCGCAACGCACCTTCGCGCGTCAGCGTCACCATCAATTCACCATGCGCCACCTCGGCCTTCAACACAGCAGCGCCCAGGGCGCCACTGATGTAATCACCGAGTTCCTTCAGGGCCTCATCGCTCATAGCCAAGCGTCCTACAAACCGTCTTAAGCCAAACTCAGGCGCGGATCAGGCGATTGCCGCCCTTGATCTTCTTCTGCAATTGCAGAATGCCGTAGACCAGCGCCTCGGCGGTCGGCGGGCAGCCGGGAACATAGATATCCACCGGCACGATGCGGTCGCAGCCGCGCACGACGGAATAGGAATAATGGTAATAGCCGCCGCCATTGGCGCAGCTACCCATGGAGATCACCCAGCGCGGCTCCGCCATCTGGTCATAGACCTTGCGCAGAGCGGGGGCCATCTTGTTGCAGAGCGTGCCGGCGACGATCATCACATCCGACTGGCGCGGGCTGGGGCGCGGAATCACGCCAAACCGGTCCAGATCGTACCGCGACATGTAGGAATGGATCATCTCCACCGCGCAGCAGGCCAGACCGAAGGTCATCGGCCACAGCGAACCGGTGCGCGCCCAGGTCAGCAGATCATCCATCTTGGCGACGATGAAGCCCTTATCCTCAATCTCCGTCGTGACGGCCTTCAGATAGGCGTCCTGCGCGGAGCCGGGCGGCAGCGGGCTGGTATTGGTCACGACGCTGTTAGCGTTGCCGGTGACGAGATTGTTGCTCATGGCGCTGTTGCTCCCAGGCGGCGCGGAAACGGGATCACTCCCACTCCAGCGCGCCCTTCTTCCATTCATAGATGAAGCCGACGGTCAGGATGCCGAGGAAGATCATCATCGACCAGAAGCCGAACATGCCGATCCCACCCAGCGAAATCGCCCAGGGGAACAGGAACGCCACTTCCAGATCGAAAATGATGAACAGGATGGCGACCAGATAGAAGCGCACATCGAACTTGCTGCGTGCATCGTCGAACGCTTCGAAACCGCATTCATAGGCCGACAGCTTTTCACTATCCGGCTTCTTAGGCCCCACCAGAAGGGCGGCGCCGACCATCGCACCGGCGATCACGGTAGCGATAACCAGGAAGACCAGGATCGGCAGGTACTGCACCAACAGCGGGTTGGACAACGGATCGGACATCGTCACACCGTTTCAGCCCGGGCTTATGCCACGGCGCTCTGCCGACCCGTCGATACGGGCCGGTGGGCATCTGGCAAAACCGCGGGCGGTTCATGGACTGGCAGGCTTGCGAGGGACATCCCAAGCCCAACGGAATATAGGCCCCTGCCCTGCACAAAGGAAAGCGAATTACGCCATTTTTGGGCTTGAGAAACGTTCTCAACTCCATGGAAATGGTTGGCTTTCCGCCTTTTGATGCGCTGCGGCAAGGCTGCCTTGCATGGACAGTGAGGCTGAGGCGAAATTGCCCGCAGCAACATCCCTGTATGCAGGTGCCGGTGCCGGAGGCCGGGAAACAGACAGGGGTAACAACCCCATGATCAAAAAGCAAAAAAGCCGTACAGAACGCTGATGGCGTTCCACGGCTTTTTGCAGCAAAAACATTTATAAATGATGAAGTGGCGCGAGTGACGGGACTTGAACCCGCGGCCTCCGGCGTGACAGGCCGGCGCTCTAACCAACTGAGCTACACCCGCGCAGGGTGGGAAGTTTTACCGCCCCTTCCTCAGGGCATCGTCTTTAAGGCGCCATCACCCTTTGTCATAAGGGGTGGCGCGAGTGACGGGACTTGAACCCGCGGCCTCCGGCGTGACAGGCCGGCGCTCTAACCAACTGAGCTACACCCGCTTAACTCTTCCCGGCGCCGTCGTCTCGTTTCCGATCACCCCGTCGCCGTGAGGTGGGCGGGTGTATAAGCGACCCACCCACCCTTGTCAAACATGAAATCGGTATTTCTTCGAAAAACCTTTCTCCCACGCACGAACCTGGCCTGACCACAGGGAGCCGGATAGCAAAAAGGCCGCCCGGCATCCGCCAGCGGCCTTATTCATCAGGTATTTCAATGGGCAATGATGGTGCAATGGTGGGCGGTGAGGGAGTCGAACCCCCGACCTGCGGTGTGTAAAACCGAAGCTCTACCTCTGAGCTAACCGCCCGAACCGTTTGCGGGGGCGACATTAGCGGCGCGGCACAAAGAATCAACCCTGTTCTTCACTCAAGACCAAAAAAAAGAAAACGGGCGCACCTTCTGGCCGCCCGTTTCATCATCATCTGATGGGTACACCCGGCCGGAGACCGGCCGGAGGCATCCAAACGCCAGATCAGTTCAGCGCGTCCTTCAGGCCCTTGCCGGGCTTGAACTTCGGCTGCTTGCTAGCGGAGATGGCGATCTTCTCACCGGTGCGGGGATTACGGCCTTCGGAAGCCGCACGCTCGGCAACGGCGAAAGTGCCGAAACCAACCAACCGCACTTCGTCGCCCTTCTGCAGCGCGCCGGTGATCCCATCGAAGACCGCATCTACGGCCTTATTCGCGTCCGCCTTGGACAAACCAGCCGCTTCGGCGACCACGGCAACGAGATCGTTCTTGTTCACTTAAGGCCCCCCTCATCAAGAGAGTATCGGTTGCGCGTGCCCGAACGGCATGTCCAGGCACAAGGAGATTGGATACCGCTGCCGACGCCCACATTGGTCGGGGGGGCAGCGGGAACCCAATTCACACGATTTCCTGATCCACTTCAATGGCGAATCACGCCATCCCGGTCCTCTTCCCCAGCTTTTCCGGGCATCTGAGCCACTTCGTCGGGCTCAGACCACTCGATTTCAACCGGAGCGGAGGCCAAAGCGTTGGCAATCACCTCATCAACCGTGGAAACCGGGATGATCGTCAGGCCCTTCTTCACATTGTCGGGGATCTCCGCCAGGTCTTTTTCATTTTCCTGGGGAATCAGAACCCGCTTGATGCCGCCTCGCAGGGCCGCCAGCAGTTTCTCCTTCAGCCCGCCAATGGGCAGCACCTTGCCGCGCAGGGTGATTTCACCGGTCATCGCGATATCCTTGCGCACCGGGATGCCGGTCAGCACGGAGACGATGGTGGTGATCATGGCCACACCGGCCGAGGGGCCGTCCTTCGGGGTTGCCCCCTCCGGCACGTGGACATGGATGTCACGCCGTTCGAACAAGGTCGGCTTGATGCCGAACTTCAGCGCATTGGCCTTCACATAAGATTCGGCCGCCTGCACCGATTCCTTCATCACATCGCCCAGCTTGCCGGTGGTCTGGATGCGGCCCTTGCCGCGCAGCATCACCGCCTCGATGGTCAGCAACTCGCCGCCCACCTCGGTCCAGGCCAGACCGGTGGTCGCCCCCACCTGATCCTCCAGCTCCGCCTCACCAAAGCGGAAGCGGCGCACGCCGGCGAACTTCTCCAGATTCTTCGGCGTCACCTTCACCTTGGTGACACCCTGCATCAGGATTTCCTTGATCGCCTTACGGGCCAGGTTCGCCAGTTCGCGTTCCAGCGACCGCACGCCGGCTTCGCGGGTGTAGTAACGGATCAGGTCGCGGAGTGCCTCGTCGCTGATGGCGAACTCGCCTTCCTTCAGCCCATGGTCGGTGACCTGCTTGGCGATCAGGTGGCGCTTGGCGATTTCCACCTTTTCATCCTCGGTGTAACCGGACAGGCGGATGATCTCCATACGGTCCAGCAGCGGCTGCGGCATCCGCAGCGAATTGGCCGTGCAGACGAACATCACGTCGGACAGGTCGTAATCCACCTCCAGATAATGGTCGCTGAAGGTGCTGTTCTGTTCCGGGTCCAGCACTTCCAGCAGAGCCGACGACGGATCGCCGCGCCAATCGGCGCCCAGCTTGTCGATCTCGTCCAGCAGGAACAGCGGGTTGGAGGTCTTGGCCTTCTTCATGCCCTGGATGATCTTGCCGGGCATGGAGCCAATATAGGTGCGGCGGTGACCGCGCACCTCGGCCTCATCGCGCACGCCGCCCAGCGACATGCGCACGAAGGTGCGGCCGGTGGCCTTGGCGATGGATTTGCCCAGCGAGGTCTTGCCCACACCCGGCGGACCGACCAGGCAGAGAATCGGACCCTTCACCTTATCCATGCGCTGCTGCACGGCCAGATATTCAAGGATGCGCTCCTTGACCTTCTCCAGACCATGATGGTCGGCGTTCAGGATGGCCTCGGCCCCCTTGATGTCCTTCTTGACCTTGCTGCGCTTCTTCCAGGGAATCGACAGCATCCAGTCCAGATAGTTGCGCACGACGGTCGCCTCGGCGCTCATCGGGCTCATGGTGCGCAGCTTCTTGACCTCGGCCTGGGCCTTTTCGCGGGCTTCCTTGCTGAACTTGGTCTTGGCGATCTTTTCCTCGATCTCCGCCACCTCGTCCTTGCCGTCCTCACCCTCGCCCAGTTCCTTCTGAATGGCCTTCATCTGCTCATTCAGATAATATTCGCGCTGGGTCTTCTCCATCTGGCGCTTCACGCGGTTGCGGATGCGCTTTTCCACCTGCAGCACGCCGATCTCGCCTTCCATGAAGGCATAGACCTTCTCCAGCCGTTCAGCGACGGTGGGGGTCTCCAGCAATTGCTGCTTTTCGGGAATCTTCAGTTGAAGATGGCTGGCGATCGTGTCGGCCAGCTTGCCCGGCTCCTCGATCTGGTTGATCGAGACCAGCACCTCAGGCGGAATCTTCTTGTTGAGCTTGATATATTGCTCGAACTGCGAGACGGCGGCGCGGGACAGCGCCTCCAGCTCCTGCGGTTCGCTGGCCTGTTCCTCAATCAGTTCGGCATAGGCCTGGAAGAATTCCTCGTTCTCACCGAACTTGGTGATGGTGGCGCGCTTACCGCCTTCGACCAGCACCTTCACGGTGCCGTCGGGCAATTTCAGCAGCTGCAACACCGTACCGACGGTGCCGACACTATAGATGTCGGCCGGGGTCGGGTCATCCTGCGAGGCGTTCTTCTGGGTGACCAGCAGGATCTGCTTGTCATCCTTCATCACGTCTTCCAAGGCGCGGACCGATTTTTCGCGGCCCACGAACAGCGGGACGATCATATGGGGGAAGACGACGATGTCTCTCAGCGGAAGGACCGGGTAGAGAACACCACGGGGGATGTCCAGCATATCTATCTGCCTTCTGATCTCAATGCACCGCCAGCCCCGCTGGGCCTGGACCCGACCGCCCGCCCCAGATGGGCACGGCAATGAACGGTGGGTGACGGTTCAGTTGTTAACGTGGCACAGGGGTGTGCCCCCTTCAAGGGCTTGAACCGTGACCAACGCGCACTAAAGGTCAGGAAAGGCCGATAAAGGGGCCCGTTGCGGGGGCGGAAAAATGCAAAAAGGGCTGCCCGTAGGTAACGGACAGCCCCTTGAACGGGGTTCAAACGATCAGAAAGCGATTCAGACGAACCTTATATCTTGCCCAGCAGGGCGAGAATGGCCGTGGCAACCCAGCCCAGCAGCATGAAAAATACCGCATAGCCCCAGCCCACGGCGAAATGCAGCATGAACATCAGCAGGATCAGCGTGACGCAGATGATGCTGATGGTGGTGAAGCGGGTGAAGGAATGCCACCCTTCCGCATGTTCGCGCACAAGCTTGTCATTGACCACCGCCGGTCCGTGGCTGCCCGCCATGATTCTTCCTCCCTGACTGTCATATCGACCAGTTATGTCAATTATGTACAGGCGGAACGGTTCCATGCCAAGGGGGGAAGTGCCGACCGGGGACGGGACTAGCGGATATCCTTGACCAGCCGCAGCGTCTCTTCCCCATAGCCCTGTCGGGCATAGAAGGCGCGGCCGCGCGCATTGCTGGCGAACACATCCAGGGCCACGTTGGCATAGCCATTTTCTCTCGCCCAGGATTCCACCGCGGCCATCAGGGCGGCGGCAACGCCCCTGCCCTCGGCATCCGGGGTGACGGCCAGCAGCGGCACATAGGCGCATTGCCGATCGGTGAAGATATCCAGTTGCGGCTCGGCATGGATGAAGCCCAGCCGTTCATCCCCGTCGCAGGCGATGAAGGTGACGGCACCGGGCCGGGGTGCCTCCAGCGTTTCATGCATGAAGGCACGCTGGAAATGCATCACCTCTTCCGCCGTGCGCCACGCCAAATCGGCCACGCCGGCCAGACGCGGGGCCTGGGCGTGGATGAACGACAGGTCGTCGGCGGTGGCGGGGCGGATGATCATGGGATTTTAGCCGCTAAAAGGACGATGCCACGGGGCAGATCGCCGGTGCCGGCATCTCCGCCCCTTCGATATGGGCCACCGCCCCTTCCACCCGCACCCGCCCCTCACCGATCAACCGCACAGCCAGGGGATAGGCCTGATGTTCCTGCACCAGCACGCGGGCGGCCAGATCGTCAGGCGTGTCGCCGGTCAGTACCGGCACGGCGGCCTGCACGATGATCGGGCCTTCATCCATCACCTCGCGCACATAATGCACGGTGCAGCCATGGAAGCGCACACCGGCGGCCAGCGCGCGGGCATGGGTATCGATGCCGGGGAACGACGGCAGCAGCGACGGATGGATATTGATCAGCCGGTCATGCCAATGGGCGACGAATCCACCCGTCAGCAGCCGCATGAAGCCGGCCAGACAGACCAGCCCGACGCCGGCCTGCTCCAGGGCGGCCGTCATCGCTGCCTCATGCGCCGGCTTGTCGGCGAAATCCTTCGGCTTCAGCACCAGACTGGGGATGCCGGCGGCGGTGGCACGGGCCAGCCCGCCGGCATCGGCCTTGTTGGAGATGACCAAGGCCACCTCCGCCGGGAAATCCGGGTCGCGGCAGGCGTCAATCAGGGCCTGCAGGTTGGACCCCCGGCCGGAGATCAGGACGCCCAGACGCAGCTTCACGACCAGCGCTCCAGCCCGCTGATGGCGACGCGGTGGGCGGCACCGTCACGCGGCACCACGGTGCCGATGCGGGTCACCTTCTCCCCCTTCTCTGTCAGCACCCGAAGGGCTTCATCGGCCTTGTCGGCGGGGACAATGACCACCATGCCGATACCGCAATTGAAGGTGCGGGCCATTTCCGTGGCATCCACATTGCCGGTACGCTTCAGCCAGCCAAACACCGGCAGCAATTCCCAATTGGCGGCATCCAGATCGACGCCCAAGCCATCGGGCAGCACGCGCGGGATATTTTCCAGCAGGCCGCCGCCGGTGATATGGGCCATGGCATTCACCAGACCGGCGCGCACCGCCGCCAGCAGCGGCTTCACATAGATGCGCGTCGGGGTCAGCAGCGCCTCGCCCAGGCTGCGGCCTTCATCCCAGGGGCAGGCGCTTTCATAGGTCAGGCCGGAGACGCCCACCAGCTTGCGCACCAGTGAATAACCGTTGGAATGCACACCGCTGGAAGCCAGACCCAGCACCACGTCACCGGCCTGCACCTTGTCGCCCACCAGCACCTGGGAGCGTTCAACGGCACCGACGGAGAAGCCGGCCAGATCATAATCGCCCTCGGCATACATGCCGGGCATTTCCGCCGTCTCCCCGCCCACCAGGGCGCAACCGGCCTGACGGCAGCCCTCGGCGATGCCGGCGACGATGGCGCGACCGGCGGTCACATCCAGCTTGCCGGTGGCGTAATAATCCAGGAACAGCAGCGGCTCGGCGCCCTGCACCACCAGATCATTGACGCACATGGCAACCAGATCAATGCCCACCGTGTCGTGATGGTTGGCATCGATGGCGACCTTCAGCTTGGTGCCCACACCATCGGTGGTGGACACCAGCAGCGGATCGTGGAAGCCGGCGGCGCGCAGATCGAACAGGGCACCGAAGCCACCCAGCCCGGCGTCGGAGCCGGTGCGGGCGGTGGATTTCGCCAGCGGCTTGATGGCCTCGACCAGCGCATTGCCTGCATCGATATCGACACCGGCATCCCGGTAGGAATAGCTGCTCATCGCCTTCATCCTCGCTGCTGGCGTAAAGGGGGCCGGGTGCGGTAGAACCAACCGCAACAAACCCGGCACCGGACTGTTTAGACGGCGCCGAACATAGCAATATCGGAAGCCAAGGCAATGCCGGTTCCCTGCACCCCCGCTTTGCGCAAAGTCCTGTCCGCCACCCTGACCGTCCTGGCGCTGGCCCTGCCCGCCTGGGCTGCCCCGTCGGACGATCTGTTCACGGTGCGTGATGTTTCCGTCGATGTCACGGCGGATTCGGCCACGGCGGCGCGTGATCGCGGCATCCGCGACGGCCAGCGCAAGGCGTTTGAAGCCTTGTTTGACCGGCTGACCCCGGACAGCGCCCGCAGCGCCCTGTCCGGTCTGGATGGCGCCAGCATCGACCAGATGGTGCAAAGTTTTGAGGTGCAGGAGGAGCGGACGTCCGCCGTGCGCTATCTCGGCCGGCTGGCCGTCACCTTCAATCCGACGGCCGTGCGTAATTTCATGCGCAGCCGTGGTGTCTCTTATACAGAGGTGCGGTCCAAGCCGGTGCTCGTGCTGCCGGTGGACCAGACCGGCGGGGCGCCCGTGCTGTGGCAGGCGGAAACCGGCTGGCGGCAGACCTGGGCCAACCAGCCGCTGCAGGGTGGCTTGGTGCCCGTGACCGTTCCTTATGGCGAAGCGGCGGATGTCGCCGATATCGGGGTGGAACAGGCCCTGTCCGGCGATGCTGTCGCCCTGCGGCGCATCGCCGAGCGTTATCAGGCGGGTGAGGTTGCCGTCGCCGTACTGACCAACACCAGTGGCGGGGTGACCGCCACCATCACCCTGCATCCCGCCAACGGCAGCGCGGAAAGCTTCACCATCAGCCAACCGACGGTGACGGCCAGCGGCGACGCCACCGCCCGGGGCAACCCGACTCTCCGCGAAGCCGTGAACAAGATCGTCGGCCGGCTGGAAGAACGCTGGACCGCCGCCAATGTGGTGGTCGGCGGCAATGAGGGCGGGCTGACGCTGAAGGTTCCCTTCGCCGCCCAGAATGAATGGGTGGAAACCCGCCGTCGCCTGTCGAAGGTTCCCACCATCACGCAAACCCGCGTCGTCTCCCTGGCGCGCGGCGGGGCGGAACTGGAGCTACGCTACATGGGCGGGCTGGAACAGTTGCGCAACGCCCTGGCCCAGCAGGATCTGATCTTGAGCGAAAATGGCGGTGCCAGCGAACTGCGCTGGCGCGGAGCCGCAGCGGCGGCCAGCACCCTGCCTGCCCCCGTCCCGGCGGTGCCGTAAGGCAAGGTTGCTGGCAAAGCGGTTCGGTCAAAAACGGCATCGGCGCACAGGCCCCGATGCCGTTTTTTTATGTCCCCCACCGAGCAGACGCCAAAAAGCCAACGATCAGAAGCGCTTGGCGATCCATGCACGGCTTTGGACACATTATTCCTGAAACATGGGGATAATTTCATTAAAAGCGACTGGACAACCGGAACATTATAGGAACATCTTTTCCCCAGCCGTGGATAATGGGGAATATGGGCATGGGGGTCCGGGTGGGGGCCGGGGCCTCTATAAGGCGCCTGCAAAAGCGCCTAGATTAAATTCAGAACCTGCCCTCGCCGGATCACGCCCAGATGACAACCGATAAACCGAATCCAATGCTGCATGTGCCGAACCTGATCACAGGTGGCCGTCTGCTGGCCGTGCCGGTGACGGTTTGGCTGATCTTGTCCGACCATCTGACCCTGGCCTTCTGGCTGTTTGTGCTGGCAGCCATTTCCGATGGGCTGGACGGGATGATTGCCCGCCTGTTCCGGGCACGCAGCAAGCTGGGCGCCTGGCTGGACCCGCTGGCCGACAAGGTTCTGCTGGTCGGCTGTTTTGTGGCCATGGCCACGGTGGGGCTGGTGCCGCTCTGGCTGGTGGCGCTGATTCTGCTGCGGGATATCACCATCATCCTGGGTCTGGCCGTGCTGCTGGTGATGCTGCGCGAACGGCTGTCCATCCAGCCGCTCTGGGTGGGCAAGCTCAATACCGCCCTGCAACTGGCCTTGGCGGCGCTGATCCTGGCCGTCTATGGCGCGCGACTGGCACCAGAGGAATATGTGCTGCCGGCGGAGCTGGTGGTCGCCGCCACCACGCTCTGGTCGATGGTGGCCTATGTGATGCGTGGATTGTTCATCCTGCGCACACGTGATGCCGGGGATGATGCCGGCGACCAATCGGGAGACGCGGCATGACGGCCGGACGGCAATGGCGATTCTGGGTCTGGGGGCTGGTGGTTTTCATCGCCCTGGTCTGGCTGCTGCGCAGCATGTTGGCCCCGTTCGTGGCCGGCATGGCGCTGGCCTATCTGCTGGACCCGGTGACCGACCGGCTGGAACGGCACATGCCGCGCTGGGCCGCCACCAGTCTGGTCCTGCTGGGATTCGCCATGACAGCGGTGCTGGCCCTGTTGCTGCTGGTCCCGCTGCTGCAAGACCAGATCGTGCAGTTGATCGATGCCGCCCCGCAATGGATTGCCTGGGCCAAGCGGGAACTGCTGCCGCAGATTCAGCGCCTTATCAACCGGCTCTCACCAGAGGATATGGAGCGGTTGCGCAGTGCCGCCGGGGATTATGCCGGCACCGCCATGAGCTGGACGGCCGAATTCCTGAAAGGTCTGGTCAGCCAGGGTGTCGCCCTGGTGGACATCATCTCCGTCACGTTCATCACCCCCATCGTCGCCTTCTATCTGCTGCGTGACTGGGACCGGATGGTGGGCGCCATCAATGGCTGGCTGCCCCGCCAGCAGGCGGAAACCATCCGTGAACAGGCCCGCGCCGTTGACACCACCCTGGCCGGATTCGTGCGCGGGCAGGCCACGGTCTGCCTGGCACTGGGCAGTTTCTATGCCATCGCGCTGAGCTTGGCCGGGCTGGATTTCGGCCTGATCATCGGCATGGTGTCAGGCTTGCTTTCCTTCATCCCCTTTGTCGGTTCGCTGGTGGGGTTCTGCGCCTCTGTCGGCATCGCCCTGTTTCAGTTCGACGAGCTGTGGCGGGTCGGCATCGTGGTCGGGATCTTCTTCTTCGGCCAAGCCGTGGAAGGCAATGTGCTGACGCCCAAGCTGGTGGGCGACAAGGTGGGGCTGCATCCGGTCTGGGTGATCTTTGCCTTGATGGCGGGTGGCGCCTTGTTCGGATTCGTCGGCGTGCTGCTGGCCATGCCGGTGGCGGCCGTCATCGGCGTGCTGGTCCGATTCGGCATCACCCGTTACCTGGATAGCAGCTTCTATCACGGTGCCCCGCCGCCAACCCCACCCTGCCCTGACTTGGCAACCGACCCGCTTCCCGCCAATCCCGCCGCGGAAGGTACCGACCTCCGCCGCCCCGCTGACATACCGGCCGCACCATGATTATGGATACGACAATGCCCATCGGCTCCCTTCCTCCGGGACTGCCGTTGAGCAGCACCCGACAAATTCCCCTGGATCTGGGCCACCGTTCCGCCATGGGCGAGGCGGATTTCCTGGTTGCCCCCGGCAACCAGGATGCCGTGGCCTGGCTGGATAGCTGGCCTGAATGGCCGGCCCCGGCCCTGGTGATTTTCGGGCCCAGCGGTTCTGGCAAAAGCCATCTGGCGCAGATCTGGCGCGCCCGTGCGCGCGCCAACCTGTTGCAGGTGGATGATCTGCGCACCGACGACCTGCCCGACCTGCTGCACCCCACCCGCGCCGCCGTACTGGATGGCGCGCAGCAGGTGGCCGGCGACCCGGTGCTGGAACGCGCCCTGTTCCATCTCTACAATCTGGCCCGCGATGCCGGCGGCCATCTGCTGCTGCTGGCAGACAAGGCGCCCATCAACTGGGTGCTTCGCCTGCCGGACCTGCGTTCGCGCCTGCTGGCGGCCCCGGCCGTCGGCATGGCCGCCCCCGATGACGCCCTGTTCATGGCCGTGCTGGTGAAGCTGTTTGCCGACCGGCAAATCAGGGTGGGCGAGGATGTGATTGTCTGGCTGCTGACCCGCACAGAGCGCAGCTTTGCCAATGCCCGCCGGGTGGTGGACCTGCTGGACCGGGAGGCGCTGGCCGCCAAGAAGCCGATCACCGTGCGATTCTGCCGGCAAATCCTGGGCGATAGCGGCGAGTCGGCCTGGGCTTGATCGACCCTCCCCGCCGGTCAGCCGCCTTCCAGCAGCCGCACTTCGCGGCCCCGGTGATTCTTCTTCAGGTAATCCAGCCAGTCTGCCGGCCAATGCGCCGTGGCACGCTGATAGATGGCGGGCAAGGCCGCCAGCAATTCATCCCGGCAGCCCAGCATTTCCCCGCCCATTTCCAGGATGCGCAAATTGGGCCAGGCCTGGGGTCGGATACGCGCCACCTCTGCCAAAGCTTCCGCCGCCGGCCGATCCGGCCGCGCCTGGGCCAGAATCAGCGCCATCGCCGCCGTGGACCGCGACACGCCCATATGGCAATGCACCAGCAGATGCGCCTTTCCCGGCGGCTCGGCGGTCAGGCTGCGCCCAAAATCCAGAATCTGGCGCACATGGGTCGGCTGTGGCGGCTGCTTGCCCGGTACCAGTTCCACCACATCATCGAATCGTAAATCCAGCCGCACATGCGCACCATAGCCGCTGAAGACCGGCAGCTTGGAACGGCCAGGGTCCATGATCGACAGCATATGGCTGACGCCGACCCGGCAATGGTCAGGCAATTCCTCGATCCCGCATACGGTGATGCGGAAGGGTGCGTATAGGGTGCTGAGCATAAAAAAACCCGCCGAGACTGATCTGTCTGGCGAGTGTATCCTGATTTCATGTCAGGTTGCTGTTTCAAGGTTGGTGGGCGCACAAGGACTCGAACCTTGGACCCGCTGATTAAGAGTCAGCTGCTCTACCAACTGAGCTATGCGCCCAACCTTGAAAGGCGGCAACGGTGGGGGATCAAGGTTGGTGGGCGCACAAGGACTCGAACCTTGGACCCGCTGATTAAGAGTCAGCTGCTCTACCAACTGAGCTATGCGCCCAACCTTGATATCCGCCGGAGCGGCCATTTTTGGGAATGGTGGGCGCACAAGGACTCGAACCTTGGACCCGCTGATTAAGAGTCAGCTGCTCTACCAACTGAGCTATGCGCCCATTCCCAACCCGCTTTCGCGGCCCCGACGCTTCGTTCATCGCGTCGAGGCGCGCTGTGTAGCAAAGGGTTCACACCTTGTCGACAAGAAAATGAAGCTCCCCGACCAGGTTTTCACGCAGCCGCGCACTGCACGCAAGTCAACCCTCTGACCCCAGCCCCCGAGAGGGTCAGAGGTCGCCCATCCCCCGGCGCGACATGCGCACATCGCGATGGACATGCACCGATAGCATCAGGCCAAAACCGATCATCACCCCCAGCGTCGCCGTGCCACCATAGGAGATCAGGGGCAGCGGCACGCCCACCACGGGGATCAGCCCCATGATCATGGCGACATTGATGAAGAGATAGAGGAACAGGTTCACCGTCAGCCCCAGCGCCAGCAGCTTGCCAAACTGGTGGCGGCAGCGCCCGGCAATGACGAAGCCGTAGAGCAGCATCAGCCCATAGAGGAACAGGAAGAACAGGCTGCCAACCAGGCCGAACTCCTCCGCCAGCATGGTGAAGATGAAGTCGGTCTGCTTTTCCGGCAGGAAGTTCAGATGGCTCTGCGTGCCCTGCAAAAAGCCCTTGCCCATCAACCCGCCGGAACCAAAGGCAATCTTTGACTGGGTGATGTGGTACCCCGTACCCAGCGGATCGCTGTCCGGATCGAGGAAGGTTTCCACCCGGTCGCGCTGATAATCATGCAGCACGAACTGCCAGGTCAGCGGCACGGCGATGATGATGGCGGCGATAAGCACGCCGAACTTCCACAGCCGTACCCCGGACAGGAAGAACAGCGCCCCCGCGGCCATCACCAGCATCAGTGACGTGCCGAGATTGGGCTGGGCCAGCACCAGCGCCACCGGCGCCCCCACCAGCAGCAGGGGCGGAATCAGAAAGGGGATGCGGCCGCTATCCTCCAGCGTGGCGCCGTGGAAATAGCGGGCCAGCACCATCACCAGCGTCACCTTCATGATCTCGGATGGTTGCAACTGGATGATTCCCAGATCGATCCAGCGCTGTGCCCCCTTGCCGACATTGCCGAACAGATCCACGCCGATCAGCAGCACCATAACGATGCCGTATAACGGATAGGCCAGTTTCATCCAGATTCGGACATCGATCAGGGCGATGAGCAGCATCGCCACCACGCCCACGCCAAAACGCAGCATCTGGCGCGAGGCCCAGGGATCGAAATGGCCATTGGCGGCGGAATAGAGCATGGCAAAGCCGATGCTGGCCACCATGGTGATCAGGAAGACCAGGCTCCAGGAAATTTGGCCCAGCTTCTCCCCGATGGTCATCGCACCACGGTCAATGGAGAGGTCCAGACTCATGGTTATTGCCCTGTGCTTGCGGGTTCGGGCCGGGAGGGTGCGGCGGGGGTTTCCGGCTGCTGGGCCACGCTGGCACGGGCCGCGTCCAGCATCTGGCATTCCAGCAGAATGTCGCGGGCAATCGGTCCCGCGACACCGCCGCCGCTGCCGCCATGTTCCACAAACACGGCACAGGCATATTTCGGCGCCTCTACCGGGGCAAAGGCGACGAACAGCGCATGGTCACGCTCCCGCCAGGCCAGATCCTCATTCTTGCGCACACCACTGCTGCGCTCCGCCATGGAGATGCGGCGCACCTGGGCGCTGCCCGATTTGCCCGCCATCTCCATCCCCGGGATGGTAATGCGCGATTTATAGGCAGTGCCACCGGGCACATTGGTGACGGCATTCATGCCTTTCAGCACAACGGCCAGATTTTCCGGCTTCACATCAATACGCGGCCAATCCGTCTGTTCCCGGTACTGGCCTTCGATGGATTTGGCCAAGTGTGGCTGCACGGCGTGGCCACTGGCCAGCCGCGCCGTCATCACCGCCAATTGCAGCGGCGTCGCCAGTACATAGCCCTGGCCCATACTCGCAATCAGGGTTTCGCCGGGATGCCAAGTTGCTTTCAATGCCCGGCGTTTCCAGGCCGGGTCGGGCACCAGACCCGGCCGTTCCCCCGGCAACTCCAGGCCCACCTTATCCCCCAGCCCGAATTTACGGGCCATGGCGGCGATTCGGTCCATACCGATACGCTGGGCAAGATCATAGAAATAGACGTCGCAACTGTTCATCAATGCGCCGACCATATCCAGGGTGCCATGGCCACCGCGCCGCCAGCAATGGAAGCGGTGGCTGCCCAGTTCGATATGGCCGGAGCAATTGACCCGATGATCCGCATTGACGATGCCCGACTCCAGGGCCGCCAGTGCCGTGATCATCTTGAAGGTCGATCCCGGCGGGTACTGGCCGGCGATCGCCTTGTTGATGAGCGGCGTCCGCTCATCCTTCAACAGCGCCTGATAGGCATCATAGCCGATGCCCATGGCGAACTGGTTGGGATCGAAGGCCGGGCAGGAGCAGAGCGCCTGGATGCCACCGGTATGCACATCCATCACCACCGCTGCCGCGCTCATCTCCGCAGACAGACGCTGATGCACATAATGCTGGAGTTTGGCATCCAGCGTCAGCGAGGTTTCACGCCCCGGCTGGCCATTATCGCGCGAGAGTTCGCGAATGACCCGACCAACGGCATTCACCTCCAACTGCTGGGTGCCGGCGGCACCGCGCAGGGCGGGGTCAAATTGCTTCTCCACCCCGCCTTTGCCGATGCGGAAGCCCGGCAGGGATAAAAGCGGATCGTTGGATTTCTCCAAATCCTTTTCCGTTGCCGCCCCGACATAGCCCAACACATGGGCCAAAGCCTCCCCGAACGGGTAGGAGCGCACCTGCCCCACATCGATGGAGACGCCTGGCAGGTCAGGTAGATTGACCTCAATGGCAGAGACCTGATCCCAGCTCAAATTTTCCTTGATGGTGATGGCAGCAAAGGCCCGGGAGCGCTGCAGGTCGCGCTGAATGCGGCGTTCGTCCGCCTCCGTCAGCGGCACCAGCTTGCCGATTTCGTCCAGAATTTGCTGCACATCGCCCGCACGTTCCGACACCACGGTGACGCTGAAATTCTGCTCATTCACCGCCAGCGGCACGCCGAACCGGTCCAGTATCTGGCCACGCGGCGGGGCCACCAACCGCAGGGAAATGCGGTTGTCGTCCGCCAACATGCTGTAGCGGTCGCGCTCCACGATCTGGAGGTAATAAAGGCGTCCCACCAGTGCGGAGACGGCAGCCACCTGCATACCACCCAGCACCAGCGTGCGGCGGCTCAGCATACGCTGTCGCTCGGCATCGCGATCATAGGCGGACAAGATTGTCTCCTCAGCTCAAATAGGCGCGGTGCAGACGCTGCAGCAGATATGTCGGCAACGGGAACAATGCCACCCCGAGGGCGGCATGGACCAGCACCGGCCGCGCATCCAGCAAATGCGCGTTCATCAGGGCAAAGACTACCCATTGCACCGCCGATGCGCCGACCGCCACCAGGGCAAAGCCAAACCATAACATCCCGAAGGAGCGGCCCAGGAAGAAGCGGCGCTGGGTGATCAACAGCCAATAGGTCAGGATCAGGTAAAGCGATGTCACGCCCAGCGGGGAGCCGCTGATCAGATCGTGCAACACGCCCAGTCCGAAAACCACCAGCGGACGCAACAAATCCGGCCGGTGGATCACCCAATAAAACAGGCAGATCAACACCAGCGGCGGCGTCACCACCGAATAGCCAGGAAGCGGCAATGGCACCATGGCCAGCAGCATCGCCACCACGATAGACCCGAAGGGAAGCAGATTGCGTGCCGTTTGATCAAGACGATGCCAGAAACCCCCGGCCAAAGCCGAACCTCTCACTGCATCGCGCCCGGTTGCGCAGCTTCCGCCGCCAGCCCACCGGTCCCCCCGAAACGAACGATCTGCAGATGTTCCAAACGGGACAAGTCGGCCATGGGCACAACGCGGGGCTGGCCGTCCGTGCCGATCTCCATAACCCCCACAGGCAGGCCCGGCGGGAACAGCCCGCCATGGCCGGAGGTGAAAACCCGCTCGCCTGGCGTCACCGCCGTATTGCCCGGGACATAAAGCAGGGTGGGATGATCGGAGTTATCCCCGGCCAGCATCGCCCGCTGACGACTGGTTTCCAGCACCACCGGGATACGGGCATTAAGGTCGGTGATCAGCAGCACGCGGGAAGACCATTCCCCCACCTGCACCACGCGTCCCACCAGCCCCTGACCCGACATGGCCGCCTGACCACGCTCCACACCGTCACGCGCGCCAGCCGTGATGACAACAGTGCGCACAAAAGCGCCACCGGGATCCCCCACCACACGGGCAGTGATGAAACGGGCCGGCGGGTCCGCCTTGAAGGCCAGCAAGGAGCGCAAGGAACCGTTCTCCGCCTCCAGCCGCAGGGCGACCTGTTCCCATTGGCGCAGCCGGGCATTCTCTTCGCGCAGCCGGCCATTCTCCTCATGAAGATCGACCAGTTGGCGCGCATATTCCAGCGCATCGGCCACACTGGCGGCCGGACGCGACATTACATTGAGAATGGGGGTAAAGGCATCGGTCACCCGGGCACGGGCCTGATCGACAGCCCCGACATTGACATGCCCGATCATCATCAGGGCAACGGCGGCCAATATCAGCAGCGGAAAGTAGAATCGCTGCATCAAGCCCCAAAATGGGGCTGCGATCCGCACGACCGATCCGTTGTTACGCGTCTTCACCGGGGTATATCCCGTGATTGGGCCACCGGCAGAAAGACCAGTGACTGATTGAAGGTGCCGGAATTACCGACAGCTTACCGCCAAATGTGAAATTAAACCGTTAACAGTCGGCTGTAAATCGCTGCATTTGCGTGCAGCAGGGCCGCAAATATCGCGGCCCTGTCTGGCACCTTACATGCGGATCAACACATTGCGCAGGCTTTCCTCTTCCAGCGCGCGGCCGGAGCCCAGCGCCACGCAGGAAAGTGGATCATCCGCAATCGAAACAGGCAGGCCGGTCGCGTGCCGCAGCACGAAATCCAGATTGGCCAGCAGCGCACCGCCGCCAGTCAACACGATGCCCTTATCCACAATATCCGCCGCCAGTTCGGGGGCGGTATGCTCCAGAGCGACCTTCACTGCCTCAATGATCTGGCTGACCGGCTCGGCCAAGCTCTCGGCAATCTGCCGTTCGCTCATCACCAGTTCCTTGGGCACGCCATTCATCAGGTCGCGGCCCTTGATCTCCATCACCCGGCCTTCGCCATCTTCCGGCGGGCAGGCGGAGCCGATTTCCTTCTTGATGCGCTCGGCAGAGCCTTCACCGACCAGCAGGTTATGGTGACGGCGGATATAGCCGATGATCGCCTCATCCATCTTGTCGCCACCAACGCGGGCGGAACGGGCATAGACGATGCCGTTCAGCGACAGCACGGCCACTTCCGTCGTGCCACCACCGATATCCACCACCATGCTGCCCGTCGGCTCTGTCACCGGCAGACCGGCACCGATGGCAGCAGCCATCGGCTCCTCAATCAGGGAGACGCGGCGCGCACCAGCAGCTTCCGCCGATTCCTGGATGGCGCGGCGTTCCACGGCGGTGGAACCCGACGGCACGCAGATGACGATCTCCGGGCTGGTGAAGCTGCGGCGATTGTGCACCTTGCGGATGAAATGTTTGATCATTTCCTCCGCCACTTCGAAATCGGCAATGACGCCGTCGCGCAAGGGGCGGATGGCCTGAATGTTACCCGGCGTGCGGCCCAGCATCAGCTTGGCCTCGTCACCCACGGCAAGCACCTGCTTCTTGCCGCGCAGGTCGCGGATCGCGACCACCGACGGTTCATTCAGAACGATGCCGCGTCCCTTGACATAGACCAGCGTATTCGCCGTTCCCAGGTCGATCGCCATGTCGGCCGAGAACATACCGAGCAGGTTTGAAAGCATGGATGAAAAATATCTCTGAATGTCCGGATTTTGCCGCCCTTGGTGCGGCCGAACCCCGGATATGCCGAACCGCGACTGTTGCATAGACCATTTAGTCCCGGTCCCTCAAGCCTTGAAAGCCGCAGGAAGCCAGAATCTACATGGCATTTTACCGGATGGTGAACATCCTGCGCACATCCGCACGCCGTGGCGGTGATTGCGGCAGGAATAGGGCGGAAGGGTGCGACCTATGCCAACGCAGCCCCTCGTATTCCGGCATAAGAAACCCCGCCGGCGGGCAGCCGACGGGGATCTGACGGGACTCGGGAAAACAGCAGGGATGATCAGGCCGACATGGCCACCGGCGCCGTCTTCTGCCGCTTGGTCACCAGCTTGTTCAGGGCATGGATATAGGCGCGGGCCGATGCCACCAGCGTATCGGCGTCAGCCCCCTGGCCATTGACCGACTTGCCGCTTTCCTCCAGCCGCACCGTCACTTCCGCCTGCGCGTCAGTGCCGGCCGTCACGGCGTGGACCTGATAAAGCTGCAGCTTGGCTTCATGTGGGAAGGCCAGCTTCAGGGCATTGAACACGGCGTCCACCGGGCCGTTGCCAAAGGCCACCACCGGGGCGATGGGCTTGCCATCCACTTCCAGTTCCAGCACGGCATGTTGCGGCCCGCGCGAACCGGCCACGACATGCAGCGCCTGGAAACGGATATGTTCGTGCTGGCGACCGGCCTCGTCATCCATGATGGCGACGATATCCTCGTCGTAAATATCCTTCTTGCGGTCAGCCAGATCCTTGAAGCGGCCGAACGCGTCATTGACCTGATTCTCACCGATATCGTCATAGCCAAGCTCCTTCAGCTTGGCGCGGAAGGCGGCGCGGCCGGAATGCTTGCCCATGACCAGGGAGGACCGGTTGAGACCAACCGATTCCGGCGTCATGATCTCATAAGTTTCAGCGTGCTTCAGCATCCCGTCCTGATGGATGCCGCTTTCATGGGCAAACGCATTGGCACCCACGATCGCCTTGTTGGGCTGCACCTGGAAGCCGGTGATGGTGGAAACAAGCCGGGAAATGCGGGTGATATGTTCGGTCTTGATGCCGGTGGTGCAGCCGATCAGATCATGGCGGGTGCGCAGCGCCATCACCACCTCTTCCAGCGAGGCGTTGCCGGCGCGCTCGCCCAGGCCGTTGATGGTGCATTCCACCTGACGCACACCAGCACCGATGCCGGCCAGGGAATTGGCCACGGCCAAACCCAGATCATTATGGCAATGCACGGAGAAGATGGCCTTGTCGCTGTTCGGCACGCGGGTCATCACGTCACGGAACATTGCGGCATATTCTTCCGGCAGGGCATAGCCCACCGTATCGGGAATATTGATGGTGGTGGCACCGGCCTTGATGGCGGCTTCCACGGTACGGCAGAGGAAATCACGATCCGACCGGCTGCCATCCTGGGCCGACCATTCCACATCATCCACCAGATTGCGGGCATAGGAGACGTAATCAATGGTGCGCTGAAGCACCTCTTCTTCCGTCATCTTCAACATATACTTCATATGCACCGGGCTGGTGGAAATGAAGGTATGGATGCGCTTGCGGGGAGCGAACTGCAACGCTTCCGCCGCACGGTCAATATCGGCGCGGGCCGTGCGGGCCAGGGCGGCGATGACGCTGTTCTTGGCCAGCTTGCCCACTTCGCGCACGGATTCGAAATCGCCATTGGAGGCGATAGGGAAACCGGCTTCGATGACATCGACGCCCATTTCCTCCAACACGGCGGCAATGCGCAGCTTTTCTTCCAAATTCATGGAGCAGCCGGGGGCCTGCTCCCCATCACGCAACGTGGTGTCGAAAATGATGACGCGGTTCTTGTCGCGGGAAATGCTGGTCATGATCGTCGGTCCCTGAAGCCCTGGGGGCACCGTCATTCCTGGGAGGCGGTGCCATGGTTGGTTTTGGCGGGCAAGCCGTCCATTCCCGGTCGAATGGTGATCAAACTGGATGATCGCTATTGGCCGGTGATGGCCTGACCCGTCGGATCAGATCGGCGGCGCGCATGGGGTGCGCACCCAGTCCCCTGAACGCAAACCCGCCCATCTGCGATGGCGCGGGACACAAGGCGCTCAGGGGCTGATTAGTCGTAGCCCGCCCAGGCCGAACGCCTTTAGCGCCAGCAGCAGGGCCAGGGTCAGGAACAGGCCGGATGCGCACAGCATAGCCATGGCGGGGGCGTTATCCCCGGCGATGGCTTCAGGCTGTTGGCGGCGGCTGGTCACGGGGTGACGTCCTGACTGGGGTTCTATGGATCAAGACAGGTGGAGACCGTCCAACTGTCACTGGATATTCTTTATGCCGCAATTCGCTTAGCCGCAACAGCTTTGTCAGGCAAAAATCTGTCGTCATCGCAAAGCAGCGATGCCGGAAGTTGCGTCAAGCGGTAACGCTGACACTGGTTTCGCTGAAAGCCACGGCGACGGTGATGGTCTCCGTGCGCACATAGGTTTGTGTCACCTCCAGCGCCCCTGTCGTCCCCTGCCCCGCCGCTGCTGCGGTGTCGGGATCATCCGCATTGGCATTGCCCAACGCCCCTTGCAGGCGGGTCAGGGTCTGATCACTGGCGGCAAGATCATCGCGGGCGGCACGCAGCTCCTCCTCCCGCTCCTTGCGCTCCTCTTCCGTCAGGGGGCGGCCCTGCTGTTCGGCGCGCTGTGTTTCCGCCTGTGTCAGCATGGTCCGGGCCCGGCCCGCAACCTCCCGCACCTCCTGCACATAGGAGCGTGCAAAACCGGTGGTGACACCGCCCGCCGTCATCCCCGGCTGGGCGGCCAATTGGACATTGGGGTCGCCTTCCCCTGCGGCAATCGCCGCTACCCGTTCGGCGGGGCTGGCATCCCGCCCTTCCACAATCCCCTTGGCCTCAGCCGCCAACCCTTTGGTAATGCCCGCAGCTTCCCGCGCAATGCGGGCCAGCTTGGCGCCATCGCCCTTGGCGGCAGCCTGACGGGCCTCCTGTTCCAGTTCGCTGACACGGCGGCGCGACTGCTGCAGCTTTTCCGCCGCCGCCTTCTGGTTCATCTCCGTGCGGGCCTTGTTCATATAGTCGGAAAGCGCATCGGCGCCGGCCGCACTCTTCGCCGCACCCTTGAACGCGTCGCCAGACAGGCCCAGGCTCATCAGCCGCTTATAGATAGCGTCATTGGATTTGCCGCCTTTAACCGTGGACACCTCGTCCTTCGGCTTCCGATCCCCCACGGCCTGATCGATGTGACGTTCGATCTGCGCCTTCAGCGCCTTGGCATTGGTGGCGGAAAAGAGCGGACTCGCATTTAGCGATATCATCTTTGCCCCCGCACGATAGATCCTTTTGATCTATGCCCACGATAAGCCATTCGCGCATCGGCTGCAATATCACGTCACAGCCCAGACCGTCCCTGGCCTGCTTGTTCACTCACACATGCATATGATAACGATTATTAGTTTCTTTTAGCGGGGGCATGATGTTTGTTTCTCAAGCTGCGAAGCTGTCAAAGGCGGCGGCATCGATCCACCACAAGGGCACGCTGACGGCCCTGGCATTGCTGTCCCTTGGCAGCACCGGCCTTGGCCTGCCCGCGCTGGCGCAGGACAGCGCGGACGTGGTGGAGGAAATCGTGGTGACGGCCGACCGGCGCAACAGCTTCGGGGCCGATTACATGCAGGCAGGCACCTTCCGGGATGCCCGCATCATCGACACGCCGCTGACCATCAGCGTGCTGCCCCGCGACGTGCTGGACGCCCAGCAGGCCAGTTCGGTTTTCGATGCCGTGCGCAATACGGCCGGTGTGTCCCAGGCGCAGATCAATACGCTGATCTATAGCAATCTGGCCATCCGTGGCATCCAGGTCGACAATCTGACCAATTACCGGCTGAACGGCGTGCTGCCGGCGATCAATTTTGTCGATCTGCCGATGGAGAACAAGGACCGGGTGGAAGTGCTGAAGGGGGCGGCCGGCCTGTATTATGGTTTTGCCACGCCATCGGGCATCATCAACCTCGTTTCCAAACGCCCGCTGGATCAGCCGCTGACGGCGCTGGAGATCAATGGTGACAGCCGGGGCGGTTTTGGCGGCACGGTGGATCTCAGCCGGCCCCTGTCCCCCACCCTGGGGCTGCGGCTGAATGCCGGTGCTTCCCATATCGAAACCGGCATCGACCGTACCCGGGGCGATCGGAAATTCGCCAGCGTCGCCCTGGACTGGCAGGCCAGCGAGCGGCTGCGCCTGGAGCTGGACGCGGATTACAGCGCCAAAACAGTGACGGAACCGACGGAATTCGTGCTGCCGTCCGCCATCAATGGCCGCATCGCCCTGCCACCCCTGCAGGCCGCCTCCCATAATCTGGGGGCGGCCTGGATGGAGGCGGATGGCTGGACCACCAATCTGCTGGGCCGCGCCCGCTATGCCGTGAGCGACAATTGGCGGGCCAGCGTCAGCGTCGGCCAGGCCTATCTGAAGCGCGACCGTATCTATTCCTCCTTCGCCGGCTATGATCTGGCCAGCGGGAACGGCACGGTCAATGTCGCCATGACCCACGGCAATGATTACCGATCCACCATCTACCGCGCGGATATGACCGGTGATTTCGACACCGGGCCTTTGCATCATCAATTGATGTTCGGCGCCTCGCAGAATATCCGCGACATTAAAATCCCCACGGCCGTGCGCTATCGCTTCGCCCAGAATCTCTATCAACCCGTTGCCATACCAGAACAGCCGACACCCGGCCGGGTGGTCCCCAACCCGTCAGAGGTGAAGGATAGTGGCGCCTTCATCTTCGACCGCATCAGTTATCAGGACTGGCTGGAGGCCAGCATCGGCTTCCGGAAGGCGAACTATAGCGATATCAGCCGCACCTCCCGCTACAAGGACAAGCCGGACACCTGGTCCTATGGCCTGCTGCTGAAGCCCTGGGAAGGGGTGAGCCTTTACGGCAATTATATCGAGGGCCTGGAATCCGGCGGCATCGCCCAGCAGATCGCCCGCAATGCCGGGGAAGTGCTGCCCGCCTCGCTCAGCAAGCAATATGAGGCCGGCGTGAAGCTGGAACCGCTGCGCGGCCTGCTGCTGACCGCTGCCTATTTCGATATCGACCGGGCATCTGCCTATATTAACAGCGCCGGCTATTATGTGCAGGACGGTCGGGCCCGCTATCGCGGGGTGGAGTTCAGTGCCAGTGGCGAAATCGGCGAGGATTTATCCCTGACCCTGAGCGGCACCGTGCTGGATGCCGAGCAGGAAAGCGGTGCCGCCAATGTCATCGGCAAGCGGATCGAGAACACGGCCAAATTCTCCGGCTCCGTCTTCGCCGAATATCGCCTGCCCCTCTTGCCGGAACTGCGCCTGTCGGCGGGTCTGTTCCATGTCGGGCGGCGGCCGGTCAATGCGCTGAACCAGGCCGAGGTCGCCAGTTACACCACAATCGATCTGGGCGCCCGCTATGATCTGGCCCTGGCCGGGCGCGACGTCACCCTGCGGCTTTATGGGGAGAATGTCACCGGCCGGCGTTATTGGGCGGCGACCGGTTCCGGCCTGCTGGCCCAGGCGGCCCCAGCGCGGGTGAAATTCTCCGTCTCCACCCGGTTGTAAGCAAAAGAAACGCCCGGCCCCCTTCTCAGGGGCCGGGCGTTTGAACGATCACGCTTCAGACAGAAGCAGCCGATCAGTTCTTGGACTTGTCCACCAGCTTGTTGGCGGAGATCCAGGGCATCATGGCGCGCAGCTTGGCGCCCACTTCTTCGATCGGATGCTCGGCCTCAATGCGACGGGTCGCCTTGAAGGACGGGGTGCCGGCCTTGTTTTCCAGCATCCAGTCGCGGACAAAGCGGCCCGACTGAATGTCGGCCAGAACGCGCTTCATCTCGGCCTTGGTCTCGTCCGTCACGATGCGCGGACCGGTGACATAGTCACCATATTCGGCCGTGTTGGAGATGGAGTAGCGCATGTTGGCGATGCCGCCTTCGTAGATCAGGTCCACGATCAGCTTCACTTCATGCAGGCACTCGAAATAGGCCATTTCCGGGGCATAGCCGGCTTCGACCAGGGTTTCGAAACCAGCCTGGATCAGCTTGGTCAGGCCACCGCACAGCACGGCCTGTTCACCGAACAGGTCGGTTTCGCACTCTTCCTTGAAGGTGGTTTCGATGATGCCCGAACGGCCACCGCCGACGGCGCAGGCATAGGACAGGGCGATATCGAACGCATTGCCGGAAGCGTTCTGGTGAACGGCCACCAGGCAGGGAACGCCGCCGCCCTTCTTATATTCACCGCGCACGGTGTGGCCGGGGCCCTTCGGCGCGATCATGAACACGTCAGTGTCCTGGCGCGGCTCGATCAGGCGGAAATGCACGTTCAGACCGTGGGCGAACGCGATGGCGGAACCCTGCTTCAGGTTCGGGCCGATCTCGTTATTGTACAGGTCTGCCTGATGCTCATCCGGGGTCAGGATCATGATCAGGTCGGCAGTGGCCGCAGCCTCGGCCGGGGTGACGCAGGTGAAGCCGGCGGCTTCAGCCTTGGCGCGGGTCGGCGAATTGGCCTTCAGCGCGATGATCACGTCCTTCACGCCGCTGTCGCGCAGATTCTGGGCATGGGCGTGGCCCTGGCTGCCATAGCCGACGATGGCGACCTTCTTGCCCTTGATCAGATTGACGTCGGCGTCGCGATCATAATAGACGCGCATGGGAATCTTCCTTTGTTTTCAGACAGATGTTGGATTGCCGGATTGCCGGCGTTGGACAAGTGAAACGCTGTATCAGAAGGCCGCCGTGCCGCGCGACAGGGCAACCGCCCCGGTGCGGCTGACATCGACAAGGCCGAGTTGGCGCATCAGATCGATGAAGCGGTCCAGATCCTCACCGGTGCCGGTGATTTCGAAAACGAAGCTGGTGATGGTGGCATCCACCACGCGCGCCTTGAAGATATCGGCGATGCGCAGGGCTTCCACCCGCTTCTCGCCGGAGCCCGCCACCTTCACCAGGGCCATTTCCCGGTCGATGAAGGGGCCTTCCAGGGTCAAGTCCTTGACCTTGTGAACGGGCACCAGACGATCAAGCTGCACCTTGATCTGTTCGATGATCATCGGCGTGCCGGAGGTGACGATATTGATGCGCGACAGGCTTTCATTGCTGTCGACCTCGGCCACCGTCAGGCTTTCGATATTATAGCCACGGCCGGAGAACAGGCCGATGACCCGCGCCAGCACGCCCGGCTCGTTATCGACCAGAACAGCGATGGTATGGCGGCGGATGGTATCTTGGGTCGTCACTTGAAACAGCTCCCGGACGGGTTGCACAGCGGATGGGATAAAAGGAACCGGCGGATCAGACCAGTACCATCCCCTCCTCCGGCGTTGCCTCGCTCACACGGTCTTCCGGCCCCAGCAGCATTTCATTATGCGCCTTGCCACCGGGGATCATGGGGAAGCAGTTTTCCTTGGAATCGACGCACATATCGACGATCACGGCGCGCGGCGTCTCAATCATCTCCCGGATGACGTCATCAACTTCCGACACCTTGGTGGCACGCAGGCCCACACCGCCGAACGCATCGGCCAGCTTCACGAAATCGGGCAGCGCCTCGGAATAGCTTTCCGAATAGCGCGAACCGTGCAGCAGCTCCTGCCACTGGCGGACCATGCCCATCCATTGATTGTTGAGGATGAACACCTTGACCGGCAGGCGATACTGCAGGGCGGTAGACATTTCCTGAATATTCATCTGGATGGAGGCCTCACCGGCCACATCGATGCAGAGCGCACCGGGATTGGCAATCTGCGCCCCGATGGCGGCCGGCAGGCCGTAGCCCATGGTGCCCAGACCACCCGAGGTCAGCCAGCGGTTCGGCTTGTTGAAGGGCAGGAACTGCGCCGCCCACATCTGATGCTGCCCCACCTCGGTGGAGATGAACACATCCTCACGCGGGGCAATGGCGGCGCGCAGCCGTTCCAGCGCGAATTGCGGCTTGATGACCCGGTCGGTCTTCTCGTACCGCAGGCATTCACGGGCCCGCCAGAAATTGATCTGGTCCCACCAGACCTTGAGTGCCGCCTGATCGGCGCGCTTGTTGCGCGCCTTCCAGATGCGGATCATGTCTTCCAGCACATAGGCGGCATCGCCGACGATGGGCAGATCGACCCGGATATTCTTGTTGATGTTCGACGGATCGATATCGATGTGGATCTTCTTGGAATTGGGCGAGAACTCACTGACCTTGCCGGTGACGCGATCATCAAAGCGGGCACCGACGCAGACCATCAGGTCGCAGCCATGCATGGCCAGATTGGCCTCGTAGGTGCCGTGCATCCCCAACATACCCAGCCATTGCTGATCATGCGCAGGGAAGGCGCCCAGGCCCATCAGGGTGGTGGTGCAGGGATAGCCTGTCATCCGCACCAGTTGGGTCAGCAACTGGCTGGCCACCGGGCCGGAATTGATGACGCCGCCGCCGACATAGAAGATCGGCTTCTTGGCATTGGCCAGCAGCTCCACCGCCTCTTCCACCTTGTTCAGGTCGGGCTTGACCTGCGGGCGGTAGGATTTGGGCATACTTTCGCCCGGCGTGCGATAAACACCGTCGGCGAACTGCACATCCTTGGGAATATCGATGACCACCGGGCCGGGGCGGCCCGACTTGGCGACGTAAAACGCCTCATGCACCGTGCGGGCGAGGTTGTTGACGTCCTTGACCAGATAATTGTGCTTGGTGGCCGGGCGGGTGATGCCGGTCGTGTCGCATTCCTGGAAAGCGTCATTGCCGATCAGATGCGTCGGCACCTGGCCGGTCAGGCAGACGATCGGAATGCTGTCCATCAGCGCATCAACCAGGCCGGTGACGGCATTGGTGGCACCGGGGCCGGAGGTGACGAGGACGACACCGACCTTACCCGACGAACGCGCATAGCCCTCAGCCGCGTGAACCGCCGCCTGTTCGTGGCGAACCAGGATGTGCTTGATGTGGTTCTGCTTAAACAGCGCATCGTAGATGGGTAGTACCGCCCCGCCCGGATAGCCGAAAATGGTGTCAACACCCTGGTCCCGCAGGGCCTTGATGATGATTTCAGCACCGGAGAGGATGGTTCCCGACGACATGGCTCAGAGCTTTCGGATCAGTTCCAGATGGGTTGAAAAACGCCGCCTCTCGCAGGGGCGAAGGGCGACGATGGCGGCACCCTAGACGGAACCGAAAAGCCGGTCAACCCGTTTCGGAAATCTTCTAAGTCATACCTGTCATGAACCTATCATAAAATTTCACAAACGCCGTCGCCTGAGAAATATTCAGAGGATCGACGCGCGGAACCGCCCCCATCTGGTTGCGGAACCAAGTCAATTGTCGCTTGGCATAGTTCCGGGTCATTTGCTGCGCCCGCGCGGTGGCGGCGGGCAGGTCCATCTGGCCGTGCAACACCGCGCGCAGTTCCGGCACGCCCAGCGCCTTCATCGCCGGCAGGGCCGGGTCCAAGCCCAACCGATCCAGCGCTTCCGCCTCAGCCAGCGCGCCTTGTTGCAGCATCGTAATGAATCGGGCGTCGCACTGGGCGTATAACCGGTCGCGCGGCGGCTCCACCACCAGGGGGCGGAAATGCAGGTGACTGGGGGCAGCCTCCGGCGGGGCGGCCTGCCAATCGCTGATCGACCGGCCGGTGGCCTGCCACACTTCCCAGGCGCGGATCAGCCGCTGGCTGTCGGTGGGGTGCAGGCGGGCGGCGGTGACGGGATCAACCGCCGCCAGCCTTGCGTGAAGTGCAGGGCTGCCGATGTTGGCCTGCAATTCCATGGCGGCCGTCCGAATCTCCGACGGCGTGTCCGGGATATCGGACAGGCCCTGCATCAAGGCCCGCAGGTAAAGCCCCGTGCCCCCCACCACGATGGGCAGGCGGCCATCGCCATGGGCCTGATCAATCTCCGCCAGGGCCAGTTCACGCCAGCGCGCCGCACTCATCCGTTCCGCAGCCGGAACAATCCCGTATAGCCGATGCGGGGCCGCCGCTTCATCCGTCGCCGAGGGGCGGGCGGTGATGAGATGCAGTTCCCGATAGACCTGCATACTGTCGGCATTGATGACCACGCCATTGGCATGGCGGGCCAAGGCCAGCGCCAGACCGGATTTACCGGACGCGGTAGGCCCGCCAATCACCAGCACGGGCTTTGTGTCGCCCTGGGGGAAAGAAGAATCAGCAACCGTCACAGCCGGAACCACGCCCTTCGCGCGTCATCAACATATCGTACCTGTCCCTTGGGTAGCCGCCCGCCGCCCCCTTTGTCACCTTGATATCACGGCGGGGCCGGCAAATTTGCGCGCCTTTGCCATGCTTCATGCGTTGCATCCGTTATCAGGCAGGACAGGCGGCCACGCCTGCCACAGGCCATGGGATGGGAGTACCGCGCCATGCGTGATCTGCGGATTGATTTCTTTCGGGGGTTGGCGCTGTGCGCCATTTTCCTGAACCATATCCCTGGCCCTGCAACCCTGTTGACCTGGCGGCATTACGGCTTTTCCGACGCGGCCGACACTTTTGTCTTTATGGCCGGCTTCAGCGCCGCCCTTGCCTGGGGTGCCGGGTTCCGTGGGGAGCGGAACACGGCCAAGGCCAAGGAAAGCGCCGGCCGCCGCGCCCTGCACCTGTACCGCACCCATCTGGCCCTGGTCGGCGCCATGCTGATGCTGGTGACATTCAGCGCCTGGGCCTATGGCAATCCCGGCTTAAGGGAGATGATGGGGCTGGGTTATCTGGGCGCCAACCCTGCCGATGGCTGGCTGCGGGTGGCGCTGCTGGCCTATCTGCCCAATCTGGCCGATATCCTGCCCATGTATATTGTCTTCATCGGCGCGCTGGCCCTGCTGGGGCCGGTGATGGCCCGCAACCCCATCGTCACCTTTACCTTGTCCGCCTTGGTCTGGCTGGCCGGCGGCATGACGAAGATCGCCCCGCCGGCCAACCCGGATGGCGGGCAATGGTTCTTCAACCCGCTCTGCTGGCAGTTCCTGTTTGTCATCGGCTTCCTGCTAGGCAACCGCGCCTCAATGGGCAAGGCGGTGCCCCGGCATCCGCTGATGATGGCGGCGGCGGTGGGCATGGTGCTCTATGGGCTGTTGGCGACGGCCCCTTGGCATGTGTTCGGCATCGCCCCTGATTTCCGCATCTTCGATCCGGCAGCACTGATCCCGCATGGGAAAGAGACGCTGGAAATCGGTCGCCTGCTGCATTTCCTGGCCCTGGCCTATGTCATTTCCGGCCTGGTCGGCCCCAATGCCGGCTTCTTCTACGCTGTGCCCGGCCGGCTGTTCGGCACCATGGGGCGTCACAGCCTGCCGGTATTCGGGGGGGGTGTGCTGCTGTCCACGCTTTGGACCATCCTGATCCAGCAGACCCCGACCACCAACGCCATGGAATGGGTGATGGGCCTGTCCGGCCTGCTGATCCTGCTGGCCATCGCCATGGTCTGGGAGCGCGACCGGGTAAACAGCTCGGACAACATTGCGGCACGCCCGAAGCACGCTTACGTTGCCACGACATCTCGCATTTTTTCGACCAACCCTTGACAAGTTCCACTATAAAAATAATAGTGCGAAAGTGCAGCGAATTTCTAAAGGGCCTTATAACATGCGACGCAAATCCCTTTTTCTATCTTTTGTATTTTTTGTTGCTCTATCACATTCCGCCGCTGCCGGCCCCTTTGGCCAGGACGCTGGCCAACAAAGGAATCAGCTAAACATAATAAAGGAGGTCTCTCCGTTTAAGTACGAAATAAAGCCAAATAAAACTCATCCAGCATTTGAGTCTTACATTGCAAACATACACCCCGAGACCGGCATGTGCATGATACGGGGAATTGGAATTACAAAGACAAATGACAAATACGGCATTGAAGTAAGAAGAGTTTTCGACGACCTACGAGAGCAGTTGTCTCGCGTCTACGGCCCAAGTGACCTTTATAATCACATTAAAACAGATGGAATATGGAAAGATAGTGATGAATGGATGATGGCAATTTACAAGAAAGAGAGAAGCTATCAAGCATCATGGGACAATGAAAGCCACGCACAACTTAAGGATGGTATTATAGAAATATTATTAAGCGTTAGTGCACTTAGCGACTCCTCTGGCTATGTTACTGTTCAATATAGATTCTCAAATTGGGATAGATGCAAAGCGGCCATGCAGAGCTCCCAGGCGGATGCTTTGTGAGAACTCGGATTGTGTGGTGTCAGCACGGAGGTTGCCTAGATCGTCTTATGAAGCCATAACGGGCTACATATCCGGCTGCCACTCACTATCCAGGTTCCCCCATGCCCCAGACGCTGACCCTGATCGCCAATCCCGCCAACCCGGTGCTGGATGAAGGGCTGGCCAAGGCCGCCCGCGCCGCCCTGGCCGATCTAGGGGCCTCCACCTCCCCCGCCGACTGGCTGGCCAAGGGTATTGCCTGCGATATCGGCTTTGACGGGCTGAATGATGATCAGGCCCAGGCCGCTGCCGCCAAGGCGCTGGCCGGCCAGCCGGTGGATATCGTCGCTCAGGCCACCGAAGGCCGGCGCAAGTCGGTGCTGGTGGCCGATATGGAATCCACCATCATCCAGCAGGAAATGCTGGATGAGCTGGGGGAGTTGGTCGGCGCGCGCGACCGCATCGCCGCCATCACCGCCCGCGCGATGAATGGAGAGATTGATTTCAAGGGCGCCCTGCGGGAGCGGGTGGCCCTGCTGGCCGGGCTGCCGGCCCATGTGCTGACCGACATGATCGGCCGCATCACCTGGATGCCCGGCGCCCCCAGCCTGATCGCCACCTTGAAGAAGCACGGTGTTTACTGCGCCCTGGTGTCGGGCGGTTTCAAGACATTCACCGCCAATGTCGCAGGCCGGCTGGGTTTTGACGAGGATCAGGCCAATGATCTGGAAGTGGCCGATGGCAAGCTGACCGGCAAGCCGTTCGAGCCGATTCTGGACAAGGATGCCAAGCTGCAGGCGCTGATCCGCATCACCGGGGCGCGGCGCGTGCCGGTGGCGGCCAGCATCACCGTGGGTGATGGCGCCAACGACCTGCCGATGCTGCAGGCCGCCGGCATCGGCGTGGCCTTCCATGCCAAGCCCACCGTCGCCGCCCAGGCCCGCGCCCGCATCGATCATGGCGACCTGACGGCGCTGCTCTATCTTCAGGGCTATCGCGCGGATGAGATTGTCGCCGGCTGATCGGCGGTGATTGATCTTTCCATCCTGCTGGACCTGTTGCCCACCCCCGCCCAGGCGGCGGGGCTGCTGGCCGTGGCCCTGGTCGCGGGTGTCATCCGGGGGCTGACCGGTTTCGGGGCAGCCCTGCTGATGGTGCCGGGCCTGTCACTGTTCCTGCATCCGGCAGAGGCTGTGCCGACCAGCATGATGGCGATTGCCATCACCAACCTGCCGTTGCTGCCAGGGGCTTGGCGGGAGAGCGACAAGCGGATGGTCGCCATCTGTCTGGCCGGCTGCCTTGTCACCATCCCGCTCGGCATCTGGCTGCTGGCCGTGCTGCCGGCGGAGATTCTGCGCCGGACCATCGGGGCCAGTGTGGTGGTAGCAGGGCTGTTGCTGCTTTATCGCGGCTTCCGGGTACGGCAGGCCGGCCATGGGCTGAAATTGCTGACGGGTGCGGTGTCGGGCCTGATGAACGGGTCGGTGGGGATGGGCGGGCCACCGGTCATCCTGCTGATGCTGGCCATGCCGCTGGCCCCCGCCGTGGCGCGGGCCAGCCTGATCCTTTATTTCACCGGGTTGAACGCCATCTCGGTCATCGGCATGACCTGGGCCGGGCTGTTCACCCGCCATACGCTGGTCTGGTCCCTGCTGATCATCCTGCCGCTGATCGGCGCGGCCCGGCTGGGCGAAATCTGGTTCCGGCGCGGCAGCGGCGCCCAGTTCCGCCCCATCGCCATCGCGGTGCTGATTGGCACCGGCGTGGTCGCCCTGGCCAAGGGCTGATTACATGTCCAATACGCCCGCCAAGCCGGCCCGCACCGCCGCCTGATCCGCTGGCGGGCGGTTCTGGCTCAGTTTTGCCTTGCCTTCCACCCGCTCCACCAGCAATTCCAACCCGACAATGGCCTTCAGCATGGTGGCGAGATAATCCGCCGGGGCATCGCTGACGGCCCATGGCGCGGCCCGCCCCGCCTCGTGCCGGTCCGTCAGGCGGCTGACAATCGCCAGCAGCGCCGCCGGCTCCTCCACCAAGCGCAGCGTGCCGTGAATATGCACGGCCTTATAGTTCCAGGTCGGCACCACCTTGCCCGTCTCCTGCTTGGCCGCGTACCAGGACGGGGTGACATAGGCATCCCCGCCCTGGAAAATCGCCAGTGACGGCACCGCCGGATCAAAATCGCGCCAATGCGGATTGGCACGGGCAATATGGCCGATTAGCCGTACCTGATCCCCCTGCCGGTCCAGCAACAAGGGCAAGGGCGTGGACAGCAGCCCACCGCTGCCGAGGCTGACCAGGGTGGCAAAGGGATGTGCCGCAACAAGGGCCAGGGCGGGATCGGTCTCCATACGGAAAGCGGTCGGGATATACATGGAACGGCTCCGGTATCGGGGGTGCGTCAGTTGTGCCGCAAGCGGGGCCAGCCGTGCAGTCATAAGCTTGTCATAGAGACAAACTTGCCAAACCCGCTGCCCGCCCGCAGGTTGGCAGCCCCACCCATGATCACGGCCCAAACCCATGCCCCGCCTGCGTGATGTGCTGCCCTTCTGGTTCTGGCTTGGCTGTGTCAGCTTTGGCGGGCCCGCCGGTCAGATCGCCCTGATGCAGCAGGAACTGGTGGATAAGCGCGGCTGGATCGATCAGCGGCGTTTTCTGCATGGGCTGAACTTCGCCATGCTGCTGCCGGGGCCGGAGGCGCAGCAACTGGCGACCTATGTCGGCTGGCGTCTGCATGGCTGGGCCGGCGGGCTGGTGGCGGGCGGGCTGTTCGTGCTGCCGGGGGCGATATTGATGCTGGCCTTGTCCTGGTTGGCAGCGGCGCATGGCGATCTGGCCTGGGTGGGCGCAATGTTCGACGGGGTGAAGCCCGTCATCGTCGCCATCATCATCGGGGCCCTGTGGCGGCTGGGCCGCCGCACCCTGCAGGGCTGGGCCCCGCCGTTGCTGGCAGGTGCCGCCTTTCTGGGCCTGTTCCTGGGCCATCTGCCCTTCCCTGCCATCGTCGCGGCTGCGGCATTGATCGGCTGGCTGACGGCCCGGCGCGGCCTGCACCTGTTCGCCGCACCCCATGGCGGGGCGGCAGATGATCCCCTGCCCGAACCGGCAGCCATTGCCACCAGCGGCGCGGCGCGGCTGATCCGGCTGGCGCTGCTGTTCGGGCTGTTGCTGGTCGTGCCGGTGGGGTTGCTGCTGTTCACCTTTGGGCGCGACCCCTCGGCGGATATCGCCCGGCTGTTCACCCAGGCAGCCTTTGTCACCTTTGGCGGGGCCTATGCGGTGCTGCCCTATATCGGGCAGGCGGCGGTGGAGAAATATCACTGGCTGACCGCCGCCGACATGCTGAACGGGCTGGCCCTGGCCGAAAGCACGCCGGGACCGCTGATCCTGGTGACGCAATATGTTGGCTTCTTCGCCGGCTGGAACCAGCCGGGGAACCTGTCCCCGCTGGCGGCGGGGCTGCTGGGCGGGGTGCTGACTACCTATGTCACCTTCCTGCCCTGCTTTTTCTTCATCTTTGCCGGTGCCCCCTATGTGGAACGGCTGATCCATCACAAGGCGGCAGCCGGCGCGCTGGCCGCCGTCAGTGCCGCCATTGTCGGGGTGATTCTGAACCTTGCCGTCTGGCTGGGGGTTCAGGTGCTGTGGCCGGGCCAGCCAGACCTGTTCGCCTGGGCCCTGGCGGCCAGCGGCCTGCTGGCCCTGCTGCGCTGGCGCCTGCCGGTGCATTGGCTGGTGCTGGCTGGTGCCGCTGCCGGGCTGGCGCGGCTGATGCTGGGGTAAAGCCCGAAGCCCCCCGCCAGATCGCTTGACCTGCCCACACCCCCAAAGCGTATACTTTATTCAGTTACGCAAAGAGGGGAGGCGAACCGATGGAAAATCTGTCGCGGCGGGGGTTTTTGCAGGCTGGCGGGGCGCTGGTGGCCTTGGGCGCGGTGGCGGGCCACGCAGCGGCTGAGGCGACAACATCGCCCCCCGTCCGGCAGGTGACGCCGCTGGAGGGCGGCTGGCGCTTCCATCTGGGCCATGCGGCGGACCCGGCGCGGGATTTCGGCTTCGGCGCCTCCCACGATACCTATGCCAAATCAGGCGATATCGGCACGGCCATCCAAGCCGGCGATTATGATGACAGCGCCTGGCAGGCGGTGGAATTGCCACATGATTGGGCGGTCGACCTGCCCTTCACCCCCTTCGGCGCGCCGGGCAGCGAGGCGGACAAGATCGGCGCCTATCAGGGGTTCAAGCCGCTGGGCCGGCGCTTTCCCGCCACCAGCGTCGGCTGGTATCGCCGGGAACTGCCCATCGCCGCCGCTGAGGCCGGGCGTCGCCTGTTCCTGGATTTTGACGGGGTGGGCCGGGATTGTCTGGTGATCCTGAACGGCTTCGTTGTCGGTGGCAATGAAAGCGGCTATGTGCCCTTCCGCCTGGATATCAGCGATTTCGTCAAGCCGGGGGAACCCAACATCCTGCTGATCCGCTGCGATGTCAGCTTAGGCGAGGCTTGGTCTTACGAAGGGGCCGGGCTTTACCGGCAGGTACGGCTGGTCAGTTGCGCGCCCGCCCATATCCGCCACTGGGGCACCGCTGTCCGCTGCACGGTGGAGGGGGAAGCGACGGGGGACGCCGCCAGCATCGCCATCACCACCGAGATCGACAATGACGGCCCCACCCTGCCCATCCGCCTGCGCTCCACCCTGCTGGACCCGCAGGGAAAGCCGGTGGCGGTACTGCTATCCGATCCCGTCACCCTGCCGGATTGGGGGGCGCATGAACTGACCCAGACGGTGCGGCTGGACCGCCCCGCCCTCTGGTCGCTGGAACAGCCCTCGCTCTACCAACTGATCAGCGAGATTATCGAAGACGATCGGGTGATCGACCGGCAGGAGACGCCATTCGGCATCCGCAGCGTCCGCTTTGATGCCGATCATGGCCTGTTCCTCAACGGCAAGCCGGTGAAGGTGAAGGGCACCTGCAACCATCAAGACCATGCCGGGGTCGGCTTTGCCGTGCCGGACAGCCTGCATGTCTGGCGGATCGAACAGTTGAAGGCGATGGGCAGCAACGCCTATCGCTCCACCCACCACCCGGCCCCGCCGGCGGTGCTGGAAGCTTGCGACCGGCTGGGGATGCTGGTGTTGGAGGAGACGCGCCAGATGTCCAGCAACTCGGAAGCGCTGGGCCAGTTGGAACGCATGGTGCGCCGGGGCCGCAACCACCCCAGCATCTTTCTGTGGAGCATCGGGAACGAGGAAATCCATCGCGGCAGCGAGACCGGTGCCCGCATCGCCGAGACGATGAAGCGCCGCGTCTACGCCCTGGATGGTACCCGCCCGGTGACAGAGGCCTTTAACGGCAAGCTGGGCAAAGGGGCCAGCCGGGTGCTGGATGTGATGGGCTGTAATTATTACCTGGATGAGATCGACGCTTTCCATGCCGCCCACCCCACCGTGCCGATGATCGGCACGGAGACGGCCAGCACGGTGATGACCCGTGGCGCCTATCACCGTGACGATCAGGCCGGCATCCTGCCCGCCTATGACCGGGAATTCCCGCGCTGGGCCAGCACAGCGGAGCGCTGGTGGCGTTTTTACGATGAGCGGCCCTTCCTGGCCGGCGGCTTTGTCTGGACGGGGTTCGATTATCGCGGCGAACCCACCCCGTTCGAACGCTGGCCGCAGCACAGCTCCTATTTCGGGATCATGGATAGCGGCGGCCTGCCGAAAGACAATTACTTCTATTACCGCGTCTGGTGGCGCAATGAACCAATGCTGCACCTGTTCCCGCACTGGACTTGGCCGGGGCGAGAGGGCCAGCCGGTGGAGGTCTGGGTTCACGCCAATTGCCATGCCGTGGAACTGCTGGCCAATGGCCGCAGCCTGGGCCGGCAGAATCTGGAGCGGAACGGCCACCTGCAATGGACCGTGCCCTATGCGCCGGGCTGGATCGAAGCGCGGGGCTTTGACGCCCAGGGCCGGCAGATATTGACCCAACGGCGGGAGACGGCGGGCCAGCCGGCCGCCATCGCGCTTTCCAGCGACCGGCAACGGCTGAAAAGTGGTGAGGTGGCCGTGGTGCGGGCCGCTGTGCTGGACGCGGCCGGGCGGGAGGTGCCGACCGCCGACACTCTGGTCCGCTTCCGGTTGGCTGGTGCCGCCCGGTTGCTGGGCGTGGGCAATGGCGACCCGCGCAGCCTGGAACCCGACCATGCCGACCAGCGCCACGCCTTCAACGGGCTCTGCGTTGCTATCCTTCAGGCCAGGGGCAATGGCCCGATCCGGGTGGAGGCGGAAGCGGCAGGGCTGCGCAGGGGCGTGCTGGAGTTATAAAAACAAAGGGGGGCTTGGCACCATTCTGCCAAGCCCCCTTTTTAGATATCGGTTCTTCACACCGACACCGGCAGCGGTCACCGCCGCCGGCCAGGATTACGCCTCGTCGTCGTATTCCTCGTCATCATCCTTGGTTTCCGGACCGACATCGACATCGATCGGCACGCCCGGTTCATATTTGGACTGACGGATGGCCAGGGCCGACTTCACATGGCTGACATTGGGGGCCGCCGTCAGCTTGGTGGTCAAAAACCGCTGATAGCTGTCCCAATCCACGGCGACGACCTTCAGCAGAAAGTCCGTCTCACCGGCCAGCATGTTGCATTCCCGCACCTCCGGCCAGCTATTGACCAGGGATTCGAAACGCTTCAGGTCGGTTTCGGCCTGTGAGGACAGGCCGACCTGTGCGAAAACCGTCACATGGAAGCCCATGGATTCGGGATTGATGTCCGCATGATAGCCGCGAATATAGCCGGCTTCCTCCAACGCGCGCACACGGCGCAGGCAAGGGGGGGCCGAGATGCCGGCACGACGCGCCAGCTCCACATTCGTCATCCGGCCGTCCGCCTGCAGGTCACGTAGGATGCGCCGATCAATTCGGTCGAGTTTAACCCGCCGCATGGTGATTTCTTTGACTCCAAGGGTTTGGATTTGAGCAATGATATTACACGCCCAACGGCAAGCTGCAAGAGCGGGGGGCCGTTTCAGGTGAAATTTTCTTATACGATTGACGTGTGAAAGGCCATTAACTGTGACGAACAGCCCCTCCCCCCTCTGCTGGGTAATGTCCGATGGCCGCGCCGGGATTGAAAATCCTTGCCTGGGATTGGTAGAGGCCATGGGGCTGTCCCCCATCGTCAAGCGTATCGCCCTGCGCACGCCGTGGCGGCAGACCACGCCCTATCTGCCGCTGCCCGGTCTCTCCCTGCCGCTGGCGCCGGGATCGGCCCGGCTGACCCCACCCTGGCCCGATCTGTTGATTTCCTCCGGCCGGCAGGCGGTCGGCCTGTCGCTGGCCATCGGGCGCCGTGCGCCCAAATGCGTGAGGGTGCATATCCAGAATCCGGGCGTACCCTTCGACCGTTTCGATCTGGTCTCCCTCCCCGCGCATGACGGCAAGCACGGGGCCACTCTGGTGGAAAGCATCGGCGCCATCCACCGGGTGACGCCGGCGAAACTGGCCGCAGCAGCCGCCACCTTCGCACCGCGCGTGGCGGGGCTGGCCCGGCCGCTGGTGGCGGTGATGATCGGCGGCTCCAACCGCTTCTCCCGCCTGACGCCCAAGATCATGGTGGAACTGGCCGACCGGCTGGAACGCCTGGCGCGTGAACAGCAGGTCGGCCTGATGATCACCACCTCACGCCGTACGGGGGCGGAAAATGAAGCCATCCTGCGGGAGAGGCTGGCGGGCCTGCCCGTCTGGCTGTGGGATGGTACCGGCGACAATCCCTATTTCGGCTTCCTGGCGCTGGCCGATGCCTTGATCGTCACCAGCGACAGCGTGGCCATGGTGTCGGAAGCCGCCAGCACCGGCAAGCCGGTGCATATTATCGACCTGGCCGGCAATGCCCCCAAATTCACCCGCTTCCATGACAGGCTGCGTGCCGACGGCATCACCCGCCCGTTCACCGGGCGGCTGGAAAGCTGGGATTATCAGCCCCTGGACGACACGGCGCGGCTGGCCGCCAGCACGTGGGCCGTGCTGGCGCGCAAGGGCGGCTTTACAGCCCCGGCAGCATCTGCGGGGTAAAGGGCAAAGGCATGGCATCCAGCGGGGGCGGCATGTCGCTGCCACCCAGCGGCCGCACCATCATCACCCAATCCAGCCAGCGCCCATGCTTGACACCCAAGCCCGGCACAGTGGCCGCTGGTGTAAAACCAAGCGCGCGATGCAGCCCCATGGAGCCATCATTGCCGCCATCCCCGATCACGGCCACCATGCGACGGTAGCCAGCCTTGGTGCAGATATCGATCAAAGCCCGCAGCAGGGCACGCCCCACCCCGACCCCTTGGGCCTCCGGCGCAATATAGATCGAATTCTCCACAGTGAAACGATAGCCGGGGCGTGACCGGAACGGGCTGGCATAGGCGTAACCCAGAAAGCGCCCGTCGCGTTCGGCCACCAGATAAGGATAACCCTGATCCAGCAATTTCTGGATACGCTGCGCCATTTCAGCCGCATCGGGCGGCACCGCCTCATAGCTCGCCGTTCCGTCCGTCACGTGCGGGGCATAGATCGCGGCAATTACCACCGCGTCATCCAGCCGCACCGGACGAATGTTGATACTACTCATGTGGTTTCCCCTGTTCTTTTTCATTCTTGATCAGGCCGGCGGTTTCTACCGCCGTGCCAGCAGGACGGGGGCAGGCACGGCCCCCACAGCCGCCACCAGCCGACGCATATGACTGGCCAACACCTCCAGATAGGGCAACCGGCTCAACGACAGTTCTTCCATATAAAGCGCACGATTCAATTCAATCTGCAGCGTGTGCACCCCATCCGCAGGGCGACCATAATGCCGGGTGGTGTACCCCCCCGCATAGGGGGCATTGCGCCCCACCACATAGCCCATTGCCGTCAGGTTGCTTTCCGCCGCCAGTGTGACCTGGGGCGCACAGGCGCTGCCGAAACAATCCCCCAGCACGGCATCCAGGCTGCCCATGGAGGCCAGTTCGGGCGGCAGCCCAATGGAGGGCATGGAGTGACAATCCAGCAGGATGCAATAACCAAAGCGGGTCCGCGTCGCCTCAATCAGCCCGCGCAGGGCTTCATGATAGGGATAATAACAGCGCCCCAGCCGGGCCCGCGCATCTGCGAAGGAAAGGCGACCGGTATAGATCTCCTCCCCATTCGCGACCACACGGGGCACGGTGCCCAGCCCGGCGGCCACGCGCGGGCTGCGGCTGTTGACATGGCTGGGCAGCGGCCCATCGAACATGCTGGGGTCCAGTTCGAAAGGTTCGCGGTTGGGATCGAGGAAGGCGCGCGGGAACAGGGCGGCCAGCATCGGCACGCCCAATGAAACCGCTGCCTGGAAAATCTCATCCACATAACCGTCTTCCGACCGGCGCAGGGTCAGCGGATCCAGTCGGGAGCGGGCGATGAAGGATGGCGGATATTCGCGCCCGCTATGGGGGCTGGCCAGCACAACCGGCAGCAATTGCTCCAGCGGCTGATGCAGCCGGTAGACGCCCCCTTCCGCGTCTTCGACACGGCTCTCAACAATGGAACGGGGGGGTGCAGGTATCATACTTTGAGGTGTAACGGAATCCGGTGCCTCCCGCCAGCCAGGGCAAGCACGAAAATTTTCCAAGCCTGATCCAAATAGGGTGTTGCCAGCCACCGGAGCAGTTGCTATAAGCCCGCCCACTCCGGCGGTCACAGCTTCCGGGGCACTCGATGGATCGGGCGGTTAGCTCAGCGGGAGAGCACTTCCTTGACATGGAAGGGGTCACAGGTTCAATCCCTGTACCGCCCACCATCCAGCGGGTAGGGACCGAAAGGTCGGATCGCAAGGCATCCTGCGCCTTGGATCTAAAAGATACGGGCGGTTAGCTCAGCGGGAGAGCACTTCCTTGACATGGAAGGGGTCACAGGTTCAATCCCTGTACCGCCCACCATCCTTATGGGATGAGGCCGCCATGGGGCGGCTTTTTTATTGCCTGCACGGTTTGGCAGAACCGCTCTCCAGCAACCAAAGCCGCCTAATGCGGTCGGACAAGATCCGTGCGCGACATGCGCAACACATTCTCCGGCACATCGACCCAGCCACCGATCAGCCCGCCGGCCAGAAACGCAACACCCGCCTCCTCGCACAGCTTCTCCATCGCCACATCCTCCACCCCTTCCACGGAGACATGCAGGCGTAACTTCGCAGCAGCGGCACCAAAGCGCAGCAATTCCGGGCGCAGCCGCTCCGCGCTCACCCCCGCCGGCAGCAGCAGTGAGGCAATTCTGGCGCCGGAAGCCGCGACGGCGGGCAGGTCATTGCCATGGATATCCACCACCACCATGATCGTCCGGCCGAAGGGCCGCAGGGTGGATACCATCTCCGCCAACCGACCGGCCGGCACGCCGGCGGGTACACCGGACAGGTGATAGGTCATGAACGCGCGCAGATGCGCCGGAATGGTCTGAAGCAGGGCCACCATTTCCCGACGGCGCGTCAATACCGCCAGCGTTTCGAAATGGATTGGCAACGACAGGAAAAAACGGAAACGGTTGTCGTAAAGCTCCAGCGCCGTATCCAGCGCATGGCGGATGATCGCCATGTCGGTCTGCAAAATCTGATGCGGATCAGCCGGATCGTCCTGGCACTCATACCCCCAGGCCGGCATCCGGCCCCGGCGGGGACGGCTGCAGCGCGCAATATAGATGGACAGCACCTGCTGGCGCGCATCCCAGGCGGGGCGATATTTCACCTCCAGCGGTCCGGCCCAGGTGGAAAGGGTAGTATGCGATGATGCCGCCGCCGCCGTCGCTCCCGATATCTCCCGATCACCGGCCATGTTCCGGCGCTGCTGCGCCACGGCGGCATCCAGCATGTCCTTCAGCTTGGCCGGGGCGAACATCATCTCCGACCCCAGTTCCTGCACCGCTGTATGCACAATGATCGATTCGGTATCGGCATCCCCCAACAACAGCTTCTGCAGCTCCTCCAACATCTTGGCACAGATCAGCCGGGCCTGATCCGGCCCGAGATGTGAGAAAACAACGACATAGGCTTCCGGTCCATGGCGGAACCAGGCATCGCCGGGCCCCAGCTTCTGCTCCAGCAGCTTTTCCGTCAACTGATGCACCCGTTCCGCCACTGTCACCCAGCGGTTACCCAACCGGGCCTGCAGACTTTCCAGCCCCAGCAGATGCACGCTGCCGCATTGCGTGGGGTCGCGTTCGCTGAAAATACGCCGCAGAGTGGGGGCCAGTGCAGCACTGTGCCCACGCGACGGGATGGCAGCCTGATCATGCACATTTTCAGTTGCACGATGCTGTGCCGCCATTGACGGCACCAGGGTATCCGCATCATCTTCCCGCAGGGCGGCAAGAACGGAGTCTAGAAAATTTTTCATCGGCCAAGCCCTCCCAAGCCTGTGCCTCACCCACCATTACTTTAAATCAAACATCCTTAACAAATAATGAGCCCTCTCGCACGATAAGGTGGAAATTTCCCAACAATATCCAAATGGAAAGTAGCTGACCTAGATCAATGTGGCGACTTAATCATTCCGATACAATGGCGCCACAAAGAATGCCCAGGAAGGAACGCCGATGAGTGAAAAGAGTAACCAGAGGCCAACCCTGACCGGCAGGGAGCGCCAGATTGCTGATGATGAACTGATCGTCACCAAAACGGACAAGGGTGGGCGTATTACCTATGCCAACCGCACCTTCCTGCGCGTTGCTCATATGACGGAGGCGGAGGCGCTGGGCGCTCCCCACAACTGCATCCGGCATCCGGATATGCCCCGCGTTGTCTTCAAGTTGTTGTGGGATCAGATTGGTGCCGGCAAGGAAATCTTCGCCTATGTGCTCAATCGCGCCCGCAACGGCGACCATTACTGGGTTTTCGCCCATGTGACCCCATCGCGGGACATGGGCGGCAATATCATCGGCTATCACTCCAACCGGCGCACTGCCGACCGCCGCATCGTCAGCGAGATCATCACCCCCGTCTACAAGGCGTTGTTGGACGAGGAGGCCAAGCATAGCCGCATCCGTGAAGGCATGGCGGCCAGTGAAGCATTACTGGGCAAGGTATTGCGGGAACGGGGGCAGAGCTATGACCAGTTCATCTTCTCTCTTTAAGGCACAGGTCGCCGGCATCATCGCCCTGTGCGGGGGGCTGGTCGGGTTGGCCGGCTGGCTTCTGGGGCACAGTATTCTGTCCGCCATCGGTGGGACCATCACCATGGCCGGCACAGCCGCTGCCTTTCTGCTGCTGACGCGCGCCAACAATGCCATCATCACTGCCAACCAGGTGATGGCCCGGCTGGCCCAGGGCGATTACGAAGCGCGCATCATCGGCATCCGCGAGGGCGGAGAACTGGGTGAATTGCTGCACCGGATCAATGACGTCACCGACCGGGCCGACGCCTTTGTGCGCGAGGCCGCCGCATCGATGCAGGCGGTAACCAATCAGGTTTATTATCGGCGCGTCATGGAAAAGGGCATGGTCGGCACGTTCCTGGCCGGCAGCCGCATGATGAACACAGCCACCTGCGCCATGGGACAGAAGGTGGAGCAGTTCCGCACCATGGCGGACAAGTTCGAAAGCTCCATCCGCAATGTCACCGATCAGGTAACCCGTGCCGCCACTGAGGTGGAGGATACGGCCAAGACCATGTCGGAAGCCGCCGAAGACACCAATCACGAAAGCATGGCCGTGGCCAGTGCGGCCGAACAGGCGTCGGGCAATGTGCAGACAGTGGCCTCGGCGGCCGAGGAATTGTCCGCCTCCATCCAGGCCATCACCGAGCAGGTGGAACGGTCACGCACCGTCACCGGCAATGCCGTGGAGCGCGCCCGTGCCGCCAATGACCGGGTGGGCACCTTGTCCATCGCCGCACAGCGCATCGGTGAAGTGGTCGGCCTGATCCAGGAAATTGCCGCCCAGACCAATCTGCTGGCATTGAATGCCACGATTGAGGCAGCCCGCGCCGGAGAGGCCGGCAAAGGCTTCGCCGTGGTGGCGTCGGAAGTGAAGAATCTGGCCGGACAGACAGCGCGGGCGACGGAGGATATTCAGACCCAGGTGGCCGATATCCAGGCCGCCACCCAGTCGGCCGTGGACAGCATCAACGAAATCACCCAGGTCGTCGTCGACGTCAATGGCAGTACGGTGGCCATCGCCGCTGCCGTGGAACAGCAGGGGGCAGCCACCAACGAGATCGCCCGCAATGTTGATCAGGCGGCAACCGGTACCAGGGATGTCTCCCACCGCATCACCAATGTCACCCGGGCGGCGGCGGATACAGGGGCCGCCTCCACCCAATTGCTGGGATCGGCGGCGGCCCTGGCCCGCCAGTCACAGGATCTGGACCGGGAGATCGACAACTTCCTGGATGCCATGCGAAAGGTGGTCTGAGCTGGCAAAGGTTGGGAAATTCGCGGGGTCAGCGATTGACCCCGCGATATATCGCCACCACATAGCGGCCCGTTACATTACACATAACGGAGCAGAGCCATGACCACGCCTCCCACCCGACGTGACCTGATGCAACGTGGCAGCCTCGTCCTTGCCGGCACCTGTCTGACGGCAATCGGCGGGGGCGGCCTGCTGGCGGGTTTGTTTACCGGCAGTGCGCAGGCAGCCCCACTGACCACAGGCAAGCCGGCCCCCGCCTTCAGCGGCAATACCATTGACGGCAAGACTGTCAGTCTGGCCGATTTCAAAGGCAAACCGGTGATCCTGGAATGGACCAACCATGGTTGCCCCTTCGTGCGCAAACATTATGACACGGCCAATATGCAGAGCCTGCAAAAGGAAATGGTCGGCCGCGGCGCTGTCTGGATCACCATCATCAGTTCGGCCGCTGGAGAGCAGGGCCATGTCAGCCCGGCAGAGGCCAAACAGCGCTATGCAGCGGAAGATTGGGGCGCCAGCGCCGTGATCCTGGACCCAAAGGGAGAGATCGGCCGCGCCTATGACGCCAAGGTCACCCCACACATGTTCATCATCGGGGCCGACGGAACCCTGCTTTATGAAGGCGGGATCGATGACAAACCCACCGCCAAGCCGGAAGATGTCACCAGTGCCACCAATTATGTGCGCGCCGCGATGGAGGATATTCTGGCCGGCCGCCCCGTGCGAACCGCCAGCAGCCGCCCCTATGGTTGCAGCGTGAAATATTCCAAAACAACGGCCTAAGCGCTGCGGCCGTTAACTAAACCGTTCAGATGACGAACCGATATCGGTAATTTCACTACCGGCTCGCCTCCCTCCCGCCGTTCAGGCAAGAAAAAAGGCCGTGGCATTGCCACGGCCTGAGTTTAGGGAGGAAACGCCCAAGAAGTGCGTTACGACAGAGGGCATAGGGCCGTGTCGCAAGACAGACTATGCCCGCCTCGTTCACATTGTGCAAGTGCAAAATCAGAAACCCGGGATGCATCCTCGTTCTAACTGTTGCCAAGAGGTTAGCACGCCCTCACGATACATACTGCCTTCGCGCCGCAACATAGTGCTGCACAATAGCCACACCTCACGGGCTACGCGCCTCTGAACCGCTCCGGGAGCGCCCACACATGGCTGCCTCCCCCTCTCCCATCGGACCCATTGGGCATGTCACGGCGTTACCGCCGACGTCCCGGCCCAATCCAACCGCCGGACATTACGCACAACCATTCAGGGGACAAGGCAGGTGAACCGTCTCGTTATCATCTCCAACCGGGTCGCACCCGTGACAGAGGGGAAAAGCCAGGCCGGTGGCCTGGCCGTCGCCATCCTGGAAGCCCTGAAACGCCAAGGGGGCATCTGGTTCGGCTGGAATGGAGACATTGAAGAGAGCGCGGAAGCCACCGAACCAATAATGAAGCAGGCAGGAGGCATCACCTATGCCACCATGCCGCTCAGCCGGCGCGACCATGACGAATATTACAATGGCTATGCCAACGCGACCTTATGGCCGCTACTGCATTACCGGCTGGATCTGGCCAGTTTCGACGCCATCACCTATGAAGGCTATCGCCGGGTCAACACGCGGTTCGCAGCAAAGGTGACGCCGCTGCTGCGTGACCAGGATCTGATCTGGGTACATGATTACCATTTGATCCCGCTGGGTCAGGCGTTACGCCAACGCGGCCACGGCCAGCGAATGGGCTTTTTCCTGCATACGCCCTGGCCATCGCCGGAAATTCTCTCCGCCCTGCCGGCGATGACGGAGTTGGTGGAAGCCGTCTGCGCCTATGATCTGGTCGGCTTCCACACACGCGATGATCTGGGCTGTTTTACCCAATGCATCGCGGCAGCCGGTGTGGGCACGGTGGAGATGGCCGACGATGGTGCCTCTGCCCGGATCGTTGCCGCCAATGGCCGGAAGGTGGAAGCCCGCGTCTTCCCCATCAGCATCGATACAGCCAATCTGGAAAAGCTGGCGGCTCAGGCAGCGCAGAGCGAGGCGACACAACGCCTGCGCGACAGTCTGGTGGGCCGCGCCCTCATCATCGGGGTGGACCGGCTGGATTATTCCAAGGGCTTGCCGCAGCGTTTCGCCGCCTTTCAGGAATTGCTGGAGCGGTACCCGAAAAACCTGTCCGCCGTCAGTTTCCTGCAGATCGCCCCGCCCTCGCGCAGCGATGTGACGGAATATCAGCAGATTCGGCGGGAATTGGAAACCATGGCCAGCCATATCAATGGCCTGTTCGCTGATTTCGACTGGGTGCCCATTCGCTATCTCAACCGCAGTTTCGGACGGCGCACCCTGGCCGGATTCTACCGCGCCGCCCAGGTGGGGTTGGTGACGCCCTTGCGCGACGGGATGAATCTGGTCGCCAAGGAATATGTCGCGGCCCAAGATCCAGACGATCCCGGTGTGCTGGTCCTCTCCCGTTTTGCCGGCGCAGCGCGGGAGATGGAAGAAGCTCTGCTGGTCAACCCCTATGACACGGGTGAAGTGGCAGAGTGCCTGCAGCGGGCCCTGCATATGCCCTTGGCGGAACGCAAGGAGCGGCACACAGCCATGCTGCGGCACCTGCGGGAATATGATATCACCCGCTGGCGGGAAGATTATGTCGCCGCGCTGTCCGGGTGAAGGGTCTGCAAGGCACCCATCCACCCCCAGACAGCGCAGCGTCCCTTTACTTTTGGACGTTTTTCGCCTAAAAGCCCCCCACATTTTTTCACGGCGTACAGCACCCCTGGAGGCTGGCGCCATACCGACCCGGACCGGTGGGAACGGATTCCACCGGATCAGGGTCTTTTTTGCATGTCAGGAGAGTACCATGACCCAGATTATCGCGCTCGCCGCCACGGCCCGCGACCGGGCCGGAAAGGGGACCGCCCGTGCTACGCGCCGTGATGGTCGTATCCCGGCTGTCATCTACGGCAACAAGGAAAAGCCGGTGATGATCGCCCTGGACACCACGAAGTTCACCCGTGAACTGCACCGTCCGGGCTTCTTCACCCACCTGTTCGATATCGAACTGGATGGCGTGAAGCACCGCGTTCTGCCCCGTGACGTCCAGTTGGACCCGGTCTATGACCGTCCGCTGCATGTGGACTTCCTGCGCGTCAGCGACACCACCGAAATCACCCTGAAGGTGCCGGTGGAATTCGTGAATGTTGAAACCTGCCCGGGCATCAAGCGCGGCGGTATGCTGAATATCGTTCGTCACGATATCGAAGTGTATGCCCGCGCCGCTGCGATCCCGGAGAAGATCACCGTTGATCTGGCCGGCGTTGACGTGGGTGCCTCCATCCACATCTCTGCCGTGAAGCTGCCGGAAGGCGTGCGTCCGACCATCGATGACCGCGATTTCACCATCGCGACCCTCGTCGCCCCGTCGGGCGGCAGCGACGCCGCTTGATAATATCAAGAGACTCGAACGATGCGGTTGCTGGTCGGCCTGGGCAATCCCGGCTCGGAATATGAACGGCACCGGCATAATGTCGGGTTCATGGCGGTGGATGATATCCACCGCCATTACGGCTTCGGCCCCTGGAAGAAGCGCTTCCAGGGGTTCGTCGCCGAAGGTCTGGTGGGGGGCGAGAAATGCTTCCTGCTGAAGCCACAGACCTTCATGAACCTTTCCGGCCAGTCGGTCGGGGAGGCCATGCGCTTCTATAAGCTGATCCCTGATCAGGTTATCGTCTTCCATGACGAATTGGATGTCGCCCCGGCCAAGATCCGGGTGAAGCAGGGTGGTGGCCATGGCGGCCATAACGGCCTGCGCTCCATCGATGATCATATCGGCAAGGATTACTGGCGCGTGCGCATCGGCATCGGCCATCCCGGCGACAAGGATCGGGTGCATGGCTGGGTGCTGGGCAATTTTGCCAAGGCCGACGAGCCCTGGCTGGCCAAGCTGCTGGAAACGCTGACCGGCGAACTGGCGACCCTGGTGAAGGGGGAGCCGGAGAAATACGCCTCCCGCGTTGCCTCCCTGTCCCAGCCGCCAAAGCCCCCCAAAGCGCCGAAGCCACCGAAACCAGACGCCCCGGTCTGATCCCCTACCCTTCCTGCTTGTAAGGGCTTTCCGCCATCAGGGCAGCAATGTCCTGTGCGATAAAGGCGCGTTCATTTTCCAGGAAGGTCGCCACCCCCTTGCGCAGGCCCGGATGGGTCAGGTGATGCACGCTGTAGGTTTCCACCGGCAGATAGCCGCGCTGGATTTTATGTTCCCCCTGGGCCCCAGCCTCCACGCGTGCCAGCCCGCGTTCAATGGCGAAATCCAGCGCGCGGTAATAGCAGGCCTCAAAATGCAGGAACGGGTACTCCCCTGCCCCACCCCAGTTGCGGCCATAAAGCGTATCGCCCCCCAGCAGGTTCAAGGCACCGCCAACCCAGCGCGCACCATCGCGCGCCATCACCAGCACCACCTGATCGGCCATTGTCTCACCCAGGCGGAAGAAGAACTCGCGGGTCAAATAGGGTGAGCCCCATTTGCGATCCGACGTCGCCCGGTACAGCCGGTCAAAGGCATCCCAATGTTCTTCGCGCAACGCGTCCCCGGTCAGGGTGGTTAGCACCAGCCCGCTATCGGCCACCGCCTGCCGTTCCTTGCGCACCGCCTTGCGCTTGCGGGAACTGAACTGGGCCAGAAAATCATCGAAGCTGCGATAGCCCTGGTTGGTCCAATGATATTGGGTGCCGATCCGGCCCAACCAGCCACGGGCGGTAAAATCGCGATATTCCGCCTCAGTCACGAAATTCACATGCACGCCGGAGAGGTCATTATCCTCGGCCAGCCGGCGCAGACCCGTCATCATGGCAGCGGCCGTACCCGGCGGCGCATCGGCGCGCAGCAACAGTCGGGGGCCGGTGACGGGGGTGAAAGGAACCGCTGACAAAAGCTTGGGGTAATAGTCCCCACCGGCCCGGTGCAGCGCATTGGCCCACCCCTGGTCGAAAACATATTCGCCATAGGAATGGAATTTCACATAAAGCGGCACCGCCGCCAGCAGGCGGCCGTTTTCATCACTGAGGGTCAGATGGCGCGGCTGCCAGCCGCTATCTCCCCCGACTGAGCCGCTTTCTTCCAGAATCCGCAGGAAATCATGACGGATGAAGGGATTGTCAGCCCCACCCGGCACCCCGGCGGCACAGGCCGCCCATTCGATGGCGGGCATGTCGCTGATGCTCTCCACCAGCTTCAGCGTGATGGCGCCGGGGGATGTGCCTGTTTCCATATCGCTCAACATTCTGTCGCATCTGCGACAGACGATATGGCACCAGGGGCTGGCACGCCAAGGGCCAACCCCTGAAAACATAATGCTTTTACCACGTCCCCGTGATCGGGCCCGATCACGGGGTTTCAATCGCCAGCGCCGCCCCCGGCGGCGCGACCCGTTTCCGATGAGTTCTGATCAACGGAAACGGGATCAGGCCACTTCGAAGATCGCTTCGACCTCTACCGCCACGCCCAGCGGCAAGGAGGAAGCGGAAACGGCCGAACGGGCATGGCGGCCGGCTTCACCGAACACTTCCTGCATCAGTTCCGAAGCGCCGTTGATCACCTTGGGCTGATCGTTGAAGTCGCCCGTGGAATTGACGAACCCGACCAGCTTCACCACGCGGGTGATCCGGTCCAGATCGCCCTCCAGCGCCGCCTTGGCCTGGGCGATCAGGTTCAGCGCGCAGGTGCGCGCGGCTTCCCGCCCTTCCTCGATGCTGTAACCCGCACCCAGCTTGCCGATATGGCGCAACTCACCATTCCACAGCGGAATCTGGCCGGAAATGAAAAGCTGGTTGCCGGTGCGCACGGCCGGCACATAGGCCGCCACCGGGGCCGCCGCCTTCGGCAGCTCAATCCCCAGTTCCGCCAGACGCGCATCAATACGACCTGACATGAAATCCTCCTGTATGTTGATTGCTGCAAAATCCCGGCCCGTTGGTCCGACCGAAACACTGGTTAAGCCCCTGTTTAGCGCGGCAGCAGGCCGCCGTGAAAGGCGGTTCTGTTGTCTCAGGGTGCCAATGTGTAGAGCCGCAGAACCTCCTTGCGGCCCCGGGAATAGTTGAAGCCGGCCAGTTCCACCAGCAGGCGCGGTGTCTGCCCGTGGGCGGCAAGACCAGCCATGAAAGCATCCTCCTCCCGCCCCTTGGTCACCAGGCCGACGGCGCAGGCGGAATCGGCCAGCAGATGACCGGCCACCATATCCCCGCCGCCCAGCCTTGTATTGGTGCCCACCAGGAACACCATGCTGGGTTCGTTATAACCGGCGGCGGCCAGCACGGAATGACCGCAAGGCCGCGTGCGAGTGAAGGCATCAGCCACCTGCGGGCTGAGCCACATCGGCGTCAGCCCCGGCAGCGCCACGCCGAACAGCAGCACAAAGGTCGCCACCGCCCCGCCCAGACCGGCCAGCAGCAAACGGTCGCCGTCGCCGCGCCGGTCGAACAGGAACATGGCACCGACCGTCACCAGCACGCCCAGCGCCGCCAGAATGGCAGTGAAGACAGGGCCCCCCGTCAATTGAATGGGGAACACCACCAGCGCGCCGGCAAAGGCCAGCCCCACCAGCCCGCCCAGGCCCAGCGCCACCCGGCGCCACCAGCGATCCCCCGGAACTGACAGCCCATCCACCCGGTCCAGCAGGGCCGCCACCGACAGCATGGCCACGGCCGGCAGCACCGGCAACAGGTAATGCGGCAGCTTGGTCACCACCCCTTCATGAATCGCCCAGGTGGGGATGATCCAGGCGGCACAGAAGCGAACGGCATCGACATGCCGGTGCCGCCAGGCCCACGGGATCGCCGGCAGGGCCAGGAAGGCCCAGGGCCAGAAGGTCAGCCAGAAGGTGGCCAGGAAATAGCCGGGCGGCGCACCATGGCTTTCCTGCCCGGCATTGGCCTTGCCCAGAAATTCATGCCCGATGGCATAGCTGAAAAAGGCACCCTTGGTAACGATGGCAATCGCCACCAGCCAGGGCAGCACCACGGCCAGCAGCAGGGGCACGCCGATGGCGGGGCGCAGCCGTTTCAGCCAGCCGGCCCGCCGATCCATGGCCCAGAGCGCGGCACAGGCCGTCCCCACCACCATGATAATGATCGGCCCCTTGATCAGGATGCCCAGCCCCAGCGACAGCCAGAACAGCAGCACCAGCCGTAAAGGCGCGGCAAAGGGCTTTTCCCGGTCCAGATAGAGATGGGCCAGCGCCCCCATGGCCCCCAGGATGCAGGCCAGTTGCGCCGCATCCGTCTTGGCCATGCGCGCTTCCACGCCCAGAATGACACAAGCGGCCATCATCAAGCCGGCCGACAGACCCACCGTGGCGCCAAACAGCCGCGCCCCGATCCAGGCCGTCAACAGCACCGATGCCACTGCCCCGATCAGGGAGGGCACCCGGTACATCCAGATCGGCGCATCGGTGGTATCGCCGCCCAGCGCCTTTACCGCCACCACCTGCGCCCAATAGATGCCCACCGGCTTCTTGTGCCGCGCTTCGTCCTGGAAGCGGATATCGACATAATCGCCGGTTTCCAGCATCTGCCGACTGGCCTGCACATAGCGCGACTCGTCGCGGTCAAAAGGCGGGATGCCAGCAAAGCCCGGCAGAAACGCCGCCAGCGCCACGGCCAGCAACAGCAGCCAATGCACCGGTCGCAGGACCGTCGGGCGGTAAACCCGGCTCATTCCGCCACCGCTGCCGTCTGGCGGGCCGCCGGCACCACCTGGCCCAGTTTGTGCCGGCGGATCAGCACGATGTTGCGGGCATAGATGATCATGGCCGGGATCTGCCCGGCAATGATGACGATATCCGGCCGCAAGACACCATAGATGATCAGCATCAGCCCACCACCCAGGGAGAAATACCAGAAAGCCTCTGGCATCACACTGCGCCCGGCGCGTTCAGAGCTGATCCACTGCACCAGAAAGCGCATCATGAACATGATCTGCGCCGACAGGCCAAACAGCACCAGCCACCCCTTGTCGGCGATGGCCGCGTGCCACCAGGCATCAATATGGGTCCAGATCATTCAGCTTCCTCCACAGCCTGGATGCCCGGCAGGTTGGTCCGGCGTAACAGCCAGTAGACACCCATCAGATCGAACAGGCCAACAGCCGCGCGACTGAGGTTGGTATATTTGGAGGCACCCGCCACCCGCGCCCGGTCATTGACCGGCACATTGACATAGTCGGCCCCCCGGCTGCGCACCAGCGCCGCCATATAGCGGTGCTGGCTGTCAAAATAGGGCAGGTCCAGGAACAGGTCGCGCCGGATCAGCTTCAAGGCACAGCCGGTATCAGGGCAGGAATCGCGCAGCACTGCCCGGCGGATGGCATTGCCCAGGCGCGACGTGATGCGCTTGGACAAGCTGGCATCGCGCCGCCGCCGGTTGCCAGCCACCATGCCAATGCCGGGGTGGCGCTGCATTTCGGCCAGCAGCAGGGGGATATCCGTCGGGTCGTTCTGCAGGTCGCCATCCATCATCAACAGCCATTCGCCCCGCGCCACATGACCGGCGGTGCGCATCGCCGCACTTTTCCCGGCGCGATATTCATGGCGGATCAGTCGCAAGCCGGCATAAAGACCCAAAAGTTCCCGCACGCGCACCACGGTTTCATCGGTGGAGCCGTCATCGACCAGCAGCAGTTCAAATTCCAGCTTGCCGCGAAGCGTTTCATAAATCTCCGCGACCAGAGGCTGGACATTGTCCTGCTCGTTCATCAGCGGGATCATTATCGAGAACAAACCCGACCTCCTATTGACCGATCGCCGGTCACACGGATGCACCAGCGCATCGAAGTAATACTGCGGCGAGGAAAGGGAAAGTGATGGTTTGTTAACAACGCATCCCAACGGAATGGACAAGGCGCCGCATCCCGCCGATCCATCGGCAGACACACTATGCGCATGGAAGAACAGGGTGCTTCCACGGCAGAGATCAGCCGCAATGTCTCGCAGGCCGCCACCGGAACACAGGAGGTTGCCGGCAATGTCAATCAACTGATGGAAGCCGCCGCACAATCCGGTGAAGCCGCCAACCAAGTTCTGACAGCGGCGACCGACCTGTCCCGCCAGTCGGAATCCCTGAAGCAGGAGGTTGAACGGTTCTTGAGCGCCATCAAGGCGGCGTAAAAAAGACCGGCAGCCGGAAAGACAGACAGCCCTGGTCATCCCCGACCAGGGCTGTTTCATTACGCCTGAAACAGGGCAAGCTGGACGCCGGCACGCGCCATGCGGCCCATCGCCGCTCCCAATGAATCGTTCATATCAATGGCCCTGCACGCATCTTCGACCACGATGGATACGAAACCGAAACGGGTTGCATCCTCCGCAGAATAGGAAACGCAATAATCCAGCGCCAGCCCGGCGAAGAACAGCCGCCGGAACCCCCGTTCACGGCAATAACCCGCCATTCCGGTGGGGGTCACACCATCATTTTCATAAAGCGCTGAATAGCTGTCTATGGCGGACCGGAACCCCTTGCGCACCACCATGTCAGCCGATGCCGTCAGCAGATCGGGATGGAATTCCGCCCCCACCGTCCCCTGCACGCAATGGTCCGGCCACAGAGTCTGGGGACCATAGGGCATGTCGATCACATTGTACGGCGTCTGGCCTGGATGGCTGGAGGCGAAGGAGGAATGGCCTGCGGGATGCCAATCCTGGGTCAGCACGACCCCCGCCCCCGCCGCCTTGAAGCGGCGGATCAGATCATTGGCCAGCGGCACCACGGCATCGCCATCGGGCACGGCCAATGCGCCACCGGGGCAGAAATCATTCTGGATATCGACCAGCACCAGCAAATCGTCGGCGCCTGGATCAAAATATGCGCGCATGGTTGCCCCCCACATTGCCAAGCCCCAATCAATAGGGGATGCGATCGGCCTTCACAATCCAGGCATCGAAGACGGAGAGGGCCGCCACGCTGGGGCGATGCTGACACGGAATGATCCGGGCATCGGGCGGCAGGGGCACCTGCTCATAGATCAGGGCATCATCAAAGCCGATGGCGGCCGCCTGATCACGGGTATTGCCATAAACGATACGATCCACCCGCGCCCAGAGGGCAGAGGCCAGACACATCGGGCAGGGTTCACAACTGGCATAAAGCGTGGCGCCCCGCAGATCGAAGCGTGACAGACGCTGGCAGGCGTCACGGATGGCCACAACCTCGGCATGGGCGGTGGGATCGTTGGTGGAGGTGACGCGGTTCCAGCCCTGGCCCACCACCTGACCATCCATCACCACCACCGACCCGAAGGGCCCCCCGTCGCCCGCTTCCATTCCCTGCCGGGACAGGGCAGCCGCCAGAGCCAGGAAATGCTGGTCCTGCTCTTCAGAAATCATGGGTGGGTTCGCGGCGTGATCGGTCATCGGGGGCTTCTGACTGGTTCCATTCTCGCTTCACGTTAACGCCCAACGACCGACCACGCCAGCGGCATCAAATTCGTCCCATTAACAGCAGGATCAGCAAAACCACGACGACAACCGTTAGCAACCCGCTCGGCCCGTATCCCCAGGCTCGGGAATGCGGCCAGGTCGGCAGCGCGCCAATCAAGATGAGAATCAGGACGATCAAGAGAATGGTGGTCATGGTCCGGCCGCTCCTTTTTATCGTTCAGCGCCATGGCGCGGTATCTGCTAAACGCCCTGGCGCCGCCGGTGGCCCCGCCATCGCAGGGATTAATCCGCTGGAACTTCGGAAAATACGGATGGGGATTGACGGGGCCCGCCACAGGCGGTTTCCTGGCAAGGTACCGGTGACAAGCCCGGCATCTTTGCAACCCTTTGGAAACATAACCATGAACCGCAAAATTCAGATCGGCGACCCGCCCATCCGCATCCTGCGCAATGACTTGGAAAAGTTGGAAAACCTGCTGGACCATCTGCATCGCGCCTATGCCCGTGTCTCGCTCTTCCTGCAGAACGAGGTCATGCGTGCCGATGTGGTCGACCGCCAGACAAGGCAACCCTTCGTGCAGCTCGGTTCCTGGGTCGCATTTTGCGACGATGAGGGGACACGCCATGCCGGCACGTTGCACCTGCCAGAGGATCGGCAGGAGGCACCAGCCGACGGCATTTCCATTCTGACCCCCGTTGGGGCCGCCCTGTTGGGACTGAGCCGAGGCCAGACCATCACTTATGAAACGATCGACCGCCGGTCCAAGCAATTGACTGTGCTGGATGTGCGGGCGCCTGCCGAATAAGCGGGCTTTCACCAACGCGGCCGGGCCGTTCCGGCCGCGTCAGGGAGGGCTTAACCGAATTTCAGCAGGCTGGGTGCCTTGTCGATGATTTCTTCCAAAATCATTTCCGCCGTATCCAGATCGCCCTTCAGCTTGTCGCCCAGTTGTTTTTGATATTCCGGCCGGCGCAATTTCTCCGCCGCATCGTAAAGACTATGCAGTTCGGAGACGAAGATATCCCGGGCCCCCATGGGCAGCATGGTCTTGGCAGACAGCACGAAGAAGAAACGCATGGAGGCCCGCACCAACAGGCCCAGCATCAGCGTATCCAACCGTGCATATTCATCACGCAGGTCGTCCACCCGCACCGCTTCCACCGACTTCAGCCGCCCTTCGATCAGGATGCAGAGCGCACGGAATTCACCCACCTTGTTCCGGAATTCGTTATAGGCCTGGAAACTGTCCTTGGCGGCCTCTTCCTCTGCCAGCTTGGCCAAACGCATGGCATCGCGCGCCTGGGCCTCCAGGGCGCCGACTAGGCTTTCGATTTCCTTGCGGGTGTAGGTACGCTTCTTAACCATTAAGGGGACTTCTGTTAACCAACGGAACGGTCCCCTGTATAGACCTTACCGCAGCGCAAAGAAAGCGCAGGCACCGCGATTGCGCCCCTGAAACGGTTGGGTAACCAACCCCTTATTGCAACCGATGTAACCGAATGGCACCCTGAACTGACATAATCAGGGGGTCTAAGGGGGCGTCATGCTACAGATCGGCAATCTCAGCCACGTTTATGCCAATGGCGTACGTGCGCTGGACAATGTCAGCCTTGAAATCCCGCGCGGCATGTTTGGCTTGCTGGGGCCCAATGGGGCCGGCAAATCAACGCTGATGCGAACCCTGGCCACCCTGCAGAAGCCCACCGGCGGCAGCATCCGGTTCGGCACGGTCGATGTGCTCTCCGACCCGATGGGCCTGCGCCAGATGTTGGGCTATCTGCCACAGGAGTTCGGCGTTTATCCCCGCATCTCGGCGGAGGATATGCTGGACCATCTGGCCGTGCTGAAAGGCATCACCAATACCAAGCAGCGCCGGGAGCTGGTGACGGAACTGCTGCGCCAGACAAACCTTTATGATGTGCGCAAAAAGGCGCTGGCCGGCTATTCCGGCGGGATGCGGCAGCGTTTTGGCATCGCCCAAGCCCTGCTGGGCGACCCCAAGCTGATCATCGTCGATGAACCCACCGCCGGGCTGGACCCGGAGGAACGCAACCGCTTCCACAATCTCCTCTCAGAAATCGGGGAGAATGTGGTGGTCATCCTTTCCACCCATATCGTGGAGGATGTGGCCGATCTCTGCCAGAACATGGCCATCATCGTCAGCGGCCGCATTGTGGCCCAGGGCCAGCCACTGACGATGATCGAGGGGATGCGCGGCCGCATCTGGCGCAAGATGCTGGACAAGGCCGAGGTGGCAGACCATCAGGCCCGTTACAATGTCATTTCCACCCGGCTCTTTGCCGGGCGCAGCGTGGTGCATGTCGTGGCCGACAGCGACCCCGGTGACGGGTTCGAGCCGATGGCCGGCGGGCTGGAGGATGTCTATTTCTCCACCCTGCGCGCCAGCCGCGCTGCTGCCTGAGCCGGGAGCAGTATAGTATGTTCGGCAATATCGCCTGGTTCGAGCTGCGTTACCAGATACGCCAGCCCGTTTTCATCGTCACCGCCCTGATCTTCGGGTTGATGACCTTCCTGTCCGTCACGGTCGATAATATCCAGATCGGCTCCAACGACGCGGTGCATGTCAATTCTCCCTTCGCGGTGATGCAGACACTGGCCATCCTGTCATTGTTCGGCATGTTCATCCCGGTAGCCATGCTGTCCAACGTGGTGCTGCGCGACGGGGAAACCCGCATGGCCGGCATCATGCATTCCCTGCCGGTGGAAAAATACCCGTTCCTGGCCGGACGTTTCATCGGCGCCTTCATCGCTGTGGCACTGGCCTTTGCGGCCACGGCGCTGGGCATGGCCCTTGGCAGTTGCATGTGGTGGCTGGACCCGGAAACGGTGGGCCCGTTCCGTCCGGGGGATTATCTGTTCACCCTGGCCGTGATCGCCATTCCCAACCTGCTGGCCACCGGTGCCATCTTCTTTGCCGTGGCCACGGCCACCCGCAGCCTGATGGTCACATATGCCAGCCTGGTGGCCGTGCTGGTGATCTATCTCACCCTGAACGCCATCTTCTCCGATATCGAATATCGGCAGATCCGCGCCCTGTTGGACCCGTTCGGGCTGGCAGCCCTGGGCAATGCCACCCGCTATTGGACCATGGCCGAACGCAATGGCAGCCTGCCGGCGCTGCAAGGCGCGCTGTTATGGAACCGCTTGATCTGGATTGGCGTCGGGCTGGGGCTGACGGCGCTGACCATGTGGCGTTTCAGCTTCACCGAACGCGCCCCGCGCAAGGACAAGGGGGAACGCGGGGCCGCCGCTCCTGCCGCCGCCCTGGCCCATCTGCCCGTCGTGAAGCCCGCCGCTGCCAGCCTTGCCACTGCCTGGGCACAGTTGCGCCTGCGCACGCGTTTTGAAACCATCTCGGTGATGAAAAGCCTGGGTTTCATCGTGCTGGTGGCACTGGGCGGCTTCAACGCCTTCGGTTCCTTGATCCGCATGGGATCGATGTATGGCACCGATGTCTATCCGGTGACCCGCATCGTGGTGGAATTGCTGAACGGCACCTTCAGTATCGTGCCCATGGTGGTTTCCGTCTATTATGCCGGGGAACTGGTCTGGCGTGAACGGCAGGCCAAGTTTCATGAGATTGTCGACGCGATGCCGGTGCCGAACTGGGTGTTCGTCACCAGTAAATTCATCGCCATGGCGCTGGTTTTGTTCATTCTGATGGTGGTGGCCAGCCTGATCGGCATCGCTGTACAGCTATACCGGGGTACCGCACCGGTCGAACTCGGCCTGTATCTGAAATATCTGTTCCTGGCCCAGGGCTGGCAGATGCTGCAATTCGCCGTGCTGTCCCTGTTCTTGCAGGCACTCAGCGGCAATAAATATCTCGGGATGTTGCTGGCGACCGGCTACATCGTCGCCAGCATGGTGGCCCAGGGGCTGGGTCTGGAAGATAATTTGCTGTTCTACAGCGCCAGTTCGCAACTGCGCTTGTCGGACATGAACGGCCTGGGCCATTTCGCCCTGCCCTTCTTCTGGTTCTCCCTTTACTGGACCTTTGCCGCCCTGATCCTGCTGCTGGCCACATACCGGGTGTGGACACGCGGCACGTTGGGTGGCTTCACCCAGCGGCTGGGACAGTTGCGCCAGGGCTGGACGCGCGTGCAGGTGGGGCTGTTATTGGCCTGCCTGGGCGGCTTCATCGCCAGCGGCGGCTATATCTTTCGCAACACCCATGTGCTGAACGATTTTGAAACCAAGGATCAACACAAGGAAAAGCAGGTCGCGTTCGAGAGGAAGTACCGCCAATATGAGAACCTGCCGCAGCCACGCATCATTGATGTCCGCACGGATATAGACCTGTTTCCCGCCGAACGGCGGGCAGAGGTGCGGGGCAGCTATCTGCTGGAAAACCGCACCGGCCAGCCAATTGAGCGCGTGCATGTGCTGCTGGACCCTGATCTGGCGACCTCCAGCTTCACCCTGGAAGGCCAGGCCAGCACCGATACCGACGCCCAATATGGCTACAGCATCGTCACCCTGGCCCAGCCGATGCAGCCAGGGGAAAAGCGCCGGCTGGATTTCCAGGCCCGCATCCATCACCAGGGCTTCACCAATGACGGCGGGGCCACGGATGTCGTCTATAATGGCAGCTTCCTGAACAATTTCGCCGTCGCCCCCATCATCGGTTTCAGCCGGGAGATGCTGCTGCAAAGCCGTAGCGACCGGCGCAAATATGGGTTGGAACCGATCGACCGTATGGCCCTGCTGGAGGATGAGGCGGCCCGCCAGAACAACTATCTGCGCCATGACAGCGATTGGGTGGGGTTTGAAACCACCGTTTCCACCAGCAAAGACCAGATCGCCGTGGCACCAGGATATCTGGTGAAGGAATGGACAGATGGCGACCGGCGTTATTTCCATTACAAGATGGATAAGCCGATCCTGAATTTCTATTCCTGGCTCTCCGCCGCCTATACGGTAAAGACGGAGCAATGGAACGGCATCGACCTGTCCGTCTATTACCATGCGCCCCATGAGCGCAATGTGGACCGGATGATCCAGGCGATGAAGGCATCGCTGGAATACTACAACGCCAATTTCGGCCCCTATCAGCATCGCCAGATGCGGATATTGGAATTCCCGGATTATGCGCGCTTTGCCCAGGCTTTCCCCAACACCGTGCCCTATTCGGAAGGTATCGGCTTCATCGCCGATAACCGCGACCCGGAAAAGATCGATTATGTCTGGTACGTCACCGCGCATGAGGTGGCGCACCAATGGTGGGCGCATCAGGTGATGGGGGCCGATGTGCAAGGCGCCACCCTGCTGTCGGAAACCCTGGCCCAGTACAGCGCCCTGATGGTGATGGAAAAACAATATGGGCCGGACAAGATCCGCCGTTTCCTGAAATATGAGCTGGACAGCTATCTGCGCGGACGCGGCGGGGAAGACCGGGAGGAACAGCCGCTCGCCCGTGTGGAAAACCAGCAATATATCCATTACCGCAAGGGGGCCGTGGCACTGTATTTCCTGCGCGATCAGTTAGGCGAGGCTGTGTTGAACCGTGCGCTTGCCCGACTGATAGAGGAAACCGCCTATCACTACGCCCCTTACCCCACCTCCCTGGATCTGCTGCGGCTGCTGAAGGAAGAGGCGGGGCCGGAAAAGGCCGAGTTGATCGCCGACACGCTGGAACGCATCGTGATTTACGATGTGAAGGTGAAAAGTGCCGACGCCGAGAAGCTACCCAGCGGCAAATACAAGGTCACGCTGGGCGTGGAGGTCGGCAAGGTGGAGGCCGATGGCGCAGGCAAGGAAACGCCTAAGCCTTTCAGCCTGCCCGTCGATATCGGCCTGTTCACCGCCAACCCCGCGGATAAGGATTTCGATGCGTCCAAGGTGGTGAAACTGGAAAAGCTGCCGATCAATCAGGATGTGGACAGCAATGCCCCGACCCACCCCGTCGTCCTGTATGTGCTGGAGGTGGACCAACTGCCCACCTATGCCGGTATCGACCCGTACAACAAGCTGATCGACCGCAACAGCGACGATAATCTGATGAAGGTGACGCTGAAACCTTAGGGTACCATCATCTGGGGCAGCGCCCGGCAGCCCGGGATGCTGCCCCACATCGCAACCGTCAGACAGACAAAGGGGGCGGCTATGGGCGTGACAGGAATTGGCGGGTTTTTCTTCCGGGCAAAGGACCCCAAAGCCTTGCAGGCCTGGTACATTCAGCATCTTGGGCTGGGTTCCGAGCCCTTTGGCATCTGGGACACCCAAGCCGGCCCCTGCGTTTTTACGCCCATGGCAGACAGTACGGATTACTTTCCCGCCGACCGGCAATGGATGCTGAATTTCCGCACCGATGATCTGGACCAGCTCTGTGCTGACTTGCACGCCGCCGGGGTGGATATCATCCGCAAAGCGGAATGGGACATGCCCGGCGTCGGGCGCTTCGCCCGCATCCATGACCCGGAGGGCAACCCGATCGAGCTATGGCAGCCCGATCAGGCCCCCTGAAACCACTTCGCCTTAAAGACCGCGCGCCATCGCCCGCCAGGCGATGTCGCGGCGGCAGAAGCCTTCCTTCCAGTCGATCAGATCGACGGCGCGATAGGCCAGCTCCCGCGCCTCGGCAATGCGGGGCGCCCCTGCCGTCACACCCAGCACGCGGCCACCATTGGCCAGCACCACCCCATCCGGCCCCGGCTTGGTACCAGCATGGAAGATTTCCACACCTGACACCTGCCCGGCAGCGGCCAGATTACCGATGCGCGTGCCCTTCTGGTAATCGCCGGGGTAACCTTCCGCCGCCATCACCACGCAGAGGGCTGCCTCGTCATGCCATTGCGGCTGCTGGCCGGAAACATCACCCTTGGATGCGGCCAACAGCAATTCCACCAGATCGGATTTCAGCCGGCGCATCAGCACCTGGCATTCCGGGTCGCCGAAGCGGACATTATATTCCAGCAGCTTGGGCACCGGCTTGCCGTCCGGCCCGTTCACCACCATGATGCCGGCAAACAGCACGCCGACAAACGGCTTGCCCTCTGCCGCCATGCCGCGCACCGTGGGCAGGATCATCTTGTCCATGATCTCCGCCTCTATCGCCGGCGTCAGCACCGGGGCGGGGCTATAGGTGCCCATGCCGCCCGTGTTCGGCCCCTGATCGCCATCAAAGGCGCGCTTATGGTCCTGCGCGCCTGCCAGGGCCACCGCGTTGGTGCCGTCACAGATGGCGAAGAAGCTGGCTTCCTCCCCATCCAGGAATTCCTCAATCACCAGTTCGGCCCCGGCATCGCCGAAGCGACGGCCCACCATCGCCTCGTCAATGGCGGCATAGGCCTCTTCCACGTTCTGGCAGATGGTCACACCCTTGCCGGCGGCCAGCCCGTCGGTCTTCACCACGATGGGCGCACCCTGCTTGGCCACAAAGGCGCGGGCGGCGTCGCGATCGGTGAAGCGACCATAGGCCGCGGTGGGGACGCCGAACCGCGCCACCGCGTCCTTCATGAACCCCTTGGAGCCTTCCAGGGCGGCGGCGGCAGCCGACGGGCCAAAGGTGGGGATACCGGCGGCACGCAGCTTATCCGCCAGCCCCAGCACCAGCGGTTCCTCCGGTCCGACAATCACGAAATCAATGGCGTTGGCCGTGGCGAAATCGGTGATGGCGTCGATCTTGTTGCCGGCGATATCCACGCATTCGGCCACAGCAGCGATGCCGGCATTGCCGGGCGCGCAATAAAGCTTGTCGCACAGGGGCGAACGGGCGACGGCCCAGCACAGCGCATGTTCACGCCCACCCGAACCCACGACCAGGATCTTCATCGCCGCCTCCCTCTCTCGCTATGGCGGCGGGTTTCTAGCACGGGCAGACGGGCCTGGGCACCCGGTTGCTACGGATACCGCCCTTGCTTGGATGAAACGGGCAGCTTTCAGACCAATGATCCCGACGGCACACCCAGCATGGCGCCGGCCAGTTCGGCCGGCATCGGCTTGCCGTACAGGAAGCCCTGCAGGAAGCCACAGCCCAGCCGCTCCAGTTCATCGGCCTGTTCCATCGTTTCCACCCCTTCGGCCACCACTTCCAGGGAAAGCTGCTGGGCCAGGGCCAACATGGTGCGCAGGATGGTACGGCTTTCGAAGCGGTCAATCATGCTGGACACGAAGGCCCGGTCCACCTTCAGAAAATCAAACGGCAATGTCTGCAAGTACGAGAGGTTGGAATAGCCGGTGCCGAAATCATCCATGCAGAGCCGAATGCCCAGATCGCGCAGGCCGGAGAGGATTTCTGCCGCATGGGCCGGATCACCGATGATGATGCTCTCCGTCACTTCCAGTTTCAGCAGCGTGGGATCAACCCCGCTTTCCTCCACCACCCGTTTGACATGGTCCAGGAAGCCCGGTTCGGACAATTGCGCGGCGGAGATATTGACGCTGACCCAGATGGGCCGGCCGCTGGCCCGGGTCCACTCGGCGATACGGGTGGCCGCCTCCCGCATCGCCCAGGTACCGATGGGCACGATCAGCCCCGTCTCCTCCGCCGCTGGGATGAAGGCGGCGGGCACCACGATGCCGCGTGCCGGGTGTTTCCAGCGCACCAGCGCCTCAAACGCCACCACCTTACGGGTCACGGCATCGACAATGGGCTGATAATAGAGCTCGAACTGATTCTGCTTCAGCGCTGCACTCAGCTCCATCGCCAGGCCGAGCCGGTTCTGGTCATTGTCATTGCCGACCAGAACCTCCTGCAAGCGGCCAAAGGCACGTTTGGAAGCGTGCAGGCTTTCCTCCGCCCTTGCCAGCATCTCCTCCGCATGGCGGTCGGGCAGGTTGCACCAGGCAAGCCCTGGCGTGACCAACGGATGCACCTCCCGCCCTGCCAGGGTTACCGGCTCCGATACGGCAGCGGCGATGGCGCGCACCTGCGCGCGCGCCATTTCCAGATCCGGCCCGCCAGGCAGCATGATGGCAAACTGGTCACCCGCGGTGCGGGCACAGGCAGCACCCGGCCCGGCTGTCTGCACCACCCGCCGGGCCGTGATACCCAGCAATTGGTCACCCCAGGCGACCCCCAATTCCTGATTGAAATCGCGGAAGCGCCGCAGATCGATCAGGGCAACGGCACAGGAGCCGGCCCCGTCCTCCCCCAACAGGCCCAACCGCACATCCACCGCAGCCACCAACCCGGTGCGGTTCAACAGGCCGGTGGCCCGGTCATGGGTGCGATCACGGGAAAGTTGTTCCACCAGCAGCGCATTATCCAGCCCGATGGCAATGGTGCGGGCGAACAGGGCCATGACCCGTTGATCGGGCACGTGGTCAGGCTGAAGGCCCGACAAATGGATGATGACGGCAATGGTGGGGGATATGCTCGTATGAATGGCCAGCCAGCCGCCCCCCTGAATCCCCGTCGGCTGGGCCAATGCCTGCACGATCTGCTGGCAGATTTCCGCCGGGACACTGTGGGACAAGGGCCCTGCCACCAGAACGGGCCGGGCTTCCGGACCAGTTCCCATCAACCGCCCCGCCAGCAGGCGCGGTTCGCCCACCGGCTCCCCCTCCACCATCTCCACCCGGGCGAGCAAAGCGCCAGCACCCGGGCCGCCCAAGGCGAGCAGGCTTTCCACCACCCCCGTGGCAAAACGGCCGGCATCGCGCTGTTCAAACAGGCGAGCAGTGGCATCCAGTATATGGGCCAACCCGGCCCGATTCGCCTCCAGCGCGCGGATCTGTTGATACGCGCGCAAAGCCGTCAGTACCGAGGTCCAGAGCCTGGCGGCGGTCAGTTCATCCTTGGCGCGGTAATCATTGATATCGTACCGCGCCACCACCTCCCGTTCCGGGGCTTGGCCGGGCTGGCCGGTTCGCAGGATGATGCGGACATATTGATTGCCCAACTCCTCCCGGATGGCGCGCGCAAGGCTCAGCCCCGCATCCTCGCTCTCCATCACCACATCCAGCAGGACCAGGGCTATATCACTGTAGGCAACCAGAATCTGCCGGGCTTCCACCGCCGAATAGGCGGACAGGAACAGCGGTTTGCGCCCGGCATGAACCAGATCGCGCAAGGCCAGTTTTGTAACGCTGTGAACGGAAGGGTCGTCATCAACGATCAAAATCAACCAGGGGGAAAGGGCGGGCGTGGAATGGGCTGCGTCTGGCTCCGCCGCAAATACCAGAAGGTCATCTTCCATCGGCCATTTCCCCCCGCTGGGCCTCGCGCCTCTGGGCCCATCCGGCATCCCCAATCCCCGCCGGTTAATGAAACATAAAGAAGTGCGGCGGCCAACACCAGTGGCTGCAGGCGATGCATAGGCCCCCGCTGTCGCCGACCGCTGGTGGCCGGCGCGCTTCCATGTAATCTTGCGGTCCCGATTTCCCCTTTTCCGCCATGGAAGCATCACCCCCGAATGGATGCCTTGGTCTTTACGCTGCTGGCCATTGCCGGGCTGCTGGGTCTGGTCAGTCTTCTGCCCGCTTTGGCAAAAAGACTACGCCTTCCTTATACGGTGGTGCTGGCGGCGGCCGGTGTCGGCATCGGGCTGCTGATCCATGGCGGCAATTCCTGGCTGGGGACCGGACCGGTCGGCGACTTTATCAAGGCGCTGGGCGAGGTGGAACTGACCTCGGCCGCCTTCCTCTATATCTTCCTGCCCGTATTGCTGTTTGAAACGGCCCTGGCGGTGGATGTGCGCCGCTTGCTGGACGATCTGGGGCCGGTGCTGCTGCTGGCCATCGTCGCTGTGCTGGTCTGCACCGCCGTGGCGGGACTTGCCACCTGGTGGGCCTGGGGCATCTGGCATGGGCAAGCCACCCAGCGGGCACTGGTGGTCTGTCTGCTGCTGGCATCCATCATCGCCACCACCGATCCGGCCGCCGTGGTGGGGATTTTCCGCGATCTTGGCGCCCCCCGCCGGCTTTCCATCCTGGTGGAGGGGGAGAGTCTGTTCAATGACGCCGCCGCCATCGTGCTGTCCACCCTGCTGCTGACCATGCTGACACAGGGCGGGGAGCCTAATCTGGCCGCCGCCGGGCTGGATTTCCTGGTAAAGTTTCTGGGCGGGGTGGCCGTGGGATGGGGGATGGGCTGGGCCACGGCCCTGATCGTCACGCCGCTGCGCAACCAGCCGCAATCGGAAATCACCCTGACCCTGGCGCTGGCCTATCTCTCCTTCATCCTGGCCGAACATTATCTGCATGTGTCGGGCGTGGTGGCGGTGGTGATGGCCGGGTTGGTGATGGCGTCGCGTGGGCGCACCCGGCTCAGCCCGGAAAGCTGGCAGGGGCTGGAACATGTTTGGGGGCAGTTGGGCTTCTGGGCCAATTCGCTGATCTTCCTGTTTGCCTCCATGCTGGTGCCACCCACCCTGCTGAATGCGCGATGGAGCCATCTGGCCCTGCTGGCCGCCCTGGTGGCCGGCGCGCTGGTGGCCCGCGCCCTGGTGGTGTTCGGCCTGCTGCCGGTGCTGGGCTGGATCGGCGCCAGCGACCGTATCAGCATTCCCTATCGGGCCGTGATGACCTGGGGCGGGCTGCGTGGTGCGGTGTCGCTGGCCCTGGCGCTGGCGGTGACGGAAAACCGCAGGGTGCCGGGTGGCATTCAAGATACGGTGGCCGTGGTGGCCACCGGCTTTGTGCTGTTCACCCTGTTCGTGCAGGGCACCACCCTGCGCCCGCTGATCCGCCTGCTGGGCATCGACAAGCTGACGCCTGTGGAACTGAACCTGCGCAACCGGGCACTGGGCCTGTCGCTCAGCAATGTGCGGCGCGATCTGGAGGAGGTGGCCGGGCGGTTCGGCCTGGATACCAGCCGCGCCATCGACCCGCTGCTGGAACGCGGCGCGGAACTGGCCCAGGAACAGCTTGACCTGGATGCCCAGTACGGGGCGCTGTCCGTGGAGGACCGGCTCTATATCGGGCTCTCGACCCTGGCCCGTTATGAGGAACAGCGCTATCTGGCCTATTTCCATGATGGGCTGATTTCGCGCCTGACGGTGGAGACCTTGACCGCCGGGGCCGGGCAGTTACAGGACGGGCTGAAGACCGGTGGCCCCGCCGGTTACGACCTTATCGCCCGTAAGATGGTGCGTCCAAGCCGGAGCCTGCGGGCAGCACTGTGGCTGCATCGTCGCACCGGCGTGGAACGGCCGGTGGCCGCCCGTCTGTCGGAACGGTTCGCCATGCTGATCGCCCTGCGCTTCTGCCTGCAGGAACTACAGCTTTTCACCAATGAGCGCCTGCAGCCCATGCTGGGCAAAGAGGCCGCCAGCGCCGTGCGCGACCGGCTGGCCGCCCGCATGAAACGCATCGATGAGGCGATGGAGATCATCCGCCTGCAGTATCCCGCCTATATCGAAAGCGTGGAGGAACAATATCTGATCCGCGCCGGCCTGCGGATGGAGGAACGGGCCACCCAGGCCCTGTTCGAGGAAGCGCTGATCAGCCGCGAAATCCTCAACACGCTGGAACGCGACCTGCGTGAGCGCCGACAGACGGTGGAACAGCCGCCGCAATTGGATCTGGGGCTGGCTACGCACGAGTTGGTGGCCCGCGTGCCCTTGTTCAGCGGCCTCTCCCCCGACCGGTTGAAACGTATCGAACGGCTGCTGCGTCCGCGTCTCTATTTCCCGGGTGAACCCATTGTGCGGCGCGGAGAACGCGGCGATACGGTCTATTTCATCTCCTCCGGCGCCGTAACGGTGGAGGTGCCGGGGCTGGAACAACCGATCCGATTGGGCAATGGCGATTTCTTCGGGGAGATCGCCCTGGTCATGGACCAGCCGCGGAATGCCGACGTGACGGCCAGCGCCTATTGCCAATTGCTGCTGCTGGACAGGCGGGATTTCAACCGGCTCTACAGCAAAGACCCGGTGCTGAAAGGCCATATCGATGAGGCCATCGCCCGCCGGCTGATGGGGTAAACCCCAGAGATCGCCTGAAATTTGGTATTTCACGCGGGCCACCTAGCTGCCCATCGGGAAGGGTGGGATAGCAGCGCTGGGGACCAACGCCCAGGGATCGGCCTGATCGCTGGGCGTATATTAACATACTCCACCCTAACGCTTCACCGCATTGGGCCGATCCTTCCTGACAAGCTCATCGATTCCAGTGGAGCTGTTCTTCCAGTAAGTAGCGACCCGATGGGCAAAATCCTCATCGGTAACATCTACCGATTTAGGAGCGCGATCATCATCACGCCAATACTGAACAGAACACGGAGAATACCCATCACAAATATGATCAGATAAATTGAAAATATTTTCGTCATCATCACGATTGTTTTTTATCACAACGTAGCGGATGACGCCCTTTTTCCCGATCAACGCATAATCATTTTCGGAAACATTGCTCTCCTTTTTGCAGGCAGCCAGCATTGAAATGCCGACACCCAGAAAGAGAACCGGGAACAAAGCTAAAAATCGCTTTTCAAGCCTCAACATCGAAAACCTCAACCCTGATACAGTTTCAATACGTGAAACATGATGTGAGAAGCCGATATAATTTAATTCTTCTGTATATTACACCAAAAAATTATCATCTCTGCCTGATCACCGCCAACACTGCATCCGCCGCACGACGGCTGGGGGGCTTTTCCTCCCCTTGGCCCAACCACCGCGCCACTTCCGCGACGCCATCAATCTGCGTCTGCCGGGCGGTGGGATCCGTCAGCAGCCGGTCAACCCCTTCGGCCAGACGATCGGGGGCGCAATCACCCTGGAGATATTCCGGTACCAGCATCCGATCCTGCATGATGTTGACCAGATTGGCATATTTCACCCGGATCAGCCGGCGGTAGAGCCCATAGGTCAGCGGGTGGATGCGATAGGCAATGATGGCCGGCAGCCGCGCCAGCGCCAATTCCAGCGCCACCGTGCCGCTGGCGGCGAGCGCGGCGTCAGAGGCGGCAAAGGCGTCATATTTCTCCGCATCCCCCTCCACCACGATGGGGGCGAGCGGCCAGCCCGCCACGGCATCCCGCACCGGTCCCGCCACCTTGCCCAGCGTGGGCACCACCACCCGCAGATCGGGATGGCGCTGCGCCAGAATGGAAAGCGCATGGCCGAAATCCGGCAACAACACCTTGATTTCGCTGCGCCGGCTGCCGGGCAGCACGGTCAACAGCCTTGTCTCCGGCGCGATACCATGGCGGGCGCGGAAGGCGGCCCCATCCCCCTGCTCCACCCCAGCTTCAACGATGGAATGGCCGACAAAGGTAGCCGGCAGCCCCACCTTCTCGAAATAGGGTGGCTCGAACGGCAGCAGTACCAGCAGATGGTCGAGAAAAGCCGCGATCTTCTTGGCCCGGCCCGGTCGCCAGGCCCAGACAGTGGGGGCAACATAATGGATCAACTTGATCGACGGGTTGACCCGCCGCACCTTCTTCGCCACCCGGAAACAAAAATCCGGCGCATCGATGGTGACCACGGCATCCGGCTTCAGGTCCAGGATGGTATCCGCCGTCTGACGGATGCGGCGCAGGATATTGGGCAGCTTGGGCAACAGTTCGGCCAGCCCGAACAGGGTCAGTTCCTCCATGGGGAACAGGCTGTCCAGCCCTTCGGCAATCATGCGATCGCCACCGATGCCAGCAAAACGCACCTGCCCGTCGGTGGCCTCCTTCAGCCCGGCCATCAGCCGGGCCCCCAGCACATCGCCCGATGGCTCCCCCGCCACCAGGAAAATCAGCGGCGCGCTCATGCCTCGATCCCCAGCAGGAAAAGGCCGGCGGCATCGGCGGTGGCCACCGCCTGCTCCCGGCCCAGAAACAGGGTATTGCCAGCCTGCATGGCAATACCGGCAAAGCCCCCCGCCACGCAATTGGCCACGGTATCAGGCCCCAGGGCCGGCAGGTCCAGCCGGCGATCCTGCTGTGGCTTGGCGCATTTCACCAACACCGGGCCCGCACCGGGCCGACGCAACGGACCACAGCGCTGGATCAGCGCATCGGTCCCTTCAATGGCTTCCACCCCCAACACCACACCCTGCTGCACCACCACGGACTGGCCGATATCCAGCTCCCCCAGCGCCCGCGCCACGCGCAGACCGTGGGCAATATCGGCCAGCGCCTGTTCATCGGCACGGGCGCTGCCCAGCGGGCCGGCGGGGGTCAACAGATCGGTGATCAGGTTCTGCACCCCGACCACCCGGAACCCCTCCTGCTCCAGCACCTGCGCCACGCCGCGCAGCAAGCCATCATCCCCCAGCGCCTTCATACCGATACGGGTGAAAAACTGGGTGGCCTTCCAATCCGGCCGCAATTCAGCCAGGGAGGGCCGGCGCACCCGGCCGGCCAGCACAATCTCCACCACCCGTTCGGCCTTCAGCCGATCCAGGATGGCCCCGGCCGCCCCCATGCGGAACCACGCGTGCGGAATGGCGGGCGAGAGCCAGTCCGGCTCCGCCTGCCCTTCCAGTGCGATCAGGAAAAATTCCCGCCCATCACGGCGGCACGTCTCCACCAGCCGGACCGGCAGGTCGCCGCCACCGGCGAGAATGCCGAGTTTGGCCGCCATCACCCCGCCTCAGCGCGGCAGGGTCAGCGCACGCGATCCGCGCTTGGCCAGGAAATCCAGCATGGCGGCCACCAGATCGCTATCCGCGAACTCCGTCGCCACTGCTTCCATGCGTTCCGCCATGGTGCCGTCACCGGCGGCGAACACGCGCTTGAAGCCATTGCGCAGGGCACCGATCTGTTCCCGGCTGAAACCGCGCCGTTCCAGCCCCACAAGATTAAGGCCGGCCAGGAAAGCACGCTCCCCCTTCACCAGACCATAGGGGATGACATCGGCCTCCACGCCCGACATGCCGCCGATCATCGCATGGGCGCCAATGCGCACCCATTGATGCACGGCCGACAGGCCGCCCAGCACAGCATAATCCCCCACCTCAACATGCCCGCCCAGGGTGGCATTGTTGGCGAAGATCACATTGTCGCCGACGGTACAATCATGGCCGATATGAACACCAACCATGAACAGCCCGCCACTGCCCACCCGGGTCACCATGCCGCCACCCTCGGTGCCGGGATTCATGGTCACCTGCTCGCGGATCTTGTTGTTGGAGCCGATGATCAGTTCCGACGGCTCCCCCTTATATTTCAAATCCTGCGGCGGATGGCCCAGGCTGGCGAAGGGGTAGACCACGGTGCCGGACCCGATACGGGTGAGGCCATCAACGGCGACATGGCTGACCAGCCGCACATGATCCCCCAGCACCACATCAGGGCCGACAACACAGAACGGGCCGATATGCACGCCATTCCCGATCTGGGCAGCCGGGTCGACGATGGCAGAGGGATGGATGAAACTGCTCATGTGCGGATGGTTCCGTCGCAAGGGATCAAGGGGATGCGATGGGCCGGAGGCCAACGCCCCGGCCCATCGCCTCACGCCTTCTCACTATCCATGACAATCATGGCAGAATATGTGGCTTCGGCGTGCAGATTGCCATCAACGAAAGCCTCTGCCTTGAACTTCCAGACGTTGCGGCGATTCTGCAGGCGCTGGACCTTGATATGGATCTGGTCGCCCGGCACGATGGGGCGGCGGAACTTCGCCTCTTCAATCCCCATGAAATAGACCAGCCGCCCCTCAGCCTCCTGCCCCATGGTGTGCATCACCAGAATGGCGGAGGTCTGGGCCATCGCTTCCACAATCAGCACGCCGGGGAAAACCGGCTTCTGCGGGAAATGGCCGGTGAAGATCGGCTCGTTCACCGTAACATTCTTGATACCGGTGCAGCTTTCGCCGGGCACGATATCGCGCACCTTATCCACCAGCAGCATCGGATAGCGGTGCGGAATCATCTGCATGATCCGCAGGATGTCGAGCTGCTCCAAAACCTTATTATCCGCCGTCGCGTTCATCGCCTTGTCCACTTTTGCCCCTGACAAGCCGGCCCATCATGGCAACCTGCCGGAAATATTGCCGCTTCGGCATGGCGGGGGTGCCGAACACCTCCGTGCCGGGCTCCACGTCCCGCATGACGCCGCTCTGTGCCGCGATGCGCGCACCGGCGCCGATGGTCAGATGACCGGCAACGCCTGCCTGCGCCGCCAACACGGCATGATGGCCAAACCTGGTACTTCCCGAAATGCCGGACTGGGCCACGATGACGCAGCCGGCCCCGAGCTGGACGTTGTGCCCGATCTGCACCAGATTATCAATCATGCAGCCCCGGCCAATGACCGTATCGGGCCCCGCCCCGCGATCGATAGTGACATTGGCCCCCACCTCCACATCATCTTCAATGATGACGCGGCCCAGTTGCGGCACCCGGACATGCCGGTCGATATCCATGGCAAAGCCGAAACCATCCTGCCCGATACGGACACCAGGATAGATCATCACCCGCGCCCCGATGATACAGTGCGACAGCGAGGCGCAAGCGCCGATGATCGTATCGGCGCCGATTTCCACATTGCGGCCAATGACGGCATTGGGGGCAATACGTACCCGTTCGCCGATGACAGCCCCTGCTTCCACTACAACTCCGGCCGCAATCTCGACCCCCTGTCCCAATACCGCCGTCGCGTCAATATGGGCGGCCGGGGAAATCACCCCATTGGCCTGGGGTAGCGGGTAGAAGGCCTGGGCGCAGAGCGCATAGGAACGATAAGGCTTCTTCGACAGCAGCAGCGCCATGCCGGCCGGCGCCTTGTCGGCCAGGGCTGGATGCACGACACAGGCCGCCGCCTTGCTGGCGCTGAACGCCTCGATATATTTGCGGTTATCGAGGAAGGAAAGCTGCCCTTCCCCCGCGCCGTCCAGCGGCGCCACATCCTGCAACAGCAGATCGGGGTCAGCGCCGGGCGCCACCTCTGCCCCGGACAAGGCAGCCAGTGCTGCCAGGGTGAAGGGACCGGCGCGGTCGAAGAAACGGGGATCGGCCATGGGATGGACCTCTGGACGAAAAGATAAGGCGGAGAAGGTTAACCGGCCCTCAGGGGGACGCCGGCAGATTGACGATGATTTCCGGCAAGCGCGCATTCAGCCGCTGCATCACCTCATCGGTGATGTCACCCGCCGTGCCCGCCTGATAGACGATGAACTGGCGGGAAATCACCAAGGTGGCCCCATTTTCCTTGGCCACCTCGGCGATCACCTGATCCAGGGTGTTGATGGCACTGTTGCGGGCTTGATTAAAGGCCACATCCAGTCGGCGGGTCCGCTCCTGCAGCGCGCGGCCCATGGCAGAAACCTGGCTTTCAAAGTCGGTACGCTTGCGGTCGAATTCCTCCACCGCCACCGACTGGCGCAGCTTGGCCAGATCCTGCTCGGCCACGCGCAACTGTTCCTGCTGGGCTGCCACCTCACGCTGGAACTGATCCTTCTGCCGATCCAGTTGCTGTTGGATGGAGCGCATGACCGCCGCATCCTGCAGGATACGCTGCACATCCACCACCGCCACCTGAGCATAGGGCAACCCGCCACGGCGTGGCGGGCTGGCGGGCACCGGTGTCGCGACTGCCGGTTCCCCAACCACCTGGGCCAAGACGGGCAAAGGGCTGGCGGTCGGCTCCTGCGCCACCGCCGGAGCGGCACAACTGATGGCCGGCCCCGTCACCAGGACCAGACCGGCAATCAGGCAACGCCGGAGAGCAGTACCCGCCCGCCACATCATCAGAAACGCGTACCGAAGCTGAATTTCAGTTGTTCGGTCCGGTCATAGGGCTCCTTGGAGAACGGATAGGCCAGATCGAGGCGAATCGGCCCAAAGGGCGACTTCCACGACACACCCACACCGACCGAGGCACGGATCTTGTTGCTGTCATAGAACATGTCGCCCTGGCCCGGCGTCTCCTTGGAGGAGGTCAGCGTACCGGCGTCACTGAAAACATGCGCCTTTACGCCCAGCTCATCCGGCAGGCCCAGCTTGCTGGTCAGCTCCAGGCTGGCGCGGGTGAAGATCGTACCGCCCAGCGAGTCGCTGTTATCCCTGTTGGCCATGTTGGGCATGTTACGCGGACCGACACCGCCCACTTCGAAACCGCGCAACGTATCACCACCCAGGAAGAAGCGGTCATTGATGCGCAGCTTCTTACCCATGCCCCAGATATAACCAGCCTCTGTCGTCAAGCCCAGCACCACCTCGTCGAACGGCTCCCAATAGGTGCCGCCAGTGATGCGATTGCGCAGGTAACGCGTGTCACCGCCCAAGCCGGCCAACTGGTTGGACAGCAGGAAGTAGAAGCCTGACTTCGGTTCAAGGCGGCTGTCGCGCTCATCCCACAACAACTGGCTTTCCACCGCCGACGTCACCGTGGAGCCACGCTGATCCAGCAGGAAGCGGGAAGAACCGATCTGGACGTCCTTGATCTGATTCTGGCTCAACGAATAGGACAGGCGCTGGCGCAGCTTCTCAGACAGCGGATAACCCAGGCGCAGGGTCATGCCCGTGCTTTCCAGGCTGTAGGAGTAATAACGGGAATCGTCACGCACGATGCGGAACAGGTCGACACCGGCCGCCAAGTCGCGGTCCAGGAAATAGGGTTCCGTCAGGCCAAGATCGACCTCGAACGTGCGCTTGGACAGGGTGGTGGACAAGCGCAGATCCTGGCCCTTGCCCATCAAGTTGCGTTCACGGAAGGAGAAGTCCAGCAACGCGCCGTCGGTGGTGGAGTAACCCGCACCCAACTGGATTTCACCGCTGGAATCTTCCTGCACATCGACCGTCAGCACCGCCTGATCGGGCGAACTGCCCTCCTTCGGTGTAACTGTCGCTTCCAGGAAATAGCCCAGATCCTTGATGCGCTGCTCAGAGCGACGGACCTTGGAAATGCTGAACGGATCGCCTTCGACCAGCAGGATCTCACGCCGGATCACCTTGTCCAGCGTGCGGTAATTGCCGTTAACGTCGATCCGCTCCACAAAGACGCGCGGGCTCTGCTTCATTTCGAACAGCAGATCGATCGTCTGGTCTTCCTGGTTGCGTTCCAGCAGCGGGTCGACTTCGACGAACGGATATTGCAGATCGCCCAACCGGTCCTGCAGCGCCTTGATCGATTCCTCGATCTTGTCGTTGTTGTACCAGTCACCGCTGACCGTGTTCAGCGCCTGATAGAGCGGGGCGATATCGAGATCGGGAATGTCGCTGCTGATCTCGATCTTGCCGAACTTGTAGCGCTTGCCCTCATCCACCGTCAGGGTGATGAAGAAATCCTCGCGGTCGGGCGTCAGTTCCGCCACCGCCGTCAGCACCTTGAAGTCGGCATAGCCATTGCGCGAATAATGGCGGCGAATCTGCTCCTGATCATAGCGCAGGCGCTCGGGATCATAATTGTCGTTGGACGACAGGAACCGCCACCAGCGCGATTCCTTGGTGATCATGATCTCGCGCAGTTCGCTGTCGTCATACACATTGTTATTGACGAAGCTGATCGCCTGCACGCCCGTCATCTGGCCTTCGTCGATTTCGAAGATCAGGTCGACGCGGTTCTGCTCCAACTGAACGATCTTCGGCTCGATCCGGGCGGCAAAGCGGCCCTTCCGGCGATAGATCTCCTGGATGCGCTCCACATCGTTCTGCACGCGGGTGCGGGTATAGACCGTGCGGGGGCGCAACTGCACTTCCGCGCCGATATCCTCGGTCTTGACCCGCTTGTTCCCTTCAAAGGCGATGCGGTTGATGATGGGATTTTCCACCACCGCCACCACCAGCGTGCCCCCGTCGCGGCGCAACGCCACATCGGCAAACAAGCCGGTGGCGAACAGCGACTTCAGCGACTGGTCGATCTTCGCCGGATCGAACGGATCGCCGGCCCGTACCGTCAGGTAGGACTGAACCGTCGCCCCTTCGATACGTTGGGAGCCTTCGACACGGACATCACGGATGATGCCACCATCAAACGCCTCCTGGGCCATGGCGCCAGATGAGAGCGCGATGACGGATGTTGCGGTCGTGCCGCCGAGCAGCAGGCACAGTGCCGCGAACCTGGAAACCGAGACCAACTGTTCCCCCAAAAGGCTATGACAGGACATTCTTGACGAAATCAACGACACGCAGACGGACAAGATCGTTCCATGTCGCAAACAGCATCAAGCTCAATACCAAAGCCAGGCCCACCCGGAAACCATATTCCTGGGCCCGCTCACCCAGAGGCCGTCCACGAACGGCCTCCAGGGCGTAATATAGCAGATGTCCCCCGTCCAGCATTGGAATGGGGAACAGGTTGATCAGACCAAGGCTGATCGACATGCCGGCCATGAACCACAGCACCGTCACGAAATTTTCCTGCACCACCTGACCGGTCATCTGGGCGATGCCCAGAAAGCCACCCAGTTCGGTTGTCTCCCGCTCCCCCTTGATCATCTGCCAGATGACACCCAGGGTCTTGTCGATCGAACCGGCCGTCTCCTTGACAGCTTCCCAGACCGCCTTCAGTGGCGTATGGCGGCGATATTCATAGCCCCCATGGATAACGCCCATCCGGCCGATCGTATGGACATTGCCGAACCGATCTTCCACTTTCACGTGGCGAGGCGTGAGAACTATCTCGTGCGTCTCTAATTTTTCCGGCTCACCCGCCACCGCACGCTGGACAACCATGTGCAGGGGCTTGCCGGGGTTGATGATGACCGCACCCAGCACATCCTCGAACCGTTCGACGGAAGCCCCTTCCAACTGGATGATGCGGTCGCCCGGCTTCATCCCCGCCTCATTGGCTGCACCATCTGCAGCCACTTCCAGCACCACCGGCGAGGAATAGGGCTGGCCATAGACCGTGAACATGAAGGCAAAAGCCACGATGGCGAACAAAAAATTCGCCATCGGTCCGGCCACCACGACGGCCATGCGCTGCCCCACCCTTTTATGGTGGAAGGAGACAGCGCGCTCCGCCTCGCTCATCTGGCTCAGCCCGTCACCGGGCGTGCTGGCGGCGCCAGCATCGCCGAACATCTTCACATAGCCGCCCAGCGGAATGGCGCTGAATTTCCAGCGAGTACCATGACGATCGGTGCGACCGAAAATTTCCGGCCCGAAACCGACAGAAAAGACCTCTACCCGCACGCCATTAAGCCGGGCCAGCAAAAAGTGCCCCATCTCGTGCACGAACACGAGAATAGTCAGCACCACAAGGAACATGATGCCGTAATTCCAGATGAAGCTCAGAACTTCCATCAAATGCCCCGAGGCTCCGTATCGTCCGCAGGTGGACTAACCTGCAATTTCGGCAAAGGCAAGGCGCCGAGCTTCCCCATCCGCCGCCATCACGTCGGTCAGGGTGGTGACCGGCGAGGGACCAAGCAACGTCAATGTGCGCTCAACCACACGAACAATATCCAGGAAGCCGATGCGGCCTTGCAGAAAGGCCGCCACCGCCACCTCATTGGCCGCGTTCAGCACTGTAGGGGCCGACCCACCGGCACGCAAGGCTTCCCTGGCCAGCGAGAGAGCGGGGAAGCGCACCGGGTCGGGCGCCTGGAAGTCCAACCGCCCGGCCCTGATCAGGTCCAGCCGGTCGCCCGGCGTGGCAATCCGTTCCGGCCAGGCCAGTGCCACGGCGATGGGGGTACGCATATCCGGCGTGCCCAACTGGGCCAGCACGGAGCCATCGATATATTCGACCAGGCTGTGAACAACCGATTGCGGATGGACCAGCACATCGATGCGCGCTTCCGGCATGGCGAACAAATGATGGGCTTCAATCAGCTCCAGCCCCTTGTTCATCATGCTGGCACTGTCGACGGAAATCTTGGCCCCCATCGACCAGTTCGGATGGGCGCAGGCCTGGGCCGGTGTCATGGCCCGCATTTCTTCCAGGCTTTTTTCCCGGAACGGACCGCCAGAGGCGGTCAATACCAGACGCGAGACCGCGTCGCGCCGCTTTTCGTCGAAGACCTGGAAAATGGCGCTATGTTCGCTATCCACCGGCAACAGGGTGGCGCCGTGGCGACGCACCGCCTGCATCACCAGATCGCCGGCGCAAACCAGCACTTCCTTATTCGCGAAGGCCACAGTGGCGCCGCGTTCAATGGCCGCGAGCGTGGGGGCCAGGCCGGCGGCGCCAACAATGGCCGCCATCACCCAATCTGCCGGGCGGCGGGCAGCTTCCACCACCGCATCAGCCCCGGCCGCCGCTTCAATGCCCGTTCCCGCCAGCGCCTCGCACAGGGCTGAATAATGGGCAGGGTCGGCGACCACAGCCAGCCTGGCCCGCAGCAGCTTCGCCTGCGCCGCCAGCTTGGCCACATTGGCATTGCCAACCAGCGCCTCCACCGAAAAGCGATCGGCATAGGCAGCCAGCAACTCGACCGTGTTGGAACCAACGGAACCCGTACTGCCCAGCACCGTCACCCGTCGTGCGGGGGCTGCCTTTACCACCATTGCAACCACTCTCCCGCCAGACCATGGATCAGCGCGAACAGCGGGGCAGCAAAGATCAGACCGTCGATGCGGTCCAGAATGCCACCATGGCCGGGGATCAGCCGGCCGCTATCCTTCATGTCCACGCGGCGCTTCATATGCGATTCGAACAGGTCGCCCGCCTGGCCCGCCACGGCCAACAGGGCGCCAATGATCAGGGCCAACCAGGGCTTTTCCGCGCCCGCCCAACTGGCGACACCAAAGCCTGCCAGGGCCGCAGAAATCATGCCACCGATCAGGCCGGCCCAGGTTTTTTTCGGGCTGATACGCGGGGCCAGCTTGGGCCCGCCGATGGTACGTCCGGCAGCATAAGCGCCGATATCGGTGGCCCAGATGGACAGGAGCAGGAATAGAAACAGGGAGAGACCCGCCTCCCCATTCTCCGTGCGCAGCCAGTCCAGCGACACCAGGGACAAGGCGATATAGGGAACGCCGGCCGCCAGCAGCAGCCGGTGCTGCATCCGCGTCGCCCGCGCAGCCAGATAGAGCGCTGGCGTCGCACCCAAGGCCAGCAGCACGGCGGCATGGGCGCCCGAAAACAGATCGGTCGCCACCACGGCCGCCACGGCCACCAGGGACAGGCTGAAAGGCAGACGCTGCTGCCCCGGTTCTGCCAACCGCACCCATTCGCGCAGGCCCAGCACGGCGATCAATGCAATCAGAAGGTCAAAGGCGACACTGCCCAGCCAGACAGCCGCCAATACCGGCGGCCCCAGCAGCACAGCCGACATCACCCGCAGGGCGAGATCAGACGGGCGCTTCTTGGGGGGCGGCACGCTCAACGGCTTCCCACCGTGGCGCCGAAACGGCGATCGCGCCGGTGGAATTCGCGGATGGCATCCTCCAGCTCGCGCCGGGTAAAGTCCGGCCACAGCGTATCGACGAAAACCAGCTCGGCATAGGCCAACTGCCAGAGCAGAAAATTACTGATTCGCTTTTCGCCACTGGTACGGATCATCAAATCAGGATCGGGAATATCCGAACCGGTGAACAGATGGCGGCTGAAGCTTTCCGCATTGATCTCACCGGGGGTCATCTCTCCCCGCGCCACGGATTCGGCCATGCGGCGGGCCGCATCCACCAGTTCCTGCCGGCCCCCGTAGGAAAGGGCAAGCACCAGGGTCATTTCCCGGTTACCGGCCGTCAGGGCCTCGGAGTTCTCAATCAACGCCTGGATGTCCGGCGACAGGCGTTGCCGGTCGCCGATCACCCGCAGGCGAATGCCATTCTTGTGCAGCTTGGCAATCTCCCCACGAAGATAGAAGCGCAGCAGTTGCATGAGGGTGGAAACCTCATCCTCCGGCCGACTCCAATTCTCCGTTGAGAAGCTATAGAGGGTCAGGTAGCGCACACCCAATTCGCGTGCGCCCTCAATCGCGTTGCGGACGGCCTCCACCCCACGCTTATGACCGGCGGTACGCGGCAAGCCGCGCGCCGTCGCCCAGCGGCCATTACCATCCATGATGATGGCAATGTGCGCCGGCGGCGGACCGAAACCCTGGCTGTCGGTGCCGTGCATGACGGGCCGATCCCTTCCCCTCTGCCGATCTTCAGACCTGCAGAATTTCCTTTTCCTTGGTCGCCAGCGCCTCATCAATCTTCTTGATGTGGGCGTCGGTCGCGGTCTGAATCTTGTCCGACAGGCCCTTCAGCTCGTCTTCGGACAGGTCGCCATCCTTCTGGGCCTTCTTGGCGGCATCCATGCCGTCGCGGCGCACGTTGCGCACGGCAACGCGGGTCTGCTCGGCATATTTGGCGGCGACCTTGGTCAGCTCCTTGCGGCGCTCCGAATTCAATTCCGGAATCGGCACGCGGATGGTGGAACCCTCCGTCTGCGGATTAAGCCCCAGGCCGCTTTCACGAATGGCCTTTTCCACCGCCTTCACCGTGCTGCGGTCGAACACCTGCACAGAGATCAGGCGCGGTTCCGGCACACTGACATTGGCCACCTGGTTCAGTGGCACGGTCGAGCCATAGGCCTCGACCACCACCGGTTCCAGCAGGTTGGCGGAAGCGCGGCCGGTGCGCAGACCGGCAAATTCCTTGCGAAGGGTTTCCAGGGCGCCGGCCATGCGGCGTTCCATGTCCTTAAGGTCGGGAGCGGCCACCTTATGCCTCTTCGGTTATGATGGTGAACTTGCCCCGCCCGCCCATGACCTCGGCGAAGGCGCCGTCGGTCACGATGGAGAATACCAGGATCGGAATCTTGTTCTCGCGGGCAAGCGAGATTGCCGACGCGTCCATCACGGCCAGATCGCGCGACAATACATCGAGATAGGTGAGGCGATCATAACGGATCGCGTCCTTCACCTTCTTCGGATCGGCGCTATAGACGCCATCCACCTTGGTTGCCTTCAGCAGCGCATCGCAGCCCATTTCAGAGGCGCGCAGTGCCGCAGCGGTATCGGTGGTGAAGAAGGGATTGCCGGTGCCGGCGGCGAAAATCACCACCCGGCCCTTTTCCATATGCCGTTCCGCCCGACGACGGATATAGGGTTCGCAGACACTGGCCATGGGAATGGCCGACTGCACGCGGGTCGGCACGCCGGCCTTTTCCAGGGCATTCTGCACGGCCAGTGCGTTCATCACCGTGGCCAGCATTCCCATGTAATCGGCGGTCGCGCGTTCCATGCCTGACGCAGCGCCGGAAATACCCCGGAAGATATTTCCGCCGCCAATGACGGCGCAAACCTCCACCCCCATCTCGATGACCGCCTTGATCTCCCGCGCCATCCGGTCGACGACGTTGGGGTCAAGTCCATATTCCCGTTCGCCCATCAGGGCTTCGCCAGAGAGCTTCAGCAAAACGCGCTTGTATCGGGCGGCAGCGGGCACGGGGTTGGTCCTTTCGATCAGGGAATGCAGGGCAAAACCGGGCGGGAAAAGCTCCCGCCCGGATTGGCAGACTTCTACCGGCACCCGTCAGGTACCGGCCTCCTAAATCCCGATTGCGGCGGGATTCAGGCGGCGTGCATCAGCGGGCCATCGAAGCCACTTCGGCCGCGAAGTCCGTCGCTTCCTTCTCGATGCCTTCGCCCAACTGGAAGCGGACGAAGCCGGTCAGCACCACCGGAGCGCCCACGTCCTTGGCAGCGTTCTCCACGACCTTACGGATCTTGGTTTCGCCGTCGATGACGTAGAGCTGCTCCAGCAGCACCACTTCTTCATAGTACTTGCGGATGCGGCCTTCGACCATCTTCTCGATGATGTTCTCCGGCTTGCCGCTCGCACGGGCCTGTTCGACCAGAACGGCGCGCTCACGATCCAGGTTGGCGGTGCTGACGTCGGCAACATCCAGGGCTTCCGGACGGGCGGCGGCAACATGCATGGCGATCTGCTTGCCCAGATCAGCCAGCTTGGCCTTGTCGCCCGTGGATTCCAGAGCAACCAGCACGCCGATCTTGCCCAGGCCGGGAGCCAGCGCGGAGTGAACATAGGAGGCGACAATGCCATCCTTCACTTCCAGCTTGGCGATACGGCGCAGGTTCATGTTCTCGCCGATGGTGGCGACCAGATGGGTCAGCTCTTCGGCAACGGTGCGGCCGGTGCCCGGATAGGCGGTGCCCTTCAGCGACTCGATATCGCCATTGCTGTCGACAGCCAGCTTGGTCACGGTGGTAACAGCACCCTGGAAGGCGTCGTTACGGGCAACGAAGTCGGTTTCGGCGTTCAGCTCGATGGCAGCGCCAACCACGCCGTTGGCGGCAACGCCAACCAGACCTTCGGCAGCGACGCGGCCGGACTTCTTGGCAGCGGCGGCGAGGCCCTTCTTGCGCAGCCAGTCGACGGCGGCTTCAGTGTCACCGGCGGTTTCGGCCAGTGCCTTCTTGCAGTCCATCATGCCGGCACCGGTCTTCTCGCGCAGCTCCTTGACGAGCGCAGCAGTGATCTCGGCCATAATTCGCCTCTCTATCCGCTAGGATTGGTGGGTCATCGTCAAAAACGGGTGAGCAACCACCGCAGCGAATGCCGCGATGGTTGCCAACCCCTGAACAGCACAACGGCCGGACCGCCCCCGAGATCGGGTACGGCCCGGCCGCGGTCACTCAAACTCAGGCCTGGGCCTCAGCCGCCACTTCCTCGGGCAGCACTTCGACCGGGGCTTCTTCCTGGGCGCCGACATCGATGCCAGCGGCCGACATTTCAGCCTGCAGGCCGTCCAGCACGGAACCGGCCAGCAGATCGCAATAGGTCTCAATGGCGCGCAGGGCGTCATCATTGCCCGGCACCGGGAAGGTGATGCCGTCCGGATCGCTGTTGCTGTCGACGATGGCGACAACCGGGATACCCAGCTTGTTGGCTTCCTGGATGGCCAGGCTTTCCTTGTTGGTGTCGATGATCACCAGCAGGTCGGGCAGGCCGCCCATATCACGGATACCGCCCAGCGCGCGCTCCAGCTTATCGCGGTCGCGGGTCATGTTGAGCAGTTCCTTCTTGGTGCGGCCGGAGCCTTCACCAGAGGCCAGCGCCTCGTCCATTTCCTTCAGGCGACGGATGGACTGGGAGATCGTCTTCCAGTTGGTCAGCATACCGCCGAGCCAACGATGGTTGACATAGTACTGACCGCAACGCTTGGCAGCCTCGGCCACCTTTTCCTGGGCGGCGCGCTTGGTGCCAACGAACAGCACGCGACCACCGCCGGCAACCACGTCACGAACAGCCTGCATCGAGCGATGCAGCATCGGAACGGTCTGCTCCAGGTCGATGATGTGCACGCCATTGCGCACGCCGAAGAGGAACGGGGCCATCTTCGGGTTCCAGCGACGGGTGTGGTGACCGAAGTGGACGCCAGCTTCGAGGAGCTGACGCATGGTAAAGGTCGGCATAGCCATAGGAAAAGTCCTTTTCCGGTTCTTCCTCCGTGGGCGACGTCCACCCGGCATCATGCTGGGCAAACACCGGACCGATGCTGATACCACCTGCAGAAGTTCCGACAGGTACAAGTATCCGCACCGCAAGCCCACGTGTGGGATTAACGATGGGCCGTGGAATAGCGCAGGCGGCGGCGCATTGCAACCCCGCCCGGCCGCGATTTTAGCCCGCCGGACCCGTCGACACCGCATGGCGGAGGCAAATCGGCGGATTATCCGGTATTTTTCAAAGCCTTCAGGGCTGCCTGGGCTTCCTTGTGTTTGGGTTCCAGGGCCAGGGCGCGGCGATAAGCCTGCGCCGCCGCGACCTTGTCGCCCAGGACCCGATAGATCTGGCCCAAGCGCTAAGGGGCGGAAGGACGATAATTGGTGCCATTGACCCAGGCGGGGCCCGCCAGCAGGCACAACAGCGAATCGCGCCCTGCCTCCAGGTTGCGCCCGGTGACGGCGGGACATGGCGGGCACCCCGGTGCAGAGGACCAGGCAGGTCGATAACCTGACCATGAGCCGTGGCGGAATGATGGCGGAACAGGTGCAATCGGATGGAGCCATCAGAACAGGTCGGCCATGTCTTGGCAGGGCCGCAACGGTGCCGTATGGTCCGCGCCCATCATAAAACACGCAGCCCCTTCCATACAGCCTACGGTAACATGACTCTCCCTGCCGCAACACCCGCCGAACTTGACCTGTTGACGGGCTTCCTGCGCCTGCAGGCCGAGGGCGGGACGCCGCCGACCCCTTACTGGATCAGCGCTGACGCCCTGCCGGAGACGGCGCGGCAGTTGCTGACCCATGATCACGGCATGACCGCCACGCTGGAGGCCTTCTGGGGTGAGCGGATGCGCCTCACCGTACTGCATACGGCAGAAGAGGCACGGCGTCTGCGCCGGCACGTCCTGCTGAGCGGCGCGGATAGCGACACGCCGGCAGAGCTGGGGCTGATCGAGATGCATTTGGATGTGCTGCCGACGGCGGCGCTGTTTGCCGTGCGGCAACGGCGCATCCCCTTTGGCGCCATCCTGTCCGCCTGTGGCGTCAGTTTCCGCAGCCAGCCGGCCGGCTTCCTGGCCCTGACTGCGGATAAGGGTATCGCCCGGCTGCTGCGGTTGCAGCCGGGCGATATTGTCCATGGGCGGGCGACCACCCTTTACGACACACACGGCCAGATGCTGGCCACGGCGGTGGAACTGCTCAGCGGCCACCACCCGGCCTGAACCGGGTGGGAGATAACCACCCGTTACAGCCAGTCCGCATCCCCCAGCCCGTGCACGATGCGACCTTCGGCAGCACCATATTGCAGGAAATGCAGCAGCGGGTTCAGCCCGGCCGCCGCCACATCCGGGTGATCGGCAGCATAAGCTTTGACATCGAAAGCCGCTGAGGGGTTGCGCCCTTCCCGCCAGCCATAGGTGTAGAAATGCGCCTCGGCGCTGGACAGCACCCCCTGCTGCACGGCCGCCGCCACATCCGGATTCTTGGCCAGATACCAGTCCGTATCGAAGAAGGCGTTGGGGTCGCGCCCTTCCTTGAAGCCAGAGCGCACGAAATGTTCGTACCCGCTGGCCAGATCGCCCACCCGGACAGAGGCGGCCACATCCGGATTGGCCATCAGATAATATTGCTCGTCATAACCATAGGCCAGCAGCCCCTTGTCGACATAGCCCTCCCTGCCCTCTGCCCGGCCAGCCACCTGATAATGCTGATAGCCGCTGGTGAAGATGCCCTTGACCACTGCCGCCCGCACATCATCATAGCGGTTCAGATAGGCGCTTTCACTGAAACCATTACCCAGATTGTCCGATACGGCATTGGGCTGGCGCCCCTCCGCCAGCCCATAGAGCTGGAAATGCTGCGCCCCGCTTTGCAGCAGACCCCGCGCCACGATATCGGCAACATCGGGGTTCTTGGTCAGATACCAGTTCTCATCCACCTGGGCCGACGGCACGGGCGAGCGCAGATCGGGTGTTGTCAGCAGGACCACCCGGTCGTTCAGCCGCAGCAGCTCGACCCCGGAAAGGATATCCGCGCCTTCCCCGTCTGGACGGTTATCGATCACCTGCACGCCGCCGGCCCCATCCCGCAGAATGGTGACATCGGCAAAACGGGCATTCATGCCCGCCGCCTGGGTTCCGTCACCGCCAATGATAAGGTCGTTGCCCTTGCCCCCTTGCAGCCGCGTGATACCTGCCGCCCCCTGAAGAATATCGGCATTGGCCGTGCCCTGGCCGCTGGTGATGGGCGCGGGGGACAGGACCAAACGATTCCCCCCAATGACGCTCAGCAGAGCGCCGGTACCAAGACCAGCGATATCAACCGCGTAATCAGCCCCGGCCGTCTCGTCCGCACCCACATAAAGCCGGACGCTGCCATCCGCGCCGTCCTTATAGCGGATGTCACCAAGAGCCAAGCCCTCCCAATCACCGGCCTGATAGCTGGAAATAGTCAAATCACCGGACACTATCGTTTGGCTAAAGGTGAGGATATCGCCTGCATGGAAATCCATCACTTGGTCGATATCACCTTCACTATTGTAGCCCGCCAACGGGAACCGGTCGTTACCCAACCCGCCCCATAAGATGTCACTGCCCGTATTGCCGTTAACGACGTCATTGCCAGCACCGGCCCTGATCACATCTGAGCCGGCACCGCCGGCCAATGTCTCCGTCCGGTCACTTCCGTCAATAACATCATTATAGCGGGTGCCACGGACCAGAACGGCTTCGATTGAATAAAGCTGATCAACCTCACCCTTATTAATGACAATACGATTTTCGGTAACAATTACCTGTATGCCGTAAACATTTAAGGAATAATCCAGAACAGCAAGGTCGTATCCCGCCCCGCCATTCATAATATCATTTCCGCTTCCTCCTTCCAGTACATCGTCTCCAGCACCACCGTGCAGAGTATCATGCCCCCAGCCGCCATACAGCGTGTCCGCAAGGTTACTGCCGACAATCGAGTCAGAGCCCTGATTGCCGAACAGAAGGTTACGAACATTGCCAACGCCGGCCAAATTATCATTATAAACCGTTCCTTTAATAAGGTGATATTCAAGACCATTAACGATTAATTTTTCCACATCCTCAATATAAACATATCCATCATCTTTAAAATTATCTGAATACAAATAGCTATATACGTTTAAGCCGTAGAACTGCTCTTCAGAAAATTGGGGAGAAATGCTGTAAGTACGAAGACCGTTGGCCGTATCAAATGTCAGTTCGGCGGTATCAAAGCCAGCACCGCCATAGAAAGTGCTTGTCCCGTCAAGGCGCTTCCGCAACAGGTCATCACCAGCCCCGCCATTCAACGTATCATCGCCGCTGAAACCATCCAGCGTATCATTGCCATCAAGCCCGGCAAGGCTGTCATTATTATTTGTGCCGACCAGCAGGTCATCACCTGCAGTCCCCATCAAAGTAATTCCGGGGATATAGGTCAAATTTCCAACACCAATTCCGAAGGAGTGGATAGTATATTCGCCCACCATTATTACACTATAATCCGCACCGACTACACCATCTGTATCAACATAAAGTTCCGCAGTCCATGTATTGTAAAAACGAACCTGCACGGCTCCGCCCAACGCGCCGGTACCATCCCCGTCGGATATTGACGTGATGGTCCGACCCAGATTGATCTGGTCACCAGAGCTAAAATCCCTGACATAGTCTCTACCGCCTGAAACAGGCGAAAGGTATAATAAATCGGCCCCGTTACCGCCATCCAGGGTGTTTTGCCCCCCCAGTCCCCATATTATATCGTCCCCATCACCGCCGCTGAGATTGTCATTACCGGCACCACCCCGCAATATGTCGGCGCCAGCGGTACCTGACAGTAAATATCCGGCCGTAACCTGCGGTTCGACCTGCAATGTCACCGTGGCACCGGAAACGGCACTGGCATCGATCCACTGTAATGGCAGGGTAACGTTGGACAGATCGAAAGGCTGGTCATTCAACCGACCGGTCAGCCCTTTGTCACCTATGGTGATGAGCAGATGACCGGTGTCTGACCCTGACAGCTTCAAGATGTCCTGTTGTCCGGGGATGGAGTTCGCTACCTGCTGCGCCACTATGCCCACGACCTGCCACCTGTTTCCTGGATTTATCCTTTGGGACACAGTAGCAAATGATTGACAGGGAACAATCCTACAGAAGTAATAGGGGCTCGATCACAACTCCAAAACCTCCACCACCCCCTGCAGGGACTTGATGGCGGCACGGCCGGCGCTGTCGATCTGGAAGGTTTTCGGCAAGGCAATCTCCACCTCCCGCAGGGCATCCACTTCCACCGCCAGCATCACCTTGCCGCGCCCCGGCGGCAGGCGGGACAGGGTGTTCTTGATGCCCTCCACGGCGCGCACATCATCCACCAGAATGCGCAAGCCAGCGGCGGTCTTGGAGACCTCCTCCTCCAGCAACTGCACGCCGTGGCAGGTCAGGCGGATTTCCTCCCCATTGCGCTGGGCATCCACCGATACAAGCACGGCCTTGCCGGCCTCCAGCATCTCCCGGCTCTGGGCCAGGGTTTCCTGGAACAGGGTCACCTCGAAAACGCCGGTGGCGTCCGACAGGGTGACGAAGGCGAAGCGGTTACCGCTTTTGGCCGTGCGTTCCTGGCGGGCCACCACGATGCCAGCCATCTTGTAGCGGGTGGATTTGGCATCGCGCATGGCCTTGGGCAGATCGGCATGTTTCACCACCCGCATCCGGGTCAGGGCGGGCGCAAACGTATCCATCGGGTGGGCCGAGAGATAAAAGCCAATCGCCTCGAACTCGTGCCGCAGCTTTTCCAGCGGTTCCCAATCCGGCACTTTCGGCAGGTCCGGGGCCTTCAGCGCCTCGGTGGCACCGAACAGGCTGGCCATGCCGCTTTCCCGCTGCTGCGCTTCGGCCTGGGCGTAGCGCAACACGGTTTCCAGCCCGGCGAACAATTGCTGGCGGTTGCGCGACAGGCTGTCAAAGGCCCCCGCGCAGACCAGCTTTTCCATCATCCGCTTGTTCATCACTGTATGATCAACACGGCGGGCGAAATCGAACACATCCTTATAGGGGCCATTGGCGCGGCGCTCGGCCACCACCGATTCCATCGCCTGCGCCCCCACCCCCTTGATGGCGGCCAGGGCATAGCGCACGGCCCGGCTGCCATCGGGCAGGGTTTCCACGGCGAAGCGGGCGGCAGAGGCGTTCACATCCGGCGGCAGCAGCTTGATCCGCAAGCGCATCAGCTCCTGGCGGAACTGGTTCAGCTTGTCGGTATTGCCCATATCATAGGTCATGGTGGCGGCCATGAACTCGACCGGGTAATTGGCCTTCATGAAGGCCGTCTGATAGGCCACCAGCGCATAGGCCGCCGCGTGGGATTTATTGAAGCCGTAACCGGCGAACTTGTTCACCTGATCGAAGATCAGACCGGACTGTTCTTCCGGCACGGCCAGCTTTTCAGCGGAACCGGCAATGAATTTCGCCCGCTCCTTCTCCATCTCCTCCTTGATCTTCTTACCCATGGCGCGGCGCAGCAGGTCAGCACCGCCAAGGCTGTAGCCAGCCAGCACCTGGGCGATCTGCATCACCTGTTCCTGATACACCATGATGCCGAAGGTCTCCTCCAGGATCGGCTGCAAGGCCGGGTGCATGTAATCCGGTTCTTCCTGCTTGAATTTCACCTTGATGTATTTGGGGATATTATCCATCGGGCCGGGGCGGTAGAGCGAGACCAGTGCGATAATATCCTCAATCCGGTTCGGCTTCATGCGGCGCAGCACGTCGCGCATCCCCGAACTTTCAAGCTGGAACACCCCGGAACTCTCGGCCCGGCCCAGGATGTCGTAGGACTTCTTGTCCTCCATATCCAAATCCAGCAGATCCAGTTCCGGGCCCAGATCGCGCACATGGTCGACCGCCGTTTTCAGCACGGTCAGCGTCTTCAGGCCCAGAAAGTCGAACTTCACCAGACCTGCCAGTTCGACATATTTCATGTTGAACTGGGTGACCGGCATGTCTGACCGCGGGTCGCGGTACATCGGCACCAACTCATAGAGCGGACGGTCGCCGATCACCACGCCGGCGGCGTGGGTGGAGGCGTGGCGGTAGAGCCCTTCCAGCCGCAGCGCGATGGTCAGCAGGCGGGCCACCGTTTCATCCCCGCGCTGCATTTCCTGCAATTGCGGCTCCCCGTCCAGCGCCTGTTGCAGGGTGACGGGGTTGGCGGGGTTGTTGGGGATCAGTTTGCAGATACGGTCCACCTGACCATAGGGCATCTGCAACGTGCGCCCCACATCGCGCACCACGGCGCGGGCCTGCAGCTTACCAAAGGTGATGATCTGGCCGACCTTGTCATACCCGTATTTCTGCTGAACATATTTGATCACCTCTTCCCGGCGATCCTGGCAGAAATCGATATCGAAGTCGGGCATCGACACGCGTTCCGGGTTCAGGAAGCGTTCGAACAGCAACCCATAGCGGATCGGGTCCAGGTCGGTGATCAGCAATGACCATGCAACCAGCGATCCGGCACCCGAGCCACGGCCCGGCCCGACGGGAATGCCGTGGTCCTTGGCCCATTTGATGAAGTCCGACACGATCAAGAAGTAGCCGGGGAACTTCATCTTGATGATGGTTTCCAGCTCGAAATCCAGCCGTTCCCGGTATTCCTTCTCGATCTTCTCCTTCTCATCCTGCGCCATGCCGCTGGTGAACACATATTTGTTCAGGCGGTAGGTCAGGCCGTCATGCGCCTGGATGCGCAATTCATCGGGCTCCTCACGCCCGCCCTCGCTGGCAAAGGGCGGCAGGATCGGGTTCACCTTGCGCGGCATGTAGGCGCAGCGCCGGGCGATGACGACGGTATTGTCCACCGCCTCCGGCAGATCGGCGAACAGTTCCCGCATCTCGGCGGCGGTCTTGAAATAATGCTGCGGGGTGACGCGGCGGCGATCCTCCTGCATCACATAGGCACCATCGGCGATGCAGAGCAGCACGTCGTGCGCCTCGTACATGTCCGCCGTGGCGAAATAAGCATCGTTGGTGGCGACCAGCGGAATATCGTGCCCATAGGCCAGATCGATCAGATCGGGCTCCACCTTGGCTTCCGCCTGGCCGATCGGCCCTTCGGCATGGCGCATCAACTCAATATAAAGTCGGCCTGGGAACAGGGTTTTCAGCTTTGCCAGCAGGTCCAGCGCGTGGGGCTTCTGCCCATCCAGCAACAGCCGGTTCAACCCGCCGCCGACCCCGGCGGTCAGGCAGATCAACCCGTCGGTCAGCCCCTCCATATCCTCCAGTGATACCTGGGGCAGCAGGCCGGGATCGGTATCCATGAAGGCCTTGGAGACCAGCCGCATCAGGTTGCGGTACCCCTGCTCGCTCTGCACCAGCAGGACAAGCTGGTCGGCCCCCGGCCCCAGCACCCTTCCCGCCACCTTTTTCAAGGGACCGAAGGGGGTGATCCACATCTGGCAGCCGATGATGGGCTGGATACCATCGTCGGATGCCGCCATAGCGAATTCCAGGCAGCCGAACAGGTTGCCGGTATCGGTGACGGCCACCGCCGGGAAGCCGTGCTTCTTGCACAGCTTCACCAGCTCCTTGGGCTTGATCGCCCCTTCCGCCAGGGAATAGGCGGAATGGACACGCAGATGGATGAAACCGGGGTCGGACAAGGCGGCAACGATCAGGCTACGGAGCGGGATTGATCCAGACCCTACCGCAAAGCAGGGGCCGGATGCGACTCCCCCATCCGTCTGATGCATCTGGTATGCTGATCAAACCTTGACCATCGCCCCCGCCCGCCAACAGGAAATGGCATGACCGACAGTCACGATCTGCTGACATCCATCCTGGCGAAATCACCCCTGATCGGGAAAATTCTGGCCAATTGGAACCGGGTTGCCCTGCCCAACGGTTGGCTGGCTGCGGGGGCCGTGGCACAGACGGTGTGGAACAATGCCTTCGGGCTTCCCCATGATCACGGCATCAACGATATCGACATCGTCTATTTCGACGCCGATGATCTTTCCGCCGACGCGGAACAGGCGCACGCCAGCCGGATCAGGGACATATTCGCCGATATACCGGTCTGGAAGGATGTGAAAAACCAGGCGCGGGTCCATCTCTGGTACCAGGGCAGCTTCGGCTATCCCATTCCCCCTTATCGGTCGATCACGGAAGCGGTGGCGACCTTCCCCACGACGGCCACCACAGTGGCGGTCCGCCCGCAGGGCAATGGGCTGGAGATATGTGCGCCCTATGGGCTGACCGATCTTCTGGCACCGCTGGTGCGACCAAACCAGAGACAGATTACACGCACTATTTATGAGAAAAAGGCTGCCCGCTGGGCCGCACTCTGGCCTGAACTGACCATAAAGAAATGGGATGAATAGCACTATTCATCCAACGCAGAATGGAACGGTTACAAGGAATTCAACTGCGCCCTTCTCCACAATTCTACTGTCGTTTCTTCACCACAATCAGCCCAATTCCTTATCTTTTAAATTCGCGCAGTAGCCGGCGCATCCACAGGCCACAGCCGATATCCGTGGCGGCGACCAGCAGCAGCCAGAGCATCCCCCACAGGGTCAGATGGCCCCAGCCGATGCCCAGCAGCGCCAGGGTGCAGGCCCCGGCAGCAAAGGCCAGCAGCGGCGCCAGCCCCACGGCATGGCTGCGGGACAGCAGCCAGAGCACGCCGCCCAAGGCAAAACAGGAAAGCCCCAGGCCACGTATCAGCCAAGTGATTGCTGGAATGGCCACCAACTGCGGATCGGCGAAAACCAGGGCCACGATCATGGCATAAATCCGCACCGCGCGTTGGGCAGCATCGGCTGAGACGGTGAAAGGCTGGTTTTGCTCACTGAGAATCATGGCATCCTCCCGGCAAGGCGAGAATGATGCCCTGTTTCAACGCTTCCTGCAAAGGGGCCGGGGCAGCGATCTGCCGCCCCGGCCACACGCGCTTACTGCTGATCGTTCACCACCTGCCAGACCCCGTCCGGCATCCGGCAGGCCGTGCCATAGGCATCTTCCGCACGACCACCGATCATCACCGTCTGCTGGAATTCCCGGCAATAGGAACCGGTGGCGGTGCGCCCCTCCCGCACAGCCACCACTTGGCCATTGGCCCCGCTGTCCGACCAATAGATCGGCTGGCCGATGGGGGCGGCAGTGGCGCGGATCTGGGCATCTTCCAGGGCGCGCTGCTGGTTCTCATTGATATTGTTCAGCATGGCGAGCGTGATGCCGGTCAGGCCCAGCCACAGCAGGGCGTCATCGTCGCGGCGATAGTGACCATAACCATTGTACCAATGGCCATAGGGGCGGACCACCACCACATCCCGGTAAACCCGGCGACGCTCCGGCGGGATATAGTAATTCACCACCGGGCGACGGTCATGCTCCCACCAGCCCGGCGGCGGGCCGGGGGGCGGGCCGGGGCGGTAAATATGCACGTCCTCATGGACATAGACATCCCGGCGCCGGTCCGGCCCGTGCCAGTCGCGGTCACGGTCACGGTCACGGTCACGGTCACCATGCCAGTCCCGATCGCGGTGCCAATCCCGGTCGTCATCATGATGGCCGTGCCAACCCCAGCCCCGATCATCATCGCCCGGGCGCGCGAAGGAAGGCGGCACCACAAGGCTGAGCACAAGGCCGGCCGTCGCGGCGATGGCAGTGAAAGGGCGGATACGCATGGTAACCTCACCATAACAGGCCCGACAGGGGGGCCTTGATCAGCGTCAAGATGAACCGCGCTCACGGCAAAATCTGGGCATGATCAGGGTGAAGAAGCGGTTTCACGGCCCCTACCCCCTTTTCGTTACCCCGCCGACCAGCCGGCCCAAAGATGCGCCGTTGCCAGCGACCGCCAGGGCGCGAAACGGCGCATCATCTCCCCCTGTTCTACGGGCGTGGGGCGCCTTTCCATGCGATTGAAATTCTGCAAGGCTGCTGCCAGCCCAGCGTCACCCAGGGGGGCGATATCCGGCATGGCGCAGGCCCGCAACAGCACATAGGCGCGTGTCCAGGGGCCGATGCCCTTGATACCGGTCAGCGCCGCCTCTGCCGCATCGGGGGCCAGATGCGGCAGGCTTTCATAATCCACCCCTGCACTGGCGGCAGTGATCAGATAGGCCGCCTTGGCGCGGGAGAATTTCAGCCGGCCCAACAGGTCCGGGTCCAGGGCGGCAATCCCGTCCGGCGTGGGGTGGGCCTTCATGCCCGACGGATGGTCCAGCCCCGCCAGTTCAATCAGCGTGCGGCGCAATTGCCCGGCAAAGCGCAAATTCACCTGTTGGCCGACAATGGCCCAACATAGGGCTTCAAACACACTGGCCGTCTGGGGCAGGCGCAGGCCGGGGCCACAACGGGACAGCAGGCGCGCCACCTCCCCATCTTCTGCCGCCAGTGCCTCAAACCCTGCCCCATCCAGGGACAAGCCCAGCATTCGGCTGGCGGCATCGGCCAAGGCCGCCGCCTCCCCCGCACTCAGGTCTGCCGGGTCGGCGGAAAGCCGTGCAACATCGGCCCCGATCTCAATCTCCAGCCGGATGGCACGGCCGGCCGGGGCCAGCAGCTTGGTGATGCGGTTGCCCACCACCCGTTCCGACAGCCCGTCCGGATCGCGGCCATGATAGGCCAGCACCCAATCGGCGCGGTATCCCGCCGGCAAATCCAGGTCCGGCAGCGCGCCCGCCATCTCAGCGTTCCACCAGCACGCCGTCGCGCATTTCCACCACCCGGTCCATGCGCTGGGCCAGTTCCATATTATGGGTGGCGACCAGGGCACCCAGCCGGGCCCCGCCCGCCGCTTCCCCGCGCACCAGTTGCTGGAACATGGCGAAGACCGCTTCCGCCGTATGCAGATCCAGATTGCCGGTCGGTTCATCGGCGATCAGCAGGGCCGGGCGGTTGGCCAGCGCGCGGGCAATGGCCACGCGCTGCTGTTCCCCGCCCGACAGCTTGGCCGGGCGATGGTCCGCCCGCGCCGCCAGCCCCACCCGCTCCAGCAGTTCCCGCGCGCGGATTTCCGCCTGTTTACGGGCCACACCAGCAATCATCTGCGGCAGCACGATATTTTCCAGGGCGGAGAATTCCGGCAGCAGATGGTGGAACTGATAGACAAAGCCGATGCGGTCCCGGCGCAGCGCCGTGCGCCCAGCATCATCCAGGGAAGACGCCACCTGGCCGGCAATGCGGATTTCCCCACCATCGGCCCGTTCCAGCAAGCCAGCGATCTGCAACAGGGTGGATTTGCCGGCCCCGGACGGGCCGACCAGGGCCACCAGTTCGCCCGCCTTCACGGCGGCATTCACGCCGCGCAGCACATCCAGCCGCTTTTCCCCTTGCGCGAAGGAGCGGCGGATACCGTTCAGGGAAAGCACAATATCGGTGCCGTTCATCGCCTCACTCATAACGCAGCGCCTCCACAGGGTCGAGCCGGGCAGCCCGCCAGGAGGGGTAAAGGGTGGCCACAAAGGACAGGGCGACGGAGGACAGCGCCACCAGCGCCACCTGCACCGGGTCCGTCCAGCTTGGCAGGGTGGACAGGTAATAGATATCGGCGTTGAACGGGTCGGTGCCCGTCAGGGCCTGCACCAGTTGGCGCACATCTTCCACATGGTGGGAAGCCAGCACGCCCAGCGCCACCCCGGCCGCCGTGCCGGCAATGCCGATGGAGGCACCGGACAGCAGGAAGATGCGCAGCACCATGCCGCTCCCAGCCCCCATGGTGCGCAGGATGGCGATTTCCCGCCCTTTGTCCTGCACCATCATGATCATGCCGGAAATGATGTTGAAGGCGGCCACGATGACGATCATGGCCAGGATCAGCGTCACCACATTGCGCTGGGTTTCAATGACACTGAAGAAAGCGCCATTCACCTGCTGCCAATCCTGCGCCAGCAAGGGTTCCGACAGGCTGGCGCTGACCGCCGGGTGCATCCCCGGTGCCTTGGCCGGATCATCCAGCATCAATTCCAGCGTGGTGACAGTATCGCCCAGTTCAAAGAAACCTTGCGCGGCGGGCAGGTCCATCAGCACCAGGGTGGCATCAAATTCCGACACGCCCAGCGCCAGAATGCCAACCACCGGGAAACTGCGTGAGCGGGGTGCCCCTTCCGTGCCGATGCGGGGGCTGAGCAGGGTGATACGGTCGCCCAGCTTGATACCGCCCCGTTCGGCCAGCTTGGCCCCGATGGCCACCCCGTCGCCTGCCGGCAGGATGCCTGCCTTCAGGGAACCGGCGAAGGCCGGGCGGCGGGCAATATCCGCCGCGTTCAGCGCCTTGACCAGCACGCCGCCGGCATAATCACGGATGGAAAGCAGCCCCTGCCCGTCAATGGCCGGCATCACCCCCGCCATGCCGGGCAGGGCCGACAGGCGGCGCATCTCATCGCCCGGCGGCACGAAGGGGCCATTGGGGGAATAGACCATCAAATGGCCCTGGAAGCCCAGCACGCGGGACAGCAGATCGCGCTGAAACCCGTTGAACACCGCAAGCGACACCAGCAGCGTCGCCACACCCAGCGTGATGCCCAGGAAGGAGAAACCGGCAATGACGGAGATGAAGCCTTCCTGCCGCCGGGCCCGCAGATAGCGCCCGGCGATCCAGCGTTCCACAGCGGAGAACATGCCGCCTGCCTTCTGTTTGGTCTCAGCCATGGCGCAGTGCCTCCACCGGGTCCAGGCGGGCGGCCCGCAGGGCGGGATAGATCGTCGCCCCGATGGACAGGAACAGGCCCAGCCCCAGCACCAGCATCACCTCCCCCCAATCAATGATGGCGGGCAGGCCGGTCAGAAAGGCGATCATCGGGATATTGGCCGCCCCGGGCAGCGATGACAGCGCCGCGCCAATGGCCTGCACATTCAAGGTCAGCACCAGCCCCAGGCCAAAGCCGATCAGCGTGCCGAACGCCCCGATGGAGGCACCGGCCAGCAGGAACACCCGCAGGATGGAACGCTGTGCCGCGCCCATGGTGCGCAGAATGGCAATCGCCGCCGATTTGCCGCGCACCAGCATGACCATGGAGGAGATGATATTGAAGCTGGCCACCAGGATGATCAGCGTCAGCACAATGAACATGGCCACCCGCTCCACGCCCAAGGCCGTGACCAGGGAGCCATTGGCCTGCCGCCAGTCAGTGACGCGATAGCCAGGACCGACCGCCGCCGACAGGCTGGCATGGAGGGCGGTGACATCCTGCGGGTTCTGCACAAAGACATCGATGGCGGTTGCCTGTTCCGGCAGACGGAAGAAACTCTGCGCCGCCCCCAGCGGCATATACAGGCTGGCGGCATCCTGATCCGGCATCCGCACATCCACCACCGCATAGACGGGGAAGGATTTGCGCCGCAGCATGGTGCCGAACGGGGTGGGCGTGCCCTTGGGGCTGATCAAGGTCACCTCTCCACCGACCGAAATACCCAGCGTGCGCGACAGGCCAAAGCCCAGCGCCACCCCATCATCCCCCAGATCGGGCAGGCCCCTTATGACCGAACTGCCGACAATGGGCCGGCGCTTGAAATCCTCCGGCAGCAGCCCGCGCACCTTCACGCCGGTGGCGCGGCCATTGACAGTGGCCATGGTCTGGCCTTCCACCACCGGCATGGCCATCACCACGCCCGGCGTGGCCGCCAGCTTTTCCACCAGGATCGGATAATTGGGGATCGCCCCACCATCGCGGGTAATGCTGGCATGGGCGCCAATACCCTGGATGCGGGCCACCAGTTGCGCCCGGAACCCGTTCATCACCGACATAACGATGATCAGCGTCGCCACCCCCAGCGCCACCCCGACAAAGGAAAAGCCGGCAATCACCGACACCGTGCCTTCCTGCCGCCGCGCCCGCAGGTAACGGAAGGCGACCATGCGTTCAAACGGCGTGAAGATCATGGGCTCTCAAAAGGCAAGGGGCACCGTATCGGGCGGGTTTAGCCTTGCTTATAGGCGGAAATGGGGCGGGGGCGGAAGGGGGTGGGTGGTGTCCCGCAACAAGCACATCCAGGCTGCCGAGGCCAAACAGCAATTCCCGCACGGCCCCGCCGCGATTCCATCTTTCGGATTAATTCGATAGGGAGATTCCCGCCCGCAATAATGGCTGTTTGACAGCCGACCTGTGCAACCGGATCATCATGCCGCCAACCGCCAGACGGGACGATCCATGCGCCAGCGTCATCCGCTTCCCCTTGCCGCCCTGCTGAGCTGCCTTTTGCTGGGGGCCTGCGCCAGCCAGCCGCCCGCCCCCGCTCTGCGGGTGGAAACCATGCCCCCGCCCCCCGCGAACACGTCCCCCGCCCTGATCGCCCAGGTGCCGGAAAGCGGCCCCATCAATCCACCGGAAGAGCCGCCAGCCGCCGCCGCCTTGTTGGCGGAGGGGAAAAAATATCTGCGGGGAGAAGGCGTGCCGGAGGATGAGAACCGCGCCTTCAGCCTGTTCCAGCAGGCAGCCGATCTGGGCAGCGCGGCCGGCCGTTACCGGCTGGGCATCATCTATCTAGGCAGCAGCGCGGGGCGGACCGACCCGCGAAAGGCCGCCGATCTGCTGCTACCATTGGCACAGCAAGGTTATCCGGACGCCGCCTTCCTGTTGGGGCTGGTGGCCAGCGGTTTCACAACCGCCCCCAGCCTGTTACCAGCGGCCGGGGAGTCAAGCCTGCGCCAGGCCCCCTATTGGTTCAATATTGCCCGCCGTGCCGGACAGGTGAATGCACGCGGGGCCTATGAGCAGCAATTGGCGGCAATGCGACAGGATGGCGTCATCCCGGCCGGTAGCGGCACGGGCGACGACTTTGCCAGCGCCATCCGCTTCAAAGGCAAGATTGCCAACAGCACAGAGGGGGTGCCGCTGGAATACCGGACCATCGGCCCCCTGTTCCCAGGCTGGAAGCGGGACAGCCAAAGCCTGATCCAACAGGATGGCAAACATTATGATGTGCTGACCTTGACGAATGACCATGGCCAGAAAGTGCAGGTCTATTTCGACGTCACCGACTGGTTTGGGTACGGTAACAAAACACCATAATGACCCATTGGCTTATTGGGAGGCATCACCCCATCGAGTCCAAAATTTTCAGTTGGTCGATATAATGGCGGTTCTGCTGCAACAGGCCCGTTTGGGCCTGCACACTGTCAATCGCCTCAGCGACATTGCGCTTCACCTCATCCACCTGACGCATCACCTGATCCACATTGGTCAGCAGGCTGACATTGCTGCCGGCGATCTGGTCCAGCGTGCTGCCTGTCTCGGTAATACGGGCCCCCAACGCGCCGACGGAATGATGGATATCGTTGATTGCGGCCTGGGTGTTGCCCAGCGTCGCCTTGGTATCATTGGCCAGTTTGCGCACCTCTGCCGCAACGACAGCGAAACCCTTGCCGGCCTCGCCCGCCCGAGCCGCCTCAATGGTGGCGTTCAGGGCCAGAAGGTTGGTCTGGCCGGCAATCCCATCGATCACGCGCAGCACGCCTTCAACATTCTGCAGCACATCGCCCAGCCGGGCGAATTCACCTTCCATCTCCGCCTTGCGCTTTTCCTGCCCCTGGAAGGTGGCGGCATGACCGTGCAGGCCCGTGCGGATGGCCGACATGCAGCCATCCACATGGTCGGTATAGGCGGTCATCTTATCCATCAGACCGCTAAGCGCAGTCGTAGCCTCCACCTGGACAATCAAATTGTGGATCAGCTTCTGGCGAATACGGTTCAGCAAGGATAGGCGGGTCAGCCGGGTTTCAGTGAAGTAGGATTTGAAGCGGGCGTAATGGATCGGAAAACGATCAGCAAGATCATCATGGAAATCACCCCCGGCATTGTCGAAGAAAAACACGGCCGAGAGGGTTTGGTTGATATTAATACCCAACAGCTCGCCAAAAGTGGAGAAACCCGCCACCGTTACATCATCAAAGACATGGACCTGCCCCAAGGACGCGCCATTATTCAGCCGGCGCAAGATGCAATCATTAAGGATGCCCCCCAGTGGCTTGGGCTTGCCACGCAGGAAGGACTGAAAATCCGTCTCCGTCTGGCGAACAAAATCGGTGCCCTCCACCAGATGGAGTTGATCACCAGGGCTGACGTCGCAGTAAAAATGCGCCTTGCCAGTGGCTTCTTCAAAACCGGAAACAGAACGGATGAACAGCTCACCATCCAGTTCAATGGCAAAGGTGTAGCGCGCCAGTTTGGCGGATAGCTCCGCCGGACGGCACTTCAGGGCGCCACACAGCGCATCGGCAAAGCTCTGCACCGCCAGACTGGCGCCATCGATCACGCTGCTGACGGTACGGCGCACCGGATCGGCGTCCAACACCGAGAAGGAGATACCGGTGCGCCGGAAATTTTGTGTCTTGAACACACCATAGCGCTTGCCCGGTGCCAATTTCAGAAAGGCGATGACGGCATGGTTTTCCAGCACCCGGGTGCCGTCATAAAGCCAGGTGTGCTGGAAATCCAGTTTCCCCCCCGCCGAACCGCCCAGAAACAGGACAGGAAAACGGCTGCTCTGGTAGACCGCCTCCATCAGGTAATTCTCACTGGCCGACAGCCCATCGATGAAGGTGAGCGCCAGCGTGTCCCGGCTGTCCAACACGAAGGGCGGCGTGATGGCAGACAATTCGGCCGCGATTGCCGTAACACGCTGGTCTTGACCCAGGGTCGGTTTACCGGCGCGGATATCCTGGCAATGCAGCGGCACTGCACGCACATCTACCGCTGCCAGCAGATCGCTGGCAAAGGATTGCAGCACGATGTCATCCCAAGCCCCGTCGGCCGGGCTGTAAAGCCGACCGCCCTGCGAACATAGCTCCCCCGCCGTTGTCATCAAGATCACCCGGCTTTCCGCCGGAATAGCACGCCGCACCCGCTCCGCGACGCTGCGGAAATCCAGATGCGGGGAGACGAAACCCAGCACCAAGGCCGGCGGCTTGCCGGCAAATTGCAATCCGGCGAGATCCTCGGCCGACAAGGCAGCAGAACGGGTGCGGAGGGTACGCACCATCTCGGTGGGAACAGGCGCGGCAGCCGTGACGGTGGATATGATGGGGGAGGGCGCTGACGATGGGTGCCGCGTGCCGGCCATGTCAGCCGCTGGGCTGTTCAGCAGACGGTTGATCAGACGCATGGCGTTCCCCACCCCTTTAAACCGGTGCCTTCTGCCGTTCCCGCGGAACGGCCGGTGTGCAATATTCCTTGTTGGGAAAACTATCTAACCAATCCGGTGATTTTACTATCTATACTGATGATCAGGCAGAAGACCGCGCCAGTACTGGAAACATTCAGAATTGTAATATTATTAATGTTACCTCCTAATAATAATTTCTCAACATAACTATCCGGACCGGATATCTCCTCTCTGGGCGCCGCCTGTGGGCCTGTTGCGCCGGAAGGGCCGCCATCTTATGGTCATGACCAGCCCATTACCCATATCCGGAAAGCCGCTACCCGTGCCCGCCATGACACTGACCTCCCTGCTGAAGAAGATTGCCCGGCATATGACGGCGGGCACGCTGGCCCCCTTGCCCCCCGGTTTGGCTGAACAGTTGCTGGAAGTGCCGGAACTGCTGGAGGAACTGCTGTTCCTGTTCAGCGAAGAGTTTGACAAGCCAAAGCCCAACCGGAAACTCCTTGCCCTGTGCAGCAACCTGCTGGGCGATGTGATGATGATCCTGACTCAGTTGGGTAAGAAGGCCGCCAAGCCAGCGCGCCATCTGCGCGATCAGGTCCGTCAGATGCTTGAGGAAGGACTGGCCGGTCCGGAATTTACAGTGGAACTGCTGCGGATCGCCCAGAGCGCCGGCTTCGCGATGGAGATCGACATGATGGGGCCGCTGCAGGAAATGGCGCCTTCTCCGGTCCCAAAGACCCCCGAGGATCAGAGTCAGGCCCTGATCCAGGCTTTCACCAACCTGCTGGAAGAGGCCGAGGGCGATATTTTCGCCGTCCATGAGCAGATGGCCCCGATGATCGCCAGCATCCCAATGGAAGCGCGTGGCGCCATGGGGGGCATGTTGCTGGTCAACCCGGACAGCGCGCCCTTGCGGGAACTGGCGCTGGCCTGGCTGCTGGACCCGGATGCCGGGATCCGGCAGCAGACGATCAGCCTGTTGCAGCAGACAGCGGAAAAGGGGGTGCTGCCGCCCACCAGCCTGCGCCGGCTGATCCTGCTGCGCAACATGCTGCCGGAGTCACTGCGGGCCGGTGTGGATGCCACCATCCGCGCCGCCCGGCTGAAAGGGGTCGAATGCCCGCCCAGCGGTCCCGGCGTGGTGCCGGAAGCGGTGTTCGCCTCTGGCTTTGACGGGGCGGGGGCGCAGAGCCTGTTCATCCTGCTGAAGCAGGGCCGCAAATATGTCATCGTCTCCCTGCTGTTCAAGCAAGGGATGGGCATCCGCGATGCCTGGTGCGGTGAAGCAATGACCCGCAAGGCCGCCACCGCCATGCTGGACCAGATCGACGAACAGTTGGGCCTGCTGGAAAGCAATGTCGATTATCTGACCATGGCGCTGGGCCATTTCATGGCCGTCGGTGCGACAAGTGAAACCCCGCCCCCGTTCAGCCTGCTGTCGGTGCTGGAAACGCTGGCCCTGCCACTGCCGGCCCCCGCCATCCGCGATACCGAGGGCTTGTTGGAAACATTGCTGCCCGCTGAACAGCCGGCGGATATCGTGGCACAAGCCCTCGCCGGCTCTGCCGAGTGGGTGAACGACATCCCCCTCACCCTGTCCTGGTTTGAGGATGAACAGGTGGTGGATGATCTGTTGCGCGGCCGCCGGCTGGGGGTGGAGAAGCAGCGCACCCTGATCCTGACCCAATTGCTGCCGCAGCGGCGCGACCATTGGGCCCGCCTGCTGGCCTGGACCGCCGCCACCGGCAAGGGGGACTGGAACAATGTTTCCGCCACCGACATGGCCCTGGTGGCCCGGTCGCTGCTGACCGGTGCCGATCTCGCCACCATCCCCGTCATGGCCGATATCGCCCAGCAGACGGTGCTGGCCTGGCGCTCCGCCAATGGCAAGGGCTGAGCCGCCGCGTCAGGGATCATCATAATCGGCGGGGAAATGCCGATCCCACAGCGCGCGCAGGCGGGGATCGGCCTCCACCTTCTCCGCCACCGCGACGATGCCCGGCGCCACGGTGCGGATCGCCTCCCGCCTTGGCCGCCAGCGCGTCATCATGGAAATATAAAGGTCCAGCACCGTCCAGTCCGGCGTGCCCAGCACCCAACCGCCGGGGGTAGGTGCCAAACCCGCCTCCACATTGGCCCAGCAGGCCAGCGTGCGGTCGATGGTGGCCTGTTTCAACTGAGCCTGCGCCGCTTCCCCCGTCACCCAGCGGTCACAGAAATCACCCACCGTGTACATGGGATAGATGGCGGCTGGCAGATAGACCAGCCAGCGCAGGAACAGCGGCCGCAGCGGGTCGCCCGGGGGCGGGGCCAGCACGCCCGGATGGCGTTCCAGCAGCCAAAGCAGGATGGCCACTGTCTCCGTCAACACCGTGCCATCGGGCAGGCGCAGGGTGGGCACCTGGCCCAGCGGATTCAATGCGCGCAAATCATCCAGCGCCGGCGATGGCGTCCAGGGCTCAACCTCCACATAATCGTAATCGTCGCCGAGTAGGATCAGCGCCGCTTCCACCACGGCGGAGCCACAGCCGACGCACCCATAGAGAAGCGGTTTACCCGTCATCGCATCCTCCCCCACTTGGTTCTGCCACCATCCGACGCATGATCGGAACATAAAGCGAACAGTCCTGCAAGGGGAAGAAATGTGACAAGGTGATTGGCGGATTGCCCCAACCCCCCGCTGGTGTTAGACACTCGCCCGTTTACCCATCATCATGGCCCACTTCGAACAGACCGGAGCCCGCACGAGATGACCGCACCCGCCGCCACGACGATCAGCCGCGAGGAATGGCTGAACAAGGCCCGGACATTGTCGGAAGCCCTGCCCTATATGCGCCGCTACGATGGTAAGATCGTTGTGGTGAAATATGGCGGCCACGCCATGGGCAACCCGGAGCTGGCGCGCCGTTTCGCCAATGACATTGTGCTGCTGAAGCAGGTGGGTGCCTACCCGATCGTGGTGCATGGCGGCGGGCCGCAGATCGGCAATATGCTGGACCGTTTGCAGATCAAGTCTGAATTCATCGACGGGCTGCGCGTCACCGACAAGGAGACGATGGAGATCGCGGAGATGGTGCTGTCCGGCTCCATCAACAAGGAGATCGTCGCCCTGATCAACGATGCCGGCGGCGATGCCATCGGCCTGTCGGGCAAGGATGACGACCTGATCGAGGCGCGCAAGGCCACCCGCACCAAGCGCGACCCGGACAGCAATATTGAAAAGGTCGTCGATCTGGGCTTTGTGGGGGAACCGTTCCGCATCAACCCGGAAATCCTGCACAAGCTGCGCCATGCCGGCTTCATCCCGGTGATCGCCCCCATCGGCATCGGCGAAGATGGCCAGACCTATAATATCAACGCCGACACCGCCGCCGGTGCCATCGCCGCCGCGATGCACGCGGTGCGCCTGCTGCTGCTGACCGATGTGGCGGGTTTCCTGGACAAGGATAAGAATCTGGTGACGGAACTGTCGCTGGAGGCGGCCAAGGCTGCGATTGCCGACGGCACCGCCTTTGGCGGCATGATCCCCAAGCTGGAAACCTGTATCGATGCGGTGGATGGCGGGGTGGAGGGGGCCGTTATTCTTGACGGGCGCGTTCCCCATGCCATCCTGCTGGAAATCTTCACCGAAGGCGGGGCCGGCACCCTGATCGGGAAGAAGTAATTTCCAAACCGGGGGCCCGTGGCTTCAGGCATGACAGCCAGCCTGCACCTGATCGATGGCCCTGCCGGGGCCGGCAAATCCGCCTATGCCAGGAAACTGGCGGCGGAATTGCCGGCCCTTTTTCTGTGCCGTGAGCTGGCCATGGCCACCCTGTTCACCCCAACCGCACCGGCAGTGCTGGACCCCGCCTGGCTGGCCGCAAAGGCGGCCCAGTGCGAGGCGTATCTCTGGTCCGTGGCGGAAAGCACCCTGGCGGCGGGCGATGCCGTGGTGCTGAACCTCGGCCCCCTGCAACCGCACCAGCGACAGGCCGCCCTGTTCCGCGCCCGCGGCAAGGGGGCAACCTCGCATTTTCACCAACCCACCGGCCCGCTGGCCGACCGTTGGGCGCGGGTGCAGGTGCAAACCACCCCCCACCCCTGCCCGCCGGTTGACCCAACCGGGTTTTATGCCCCGCCGACGTTGGATGAACTGGCGGCGGCCTATGCGATGGCATTGTGAGGGGGGTCAGAATGCCAGTGCCGGCTCCATCCCATAGGCATGATGAAGAAGGTCAATGAAGCGCTTTGAAATGGGGATTTGTGCATCCCCCAGCGCGCTGACGGCCACCCCGGGGGTCCAGGAATTCATCACGACCGCCCCGGCAAAATGCTGAACATCCTCCAGTTTGATCGGCTGAGACCGTTGGGGAACGCCTGATTTCTGCAATTGGCGTTGAATGATCTGCATGGTCACACCGGACAGCATGTCCGCTTCGGGCCAGACCACGGCCTCACCATCCCAAAAAGCCAGATTCCAGATGGTGCCCTCGCTGATACATCCGCGATTATCGATAAAGGCCGCATCATCATATCCCTGGGCAACAGCCTGTCGCAGATAATGGGTTTTCGCCATTTCCCCGGTATGTTTGATGGCGGCCAGCGGTCGCTCGTAAGTGACCGGCATCAGGCGCAGGGGGCCGGCGGGCCCGGAAAACGGGGACGATCTGCTGATGAACACACCCGGATCGTCTGCCACGCCCTTGGAAGTGAACTCCCCATTGCGGGAGAACATGGTCACCGTCAGGGAAAGATCGCCAGCATTCGCCGCTATCGCAGAACCGATATAGGCCCGTACCCGTTCGTCGGGTTGGACCTGACCAAACAGGAGCGTTGATGCCGTGCGCAGACGATCAAGATGAAGATCAACCCCGCGTACAAGGCCGCCCCGAACCTGCATCGCCGTGAAATGGGCGAAACCGGCAAAAGCCAACGGCGCGAGATCGACGGCAGCTATTTTCTGCCCGTCCAGGTAGCCGTGCGCTGGTGTATCGATGGACATGGTGCTTGCTCTCACTCTGGTATGGAGGAACAAGCGGGTTTATAAGGTCTGACAGCACTGTAAGAGTCAAGGGCGACCATGAAAATCGGTGATCTGTCCCGGCGCACCGGGGTTAGCATCCGCATGTTGCGGTACTATGAGGAAGAAGGTCTGTTGACGCCCCAGCGCCGTGACAGCGGCTATCGGGATTATGGGCCGCAAGAGGAGGAATCTGTCAAATTCATCAAAATATTGGGTGCCACCGGCATGACATTGCCGACCATCGCCAAGTTCCTGCCCTGCACACTCAAGGACCACCCGTCGTTTGAGCCGTGCCATGAATTGATCGAGACATTGCAGGAGCAGATTGAAGCTACTGATGAAAATATCAACAAGCTGATGGAAGGGAAGAAGTTGCTTGAAAACATACTTTCCGATTTAAAGAGAACAATAATTTGATTGAATACCGGGTCAGGCGGAGTGTACCTCTGGCCCAACCGGGTTCAAGGTGCCCCCAAGGCTGGACGAGCAGGCGACCGCCAATGCGATGGCGTTGTGTGGGATGGCAATACAGGCACGCCCCGGTAAGGTTTAATAAGAAGCCTTTCCTGCGGCCATATTAAACCTTATCCATCTCAACCGTAACAATCTCTGCTACGCCTTTCGCCAGAGCTTGATCCGGCTGCCCAGCCCTTTCGAGGCGCATTATGGCGTGGTCCCGGCCCCACCGCCGAAGGATGCCTTGCCCTTGGGCAATGTGTGCGCGGAGATGGATGCGGCACGGGAAGCCATGGTGAAAGTGCGCGCAATGGCGCAGAAAATGCCCGATCCATGGCGGCTGTATTGGGCATCAGCTTCGTCGCCGCCTCCCACGCCATTCACCAACTGGTGGACGCTGGCATCCCGACAGAACGCAGGGGCTATCGCCGCAACAGGCTGTATGCAGCCAGAGAAGTTCTGGCGACTCTGAACCGTCCGTTTGGGAACGCACCGGAGCTGCCGGAGGGGTGAGTTGGGGGGGGCGATTTGGGGGAACGTTGCGAATGTGTCGGCATCCACTTTACGCCCCATGGCCGTCGCTCGGCGGGAGGATAATAGGGCTCGATAGCGGAAAACAACTTAAAAAAGGTGGATCAGGTTGATCTGATAGCGTTTCCTTCACTAAGCGTCATCGAGTTGATCCGCTTTTTTGGCCATAAAAGCCAAATGCGTTGCAAAAAGCGCTTTTTTGAATTATTATATATGTATAAACCCATTTCCAATCGACGAGAGCTGATAATGCACGACGAAATTCTAAAAAGCTACGTTCGCGATTTTAGCGAACAAAATTCATTAGGCGATCTTGGTGAATCTGAGCAGTTTGAGCGGCTTGCAAATTTTTGTGTCATATCAAAGCAATATCCGCGTGATTTTGATTTTGAATGCCTTTCTGTTGGCGGTGGCGCAGACACTGCAATTGATGGAGTTGCTTTAATTGTTAATGGTAATATTGTCCAAGAGCCGGAAGAAATTGAGTTTTTTATCAAAAGAAACGGATCTCTGAATGTCTCCTTTTCGTTTATCCAGTCTAAAACATCTGCCAAGTTTAATGGAGCGCAGATCGTCAACTTTCTTGCTGGAATTAGAAACTTTTTTTCTGATAAGAGTTTAGTTCCAGAAAATGATGACATTTCCAGGTTAAGATCAATTAAGGAGAGTATATATAAACATAGTATTAATCTCAACGCCACGCCTGCGCTCGATTTATTCTTTGTAACAACTGGCATATGGAATGAGCCTCAGCACATCAAGGGGTTGATTGCTAGTGAGCTAGATGTGTTAAGTAGCAAGCATATGTTTTCAAAAATTAATTTTCAATGTATTGACGCTGAACGCCTTAAGCAAATTTATCGCGAGGTTCGTGGTCGTTCGGTAAAGGAAATTGAATTCCCCTCTTTAGTATCACTTCCAGAAATTAATGGTGTTATGCAGTCTTTTGTAGGGAGTATTTCTGTAGTAGAGTATCTTAAGCTTGTAACAGATTCTGATGGAGCCCTTCAACGAAATCTTTTCTACGACAATGTGCGCGATTTTCAGGGCGGAAATGCAGTAAATCGAGAGATTGATGCAACACTGAAGTCTGGCCCCAATCAGGCAGCCCTAGCGATTTACAACAATGGAATAACTATTATTGCAAAGAAAATTGAACGGATTGGCGGCAAGGTAAAGTTGACCGATTATCAAATAGTAAATGGGTGTCAAAGTAGTCATGTTCTATTTCAGAATAAACATAACCTTGATCAAGGAACTCATATTGTTCTAAAAATAATCGAGACGATGGATTCTGATATCGCTGCAAATGTAATTAAGGCGACAAACCGGCAAACTGAGGTCAAGGTCGAGGCATTCGAATCACTTTCTTCCTTCCACAAAGATCTAGAGGAGTACTATAAGGCCCGAGTGAATGGGCGTAAATTTCCCATTTATTACGAACGACGCTCAAAGCAGTACGACAGCGCTCCTACAGTGCGAAGCAGTGAAGTGATAACATTATCAGCGCAAATCAAAGCATTTGTCTCGGCATGTCTTATGCAGCCTCAGAGCACGCATCGATATTTCGGAGAGATTTTAAACAGCAATAGAGATAAAATGTTCACAGTAGGGGATCAGTTCGAAAAGTATTACGTGGCAGCATCACTTCTGAATCGCGTGGAGACCCTGTTTAAGGGGCGTGGCATTAACTGGCGTTACAAGGGATTTAAATATCATTTGGTTTTTATGATTTATAATTATCTTATAAAAATAAATTCAACTAAGGGTAAGCCTGATTTCGATGGCATTCTGGAAGAAATTGATAACAATTCCGAAATGATTAAGCTTCTTACGGCGTCATCAAATAGCATTGAAAAAGCCATGAAAACACTTCGACTTTCGGTCGAGGATGGCATTAGAAGCAAAGCACTAACGGATTTTCTAGTGAAGGAACTTTCGGTGCCACCGAAAATTTCATAGGCATTCTACAGTCATTTTTTCATTGTCCATGAATGTTTGCTGGAAATAGGACACTGAGCGTGTTGTCGTTCAGCGTCCTATTATCGAATGGGCTGACCGTAAGCAGCCCGTCCTAACAGCCCAACAAAAAAGGGGCGCGGCCCTGCGGCCGCGCCCCTTTCCTCGCACCAGCCCTACAGCATCAATGCCGGAAGTGGCGCATCCCGGTGAACACCATGGCCAGCCCGCGCTCATCCGCTGCCGCGATCACCTCGGCGTCGCGCATGGAGCCGCCGGGCTGGATCACCGCCGTTACGCCGGCGTCAGCGGCGGCCAGCAACCCGTCGGCGAAGGGGAAGAAGGCGTCGGACGCCACCACCGAACCCTGGGTACCGGCCTCGGCCAGACCGGCGGCCTTGGCGGCGTCGGCGGACTTCCAGGCGGCGATACGGCTGCTGTCCACCCGGCTCATCTGGCCGGCACCGATGCCCACCGTCGCACCGGCCTTGGCATAGACGATGGCGTTGGACTTCACATGCTTGCCGACGCGGAAGGCGAACAGCAGGTCGGCCAGTTCGGCCTCGGTCGGCGCGCGCTTGGTGACGATCTTCAGGTCGGCCTGGGTGATGCGGCCATTGTCACGCGTCTGCACCAGATAGCCACCGGCCACCGACTTCACGAACAGGCCGGGTTCCGCCGGGTTGGGCATGGAGCCGGTCAGCAGCACGCGCAGGTTCTTCTTGGTGGCCAGGAACGCCTTGGCCGCCTCGTCCGCATCCGGGGCGATCACCACTTCGGCGAACAGCTTGGCGATCTGTTCCGCCGTGGCGGCATCCAGCGTGCGGTTCATGGCGATGATGCCGCCAAAGGCCGATACCGGGTCACAGGCCAGCGCACGGGTGTAGGCATCCAGCAGGTTCTCGCCCTCGGCCACGCCGCAGGGGTTGGCGTGCTTGATGATGGCGATGGCGGGACGCTCGAATTCCGACACCAGTTCGAACGCCGCATCCGTGTCGTTCAGGTTGTTGTAGGAAAGCTCCTTGCCCTGAAGCTGGGTGGCGGTGGCGATGCCGGGGCGCTGGGCACCGGTGGTGTAGAAGGCGGCGGACTGGTGCGGGTTCTCGCCATAGCGCAGGGTCTGGCGCAGTTCGCCGCCAAAGGTCAGGCGCTGGGGATAATCCTCCCCCAACTGGCCCGCGAACCAGCGGGAAATGGCAGCATCATAGGCACCGGTGCGGGCATAGGCCTTGGCGGCCAGCTTGCGGCGGAAGCCCAGGGTGGTCTGGCCGTCATTGCCTTCCAACTGGGCGATCAGCTCGGCATAGTCGGATGCATCCGTCACCACGGCGACGAAATCATGGTTCTTGGCCGCACCCCGGATCAGGGACGGGCCGCCAATGTCGATATTCTCGATGCAGGTTTCAAAATCCGCACCCTTGGCCACGGTGGCCTCGAACGGATAGAGGTTCACCACCACCAGATCGATGCCGGGGATGTCGTGGGCCGTCATGGCATCCGTATGGGTGGGGAAATCGCGCCGGGCCAGGATGCCGCCATGGATCTTGGGGTGCAGGGTCTTCACCCGCCCATCCATCATTTCCGGGAAACCGGTATGGTCCGACACCTCGGTCACGGCAATGCCGGCATCGGCCAGCGCCTTGGCCGACCCGCCGGTGGAGAGGATCTGCACCCCACGGGCGGCCAGGGCGCGGCCCAGATCGATCAGGCCCGTCTTGTCGGAAACGGAGATGATGGCGCGGCGGATGGGAACAAGATCGATGGTCATTGGTGTCAACCCTGGGATGGAAAAGAAGCCGGGCCGATCCATATGGACCGGCCCGGACGGTTAGTGCCGATCACATATCGGCGTCAGGTCTCGGTGTCTGTACCTTCACGGCGGAAGCCCCATTTCACCAGGGTTTCCCCATATTGGGTCACGCCGCGCAGCACGATCTGTTTGGTGGGGCGCGGGTCGGTGCCCTGGCCCAGATAGATGCTGTCCTCCAGCTCCACCTCTGCCCCCGACACGCGCAAGCGCCAGAGCGCACCAGAGGGCAGGCGCAGCATCAACCCCGCCTCGCCTTCCACCCAGGCGGCCTTCACACCGGGATGCAGGTGGAAGCGGACAGCGAATTCGCGGCCCTGCGGGCCGATCAGCGTATCCTGGCCCCGGAAATCCTCCCCCGTCTCCGCCAGATAGAGGCGGCGGCGATGGACCAGGCCGAACAGCTCCCGATAGCCATCATGCGAGGCTTCCACCAGCGTGCCGCCATTGGCCTCCGTCCGGTTGCATTCCACCCGCTGGGGCCGGCGGGACAGGCCGCCTTCCTCCACCACGCCGGAAGAATTGGTATCGGCCAGGCAGAGGGTGGAATGGGCGGCAGTCGCCGCCAAGGCGGCGCGCCAGGCCCCCTGGTCGCCCGGATGCGCGCCGCAATTGACGATCATCCGCTCCCGCCCCACGCTCATCTCAAACGACAAGGTGCCGGCATGGGCATGGTCGTCCAGGCCGGGGGCCGGGGGATATCCGGCATCAATGATCACACAGGTGCGGTTGGCCGTCAGCCGCTCAAACCCGATATGGGGGGTGGATTTCAGCGGCCGACCGCGCGCATCCGCCTGGCCCAGCACGGTGTCGATCAACACCCCCTCCCCTTCCTGTGCGCCGTTGAACAGCGACAGGCCGCCATCACCATGGCGGAAGAAGCGCAAGGTGGGGGTGATGCGGTCGATGGCGTGCTGCAGCGCCTCCGGCACCTCCGTGCGCGACGCCCGGAAACAACCGCGAATATCAATCAGGTGGCGCAGCACGGCCAGTTGCTGGGCCGGGGAATGTTCGATATGGCCACCATCGGGCAGCACCTGCCGCGGCAGTTCCCGCGTCAACAGCTCAATGGCGCGTTCTACCACGCGGCCCATGCCCTGCAGGCAGATGCCACCATAGACCAGCCCCTTGATGGCCACCACCAGGGCAGCCCCCTTCAGCCGGCCGGGCAGGGTGCGTTCCAGAAAGCGCACCTGCCGGGCCATGCTGTCAAAAATGCCGGCGCGTAGATGGTCATCGGCACTGGCCAGGAAGAAATCATGCTGACCGACCCAGGCGGCAAGGCGCGTGCCCGCTACATCGGGCGCCCAGGCGACCGGATCCCATTTGCGGCCATAAAGGTCCAGCCAATGGGCCGCCAGCACGCGGGCCTGCCGCCGCGCCGCATCGCCACCGGTGGCGCGCAGGTGGCGCAGCCAATCGAACCCATGCATTTCCCCCAACCAAGGGGCAGACGCCTCTGCCGCATCCCAGGGCGGCAGTTCGCCGGAAAAGCTCTGCCCGGCGAAGCGGAAACGGTTGGACAGCAATTCCTGCCCGCGCTGCGCATCACCCGGCCAGGGGTCCGGCGGCACCAGCAGCAACTGCATGGGCACCGGACCCGACAGGGCGGTCATCTGATAGAATGTGGAGGCGCGATACCAGGCACCGGGGCCGGGACGAAAACGCTTATGCTCGCCGCCACCTGCTGTCATGGGACGGGTCAACCCGCTTCGCCGCGCAGGGCGCGCATATTGGCCGCATAGGCATCGGGCCCACCGACAAAGGTGGCCGTGCCGGCAACCAGCACATCGGCACCGGCCGCAATACATTGCTGGGCCGTGGCGACATTGACGCCGCCATCAACCTCCAGATCAATCACCCGGCCACCTTGGCTTTCAGAGGTGACATTGATGCGGCGGCGCAGTTCCTGGATCTTCGGCAATTGGGACGCGATGAAGCTCTGCCCGCCGAAACCGGGATTGACCGACATGACCAGCACCAGATCAATATCACCCAGCAGGTAATCGACCATGGAAATCGGCGTGTGCGGGTTCAGCACGATGCCGGGCTTCTTGCCCAGCGAGCGGATCAGTTGCACCGTGCGGTGCGGATGCGGCCCCGCCTCCGGATGGAAGCTGATGATATCGGCGCCAGCATCGGCGAATCCCTGGATGAATTGATCCACCGGGGAGATCATCAGATGCACGTCGAAGACCTTGGCCGTATGCGGCCGCAGGGCCTTCACCACGCCGGGTCCGATGGTGATGTTGGGCACGAAATGCCCGTCCATCACATCGATATGGATGTAATCGGCGCCGGCGGCGTCGATGGCGCGCACCTCTTCACCCAGCCGGGCGAAGTCGGCGGACAGGATCGAGGGGGCGATCTTGACGGGCTGCTGTTTCATGAGCCCGGTTCCTACCGAAATCCCCCCCATCCGGCAAGACGGGTTGCGCGCATGATGGGCCGGTGGGCTACACATGGCGTGACGCCGGCGGCCCCGAAAGGGACCGCCGGCGCCGCTTGACCACGGGAGAACAGCATCAGGAGGGGTGATGGTTACTGACCGGCGGAACCCGCATTCGGGGTGACCTGGGCACCACCACGGCCCAACGATACGGTGTCGCGGTCATATTTGTAGCCATCCAGCCGTTCGACCTGGGCCTGGGTCAAGGTATTCACCTGTATGTTCTCGTTCCCGGCCAATACCTTGGCATCTTCGAACTTGACGGCGATATCCTTCTCGCCAATGCCCAGGAAGCCGCCGCTGGAGATGATCACCTGCTTGGCACTGCCGCTATTGGCATCCAGGATGACATCCTTCACCTCACCCAGCTTCTTGCCATCAGAGCCGATCACCGTGCGCCCCATCAGGGCCTCGGCAGAGGCGCGGGTTCCCCTGACGCCATCCGCCTTCTGGTCGTGTTTCGTGTCGTGACCCATCGGGTCAGTCACGGTGCGATCCGCTGCGGGTGCCGACTCGGTCCCCGTGGTTTGGGCCTGAGCAAAAGCGGCACCGGAACAAAGCAGAGCGACGGCCGAAGCGGCGCCGATAAGTTGCTTGCGCATGGTCGTATTCCTCTGTCCATTTGTCTCGTGGAACGGCGTCTTCGCCATATCCATGTAGAGAACAACGGCAGCGGCGGATAAACGGACCAAGCCTGTGTTGTGACCAATAGGGGCCAATTTCAGCCCCTTTCTGGTCACAGGCCGCTGGCCGCCCCCTTCAACTGGTCAGCGATATGGGCCAGTCGGGCGGAAAGGTCGCGGGCGGCATTGGCACTGCTGACCTCGTTCTGGCGGGAGGAGGAGCGCAGCATGTCGATGGCGCGCGACAGATCCACCGACAGCCCATCCAGCCGCAGCACCCGCTCGCGCAGATTCTGAGTCAGTTCCGACACGATGGACAGGTCGGTGCGCTCCCGCTGGCGGGTTTCGTCCAGCAATCCGCGCACGCTGTCGGTGGTGCCATCCAGCCGGTCGCCCAGCCGGTCGATAGAGTCCAGCCGTGCCTTCAACGCCTCGGCGATGGCCAGCAGGTCGGCATTTTCCCGCTCACGACCGGCATTGTCAGAGGCGGCGAGCGCGTGCAGCGCATCGCTGGCCGCGTGCAGGCCGCCGGTCATGCCCTCCACCGCCTCAATCCGCTGGCGCAGGTCGGCCACCAGGCCCACGGCGGTTTCCACCGCCGTCTTCTCCCGGTTGTCGGCACTGGCGATCAGCGCATGGACCGCATCGATGGCGGCCCGCAGGCCAGAGGTCAGGTCGACCAGGGCCTGGGGCGTATTATCCTTGTCACGCTGGGCATCCAGTTCCGCCGTCAGCGCCTTCAGGTCTTCCACCATGCGTTCCTGTTGGCTGACAGCGCGGGTCAGGCCGGTGGCGGCCTGATGGGCCTCCGCCGACAGGGCGCGGGTTTCGGCACGCAGGTCGCCCGCCACATCGCGCAGGCGGGCGGTGGCATCGTCCACCCCCCCGGTCAAGCTCTGGGCCAGACGCTGCGCCGTCTCCCCGATCTCCCCCACGCGGCCGGCAATCTGGGTGGCGCTGCCACGCAGGCGGGTCAGCAGGTCGGCAATGGCCTCGTGCTGGCCCGGCTCCACCCGGCGGCGCTCAAACTCCATCTTCAGATCGTCGCTGGTCTTGCGCAGCCCCTCCACGGCGCGGGCCATGGCATCGGCCCGGTCGCCGATATCGCCCATCATATCGCCGAAGCGATTGCGGATATCGGTGAATTCGTCGGCCAGCGGTTCCATCTTGCGCTCAGCGGTCTCTGCCGATAGCTGCAAGGTGGTGCGCGCCTCCTGCATCGATTCCAGGGCGCTGTCCAGCCGGGCACCAATATCGGCGGACCGGTCATCCAGCAGATCAGCGGCGCGGGCCATCTGCATCCCCGCATCCTCCAGCCGGGCGCTGGCCTGGCTGGTGGCATCATCCAGCCGCATGGTGGCGCTGCCCAGCGCCGCCGCCATGGCCTTTTCGCCATCCTCCATGGCCTCGGCTGCGCGCAGCAGGCGGCTGCCCGTCTGGTCAGCGGTATTGGCCAGCAGATCGCCCGAGGCGCGCAGGATCTTCACCGCCGACAGCAGGCTGGCCTGGGTTTCCGCCATGGTCAGCGACAGGGCATGGGCGGCTTCGCGCGCTTCCCCGCTGGCATGGCGCATGTCGCCATCAGTGAAGGACAGGGTGTCCAGCGTCTGGCTCACCGCCTCTTCCGTCCGGCTCAAGGTGGCGGCCAGGGCATCGGCATGGTTGCGCATCGCCTCGATCACCGCATCCAGCCCGCCGCCGCCGGCATCGGCGTCAAACGCCTTCACCTGGGCCACGGCATGGGCCAGAATCTCCGTCGCCTGCCGGATTTCGCGGTTGCTCTCGCTCACCGTGCGCACGGCGGCGGCGCAAAGCTGGTTCACCTGGCCCAGCGTATCGGTCAATTGATGCTTGGTATCGCCGACGATGCGGCCGACATCCTGGCCCAGCACAGCCAGGGTACCGCCGGCCCCACGCAGCCGCGCCGTCAGCGCCTCGAACAGGTCCGCATATTCCCCCTCGAATTTCAGGCGCAGGCGGCCATCTTCCGTCGCCACGGAGATATCGGGGATTTCCTGGGCCTGTTTGCGGAACCCATCCAGCGCGCGGGCCAACTGGCCAAATTCATCCCCCCGCTCCTGCCCCCAGATGGGGGATCGCCAGTCGCCGCGCGCCACCTGATCCACCGCATTGGTCAGGTCGCGCAGGGGCCGCTGCACCCGCACCGCCAGCAGGATCAGGAAGGCCACCAGCACGCCCACCAGGGCCAGTACCGCCGCCACGCCCAGCCACAGGCCGCGCTGTGCCGTTTCGCCCAGCCGGGTCAGTTCCAGCGTCTGCAACCCGCGCCCGCGCGCCTCGATCCGGTCGGACAGGGCGGCATAGCGGGTGGTCAGGATCAGGGGTGTGGTCTGGCCCAGGGCGGTCGAGCCGCCATTGGCGGCATCCAGGCTGCGCCGGGCACTTTCCACCAGCCGCTTCAAGTCCGCCGCCAGTTCCAGTTCCTGCGGGGTCAGCCGCTTGCCCTGCAACCCGCGCAGGGCCTGGTCGGCCGCTTCCAGGCTGGCACGCATATCGGTGCGGGCATCGGCATTGCCGGTTTCGGCAAACTGCGCCAGGGCCCCCAGATAACCACCATAGCCCATGCGCGCCTGGAAATCGGCCAGCAGCCGGTTCTTGGCCAGCGCCTCGCCCGGCGTTTCCAGGGCCGCCGCATCGACAGAAAACTGCGCCAGCTCATACACGCCCCCGGCGGTCAGGCCGCCAACCAGCAGCACGGCACCCAGCGAGATAGCGGTCGCGGTGCCGCGCAGCGACGATTGCCGCGATCCCCTGCCCCGCTCCATCATACCGACCCCCGTGCCCCGGATATTGCGTTGATGGCGCAGAGACTAACCAATTCTTGTGGCGGGTTCATCCTTTCTTGTGAACAGGTTTGAAACAGACCAGTCTGCCGAGAGTTTGACCCTTGGCAGACTAGAGGCTGGCGACCGCCAGCCCGCCGCTCGTGCGGCGTGAGCCAAGCCGCCGGATGGCGGCGCCCGGCGCGTGAGGGAAAACGAAACCTCCCTTGGTCGGTCACGAGCAAGGGAGATTGGTGTCAGGCGGCGGCAAAGGCCGCCCAGGCCGGGGCACGGACCGTCAGCGACGCCTCACCACAGGTCAACGGGGCCCCTTCACGGATGGCTTCCAGCCGCAGCAGGGCCAGTGCCAGATCGTCACGGCCGCTGCGAATCTCCCCCACCTCCTGCCCATCACGCAGGATCGGGCTGCCCGGTTCGGGCAATGGGCCGGTGACCGCCACCGGCACCAGCCGCTTTTTCACCAGCCCGCGATATTTGGTGCGCGCGGTCAGTTCCTGGCCGACATAGCAGCCCTTGTCCCAGGCGACGCCATGCAGCTCATCGAATCCGTTTTCCAGCAGGATGGATTTTTCCACCAGCAGATCGCGGCTGCCATCGGGCAGGCCCAGGGCAATACGGGCGCGGTCCCAATCGGCAAAATCACCTGTTGCCAGGGTGCCGATGGGCAGCAGCAGGCGGCTGCCCATCTCCGCATGGCGGGGATCGGCAAAGGCGATTCCCGCCACCTCTGCCGCATCACCCGGCCCCAGCCGGGCGAACAATGCCAGTTCGGCCGACAGGTCCGTCAGTTCCACCTTGGACCGCAGCTTGAACATTTTCAGCCGGCGCAGCAGATCATCCTTGCGCGCCGCCTCGCAATCCAGCAGCAACCGGTCGCCCGCATCGATGATGAAAAATTCATGCAGGAACTTGCCCTGCGCCGTCAGCAGGGCGGCCCAGATGGCGCGGCCGGGGGCCAGCTTGCTGACATCATTGCTGACCAGCCCCTGCAGGAAGGCGATGCGGTCATCGCCACCGATGGCAATGACGGTACGGGCGGGCAAGGCGATCAAGGGGGCGGTGCTGGACATGGGCGGCAAACCGGCAGCGGTTGGAACGGATAATGGTTGCCACAGCATATAGTCACGCCACCCCCCTCCCGCCTAGGGCGGATCGCAGGCAGACTCACCCTGGAGCCCCCTGCGTTCGACCAAACGCAGGGGGCTCCAGGAGCGACAAGATGCGCCATGCTTGGTTTCGGCCCCTGGCGCGTTTATGAAGGCGACGTGGCCCTGGTGCCTTGCGGGCCGCATCACATTCCTTCCCGTCAAAGGCGATGCGGAACAGACCATGACGCAGCATCCAGGCGCGCCCAAGCCGGCCGCCGCCTTCGGCCCTTTCGGGCTTCTTATTCTGTTTGTCAGTGTGCTGATGCTAGGGCTGCTGCTCCCCTTGGTAGCCCTGGGGGCGGCCCCCGGCTATCTGATCCTGGCCTTTATCGGCGGGGGGCTGTGGCTCTGGCGGGAACGCCGCCTGCCGCCCCTGCCCTGGACGGTGCTGGTGCCACTGTTCGCCTTCATCCTCTATGGGGCGATCAGCATTTCCTGGTCATTGGCGCCTAAGGAGGCCCGTAACCTCAGCATCACCTTCCTTTATGAACTGCTGCCCGGATTTCTGCTGTTTCCAGCCTTGGCCATGCTGCCGACGGAAACGGCGCGGCGGATCGCCCGCTGGCTGATCCCGGCAGCATTGGTGGGTATTGCTCTGCTGGCGGTGGAAATCCTGTTCGATCAGCCGATCCAGCGCCTGCTCAGTGAACCCAAGCTGTCGGTCGATCTGGTACGGCCGGTCAACCGGTCGGCCCTGCTGATCGCCTTCATGGCCGGACCGATGGCGTTGATGCTGTGGCGGCTGGGCAAGGGCAGGCTGGGGCTGGGCTGGATGGTGGGGGTGCTGCTGCTGGTCGGTGTCAGCACCAGCCAGTCGGCCGCCGCCGCCCTGCTGGCCATGATCCCGCTGATCCTGCTGGCCTGGCGCTTCCCGCGTCTGGTGGCGGGGCTGACGGGGCTGGCCATTGTGGCCGGGCTGGTCTTCTGCGCCCCCATCGCGCAATGGATGTTCAATAACGGGCTGGCCCATGCCCATTGGATGCCGGACAGTTTCCAGCATCGCATCATGATCTGGAACTTCGCCGCAGAGCATCTGCCGCAACGCCCCTGGCTTGGCTTCGGGCTGGACAGTTCGCGCGCCATTCCCGGCGGCAATGACGGTTTCATCGGCACCGAAGGCTGGCGGAAAATGCCGCTGCATCCGCATAATTTCTTCATGCAGGTGCGGCTGGAATTGGGCTGGATCGGTGCCATGCTGACCGGCTGGCTGATGCTGTCCGTGCTGCCGCTGCTGACCCGGCTGCGCGCCGCCGATACCCGCGCCGTGGCGCTGTCCCTTTATGCAAGCTGCATCTTCGCCCAGTGCTTCGCCTATGGGGCGTGGCAGACCTGGGCGATCTGCGGGATGCTGTTCGGCTTTTTCCTGATCATGCTGGCTGACCGGATGCCGCCGCGGCCGGCCGCATAATCCAGCATCAATCCACACCCAGGCGGCGGGTCAGGCAATCCGCCCCCGCCGCTTTCAGCGTGGTGCAGAAAGACGCGGCACCCGCCTTGTCGAAGCCGCCCAGCAAGATGCGGGTATAGCGGCCCTTGCCAGCCACGTCCGCTTCCCGCAGCAGGGGCGTGCGGCCGGCCAGCAGGTCGGCATGGCGCTTGGTCAGACCGGCCCAATGCTTTTCCGCCTCCCCCCGGCTGGGCAGGGAGCCTACCTGCACCGCCCAATCCTGGCCGGCGGCGGGTGGCGGGGGCAATGGCGCGGGGCTGGCCGCCACCTCCACGGCTGGCGGTGGCGGCGGCGGGGCCTCCACGGCGTGAGGGGCCTCTGTTGCTGCCGGCTCCGGCGGTTTTGGCGGTGGCGGCACTTCCCGGGCCAGGGGGGCGGTGCTCTTGGGTGGTTTGGGCATCTGGCCGGATGCCAGCATGGCATTGGCGGCAGAGGCCTGCTCCGGCGTGGCCTCTGCCGCGATTTCGGCCGCCAGCTTCACGGCTGCCACCAGATTCTTCCCCGCCGCCCGCCGCGCCCAGTAAAGCGCGCTGACAATATCCTTTTCCGTGCCCAAGCCGAAATAAAGCAGGGTGGCCAGATTATTCTGCGCGTGCATATCGTCGGCCTCCGCCGCCGGGCGCAGCCAGCGCAGGGCCTGTTCATAATCGGCGGGCACATCCTGGCCATAGGCATAGATAGCACCCAAGGCGCTCATCGCCGCCACATGCCCGCCCTCGGCCGCGCGGCGCATCAGTTTCAGGGCCGCCTTGGCATCCTTGGGCGCGCCGCGTCCCTGCAACTGCATTTCGCCGGCCAGATAAAGGGCGGTCAGGTCACCCTTGTCGCCGGCTTTGACGAATTCCTTGAAGGCCTGATCATATTTGCCGGCGGCAAAAGCCGCCCGCCCCTGCGCCATGTCGGCATGGGCAGTGGGAACGGCTGCCAGGGCCAGGATCAGCAGCAGGGGGGCAAGCGGTCGAAGCATAGGCACCAAAGCGAGACGGGGGATGTTCTGTATTACCCCACATGGCGATGCTTGACGATGGCGGATAAACGGGCTTCAACGGACACAGAGATTTCATACCCGTTATCAGAGATTGCCCGCATGGCCACGCCCAAGAAAAACCCGCTGAACCTGAATGCTTTGCAGTTGAAGACCCTGACCCTGTTCCAGGCCCTGGCGGAGTTTGAGGATATTGCCCGCCCCATCGGCGATGGTGCGATTGAGGTGCTGGAACTGCCCTTCACCGCCCATGGCAATCATTTCCATCTCGGCCCCTGGCTGGTCTTTGCCCAGGACGCCACCGGCCTGCGCAACCCGGCCCCCTGGGCCGTGCTGGAGCGCAAGGGCCTGATCGTCGGCAGCTTCCCCGTCAGCGTGGTGGTGACCCGCGCCGGCCTGGATTATGAAACCGGGATGCGCCGCCAGATCCTGCAGGGGTCGGATCACTGAGGCACAGCGCTGTAGCCCCCAAAATCCGTAGGTAGCGATAAAGGCCGCCCCCGGCAAGGGGGCGGCCTTCTGGCCTTTTTAGGCTTCGCTGGCGCGCTTTTCGCCTTCGATGGCGGCTTGCGCTGCCGCCAGACGGGCAATCGGCACCCGGTAGGGGGAGCAGGAGACGTAATCCAGCCCCACCTTCTCACAGAAGTAAATCGACGACGGGTCGCCACCATGCTCCCCGCAGATGCCGAGCTTGATGTCGCCGCGCGTCTTGCGGCCCCGTTCGGCGGCGATCTGCACCAGTTCCCCCACGCCGTCGGTATCCAGGGTCACGAACGGGTCGTGTTCCAGAATGCCGGCGCGCTGGTAATCCGGCAGGAAGGCGCCGGCATCGTCGCGGCTGATGCCGAACGTCGTCTGGGTCAGGTCGTTGGTGCCGAAGCTGAAGAACTGCGCCGTTTCCGCAATCTTACCCGCCTGCAAGGCGGCACGCGGCAGTTCGATCATGGTGCCGACCAGATAATCGATCTTGTGGCTGGCAGCGGCGATCACCTCCCCGGCCACGCGATCAATCACCCCCTTCAGGATGTCCAGTTCCTTCTTGGTGCCGACCAGCGGGATCATGATTTCAGGGATCACCGTCTCACCCGTTTCCTTGAACACGGCGACCGCCGCTTCAAAGATCGAGCGGGCCTGCATCTCGTAAATCTCCGGGAAGGAGATGCCGAGACGGCAGCCGCGATGGCCCAGCATCGGGTTGGCTTCATGCAACTGAAGCGCCCGGTGCTGCACCTTCTGAATGTCGGTGCCGGCGGCCTTGGCCACCTCGGCCATTTCGGCTTCGCTGTTGGGCAGGAATTCGTGCAGCGGCGGGTCCAGCAGGCGGATCGTGACGGGCAGGCCCTTCATGATCTTGAACAGCTCAACGAAATCCTGACGCTGCATCGGGGCGATCTTGGCCAAGGCGGCGCGGCGGCCCGCCTCGCTGTCGGCCAGGATCATTTCGCGCACGGCGATGATGCGGTCGGTATCGAAGAACATATGCTCGGTCCGGCACAGGCCGATACCTTCGGCGCCGAACTTGCGGGCGGTGCGGGCATCCAGCGGGGTTTCCGCATTGGTGCGCACCTTCATGCGGCGATGCGCATCGGCCCAGCCCATCAGTTCAGCGAAATCGCCGGACAGTTCAGGCTGAATGGTCGGCACCTCGCCCAGCATCACCTCACCGGTTGAGCCGTCGATGGTGATGATGTCGCCGGCCTTCACCTCCACATCGCGCACCAGCATGATGCCGCGCTTGTAATCAACGCGCAGTTCACCGGCACCGGCCACGCAGGACCGGCCCATGCCGCGCGCCACCACGGCGGCATGGCTGGTCATGCCGCCACGGGTGGTGAGAATGCCCTTGGCCGCGTGCATCCCATGAATATCTTCCGGGCTGGTTTCCACGCGGCAGAGGATGACGCTTTCACCCAGGCCCGCCTGCTTTTCCGCCTCTTCGGCGGTGAAGACGACCTTGCCGGAGGCAGCACCAGGGCTGGCCGGCAGGCCCTTGGCGATGATCTTCTTGACGGCCTTGGGGTCCAGCGTCGGGTGCAGCAACTGGTCGAGCGACTTCGGCTCAATCCGCAGGATGCCTTCCTTCTGGCTGACCAGCCCTTCCCGCACCATATCCACGGCGATCTTCAGGGCCGCCGGGGCCGTGCGCTTGCCGGAACGGGTTTGCAGCATATAGAGCTTGGATTGCTGCACCGTGAATTCGATATCCTGCATGTCACGGTAATGCCGCTCCAGCTTCAAACGCACCGCGTTCAATTGCTGGAACACTTCCGGCATACTTTCTTCCATGGCCGGCAGGGTGGAGCCATTGGCCAGCTTGCCGGCAATGGTCAGGTGCTGCGGCGTGCGGATGCCGGCCACCACGTCTTCGCCCTGGGCGTTGATGAGATATTCGCCATAAAACGCATTCTCGCCCGTGGACGGGTTGCGGGTGAAGGCCACGCCGGTGGCGCAATCCTCGCCCATATTGCCGAACACCATGGCCTGCACATTCACCGCCGTGCCCCATTCGGCCGGGATGTCATGCAGCTTGCGATAGGTGATGGCGCGCTGGTTCATCCAGCTATCGAACACGGCACCGATGGCACCCCAGAGCTGTTCCTGGGGGTCTTGCGGGAAGGGCTTGCCCAGCTCCTCCTCCACCACGCGCTTGTACCCGGTGATGACCTGCTGCCAGTCTTCGGCCGTCAGTTCGGTATCCAGGTTCAGGCCGGCATCGCGCTTATGGTCTTCCAGCACTTCTTCGAAATGATGGTGATCCACATCCAGCACGACATTGCCGAACATCTGGATGAAACGGCGATAGCTGTCATAGGCGAAGCGGGCATCGCCGGAACGCCGGGCCAGGCCCGCCACCGTGATGTCATTCAGGCCCAGGTTCAGCACCGTATCCATCATGCCCGGCATCGAGGCGCGGGCACCGGAGCGCACGGACACCAGCAGCGGGTTTTCGGCATCGCCGAATGTGGCCCCGACAATGGTTTCCACCGCGGCCAGCGCATCGGCAACGGACGCGGCCAGTTCTGGCGGATACTGGCGGCCATTGGCGTAGAAATAGGTGCAGACCTCCGTCGTGATCGTAAAGCCGGGAGGTACGGGCAGGCCGAGATTGCTCATCTCCGCCAGATTGGCGCCCTTGCCGCCGAGAAGATTCTTCATCTCCGCGCGGCCCTCGGCCTTGCCTTCACCGAAGCTGTAGACCCACTTCGTCATGGTCTTGGTCCCGTCGATTGTTCAATGGTTGGGATGTAGGACTGGGGGTGTTGGACGCTACGCAACACTGTGCAACGGATTTGGGGGGGATGTTGCACAGGGGAAATCCGGCTTTTTGCTGCCGGCATGGGGGTGCCTGCCCGCGTTGGGGGCGGGGGCGTGAAGAGGGGGGCGCCCGAAAGGGCGGCCGGAGATGGGGCAAAGCCGCCACCCCAAGTTCAAACCGTCACCCCGGCGAAGGCCGGGGTCCAGGGGCCACAAGCGCTGTGCTCTACGAAACTGGACCCCGGCCTTCGCCGGGGTGACGGTAGTGTGGGGGGAGATGGAGGTGGGAAAGGGGGATGGGTGTTGGGTGGGCGGAACTGTTTGTACGCGAACACCCCCGACAGCATTCTGTAACGCTGCCAACCCCACTACCTTTTTACCGCGCTGCGGTACGAATAGCGTAATTCCACTAGCTCCCCCGCCGCGCCCCGCCCGCAACGGACGGCGGGGAGAGCGGCGGGAAGGGAGCATGGCGGGTCAGCCCTCGATCTTGGACAGGTCGGCGATCAGGCCGAGCGTACCACGGATCTGGCTCAACAGCCGCAGACGGTTGGCGCGCAAGGCCTTGTCGTCGGCATTCACCGTCACCTTCTCGAAGAAGGCATCGACCGGGGCGCGGACGGCGGCGAAGGCGGCCATGGCACCGGTGAAATCCTCCGCTTCGATCAGCGGGGCGGCGTGTTTGTGGGCGGCGACCAGCGCATCGGCCAGGGCCTTTTCCTCTTCCTGCACCAGCAGGCTGGCATCAACGGCGGCATCATAGGCGATGCCGTCCTTCTTTTCCTCAATGCGCAGGATGTTGCTGGCGCGCTTATAGGCGGCCAGCAGGTTGGCCCCGTCATCGGTGGCAACAAAACCGGCCAGCGCATCGACACGGGCCAGCAGGCGGACGAGATCGTCTTCGCCACCCAGAGCCAGCACGGCGTCAATCAGGTCGTGCCGGACGCCCTTTTCCTTCAGGGAGACCTTCAGGCGGTCGAAGAAGAAGGAGAGGAGGTCGGAAACAACGGTATCAATCTTAGGCATTGGGGACATTGGCCCAACACCACCAGTTATCGTACCCCCATTAACCACCTCGGTTCGACTATTAATAGCCCCTTCAATTAACCCTGGAGCCCAAGTGCTTTCCAAGCGAGCGAGGGCGCTTGTGAACAATCCGCCCAGCTTAACCCGCAGCCCATTCTCCACGATCAGCCGGATCACCCCGAGCGCCGCACGGCGCAGGGCGAACGGATCGCGGGAGCCCGTCGGCTTCTCATCGATGCCGAAGAACGCCACCAGCGTGTCGAGCTTCTCAGCCAGCGCCACCGCCACCGACACCTTGTCGGTGGGCACGCGGTCGGACGGCCCCAGCGGCTTGTAATGGTCGGCGATGGCCTCGGCCACCGGGGCGGGCAGGCCCTCGTGATAGGCCACGTAGCGGCCCATGATGCCCTGGACTTCCGGGAATTCACCCACCACGCCAGTGGTCAGGTCGGCCTTGGACAGCCAAGCGGCGATTTCGGACTGCTCAATTTCAGAGGCGCTGTAACCCAGGGACTGGGCAATGGACTTGGACAGCGCCGCCATCCGCTCCACCCGCTGGTGCAGCGTGCCGAGCTTGGCATGGAAGGTGATGTCCTTCAGGCCCGGCAACCGGTCCTCCAGCTTCACCTTCAAATCCTGGTCCCAGAAGAATTTCGCATCCGACAGGCGGGCGCGCAGCACGCGCTCGTTCCCCGCCACCACGGCCTTGCCGCCATCGGCGGTGGTGCGGTTGGCGACCACCACAAAGCGCGGGGCCAGCTTGCCGTCAGCCGTTTCGAGGGCGAAATAACGCTGGTGCGTGCGCATGGAGGTGGTCAGCACCTCCGCCGGCACGTCCATGAACTTGTTGTCGATGGCACCGGTCAGCACCACCGGATATTCCACCAGCCCCGCCACCTCTTCCAGCAGGCCCGGATCGTCCTTCAGGCGGAAGCCCTCCGCCAAAGCTGCCTTCTGCGCGCCGTCCAGGATAAGGCGCTTGCGCTCCTCCCGGTCCAGCACCACATGGGCGGCTGCCAACTTGGCCTGATAGTCGGCGAAACCGGTGACGCTGAATTCACCCGGCGACAGGAAACGGTGGCCCTGGGTGGCACTGCCATAGGCAATGCTCTTACCGCCCAGATCCAGCGCACCCGGCACCACCGCCCCATCGAACAAAGCAATGATGGAATGCAGCGGGCGGACCCAGCGGAATTCATTGGCGCCCCAGCGCATTGATTTCGGCCAGGGCAGTTCGCGGATGGCGGCATCGATGATGGCGGGCAGGACTGCGACCGTGGCACCGCCCTTCTTCTCCATCACCGCGAAATAGAACACACCCTTGCCGGTATCGCGCTGTTCGGCCTGATCGATGCTGGCAAGGCCGGTGGATTTCAGGAAGCCGGCCAGGGCCTGTTCGGGCGACCCGACGCGCGGGCCCTTCTTTTCCTCCCGCACATCGGCCTGGGCCGTGGGCACACCATCGACCACCAGGGTCAGGCGGCGCGGGGTGGAATGGGCCGCTGCCTTGGTAAAGGCAATGCCGGCAGCGGCCAGCTTGTCCGTCACCAGACGCTTGAAGTCATCCGCCGCCCGCACTTGCATCCGGGCCGGGATTTCTTCCATGAACAGTTCGATCAGCAGTTCGGCCATGATTTCTTCAGTTCAAAAACGTCTGGTGAAAATTCATTACGGTCGCGGAACAAGGCCCCTCAGGCGGCCTTACCCTTACGATAGCCATCGGCAATCCAAGCATTGCAGCAGGCCTTTGCCAGCTCGCGCACACGCAGGATATAGCTCTGTCGTTCCACCACCGAAATGACGCCCCGCGCATCCAGCAGATTGAACAGGTGGCTGGCCTTGATGCACTGGTCATAGGCGGGCAGCGCCAGATTATGCGACAGCAGCCGGGCGCATTCCTTCTCCGCATTCTGGAAATGCTGCAACAGCATGTCCGTATCGGCGAATTCGAAATTATGGGCGGAATATTCCTGCTCGGCGCGGTGGAACACCTCACCATATTTCACCGCCGGCACATCGCCCACCGGATCGTTGAACTGCAGGTCATAGACGTTTTCCACGCCCTGGATATACATGGCCAGACGTTCCAGCCCATAGGTCAGTTCGGACGCGATGGGGGCGCATTCAATGCCGCCAACCTGTTGGAAATAGGTGAACTGCGTCACCTCCATCCCGTCGCACCAGACCTCCCAGCCCAGGCCCCAGGCGCCCAGGGTCGGGCTTTCCCAGTCATCTTCCACGAAACGGATATCGTGCAATTCCGGGTCGACGCCCAGCGCCACCAGGGACTGCAGGTACAGATCCTGGATATTGGCCGGCGACGGCTTCATGATCACCTGGAACTGGTAATAATGCTGCAGCCGGTTGGGGTTTTCGCCATAGCGCCCATCCTTGGGACGGCGGGACGGCTGAACATAGGCGGCGTTCCAGGCATCCGGCCCCAGCGCGCGCAGCGTGGTGGCCGGATGGAACGTTCCCGCCCCCACTTCCATGTCATAGGGCTGCAGAATGGTACAGCCTTGCGCTGCCCAAAAATTCTGCAAGGTCAGAATGACACCCTGGAAGGAGAGGGGCTTCTTGCCCGATGCGTTGGCCGCCATAGTTCCTGGATTTCTACACTTACGTTGCGGTGCGCCACCTTAGTCGGCCGTCCCGGCCAAATCAAGGCGGGCCGCCGGTTATTATCTGTGCGGGGAATGCAGGGCTCAGCAGCATTTTGTTGCGCGTGCGAGCCGACGGCCCTGCCCTGCCCCGTCAAGCCTGGGGACAGCCAGGGGTGCCGCATTTGCGGGCATTGGCCGGGATATAGACGCCGCAGCCGGGGCATTTCACCATATCTTCGGTCTCCATCACCGGTTCCCTGCCCTTGCCGGCGCGCGGCGGCGGCTGGGGCGGCCGGTTGCCATTATTGCGGCGCAAGGACTCCTGCCGCTGGCGTTGCAGCTTGCCCACCAGGCGGAAGCCGAACCAGACAATGGCAAGAATGCCGATCAGGGTGATGAGCTTGGAAATCGACAGCATGGTGGCCCAGGATTGACGCGAGGCGGGGGCGGCGCGCAAGCGCCAAATCGCCCCACCACAAACATGTTTGACGGTCTATGCGAGAACTTATCGTGTTTCTCGAAGCATTGCCCTTTTTTCCACCGTCATTCCCGCGCAGGCGGGAATCCAAAATCCGTGCTGTCGTATGGATTCCCGCCTGCGCGGGAATGACGGGTAAGGTATTGAGAAATTTGGAAATTCCTAGACAGGTCTCAAAGCCCGAAGCGGGCATAGATGGAACGCTGTTCGGCCGCATCGATCAGCCCATCGGCCAGATCGGCCGAGAGCGCCCGGCTGTCCAGCCCGATAAAGCGGCCAAGCCCCGCCCGACGCGTGGGGTTGACCACATGGATGCGCACCTTTTCCCCGAACCGTTCGCGCAGGGTGGAGCGCATATCGCCCAGCCGGTCCACCAGCCCCAACTCCTTGGCGCGGGCACCCGACCAGAAGGCACCGCTGAACAGCGATGCCGTATCCTGCCCCTCCAGCCGCGCGCCACGGCGGGCGCGCACCCACTGGCGGAACCCGTCATGCACCTCTTCCTGCAAGCCCTTCAGATGGGCCACATCCTCCGGCTTTTCCGGCTGGAACGGGTCCAGCATGGATTTGGAGGTGCCCGACGTATAGACCCGCCGTTCCACCCCCAGCCTGGCAATCGCCCCCTGAAAGCCGAAGCCGGCGGAGATGACGCCGATCGACCCGACGATGGAAGCAGGGTCGGCCACAATCTCATCCGCCGCGCTGGCCAGCCAATAGCCACCCGACGCCGCCACATCCTCCACAAAGGCCAGCACGGGCACGGATTTTTCTGCCGACAATTGGCGGATTCGCCCGGCGATCAGGGCCGATTGCACCGGCGATCCGCCGGGCGAATTGATGATCAGCGCCACGGCCGAAACATCGGGCGGGGCAAAGGCGCGCTCAATCGGTTCCGCCAGCGTCTCCAGCGACAGCCCCCGCCGCCCCACCGACGAGGCGGCAATGACGCCCGACAGGCGGATGGCGGAAACGATGGGCGGCAGGTCGGCCCCGGCGAACTTGGCGATGCGGCGGAACAGCATGGGACGAAAATGGCCTTTCACGGAGGAAGTCCCCCCATAGATGGGGGCAGTCAAACGATAACGGAAGGGGAAAAGCCGGGTAAAGCATCCTTGCCGACAAAGCAACAAAGGGTAGAGTGGGATTTTAAAAAATTCTATGCAAACGTGCGGACAAGGACGTTTGACTGGAAGATGCATTGAGCGCATCTTATACCATTATGCTTACTGATCGCATAACCGCATCCATCGTAAAACAGTGGCGCCGATGGGCCGCAGGCCTGCTGGCCCCCCTGGTTTTGTGCTCCATGGCGATGGCGGCAACGATGCCCGGCCGCATTACCGTGATGAGCGTGGAAGCCATGCCGCTTTCCAGCAACAATCCCCACCAGCCAGGCCTGACATTGGAAATCACCCAGGAAGCCGCCCAACGCGCCGGGCTGACGCCGGAGTTCCAGTTCATGCCCTGGCGCCGGGCACAGGAAACGGTGGCAACCGGCATCGACCTGCTGATCACCCCCCTGACCCGCACCCCGGAGCGGGAGGAACGTTACCGCTGGATCGCCCTGCTTTATAAATTGGAGCGCACCCTGGCTAGCCTGGACAAGCCGGTGGACAGCCTGGCCCAAGCCCTGGCAGAAAAACGGGTCATCGTGGTTGGGGCCGGCACGGCGCAGGAACAGTTGCTGCTCAATGCCGGCTATCCGCCCGACCTGATCTTGTCCGCCAAGGTCGGGGAGCGGGAGATCGACCTGCTGGTGAGCGGCCGGGCCCAGGCATGGCTGAACAGTTCCCCCGAAACCGTCTGGCGCTGGCGGGAAGCCAAACGAGCCGAGCGGTTGCTGCTGGGCCGGCCAATCCAAACCGACGACGTTTATCTGGCGTGCTCGCGTCATTGTACCAGCGCGGTGATTGACGCCCTGCGCCAGGCCATTGCCGCGATGGCGGCGGACGGCACCACGACCCGGTTGTTGCTGCGCTATGAGGGCGGATCCTGAATTGGATTAGCCACTGCGGCGACAAAGTGGCAATTGGGCGACAAAATTAATAATCACTGAATTATCACATCACCATATTTTCCGTAATATGGCCAAAATGCACTTGGCACGGTCTTTGCTGTAATGGGTTCATCGAAACAAACCCGATGGAGCCGACAATGACCAACCTGACCGAAACCGCCGCCACGATCGCCAATGCCGCTGACGAAGGCCTGTTCGCCGGTCTGCTGGCCTCCCTGCCCACCAGCCTTGATCTGGTGGAAGCCGTGGCCCTGCTGGGCAGCGCCGCCCTGGTGACCTTTGGCATCAATTTCCTGCTCTGATCCCACCCCCAAGCCTCGCCCTGCCATCACCCCGACCAAGAAGGAGATAACGATCATGACCAACCAGACGATCCGCCACGAAGAAGAGCCCGGCCTGTTCGAAAGCCTGACCCACGCCGCCCCCACGCTGGGCGAGCTGGTGGAAATGGTCGCCCTGCTGGGCACGGCCGCCACCCTGACGCTGATGCTGAATCTGATGCTGTAAGCGCGATCCAGCGCGCAAAACCCTCAAAACCGCCCGCCCGGGGCGGCCCCGCGTCGGTGGCCGGATGAACCGGAACCAACGCCGGACAGGGAATGATGCAGGGCGTCCAAGCGCCGCACCCCCTCTCTTCGTATATATTGCCAGAAACGGCATCTTCTGATGTAATCGTATCATCTGAAACGATTACTGCCCTTTTCCGAGAAACCGATCCCCTTTTCCGGCCTGACAATAATGGCCGGTCAGCGTGACGGTGCGCGTGCCAGTGAAAAAGGGCACGCCGGTCGCATGGTCAATGGCCGGTGTCATGTCGCTTCCCGCTTGTCGCAGAACATTATCAGCCAAGGAGGAACCCATGACCGTCAAGCCCGCCGCCAATGACGAACCCGGCCTGTTCGCCAGCTTTTATCAATCATTGCCGACCCCCACCGATCGCGCCGAGGCCGTGGTGATGCTGGCCATTGCCGCCGCCCTGACCAGTTGCATCAGCTTGGTGATTTTATAGAATCGGGAACTGGCATAAGACAGACCCGCCTTGAGGCGTTCATCCGCTCGCGGACAGACAAATCCAGAGCCGGCTGTGGTTTCGATGAAACGTAGCCGGCTCAATCACCGTTCTGGTTCGGGAACCGGTCCCGGTTCCGGCCAGATGATCTGGGCGCGGTGTTCGGGCGACCGGAAACCGCGCTTAAGAAACAGCCGACGCCGCGTCAATCAGATGGATGGACCGGGCGGGAACAAAGATTGGCAATTCCCGGGGGATGCGGATGGTAGCCACCGTTCCGCCCCCTGGGCGACTGACAAGATTGATACTTCCGCCCAACCGTTGGGTCACCTGATTATAGGCGACATGCAGACCCAACCCCATATGACCGGCCGCCCGGTTGGTGGTGAAGAACGGGTCGAAAACATGGGCCAGCACATCGGCCGCCATGCCCTCTCCCTCATCCGCCACGGTGATTTCCACCTTGTCATCCCCAGTCTGACGCGCCAGCACCCGGATTGGCCCGGCCCTGTCCGGGCCATAGGCATGGTCGGCGACATTGGCCAGCAGGTTGGTGATGGTCTGCGCCAGAGCACCGGGATAGGTATCCATCTGAATTAATTCAATATCCAAGCTGATCTGGCTGCCGTTACCGGTCAGTTTGGCCTTCATCAGATTGGCGATTTCCCGCAAATAATCCCCCAGATCGAAGACACGACGGTCATCGCTGCCGCGATCGACCGCGACCTCCTTGAAGCTGCGGATCATCTCCGAGGCGCGGACGACATTGCGCTGGGCCAGTGATGACAGTTCCAGCCCGGTTTGCAGATGTTCGGTCAGATTGGACCGGGTCAGGCCGCCATTGCTCAGCGCTTCCTGAAGATGGCGGATATTGTCATGCAACAGGGATATGGCGGACAAAGTAACACCCAGTGGCGTGTTCACCTCATGCGCCACCCCGGCCACCAACTGACCAAGGGCCGCCATCTTTTCCTGTTGCACCAGCCGGTGCAGCGCTTCGCGCAGATCGCCGACAGCGCGCTCCAACTGGTCATAGGTTTCCGCATTGGACAAGGCGATGGCACTGTAAGCACAAAGGGTGCTGAAAATCCGCCGTTCCCGCTGGCCATAAGCGTCGATCTGATCACTCTGCACAGAGATGATGCCCAGCACCCGGTCACCGATGGTGAGCGGCCGCACCAACACCGTGTGCATCCCCCGCGTGCCCGGCACCTGGGTGGGGGGCCGGCTGTCCTGACTGCGCGACAGCACCTCCCGGTTCTCCCGCGCGCACCGCGCCACCAGACTGTCGGCCGAAAGCGCCACCTGACGCGGCGCCAGCCGCTGCCCATCCTCCACCCGATAGCGGACATCGACGATCTGCCGATCCTCATCCACCAGACCGATAGAAAGGAAATCCGCCGGCATCAGCTCCTTGATATGACCATAGATGGTCCGGAACACGCCTTCATAATCCAGCTTGGCCGTAATCTCCTGCCCGACCTGTCCCAGCCGTTCGAGAATCTGGTTTGCCTCGTCCAGGGTGGCGGCCCGCGCCGCCTCCGACCGGGCCAACTCACGATGATGCTCGGCATCCGCCTTGGCGCGGGCCGTATCAAAACGCACCTGCATGGCCAGGATACGCGCACCATTCTGCCGGTCGAAATTGCGCTGCCAACTGTCTCGCGCCCGGCGCTCGTAATGCAACGCCTTTTGATAATCGCCGGCGGCTTCGTAATCGCGCGCCAGTTCGGTGAGGATATCGGCGCGAAGCACCAGACCATCAAGCCGTTCCGCCAGCGCGACCGCCTTCTCCAATAACCTTATGGCCTCATGGGTATTCCCGTTCCCCTTCTCCCGCTGTATGGCGGCGAAACATTTCAGTGCCTCGATTTCATAATAAGGATTTCCGCCGAATCCAGCCCCGTCCCAGATCTTCCGGGCAAAATCCTCTGCCCGCTCCAACGCGCCCAGTTTCAGTAACGTGGCCGCCAGATTACTGTAAATTGATTTGGAAAGATCAGGATGCCCCAACTTATCCGAAATAATCTTGGCTTTTTCAAACCAATGAAGTGCCATATCGAATTTTGCCTGGAGAAGGCACAGATTACCGTAAGCATTATAAGCAATGAAATTTTTCCGGGTATCGCCGCCATAGGCCAGATGCGGCAATGCGGCGTGGAAAAGACCTTCAGCGCGGGCCCAGTCGCCGGCACTGGTCATTGTCTCTGCCATGGATGCCAGCGCTGCGCCGATCAGCTCATGCCAACCAGTGTCCTTGACGAGCGTATAGGCCCTTTCCTTCCACTCAAGCGCTGTCGGGATATCGTATAAATTGGCGTAGGCCGCACCGGTTATTGTGGCCAGAAAACTTGCCAAAGGCTTTACATTGCAGGCGAAGGCACTATCAAATCCCCCCTGCCATTGTCGGATGGCTTCAGGAAAATCACCGCGCTGGAAAGAAATCCCACCCTTTAAAAGGCAAATATAGGCCAGTTCAATGGAATGGCTTTCGGCGATTTGCAGAGACAGAATCGAATGCCAATTCTGTTCCGCCCGCTCTGCATCATTGTAGCTTTCCTGATATCCGATCCAGCAGGACGCCATAATCCTTCTGGCGTCATCACCAGCCGAAATATAGTTGGAGATGGCATTGCCCATGTGATGCATCGCATCATCACGGTGCCCCATGGACAGCCTTATTTCGGCCTGAACAAATTCCATATCCCCAAGCAGAATAAAATCGGAAGAATTGGCAAGAACAGACCTTGCCTTATCGATAACAAGCTGTGCCTCGGAAAACAGCGCCTGCAAACGCAGACATTCCGCCCGGCACACCAGCCCCCGACCCCAAACAGACATACAAAATTCATTTGAATCATCAAAAAAATCCAACTCATCAACCAGTAAACTAATAGCCCTATCAGTATCAATATTCCGCAAGTACCAAGCAGATTTTACCCGAAAAAATGATGCCAATACATCATCGTTCCCATGACCCGCCATTATGACAGGGCTGAGAATCTCCTCATCCCCCCCATAAAATTGTATCGAAAGATCATGCATTGAAGCCAGCATATTTAGTTTAAATCAGCTTATGACAGAGGATGGAGATTGCCAACACCCCAATCAGGCATGATGGAGAAACTGTATCGGGGCTGCCAGAAGGCAGCCCCGCAATCAACAAACCTCGCCTACTATCGGATGCAGTCAGGATACTACCGACCCTCTGCCGGATCGTTATGTTCGGCCGGATCATTATGCTCCTGAGCGTCATTATGTTCCGCCGGATCGTTATGCTCCAAAGCGTCGTTATGTTCCGCCGGGTCGTTATGCTCCAAAGCGTCGTTATGCTCTGCCGGATCGTTGTGCTCCAAAGCGTCGTTATGCTCTGCCGGATCGTTATGCTCCAAAGCGTCGTTATGTTCCGCCGGATCATTGTGCTCCAAAGCGTCGT
>CALRQC020000005.1:0-193745 GCA_943370215.1 Azospirillum sp. RU38E
GGCCAGGTAATTGCCCGTGGCCGACAGGTTGGACTGGACCGTCCCGCCGCTGACATTGGCCGCCCCGCTGACCGACAGCACATTGCTGCCGACATTCAACACGCCCGCCGTCTGGCTGTAATTGCCGGTGACCGACAGCGACCCCGCCAGTTGCACATTGGCGCCGCTATTGATCAGGCTGTTGGTCCCGACATTGACCGCATCGCCCAGCCGCAGATTACCCGAGGCCAGCACAACATTGGCCCCCGTGCTGGTGATCGAACCACCGGTAAAGACGCCCGTGCTGCTGGTCCCGCCATTAATCACCAGCGCGTTGCTGGACAGGTTCAGGATATTGCCGGCGATGGTGCCACTATTGTTCAGCGCCCCCAGATTACCGGTGGCGGCGATATAGACCGCCGTCGCCGCACTCAGGCTGCCCGTATTATCGATCGCCGACAGGCTGCCACCGACATAATTGTTGGCGAATGACATCAGCAGGCTGTTGCCCGACACGATGCTGCTGGCCGTCAGGCCCGTCAGGCCGCCCACAACGATGTTGGCACCGCTGTAGCTGGACCCTGCCCCGCCACTGATCAGCGTGCCACCGCTGCCCACCAGATAATTGCCCGTGGCCGACAGGTTGGCGGCGATGGTGCCGCCCGTGATGTTGGCCGCCCCGCTGACCGACAGCGCATTGCTGCCGATATTCAGCAGGCCTGCCGTCTGGCTGTAATTGCCGGTAACCGACAGCGACCCCGCCAGTTGCACGTTGGCGCCGCTATTGATCAGGCTGTTCGACCCGACATTGACCGCATCACCCAGCAGCAGATTACCCGAGGACAGCACAACATTGGCCCCCGTGCTGGTGATCGAACCACCGGTGAAGACGCCTGTGCTGTTGCCGGAACCGCCATTGATCACCAGCGCATTGCCGGACAGGTTCAGGATATTGCCGGCGATGGTGCCGCTATTGTTCAGCGCCCCCAGGCTACCGGTGGCGGCGATATAGACCGCCGTTGCCGCACTCAGGCTGCCCGTATTGTTGATCGCCGACAGGCTGCCACCGACATAATTGTTGGTGAACGACAACAGCAGGCTGTTGCCCGACACGGTGCTGCTGGCCGCAAGGCCCGTCAGGCCGCCCACAACGATGCTGGCACCGCTGTAGCTGGACCCCACGCCGCCGCTGATCAGCGTGCCGCCGCCGCCCACCAGATAATTGCCCGTGGCCGACAGGTTGGCCGCGATGGTGCCACCACTGACATTGGCCGCCCCGCTGACCGAGAGGCCATCGCCATTGATGTCCAGGCGGCCCGCCGTCTGGCTGTAATTGCCGGTGACCGACAGCGACCCCGCCAATTGCACATTGGCGCCGCTATTGACCAGGCTGTTGGTCCCGACATTGACCGCATCGCCCAGCAGCAGATCACCCGAGGCCAACACAACATTGGCACCCGTGCTGGTGATCGAACCACCCGTCAGGGTGCCAGCAGCACCCAATGTACCGCCGACAATGCTCAGGTCATGGGCGGCAAGGTTGACGATATTGCCCGACAACGTACCGGTATTGACCAGGGAACCCAGACTGCCCGTTGCCGCGATATAAACGGCTGTGGCAGCGCTGACGCTCCCCGTATTTGCCAGCGAACCCAGCGTGCCGCCGACATAATGGTTGCCATAGGTCAGAACCAGATTGTTGCTGACCAGCGTGCTGCTGGTAATCAAACCGCTGAGGCCCGTCACCGTAACCGCACCACTGACGGCAGAAGCGGCCCCGGCCGAGATCAGCGTCGTTTCCAGACCCGGCGCATAATTGCCCGTCGCCGACAGGCTGGCGGCAATCGTGCCGCCGGTGATGCTGGCTGCACCACTGACCACCAGCTTGGTGCCCGCGTTCAGAACCAACTGGCCGCCGGTCTGTGCGTAATTGCCGGTGACATCGACGATGCTGGTCAGAGACGCCGACGCACCACTGTTCAGCAGCGTGCCAGAACCGACATTGACCCGGTCATTCAACAACAGGCTGCCCGACGCCAGAACAACATTGCCCAGCGTGCTGGTAATGGTGCCCTGACCGGTTGTGCCCGTCAGCGTGCCGACCGTGCCCGACGTTCCACCCGCAATGGTCAGGTCGCGGGCAGCAAGGTTGATGATATTGCCAGACAAGGTGCCGCTGTTGACCAGGGAACCCAGATTGCCGGTGGTTGCGATATGCAGGACCGTGGCGGCGCTGGCGTTACCCGTATTGGTCAAGGAACCCAGCGTGCCGCCGACATAATAATTGCTGATATTCAACAGCAGATTGTTGCCGGACACCGTGCTGGCAGCCACCAGGCCGCTGATGCTGCCGCCCGTGATGCTGACGCCGGTATAGTTCGATGCAGCACCCGCCGACACCAGGGTCGACGATCCGACCAGATAGTTACCGGTGGTGACAAGACCCGTAACGATCGTGCCGCCGGTGATGCTGGCCGCACCGCTGACCGCCAGCAGACTGGTGCCCGGGTTGACCGTCAATGTCCCCCCGGTCTGCGCGTAATTGCCGGTGATGGAGACGATGCTGTTCAGCGCCACGGATGCACCGCTGTTGGTCACCGTATGCCCGGTGGCAATAATACGGTCGTTCAGCAGCAGGTTGCCCGACGCAAAGAACAGGTTGCTCAAGGTGTTGACGATCGTCCCCATCCCGGACTGGCCGGTCAGGGTGCCGATGGTGCCCGCAGCACCACCGGTGATCGTCAGGTCATTGGCGCTTTGATTGTTGATCCGGCCCTTGATCACGCCACTATTGGCAAAGCTGCCCAGGCTGCCGCTCACATAGACCGCTTCGACGCCATTGATCGTGCCGCCATTCTGGTTGATCAGCGTCCCCAGCGTGCCCGCCACGTTCAAAGCATTGGTGGCATTGCCGATCAAACCACTGTTGCTCAGCATCGCAAGGCGACCACTGATCTGTACGGCGCTCTGCGCTGCCGTGATCGTGCCGCTGTTGCTCAGCGAGGTCAGGCTGCTGTTGCCATCCAGATAGATACCCTGCGGCCCGCCATTGATCGAACCGGTATTGGCCAGCACGCCCATGGTGCCGTAATTGGCAAAACCGGCCGAACCGGAGGAGATATAGCCGGCATTGGTCAGTGTGCCGAAATAGGTGTCATTCTGCAGACCTGCCGCCGTGCCACCCAGAATGGTGCCGCCGATGCTGTTCAGCATCGACAAGATGGCCGACTGGTTGCCAAAACCCTTGCCGGCGCCCGAGATCAGGCCGCTATTGACCACCGTGTTGATGGTGGAATTGTTGGAAACGCCCGCCCCGTTGGTGTCGTTCGACGTCAAGGTACCGCTGTTGGACAGCGTCCCCAACGCGCCGGTCGAGGCAACATAGACGCCATAGCTCACGCCCGTGATCGTCGCCGTATTGCCGACCGACGTCTGGCTGTCGCCAATATAATAGTTGCCGACCTGCATCACCAGATTGGTGCCGCTGGTCGTACCGGAAACCGCAAGGCCGGTGATGCCGCCGCTGCTGCCGAGGCTGACGCCGGTATAGTTGGACCCGGCCCCGCCGGAGACCAGCGTGCTGCCCGCCGCGCCGTACAGATAAGTCGCGGCTGCGGAAAGGGAACCGGCCGTAATGGTGCCGCCGGTGATGCTGGCCGCACCACTGACCACCAGCCCGCCGCTGCTGCCCAGGCCCAGCGTGCCGCCGGTCTGGGTAAAGTCGCCGCTGACATTGACGATGGTGGACAGGGTAACGTTGGCGCCGATATTGCTGACGGTGTGACCGGTGGCGACGATGCTGTTATTGAGCAGCAGGTTGCCCGATGCCAGCACGACATTGCCCAGCGTGTTGGTGATCGTCCCTTGCCCCGACAGGCCCGTCAGGGTGCCGATCGTGCCGGCCCCGCCGCCGTCGATGGTCAGGTTGGTGGAGGACAGGTTGACGATATTGCCAGACAATGTACCGCTATTGACCAGCCGGCCCAGATTGCCGGTGGCCGCGATATAGACCGCCGTCGCCGCATTGACGCTGCCCGTGTTGGCCAGCGTCCCCAGCGTCCCGCCAACATAATGGTTGCTCAACTCCAGCAACAGGTTGTTGCCGACAACCGCGTTGCTGACACTGCCGATGCCCGTCAGGGAATTGGCGATGATGCTGACACCGCTATAGCTGGACCCAGCCCCCGCCGACACCAGGGTCGTACCGCCGTTGCCGACCAGATAATTGCCCGTGGACACCAGACTGGTAGCGATCGTGCCGCCCGTGATGTTGGCACCGCCGCTGATCACAATGCCGCTGCCCGCAGCCGACAGGTCCAACGTCCCCGCGCTCTGCGCGTAATTGCCGGTGATGGAGACGATGCTGTTCAGCGCCACGGATGCACCGCTGTTGGTGACCGTATGCCCGGTGGCAATAATACGGTCGTTCAGCAGCAGGTTCCCAGACGCCAGCACCACGTTGGACAGCGTGTTGACGATCGTCCCCATCCCCGACTGGCCGGTCAGGGTACCGATGCTGCCCGCACCACCACCGGTGATCGTAAGATCCTACGCCGACAGGTTCTTGATGTCGCCCGCCAGGGTACCGCTATTGACCACAGTGCCAAGATTGCCGGTAGCGGCGATATAGACAGCGGTGGCGGCGCTGACGGTGCCAGTATTGGTCAGGGTCGCCAGCGTACCGCCGACATAGTTGTTGCCGAAGCTCAGCAGCAGATTGTTGCCGACGACGGTGCTGCCAGACGACACCAGACCGGTAATGGAATTACTGGTGGCGACGATGCTGGCATAGCTGGAGGCAGCACCAGCGGCCACCAGGGTGGCACCGCCCGGTGTCAGATAGTTGCCGGTGGCCGACAGGCTGGCCGTCACCGTAGCGCCGGTGATGCTGGCCGCCCCACTGACCACCAGTCCGCTGTTGGCGCCCAAAGCCAGCGAGCCGCCGGTCTGCGCATAGTCGCCGGTGACATTGATCAGGGTGTTGAGCGACAGCGCTGCGCCGTTATTGACCAGCGTATGACCGGTGACATTGACCGCGTTGTTCAGCAACTGGCTGCCGGACGACAGCACCACGTTGGACAACGTGTTGGTGATGGTACCCATGCCGGACTGACCGGTCAGGGTGCCGCCAGTGCCGATAATCGTCAAATCACGAATTGAATTATTGGTGATATTACCCTGGATGACACCGGTATTGGACAAGGCGCCCAGCGTGCCGGTATTGGCAATATACAGGGCCGTCGGTGAACTCAGAGTCCCGGTATTCAGAATGGTGCCGTAGGTGCCACCGATGTAATCATTCAGTACAGCGACGACGAGGTCATTTCCACTCGAGACAGATCCGAGATTAATGCCGGCTGCGGAAGTGGACAAGGTCGCGTTATAATTTGATGCCGATCCGGCGGAAATCAACGTCACCAGGGACGATGCCAGCGTATCGCCGACAACATAGTTGTCGGTGGATGTAACGCTGGCGAGGATAGTGCCGCCGGTGATACTTGCACTGCCGCTGACAGCGAGTCAGCGCATTGTGCAACGCCAAAACACCAGCGGTTTGAACAAAATTACCCGTAATACTTGTGGTTCCAAGTGTGTTGAAACTCAGTTGCCCGCCAAGATTTGTGAACGTATTGGACCCAACATCGACATTGTTAACCAACCTTATGTTGCCAGAAATAAGATTTATATTGGAAAGTGCATTTGAAATTGTACCGATTGAATTATTGTATCCAGTAATCGTACCAATAGTATTGAGAGTGCCGCCCTTGATGTTCAGATCATTAGTGCTGAGGTTGATGATATCGCCACGAATCGTACCGGTATTGCTGAGCGTGCCGAGATTGCCGGTGCTGGCGATATAAATCGCAGTAGGATATATCGTCGACGTGCCATTGAGAATAGTGCTGCCGACAGAGATCGACGCAAGGTTGCCGCCCACATAATCCATCAGAGGATTAAAGTAGACCAGCGTCGTGCCAGAAGCCCCGATATTGCTGAAACGGGCGCCGGTTGGCGCGACCGCAGTACCGAAGGCGGCTCCGAGATTCGTAATGCCGATTGGCGAATAAAGTACGGACGCTGCCGTGCCGACAATATAATTGCTGAGGTTGCTGAAGGACGGAATGATGGTGCCGCCGGCGAGCGTCACTCTGCCGGTGACCGTCAAGGCGCTGGTGGTCAACGTATTAGAACTAAGTGTTTGGCGATAGTTGCCGGTGATGGTGGTATTCGCGGCCAGCGTGAGGTTGGTACCCTGGCTGTACAGGGTGTCGGTGCCGACATTGATATGATCGTTGATGAACATCGAACCGCCGGCAATCACAATGCCGGCGGTACCGGTGATCGTATTCCGTATGGTCCCGGCACCCGCGAAAGTGCCCATGGTGCCAGAAGAACCGCCAACCAAAGTCAGCCTGTTCACGCTCGACACATCACCCAGGATCCGACCGGAATTGACGATGGTACCGATCGTCCCCGTGTTGTTGATCCCGCCGACGATCGTCCCGCTGTTGGTCAGCGTGCCCAGGCTGCCATCGTTCCAGAGGGCGTAGGTACCGCTGATACTGCCAGTGTTGACAATGGCCGCGACGGAGCCGGCCTGGATGAAGACGGCGCGCCCGCTGGTCGCAGTATCAATGATCTGGCCGCTGTTCAGCAGCGTTCCCAACGTCGAACCGACTGTCCCGGTGATGGTGACGCCGTAGGGATTGGCAGTATTGATTGTGCCGGAAGGCGTGATTGTCAGATTGCTGCTGGGGTTTGCCGCCCCGCTCCACACCGTGCCGGTGGTGATCGAACTGCTGATGGTGATGTCTGCAGCATGTGACGGTAGCACAACGATCAGATGCGCGGCGAGTATAGCCGGTGACGCGCCCGCCATCAGGATCTGGCGGAGTTTTTTTGTCCGATCGTTCCTTGCACGCTACGCCCCGTCTAAATGCATGGCGAACATCACCATAGGTCAGGAGACATCATATAACGGTTGCTCGCAGCGATCTCCGCGCAAAAGGTCAGGTTGACGAAATACGAAATTTTCTTGTGCGCTCTCCAATATAAACCGCAAGGTCGCCCAGACCCCTAAAAAAACAGCGGTTTTTGCGTTTCGATGAGCCACGAATCGCGCATAGCAGCATGATGCCGCAGAACTCTACTTATATAACGGCCCAATGGCGATGTTTTTTCGATGCCTCGAAGACGATATATTCGACAGGCGACCTCACTGGTCTGCTGTAACAACAAATTTGCGGTCGCTTCCACAACGATTCGGGCATCAGCCGAATGATGGATATGACGATGAGGAACGGCCGTTTCAGCGACGGGCAGATTATCGGGGACGTTGGTCCCCTGTGATTGGCCCTCTGTGATCGGACAGTCAGCAGCCTTCAAGGCGAGGATGGCACTGGAGGTGACCAGCCCGCTGCGGCGCGCCAGGGCAAGCGAGTGGTTTCCCGCAACAGCCCGTCGATGCGGTACCGCCCCAGCAGCCGGTCAGCCATCGGTTCGATATGGAATCGGTAGCCTGCAGGGATAGGACAGCGCCATACGCCTGTCGATTGCCCGGCAATACCAATTGCTCTCGCTGAACCGGTCCGGGTTTATCCCCACTCGACGCCGGAAAGCCCGCTGAATCCGGCTGGGTTCGTTGCAGGGACAGGGATTGTCTCAGTTCCCCGGACAGGCAATGGTGCGGTTTCAACCAACCACGTCGCCACCCGCACATACATTCAGTTCCCGCCATATATCATATCCGATTACGAAAGCTGGCATGGAGAATATTCGATGGCCAAAATATTGGTGGTTTTCATTAACCATTTTTAGAAAGAAAATTTCACTTTGAAACAGACCATACAATGAAAAATCTATGCGTCAGGCTATAAGTGTTTCACTATAAAAAAAATTCGAAGGAGAATACGCTTACATTCACAGAAGGAATATCGTTTCCTTCATACACATTCATTTGTATAGGGTTGGAGGTAATGGTGTTCAATCTGTTGAAGCAACAGGACGCCATGACACAAATTGTCACGGCGCTGAATCGGTCCCAGGCAATGATTGCCTTCGCACCAGACGGCACAGTGCTGGATGCCAACCAGAATTTCCTTGATGTGATGGGCTATACGCTGGCGGAAATCCGGGGGCGCCATCACAGCATATTTGTCGATCCTGCCGAACAGAAAGGTGCGGATTACGCCGCCTTTTGGCGAGCCTTGAACCGGGGCGAATTCCAGGTCCGGGCCTTCAAACGTATCGGTAAAGGTGGCAAGGTCATCTGGATCGAAGCGTCCTACAACCCCGTGCTGGATGGCAACGGACGCGTCATCAAGGTAGTAAAATATGCAATAGATATAACCAAAAAGGTGCAGGAACAGGCGGAAATTGCCGGCCAACTGGCAGCCATCCGTAAGTCCCATGCCGTCATTGAGTTCGACCTGGATGGCAATATCCTGTGGGCCAATGATAATTTCCTGAACGCGGTCGGCTATCGGCTGGAAGAGATCACAGGCCGGCATCACAGCCTGTTTGTCGAAGCAGCGGAAAAAAATAGCGCCGATTACAGAGCCTTCTGGCAGGCGCTGAGCCGGGGCGAGCATCAGGCCCGGCAGTTCAAGCGCATCGGCAAAGGCGGCAAAATCATCTGGATTGAGGCCTCTTACAACCCGATCCTGGACCCCGATGGCAAGCCGATGAAGGTGGTGAAATATGCCACCGATATCACCGCCCAAATGGACATGCTGGCCAATCTGAAGACGCTGATCGACCGTAATTTCGGGGAGATCGACAATGCGGTTGATCATTCCACCCGTGAAGCCGCCAGCGCTGGCTCCGCCGCCAACCAGACATCGGCGGCTGTGCAGATGATGGCGTCAAGTACGGAAGAACTGGCCGCCTCCATCAATGAAATATCCCGCTCCATGGTCCAGTCGCGGACAGCCACCGATAATGCGGTACAGATAACCGACCGGGCCGGTGACGCCGCTCAGCGGCTGGATACGGTGGCCCGCGCCATGGAAGGGGTGGTCGATGTCATCCGCACCATCGCCGGCCAGATCAACCTGCTGGCCCTGAATGCAACGATTGAGGCAGCCAGGGCCGGCGATGCCGGGCGGGGCTTTGCCGTGGTGGCGACAGAGGTGAAGAACCTGGCCAACCAGTCCGCCGGCGCCACCAAGAAAATTTCCGAAGAGATCGCGGGAATCCAGACGCTTTCCGCCGATATGGTGGGCGCACTTCTGGAAATCCGCCATGCGGTGGGCAATGTGCGCGAATATGTTTCCACCACGGCCGCCGCAGTGGAGGAACAGAGCGCCGTCACCCGCGACATGTCTGCCAGTATGCAGACAACAGCCGCCGCCGTGGAAACCGTGACCCAGAGCCTGGATGCGATCAACGGCTCCATCAGCAAGGTAAGCTCTGCCGTTAGCACGACGAAGGAGGCCGCGCTCGTGCTGGCCCGCTGAGCCGCGCCCCGGTTATGGATGCACCTCCGGCAGCACCTTGCCACCAGCCATCACCGGCAACGCCTCAATCAGGATGAAGGCGATACGGCAAACCTGATCAGGCGATGGGTTGCGCCAAAGATGGTTGGTGGCCCGCTGCACCACAATGTCACCGGCCTGCAGCGCGGTGACGGAGCCATCATCCAACGCCAACTCCAACCGGCCAGAGAGCACGATACCGTAATCGATGGAATAGGAGCGGTGCAGCGGTGATGCCTTGCCCGGCAGCATGTCAACAATGCGGATCACGGATCCACCCTGCAGCGTCTTGCCGGCTGCCAACATGCCATCCGTTCCGGCATTCAGGTCCACCGGTACCGTCGGCGTGGCCCAGACCAGTTGAAAGGCGGCATCGCCGCTATCGATCAGGGTGGGGGTCAGCGTATCGACGCTGCGGATCACCGACAGGCCATGATCATCATGGTCGGTGACAATGCGGCGGAAAGACTGGGTCATGATGCGGAAACGCTCCGGTTTTGCAATAGCAGGAAAAGGTTGATCACCCCCACCAGCAGGGCACCCAGGCCGATTACCGGCAATGATGCCGCCACCGACCCGGTGGCCAAGGTCAGGGCCGGCACCACCAGGGCGGACAGGAATTGACCCACGGAAAAGCTGGATTGCCAGAGCCCGGTGCCGCGTCCGCGTACAGCGAAGGCAAGCACCGACAGGGCCCAGGTCAGCAAGGTGGGCAATAACATGCCCGCCGCCACCTGACCGATAAAGGCACAGGCGATGAACATCCGGGCATCCCCCGCCAGCCCCATGGCGATGAAGGCAACGGCGATCAGGGAGAATTCGCCAGCCAGCAGCAGCCGCACATCCAGCCGCGCCAATCGCCAGAACAGCAGCGTGCCCAGCGGAACGCCGATACTGGCCACGGCCGAGAACAGGCCGATCTGCCCGGGATCGGTCACACCATGGCTGGGCAACACCGTGCTGATATTCACCTGGATCGTATAGAACAGGATCGCCGCCAGCACCGTGACACCACAGGATAAGGCCATATGCCGGCCGGGCAGGCCGGACCAGTCCAGCATCCGGGTGCGCGGCACATGGCCACCTTGCCCCACCGGTTCGCGCACCAGCAGCAGCACCCCCAGAGCCATCGGCCAAGCCAGGCCATAAATCAGAAACGGCGCCTGCCAGCCCTGCCGCCCCAGCAAGCCGCCCAGCGCCAGGAACAGCAGTGCCGAAACCGACGCCACGGCCGTCTGTGAAGACAGCCAGCGTTCCCGCGCCTTGCCGCTGTAAAGATCACAGATCAGGGTGGTGGAAAGCGTCATGATCACGGCCTCACACAGCCCCACCGCCACACGCGTGGCCAGGATGGGGCCGATCTCGTTCAGCAGCATCGGCGCCATCCCTGCCAGCCCATAAAGCAGCATGGCAATGATCAACAGCCGTTTGCGCCCGAAACGATCGGCCAACATGCCCGCCACGGGGGAAAACAGGGCAATGCAAAGGCCCGGCAGAGTCAACAGTACCGGCACCAGGAAATCCACCCCTGGCACATGGGCGAAGGCCGCCGCCATCTGCGGGGCCACCGGCACCAGCAGCAAAATGCCCATAACCGCCGAAGTGCAGGGCAACAGCAAGGCCAATCCGGTGGCAATCCCCGGTGGCCGGGTGGATGTGGGGTGCATGGGGCAATTGTCCTTGGATCCACGGGGGCTTGGGGCGATTGCCCCCCACCCCCGCTTGCAGCCGGGGTAGGGGGGGGAGCGGGAAAGCGTCCCTTACCCCAACCGTCCGCCCAGCGTGTCGGCGAACCAGTCGGCGATGTAATCACGCCCGAACGACATATTGTCCGCGCCGACATGCTCCACCCCGCCTTCACGCTCGGTGAAGATTTTCAACTCGCGGCGGGGGGAATTCACCAACTGGTCATAGGTTTGGTGCGCGTAATCGACGGAAATTTGCCTGTCCTTGGCGCCATGCGTCACCAGGAACGGCACCTTGATCCGGTCCAGCACGCCATTCAGATGCATCCCTTCGGCCTTGGCGAAGAAATCATCCATATCCTGGGCACCAAACACCCAGCGCACATGGCCCCAGTAATGCGGCACCGGGTTTTCGCCTTCCCGCTTCAGGCGCTTTTGCTGCACTTCGCGCCAATCATGGTTGGCCCCCCAGACAGCGCCCGACGCAAAGCGCGGCTCAAACGCCACCGCGCGCGGGGTGAAATAGCCGCCCAGCGAAATGCCGACCATGCCGATCTTGTCGGCAATCACATCGGGCCGTGCCGCCAGATAATCGAACACCGGCGTCGCCCAGCGTTCGGTTTCATGCGTGGCGTACAGGTTGTTGGCGCGCAGCGCTTCGCCTGTGCCCGGCTGGTCGATGCAGAGCGTGGAAATGCCGCGCTTGGCCAGCGCGTGCGGCAGCCAGGACCAGAACAGCAGCTCCTTGCAGCTATCCAGGCCATTGACATACAGCACGCAGGGCGCGGGGCCATCAACACCCTCAGCCTTGGTGAACAAGGCCGGGATGAAGCTGTCACCAAAGGGGATTTCCACCCGCGTGCAGTTCTCCCGCGCCAGGGCCGTGCCTTTGCGAAAGGCGCTCTGGCCCTTGGCAAAGGTCTCCGCCCGGCCGGGATGACCATGGCCCTGCATCCGCTCGGCCGTGGTGTAATAAAGCGAGGCGCGCTGCAGCTTGGCCCCGGCGGAGAAAGCGCGGCCCGCCGCCTCATCCTCCTCAGCCAGCCCGACCAGCTTGTCGGCCATGGCCACCCATTGGGCCAGGAACTGGCCGGTGCCGGCATCTTCGCCACGGGCCGCCGCGTCCAGCAGCGGGCGGCACATATCCTCGATCTCACCGATGCGGCCACCGCTTTCCAGCGCGATATTGACCGACAGGTTCCAGATGTAATTGTTGGGGAAATATTGGAACAACGCCATGATCAGACCTCCACCGCCTGGAACAGGCCGGCATCCGGGGCCGGATGCGGCATGGTCTGCGGGCCGCCACTGCCGGCACCCCACTGGTCCATCACATCCGGGCTGGGGACGTGGACAGTGGCCACCCAGGTTTCCTCATCCACCCGTTCCAGCTCGGCGGTATATTCCACCGCAAAACCGGCCGGCGTGGTGAAATAGCTGAACGTGTTGTTGCCGGCGGTGTGGCGGCCGGGGCCCCAACGCAGATCAACCTCCTTGCGCTTCAGCTTGCCGACACCGCGCATCATGGCATCCATGTCGGTCATGTCATAGGCGACATGGTTCAGGCAGGGCGGGCCGGGCAGGATGGCGATGCGGTGATGCCATTCATTGCAGCGCAGGAAGCACATGAAATCGCCCAGCCAGTCCGACACGCGGAAGCCCAGCACATTGACGAAGAACTCCACCAACCCCTTGTGATCGGGGGAATGCAGGACGATGTGGCTGATCTTTTCCGGCAGCGCTTCCTTGCCCGCGACGGCACGGAAGGGCCCGCGCTCCACCCCGGCGGAGATCTCGAAGCTCATCCCATCCTTGCTGAAGAAGCGGAAGCCATAGCCGCCACCGAAGGAGGTCAGCGCGCGCGGGGGGAAGATGATACGGCAGCCGGCATCGGCCACCTTTTCATGCAGCGCATCGACATCGTCATTGCTGTCGGCGGCCAGGGCGATCACGTCGATGCGGGTGACATCGGCCGGGCGCAGCCGCACCACATACAGCTCCGGGTTGCCTTCGGTGGCGAGATAGACCAGGCCGTCCTTCTCGGCCACTTCGCGCAGGCCCCATTTGTCGCGGTAAAAGGCGCGCTCGGCCTCCAGATCGGTGACGGCATAGCCGACATGGCGGATATCGGTAACGCGGGTCATGGGGGCTTCTCCCGGTAAATTCTGGTTTAGAGAGGTTGGGCCAAAGCGGCCATGGTGCTGTTCATCAGGCGGGGATGTTCATCGCTGTGAACCCCGCTCTGTTCGATCTCGCCCAGCCGGATGGAGCTGTTCACCACCAGGGCGGCCCGGTCGTAACGGCGGGTCATGAAGGCGGCAAAGGCGGCACCCAGGGTGTCATTCCTGGCCAGCACATCGCCCAACACCACGGCATCTTCCATCGCCATGCCGGCACCGCTGGCCAGATGCGGGGTGGTGGCGTGGGCGGCGTCGCCGATCAGGACGGCCCGGCCCGTGTGCCAGGGGCCGGGCAGCAGCAGCGCTTCCAGCGGACGGAAATTCACCACCGACTGGTCGGTGATGGCATCGCGGACAAAGCCAATGGCACCGGCAAAGCCGGCCAGCCGCTGGCGCAGCAGGTCGGGCAGGTCGGCTTCAGCATGGCGGGTATTGGGGGCGATGGACTCCAGCGCGAACAGATACATCTGGTCAGGCGAGCAGGGGTTGATCCCCGCCTTGATCGGCGCGCCCAGATACATTTCCACGCCCGTCACACTGTCCGGCCGGGCGGTGGTGACGCGCCAGCAGGCCTGGCCGGTGAAGCGCGGCTTGGGCGCGTCGGGGAACAGCAGCGCCCGGGTGCGGGAGTAAATGCCATCCGCCCCGATCAACAGATCATAGCGGCCCTGGCTGCCATCGCTGAAGCTGACATCCACCCCTTCGGCATCTTCCTTGATGGCATCCACCATCAGGCCCAGGCGCACATTGGCAGCAGCGGCCCGGGTGCGGTCGGCCAGAATCTCATGCAGCACCGGGCGCATGATGCCACCACCGGACGGCAGGTCGGCGGCCAGCGGCGGCGTTGTCACCTCCCCGATCGGGTGACCGGTGGGGGTGAACAGCCGGGTGCGGGACGAGCAATAACCCTGGCGGCGGAAATCATCCAGAATGTCCAGATGCTGGAAGGCGCGCATGGTGGGGCCGGTGATGGAAATGCCGGCGCCATAAACGCGCCAAGCCGGATCCTGATCGATCACATCCACGGCGATACCCAGGCGCGACAGCACCAGGGTGGCCGACATGCCGGCGATACCGCCGCCGATAACAAGCGCATTGCGGATCGAAGCCACAGCGATTTTCCTCCCGGAACAGGCCGTTTCCTTGGTGTCGGAACGGCCCTGCCCGTCTGCTGCCCGCCGGTGGCGGCGGGTCATTATTGTGGGGGTGGTTTGTCGGGGTGCCCCGCGACGGAACCCCATGGCACCAACCATACGGCCTGCGAACCAATCACCAAAACCGTTTGTACGGATACAAGGGATCGGTTTGGCCGATAGGTCACGTCCCCCCTTATCCCTGTACAACCTGCTGATCGATGGCACCGAACAGGCTGACGCCATCGGCCGCCAGCACCTCCATCCGCACCCGGTCACCAAAGCGGATAAAGCCGGTGCGGGCGGCACCTTCATCAACGATTTCAATGCCGCGCCGCTCAGCAATGCAGCTTGACCCCACCTCGCGGTAATTCTCGTTCGAGACGGTGCCGGAACCGATGATGGTGCCGGCGCACAGGCTGCGGGTGCGGGCAGCGTGTGCAATCAGTTCGCCGAAGCAGAAACCCATGGCCCCACCATTGGCTGCACCAAAGCGCTCACCATTCCAGTCCACCAGCAGATCCAGATGCACGCGCCCCTGTTTCCAGGCCGGCCCCAGTTCATCCGGGGTGACAGCAATGGGGGCGGCGGAACAGGCGGGCTTGGCCTGCACCCAGCCGAAGCCGGTCAGCATTTCCGGCCGGGCCAGCGCGCGCAGCGACCAGTCATTGATCAACAGTACCAGCCGGATCAAGCCGCGTGCCGTGGCTGCGTCGGTGCCCATCGGCACATCGTCGGTGACAACGGCGAATTCGCCCTCGAAATCAATCCCATCTGCTTCACTGGGCAGCGGCACGGCGGCGGTCGGGGCAATGAACTGGTGCGACAGGCCCTGATACATCAGTGGCTTGTCATGCGGCTGCGGGTTGGTGATGTTGAACACCTTGGCCATCAGTTCCCCATGCGCATGGAAGGCCGAGCCATCCAGCCACTGCCAGGCGCGCGGCAGCGGGGCCAGCGCCTGGGCCGGATCAAAGGGGAAACTGCCGGCGGCCGTGCCCGCATTCAGCGCGTCCGACAGGGCAGCCAGCCGGGGAGCGGCGTCGGCCCAGTGGTCGAGTGCCTGTTGCAGCGTATCGGCGATGCCCTCGGCCAGCACGGCGCGCGACAGATCGCGCGACACCAGCGCCAGCCGACCATCCCGCCCGCCCAGATCAAGACTTGCCAGCTTCATGATTGCGTTTCCGTATCATTATCGGTTGATGCCGCCTTCGGGCGGTTACTGTTGGTATAGGCGCGGCCGGCGGCCGGGTTTAAGCCGGCAATGCCGATGCCTTCTATCGGTCCCGCCGATGCATGGGGGCGGCGGCATCCCCGCCCCCTACGCCCTCAATCGGGCATGATCGCCACGGCGCGGGTCCAACCGGCGCTGGCGGCGCGCACCTTCACCGGGAAGCAGGCCACCGTGAAGCCATGCGGCGGCAGGCTTTCCAGGTTGGACAGCTTTTCCATATGGCAGTAGCCGACATCCTTGCCGACATAATGCCCTTCCCAGATCAGCGAAGCATCTCCAGTCTCCTTGAACTTGGCGGCCGTGAAGGGGAACGGTGCATCCCAGCTCCAGCCGTCAATGCCGGTGACGCGGACCCCGCGTTCCACCAGATACAGCGTCGCCTCCCGGCCCATGCCGCAGCCCTTGGCCAGGAAATTGGGTTGGCCATAGGCGGCACCGGCCGCCGTGTTGACCAGCACGATATCCAGCGGCTGCAGCACATGGCCGATGCGGGCCAGTTCGGCCTCCACTTCCGCCGCACTGACCACATGGCCATCGGGCAGATGGCGGAAATCCAGCTTCACGCCGGGACGGAAACACCAGTCCAGCGGCACCTCATCGATGGTGATGGCGCGTTTGCCACCATCCATCGTGGAATGATAATGCCAGGGCGCATCCATATGGGTGCCGTTATGGGTGGTCAGTTCCACCCATTCCGCCGCCGGTCCTTCGCCATCGGGCAATTGTTCAGCCTTCAGGCCGGGGAACATCTGGCAATATTCCGCCGCCCCTTCGGCATGGCTGGCATAGCGGATCTTGGGCCGCATGAAGGGCGGATCCGCCGGCACGTCATTTTCCAGATGGACGGAAAGATCAATGATACGGGGCACGGTTTTCACCTTGGTTTGATGATGGCAACGCGAAGCGGGCCTTGGGGGTGGGTCTGGCAAGCCAGCCGGATGGCGGGGTCGGTGATGTCAAGCTGACGCCGCAACTGCGCTTCCCGCTCCCCCATGGGGCCGGGCTCGCCGTCCAGCACCCGCACCCGGCAGGTGCCGCAGATGCAGCCGCCCCCGCACAGCGCCGTGATCTTATCACGGCCGGCGGGGGCGATGACCTGAAGCAGGGTCTGGCCGGGGCAAAGCGGCAGGTTCTCCGCCGCCCCGGTTTCAGGTATCAGAGTCAGCATGGCGATGTCGGTTGTCTGCATCCCCTCCCCTTCATACGCCCTCGATCGCCGGGCAACGGCTGGCGTTGCGGCTTGCCGCCACCTCAGAACCGTACCGTGCCGCGCAGGCCATAGGTGCGGGGCGGGCGCAGGCCGTTATAGACGACGTTCAGGATCGGCCGGGTGACGGAGGTGGAATAGATGTCCTTGTCCTCCAGATTATTGACGAAGGCAGTCAGCGACCAGCTATTCTCCGGCGCTTCCAGCGTCAGCCAGATATCGGAGGTCATATAGCCACCCTGGTGCTGCTCAGGCCGGTAATCAATGGACAGGAACCGGCCGCTTTCAATGCGGCTGCGCGCGCCGGCCATCAGGGCATAATCCCCCGGCAGGGTGAATGTATGCTCATAAGACAGGTTGAGCGACCATTTCGGCGCGTTCACCGCCGACTTGCCGGAGCAATCCACCGTGAACAGCCGGGCCGGTGCCTCCACCGGCAGGGAGGTATTGGGCGTTACCGCGCAGCCACTGGGCAGCGGCGCGCCATTGGCGGAAATGGCGGTATAGACGAAGCTCTTATACTTGCTGTCCATGTACTGCAGGTTGATGCCGATCTCATCATCGCGGGTCAGCCGGTACTGCGCTTCCAGATCCAGCCCATACATGCGGGCCTGACCGACATTGGCCGTCACCGAGGCCTGGCCATAGGCGCCAGGCCGCACCTCCACCGGGCCGATATAGCCGATCTGCTGGTCCTGATAATCCCACCAGAAGGCTTCGGCGTTCAGTTGCAGGCGGTTATCCAGGAAGCGGTTCTTGGAACCCAGCGTATAGGCCGTCAGCTTCTCCGGCTCAAAACTGTTCTTGCCCACGGCGGGATAGAAGCCGCCGGCCTTGAAGCCGGTGGCGACATTGGCATAGAGCAGCGATTGCGGCCCGGCATCGAATTCGATCCCGCCCTTCCAGGTGACGCTTTCAAAATTCTCGTCCCCCGTCGCCGTCAGGAAGGGCGGGTTGGGGTTGAACACGTTGCTCTGGCGCAGCGGCGTTGTCTGTTCCTTGTTTTCATGGGTATAGCGGATGCCGGCCACCAGCCGGAAGGCCGGCGCCACATCATAGGTACCCTGGCCGAACACCGCCTTGCTGGTGGTATCCTGGTGGGGCATGAAGGTGGTGGTGGACAGCCCGCCCTGGAAGAAGCTGTTCAGCGCGTCCACCTTGTCGCGGAACAGGAAGCCACCCAGCACATAGCGGAACGCGCTGTCTTCGGCAGAGGCAAACCGCACCTCCAGGGAGCTTTGCTTGGAGGTTTCCTGCATATCACCCCGGAAGCCGACGCTGTAGAAGCGGAAATCCGGCCGGCTGTCACGATAGGCGGGCAGCACCGTCAGGGTGCCGGCATCAAACGTGTAATCCAGCGTTGCCGACACGCCCCAGAAGGTATTGTCGTTGAAGCCATCCTTCTGCGGCGGCACCACCAGGCCGGGATTGATCAGGCCGGGGAAGCGCAAGCGCAGCTCCGCGATACTGGCCGGCTCCGACCCGCCGATCCGGTCTGATACGGCCGGGGCGGTCGGGCTCAGGCTGCCAGGCACCAGCACGCCGCCGACACCCTTGCCGCCCTGGTGGAAATAATCACCCATCACCAGCAGGCTCAGCCGGTCATTCGGCTCCCACAGCAGGGAGGCGCGGGCCGCCTCCCCCTTCTCATCATCATAGCCGTCGGAGAGATAGCCATCGCGGTCCAAAGCCTGCCCGGCAATGCGCACGGCCAGCGTTTCAGAGAGCGGGGTGTTGATGACGGCATTACCCTTGCGCAGATTGTAATTGCCGATCTCCACCCCCACTTCACCGCTGCTGCGCGACAGGTCGGGGCGGTTGGGCAGCACATTGATGGCGCCGCCGGTGGCGTTGCGGCCGTAAAGCGTGCCCTGCGGCCCCTTCAGCACTTCCACCCGCGCCAGATCGAACAGCGCGCCGATGGGGGCGGTGGGGCGGCCGATATAGACACCGCCATAATTGAAGGCGATGGCGTTTTCAGAGAAGGAGTTCGGGCCCAGCGTGCCGACCCCGCGCAGATAAAAACCCGTATTGGAACCGCCACCCGGCTGCACCACCAGGGCCGGCACCAGCTTGGTCAGGCCGATCGTGTCGGTGACACCGGCATTGACCAGATCGTCGGTGGAAATGGCGGTGACGGCGATCGCCACCTTCTGCAGGTTTTCGGTCCGGCGCTGCGCGGTGACGACAATCTCATCCAGCCCCGGCCCTTCGGCATCCTGGGCAAGGGCTGCCGGCGAAGCGCCGGCCAGCAGGGCAGTTGAAAGCAACAGGGCCTTATAGGCACGCATCTTTGGTCTCCTCCTGGGGCCGCCCCGCCATTTGGCAAAACGGGGCTGTTTCCGGACGTAGCGCCGGATTGTTTTCAGTGCAGCCGGTGGGGGATCAGCGGACAATCATGGCCGGATGCCGACAGGCAAGGGGAAGCCCCCCAGCCCTGTCGTCTTTGGTCATGGATATCCATCGGGGGGCCCAAGTGCCGCCCGCATTTCCGGGTTCATACCGGTCATCCTCCCCGCCGCCGGCCTTTGTTGGCCGGTCTGGTCATTTGCAGGGAAAACCATATCAGCGAGCGTTACATCAGCGTAATCGTATTTGCCGATCTGATCTATCGGCCACAGCAATAGATCGGGTGGAATGCTTCAGCGTTTCTGCGGCGCATCACGCAAGGCGCGCGCCTCACCCCACCCGTCGCAGCCGGCGATGGATGCCGACGGTGACGGATTCAAACAGCGCGGATGGGAAAGCGGCCGGCAGGTCGGCCGCCACCTTGTCCAAGGCTGTCGGCATATCGGCGGCCATCTGCTGCATCGCGGTTTCCGCCAGCCCCTTTGGCAGGCCGGCGCGGGCGGCCGTCTGCAGGAAATGCCGGGGCAGGATGTCGTCGATGCGGTAATGCCGCTTGTCCCCGACCGACATGGCCAATCGCATCTGCCCCCGGTCGATATGGCCCGTGTCCAGGCTGGGCTGGGCGGTCAGCACATCATAAAGCGGGGTCAGGGCATAGCCGCCGCGCGGATGCAGGAACAGGCTGAAATTCTTGGCATGTCCATCCGTGGCGCCGATCAGCCAGAAGGCCAGTTGCGCCTTGAACAGGGTGGCCAGATCGGCCGCCGGATTATCGCCACCCTGCAACAGGGTAGCGATCTCCACCAATCCCGGCCCGCCATCGCTTTGATATTTGTGCGACGGCGGCACCGACAGGGCCTGACAGCAATCTTCCTGCGGCAGCCGGATCAGGCGGCCATCGATCCAGGCCCGGTCAAACCGTTCCACCACCAGGGCGCAGATGTCGCCGAAGGCCATGATCTCCGCACGGGTGACCGGCAGGCCCAGATGGTGCAGCAGCCGCAGGCAGAGAAATTCATTTTCCACACTGTCCGACAGGTCCAGCCCGTTGGACAAATGGCCGATGGGCGGTTTCAGGATATGGGTGGTGGGGGTGGTGCCCAGGGGCTTGATCCATTGGCCTTCATGGCGCAGCAGGGCCGTTTTCTCCTGCGCGCCGGCGACGGAGAGGCGGAAATCATCCTCCCGCGACAGGCCCAGCGGGGCAAATGCCAGGTTTTTCAACAGCCTTTCAATGGCAGCCCCATCCACCACCTCCCCTGTCAGGGGCTGATGATCATCGGGACCATCGGCATCATCGGCGATGAACTGCAAGGCCCCCACACAATCCCGCCCGATGGCGGCCAGCAGGTGAAAGGCGTCATAACCGCCCGCCCCCACCCGATCCGCCACCCGGCGGCGCAGGACATCGGAATCCGGCAGCAGATTTTCAAACACCGCCGCCACCGGTTCCCCCCGCCAGGGATCATCACGCAGCGGCAGCGACAGGGAGATGGGAAAGGCGGTATCGCGCGCCAGCCATTCCTCGGCATAGTGGAACAGGAGGGCGCCGCCGGGTTCCCGGCGCAGATGCCCGACCAGCCGGCTGTTCTGATAAACCCGCAAGGGTGGCGGATGGCGGGGGCGGCGTCCCATGGTTCAGATCAAATCCTCAAGCACGCGGCCGGTGCGCGGGGCGACCTGCAATTCCAGCTCAAGCGCCGCCAGCACGGTCAGCAGCGTGTCCAGCCGGTTGGCGGGGTTGCCCGCCTCCATCAGCGAAATGGTTTCCTGGCGCAGGCCGGCACGCTCCCCCAACTGGCCCTGGGTCAGGCCCAGCTTGCGGCGCTGGCGGCGGATGATGGCGCCCAATTGTTTGGGCGTGCGGGCAAGCTGGGACATCGGGGCCTCTCCTGCCCCGAAATATCGGCTGGTTCCGATAAAAGGTCAATATCGGAACCAGCGCATAAAGAAGATTTATGCGCCAACCATCATAATTCTTGCTCCGCCGCGCAGTCACGCAGCAACTGGCGGAACCAGAGCAGGGCCGGATCGCGCTGGAAATGGCGATGCCACTGGATCATTTCCGTCAGCAATGGAAACTCGATAGGCAGTGGCAGAATGCGCAGCGGCAGGCGCTGGATATATTGCCGGGCCAGGCGTGCGTGCATGGTGGCCAACAGGTCGGTGCCCACCAGCATGGCCGGCACGGTGGTGAAATCCGCCACGGAGACCGCCGCCTTGCGGGCATAGCCGAAGCGTTCCATGAACCATTGGTCGAAGGACGGGGAGCGTTTCATGCCGAAGCGCACCTGCACATGGTCCATTGCCATATATTGGTCAAAGCTGATTGCGTCGCCCACCTGCCGGTTGCCCTCCCAGGCGACGACGACATGTTCGTCGGTGAACAGCTTCTCCTTCGGGTGGTCGGGATGGGTGAAATTATCCGGTGTCAGCAGGAAATCCACCTGCCCGCGTCCCAGCCGGTCCAGCACCATGTCATCCATGAAATCAATTTCCACCCGGATGCCCGGGGCCAGCGCCCGCGCCTTGGCAATGGCGCGGGCCAGCAGCACCTCTGTCACATAATCGGACGCGTGCAGCCGGATGGAGCGGGTGGCGCTGGCGGGATCGAAGCTGGGCTTGGTTTCGATGGTGGACTGGATTTGCATCAGGATGTCGCGCACCGGCTCGGCAATGCTTTCGGCCAGCGGCGTGGGCACCATGCTGCGCCCGATCTGGGCCAGCAGATCATCATCAAAGAATTCGCGCAGCCGGGCCAAATTGCCCGACACGGCCGACTGGCTGAGGTTCAGCCGGTTGGCCGCGCGTGAGACGCTGCGTTCTTCCAGCAGCACATCCAGCACCACCAGCAAATTCAGGTCCAGTTTCTGGAACCGCATCTTATTTCCTCCCTGTCCTATCGGCTGTGGCGATAGGTCATCTCAGTAAATACGATTTTGGTGATGCAGGTCGAGACCCTATCGTGACCGCATCGATTTCCCGGCAAAGGAATAGCCATGGACGTGACCCACTATGGCCGCCTGTTCGACCTGTCGGGTCGGCGCGCCCTTGTCACGGGCGGGCAGCGCGGGCTGGGCCTGGGGATCGCCACGGCACTGGCCAGCCAGGGGGCAGAGGTCTGGATCAGCAGCGAGGATGCGGCCGGCTGCGCCGATGCCGCAGAGGGGTTGCGGGCGCAGGGGCTGAACGCTCACGCCGCCGCGTGCGATGTCCGCGATCAAACCGCCTTGTCGGCCATGGTGGCACAGGTGACGGCGGCGGGGCCGCTGGATATCCTGGTCTGCAATGCCGGTATTGCCCCCCATGCCGGCCCCATCGCCAGCGCCAGCGAGGCCGATTGGCAGGCGACCATGACGGTCAATCTGCAAAGCGTGCTGTGGCTGACCGGCATGGTTCTGCCCGGCATGGCGGCGGCGGGCGGTGGCAGCGTGATCATCATGTCCTCCATCGCCGGGCTGCGCGGCAACAAAGCCTTGGGGCTCTATGCCCTGTCCAAGGCGGCCAATGCGCAATTGGCCCGCAATCTGGCGGTGGAATGGGGGCCGGCGAATATCCGGGTCAACGCCATCTCCCCCGGTTTCATCCGCACCGACCTGTCGCGGGATCTGCTGGCCGACCCGGCCTTCATGGAACGACGCATGGCGATGACGCCGCTGCGTCGGCCGGGTGAGGTGGCGGAGGTGGCCGGTGTGGCGGTGATGCTGGCCAGTGCGGCCGGCGGCTTCATCACCGGGCAAAATATCGTTGTCGATGGCGGCACGCTGATCACCGACGGCAACTGAAAAATTAAAGGAGGAAACGCCATGCATATTCTGATCACCGGCGCCGGCGGCTTCGTCGGTGCGGCGCTTGTCCGCCGTCTGCTGACGGGGGCGGGGCCTGCTTTCACCCGCCTGACCCTGGTTGACCGGCAATTCAGCGCCCGGCCCGACGATCCGCGCGTGACCGCCCTGGCCGGTGACATTGCCGATGCCGGCCTCTGGGCCGATGCGCTGGACCAGCCGGCCGATCTGGTCTTCCATCTGGCCTCCGTGCCCGGCGGGTTGGCGGAACGGGATTTCGATCTGGGCATGGCGGCCAATCTGGGCGGCACGCAAGGGCTGCTGGATGCGCTGCGCCGCCAGCAAAGCCCGGCCCGGCTGGTCTTTGCCAGCTCGGTGGCCGTCTATGGCGACCCGCTGCCCGATCAGGTGGATGATGCCACGCCCGCCCGGCCCGGCCTGTCCTATGGGATGCAGAAACTGGTCGGCGAGCTGCTGGTGACGGATTACAGCCGGCGCGGCTACATCGATGGCAGCAGCCTGCGCCTGCCCGGCATCGTGGCGCGCCCGCCGGCCCCCGCCGGCCTGATCTCCGCCTTCATGAGCGAGGTGATGTGGGCAGCGGTGGACCATCGCCCCGTGCGGCTGCCGGTATCGGCGGAGGGTGTGTGCTGGTGGATGTCGGTGGCGGCTGCCGTGGAGGCCCTGTTGCACGCGGCGGCATTGCCGGGCCAGGGCCGCGTCTGGCTGCCGCCGGTGCTGCGCCTGAGCATGGGGGAACTGGTGTCGGCCTTAGCCGACCGGTTCGGCCCGTTCGCAGTGACCTATGCCCCTGACCCGGCGGTGGAAGCCAAGTTCGCCCGCCAGCCGCCGCTGATCGCTGCCGCCGCACGGGCGGCAGGGTTCCGCGATGATGGCGATGTGGCAGGGCTGATCAAAGCGGCTTTAGAATAAGGGTTTACTCCCGGGCGCGCCGCTCTTCCCCCACCCCACAGCCCTCTTCCATCACCACCCGCCCCAGCGTCACTGTCTGGCCTGCCGCACCCGGCAGCACCAGCGACAGGCGCCGCAACGTTCCCTGATCCGCCACGCACCAGGCCCGCATCCGCCAGCCGTTCCCCTGTTCCAGCGGGAAATCCACCTGTCCGCCATCGGCCAGGGTCAACCGCAGGGCCGCCCCCGGCCCGGCGGCATCGGCGGCCACCCGCACGGACAGCGCGCCACGGGCCGGCAGATCCAGCAGATAAAGCGGGATTTCCACCTTGCCGCTGAAGGGCTTGCTCAGCACCGCGCGCAGGGCGTTACCGCCCTGATAGGCGCGGTCGAAATCAAACCCGATGTCCAGGGCCGCCCCCGGTGTCCAGGCAAATTGCCAGGTCGGCAGCACATCCTGCGCGCCCATATCATGCCAAGCCCCGCCGACAACGCGGCCCCCCTCTGCCCGCAACCGGCCATGGCCGGTGCTGAAGCTGGTGGCAAAGGGCAGGCTGGTGACGCTTGATCGCGCCGGCACCAGGGCGGAGATGCCATCCCAGCCGGCGGCGTCCGTCACGGCCATATTGCCATCATCCCCGGCGAACAGCCTTTGTTCGGCGGCATAGAACCGCCCCACATCACGCGCATCGCTGGCAAAGCGGCTGAAGGCAGGGGCCTTCTCGTCCCCGTCGAAATTGAAATTGAAGTTGGGCGCGAACAGGCCGATGGAGCCCAAAGCCTTGCCATCGGCCCCGCGCAGATCGCGCAGCCAATGGTCATTGCGAAAGGCCGGCTGTTCCTTGCGGGCGGGCCACAGGTCGGCCCCGATGAACAGGTCATAGCGGGAGCGACCGACGGATTCCGCCAGTGCCGCCCCCTGGCGCAACCCGTCCCCCGTCCACCAGTAATTCAGGAACATGCCGTCAGCCGTGGGGGCCGCCCCATCCTGCAGGAAAGGCAGGTTGCGCCGGTTCAGCGCGTTCTGCCAGCCGACCGCGCCATTATCCGGCAGCATCGCATCATACCAATGGATTTCCTGATCCGCCGGCGCGATGGACTTCAGATAGCGCATGAAGGCCAGAACCTTGGCCGCCAAGGCGGCGGCCTGCGGGCTGGTGGGGCCGCGCACGACCTTGCCATCCGGCCCCTTCACCTCATTCAACCCGGTTTCCTGGTTGATGAACCAGCCATCGAACCGGTAATGCCGGGCGATTTCCACCATGCGGTCAGCGGCGGGGAAACGCCCCTGCGCATCCTGCACCAGAAAGCTTTCCAGCGTTTCCGGCCCGCCGCCCCAGGCGACGGGGGCGAAAAACAGGGTGCCGATCACCTTCACCCCATGGCGGTGGGCCGCCTCCACCCAGGGGCGCGACGGGATGGCCAGCGGGGCCGCCGCATTGCCGGCAAACCAAGCCAGAATATCCACCTGCGGCCAATGGCTGAAAACATAGCGGTTGAAGGCACCATCGCTGGCCGCCCCCAGATTATCCATGCCATCGGGGGCCAGCATCACCCGCGCTGCCGGATCAAACCGGCCCGCCCGATCCGGCTCCGCCGCCGGGTCGCTGAAGCGCCGGGCCAACGGCACGGTCGATACATTACCCGCATCCGCCGGCGGCACCCAACCCAGCACATCCGCCACCGACAGCATCCGCTTTGCCTCTGCCGCCCCAACCGGGGCGGTCAGTGCCAGCGTGGCGGCAAGCGTGGTGATGGCCAGGCCCCGGTGCATCTCATTTCCCCTTTTCTGTGCTGCCATGAACGGACATGACGCGCAGGCTGGCCGGATCGAACGCCCGCCCATCGCGCGGATGGATGCGCTTGGCCTCCCCCGGCAGCAGGTCGAAGAAATTATCGCTGAAATTCAGTGCCCTGGCCCCACCATCCAGCGGGTCGGCCAGCACCAGCACCCCGCGCGCATAGCGTTCGGCCCGCACCTCCACCCCGCCATCATCGCAGACGGCAAGGGTCAGGCCCGGTTCCGGCAAATCCGCCGCCAGCAGTGGGGCCAGGGGGTGGATATGCCGGGTAACCTGCTCCGCCCCCTCCAGCAGGCGCAGCACCAGCAGCGCCTTGTCCGCCGGTGCCGGCGGGTCCAGCCGTGCCAGCAGGGTGGAACGGTTGGCCGGCACCGTCACCGCCTGTTCGGTGGACCAGATTTCCCCGCCAGCCAGATCGATCAACCGTGCATGCAGCACCAGCGACCGATCGGCCATCAGGTCGGAAATGGCGTGGATATCCAGCCCGCCCTGGCCCGCCGTCACCGACAGGATCAGCGGCGCGAAGGAACGGGCCGCCTGATAATGCAGCGCCTTCCAGCGCCCGTAATAATCGATGCTGGACCAGGAAATCGCCGGCCAGCAATCATTGATCTGCCAATAAAGCGAGCCCATGCAGAACGGCATGTTGCGGCGGTGCGCCTCAAACGCCACGCGCAAGCCATCGGCCTGCACCAACTGGCCCAGATAGCAGAAATCGCCAAAGCTGGCCGGTTCGCCAAAATGCTGGGCGATGAAGCGGCTGATGATGGCATTGCCGCGCGGATGCTTCTGATGCACCCCCATCACCGTACTATCCTTCGACCGGTCCCCCGGTTCCGTGAACCGTTCGACCGAGGGCAGCAGCGGATAGGATTGAAATCCGTATTCGCTCATGAAGCGGGACAGGCGCGCGTCATAGGTGGCAAAGGGCAATTCCCCATGCCAGACGCCCCAATAATGGCCATCGCCCTTGCCATCCTCATCGGCATGTTCCCAATAACCGATGGGGGAGGAGGCGAAATAGAACCGGCCGGCATCATGGGCTGCGACAATGCCAGGCAGCAATTCATCAAACAGCCGGCTGTTGCCGGCCACCATGGCGCTGTATTGTTCGGGGGAATAGCCGAACTTGGCCGGCCAGTCCCATTTATCAATACCCATGCTGATTTCATTATTGCCGCACCAGAGCGCCAGACAGGCATGGTGGCGCAGCCGCTTCACCGCCTGTTCCGCCTCCACAGCCACGCTTGCCATGAAGGCCGGATCGGACGGGTACAGCGTGCAGGAGAACATGAAATCCTGCCAGATCAGGATACCGTGCTGGTCGGCCAGATCATAGAACAGGTCATCCTCATAGGTGCCGCCGCCCCAGATGCGCAGCATGTTATAATTGGCACCCACGCAGTCCCGGAATAATTGCCGGTATCGTTCCGGCGACATGTTTTCCAGAAAACTGTCAGGCGGGATGTAATTGGCCCCCTTCATGAAGGTGGGGCGGCCATTGACCTTCAGATAGAAGCTAAGGCCCTGTTCGTCCGGCTGGCTCACCACCTCCAAAGTGCGCAGGCCGATGGCGCGTTCCATCCGGTCCAGTTCGTTCCCCTGTGCATCGCGCAGGCACAGGTGGAACCGGTAAAGGAACGCCTCCCCCAAACCATGGGGCCACCAGCGACGGGGCTGGTCGATGCGGATCACCAGCCGCTGTTCCTGCAAACCGGCATGGAGTTCCAGGTCCAGGGCGATCGGTTCCACCCCCGGCTGCTCGCAAGTAATCTCCAGCCGGGCCGGCCCCGGCTTCAGCCCTTCCAGGCCCAGCCGCAATTCCACCAGCGCCACATCATCGGCCAGCCGGATCAGGCGATGGGCGAAATCCACCAGCCGGGCCTGCCTTACCGCCTCCACCCAGATCGGCCGCCAGATGCCGGACGGCACCTGTTTCGGCCCCCAATCCCAGCCGAAATGATAGGGTGCCTTGCGGGAATAGACGCTGGCCTTTACCGCCGTCTTGTCATTTTCCGCCGGGTAGAGAAACCCGTCCCGCGCCTGCAGCGCCGCCGCACGGGTGACGGGGGATTGAAAGTAAACCTGCAGCAGGTTTTCCCCCGCCCGCAGCAGCGGGCCGCAGGGCACCCGGTGGCGGTGGAACATATTGTCCGACACCAGGATTTGCTGGCCATTCAGGCTGACCGTGGCATGGGTATCCAGCCCGTCGAACAGCAGCGCCAACTCATCCGCGCCATCCAAACCTGCTGGCAGGTCGAAGCGGCATTCATATTCCCAATCCGCCGCTTCGATCCACTGGAAGTGGTTTTCATTGTCGCGGTGGAACGGGTCGCCAATCACGCCCTGGCGCAGCAGGTCGGTCACGTTGGAACCGGGCACCGTCGCCGGCAGCCAATCGGCATCGCCCGCCTTGCGGAACCGCCACGTGCCGGCAAGTTGGCTGCGGCTGCCACCGATGGCCATATCCTGGGTCTTATTCGTCATTGCAGAATGATCTCATCAACAAAAAGCCAAGCGGGCCGTCCGGGCGCGCTGAGTGTGGGCGGCATGTCGCCGTGGGAGAAAATGCGGATCTGGTAAAGCGGCGCGGCATCGCCGCTGACGGGAACCTGCACCCGCTCCACCTGCTGGCGGATGGCGGGGGCGGGCGGCACATCAACGACCCCGCGCAGGGTGAGCGATGACGCATCACCCCCGGCCCATACCTCCACCCGGCGGGGCAGCATGATGCCGTTCATCGGGTCATCCAGCGCGCCCAGGGTCACGGTTTTCGCCTGTTTGGCCGTGCCCAGATCAATGCTGGCGGTGATATCGCCGGTGCGCCCGGTCCATTTCTTGTCGCCATAGAATTGCGTGCCCTGCACCTGATCGATCAACATCGATCCATCGGCCTTGCCATAGGGCACCTTGTCCTGATCCAGGCGGATACGCGGATATCCCGCCGCCAGCCCGGCGGTGATGGTGCGGAAATAGCGTTTTTCGAACACGGCACTCTGCTTGGCCCCGCCCAGCACCACCGCCTTCAGGTCGCTATCCCCCGTCAGGCGGATCGGCCCCTGATACAGCGTGGATTGCGGGCCGGGTGGGCTGCCATCCAGCGTATAACGGATTTGCAGCCCCTGGTTCAGGCTGGTCAGTTCCACCGAACGGGCATCCGCGAAATAGGCGCCGTCTGCCGGATCATAAGGCGCCCAGGGCACCGGCGGGGCCGCCACCAGGGGCTGCTTATCGTCAAACGCCCCCAGGCTGGTCTGTTCCGGCTTGGTGGCAAAGGCTTGGTTGGGCTGCGGCCCCATGGCAAAGCGCAATTCCCCGCCCGCCATGATCTGTTCATGGCGGATGAAGCTGTTGGGATAAGGCTTCCCGTTCAGCCGCACCGACTGCACATAGATATTCCGGTCGGACAGATTGTCCGCAATCACGGTAAAGCGCTTGCCATTTTCCAGCCGGATACTGGCGCGCGGCTGGTAGGGCGCGCCCAACTGATAGGTCAGATCACCCGGCGTGACGGGATAGAACCCAAGGGCGGAGAACAGATACCAGGCCGACATCTGGCCCAGATCTTCGTTATTCACGATGCCATCGGGCCGGTCGGCATACATCTCCCGCAGCACGCGGTTCACATATTGTTGCGTCTTCCAGGGCTGGCCGGTCAGGTTATAGAGATAGGGCATATGGTGCCCCGGCTCGTCCCCATGGCCGTATTTGCCGACGAAGCCGGAAATATCCACATGCTGCTCGCCTTCCACCGGCGTCTCATCGGTGAAAATCCGGTCCAGGAACTGGGCATAGCCCTGCCGCCCACCATGCAGGCGGATGGCCGCCTGCATATCCTGCGGCGTATAGGTGGCATAGGCCCAGATATTGCCCGAGACATAATGCCGGTTCAGGCTGTCCCAGCGGTTGGTGTTCAACGGCGCAAAGCGCCCATCGGCCAGCCGGGGCAGCAGATAGCCGGTCTTGGCATCGAACAGCAGCCGGTATCCGGTGGCACGCGCGGCGAACAGGGCGGCATCCTCGCGCTCGCCCAGCTTGGCCGCCACCTGGCCGATCACCCAATCCTGATAATTCTGCTCGGTGGTTTTGGAAACCGAACTGGCCACATCCGCCGGCACGAAACCATAGGCGAGATAACCTTCCATGCCATTGCCATCATAGACATTGCTATGTTTGGTCAGATCAAAGGCACTGGCGCGGATGGCCTGATAGGCTGCTTGTTTATCGATGCCGGGAATATCCTTCAGCACCGCATCGGCGATGGGCGAGGTGATGGCATAGCCGATCATCACCCTATTATCATGGCCCACCGCCTCCCACGCTGGCAGCAGCATCCCGGCATCGGCATGGCGGGAAACCATGCTGGCCACCATTTCCCCGGTCTTGCGCGTGTCAATGATGGTCAGCAGCGGGTGCAGGGCGCGATAAGTATCCCAGCTTGAATAATTGCTATATTGCGGGATGCGGGAGTGGCGAACCTGCCCGCCCGCATAATAATCCCCCGTCACGTCGGAGATCAGGCTGGGCGCGATGGATGCGTGATATGCTGCGGTATAGAAGATGCGCTTCTTCACCGCTGGCACGTCATCAATGGCGATGCGGCCCAACCGTTCCCGCCACAGGGCTTTTGCTTCGGCCAATGCCGTATCAAAGCCCTTGCCCGCCGCTTCCGCCTGGAAATTGGCCGACGCGCCGGCCAGCGAGGTGTGGGAGATGGCAACCGCCACCTCCACATCCGCCCCGCCCGCCGGGTCGAACGCCAGCGCCGCCTTGATCGCCGGCCCGGTGGCGGCTTTGCCCGCCACCGGTTGATCCGCCGCCGTCACCTGGGCGGTAAAGGGGCGGGAGAACCTTGCATGGAAATAGACCTTGCGGTCGCCGGAACTCTGGCTGACCGCGTGTTTCCAGCCCCGCACTTCCCGGTCGGACAGAATCTCGATGCTGGTTTCCAGCGTATGGTCGCCCACCCCATGGGTGGGGTCCAGAATGATGAATTGCGGCGCGCCGCCGTTGAAATGATAGCGGTGGAAACCGGCGCGCGGGCTGGCCGTCAATTCGGCCTCCACATCGGGTGTCTCCAGATGCACCCGGTAATATCCGGGCGTCGCCACCTCCCGCGCGTGGCTGAAGGCGGAGCGATAGCCCGTCACTGTGCCATCAGAGATACCGGCCCGCGTATCCCCCGTGCGCGCCGGCATCAGCAAGATGTCACCCAGGGCCGACAGGCCCGCCCCGCTGATATGGGTATGGGCGAAGCCTTTGATCACGCTGTCGCTGTAATGATAGCCCGATGTCCAGTTCCAGCCATCGCGGTCATTGGACGGCGATAGCTGCACCATGCCAAACGGCGTGGTGGCACCGGGGAAGACATGGCCATTCTGCCCCGTGCCGATGAATGGGTCGACATAGGCGCTGGGGGCGCTGACGGCCCCCGCCTCTGCCTTGGCAGGTGCGGCGGGCGACACGGACCAGGGCAGGGCCACCCCCGCCAGCAGCAGGGCGGCCAGCGTCACAACGGTTGATTTACGCATGGGAAACGGCCCCCTTGGCCGGCAGATCATGGGCGGTGGCAGCGGGCGGCGTGTCGGTCAGATTGGCCGGCCCCGTCACCCCATCCGGCCAATCGGCCAGCCGGCGATACCAGGTGCGCCACAGGATGGCACCGCCCAACCCCACCACCGTCAGCGACAAGGCCAGCGCCCCCCAATTCTTCACCACCAGGAACACCGGCACCGCCACCAGGGCCGTTTGCAGCACCGTACCGGTGATGATGTTGAACAGGTCGCGGCCAAAATCGCGGTTGGGGGTGATGGCGGGGTTTTCCGCCGCCAGCGCGCGCTGCACCGGCCCCCAGAAGCCCCAGGGCCGCACCTGCGCATAAAACCGCTTCAGCACCGCCATGTCGGTGGGCGGGGTCAACAGCGTGGCCGCCACCGCCCCCACCCCCGACACGGCAATGATCAGCGGGAACAGGTAGAGCGGCAGCAGCGACCCCAGGTGCGGGAAATGCGGCCCAAACAGATAGGGGAAGCTCAACGAACAGACGATGCCCGCCAGCATCCCGGCGAAATAGCCCTGACCGTTGAAGCGCCACCAATACCATTTAATGACATTGGCCACCGTATAGCCGCCCCACAGGCCGGACACGATCCATTGCAAGGCATCATTGATGGAGGAAACGAACAGCCCGATCCCCATGGACAGCAGAACAATGCCGGTGGAGACACCATAGCTCATCCGCACCAGGGTTTTCTGTTCGGCCTGCGGGTTGATGTAGCGGCGATAGACATCGTTGACGACATAGAGCGGTGCCGCATTCAGGCTGGACGCAAAGGTGGCCATAAACGCCGCCAGCAGCCCGGTAACGATCAGCCCCAACATGCCAGCCGGGGCAAAGGCGCGGATGGCCGCCGGCAGGATGCTTTCAAAATCCACGCCCGACGGGCTGACCAGATCCAGCCGGTCGACATAAACCAGCGCCAGCACGGTAAAGCCGGCAATCATCAGATAGCGGATCGGCATCAGCACCACGGAGACGAAGCCCGTCAGCCGTGCGGCATCCCGCGGGGTGCGCGTGGCCAGGATGCGCTGCATGTCATAAGACGGGGCCGGCCCGGCGGCACTTTTCAGGATGCCGGAAAAGATCATCATCATGAACAGGGGCCCGAACAGGCCGAACCCGTCGGCGGCGATCTTCTGCTGTACCGGCGGCAGGATATTCTGCCAATCCAACCCCAGATGCCAGCCGAAGAACGGGCTCATCCAGCCATCGGGCGTGGCGGCGGCCAATTGTTCGGGCGTCACCAGCATCATGGCCAGCACGGCGATGAAGACCGATGCCACCGCCATGATGGAAAATTGCAGCACATCGGTCCAGACAATGCCCGGCATCCCGCCCAGCACCACATACAGCGTCACTAGGCTGGTGACGATGACGGCATAGACATTGGGCACCATGGCGCGCGGAACATCGATGCCGACATAGGGGGCCACCATCTCCCACGGCACGAACAGTTCGACGAATTTGCCAATGCCGACAAAGGCATAGACCAGAAACCCGATGACGCAGATCAGCGCGAACAGCACCACCGACAAATGCGAGGCACGCGCACCGGCCCCGCCGCCGAAGCGGAATTCAATCCATTCCGCCCCGCTGCGCACATTGGACCGGCGCAGCCACAGGGCCAGAAAGGCCATCAGGAAAATCTGGTTGAACACGGGCCAGAGCCAGGGCAACCAGATGCTTTTCAAGCCATAGACGAACAGCAGCGTCGTCAGCCACATGGTGCCGGAAATATCAAACATGCCCGACGCATCGGACAGGCAGAGCAGATACCAGGGCATTTTCTTGTTGCCCAGGTAATAGCTGTCCACGCTCTGCGCTGCCTTGCGGCGCAGGCCAAGCGCAATCAGCAGCGTTGCCACCAGATAGGCTGCAACAATCAACCCGTCGATCATGGACATGCCGTCCGCTCCCTATGTTCCTGTCCTTGAAAGGATTTTTATTCTTTTATGGTCTGTGGGGGTGGTGGAATTTCAGCAGCAGGCCGATCCTTTACGCCTCTCTCACCGTCACCCCACCCCAGCGCTTAAACTGTGGCCCCGATCCTTTCACCATCACGCCGGCTCTCTCACCGTCACCCTGGCTCTCTCACCGTCACCCCGGCGAAGGCCGGGGTCCAGTTTCGTAGAGCACAGTGCTTGTCATCCTGGACCCCGGCCTTCGCCGGGGTGACGGTGGGTGTTTCGTCCAGCGATATCACCTTCCAAACCGCGGCATTCGCGGATAGAACCCCGGACACACCCATCCCCCACCCCGCATGGCAGGCCACAACCAAACCCGTGATGTAATCGATTTACTGTAATCGATTACATCATCTATAATCCATGACATCCTGCCCTTGGCAAGCGAAAATCATTCAACCCCACCGGCGACCGCACAGCCCGGTATGCGGGACTTGACAGACAAATGCATAAAGCCGTCCCCTCCCCTCAAGGACGGCACGAATGACAATGAAGGAACGATTGAGCCGATGACCACCATCCTGGATGTTGCGCGCGTCTCCGGCCTGTCGACGGCCACCATTTCCCGCGCCCTGCGCAACCCGGAAAAGGTGGCGGCGGAAACGCGCGAACGGGTGTTGAAGGCGGTACGGGAGGTGGATTACCGGCCCAACATGCTGGCCCGCAACCTGCGCACCGACCGTTCCTTTACCGTGCTGGTGCTGGTGCCCGGCATCACCAACCCGTTTTTCGCCAGCGTGACGGCGGGGATTGAGGCGACGGCCTGGCGGCGCGGCTATTCCGTGCTGATCGGCGATACCTGTGATTCGCGGGAGCGGGAGGCGCATTACGCCCAGCTGGTGGAAACGCGGTTGGCGGATGGGGTGATCCAGCTCAGCCCCGATTATGTGCCCGACGATCAGCGCCGCCCCCTGCCCTGCCCCGTGGTTCATGCCTGCGGCTGCGAGCTGACGGCGGCCCCGTCGGTGCGGATCGACAATGCCGGGGCGGCACGGGAATTGGTGGAGCATCTGCTGGCGCGTGGCCATCGCCGCATCGGGGTGATCAGCGGTTCGCGGGAAAACCCGCACGCCATCGACCGTATCAAGGGCTATCATCAGGCGATGCAGGCCGCCGGCCTGGGGGTGGATGAAGCGCTGATCCAATATGGCGATTTTTCCATGGAATCCGGCGCCCGCGCCGCCCGCGCCCTGGCGGCACTGCCCGACCGGCCGACGGCCCTTTTTTCCATGAATGATGAAATGGCCATCGGTGCCTTGCAGGCTTTGTCGCAGGCGGGATTGTCGGTGCCGGGCGACATGGCGGTTTGCGGTTTCGACGACATCAAATTCGCCGCCCATACCATCCCCCCCCTGACCACCGTGGCCCAGCCGGGCAATGAGATGGGGGCCAAGGCCTGCGAAATCCTGCTGGACCGCATCGAAGGCAAAAACCAGGACAACGAAGTCCACATCCTGCCCCACCGCCTGATCCTGCGTGACAGCACGGGGGGGTAAGGGGGAGCATAGCGGTTCCCTTCGTGTCTGTCTGGAAAGTTTTTATTCATTATCAAAATCTTACTGTATCCCCACCGTCACCCATGCTGCGGCCGGGGTCCAGGTTCGTAGAGCAATGCGCCTGTGATTCTGGACCCCGGCCTTCGCCGGGGTGACGGTGACGAAGTGCCCAAAGTCCCAAAAACCCCAACCTGCTGCGGCTCCCGCCTCCCCCAAGGGCCCCCCGTTGCCCCACCCCATCCGGTGTGTTACGACGCATAAGTTCTACCCCGGACGCCACGATGCCCAACGCCCCCACCGACCTTCCCGATAATGACAAGGCCCTGATTGAGGCGGTGCGGGAGGGGCGTGTGTGGTCAGCGGTAGATGAATTGCCAACACCCGAGCAACTGGCCGACCCCACCTTCGTCGCCACCATGCCCACCATCCAGGCCACCACCATCCGCGCCCTGTGCCTCGGCCTCTGGGACGATGTGATCGCCGACCCAAGGGGCGTGCAGGTGACGGGAGCCCGCATTGAGGGTAAACTGGACCTGTCCTTCGGCACAGGGCGGTGTCGGCTTGCCCTTCGCCGTTGCCACTTCGCCGAAGAACTGGTCGTTCAAAACACCCACCTGCCCGCCCTTAACCTCAGCGGCAGCCACCTAGTCAAAGGCTTAAAAGGAAATGGCGTGCATGTGGAAGGTGATTTTTTTTGTCGAAATGGTTTCACCAGTAAAGACGCGGTTCGCCTTCACAGTGCACGGATCGGCGGTTCATTGTGTTTTGACGCCGCAACGCTTGACTGCCGAACTGGCAGTGCTTTGATTGCAGATGGTATAATTATAAACGGTGGCCTGTTCTGCGGCAATGGTTTCAAAAGTATCGGCCAAGTCCGCCTTCTGAGAGCGCAGATTGATAGAGCTGTTGAATTCCACAGTGCGGCTATTGACGGTCGGATGGGTCATGCCTTCTGCGCAGATGGAATTGCCTTAAAAGGCAGTCTATTTTTCGGCAATGGCTCCAGAAGTGACGGCCAAATTCGCCTTTTGGGAGCGCATATCGAAGGGTCTGTTGTTCTCCACGGCGCTACCCTGAACGGCGGAAAGGGTGATGCTCTAACTGCCGATGGCATGACAGTAACCGGTAGTGTATTTTGTCGTAACAAATTCGAATTTATAGGCAACGTAAGCTTCGTTGGCGTCAAAATCGGAGGTCTCCTGGACTGGATCCCTACTGAATCGACAGGAGTTCTGGACCTATCGCACGCAACCTCTGGCCTATGGGGGGATGATTGGGAAGGACATGAAGAACATATACAACTTATTAAGAGAATAAACCTTAATCATTTCACTTATAGGTCGTTCGTTGACACCCCTGAAATGAAAACCGACAGCGCCACCCGAATTGCCTGGATTGAGGCATCCCAAGGTGACGATTTCAAGCCCAACCCCTATCGCACCCTGGCCCGCGTTCTGCGGGCGGCGGGGGATGATCGCGGGGCAAAAGATGTTGGGCACGCCATGGAAAAGGCGCGGGCCAAGCATCGGGCGAAGAGTTGTCATTGGTCCTGGCGGTGGTCGTACCGTCTGCTGATGTTTCTTTTCAATGTGGCGGTTGGCTATGGCTACCGCCCTCAGTGGGGTGCCGGTTGGCTCAGCGGATGGCTGATATTTGGCTCGCTGTTCTTCTACCTCGGGGCGCCGACACCCTATGGCGGCCCCGGCCTGATCAAGCCCGCCGACCCGGTTTTCATCACCGAAAACCAGACGCGCAACCTACAGGCCCCCTCCCCCACCGCGCACGACATCGCCTACACACTCCCCCCCGAATACACGCCCTTCAACGCCTTCTGGTATTCCTTCGACACCCTGATCCCCTTAATCGACCTGGGCCAGGAAAAAGCCTGGAGCCCCAGCCCGCTGACAGCAAAATTCAGCGACGATATCCCCGGCTGGTTCCTCCTCTTCTACCTCTACTTCCACATCATCATGGGCTGGGTTCTCTCCACCCTGACCGTGGTGGCCCTGACCGGCCTGATCAAGCGTGACCCGGAGGGGGAGGAATAGCAGGCCGCGCCCTGCCCTTCGCCGCAATTCCCCTGGCGCCGCTAAATGTAATCCATTACATTGGCGAAAAACCACGGGCATTGGGCGTCAGCCCATTCTATGCAGGGGGAGAGAAGAATGATCACCAGCCTTGATATCGGCGGGCATCACCATGCCACCGTCGGGCTTCCCGGCTGACCAGCATCCCGCCCGCCCCATCCGCGCTGCCAAAGGGAGGACGCCCATGTCCCGCACCATCCGTTTGAAACCCGCCCGCCATCTGGTCCCTGCCCTGCTGGCGGCCTTGCTGCTGACCAGCACGGCCATCCTGCCGGCCCCGGCGCAAATGGCGGCCCCCGCCGATCTGGCCAATCCGCTGATCGGCACCGACAGCAATTTTGAACTGTCCAACGGCAATACCTATCCGGCCATCGCCCTGCCCTGGGCGATGAATTTCTGGACGCCGATGACCAACAAGATGGGCGATGGCTGGGCCTATCGCTATGATGACACCAAGCTGCGCGGCTTCAAACAGACGCACCAGCCCAGCCCCTGGCTGAATGATTATGGCGCCTTCTCCCTGATGGCCGTCACCGGCACCCTGAAGATTGAGGAAGAAGCCCGCGCCTCCTGGTTCAGCCATAAGGCGGAGGTGGCGCGCCCCTATTATTACAGCGCCTATCTGGCTGACCATGATGTGACGGTGGAAATCACCCCCACCGAACGGGCCGCCCATTTCCGCTTCACCTTCCCGGAGAATGATCACAGCTATATCCTGCTGGATGCCTTCAATGGCGGATCGATGGTGAAGATCCTGCCGGAACAGCGGCGCATCATTGGCTATGCCCGCAACAACCATGGCGGGGTGCCGGCCAACTTCCATAATTACTTCGTGGCCGAATTCGACCATGATTTTGAGCTTGTGCAAAGCTGGGGCGATGGCTGGAAGCCCCTGCCCGGCAGCCGCGAAGCCAAGGGCGACCATGTCGGCGCCGTCATCGGCTTTAAAACCAAACGCGGCGAACAGGTGCAGGTGCGCGTCGCCTCCTCCTTCATCAGCCCCGAACAGGCGGAACTGAACCTGCGCCGTGAAATCGGCGCCCAAGATTTCGACACCACCAAGCAACAGGCCGCATCTGCCTGGAATAAGGAGCTGGGCTGCATCCGCATTGAAGACCCCGATCAGGATGCTGTGCGCACCTTCTATTCCGCCCTTTACCGCACCCAGCTTTTCCCCCGCGCCTTTCACGAGGTGGATGCCAAGGGCAACATCCAGCATTACAGCCCCTATAATGGCCAGGTACTGCCGGGGCGGATGTTTACCGATAATGGTTTCTGGGACACGTTCCGCGCCGTCTTCCCGTTATTCACCCTGCTGCGCCCCGATCTGGATGGCCAGATCATGGAAGGGCTGGTGAACACCTATCAGGAATCCGGCTGGCTGCCGGAATGGGCCAGCCCGGGCCACCGGGATGTGATGATCGGCTCCAACTCCGCCATCATCATCGCCGATGCTTGGCTGAAAGGCATCCGGGGTTATGACATTGAAAAGCTTTATGAGGCGATGAAGAAGAACGCCACCACCGACCGGGGCCGCCCCCTGTCGGACGATGGCAAGGTGATCAGCTCCGTCGGCCGCGAAGGGGTGGATTATTATAACCGCCTCGGCTATGTGCCCTATGATGTCGGCATCAAGGAAAATGCCGCCCGCACCCTGGAATATGCCTTTGCCGATTTCAATCTGGCCCGGCTGGCCGAAGCGCTCGGCAAGAAACAGGATGCCAAGCTATTCTATGAACGCGCCGGCAATTACCGCAAGCTGTTCGATAAGGAAACCGGCTGGATGCGGGGCCGCAACAAGGATGGCCAGTTCCAGGCCCCGTTCAACCCGCTGAAATGGGGCGATGCCTTCACCGAGGGCAACGCCGTTCATTATAGCTGGTCGGTCTTCCACGATATCCAGGGGCTGATCAACCTGATGGGCGGTGACGCGGCCTTCACCGCCAAGCTGGACAGCGTGTTCGACACGCCGCCGATCTTTGATGACAGCTATTATGGCTTCACCATCCATGAGATCCGGGAGATGCAGATCGTCAACATGGGCAACTATGCCCATGGCAACCAGCCGATCCAGCACATGATCTATCTCTACAATTACGCCGGCCAGCCCTGGAAGGCGCAGGCCCATCTGCGCGATGTCATGCGCCGGCTCTACCTCAACAGCCCGGATGGCTATGCGGGGGATGAGGATAATGGCCAGACGTCGGCCTGGTATATTTTCAGTGCGCTGGGTTTCTATCCCGTCACGCCGGGCAGCGGGCAATATGTCATCGGCTCCCCCTTGTTCCGGCTGGCGGAAATCACCCTGCCGACGGGGAAGACATTACGGGTGGAGGCACCGGCAAACAGCCCGGTCAATGTCTATATCCAGTCGGCCCACCTGAACGGCCAGCAGCTGAACCGCACCTGGCTGACGCATGAGGAACTGATGCAGGGCGGCACCCTGCATTTCGACATGGGACCACAACCCAACAAGGCATGGGGTACCGGCCCCGACGCCGCCCCCTTCTCCATGACCGCCCGCAACGGCTGATCTCCCTCCCCTCTTGCTTCATCTTTCAAGGGCGCCCTTGTCGGGCGCCCTTTTTTGTACCTGTCTGACGTCAGACACCGTAGCCCCGCCTTGATGTTGATGAAAAACCATCAACATTCTTGCTCTTTATGATTGACAACCCCCTGCCCTTACGGCACCCCTGAAGAAGAGATTTTCAGGGGGACAGCCAATGGACGGCGAATTGCTCAAAGCCTACCGGCGCAAGCGCGGCCTGTCACAGGAAGGCTTTGCCGAGATGCTGAACGTGAAGCTTGGCCGCGCCTATGACAAGGCCAAGGTCAGCCGCTGGGAAAATGCCAAGGAGGCGGTACCCGATCCGGTTGCCGATTTCATGCGCCGGGGGACACGTACCCGTGCCCGCATTATTGCCACCGCCAACCAGAAGGGGGGCCAGACGAAAAGCTCAACGGCACTCAACCTCGCCCATGCCTTCGCCATGATGGGCAAACGGGTGCTGCTGGTCGATGCGGACCCCCAGGCCTCTGTCACCCTGGCCGCCGGGGTGGATTTGGAAAGCTGCATGGCCAACGGGAATGTCCTAGGCGCCGTGCTGGAGGAAAAGAAGACCCTGCGCGACATTATTGTCAGCGTGAATGGCATCGATGTTGCCCCCACCGATATCACCCTGGCGGAATTCGAAGTCTCCGTTCTTTCCAAACCGGGCCCGGAAAAACGTCTCGCGCGTGCCCTGTCTGACGTCAGACAGGATTATGATGAGATCATCATTGATACGCCGCCGCATCTGGGGGTGTTGACCCGCAATGCCCTGGTGGCTGCCACCGACATTCTGATCCCAGTGGTGCCTGCCCCGCTGGATGTGCCCGGTGTACCGCTGCTGTTGCGTACCATCGAACAGATCCGCATTTATGAGAACCCGGAGCTGAATGTGCTGGGCATCCTGCCCAACCGATTTGAAGCGAACACCTCGGTACAGCAGGCCACATTGCAGCAATTGCTGGCGACATATGCCGACAGCGTGCGCGTGTTCGAACCGATCCGTAAAACAACGGCGATGGATCAGGCCGTCTATAATGGCGTCATCGCCGTGCGCGCCTTGCCCAAGGATAATCCGGTCGTGGTTGGTTACCTGCGTCTGGCAGAGGAGATTTCCCATGAAGCTTAAGGCCAATCCGAAAAGCCCGCTGTCCCAGGCGGTGAAGGTTTCCACCGGCACCAGTGCCGCCGCCCAGGGGGCCAGCGCCCATTTCCAGCGCAGCGCCGATTTCCGTCAGATGTTCGAGGTGGATCTGGACCGGGTACATCCACGGCCCGACCAGCCGCGCCGTTATTTCGATGAAGGCGAGCTTCAGGCCTTGGCTGCCTCCATCGCGGCGCGGGGTGTGCTGCAACCGATCCTCGTGCGCAAGCGGGAAGGGGAGCCGGATGGTCATTATGAGCTGATCGCTGGTGAACGTCGCTGGCGTGCCAGCCGTCTGGCAGGGCGCGACCGTATCCGCGCCCTGGTGGTGGATGGTGACCCGGCTGAAATCGCCCTGATCGAGAATATCCAGCGCGTCGATCTGACGGCCCTGGAAGAGGCCCGCGCCATCCAGGCCCTGATGCAGGCGCATGAATACAGCCAGAGCCAAGTGGCTGATATTCTTGGCCGCAGCCGTGTGCGGGTGAATGAAACCCTGCGCATTCTCTCCCTGCCAGCCGACCTGTTGGCGGGAATGGAGAAGCAGGGCAGGGGCCTGCCGCGGACCCTGCTTTTGCAAATCGCGCGCGAGGAAGATCCCTCCCGCCAACGCATACTTTATCAACAGGCGATCAGTGGGGTAGGGGAGAAGGCCTTGCGTGCGGCCCGTCCCGCCAAAGCCAATTCGGAGAAATCGCCAGCCCCGCAAAGCGATCAGACCGAGGCTCAGGAGTATTTGCGCAGCCTGACCCGCACCAGCCTGACCCTGCCGCCGGTCGCCCCCGTGCGTGCAGTTCTATCCGAACCGCAACGCGCCCGGCTGCGGGAACTGCGCGACCACCTGAACGCCGTGCTGGGGGAGTAATCCCCCGGTATTTCCTGTATGGTTAATATTCATGGATAAAGGGGAAGCCCCGTGAAGACGCGCCCCGATGCTGGCGAAGCAGAAGCCTGGAACCAGAAGGCGCGGCTTTTCTATGAGCACGGGGCGTGGGCTTCGGCCCTGGCGGCCTATCGCCAGTGTGAAATGCTGGCGGGCCAGAACCTGACCGTTTCCATGAATATCGCCAAATGCCATTTCCAGCTTGGTGATATCGATAACTGTATAATATTATTGGAGAGTATTTCCAACAACGCCGCTGATATGGGTTATTTTAATCTATTCTATGATCTCGGAAGTGCGTACTTACTAAAAAACAACCCTGAAAAGGCATCATTCAATTACCGAAAATATTCTGAATATACAAATTTTTCTGATACCGAAGCCCTGACGCGAGCGATTGCAACGACCTATATGTCGGGAAACTTATGCAATTTTTGGCGTTTTTTTGAAAATCGACGGAAATTTCCTTGGCATGTGGAGAACCACCCAGAAATTCCGCCCTGGCATGGCCCAGCGGAGGAGGGGGGGCCAACAGGCCGATTGCTGGTTCACGGGGAACAAGGGTTCGGCGATCAAATCCAGTTCAGCCGATTTATTAACATCCTCATCCGGGATGGCATCCTGCCGACAATTTCAGTCAGCAAGCCCCTGGTGCGGTTCTTCAAAAGCACGTTCCCACAATGCGAAGTCATCGGCTTATCCGACGTGCCGCCGGGTTCCTTCGACCAAAAATGCTCGATGGTCAGCCTACCCTATCTCCTTAAAATCAATAACTTAGATGAAATCTGCCGCCACCGGCTCATTCTCAACACCGTTGCGACGCCGGCCCCGCAGGCAAGTCGCCGGCTTCAGGTCGGGCTGGTATGGAAGGGGAACCCCCATCACACGAATGACCAAAAGCGGTCGCTGCCGGCCAGCTATTTGAAGCCCCTATTGGACATGAAAGGGGTGGATTTTATCTCGCTGAACCCAGCCCTTGCGGACGGTGTTGCCCGCGCCGGGTTACCCAACTTGATTCAGGCTGTGCATTTTGGTGATGATTTTCTGCGAACGGCAGAGGTGATATCCACCCTGGATCTCGTGATAACGGTGGACAGCGCGCCGGCCCACCTTGCCGGCTCCCTCGGTGTTCCGGTATGGACTTTATTGCCCCACGAACCTGACTGGCGATGGGATCTCAACAGTAAAACCACACCATGGTACCCCAGTATGCGGCTTTATCGTCAGCAAACGCCGGGGGACTGGACCGGGGTGATCGCCATGGTGACAGAAGACCTGAAAAGCCGACAAACAGCCAATCCAGGCGAATAGCACCCACCCATGTCCCCGTGATCGGAACCGATCACGGGGTTGAAATGCCAGTACCGCCCTATCCACAATCCAGGGGGATTATGGACAGGACATCACCTGATCTTGAACAGCGTCTCCGCGTTGGTCTGGAAGAATTTCCGCTTCACCTCCAAGGGCATGTCCATCGCGTCCAGTGCTGCAACTTCTTCCACCGGGCACTGGTAGGGATAGTCCATGGCGTAGAGCACACGATCTTCGCCCATCACCTTCTGCGTGAACTTGATCGCCTCTTCCCAGGCCACGCCGGAATTGGTGATGTGGAAATGTTCGCGCAGATAGGTCGAGACCTTGCCCTTCTTCAGCGGCTTCATGCATTCATAGCGGCCGGTGCGCACGCCCGCGCCATGCATGAAATCCAGCCGGTAGAGCCAGAAGGGCAGGGCCTCGCCCATATGGCCGATGATGATCTGTAATTTGGGGAAGCGGTCCAGCGCGCCCGACGTGATCATGCGCAACGCGTGCATCCCCGTCTCCACACCGAAGCCAAAGATGGCGCCATCCAGCCCGGCCGCCAGCAGCGGTCCGATCATGGATGCTGGCGGCGTGTTGGGGTGGATATAGAGGGGGACATCCATCGCCTCGATGGCTTCCAGCACCTCATGGAACTTGGGATTGTCCAGATAGTCGCCCAGAATGTGGCTGTTGATCAGCACGCCGGACAGGCCCAGCTTGCTGATGGCGCGTTCCACTTCCCGCGCCGCCGCCTTGGGGTTCTGGGGCGCACAGGCGGCCATGCCGCTGAAGCGGGTGGGGTACTTGGCGATGGCCTCCGCCAGCCGGTCATTGGCAGTTTCCGCCACCATGGTGGCCCGGTCGGCATTGCGGATGACGTTGGTGCCGGGCGCGGTCAGGCCCAGAATCTGGCGGTCGATGCCGCGTTCATCCATATGCGCGATGCGCTGTTCGCCCAGATCCATCAGGGCGTTGGCGACGAAGCGCGGCCGCTCGGCCGGATGATCCAGATAATAGCCGATCAGGCTGAGGAACCCCGGATCGACATCCGGTGCCGCCAGCTCCTCCCGGAAGGCCGCGATCAGTTCGGGCGTGGTGAAGGCTTCCTCGGTTGCGATGCGCAGATAGCCTTGGGCGCCGCCGGTCTTGGGCATGGTCATGGGTCGCCTCCCTCTTTTCAATGTTGATGGATGGTTTTGGTGACAAGGCAGGCAGCCAGACCCTCCGGCCCGTCCTCCGACCCGTGGCCGCTTTCCTTGACCCCGCCAAACGGCGCGTCGGCGGCGGCCAGTGCGGTGGTGTTGATGGCCACCATGCCCGCCTCGATGGCGTCACCGATCAGGTTGGCGCGGCGCGCATTCTCCGTGAAGGCGAACGACGCCAAGCCATAGGGCAGGCGGTTGGCCTGCTCCACCGCTTCATCCAGGGTGGCGAAGGGGGTGGCGACGACCACGGGGCCAAACGGCTCCTCATTCATGATACGGGCTGTGTTGGGCACATCGGACAGCACCGTCGGCTGCCAGAAGAACCCCTGGCCCGCAATGGCTTCGCCGCCTGTGCGGATGTGGGCGCCATGGCTGACGGCATCCTTGATCAGGTCGGCGATGGCGGCCGGTCGGCGCGGGTTGGCCATCGGACCCATATTGGTGTCCGGCAACAGACCGTCGCCGACCTTCATCTGCGCCATCCGCTTCGCATAGGCCTCCACGAACCGGTCATAAATGCCCTGCTGGATATAGAACCGGGTGGGGGAGACGCAGACCTGTCCGGCATTGCGGACCTTGCTGTTGGCCAGCATCTCCACCGTCCGGTCGAAATCGCAATCGTCGAAGATGATCACGGGCGCGTGGCCGCCCAGCTCCAGGGTCGTCACCTTCATCGTGTCGGCGCACAGCCGCATCAGATGCTTGCCGACAACCGTTGATCCGGTGAAGCTCAGCTTGCGGATGATCGGGCTGGCCAGCAGATGGCGCGATACCTCGTCCGGCACGCCGAAGACAAGCTGCACGACATCGGACGGGCAGCCCGCATCAATCAGCGCCTGTACCACGGCCATGGCCGAGGCCGGGGCCTCCTCCGCCGGTTTCAGGATGACGGAACAGCCGGCGGCAATGGGGGCACCCAGCTTCCGGCCCGGATTATGGATGGGGAAGTTCCAGGGCGCGAAGGCCGCCACCGGCCCCACCGGCACCTTCATCACCAGTGACCGCTGGCCCGCCGGCCGCACCAGCACACGGCCATAGACCCGGCGCGCTTCCTCCGCATAGAAATCAAACAGGCCGGCGCAGGCGATGGCCTCGATCCGGGTTTCGGCCAGGGTCTTACCTTCCTCCCGGGTGGCGTTGCGGGCGATCAGGTCGGCCCGCTCGCGCAGCAGCCGGGCGGCATCGCGCAGCACGCGGGCCCGTTCATCAACCGGTGTCTTGCTCCAGGTCCGAAAGCCACGGTCGGCAGCGGCCAGCGCCCGATCCAGGTCGGCGGCACCGGCCAGCGGCAACTCACCCAATGTCTCCCCATTGGCGGGATTGATGACGGTGTGGCTGCGGTCGGCCCGCATGATCCATTCACCATCAATATACATGCCGAGCTTGGGATAGTCGGCGGAAGTCTGGTCAACCAAAATTGATCCTTTCGGTCGCGCGAAGGGGCGATCAGGCAGCGCTGGTCTGGGCCGGTGCCCAGTTGCCATGCAGGCCCTGACGGATGCGGAAGGGCAGGCCGATGGTCGCGATGGGACCGGCCGCAAGATTGAGAGCGTTGAACAGCAGCAGGCGGGAGGCGTGCTCCACCAGCCGGTTTTCAATCACCACGATGTAGCCGTCGCCTTCGGCCGTGGAGCCGGGGCGCGGAATGAAGGCCGGTTCCTGGAAGGAAGAGGTGGAGCCAACCCAATAGGTGTCAGTCTCGCCCGTTTCCAGGTCGATGCGGCCCAGTGTGTTCATCATCAGGCCAGAGGCGCTGCGCCCGCCCGGCAGGTCCACGGGCTTGGTCATGTCCTGGACAAGCTGCCAGCCATAGCGGTTCTTCACGCCGGCAAAGCGGTCGTCGATGCGGGGGAATTCACCCACCAGATTGGCCAGCGGCGCCATCTGGATATCGTCGCTGTTGGCGCTCATATCCACGGTCCAGCGCGTCATGGTCGCGGCGGCTTCATGCGGCTGGAACGGTGCGCCTTCGGTATCGGGGAAGAAGGGGAACATGTTGCCCTTGGCCATGGGCACATCGAAATGCACCTTGCTGCCCTCTTCATGCGCATTCATGACGTGGCTGGCAAAGCAGGTGGGGGCGGAGAACCAGCGGATATCTTCCGCCCCGCCCAGGCGCGGCAGTACACCCAGATGCACGGGCCGCCCCCGGTCGAAACCGAAATGCGGCAGGCCGGCCTTCAGCCGTTCCCAGGAACCGACAATGGGCACCACATGGAAGACGACATAATTCTCAGTAAAGCCGAAGTCGTGCATCATGCAGTAATAGGGGATCTCGAACCAGACCTCGTTCGTGATCTTCCCCGCCGGACTGATCGTGTAATAGACCATGTCGCGGGTACACAGGCCCTTGGCGGCATAGCCGAAGCTCAACATCTCGCCCGTGCGCGGGTCGATCTTGGGATGGGCGGAAAAGGTCTGCGATGTCATCGCCCCGCCGAAATCATAGGTCGGGTCCAGCGTCTCCAGCGTTTCCGGATCCATGATGACGGGCGGGCTGTCCTCCTTCAGGGCGAACAGCTTGCCGGCATGGACCAGCACATTGGTATTGGCCGTGCCGCGTACTTCCCCCTGTACACTGTCATCATCGGTCAGCGGGTTGCGATAGGCGCCGAACAGGGCGCGGCCGGCCTGACGTTCCAGCGTGAACTTGTCGGTACGGGCCCAGCGCTGCTGCAGAGCAACATTGCCGTCCTTGAAGCGGAACCGCGTCACCATGCCGTCGCCGTTGAACCAGATATCGTCACCGGCCAGTGGCGGGAATTGCGGGTCCGGCGCCACACGGTAGAAGCTGCCATCCAGATCGGCGGGCACGGCGCCGTCCAGCACGGGCAGGTGATTGACATCCGCCTCCACGCCCGAGGGGGCGAAGAAACCGGTGAAGTTGGGCGTGTTGGGAAACTTCATGATAGGCCCCTTGCACGGAAAGTTTCAGGACGGAGGGTCATGGGCGCTCTTCCGCCGCGATGGCGCGGGCGGCCAACCCGTAATGCAGCGCCGCCCAGGCATAGAGGCCGATGCTGGCCAGAAGCGCGCTGCGTACCCCGATGGCCGAGGCGGCGGCCGCGTCGGTGACGCCGGAGGCAGTGGCGAACAGATCGCTGAGCAGGCCCAGCAGCGGCGGCCCGAAACCCACGCCCACCATGGTGGAGACGAAGAAATAGACGAAGGCCGCCGTGGTGCGCTGCTGTGGTGCCACCATGTTCTGGAAGGCGACCAGCGTGGGCACCGAGTGGAAGAACAGGAAGATGCCGGCAATGGTGATCAGGGTCACCGCCGCGACATGATTATCCAGCCCGTAACCGGCCAGATAGAGCGGCACACTGATGGCGATACCGCAGAAAGGCAGCAGCGCATACCAGCGCCGGCCGCGCCTGGCGATGAAATCAATACCGAAGCCCCCCAGGCTCATGCCCGCCGTCGATGCTGTGGTGCTGATGATCGCCACATAGAGGGCGGTCGTGGTCAGCGGCAATTCATGCACACGCATGAAGAAGGGGGCTGTGAAGGCGCCGCCCGCGAACAAAGCCATGCTGGCCAGCGCCAGTCCGGCCAGCATGTGGCGAAAGGCCGGGCGGCGGAACATCTGCGCAAACACCTCCCGCGTCCGGGGCGGGGTGGCGGTGGGGGCGACGACATTGCCCCCGGCCAGCCCGTCGCTATGGCCGCGCGGCGGGTCGCGCAGCAGCAGGCGGAACAGCAGCGCCACCACCAGACCCGGCGCACAGACCAGCATCAGGGCCACGCGCCAGCCATGATCCTGCGCCAGCCAGGCCGCCACAACGGAACCCATCAAGGCCCCCACCGGGGCGCCCAGCCGCATGACGGTCAGGGCGAAACCCCGTCGGTGGGGCGGGAAATGGTCGCCGATCAGCGAGGTGCTGGGCGCCTGTACCCCAGCCTCCCCGATGCCGACACCGATACGGCAAAGGAACAGTGCCCAGATATTGGTTGCCAAGCCGCAGAGCAGGCTCATCACCGAAAAGACGGCGACGGAAACAGAAATGATGGTGACGCGGTCACGCCGTTCGGCCAGCCGGGCGATGGGCAGGCCCAGCGTGGAATAAAGAATGGCGAAGGCCAGACCACCCAGCAGGCCGAACTGGAAATCGGTCAGCCCCAGATCCTTTTTGATCGGCTCTGCCAATGTCTGGATGATCACCCGGTCGACATAGGCGAAGGCCGACACCAGCAGGATCAGCACCAGCAAGGTCGCGCGGTAGCCACGTCCGAACAGGGGATCATCGGCGGCCGGCTTTACCGGAGAGGTCATATCGACCCTACTTTCTTGCCTGAAAGTGGGAGGGCCGCGCGGGCCCTCCCCTGATGGATCAGAAGGAGAAGCGGAAGCCGGCCTTGAAGGTGCGGCCGATGCTGTCATAGAGAACCGGGTTGGTCACACCGAAGCTGGACGGCAGGTCGTTGGGCGGATCGCGATCGAACAGGTTGTTCACGATGCCGAACAACTGCACCTTCCTGTCATTGATGGTCAGGTCATACTGGGCATTCAGGTTGAACAGCCAGTAATCATCGACCCGGTTGTCGCTGATGCTGTTGGCCAGGGTCGGGCTGTAGCCGGCCTGGTGCGGACCGATCAGCGTGGCATTGTAGACCCCGCGTGAGATGTAGCGGGATTGCAGGGTTCCGGTGAAGTCGCCCAGGGCATAGGTGGCACTGAGCGTACCGGTGAAGGTTGGCAGGCCCGAGGGCTGAGAGGTGGGGGCACCGTTCATCCCGGCCCGGTCCACCGAGGTGCCCGTGGCATCAATGGTGACCAGATCGAACAGATAGGTGCCGAGCGCGCGCAGGGTCAGGTCGCCTTCACCCACGGCGATCTTGTAGCGGGCCTCGATATCGACGCCGCGTGTCTTCAGCGTGTTCAGGTTCAGGTTGGCGTTGTTGACGCTGGTGATGGCGCCAGCGGCATTGCGGGTGATCAGGGAACAGAGTTCCGTCGCACCGGCATTGCAGCGGTTGATGATGATCTGGCCGCCCAGGGTGGTGATGGCGCCATCAAGGCTGATGTCGAAATAATCGGCGGAGAATTGCAGATCATCCACCGGGGTGACGACGGCACCCACCGTCCAGGTCTTGGCGATTTCGGGCTGCAGCTTGGTATTGCCGCTCAGCACAACGGAAGTCAGCGCGCTGCCGCCGGTGGCGGGATCGGTCAGGAACTGGAAGCTGGTGCTGGCCGGGGCGTTGAGTTCAAAGAAGTTGGGCGCGCGGATATCACGCGACCGGGTGCCGCGCAGCCGCAGGAAATCCGTGGGTTCCCAGGACAGGCCGGCCTTCCAGCTCCAGACCGAGCCACTGGTGGAATAGTCGGTCAGGCGCACGCCGCCATTGACCGACAGGCTTTCAGCAAACGGGACCGATTTCAGCAGCGGTACCCCCAATTCGGCATAGCCTTCCTTCACCTTGATATCGGGGCCACTGATGGACTGGCCGGAACTGGTGATGAAACGCAGGGCGGATGAGACCGCATCGGTGCTGCCGGCCACACTTTCCACCCGGTATTCGGCACCGGTGGCGAAGGAGATCGGCCCGGCGGGCAGTTCCACGATCGTACCGGAGATATTGGCCGAGGCCACCTGCTGGATCAGGTGCGTCTTCTGCGCGGCCGTACCATAGGCATAGGCGACAGCCTCGGGGGAGAAGCGGTTTTCACCGAACAGGTTCAGCGGCTTGCACCCGGCCACCAGCGGGTTGGTCGGCGTGGTCAGGGTGGAGCGGCAGACGATATTGCCGTTGGCCGTGCCATTCTGGAACAGGCCCTGATCCACCGCATCCACCGCGCGGGCGAAATTGTCGGTGATCTGGGTGTTGCGGGTTTCCTGTTCGTAATTGGTCCGGCCATACTGGTAATAGGCATCCCATTGCCAGTCATCGCCGAGATCGCCCTTGGCGCCGGTGACAAGGCGATAGGTCTCCCGCTCGACTTCCGCCACCGGCGGGCCGATATCATTGGAGACGCGGCCGAAGGAGAAACTGCTCTGACCGGCCGCCGCCAATTGCGCGCGCAAGGCCGCCGGCAGAAAGGCATTGTCGCGCTGGATGGTGATATTGCCGGTATTGCGGGCCGATGCCCCGATGGTTTCCGCGTTCGTGCGACCATAGGAAGCCTCCATGAACAGTTCCACACTATCCGTGGCCTGATACTTGGCATGGACCAGGCCGGAATAGCGCTCAACCGGCGCCAGCAGCGGGAAGTTGTTGTAGAAACCATTGACCGGATCGGCACTGCCACCCGACTGGAACAGGCCGCCATTGGAGAAGGCGGGGCCGGTGGCATAATAGGTGCCGTAATCATGGTTGAAATAGCTGCCGTCAGGCCGGAATTCGATGCCGCGCAGCACACCCGATGTGATCAAACCGCCGAAGGAGGCCGTGGCCGTGCGGGCATTGGGCAGCAGAATCTGGCGCGCCAGCCCATTGGTCTGCGGGGTGGGGTTGGAAATCGTGTTGTAGCTTTCGGCACACCAGTCACGGCTGTAACAGTCGCCCATGCCCTTGTTGTTGGAATATTCACCACCGATCACAATGTGACCACGGCCACCGGCAAAGTCCGTACCGCCGGCCAGGGTGGCATAGACTTCGCGATTGTCATCTTCCTGCGACAGACCATACTGCACGCTGCCGCGCACGCCTTGCAGATTGGTGTTCAAGATGAGGTTGACGACGCCGGCCACCGCATCGGAACCATAAGCGGCGGACGCGCCACCGGTCACCACTTCGCTGCGTTCAATCAGCACGGTGGGGATCAGGTTCAGGTCGACGGAACCCGATGGCGAATTGCCGCTACCGGCGATGGTGCTGGCAACAAAGCGGCGGCCATTGACCAGCACCAGCGTGCGCTGTGCGCCCAAACCACGCAGATCGGCCAGATTGGCACCGGCATTGCTGGAAAAGATGCCGACGGTTGCCGGGGTCGATTGCGGGCGGAAGGACGGCAAGGTGTTCAGCAGGTCGGCGACATTGGACACGCCCTGGCGCTGCAACTCCACCTCGCCCATGACGGTCACGGGCGTTGGGGCGGCAAAACCCGTCATCTGCAAACGGGTACCGGTAACGACGATCTCGTCAAGCGAGTCAAGTGTCTGGTGCGCCGCACCAGTGGCGTCTTGCGCTGCGGCGGGATTGGCCAGGGCGGCGAGGACGGCCAGGGTGCTGGCGCCGGTCAGTCGGCGTGCCGTTAAATGCCTCATGTGGATTTCCTCCCCCTGCGTTGCGCCCGACAGACCTGGGTATGGCGGCGCACGCGTTTGTTGATTTTTCAATGATGTCATTGATAGCTCAATGATGTGGGTGTTGGCAAGGGATGATCGACCAAAAAGGATCCCCTGTTTCCATTTCCGCCGACAGGGGGCCGCACGGGGAGGGGCAATGAGACGGTCCGAGGGAATAATTTGAATCAATCAATTGATTTTGTTGTATATTTTTTTAGGGCCGCGCGCTGACGCTGCCTTCAATGGTATGCGATCTGCCGCACACCCGCCACCCATTTCATCATCGGTCCGGCTTTCGATCTGCAGGTGTCTATCATCCGGTTCTTAAACGGAAATTGCCATGTTCGACCGGCTGATCCTGTCGCAGATGATCAGAAATTCCGCGCCTTGCCTATCGATGGGTGATCGATAATATTGATTTATCAATAAAATATGATCCGGATTGGCGGCCCCTGCGGGGCAGTTGCCGCCAATCCGGGCACGTCACGCCGCGACGGGCTTCCCAGCCGGCGCACCCTCCCGCCGGATCGGCTTCAGCAGCAGCACCAGCAGGGCCACGGCGACCGGCGGTATGGCGATCATGGCCAGCGTGATCTCCAGCGTAAAGGATGACGCCAGCGCCATGCCGCCAAACAGCGGGGCGATGATGCCGCCAATGCGGCCGGCACCGCCGGCCCAACCCACACCCGTGCTGCGCAGGGCGGTCGGATAGATCTGGGTCATCAGCATGTTCAACCCAGCCTGACCACCCGATTGGCAGAAGCTCCAGCAGACCAGCAACAGCACGAAGCCCACGGTACCGAATGGCACATGGCCCATCAGGATCAGGGTCGCCGCGATCCCGATATAATAAAGCGGGATCAGCCGGGTGGCGCCGATCCGGTCCATCAGGAAACCAATGGTCACCGTGCCGACCATGCCGCCGATGAAGCCGGTCATGGACACGATGGCGAAACGCTGGATCGAAATGCCGCCCATTTCCTGGAAGAAGGTGGGCAGCCAGGCTGCCAGCAGCGCGATATTGCCCATGGACAGGACGCAGGCGGCAAACAGGATGGCGCTGGTGCGGGCACGCCCGTCCCGGAACACGTCGATGACATGCGCCTTCACCTTCTTCCCACCGGTTTCCGCTGTGACAAACTGTTCCTCCCCGGTCAGGACCAGGCTGCGGTCCATCCAGCGGATGGTGCGGGCGATGGCGGGGTGGCTGGGGTCACGCCCCACGCGATAGGTCAGCGATTCCGGCAGGAACAGCACCAGCACCGGTGCCAGGGCCAGCGGCATCAACCCGCCCAGCCAGAACCCGCTTTCCCAGCCATAATGCGGCACCAGCAGGGCGACGGCGGCCCCGGCGGCACTGCCGGCGCTGTATCCCGCGATGCCCATGGCGATAAACAGCGACCGCCAGCGCTTGGGCGTGAATTCCGCCAGCAGCGCCATGGTGGTGGGCACCACGCTGGCCAGGAACAGGCCCGACAGGCCGCGCAGGATGGCCACCATCATCAGCGAGGTGGAAAAGACGGTGATGATGGTCAGCAGGCCGAAAATGATGAAGGCAATGACCAGCATCCGCTTGCGGCCGTAATAGTCCGACAGCGGGCTGATGACGAAGGCGCCGATGGCCAGCCCGGTCTGCTGCAGCACGAACACGATGGTCATGCTGGCGGGTGTCGTGCCGAAATCACCGGCGATGGCGGGTGCGATCTTGCCGACCATGAAGATATCGAACCCGTCGATGAACATGGCCAGCGTGGTCAACAGCAGCACAAGACATTGCGGCAGGCCGATCTTGCGCTGGTCGATAAAGTTCTGCACGTCGAACGCGGACATGAAGCAGCACTCCCTCCCTGAAGGGTGCCGGACATTTTCCGGCTATGTTGTTGTGATTGAGCTGCCGGCCGGTACACGCACGGTCAAAAGGCCGCCCGTTCCAACCAGTCTTTGAGGAATCAATGTTATCGTCTGTCGCCGTCCGGCGCCAGCCCCTGTGACCAGGGGCCCGAAAAATATCGGCCCTTCGATCCCGCACGGGCGGTTGGCCGCCAGGACGCTGGAATAACGTTGAATGATCAACTAATAATAGGATCGGATCAGCCGTTGCTGACACTCAACGGGAGGAAAGAGGACATATGAAACGGCAGGCCAGAACGGACGCGAGCCTGGGCCGCAGCACAGGGGAGACCGAGGTGCCGGGCGTGGAAAACACGGCCGCGGCGGCGCGCACCACGCTTGAGCTGCCGGGGTGGAATGTTCCGAACCTGCAGTTCTCCACCTTTCGTGTGACACTGCTTGCCAAGGTGATCGACCGGCTGACGATCAGGCGGCTGGCGGAGCGGGGGGAACTCACCTACGCGGAATGGCGGGTGCTGGCCCGGTTGGGCACCATGCCCGAGGGCGGCACCGTGGGCCAGGTCGCCGACCTGGCCTGGGTTGACCGGGCAGAGGTCAGCCGAGCCGCCCGATCGCTGGAGGAGCGGGGGTATACAAGACGCCGGGAGAACCCTAACGATCTGCGTACACCCATCCTTTTTCTGACCAAGACCGGGGAGAAGCTTTACAAGGCAACGCTGAAGGAACGCGTCGCCTTCCATGAATCGCTGTTGGTCGACCTGTCGCCGGCGGAGCGGGTGGTGCTGGACGAGCTATTGTCCCGCATCGGCGACCGGCTGGCACATCTGGTGAAAACTTAGCCCTTTGTCAGAGACCGATTTCAAACATCGTTGATCCATCAATATAAAAGTTCATTGAACTATCAATGAATTGATGTTACGCCTGATCCCTGTTCCGCCCGGCGTCGCGCTGGCACGCGCGCGGGCCGTTTCCGGAAGAGGGATCGATGGAAGAGATCTGCTGGCCGGACGGTGTTCCGGCGGTGATGCCGGCCGAGGACCGCGCTGAAATCACCGAACTGTTTGCACGCTATGCCTGGGGCCTGGATCTGGCCGATGAGGAACAGGTGCTGGATACCTTTGCCGAGGATGGAGAATTTGACCATCTCTGGCAGGGCAAAGCGCAGGGCCGCGAGGCGATCCGCGCCCATCTGCGCGGCCTGTGGTACGACCGGCAGCATTGGTGGTTCGGCCGCCAGCATCTGTTCAACCATTTCATCATGGACCCGCGTCCGGAGGGGGCGCGCGTGCGCTGCTTTTTCCAGATCATCCAGTTCAACGCCGATTACGGTAGCAATTTCATCTTCGGCATCGGCACGCGCGATGACCGGCTGGTGAGGCGCAATGGCCGCTGGAAGTTCCATCGCCTGTTTGTCAATGCCTGGACAAAGGCCGATCAGGTGCCCTGGAAGGGCGAACGCACCATGGCACCGCGCCCCTTCAACGCCCCGCCCCCGGTCGATTGCCGGCCCTTCAGCGTGCAGTCGCAGGATCCCTGGTGATGGGGGCGACGGTGCCTCTCCATGACCATATCCGGGCATTGGGCACGGCATTCTCGGCCGCTCAGGTGCAGGCTTCCATGGCGCTGTTCGGACCATTGCAGCCGGCCGTTGACGAGGCCATGGTCCGGCGCGACCTGTCCTATGGGCCCGATCCGCGCCACCGGCTGGATCTGTTCGGGGGAGGGGGCAGCGACGCAAAGCAGCCGGTGCTGGTCTTCCTGCATGGCGGCGGCTTTGTCGGCGGCGACAAGGGTGCCCCCGGCGCACCGTTTTACAACAATGTCGGCGCCTGGGCGGCGGCCCAAGGCTGGCTGGGCGTCACTGCCACCTATCGGCTGGCCCCGGCCCATCCCTGGCCGGCGGGCGCGCAGGATGTCGCACGGCTGGTGACCTGGCTGAAGCTGGCGGCGGCACGGCATGGCGGCGATCCCGGACGCATCGTGCTGATGGGACAATCGGCGGGGGCAGCGCATGTCGCTACCTATGTCGGCGGGCGGGGGTTTGCCGAAACCGCCGCCGCCTCCATCGCCGGGGCCATCATGCTGTCCGGTCTGTATGATGTGCCCAGTGCCGCCCGCAATCCCTATCAGGATGCCTATTTCGGCACGGACCCGGCCCGGTTCGCGGCACAATCCAGCATTGACGGGCTGACCACCACCAGCGTGCCCTGCCTGTTCACCATCGCGGAGAATGACCCGGCTGATTTCCAGCGTCAGGCGGCGTTGCTGGTCGCCCGCCGGGTGGCCGCCAAGGGGAAATGGCCGGATTTCCACTGGCTGGAGGGGCATAACCATATCAGCCCCGTCCACCAGATCCATTCATCCGTCGATGAGCTGGGCCCCGTCCTGGCCCGTTTCGTGGCGCGGGTGACGGGGTAGGGCCGCCTTCTCGGCCACCCAGCGGGCCAGTTCATCATGAGCGGTTTTGGCCGCCTGCTGCATGTATGCGTCCGACACGGACGGTGCTGTCAGTTCGAGGCGCAGCCCGTTGGGATCGAAGAAATAGAGGGATTGGATGATGTGATGATCGGTAATGCCGATGACCTCCACCCCCGCTTCCCGCAGGCGGGCCATGGCCTGTGCCACCTCCGCCACCGAACCGACGCGCAAGGCGATATGGTTCACCCAGGCCGGCGTGTTGGGGGAGGGGGCAGCCGCCACATCATCCCCCAGATCGAAGAAGGCGATGTAGGAACCGTCGCGCATCTGGAAGAAAATATGGACATAGGGGCAATATTCGCCGGTGCTGGGCACATGGTCGCTGCGGACAATATGCACCAGCGGCAGGCCCAGCAGATCCTCATAGAAATGCCTTGTTTCCTCCGCGTCGCGGCAGCGCCAGGCGAAATGGTGAAGGCCGTGGATGGGAACGGGGGGCAGCATGGGGCGTCTCCTGTTTCAAAGCCGGTTGCACCAGCCGGCGATATGGTCGGCCACCTCATCCACCAGATGCGGCTGACCGCTGAGATAATGGTTGCCGCCCTTGATGGCGTGACGCTGAACCCGGCCTTTCGCCGCCTCCGCCCAGGCGGCATTGTCGGACGGGAAGACCGATGGGTCGGCGGTATAGTCCAGCAGCAGCACCGGCACGCGGGTGCGCGCCAGATTGGCCGGGCCATCGCCCCGGCTGCTGGGCGACCATTGGCTGAGATATCCCGTCAGCGACGTATAGCGCCCCATGCTGTTGGCCGCATAATTCTGCGCCCGCGGCGGGCCCCAGACACTGGTACCGGGGATACGATCATTGGGATCAAGGGATGGGTCCAGGCAACGCGGATCGGCCAGGGTGCGGTGGATGACAAAGGCTTCATCCCGCATCCCGTCAGCCCGTGCACGCAACTGGCTCAGCCGGTCGCGCGCCCAGGCCTCAATCCCGGCATTGCGGGCGCGTTGCGCCATGCGATACCGCTCCAGGAAGGCGGCGCTGTAAGGCGGACCGTTGTTCGGGTTGAACATGTCCAATTGCGCGCAGGATGGCATCGGGTCATGTTCATCCACCACAGCGGGATCGATCCAGGTATCCATCAGGCGCGACCGGCCCAGATGGGCAGCGGCCAGCACGATGCCGTTGGCCGGTGGCAGATCGTCCGGCCGCAGGTCGATCGGATCGCCCGCCGGCGTGTCGCTGATGGTCAGGTTCTCCGCCTGCGCCTGATAAAGGGCGGACAGGGCCGCCCCGCCGGAATTGCCGATCAATGCCACCCGGTCGAACCCCTGCCGGCGCAGCCACGCGACACCGGCCCCCATATCCTGGATCACCTGTTCCAGCAGCAGCACCGCATCATTGCCCATATAGCGCGAATTCAGCGCCAGGGTGGCAATGCCCCGCGCCGCCAGCGGGGCCAGCAGGTAATGGCCCATGAAATTGCTGGTGGGATGCATGATCAGGGCCGCCGTGCGCGCACCCGGTGGCCGGGCGACGGCGCCATAGATGCGGGGGCGCAGCATCTGCAGCCCCGACTGGCTTTCCATGGCGGCACCGGGCCTTACATCGATGGTGACCAGTTCCAGATTCATCATCTCCCCCCTTCAATTTATGGCTTGGTTGTTCCGCTGCGGCGGGGTGCCCGGTCATGACGACGCCCGGCACACCCAACGATCTGATGGTCAGGCTCTGCGCCCTGTCCGACGCGGTGGCCGCCATCGGCCGGCCCCGCTTCGACGATGCGCTGCTGGCCGCCGTGGCCCGGCTGATCCCGGTCGATCATTGCACCATCCTCTGCTACTCGCAGGCGGCAGGGCTGAAACAGGTGGGCGGGTCCAGCCTGCAGGACCGGGCGACGGTTTTGTCGCTGGGCCGCGACTATGTTGCCGGCCTGCATATGTTCGACCCGAACTTCGCGGAACTGTCGCGGATCTCCAGCAGCCGCAAGGTGATTTTCCGCCGCCACGATCCGGCCCGTGTGGCCATGCAGGATTATCTGCGCCGCTTCTATACGACCGTCGGCATCGTCGATAAGGTGTCCTATATCTGGCGTACCTCGGACATGGCCTTCTACCTGAACTTCTACCGTTCGCGCCGCGCCGGCACCTTCACGGGCGGGGAGGTCGAATTGCTGTCCGCCATCACGCCGCTGTTGACCAGCATCGTGCGCCAGCATTGCGCTCATTATATCGTGCAGTCGGACATCAATGCCGGCCGGACCCTGCCCTTTGTCGAGCGGCTGGTCGAGTTGGCCGACGAGACGTTGAGCACGCGCGAACTGGCCGTCTGCTGCCGCATCGTGCTGGGTTATCAGACGGACGGGATCGCCGCCGATCTGGGCGTGCGCCCGTCGACGGTGATCACCCTGCGCAAGCGCGCCTATCAGAAGCTGGGCATCGCCTCCCAGGCAGAGCTGTTCGCCTTGTGCCTGCGCAACCTGCCGCGCCTGATGCGCCCCACCTGACCCCGGCATCCGCGTCAGCCCCGCAGCAGGGCCCACAGGGCCTGATCACGCTCAGCGGTCCAGGGGGTGGGATGCTCCCCACCCTCCAACTGTTCCAGCATACGCGCCACGTCGAAGGGCAGCACATGGGCGAAGACCGGCCAGTCACCATAAAGCGGGGTCATAGCTTGCTCCGCCGCCCGGAAGCAGCCCTTCAGGTCGGCGCCCTGTGCGTGGGCATCGGCGACCACATGGCGCAGGGTGGTCAGGAAACCCTGGGTGGCTTCCATCGCCCCCAGAACCGCTTCACGCGACCGCAGGGCGGCCCCGCGACCCGGAACCATGGTGGTGGCCGGCAGGTCGCGCAGCCGGTCCAGGGTGGCGATCCAGTCGGCGACATAGCCGTCACCGGCATAGACACCGCAGCGGTTCTCCACCAGATCGCCGGCGAACAACACCCCGCAATCCGGCATCCAGCAGACGGAATCCCCCGCCGTGTGTCCCCGCCCGAAATGTCGGAAATGCAGGTCGCGGTCACCCAGGCGCAACGTCAGCCCCTGGTCAAAGACCAGATCGGGCCGGGTCAGGCCGGGGATTTCCTCCACGCCCCGAAACAGGCGGGGGAAACGCCGCACCTCTGACACGAAATCGTCCGGTCCGCGTTCGGTGATCAGGTCCAGCGTCGCCTGACTGGCGATCAGGGCCGCGCCCTCGAAGGCCGAAGCCCCCATCACCCGCACCGCATGGTAATGGGACAGGAAGACATAGCGCACCGGCTTGTCGGTGACGCTGCGGATGGCGGCCAGCATCTCCCGCGCCAGGGTGGGGGTGGCGCGGGTGTCGATGGCCACGACATAATCCGGACCGACAACGAAACCGCAATTCGGGTCGAAATCGCTGATAAAGCCATAGACGCCGCGTGCCAGTTCGACCAGTTGGGGGGTCTGCTGGGCATTATCGGCGGCGGACGCGAAGGAGTGGGTCACGGATCGTTCCTCCGGTGGGTGGCGCCGGTGTTGCGCGCCGTTTGAAGGCAGGACATCAGTACAGCCTGATCCCCGATCTGATTGGCCAGCAGCAGGACAAGCCGGGCATTCAGCGCTTGGCTTTCCGCCACCGGCAGCCCGGCATGGGTATCCAGCAACGCCGCGTAGAAGGCGTCCTGGTCGGGAATATTCGGGGTGGTACGCATCATGTTTCCTCCCACGGCTCAGGTCCGGCCGGTGGCGCGCCGCAGGGCGCTTCGAAGCTGTTCCGCATCGGCATTGGGCAGACGGGCGGCAAGGTGCAGATCGGGGCGGATCAGCAGCAGTTCCCCCGCGGCCATGCCCAGGGCCTTCTGGTCATCGGTGCTGACAGGCTGAACATGCAGGGGCCAGCCCTCATACGCCAGGTGCAACAGGGCGGCGTGGTCCCCCCCATCCTGCCCGTCGCGCGGGCACCAGAGGGCCAGGAAGTGAGCCCCTTCACCTTGCAGCATGTCGCTCAGCGAGCGGCTGCCCAGGACCAGATTGGGCATGGCCTCTCCCGCATCGCCCGTGGTCAGGGGTGATGGCCCATAATGATGGGGCACGCACATGCGCCCGGTATTCAGCAGCAGGCGGGCGAAAGGATGATCAACCGCCAGATCCATCACGGCCGTGCGGAACAGCCGCTCCATTTCCGTGCGCGGGGCCAGGAACCGGCCGGAGCGGCGAGTGACGGCGATATTCTCCACCGCTGCCGGCCGCCGCTCTGCATTATAACTGTCCAGCAAAGTTTCCGGTGCCTGGCCTTTCAGGACAAGGCTCAGCTTCCAGGCCAGGTTTTCGGCATCCTGGATGCCGCTATTGCCACCGCGGGCGCCGAACGGGCTTTTCACATGGGCCGCATCACCGATGAAGAACACGTGCCCGTGCCGGAAATTATCCATCAGTTGCGTGCGATAGGCATAGGCCCCCACCCAGACCAGATCGAACTCCACATCTGGTCCCAACTGGTCGCGCAGGCGCGCTGCGGCCGTTTCCGGCCGGCTGGCCTCCTGCGGGTCGGTGTTGGGCAGCATCTGGTAATCGATGCGCCAGACGCCATCGGCCATCAGATGCTGCCAGACGGCGCGGTTTTCGTTGAACGGCGCCTCCACCCAGGTCCAGCGCTCCACCGGCAGTTCTTTGGTGAACCGAACGTCGGAGATGCACCAGCGATCCTCCCCCAGCTCTCCTTGCGTCGGCAGCCCCAATGACTGCCGCACCATGCTGGCATGGCCGGAGGCGTCGATCACCCAGTCGGCTTCCAGATGATAGGTGCCATCAGGTGTTTCCACACACAGGACGGCGCCATCGCCGTCCTGACGGATACCGGTCACCCGGTTCTTCCAGCGCAGTTCCGTGCGGCCCAGTTCCCGGATACGGTCGACCAGAAACCATTCGACGTAGAATTGCTGGATATTGATGAAGGGCGGCTGGAGAGATCGGCTGCCCACGGCAAGATCGAACCGGTACAGCGCCTCCTGTCCACGCAGCACCTTGCCGACCGACCAGGTGACGCCCTTGTCGCGCAAGCGGGGGTAAATGCCCAGCCGGTCGAAAATCTCCAGGCTTTTCTGGGCGTAGCAGATGCCCCGGCTTGAGGCGCCGCGCACCCCCACCGTGTCATCCTCATCCAGCACGATGGCGGCAATGCCCCGGCTGGCCAGATCGCAGGCCATTGTCAGGCCGGCCAAACCGGCACCGACAATGGCCACCCGACAGTGCCCCATGCCCGATCCGGACAATTCCGGCGGCCGCACATACTCATAGACGGGCAGGTCATAGCCCGTGGGTGACAATTCGGTCACGTCCCCCTCCCGATCCTGGCGCCGGGTATTTTTCCCGGTTCGATCGGCCAACTATGCGGCAGGGGAAGGGGAAATTCTGTCCCCCGGAAGGGGGACGCTGTTCTGGATTGCCGACCGCAAGAGACTGGATGCCCGCCTGACGGACAGGCTCAGGCCCATGCAGACAAGGGAGGCAACATGCGATCCCCCTGGCATATAAGCTGGGCCGATACCGGCACCGATGCCAGATGCGTCCAGCAGAAGCTGGTGGCCAGCCAGACAATATCCGCCGGCGTCGCCGGATCGGGCTGCAGGCCAGCAGCGCGCAGCAACAGGGCAGCCCCCATGGTTCGGCCCAGCATATCCAGGAAGGGGGTGGCGGCGGCCAGCCGTTCCATCTCGCTGCGCTCCGCCGCCAGAAGCCAATCGACCGTGCGCGCGACGGCGTCGAGCGCCCCGGTCAGCAAAGGTGCGCAATCCCGCAGCAGCGGGTTGCCGTTCGCCGCCGCCGTTCCGGCATCCTCACGCAATTCGTCCAGCAAGGTCATGATCGTCGCCCCACCGGCCTGCACGATCTTGCGCTGGACAAGATCGATGGCTTGAATGCCGTTGGTGCCTTCATAGATGGACGTGATGCGGACATCCCGCCAACGCTGCGCCACGCCCGTTTCCTCGATATAGCCGGCACCGCCATGGACCTGGATGCAGGTGGAGGTGACGGCTATGGCGCTGTCGCTGCAGAAGGCTTTGACGATGGGGGTCAGCAGCGACGCCCGCTGCTGTGCCGTCTGACGTTCCGCACCATCTTTTGCGCCATGCGCCCTGTCGATCGCAACGGCGGCTGTATAGGCGATCAGGCGGATGGCCATGGTACGCGCGCGCATGTCCGTCAACATACGGCGCACATCCGGATGGGCCATGATGGGGCCGGGCGGCGCACCGCGCTGCGGGCTGCCCTGGCAGCGTTGCCGCGCATAGGAAAGGGCGGCCTGGGTGGCCCGTTCGGCCACCGCCACGGCCTGCAGCCCGGTTGCCAGCCGGGCCCGGTTCATCATGGTGAACATGCAGGCAAGCCCATGATGCTCCCGCCCGATGATCCAGCCGATGGCCCCCTGCTCCTCTCCGAACGCCATGGTGCAGGTGGGGGAGCCGTGCAGCCCCAGCTTATGCTCAATCCCCAGGCACTGCACATCGTTGCGCTGTCCGGGTCTGTCGCCTTCATCGGGCAGCCATTTCGGCACCAGGAACAGGGACAGGCCCTTGCTGCCAGATGGGGCGTCGGGCAGGCGGGCCAGCACCAGATGCAGGATATTGGCTGTCAGGTCATGCTCGCCATAGGTGATGAATATCTTCTGCCCGAACAGGCGGTATCGTCCATCCTCCAGCCGTTCTGCCCGGCTGCGGATCAGGTTCAGGTCCGATCCCGCCATCGGTTCGGTCAGGGCCATGGTGGCCATGCAGGTGCCGGCCACCAGCGGCCCCATCCAGCGTTCCCGCATGGCTTCATCGCCATGGTCCAGCAACACCTCCATGGCGCCCTGGGTCAGCACCGGGGCAAGGCCAAAGGCCATGCAGGCCGATGTCCAGGCCTCCATCAAGGGGGCGGCGACCGTTACCGGCAGGCCAAGACCGCCCCAGCGCTCCGGTACATCGACATTGTTCCAGCCACCTTCCACCCACTGATTGTAGAAACGGACGAAGCCCGGCGGCATGGTCACCCGGCCATCGGCATAGCCTGCCCCCACCCGGTCGCCGACAAGATCCAGGGGCAGCAGTTCCGCTTCCGCCAGACGTGCGGCGGGGCCGATCAGATCAGCCAGCAAGGCCCTGGCATCGTCGGCGACGCCCACGGCGTGAAGGGCGAACAGCATGTCCTGCTGTGCAATCTTGAAGGTGGTGTTGTCGGTCATGTTGCCACCCGGTCGATGCGGGCTCCCTGTGGTGGGCCGGCTGGAACGATATCACGCGGGATCGCTACGGCGTTTCCAGACCCGACGGAATACCGTGGCGCGGATGCGGCTGAAATGATCCCGCTCAATATCGTAGAAGGCGAAGCTGTTGATATACATCCGGTCACCCTGTTGCAGGGGACCGGAGGTGAAATCGGGCACGTCGGTAACGGCCAGAAACTCAGATTCCAGTTCGGCAGCCAGCATTGTCTCGCTGGCAAAGCAATCCAGCACCGTGATGGTCCGCCGGGTCACACGGCGGACGCCGGTATAGAAGCGGACGATCTCCGCCCGTCCCTGCAACAGCCGCCCATTGCCGATGGTCAGGCAGATATTATCGGCATAATAGGAACAGGCGGTTTCGAAATCGCCGTCATTGAACGCGGCGATATAGCGGGCAAAGGCGGCGGTGGCATCCGGCGCAAAGCGGCTGGGCTGGGTCATGGGGTGGCCTTATCGCCTGTCTCTGTGATCGACGGGGCCTCAATCGCCATCGGCGCCGGACCCTTTCCTGATGAGTTCTGAACATGATGATACGGGGCGGAGCGGATGCGCGCGAAGCGGCCACCGGCCATGTCGATCATCGTGAAACTGATCCATGTCCGTTCCTCCCCCCTTTCCAGGGGGCCGGTCGGATGGTCCGGCACATCCTCCTCTGCCGTCAGGGTCCATCTGATTTCCGCCGCGATCCGGCCCGGACGGTCGACATAGTTCAACACCGCCAGCACCTGGGTGACGCGGCCGATGAAGCGACCATGGAAGGCCAGTGCAGCGTCGGCCGCGTGATATTCCATCTGCGGATCGCTCAGTTGCAGGGTGGGCCTGTAGCAGGCGGCCACACCCGCCAGATCGTCGCGGTTAAGGGCGTCGATATAAAGGTCGAGCCGTTGGCGCTGGCTGATATCGGTCATGGCTGCCGCTCCGCCGGACGATCACAGCACTGCATAGTAACGGAACAACGAATGGTCGGGCTCATCCTCCGGTTTCACCTTCGGCCGACGCTGCCCCACGCCGACGATGACCGTGCGGTTCAGCCATTCATGCGGCCCGTCCGGCGCACGGAAATAGGGGGTGCAGCGGAAATAGGGCCGCAGCGGCGGATAACCCGGCCGCTGCAGGGGACCATGCACATAGCCCAGGTTGCGGATATAGATCAGCGCCCCGTCATCGGCCTGGATCATATAATGCGCATTCAGTTCGACCACACCGTCGGCGCGGACCACGGGCCAGTCAGCACCGCTGTGATCCACCAGCGTGCCGTTCAGGCGCGGGCCGCTGACCGTGCAACCTTCCCCGATAGAGGTGTAGCCGTGGTTGGGGCCCCCTGGATGGATGGCTCCCGTCATCCAGCGGCGATCAAAATTGATGCGGATGTCAAAAACATGCTCGTGCCGCAGGGCAAGCGGATCATTGTCCGTCATGGTGATATCCTCCCGTCACTCGTTGAGAAATCAATATTATCATCGATCCGCCCTTGCAAGGGGGTGATTTTCAATTATGATGATTAATCAATAAATGGTGGGCGGTCGCGGCTGTCGCCGCCCGAACAAAGCTGAAAAAACAAGGGACGGAGACGGAGATGTCCGACGCTCTCGCATTGAAAATGCTCGCCGGCCGCGACCCGGCCAAGAACCCCTACAAACCGCCCCTGCCGCCAAAGGATTATGCGCGGATCGTCGAGGATGGGCTGGTCTTCGAACGCAACCTGCCGGTGACGATGCGCGACGGTGTCACGATCTATGTCGATCTCTACCGCCCGGCGGGGGAGGCGGGGGAACGCGATTTGCCGGTCCTGCTCGCCTGGAGCCCCTATGGCAAGCATGGCAAGGCGGCCAATCTCTGGCCGCCGGCGGGGATTGAGGAAGGCTGGAATTCCCGCCACACCGCATTTGAGGCGCCGGACCCGGCGTACTGGTGCCGCCACGGCTATGCCATCTGCTATCCCGACCCGCGTGGTGCCTGGCTTTCCGAAGGGGAGCTGCGCCATAACGGCATTGGCGAGGGGGAGGATTGTTACGACCTGATCGAATGGCTGGGGGTACAGCCCTGGTGTAATGGCAAGGTCGGGATGACGGGCGTGTCCTATCTGGCCTGCATCCAATATCTGGTGGCACCGCTGAAACCGCCGCATCTGGCCGCGTTGAACCCGTGGGAGGGCTTTTCCGACTGGTACCGGGAATTCGCCTATCATGGCGGTATCCGCGAGACGAATTTCGTCGAGCGCGCCACCATGAGCCTGAACTGGTCCACCACCCGCACCGAGGATACGGCCGGCAATGTGAAGGCCCATCCGCTGATCGATGCCTATTGGCAAAGCAAGGCACTGGACCTGGAAGCCATCGATCTGCCCACCTTCATCGTGGCCAGTTGGTCGGATCACGGCCTGCACACACGCGGCACGCTGGAAGCATATAAGCAGATGGCGTCCGACCGGAAATGGCTGCTGGTGCATGGTCAGAAGAAATGGCGGCACTATTACACGCCGGAAAATGTCGCGCTGCAGCGGCAATTCTTCGACCATTTCCTGAAGGGGCTGGAAAATGATGTCCGGCAATGGCCGCCCGTGCGCCTCCAGGTGCGTGAAAGCGGCAGCGACGGTTCCTTCCGGGACGAGACGGCGTGGCCGCTGGCCCGCACCCTTTATCAACCGCTGTACCTGAATGCGACTGGCGGCACGCTGGACCCGTCTCCCGTGGCGCAGGCGGCAGAGGTGCAGTATGACGCCCGGACCGGTCGCATAAGTTTCGACATTGTCTTCGACCGGGAAACTGAACTGACCGGCCATTTCAAGCTGCGCCTGTGGGTGCAGGCGGATGGGGCCGACGATATGGACCTGTTCGTCGGGCTGGACAAGATCGACCGGTCGGGCGACCGCGTCCCCTTCACCTTCTACGCGCTTTACGATGATGGGCCGCTGGCGCTCGGTTGGCTGCGCGCGTCACACCGGGAACTGGACATGGCCAGATCTACCCCCTGGCAGCCCGTTCACCGCCATGAAAGGGAAATGCCCCTGCCGGAAGGAACACCAGTTCCTGTGGAGATCGAGATCTGGCCGACATCCGTGCGTTTCGCGGCGGGTGAAGGGCTGCGCCTGACGGTGCAGGGCCGCGACATCTATGACCATGACCGTTATGGCCTGGCCTTCGCGCGGCATGATGATCTGCGCAACTGCGGCAGCCATATCGTAAAGACGGGCGGCGTCTACGATTCACACCTGCTGGTGCCCGTCATTCCCGCCAATTGAATTCGCTCTCCGCCCCTCCCATGCGTCTCCCCTCAGACAAGGAAACAAACGTGACTGACCCCCATCCCTTCGCCCCGCGTTTCGAATTCGCCTTTTCCATCGGCATCACGCTGACCAAGCCCCATTGGCTGCGCCCCACCACGATGGGGGCGACACGCGCCGCCATCTATGCGGCAGAGGGAACGGTGGAGGGACCGGGGATCAAGGGGCGTGTTGTCCCGATGAGCGGTGGCGACTGGCCGCTGCTGCGTCCCGATGGTGTGATCGATTTTGATGCGCGCTACCTGTTGGAACTGGATGATGGCACGATCATCTATCTCCAGAACCGGGGCTATCGTTGGGCCTATACGCCGGAGGTGGCAGAACGGATGTCCCGCAATGAACCGGTGGACCCGTCTGAATATTACATGCGTGTCTCACCGAAGTTTGATGTTCCGGCGGGCCCGCATGACTGGATGGCTAAGCATGTGTTTGTTGGGGTGGCGGAGAAGGTTCCCAACGCCAACCGCATCCATTACTTCAAGGTTCTGTAATCCTCCTCTTGTAACCAGCAATTACCGTTGACCTATGCGGGGGGCCTTGGCGATGGGCACGGGGCTCCCATCTTATGGTCATTGGCGCTGGCTCCTTAAAGCTGTTTTATAGTGACTGGAAGCACGCCCTATAATCCGCTCACAAATTTCTTAATATTTTACAGTCACTTAACCGTCATTCCTGCCTTTGCGGGAAGGCTGGGTGATGTGATGGCGAGGTTTCAGAGAGCCCAATAACATTCCGGACAGACAGGACCGTAACACTGGCAAAATCTCCGAATGTGGGGCCCTGGCAAAATCTCCGATCAGATTGATGCCCCTGGCCTCCACTCCGAATCAGCCCTGCTGAAACCCTTGTGAATCAAGGCTTTCCGTTTGGGCTGGCAAAATCTCCGAATGGAAGTGCTTTTACTTGACCAAAATGACGGCTGCCGGGCTCTGCAAGCAGCCAGAATTGGCTTGTCAGGTGTAACCCTGGCAAAATCTCCGAATAAGTGAAGGCCTCTTTCCTCCGATTCGTCGGTAATGGAGCCCATCCAACCCCCGTTTGGTCCTGAAATTCCCCTTTACAGGTCCAGAACCCTGGCAAAATCTCCGAATATCGTGATGTTTTTCCGGTATCCATTTCTGGTCACAGCCCTGGCAAAATCTCCGAAACCATTGATTTTCCTGCCTTTCCTTTGATTCCTTTGATTCCTAGTAAGATTCCTAGGGGCAGAATCACCCAATCTTTCCAACCGCTTACAACCCCTTTCCCGGAGGTTTCGCCAGCCCCTTCGGGAGGTTTTGCCAGGGGTGAAGGGGAGATTTCGCCAGACCCGAACCGGAGTTTTTGCCAGGGAAGCCCATTTTCATTCGGAGTTGCTTGCCCCCGGGCTCCGACCTACAATCACGCCATGGCCCCCAAGCTTCCCACCAACGCCGCCACGGCCCGCAAGACCCCGCTTACCCTGGTGAAAGCCACGGGCGCGGTGGAGGTGAAGGCCGACGCCGATCTGACCCTGGCTGACCGGCGGCTGTTCAACCATCTGCTGGCCCATGCCTATGAAACCCTGGGCACGGTGGAAAGCCATTCCATTGAGCTGGCCACCATCCGCCGTTTTGCGGCGGAGGTGCGCGATGGTACGGCTGACGTCAATAATACCCGCCTGAAGGCCAGCATTGAAACCCTGCAAAAGGTGCTGTGCCAGTTCAACTACCTGCGTTCCGACGGCACGCCCGGCTGGGAGAGCGCGCAATTGCTGGGCCCCTGCCGGATCGAGGGTGGGGTTCTCACCTATACCTTCCATTCCTGGGTGTCGGAGCGGCTGCGCGAACCAGCCCTTTATTCCTATCTCTCCTTGCGCATCATTTATGAATTTGAGAGCAAATATGCGCTCACCCTGTATGAGGTGCTGAAGCGCTATGCCGACCGCAATGCGCCCGAACCCTATTGGCAGGCCAAGGTGGAAGAGTTGCGGGCCATTCTGGGCTGTGTCGACAAGCTGAAGGATTGGAAGGATCTGCGTAAATACGCCCTGGACCCGGCTTTGGCGGAGATTGCCCGGCTGGGTGATTTTGAGGCGACATTGCATGAAATCCGCCAGGGCGGTGGTCGCGGTGGCGGGCGCGTGGTGGGCTGTGTCTTCCGCATCCAGCGCAAGAGCAAGCAGGCCGCCGAGCAGGCCGTGCGGGAGATCGCCAAACCCAAGGCGCAGCGCCGGGGTGAGCGCGCTGCCAAGAAGGAAGAAGGGCTGTACGCTGCCCGCGTAGAGGCCGCTTTGCGCTTTCTGGAGGGGGCAGAGGTTGCCAAGCGGATGGAATGGGCCAAGCGGGCGGCCGATCTGGGCATGACCCTGCCGCCGGCTGCTACGGCAAAGGATAATTTGCGCAAATGGGTGCCGGCGCTGGCGGAAATCGTCGTGGCGGAAGAACATTTGCGCGTGCGTGCTCCGGCTGGGCGCGGTGCCAAGGCCGATGCCGGTGACGCAGCAGAAGAGATGCCCGCCGATCAGGATGGCGACTGAACCGACCACAAAGTAAAAGGCGCCAGGGAAACCCCTGGCGCCTTTGTCATTTCCGGTCGATCACCGGCTGTTGGTATCAGGAGCCGATGCGACCACCATCGGTGCGGCGGACCCACACCACGGACGGGCGGGGATAGTCGCCATCCGGCCATTTGGACTGGCTGTTGTCGAACAGGCCGTTGACATCCTCACCCGGATGCTGCACGGCGACGAACAGGGAGCTATTGTCCGGCGACAGCAGCGGGCCACAGCATTCGGCACCGGCTGGCACCGCCAGGAAGCGCTTCACCGGCACCGGCTGGCCGGCCGGCACGGTCAGCGGGGCGGCATAAAGACCGTCATTGAACGGGTAGCTGTTGGGCGTACCGTCGGTGGCGATCCAGATATTGCCGCTATTATCGAAGGTGATGTTGTCCGGGGAGCCGAAACGGTCACCGGTGAAGGTGGAGATGCCCTTCAGCGAGACATTATCCACCGCCGTCGCACCGGCGGCCGGATCGCCGGCCAGCAGGAAGATGCGCCAGGTGAAGCTGGTGGCGGCATGGTCGCCATTGGCTTCGGTGATCTCGACAATATGGCCGGTGCGGTTGGGGCCGCGCGGATTGGCGGCGTCGGCCTTGGCCGGCACGGCGCGGCCGGCACCCGATCGGGCGCTGCTGGTGTAATTGGCGGTGCTGCTGGCGGCCTGACGGCTGCTATTGTTGGTCAGCACGATGTACATCTTGCCATTGCCGTAGAAATCATCATCCACGGTGGCCTGCAGGTCTTCCGGCCGGTCCATCGGGGTGGCGCCCACGGCGTCACCGGCGCGGCGGCTGTTGATCAGTACATCGGCCTGGGTCGGGAAGCGGCGGCTGCCATCGGGATAGGTGGAGGCGGCCAGCTTTGGCCCTGACACCGCGTCACTCAGGTCCAGCGGCAGCCAGACACCGGTGCCGTCGGCATTGAAGCGGGCGGCATAGAGGGTGCCGTTTTCCAGCAGGTTCATGTTGGCGGCGCGGGTGCCCGGCGTGAAGGTACCGGCCGAGACGAACTTGTAGACATATTCAAAGGTGGTGTCGCAGCCGGAATAGGCCGTCACCTTGTTGGTACCGCGTGTCAGCGCGATGGTGGCGGCTTCATGCTTGAAGCGACCCATGGCGGTGCGCTTCTTCGGGGTGGAGGTGGGATCGTAGGGGTCGATCTCCACCATCCAGCCGAAACGATAGGGCTCGTTCACGCCTTCGGGTTTGCTGCAATCAAAGCGGGCGACGAAATTCTCCCACTTGCGGCCGCTGGCACCCGAGGTGATCGTATAGTCGGTATGGTCCAGGGCCACCTTGGCGTCGGTGATCTTGGAACGGTTGGCGAAATACTGGTCGAAATTCTCTTCCGCCGCCAGATAGGTGCCCCAGGGGGTGAAGCCACCGGCGCAGTTATTGAAAGTGCCCAGCACCAGGGTGCCGGTCGGATCGGCCGGGGTCTTCAGCTTGTCATGCCCGGCAGCCGGGCCGGTGATCTGGATCGGCGTGGTGCCGGTGACGCGGCGGTTATAGGGGGAGGTGACGTCGTAGCTCCAGTTATTGTTCAACACCCGGACATTGACGACGCTGACGCCATGCGCCTCGATCTCGACCAGCGCCTGGTTCTCGCTGCCGGTATAGGTCGGGAACATATTGGTGCCCGACGTATATTCGTGGTTCACGCACATGATGTAGGACGGATAGGGCAGACGGCCGATCTTGGCCGGGGCGCCGAACCGTTCCGGGAACATGGCGACCATGTCGCAGTTGAAGCCGAAACGCTTGGCCTGATCGGCCGGCGTCTGGTTGTTCGGATCGAAGGCCGGCATCCCGGCGACCAGCGGGTCGCCCCAGCGGATCAGGGTATGTGCTTCATAGCCGGTGGGCACCACCACCATGTCGGCCTTGGATTCACCGATGGAGGTGAAGGTCGGGGCGGCGGTGGCGGCCTTGGCCTCGTCACCGGTCAGAAAGATGCCGGAAGCAGACAGGGCGGCACCGGCAACAGCGCCGCTGCGCAGAAAGTTGCGACGGCCGATGCTGGCTTCCAACACCTTGTCAAAGGTCTGGTCCGCGCCGATGCCACGCTCTTCAAGATTGTCGCGGTCGATTTCGGGGGTATCGATCTGGCTCACGGACTATGCTCCCTGGTCTGTTGGAAAGGCCGGTTGACGCGATGTCACGGGGTCGGCATCAACTACACCAATCAAGACGACGGTAATTTTGGAAATGTGTGAATATTATGTGTCAGTTCAATTGAACTGAAAGAATCCAGTTCATATTAAAATATGAAAATGATTTTTATTATCAATTTTTACCTTTAGGATCATTGAGGCTATTTTCACATCAATCCGTAACAAAAGATGGTTAGAAGCCATGACTGTTTCATCCCTCCGGCACGGTTCCGCTGCCGGTTGATCATTCCTTTGCATATTCCGGTGACATAAGCGGCTGGTTCCCCTGGCAAAACGGGTGCGCCGGCCATTTCAAAACCAGGGAAGGTTGGCAGCCACCATGGGCATCACGATCTCTTCGCGGCGTTCCCGGAACGCGGTTCATCGGCTGACGGCCGGCACGGCCATGCTGGTGCTTCTGGCCTTGGCCGGGCCGGCCCTGGCGCAGCAGAGCCTGCCCTCGGCGGCCGAGCCCCGCCGGCCGGATCTGGCGCCGACGCTGCCGCCCGCTGCCCCCAGCCAGGGCGGGATCGAGATTGCGCCGGCCCCCGGCAGTGCCCCCATTGCCGGGGCCGCCACCATGCCGCTGACGCTCACCCGCGTGGTGATTGAAGGGGCAGGCATGTTCGACCCCGGTGCCTTTGACGATCTGACCCGGGGCATCACCGGCCGCCCGATCACCCTGGCCGATCTGTTCACCACCGCCGATGCCATCACCGCGCGCTACCGGGAGGCTGGCTGGGTGCTGACCCGTGCCGTCGTGCCGGCCCAGCGGATCAGCGATGGCACCGCCACCATCCGCATCGTTGAAGGCTTCATCGCCCGCACCGTGGTGGAGGGCGATGCCGGCCCGCATAAGGACCGCATCCAGGCCTATCTGGACCGGCTGACCGCTGCCAAACAGCCGGTGAATATTCATGATCTGGAACGCCAGCTTTTGCTGGCCAATGACCTGCCGGGCGTGCGCGCACGTGCCGTGCTGTCGCCGGCCCCCGGCCAGACGGGCGGGTCGGTGCTGACGGTGAAGCTGGAACATGATCCGGTGCAGGCCTATGCCAGCATCGATAATCGCGGCTCGGAATATACCGGCCCCTGGCGCCTGCTGGCCGGTGCCGTCTTCAACGGTGCCAGCGATGGCGGCCGCTTCCTGATCAGCGGTGTCACAGCACTTCGCGATACGGACGACCAGCAGGGGCTGACGCTGGGTTTTGACCAGTTGGTCGGCAGCGACGGCACCTTGCTGGGCATCCGGGCCGGGGTGCAGCGGGGCCAGCCGGGTTACACGCTGGCCCCGCTGGATGTGTCGACCCGCGCCAACAGCCTCAGCCTGCGCGCTGCCCATCCGCTGCTGCGCAGCCGGGCGGAAACGCTGGTGCTGGAAGGCGAGTTCAGCGCCTATGAGACGCGGACCAATTTCTTCGGCCAGCGCTTCGCCGCCGATACGGTGCGCACCCTCTCCCTTGGGGCGGATTTCCGCACAATCGACCGGGCGGGCGGCAGCAACCATCTGGCGCTGCGGGTGGTGCGGGGGCTGGATGTCTTCAACGCCACCAGCGACACGGCCCCCAACAAGTCTCGCGCCGCCGGTTCAGCCGAATTTACCCGCATGGCGCTGGATGCCGAACGGGTGCAGGTGATATCCGGCCCCTTCACCGCCCGTATCGCGCTGTCGGCGCAGATCGCCGACAAGGCGCTGCTGGCGTCGGAGGAATTCAAGCTGGGCGGGGCCACCTTCGGGCGCGGCTTCGATGATGGTGAATTGTCGGGTGATGAGGGCGTCGCCGGCTCGCTGGAACTGCGCTACGCCGTGCCGCTCCGCGCCGGGCCGACCCTGCAGCTTTATGGCTTCTATGATCATGGCAAGGTCTGGAACGATGATCCGGTGACGCTGCTGGATGGGGTGGAACTGGCCTCTGTCGGGGGCGGCCTGCGCGCCAACCTGACGGACAATCTGTCCGCCGACCTGCAGGTGGCCAAGCCCCTGCGCCGCGATGTGGCGACCAAGGGCGACCGTGCCGCCCGCTTCTTCGCCGCCTTTACCGCCCGCTTCTGATCCGTCGGCGCCTTTTTCAGGGGGAACATCCCATGGTCCGTGACATGCTCTCCAGCCGCCGCCATCTGCTGGCCGGTTCCGCCCTCACCGGTGTTCTGGCCCTGGCGATGCCCGCCGGTGCCAACCCCAGCGACCCCACCATTGTGCATGGCACGGTGGGCTTCACCGGCAGTGGCCCGGTGCTGGAGGTGACGCAGGGCAGCGACAAGGCCATCATCGATTGGCGCAGCTTCGGCATCGCCCAGGGTGAGGTGACGCGCTTCATTCAGCCGGGCAGCGGCGCCATTGCGCTGAACCGGGTCACCGGCGATCAGGCCTCGGTGCTGAATGGTCAATTGACGGCCAATGGGCAGATTTTCCTGATCAATCCCAACGGCATCCTGTTTGGTGCCGGGGCGCAGGTGGATGTGGCCGGGCTGGTGGCCACCACCGCCAATATCGACAATCAGAAATTCCTTTCCGGTGATTACCGGTTCGATATCGCCTCCCCGCTGGCCGGGGCCGCAGTGGTTAATGAAGGCCGCATCAATGCTGGCATGGCCGCGCTGGTCGCACCGCATGTGCGCAACAGCGGCACCATCACAGCCGAACTGGGCACCGTCGCCCTGGGTGCGGCACAGCGCTTCACGCTGGATCTGGCGGGCGACGGGCTGATCAGCTTTGATGCCGGCAGTGCCGTCGATGGGGCGAAGCTGGAACAGGCCGGCCGCATCAGCGGCGCTACCGTACTGCTGTCCGCCGCCACGGCGGCGCGGGTGGTGGATAATGTCATCGACATGACCGGCGTGGTGGAAGCGCGCGGCGCCTATCGGGATGGCGGTGACATTGTGCTGGATGGCGGCCAGGGTGCCATCGCCGTTTCCGGTACGCTGGATGCCAGCGGGCCGGCGGGTGGCGGCAATATCCAGGTGGGCAGCGCCCAGACCAGCCGGCTGGATGTGACCGCCACGGCCAGCCTGCGCGCCGACGCCACAGAGAATGGCAGCGGCGGCCATGTTGCCTTGATGTCGGCCGAACAGACGCGCTTTGCCGGCAACATCAGCGCCAAGGGGGCCGGGGCAGGGCAGGGCGGCAATGCGGAGGTTTCTTCTGCCGGCCGCCTTTCCTATCAGGGCAATACCGACCTGACGGCTGAGAATGGCGTCAAGGGCACCTTGCTGCTGGACCCCAAGAACATCATCGTGGCCGCCACCGGCAGCAGCGATGTGGCCGGCAATGACGGCTTTGGGGAGAATGCCGGGTCTGACGCCACGCTGAGCGCCGCCGCATTGGTGGCGGCGCTGAATGGTGCCAATCTGGTGCTGCAGGCCAATAATGATATCAGTGTCAATGCGTCGGTGAATGCCTCGGCCAATGCCGGGGCCGGTGACCTGACGCTGCGGGCCGGGCGCTCGGTGGCGCTGAATGCCGATGTGACGCTGAAGGGCGGCCTGTCGGTGCTGGCCAACGATCCCGCCGCACTCGCCGCACAGCGCGATCCCGGCACCGGCTCCATCAGCGTGGCCAGCGGTGTGACAATCACCACCAGCGGCGCGCAATCCTATCAGGGTGACCTGAGCCTGGCCGGCAATCTGGTCGGCAGTGGCAGCGGGGCCATCGGCATCACCGGTGCCCTGTCGGTCAGCGGTCTGGCCAGCATTGTCACCGCCGGTGGTGCGGCCGACACTGTGACGGTGAGCAACGGCACCAACGGGCCCGGATTCCTGCTGGTGGATGCTGGTGCTGGCAGCGTCTCGCTTGGCACGGTTGGTGCTGCGCAGGCACTGTCCGGCCTGTCGCTGAATGGCGGCAGCCTGATTGTCGGCAATGTCACCACGACGGGGCAACAGGATTACGCCGGTGCTGTGCGGCTGGCCGGCGATCTGGTCAGCACGAAGGGTGGTGCCATCCGCCTTGCCGGGCCGGTGACCTTGACCGGTGACAGTGCCGTCGTCAGCGCCGGTGCGGCGGGCGACGATGTGCGCTTCACATCGACCGTAAACGGCCCCTACGCTCTGGTGACCGACGCCGGCAAGGGTGCGGTGAGCTTCGGTGGCGCCGTCGGTGGCACGACGGCATTGAAATTCCTCTCGGCCGGTGGTGCGACTGTCACGGTGGGTGATGTCACCACGACGGGTCAGCAGGATTACGCCGGTGCTGTGCGCTTGGCAGGCGATCTGGTCAGCACGACGGGCGGTAGCATCCGCCTTGGCGGGCCGGTGACCTTGACCGGCGACAGCGCCATCGTCAGCGCTGGTGCAGCGGGTGACGATGTGCGCCTCACCGGTACGGTGAATGGCGCTTACGCCCTGGTGACCGACGCCGGCAAGGGTGCCGTCAGCTTCGGCGGTGCCGTCGGTGGCACGACGGCGCTGAAGTTCCTCTCGGCTGGCGGGGCCACCGTCACAGTGGGCACTGTCACCACGACGGGTCAGCAGGATTACGCTGGGGCTATCCGCTTGGCTGGCGATCTGGTCAGCACGAAGGGCGGTAGCATCCGCCTTGCCGGGCCGGTGACGCTGACCGGTGACAGTGCCATCGTCAGCGCTGGTGCAGCGGGTGACGATGTACGCTTCACCGGCACGGTGAACGGCGCTTACGCGCTGGTGACTGATGCCGGCAAGGGTGCGGTCAGCTTCGGTGGTGCTGTCGGTAGCACGACGGCGCTGAAGTTCCTCTCGGCCGGTGGCGCCATTGTCACGGTTGGCAATGTCACCACGACGGGTCAGCAGGATTACGCCGGTGCTGTGCGCTTGGCTGCCGATCTGGTCAGCACGACGGGCGGTAGCATCCGCCTCGGTGGCCCGGTGACGCTGACCGGTGACAGCGCCATCGTCAGCGCTGGTGCAGCGGGTGACGATGTACGCTTCACCGGCACGGTGAACGGCGCTTACGCGCTGGTGACTGATGCCGGCAAGGGTGCGGTCAGCTTCGGTGGTGCTGTCGGTAGCACGACGGCGCTGAAGCTGCTCTCGGCCGGCGGTGCCACCGTCACGGTCGGTGATGTCACCACGGCGGGTCAGCAGGATTACGCCGGTGCTGTGCGCTTGGCTGGCGATCTGGTCAGCACGAAGGGCGGTACCATCCGCCTTGCCGGGCCGGTGACGCTGACCGGTGACAGTGCCGTCGTCAGCGCGGGTGCGGCGGGCGACGATGTGCGCTTCACCGGTGCGGTGAACGGCGGCTACGGTCTGGTGACGGATGCCGGCAAGGGTGCGGTGAGCTTCGGTGGTGCCGTCGGTGGCACGACGGCGTTGAAGTTCCTCTCGGCTGGCGGTGCCACCGTCACGGTTGGCAATGTCACTACGACGGGTCAGCAGGATTATGCTGGTGCGGTGAGACTGGCTGGCGATCTGGTCAGCACGAAGGGCGGTAACATCCGCCTTGGCGGGCCGGTGACCTTGACCGGTGACAGCCGCATCAACAGTGCGGGGGCGGTGGGTGACAATATCAGTCTGACCGGTGCGGTCAGCGGGCCCTATCAACTGGTCATCCGCAGCGCTCAGGCGAATACCACCCTGGGCGGACCGGTCAGCGGGCTGTCTGGTCTGGAAGTGGTCGGTGCAACGGTGGGCTTTGGCGCGCCGGTTTCAGTCGCGGGAACGCTGGTGGCCAATGCCACACGGTTGAACACCGGCACCCTGTCCGCCACGAATATCACCTTGAGGGGGATGGAGGGCCTGACCGCCGGTGCCATCAGCGCCAGCCAGGATGTGACCATTATCGCCAGCAAGACGGCGACCTTGGCCAGCATTGCCGGCCGTCAGGTGAGCCTCAATGTCAGCAGCAGTCTGACCACCGGTGACGTCACGTCTACGCAGGATGTCAGCATCCAGGGCGGGGCTGATGTCACCTTGGGCGCGGTGACCGGCCGCAATCTGGCCCTCTCCGCCGGCACGGCGCTTACCGTGGCCGGTATTGATGCGCAGAATGCCACGCTGACGGCCGGCACCCGTCTGACCGGCAACGGCCCGCTGCGGCTGAGCCGGACGCTGGAGCTGGTGACCAATGGCCGGGCCGATGCTGGAACCGTGCAGGCCGGCGCCCTGACCTATCGCGGCAGCGGCCTGTTCAGCGCCAATGGTAGCATTGCCAGTATCAGCGGGGCCGATGCGGCCGATCTGGTGCAGGTGGCGGGCAACCGCAGCAGCACCTATCTGTTTGCCGGCCGCCCGGTCTTCGGCGTGGCGGCCCTGGTGGAACGCCAGCGGCTGGATGTGCTGCGGGTGGATACCGGCCTGGACACCGACCGTGATGACGGGCGCGAACGCCCGCTGCTTCTGGACCCGGCCGCCGCCGCCGCCGCAGACCCGCTGATCACCTTCAAGGATTGATACCACCCCGCCGAAAGGTTGACCTTTCGGCGGGGTGGAGGCCGGCGACTGCCGGCCCGCGCCACGTGGCGCGTAAGCCAAGCTGCCGGATGGCAGCGCCCGGCGTCTGAGGGAACAAAAATCTCCCTGGATCGGTCACGATCAAGGGAGATTGGTATGAGATCAGAGGGAGACCGAAAAGCCCCGGCAGGAGCCAACCGCCGGGGCTTTTTTCTGTGCATCAATCCTCGTCCAGCAGCGCCGGCGGGTGATCCGGTTCCCCGTCCAGACGTTCGCCGAACAGCAGCTTCTGCAGCAGGGCCAGCAGAAGCTGATGATCATCGGTGCCCAGACGCTGCACCAGCATCGCCTCCCATTCATCATGGATGGCGTGCAGGCGGACCAGAAAATCCCGCCCGGCCGGTGTCAGCACCAGCGCCTTGGCCCGCCGGTCAACCGGATCGGCCTGGCGGGTGACAAAGCCGCGATCCACCAGCTCATCCACCCGCTTGACCAGATTGGTCTGCAAAATCCCCAGCGCCGCGCCGATATCGGACAGGCGGCAGGCGCCGTTCGCCTCCAGCAAGGCCAGGATCGAATAGAGATTGGGCGTCAGATCGACCTCGGCAAAGCGCTGCACAAAGCCGCGATGGATGAATTGCCGGGCCATGCTGATCAGAAAGCCCAGGGTACGGTCAAGCTGCGCCGGCCGCAGCGCATCCACCCGCGCGACCGGATCGTCGGCTGCCGCCAAACGCTCATTCTCACCACCCATACCGCTCTCTCCGACCCGACCACCCTGCTGGTCCCATCCTTCAAGCCCATGTCCGGCCAGCGCGCAAGCCCATAAGGCAAAAGGGCCTCAGAGATTATTGACACTCAATAATAATGATATAATATCATTATTTAGCTGACGGATGAATGATCAGCACCAGGGAGGACATGATGAACCATTTTTCACCGGGCCGCGCGCGGCCGCGGGCGATCTTCTGCATCACATCGGGATTGGCGCTGGCGGCCCTGGCCTTGCCGGCGGCGGCGCAGGAACAGGCCGGTGCCGGCATGATTGATGAGATCGTTGTCACCGCGCAGAAGCGGCGGGAAAATATCCAGGATGTGCCGGTCGCCGTCTCCGCGATCAGCGGTGACAGCCTCTCTGAAAATAATGTCCGCACGCTGGAAGACCTCTCGGCCTCCGTGCCGGGTTTCAGTGTGGCGGCCAATGTCAATTACGGCTCGGCGCCCATGTCGATCCGGGGTGTCGGCGGGGCCAATGGCGGCGGCAATGTCTTTGCCGATGAACCGGTGGCCACCTATGTCGATGATGCCTTTGTCGGCCGGCTGCGCATGTCCACGGCCGATCTGGTGGATGTCGGCTCGGTGGAGGTGCTGCGCGGGCCGCAGGGCACGTTATATGGCCGCAATTCCACGGCGGGTGCCGTGCTGCTGCGCTCTGCCGCCCCGACGGAGCAGTTTCAGGCCTATCTCAACAGTTCCTATGCCAGCTTTGATGAAAAGAAGCTGACCGGTGCCGTTTCCGGTGCGCTGAATGATGATGCCAGCCTGACCGCGCGGGCGGCCTTTGGCTGGTCGGACCGCGATGGCTGGGCCAAGAACAGTGTCGGCGGCCGGCTGGGTGGTGGTGACAGCTTCACCGGCCGCCTCTATCTGCGCGCCAAGCCCAATGACACCCTGACCGTCGACCTGATCGGCGAATTCATCAAATCGCATGTGGAGCCGGCCACCATCGCCATTGCCGATGTCTCCGGCTTCCGCGATGCGGCGACCAACCCGGCGGGCAGCAACCTTGTTCGCCCCTATACGCTGCGCCCTGGCCTGGATGCGCTGGTGGATGACAGCCGCTTTGCCCAGAACCGCCCCAGCTATTCCGATGTGATCGGCCGCAATGCCACGCTGAAGCTGGAATGGGATCTGGACAGCGTGGTGTTGAACAGCGTCTCCAACTACCGTGAATGGGATCTGAAGGGCTATCAGGATAGTGACGGCACGGCCGTCAACCCGCCGCTGCCGGCCTTTGTCAGCGGCGCCATCCCCAATGTCGGCGATAATGACGGCCACCTGATCGACAGCCAATGGTCCCAGGAACTGCGCCTGTCCTCTGGCGAGGGTTCCGCCCTCGACTGGATTCTGGGTGCCTTCCTCTATCACGAGGATAACCGCATCGATCCCATCCGCATCCGCAACTGGCTGGCCGGGCCGGGCGGTGCCGGAACGCAGGTGACTTTCAACGCCCATCAGAAAACCGATAGCTGGGCGCTGTTCGCCGATGCCTCCTATGATCTGACACCGGCCCTGACGCTGAAGCTGGGCGGGCGTTACAGCCATGAGGAGAAGGATTTCTCCAACAGCCAGACGGTCACCACGCTCAACCAGTTCGATCCGCCCGGCCCCACCTTCTTTGCCGCCGGTGCCACGCTGGCCGCCCCGCCGCTGTTCACCACCAAGGAAAGCTGGAACAATTTCTCCCCCCGCGCGGTGCTGCAATATAAGTTCAGCGACGATGTGATGGCCTATGGCAGCTATTCCAAGGGCTTCAAGAGCGGTGGCTTCAACGCCTTCGGCCTGAATGCCGCCTTCAAGCCGGAAACCATCGAGGCGTTTGAAGGCGGGTTGAAATCCACTCTGCTGAACGGGGCGGCGCGGCTGAATCTGGCCGCCTTCCATTATGATTACCGCAACCTGCAGGTCCGCACGCCGGTGCCGACCGGGGGCGTGGGGATTGAGACGGCGGATGCCGCCACCTCCCAGGGGTTTGAGATCGAAAGCATCTGGTACCCGGTCGAAGGGCTGCGGCTGGATGCCAATCTGGCCTATCTGGATGCCACCTTTGACAAGGGGGCCGTCTCCTCCGTGCAGGTGGACAGCTTCGTCTTCGGCACCAACCCGCCGGTGGTGAAGGAGGATATCAGCGGCAACCGCCTGACCCGCGCACCGAAATGGCAGCTCAGCCTGAATGCGCGGCAGGATTGGGAACTGGATGTCGGCGCGCTGTCGGCCCAGGTGGGCTATCGCTATCAGAGCAGCGTCTTCTTCCTGGAAACGCAGCAGGACAAGCCCACCTATCGCGGCAAGGGCTGGAGCACCTGGGACGCGCGCATTGCCCTGAAACCGGCGGACAGCAACTGGGAACTGGCCGCCTTCGTGCAGAATATCGGCGATGAGCGGCACTTCTCCCAGGTGACCTCCTTCTTCGGTCTGCCCAACGCTGCCCTGAACGAGCCGCGCAAGATCGGCGTTCAGGTGAACTGGAAATATTGAGGAAGCCGATGCGCCCCCGCTTCATTGACCTGTCGATCCCCATCGATAATGACATTGTCACCGATCCGCCGCCGCTTCGGCCCAAGATTGCCTATCAGACCCATGGGGAGACGGCGGGGGCGATTGCCGCCTTCTTCCCCGGTCTGGCCCCGTCCGATCTGCCGGACGGGGAGGGCTGGGCGGTGGAGGATGTCACCCTGACCACCCATAGCGGCACCCATATGGATGCCCCCTGGCATTATCACTCCACGGCGGGGGGCGAACCCGCCCCCACCATCGACCAGACGCCGCTGGACTGGTGCTTCCGCCCCGGCGTGAAGCTGGATTTCCGCCATCTGCCCCATGGCCATGTCGTCACGGCGGCCGAAGTGGCGGCTGAGCTGGACCGCATCGGCCATGTGCTGCAGCCGCTGGATATTGTGCTGGTCAATACGGCGGCATCGGCCGCCTATGGCGGGCCGCATTATGTGGATAGCGGGTGCGGCCTGGGGCGGGAGGCGACCTTGTACCTGACCAGCCGGGGGGTGCGGGTGGTGGGCACCGATGCCTGGTCCTGGGATGCACCGTTCAGCCACACGGCCCGGCGCTTTGCCCAGAGCGGCGATGCCTCCATCATCTGGGAAGGCCACAAGGCCGGGCGGGAGATCGGCTATTACCAGATGGAAAAGCTGCATAATCTGGAAGCCCTGCCGCCGCATGGTTTTGATGTCATCTGCTTTCCCGTGAAGATCACCCGGGCCAGCGCCGGCTGGTGCCGGGCTGTGGCCCTGTTGCCAGGAGAAGCCTCATGAAACTCGCCACCCTGCGTGATGGTTCCCCCGATGGCCGCTTGCTGGTCGTCAGCCGCGACCTGTCGCGCGCCGTTGATGCCGCCAGCATCGCCCCGACTCTGCTGGCGGCCCTGGGGCAATGGGAGACTGTCGCGGCCCCGTTGCGCCATCTGGCCGAGGCACTGGAAAGCGGGATGCTCCAGGGTGTGCCCTTCGACCCGGCCCAGGCCATGGCGCCTTTGCCACGGGCGCCGCAATGGCTGGATGGTTCCTGCTTCCTGAACCATGGGCGCCTGATGGCCAAGGCCTTCAAGCTGGATAAGGGGGTGGATACCGAAATCCCCCTGGTCTATCAGGGCGCGTCCGATGATTTCCTGGGGCCGCAGGATGACAGCCCGCTGCCCAGCGAGGCGGACGGGATTGATTTTGAGGGCGAATTCGCTGTGATCACCGGCCCGGTGCCGATGGGCACCCGGGCCGGTGATGCCGAACGGCATATCAGGCTGATCACCATGGTGAATGATGTCAGCCTGCGCGTCTTCGGCCCGCGGGAGATGCAAACCGGCTTCGGCTTTGTCCAGGCCAAACCCAGCACCACCTTCGCCCCCGTCGCCATCACCCCGGATGAGCTGGGGGAATATTGGCGCGACGGGCGGGTGCATCTGCCGCTGCAGGTGTCGTGGAATGGGGAGTGGTTTGGTCATCCCAACGGCGGGGAGATGGATTTCGGCTTCCATCGCCTGATCGAACATGTCACCCGCACGCGCAAACTATCCACCGGCACTATCATCGGCTCAGGTACCGTCTCCAACGCCGACCCTGCCGCTGGCTCGGCCTGCATCGCCGAACGCCGGGCGATCGAGATGATCGCCGGTCAGCCGCTGACCCCCTATATGCGCTTTGGCGACCGGGTGCGGCTGACAGCGCTGTTGCCCGACGGCACAGCACCGTTCGGGGTGATTGATCAAAAGATGGTGGCGGGGTGAGGGGACGGGGCGCGCCCCCCTACCGCAACGGCTGAATCCCCTTCAGCCGTGTCATCAGTTCCGCCGTTACCGCCTCGGCCTCATGCTCGTCGCGGATGACGCGCGGGGTGATGAAGACGATCAGTTCGGTGCGGGTCTTGGTGGAGCGCTTTTCCCCGAACAACGCGCCGACACCGGGCAAAGATGACAGCAGCGGGATGCCGTCGCGCCCGCTTTCCTGGGTTTCAGAGATCAACCCGCCCAGCACCACCGTCTGCCCGCTATCCACCGCCACATTGGAGGTGATCTGGCGTTGCGAGATGGTGGGCGTCAGGTTGCCGCTGTTGCGCGTGCCGGAGACGTTGGAGATTTCCTGATAGACCTCCATCGTCACCTTGCCGCTCTGGCTGATGCGGGGCACCACGCGCAGGATGACGCCGGTATTGACATAATCAACCGAGCTGACGATGGGCGAGTTGGCATTATCCACCGACTGGGTGGTGCGGGTCAGCACCGGTACCCGGTCGCCCACCAGCAACTGCGCCACCTGGCTGTCCAGCACCACCACCTGGGGGGAGGAGATGACGCGCACATCGGTCACCTGATCCAGGGCCGACAGCACGACGCGCGGATCGCCATTGCTGGACAGCACCAGATTGAAGCCCGGCACCTTGCTGATCGGGCGCAGGCTGCTGCTGGCACTGTTCAGGGTGAAGCCGCCCTGCACATCGCCGCCATCGCCGCGGAAATAGCTCTGCACCCCATAGCGCAACTGATCATTCAGCGTGACCTCGGCAATCGTCGCCTCAATCAGCACCTGCGACGGGGCGACATCCAGCTTGGCCACCGCCTCCCCGATAATCTCCGCCTGCCGGGGCTTGGCATGGACCAGGATGCTGTTATTGGCCGGGTCGGGGATGATGCGCGGGGTATCGTCGCCACCACCGGACAGCGGTTCCGGCGGGGCGGCCCCGCCGGCATCGGCGCTGATGGCCGACAGCCGGGCGGCATTGTCGGCCATGGCGGTGCTGTTGCCGCTGGCGGCACTGCTGCTGCTCGTCCCGCTGCTGCTGGTGCTGCTGACGGATGGCAGCGGCATCGCCTTCATGGCGGGTGCGGTGCTATCCGCCGCCGTACCGGTGAACAGCCGGTTCAACAATTTGGCCACGCGGGTGGCGTCGGCATGGGTCAGGCTGAAAATCCGCAGCCGGGCGGTATCCAGATCCCCGCCATCCAGCCGGCGCACCCAGCCGGCGGCCGTTTCCAGCCGGGTGGCATCGCTGGCAATCACCAGCACCGCATTCAACCGCTCCACCGGCAGCAGACGCAGGCTGGGATCGGCATCGCCCTGGGCGCCCAGAATCGCCTCCAGCTCCCGCACCAGTGGGGCGGGGCTGGCCTGGGTCAGCGGGAACAGGCCGGCGGAACGGCCCGCCATCCAGTCCACGTCAAAACCGCGCAGCAGATCGGCCGCCGCCTGCCGCTCCGGTGCCGGCCCGCTGACCAGCAGCAGACCCAGGCGCGGGTCGGCGGTGACGCTGCCATTCTTCACCAGCGGGGCCACCAGGGCCTGCGCCACATCCGGGGCGATATGGCGCAGGGGTAGCACGGAAACCGCCAGACCCGGGGCGCTGGGGCTGGCCAGCCCCAGCGTGCGGGCATTGCCCGCCGCTTCGGCCTGGGGCAGCACGGCAAGGGTGCCATCCCCGCCGCGCACCAGCACGGCCCCCTGGCCAGCCAGCACATTTTCCAGCAGGCGCAAAGCCTCCCGCGGGGAGAGTTCGCGGCCGCTGTCGATGCTGACCGTGTTGCGCAGGGTGGGGGAGATGCTGTGCGCCATCCCCAGCATGTCGCCCAACACCGTATCCACCACCAGGGCCAGCGGCGCGTCGGTAAAGCGCAGATGCAGTGCCGGCCCTGGCGGTACGGCCAGTTCATCGGCCCCCACCGGGACCGGCGGGCGGCTGCCCTTGACGATCACCGGGGCGGGGCTGCTGTGGCTGGTCACCGGTTTGGGCGCGGTCCCCTCCGCCCCGCCCTTGGGGGCCGCCAGCGACAGGTGATCCAGCGTCAGTGGCGGCGGCGCGTCCCCCTGGCGGCTGGCGCAGGCGGAGAGCAGCAGAACAAGGGCCATGGTGCTGGCACCGGCCCGCAACCCGGCCCGTAAAGTGGAAATGGTGCGCATCATCATCCCGGCATCTGGTGGCGCCGGAAAGTGCCGCCGGGGGCGGCGTCAAGACAAGGATTATTCATGCCCTTCATTAATCTGTAATCAAAGCGTCGTCTGTAATATTTTTGTCAAAAACACGACGCGAAACCATTGCAGAAATAAGTCATATGGAAGGTGAATGCGGTAAATCTGCCGCCAATCCTGATTCAGAGCCGATGACAATATTGGATATCCTGTTGGCGGAGCGCCGCCTGGACGATGGCGAGCGTCAGCGGGTGCTGGCCCTGTCGGCGGCCGATGGGCGCGCGCCGGATCAGGTGCTGTTGGATCTGGGGCTGGTCACGCCGCTGGAACGGGCCGCCGCCCTGGCCCGCCATTATGCGGTGCCGCTGCTGCGGGGTGATGATCTGGCCGATGATCTGCCCGACAGTGCCGGCCTGTCGCCGCATTGGCTGCTGTCCCACCGGCTGCTGCCGGTGGCGCAGGATGATAACGGCCTGCTGCTGGCCGCCGTCGACCCGGTAGGGGTTGATGTGCTGGATGCGGTGGAACTGGCGCTGGGGCAGCAGCCCCGGCTCTGTTTCATGCCGCAACCGGAATGGGAAGCGGCGTTCCAGGCCCGCCATGGCGGGGGGGCCAGTGCCCTGGACCGTATCCTGGATGATGCCGCCGCCGATCAGGCGCTGGAAGAGGCGGCGCTGGACCGGCTGAAGGATCAGGCCAGCGAGGCCCCGGTGGTGCGGCTGGTGGCCCATCTGATTGACGAGGCGGTGAAGGCCCGCGCATCGGATATCCATATCGAACCTTTTGCCGATGCGCTGGTGCTGCGCTACCGCATCGATGGGGTGCTGCAGAACCGCCCGCCGCCGCCGCCCAGCCTGGCCCGCGCCCTGGTCAGCCGGATCAAAATTCTGGCCGGGCTGGATATTGCCGAACGCCGCTTGCCGCAGGATGGAAGAGTGCGCCATCGCATGGGCAGGCGGCTGGTGGATTTGCGTGTTTCCACCCTGCCCACCGTGCATGGCGAAAGCGTGGTGATCCGCGTGCTGGATGGTTCTGTCGGGGCCATGGAACTGTCGGGCCTGGGGCTGGATGCGGCGGATGAGGCGGCGTTGCGCCGGATGATGGCCAGCCCGCACGGGCTGGTGCTGGTCACCGGCCCCACCGGCAGCGGCAAGACCACCACGCTTTATGCCGCCCTGCGCCTGATCAATGCCGCCACCCGCAAGGTGCTGACGGTGGAAGACCCGGTGGAATATCAGATGGCGCGGGTCAATCAGGTACAGGTGCATCCGGCCATCGGGCTGGGCTTTGCCACGGTGCTGCGCTCCATGCTGCGCCAGAACCCGGATGTCATCCTGGTGGGCGAAACCCGCGACACGGAAACAGCCGACATCGCCGTACAGGCGGCCCTGACCGGGCATCTGGTGCTGACCACGCTGCACACCAATTCCGCTGCCGGGGCGGTGACGCGGCTGCTGGAAATGGGGGTGGAACCGTTCCTGATCGCCTCCACCCTGCGCGGGGTGGTGGGGCAGCGGCTGGTCCGTCTGCTCTGCCCCCGCTGCAAGGCACCGGAACCGGCGGACGCGGCGGCCCTTTCCGCCCTGCGCGATGCCGGGTTGCTGGCGCCGGGGGCGGCGGCCCCGCTGTTGCTGGGGCCGGTCGGCTGCCCGCATTGCGGCGGCACCGGCTATGCCGGCCGCGTCGGGATTTTTGAGATGCTGCGCCTGGATGAAGGCTTGCGCCGGCTGGTGGTGGAACGGGCGTCTACCGGCGCGCTGGAGGCGGCGGCGCGGGCGGCGGGGATGCGGTCCATGCGCCAGCACGGGCTTTCCCGCGTGCTGGCCGGGCTGACCAGCTTTGCCGAGGTGGCGCGCGTGACCGAGATGGGGGACTGACCGCCCATGCCGGAATTCCATTATACCGCGCTGGATGGCGGCGGGCAGCAGCGCAGCGGCCGGCGGCAGGCTGCCGATGCCGCTGCGCTGCTGGACTGGCTGCGCGGCCAGGGCTGGTTGCCGGTAAAGGTGGCCCCGGTGGGGCGTCGGCTGATCCTGCCGGCCGGGCCGGGGGCGGGCGATCTGCTGCTGTTCAGCCGGGAACTGCGCCTGTTGCTGAAGGCCGGGCTGCCGCTGGAACGCGCATTGGCCCTGCTGGCCGATGGGCTGGCCCCGCAACCCTTGCGCGCCGGCCTGCGGGAGGCGCTGGAACGGCTGCGCGGCGGGGCGGGGCTGGGGGAGGCGCTGGCGCGGGCCGGCGGCTTCCCGCCGCTTTACGCCGCCATGGTGCGGGCCGGCGAAGGGGCCGGCGCCCTGGATATGGTGCTGGAGCAGCTCTGTTTACTACTGGAGCGGCAGCGGCGGGTGACGCGCGCCGTCACGTCGGCCCTGATCTATCCGGCGGTGTTGTGTTTCGTCGCCGTCGGGTCCCTGCTGCTGTTGCTGCTGCATGTGGTGCCGCAATTCGCCCCCCTATTCGCCAATGCGCGCAAGGCCCTGCCACCGGCGACAGAGCTGGTGCTGGCCCTGTCCGGCTTCATGCTGGCCTGGGGCGATCTGGCCATGGCGGGGCTGCTGGCCCTGGGGCTGTTGGGCTGGCTGGTCTGGCGGCGGCCGGGGCTGGCGCCTTGGCGCGATCGCACCTTGCTGCGCCTGCCACTGGTCGGCGGCATGGCGCTGATGGCCGGGCTGGCCCGGCTGGCGCGCGGCCTGTCGGTGCTGCTGCGGGCCGGCGTCGCTCTGCCGCGCGCCCTGGAACTGGCAGCGGACATGGCGGGCAACCGGGTGCTGTCCGCCACCCTGCTGGCCATGCGCGACGGGGTGCGCGACGGGCGCGGGCTAACCGCCGCCCTGCCGCCCGGCCACCCGCTGCCCGATCTGGCCGTCACCCTGATCGGCGTGGGCGAGCAGAGCGCCCGGCTGGCCGAGGTGCTGGAACAATTAGCCGAGATGTATGAGGACAAGCTGGAAACCGCCATCAAGCGCTTCCTGGCTTTGCTGGAACCGGCCTTGATCCTGCTGCTGGCTTTGTTTGTCGGCGGCATTGTCGTTTCCATCCTGCTGGCCCTGGTATCGATCAATGATTTGCCCTTCTGAGCGGCCCCGCCGCCGGCAGGCGGGCTTCACCTTGCTGGAAATGCTGGTCGTGCTGCTGCTGCTGGGCGTGGCGACGGCCCTGGTGGCGCCACGTCTGGCATCGGGCGGGGCCAGGCTGGATGGCGATACGCGCCTTCTTGCCAGCCGGCTGGCCGCCGCCCGCGATCAGGCGGTGCGCCAGGGCCGCGTGGTGGAGATCAGCCTGGACGCGCGCGGGCTTTCGCAGGGCACCAGCCTGACCCTGGCGGGGGAGGTGGAGCGGGGGGCGGATGGGCTGGCCCGGCTGCGCTTCCTGCCCGATGGCAGCGCCAGCGGGGCGGAAATCCGGCTGCGGGGCCCGCACGGGGGCGAACGCGCCATCGCTGTGGACTGGCTGACCGGCCGGGTGGTGCATGATGCGCGCTGACCGCCGCGGACAGGCGGGCTTTACCCTGCTGGAGGCGATGCTGGCCCTGCTGCTGCTGGCCCTGGTGCTGGGCCCGGCCTACAGCCTGATGTCCGGCGGCGGGCGGGCAGCGCGGTCGGTGGAACGGCGCGCGCTGGCCCAAAGCATTGCCGAGGCGCAGTTCGCCGCCCTGGGCGTGGAACAGCGCCTGACGCCCGGCGATTATCCGGGCCATAGTGGCGACTGGCGCTGGACCCTGCGCGTCACCCCCCGGCTGGACCCGCCCTTTGATGCCGCCGCCGCGCGCGGCATGGCCGCTTATCGGGTGGAAATCAGTGTGGCTGATGCGGCGGGGCCGGTGCTGTCGCTGGCCACCACCAAGCTGGTGGCGGCACCATGAGGCAGCCGTTGCGCAAGAAGCAGGCGGGTTTCACCCTGCTGGAAGCCATGGTGGCCCTGATCGTGCTGGGGCTGGTGCTGGCGGTGGCCGCCACAGCACTGGGCACCATGGGCCGGGCACGCGGCCGGGTGATGGCGCAGGCCGACCGGGCGGAGGATATTTTCCTGCTGCGCGATGTGCTGCGCCGGCAGATCAGCCGCGCCCTGCCACTGACCGAACTGGCCCCCGGCGGGGAACGGTACTGGCTGGTGGCCAGGGCTGAAAGGCTGGAATTCCCGCTGGTGGATGCGCCGCTGCCGGGCCGGGGCGGGCTGGCCTTTGCCGCCATCCTGGTTGAGGAAGGGCGGCTGCTTTATCGCCAGACCCGGCCCGGCCAGCCGCCTTATCAGACGGTGCTGGCGGAAGGCGATTACCGCTTCCGCCTCTCCTATCGCGGGGACGATCCGCGTCAGGGCTGGGTGTCGGATTGGGCCGATGCCACGCACTGGCCCCGGCTGGTGCGCCTGTCGGTGGAAGCGGGCGGGCGCGAATTGCCGGCCCTGGTGGTGCCGGTGCGGGCCGACACCGACCGGGGCTGTGTGCTGACGCTGGGGGAGGGCTGGTGCCGTGACCGCCAGGGCTGAAAACCGTTCCCGTCAGCGTGGCATTGCCCTGCCGATGGCGCTGTGGGTGGCGATGGGGCTGGCCCTGCTGGCCGCCGGCATCGCCACCACGGCAGAACGCGCCATCAACCGGCAGATCGGTGCCGACCAGATCGCCGTCGCCCGCGCGCTGCTGGAAACCGGCCTCAGCCAGGGCGTGATACTGGCCGTGCATCCCGACCCCGCCCGCCGCCTGCCCGCCAATGGCACCCCGCTGACCGTGGCAGAACCGGAAGGCACGCTGACCCTGCGTTTGTGGGACGAGGCGGGGCGGCTGGATTTGAACCGTACCCCATCGGCGCGCCTCCTGGCGGTGGCCGGGGCCCTGCTGCCGGCGGCTGACCTGTCGGCGCTGACCCAGGCGCTGCAGCGCCGCCGCCAGACCGGTGAACCCTGGCATAGTGTGCTGGAACTGGGGGCGGCCCTGTCACCTGATGGCTTCGCCCGGATTTACCCCTGTCTGACCGTGCATGGCCCGGCCATGGCCGATGGCAAGCCTCGCCTGTCCGCCATGGCGCCGGACCTGCGCACCCGCTGGCCGGGGCTGGCGGGGCTGCGGGATACCGACGCGGCGTCCCTGGCCGCCCTGGGGCTGATGCAAGGTGGACCGCCCAGCAACCTGTTCACCCTGCGCGTGGCCGCCCGTACCCCGGATGGCGCGCTGGCCACGGCGGAAGCCGTGGTCTGGATCACCATTCAGGGCACCCAGGCTTTCCGCATTCTGGAATGGCGCGAGCCGGCACCGGAGATCCGTTTGATGGAAGAAGCATCATGAACAGCGCGGGCGACATGCTGCGGCGGCTGGCCGGCTGGTGGTGGCAGCGCACCAAAGACGCCCTGCCGGGCTGGCTGGTGGCCGATGGGCCGGAACCGGCCCGCTGGCAGTGGGATGGCAGCACGCTGACCCCGCCCGCCGAGGGCACCGCCCGGCACAAGCGGCCCTGGCGGCTGGTGTTGGGCGATGTGCGCCCGCTGGTGCTGGAACGCGAATTGCCGGCAGGGGCGGCAGCCCATCTGCGCCGGGTGGTGGGGATGCAGTTGGGCCATTGGACGCCGCTATCCGCCGATGCCGCCCTTTATGATGCGCAGGTGGCGGGGCCGGCGGCGGATGCCGGCCAGTTGCGGGTGCGGGTCTCCCTGCTGGCCCGCAACCGGCTGGCCCCGGCGCTGGCGGCGGCAGCGGCCCAGGGCCTGGCACCACCCGACGGCGTGTTGCTGGCCGATGGCAGCCTTCTGCCCTTTGGCGAGCCGAAGCGCGCGCGGGTGCCGCCGCGCCTGCTGCTGCTGGCTTTGTTGCTGCTGGCCCCGCCCTTGTCGCTGGCCGTGCTGCAGGAAGGCCGCCTGTCGCAGTTGCGCACCGAATTGGCGGCCGGCGAGATGGAGGCGGCACAGGCCCGCAGCCTGGGCATCCGGCTGGCCCGGCTGCGGGCCGACACGCTGGCCGCCGTCAGCGCCCGCCGGGCGGCCCCCAGCATGGTGCTGCTGCTGGACCGGTTGAGCCGGCTGCTGCCCGACAACAGCTATCTGACGGAGCTGCGCCTGGAAGGCGGGCGGGTGCATCTGCTGGGCTATAGCGGTGATGGCACCGCCCTGCCGGCCCTGCTGGCCGCCGCCCCCGGCCTGCAGGATGTGCGGTTTGAGGCGGCCTTGCTGCGGGCCGATGCCGGGCGCGACCGTTTCCACCTTTCCTTGATGGTGAGCGCCGATGAACCCGCTTGAACGGATGCTGGCCGATCCGGTCACCGCCCGCCGGCTCTATCTGGGTATCAGCGCCGGGCTGGGGCTGCTGTTCCTGCTGCTGCTGGTCTGGCCGCTGACCGACCTGCTGCTGGAACAGCGGGCCGCCATCCAGGCGGCTGAGCTGCAGCGCCAGGCCCAAGGCACCCTGGCGGGGCGGGTGGAAAGGCTGCTGGCCGAACAGGCGGCGCTGGCCACCCTGGATGGCTTGCCGGCGGATTACCTGCCCGGTGACAGCCCCGATCTGGCCGCCGCCAACCTTCAGGCCCTGCTGGGCCAGCGGCTGGCCGCTGTGGGCGGGCGGCTGATCGGCACCGGGCTGGTGGAACCGGCCGACCTGCCGGAAGGCGCCGGCGGCGATCAGCGTATCACCGCCCGGCTGGATGCCGCCCTCAGCCATGCCCAGTTGCGCGACCTGCTGCTGGGGCTGGAAGGCGGGCAGCCACGGTTGATTGTGGTGGGGATGCGGCTGGCGGCGGGTGGGGAGGCCGGGGCGCCCCTGTCGCTCACGCTCACCGTCAGCGGTCTGCGCCAGCCGGTGCCGGGGGGGGCGGAATGATGAAACGGGTTTTGCTTCTGGGGTTGCTGCTGCTGCCCGCCCCGCTGCCGGCGCTGGCCGCTGATCCGCTGGCGGATGCGGAATATCACCTGCCGCCGCCGGCCAGCCTGTCGGCCCTGGTGGAACGGCCCCTGTTCACGCCGTCGCGCCGGGGGGAGGCGACGGCCGCCCCCGCCAGCCCGGCCCCATCGGGGGAGCTGCGGCTGGTCGGCGCGGTGGTGGGCCGCAAAGGCGGTGGCCGTGCCCTGCTGCTGCGGGATGGCGTGGCCCGGCCCTGGCTGCCGGGGCAGGAACAGGCCGGCTGGCGCCTGCTGGCGGTGGAGCCGGGGGGCGTGCGGCTGGCCGGGGCCGAAGGTGCTGAAATCCGGCTGCCCGTGGGCGCTGTGCTGCCACATTCACCGTAAGTAAGGAAACCTGATCATGACCATGCGCACGCTGCCCACAGCGCTTCGCCCCCTTCGCCGCCGGCAAGCCGGCTTCACCTTGCTGGAAATGCTGGTGGTGCTGGTGATTATCGGCCTGCTGCTGGGGCTGGTGGGTTTGCGGCTTTTATCCAATGTCGATCGCGGCAAGGTGACGGCGGCCACGGCCCAGGCCCGGGTGCTGAAAACCGCACTCGACACGCTGCATCTGGATCTGGGCCGTTTCCCGACCAAGACGGAGGGGCTGGCCCTGCTGGTCAGCCCGCCGCGTGATGCGGCGGTGGCGCGGCGCTGGATGGGCCCCTATCTGGAAGGGGCGGTACCCAACGACCCCTGGGACCGCCCCTATCTTTATGAGGTGGATGCGGGCGGGCGCGTCGCCCGCGTCATCAGCCTCGGTGCCGATGGCAAGCCGGGCGGCAGCGGGGCGGACGCGGATATCGCCATCCCGCCCGCCCCATGACCGGGCTGGAGATCGTCCTTTTCACCCTGCTGGGGGCCTGTTTCGGCAGCTTCATCGCCGCCATGGCCTGGCGGCTGCCGCGTGGGGTGACGGTGTGGGGGCGTTCGGCCTGTCCTGCCTGCGGCCATGTGCTGGGCGTGGCGGACCTGCTGCCCCTGCTCTCCTTCCTGTTGTCACGCGGGTGTTGCCGGCATTGCGGCGGCCGGGTGGCCGCCCTTTACCCGCTGGTGGAGGCGGCAACGGCGCTGCTCTGGCTGGGCTGCGCGCTCTGGTTTGTTGATCCGGTGGAGGCGTTGTTGCTGGCATGGCTGGGCACGGCGCTGCTGTTTTTGGCCCTGGTGGATGCGCAATGGCACTATCTGCCCGATGCGGGTGTGGCGTTGGCGGGTCTGGCTGGGCTGCTCTGGCTCGGCTGGCAGGATGGGGCGGCGCTGTGGGCCGACCATCTAACGGCGGCCGGGCTTTATGGCGGGCTGGCTTTGGCCCTGCGTTGGCTGGTCAGCCGCTGGAAGGGGCGGGAGGCGTTGGGGCTGGGCGATGTAAAGCTGATGGCGGTGGCCGGGCTCTGGCTGGGGCTGGCCGGGCTGCCGCCCTTCCTGATCCTTTCTGGGGGGGCCGGCATCGCGCACCTGCTGGCGGCCCGCCGCTGGGGTGGGGCCGAGGGGGAGGAGGCTGGCGATATCATCGCCTTCGGCCCCGCCCTCTGTCTGGCCCTGTTCATTCTGGTGCTGGCGGGGCCGTTGCTGTGATCAGCGGGCCGGCCGGAACTCCACCATCATCTGGCTGCGCGGGTGGTTCCAGTCGCCGTGATAGGTCATCACCCAGCCTGTGCGATCCGCCACCGCCGCAAGATCGGCTTGGCTATGGCGGAAATGGGCATGGGAATGGGAGGTGGCGGGATTGGCGTGGGCGGCTTCGGCTTCAAAGAAGGTGGCGAAGAAACGCACATCGCCGCTGATCCAGGCCCGCAGGCTTTTCAGAGATTGCTCAATATCGGCCAGGGTCAGGTGGGTATAGAGCGACTGGGCGATGATGTAATCCGGCTGCCTGGAAAAACGGTCAAACTCAAACCGGTCGGAAACGACGAATTCCGGCCGCTTGCGCAGATATTTCTCCGTGCCGATTTCCTCTGCCACGCCCAGGATGATCAGTGCGATTTCCTTGTCCAGGCCCAGATAATGGCCCTCATCCAGATAATCGATCAACAACCGCCCGGCCCGCAGGGAACCGCAGGCGAAATCCAGCAGCACATGATGGGGCTGTAACCCCGCCGCCACCAGATAATCCAGTTGCTTCTGGCCAATCAGATCCCAATAAGGGCCATCGCCGCCGACATAGGCGCGGTGTCCGATGGTGCTGATCCCCTTCAGCCCTTCTTCACGGATGGTCATCCCGTTTCCTTCCCCTTATCTGTCCGGATCGACCATACACACCGGGACCGGTGGCGACAACGCGGCAGGCCGCCTTACCGCCGGCGTGACGGCTTGCCATAGGTGCGGGCCAGGATCAGCGGGGCGGCGGCAAAACTCAATACCCCGCACCAGCCCACGGTGCCCACCGCCGGGCCCCAGCTTGCCGCCGCCGCCATCCAGGACAGGCTCAGCAGCGCAAAGCCCAGCCCGCGCCAGAGAATTTGGCGGGGGCGTTCAATCTCCCGCCCCAGCAGCCAGGCGTGATGTTCTTCCATGGCCAGTGCCAGCAGGGTAAAGCCGGCCAGGGCCAGCAGCCAGGATAACAGACTCATTCCCCCGCCACGGCCAGCGCCGCCTCCCGGTTGGGCCGTGCCTTGCGGGCAACGACGCGCGGCTTGTGCCGCTGCACCTTGAAGGCGATGGCCGCCAGTGACAGGCCAAGCGCCAGCAGCAGCAGGTCGGCTGCGATCCGGGTGCCGTCACCCGCCGCCAGATGCTGCCACAGCCCGGCCCCCCGCACCTGATCGAAAACGGGTAGCCCCAGCAGCAGCAGGGCCCCCAGCCCGAACTGTTCCACCCAGGCCCGTTTTGCCGGCCGCAGGCAGGCATGGATCAGGCAGAGGCCCCAAGTGATGAACAGGGTCTGCACCTCGGCCGGCCAGCGTTCCGCCATGCCGAGCGGCAGCAGCCGGTTGGCCCAGAACATCGCCATCATGCCGGCCGGCAGCCCTGCCACGGTGGCGATGTTCAACCGTTCCACCAGCCGGAAGCCGAAGGGCGGCTTGGCGGGATTGGGCAGCTTGTCCCGCCGCTTGGCTGTCCACATCACCAGCCCGGTGGCCACCATCACTGTCCCGGCCAGACCGGACAAGAAGTAAAACCAGCGCAACAAGGTCGGCGCGAAGCGGCCGGCGTGCAGCCCGATCATCACCTGCCGCGCCGTTTCCCCCGGACCGTCAATGATGGGGCTGTTCAGCGCCCGGCCACTGACCCCATCGAAAATGATGGTGGCGCTGTCCGCCGCGATATTGTGTGTCGGGTGGCGGGAGATGGCGACCCGGGCCGCGGCATCGCCCGGATTGCTGATCCGCACCGATCCGACGCGCCCATCGCCCCAGATCTGCCGTACCTGTTCCAGCATCGGACCGATCGGGGCCAAGGGGGCAGGGGTGGCGGCATAGCTGACCTCTGGCACCTTGGGCTGCATCTCGGCAAAGGCCGCGCGGGTATCGCTGAAATTGGCCAGCAACCCCCAGGGCATATAAAGCGTCATCAGGGTGATCAGCCCGGTATAGGTGATCATCAAATGGAAAGGCAGGGCCAGCACGGCGGTGGCATTATGGCCATCCAGCCAACTGCGCTGACCCTTGCCGGGCCGGAAGGTGAAGAAATCGCGGAAGATTTTCTTATGGGTGATGATGCCGGTGACAATCGCCACCAGCATGAACATGGAACAGAAGCCCACCAGCCAGCGTGCCCAGATTACCGGCATGTAATGCAGGTCGAAATGCACCCGGTAAAAGAAATCCCCACCCCGCGTTTCCCGCACTGTCAGGGGCTGGCCATCGCCGCCAATCCACAGGCTGTTGCCGGCGTCGGGCCAGCGGAACCGCCGGGCCGGGCCGTTGCGTTCCTGCCAGACGGCCTGCACGCCCGCCCCGCGTTCGGTGGGCAGGCTGATTGACCAGCTTGCCGCCCCCGGTGCGCGGGACGACAGGGCGGTGATGGCGCCCGCCACCATGCGGGTTTCATCGTCGGGCCCGCGCACCATGTCGGTGACGGAGAGTTCCGGTCGCATCCAGCGGCTGATTTCTTCCCGCCAATAGGCGGCGGTGCCGTTGATGAAAATCAGGAACAGCACCCAGCCGACCAGCAGGCCCGTCCAGGTATGCACGGATGATTGTGTCTGCCGGAACCCCTTCATCCCAGGATCCCCGCACGGATATCGGCCGGTGCCAGCAGCCAGAACAACCCGCCCGTGCCGACCATCAGCCCCAGCACCCAGCCCGTTACCGCCAGCGCCCGGCGTGCGGCGAAGATCCACACCACGATGCCGGTGGCGATGGCAAAGGATGCCATGCTGGCCACAATGCTGGCATCCAGTGCCGTTCCCGGCAGCAGCCGAGCCAGCAGTGCCGTGCTGGTGCTGGTCAGCCCATAGGTGCCGAACAGGGCCAGGGTGATGCGCAGGGGCATGTCCCAGCCGGGGCGGCCGGGTGCCCGGCTGGCTGGAAGGGGCAGAGGGGAGGCGGTAGCCATGGGCTGGAACCAGGGTCAGGAACGAAAGTGACAATCATTCGCATTTCTAAGTGATATGAGAGGAAAGTCAATCTGAAAGGCACTGCGCGATGGCGCCACGCGCCTGCCGCCCTTCCTGTACCGGGGCCGAGGGATGGGGATGGGTGAAAGGTAATCAGGACACCCTATCCAGACATTATTTCCCGTGCAGGCCAACCGGCACAGCAGCCCTGATCTCCGCGAACTACATGACAATGCGGGAGGTTTCTCATCCGCTGTGGTTGAGGTGATGACACTTTTAGGCTAGCCTTCTACCACTTTTTCGGGGGGTGCGGTAATTGGGGAATAAATCAAGAATGGACGTTCTGCGTCCATATGCGTCCCGTTTTGCCCGGCAGTCTGTGGCGGCGGCCACTCTATTGTCGATGCTGAGCGGTTGCGTCACCAGCAATGGTCAACCGCCGCTGAATGCTTCGTCAGCGCCCGTTGCGGATAACCCTTGTGAGGCATCGCGGCAGGCCTATGCCGGTGCTGCTGTCGGTGCCATTGCCGGAAGCGCGCTTGGGTATTTTCTCGGCAAGAAAAATGCTACCGGCGCCATTCTGGGGGCATTGGGGGGCGGCACTGTTGGTTTTCTGATTGGTAGAGATATCGATCAGCGCCGGTGTGCGCAGTGGAAGATCGCCCGTGACGCGAATGTCTCTGCCCGTTTTGACGATGTGCTGCTGCCGATGACCAATCCGCAGGGGCAGGCGGAACAGGTGCGGGTCGGCCAGGTCTCCACCTGGGAAGGGACGGGCCATTTCCAATCGGGCTCCGCCACCCTGACGCCGGAGGCGCAGCGCTATTTCCGCGCCGTGGCGGAGACCTATGCCCGCCCGGCCGATCCAACGGGCCTTTCCGCGCAGGACAAGCAGCGCGCGGAGACGGCCCGGCAGGAACGGCATATCCTGTTGATCGGCCATACCGATGATACGGGCAGCTCCCTGGAGAATGCCAAACTGTCCGAGGCGCGGGCCAAGGCGGTGGGGGAGGTGTTCCGCGCCGTTGGTGTCAATCCCGACCGGCTGTTCTTCCAGGGGGCGGGGGAAACCTATCCCACCGCTGATAACCGCACGGAGGAAGGGCGCGCCCGTAACCGGCGGGTGGAGATTGTGGAGCTGGAGAGCCGGGAGGCAATGGCCTATTACCTGCGCAACCGCACGCCCCGGACCGATCTTTACCGGGTGGCAACGGCTGCCCCTTCGCGGTCGGTGGTTGCCAGCACCAGCCCGACCGCCAGCCCTTCGGCCCCGGCGGGCACGGCCACCAAGCCTGCCGCCCCTGCCGCCGAGAAACAGCAGACGGCCAAAGCGGGCAAGCCCGCCGTCACGGCGGCGACCGCACCGGCCAAACCCCGCTCCGGCTTCATCGATTTTGGCGGGGTGCCGGCGGCACAGGTGGCTGGTGTCTCCAGCGAGATGATCGGCGGCACCCCGCGCAGCAGTGGCCAGACCTTGATCAGCTATCTGGGCATTTCCACCGCCCATGCCGATGACAGCGTGTTTCGCGCCACCTGCCTGGAAGACCGCCCCCGTGTGGGGGGGGAGGTGCGGCGCCTGTCCGATGGGCGGGTGTTCGATTACCAGACCAGTGACTTCCTGCCGGGCCTCTACCGCACCTCCTATGCCAGCCTGGTCAATGGCCACATGGTGGGCATGACCGATGTGGCGGTACTGCGCGATGGGTCGGAACCGGTGGGCCGCTCCCCCCTGCTGGTTTTCCGCAACTATGCCGGCGCCAAGGAGAAGGGTCGCAAGCCCGATCTGGAATTGCCGACGGCGGTGAATGTCTATCCAGGGCAAGAGGCGCTGCTTTACCGCCTGTTCGTGGAAAAACCGGATGCGCCGCTGGCCTGTGTCGATCTGGTCTTCCCCTATAAGCCCCCCTTCGGGGCCCGCTACGGCAAGCTCTATTACGAAAAGAACGGTCAGTCCTACGCGGCCGACTATCTGCCCACCATCGCCCGCTGAAAGGTGCCCCGCCCATGGATACCGTGATGGATATCATCCATACCTATCGTGAAGTTCTGTCCCTTGCACTGGCGTTGCTGATGACGGTGCTGGTGGTCCGGCATTTCTGGACAGAGATCAGCTTCTGGTGGATGGATCTGGTTTATGGCTTTCCGTTCTTCGGCAAGGTGAAGCGTCTTTCCAACAGCCTGGAGCTGAACCGGCAGAATGGCTGGTTCCATGCCGAAGAGGAACTGGCCCAGTCCTATGTCAGCCATCATGACCGGCTGCACGCGGACCCTGATTATTTCGACAAATGCACCTCCTACCTGTCGCGGGCCTCGGAAACCGGCCGGCGGCCCTTTGCCTGGTACATGTGGGTGCTGATTTTCGTCATGGTCGCCATCGAGGCGATGGGCTTTTCCTACGTGCTGGCCGGTTTCACCGTGCCCGGCGCGTCGGAGAATGTGCAGAAGCTGGGGGCGGTGGGCATCTCGCTGCTGCTGTCGGTGCTGCTGGTGGGCTTCACCCACTGGGCTGGCAAAGAGCTTTACATGAACTCCCTGATGGACCGGGCCCGGTCCTGGTGGCGCCATGATGGCCGCGAAGGGGCCAAGCTGATGGAAAGTCAGCATGAAATCAGCATCGAGAATAACCATGATGATGATCGGGAGGCGAAATACGTGCAGTTGCTGAACCGCGTCGCCGCCACGGGCGAGGCGGAGAAGCGCTATAAGCTGACCATCTTCACGGCCATTCTGGTGCTGATCATTGCCGTCGGTGCCACCTGGGTGCGCGGCATCGTGCTGGAACAGGAACTGCAGGCACAGACCACGGGTGGCGTGGGGCAGGTCCATCAGGCGGCGGGCGGTTCCTTCTTCCCCGATACATTGACCCAGCCGCAGGCGCAGGCCGATACCAGCGCCATCAACCAGGAGGTGGAGAACGGCCGCAAGGGCGGCTGGGGCACCTTCATCGTGCTGGCTGTGATCTTCATCTTCATGCAGATTTTCGGCATCCTGACCGGCTTCAAGTTCGGCTTTGCCGGCAAGGAGAGCGCCAAGGCCTATGATGTGGTGTCGCGGTTCAACAGCCGTGCCGCCTATGAAGCCTATTTCAAATCCCGCAAGACCCGCATCCTGCGCACCGGTCAGTCCCGGCTGCAGACCCTGCAGCAATTGCTGGCCCGCAATGTCAGCGAGCGGGGCACCACGCCCGACCAGAAGCACGCGGTGGAACATCCGGAAGGGCGCGACATCTACGCCTTTCTGCAGGAACTCTATGGCCGCGAGGCGGAGATGGAGCAGGCGACGCGCGCGCGTCAGGCTGCCCAGCCGCGCCAGACGCCGCCGGCCGCCCCGTCGGTGCCGCCGTCCAACATCAATGCCCCGTTCGATGAAACCGACGAGCAGATGGAGGCCCGCATCGCGCGCGAAATGGCCCGCGATGCGGAGGAGGAGCACCGCCGCAAGGCCGAAGAACATCGCGCCCGGGAAAATGCGGTGCGGGCCCGGCTGAAGGCGCAGCAAACCAAATAATACCCCACCCCGGTGATCGGTTCTGATCGCCGGGCTTGATATCCTGCAACAGAGGGGATGGCCGGAACGGGATATTCCCGTTCCGGCCGGAGAACGCCATCATGATGATGAAGAAGCTTGCCGCCCTGTCCTGCCTGTTCCTGGCGACCGCCCTGCCGGCACAGGCGGGGCAGCGGGACATGATTTCCAGTTGCTACGGATTGTTGAAGATCGACCGGCCGGCCCCCGCCCTGCAGCGGGAAATTTTCGTGATCATCGACCAGACCACCCCGGTGGATGCGGCCTTGCAGAAGGCGCTGGTCGATGCGGTGACGACCAAGCTGACACCGCAGACGGCGGTCACCATCGTCACCTTCTCCGCCTTCATCGGCGACCATTATGCCAATCTGGTGTTTTCCGGCCAGTTGGAGACGCCGCCCGCCCCGGCGGAGCGTGATGACATGCCCAAGTGCCAGTTGCGCGACCTGGATAATTGTCTGGCCCAACAGGGGCAATTCGCCAAGCTGAAGACGGCAGAGGCGATGGCTGCCGGTTTCGGCACCCCGTCCAACGATATTGCCCGGTCCGACATTCTGGCCACGCTGAAGGATGTTTCCAGCAATCTGGTCGCCAATTCCCCGGCCGCCCGCAAGGATGTGCTGCTGATCTCCGACATGCTGGAAAATTCTTCCCTCACCTCCTTCTATGCCAAGAACGGCGTCAAGCGGATCGACGGCAAGGCCGAACTGGCCAAGGTGGGTGGCTTCGGCAATTTCGGTGGCGCCAATATCTATGTTGCCGGCGCGGGCACCATCACCACCCAGGGCAAGCGCCAGATCGATACCTACCGCGATCCCAAGACCATGGAGGCGCTGGAGGCGTTCTGGCGCGATTATTTCAGCCAGTCCAATGCGAAACTGGCGGCTTTCGGCAAGCCGGCGCTGCTGGGCCAGTTCTGACGCGATATCAGCTTTCAGCCTCAACCACCCGCCGCCCCTCCCACTGCAACAGATATGACAGCAGGCAGGGCAGCAGGGTCAGGGTCAGCAGGGTGGCGCCGGCCAGCCCGCCGATGATCGCATAGGCCATCGGGCCCCAGAAAACCTGATGCGCGATGGGGATCATGCCCAGGATGGCGGCACAGGCCGTCAGCACGATGGGCCGGGCACGGTGGCGGGATGCGGCCTTGATGGCGTCCGTCACCGGCTGGCCCCGGGCGATGTTGTTGTCCACCTCCTCAATCAGGATCACGGCATTGCGGATGATCATGCCGGCCAGGGCGATGATGCCCAGTTGGGCGACGAACCCCAGCGGCATCCCGGTGGGCAGCATGGCCGCCACCACCCCGATCAGGCCAAACGGCGCCATCAGCAGGGCCAGCGCCAGCCGGCTGAAGCTGCGCAACTGCACCATCAGCAAGGTGGCCATCACCAGCAGCATCAGCGGCACCTGGGCGAAGACGGAATGGTTGCCCTTCTCCGACTCCTCCACCGCTCCGCCTTCTTCGATGCCATAGCCATCGGGCAGGCTGGCGCTGAGTTTGGCCACTGCCGCCTGCACCTGCCCCGATACGGTGGCCGGCTGCAGACCGGGGGCAACATCGGCTTGCACGGTGATGACGGGGGTACGCTGACGGCGCCAGATGATCGGCTGTTCCACCCCATAGGAGAGTTGGGCGATCTGGCGCAGCGGCACCTGTTCACCGCTGGGGGTGGTGATCTGCAGGTTGGCGATGGTGGTGATATCGTTGCGCTCCGCATCTTGTGCGCGGGCCACCACCTCGATCAGCCGATTGCCGTCGCGCACGGCGGTAATGCTGGTGCCGGAGTAGATGGCCGCCAGGGCGCTGGCGACATCCTGGCTGGAGGTGCCGACCGCGCGGGCCATCGTCTGGTCCAGATCGATGCGCACGCGCTTCTGCGGTTCCCCTGCCGTCAGGTTGACATCGCGGATATGGGCGTTCTCCGCCAGGATATTGGCCAGTTTCTGGGCAATATCATGCACCTTTTCGATATCCGGTCCCTGCACCCGGTATTTCAGCGGCCAACCCACCGGCGGCCCCAGTTCCAGTGGCATGGCGCGGGTGGTCAGATCGGCGAAATCGCGGCGGAAGGCGGCATCCAGCCGGGCCCGCAGCCGGTCGCGCGCTTCCAGATCCTTGGCCACCACCACCGTCTGGGTGATGTTGTCATTTTCCAGCAGTACATCCATCGGCAGATAGAAGCGCACAGCGCCGGAGCCGATATAGGTGGAAAACCGTTCCACATCCGGATCATCCTTCAGGATGGCTTCCAGCCGCTTGGCCGTGCGGTCGGTGGCATCCAGGGAGGCATTCTGCGGCAGATCGATATTCACCAGCAGTTCCGGTCGGTCCGACGGCGGGAAGAACTGCTTTTCCAGAAAGCCTGAGGCCCAGGCAGAGAAGCCCAGCAGCAGCACGGCGATGGAGAGCGTCAGCCCGCGATGGGCCAGCGACCAGTCCAGCATCCGGCCATAGGCGCGCATGATCCGCCCCTCCCCATGACCATGGCCGGCCGGCATCCGGTGCAAGACCCAGGTGCCGATCAGCGGGGAGAACAGCACCGCCACAATCCAGGAGGTGGTGAGCGCGATCAGCACCACTGTGAACATGGAGAAGCAATATTCACCGGCAGAGGAAGCGGCGAAGCCCACGGGGATGAAGCCGGCGATCATCACCAGCGTGCCGGTCAGCATGGGAAAGGCCGTCGTCTTATAGGCGTGGGAGGCGGCCTCCTTCAGCCCCGCTCCCTGTTCCAGGCGCGACACCATCGTCTCCACCGTGATCATCGCATCATCGACCAACAGGCCGAGCGCGATGATCAACGCGCCCAGCGAAATACGCTGCAACCCGATGCCGGTCATTTCCATGCCGATGAAGGTCATGGCCAGCACCAACGGGATGGAAAGGGTGACCACCAGCCCGGCCCGCGTGCCCAACGACAGGAAGGAGACGGCCAGCACAATGGCCACGGCTTCCATCAAGACCCGGACGAAGCTGTTGACGGCACCCTTCACCACCACCGGCTGGTCGGCTACCTGGGTGACCTCGATGCCATGGGGCAATTCGTCGGCCACCTGCTTCATCATGGCCTGCACCTTATGGCCGAATTTCAGCAGATTGCCGGTGCGGGACATGGAGATGGCCAGCCCCAGCGCCGGTTCCCCATTCACCCGGAACAGCGGGGCCGGCGGATCGGCCGGGATGCGGCGGATGCTGGCAAAATCGCTGAGCGGCACGAAGCGGCCATTGGCCCGAAGGGTAACAGCCCGCAGGCTGTCTTCCGACGCGAAGGCGCCACCGACGCGGATGGCCACCTTTTCATCCGGCAGACGCAGCAGGCCGGCAGGGGCGACAGCATTCTGCGCGCCCAGGGCCTGCATCACCGCCATCTCGTTCAGGCCCAGGGAGGCCAGGCGCCGTGGGGAGAATTCCACGACGATCTGTTCCTCCTGCACCCCCAGCACCCGCACCTTGCCGATATCGGGAATGGTCAGCAGCCGGGTCCGGATCGTATCCAGCCGGTCACGCAGTTCCCGCATCGTATAGCCTTCGGTGGTGAAGCCATAGATGATGCCGAACGTGTCGTCGAACTCGTCATTGAAGAAGGGGCCCTGCACGCCCTGCGGCAGCATCGGCGCCACGTCCGACACTTTCTTGCGCACCTGATACCAGATGTCCGGCACATTGGCCGGCGGGGTATCATCGCGCAGATTGACCATGATGGTGGATTGGCCGGCGCGGGTATAGCTGTCCAGCCGGTCCAGATAGGGCACTTCCTCCAGCTTCTCTTCCAGCTTGTCGGTGACAAGGTTGATGCTGTCGGTGACAGACGCCCCCGGCCAGTTGGCCTGCACCACCATGGTCTTGATGGTAAAGGGCGGGTCTTCGTTGCGGCCCAGATGCTGATAGGAATAGGCGCCACCCAGCAGGGTGGCCAGCATCAGGAAGATGATCAGCGGCTGCTGTTGCAGCGCCCAGGCGGAAAGGTTGAACCCTTCCTTGTCGGGAAGATGCCGGCCATTCATTTCCCGGCCTCGCTATCCAGGGTGATCTTCTGGCCGGGGCGCAGCTTGCTGACACCGGCCGTCACCACCATGTCGCCGGCGCTCAGCCCCCCGGCGATCACAGCTTCCTGATCGGTGTAGCGTGCCACTGTGACCAGCTTACGCAGCAAGCTGGCATTGGTCCGGTCCACCACATACACGGCGGGCTCACCCGACTGATTGCTGATGGCACTGGCCGGCACGCGGATGCCATGACCGCCTTCCAGCCGAATCCGCCCCGTCACCGTGGCGCCCAGCCCCATCTGTTCCGGTGCGTCGGGCAGGCTGATGCGCACACGATAGGTGCGGGTGACGGGGTCGGCGCTGGGGCTGACCTCCCGCACCTTGCCGCTGGCCTGGATGGCCGGATCGCTGACCAGGGCCACGCTGATGGACAGATGGTCCGGCGCTTCCTGCACCAGGGATTCGGCCACGTTGAACACAGCCTCTTTCTCATCGGTGGAAGCGACTGTGGCCACCATCTGCCCGGCCGACACCACCTGACCGGCATTGGCACCGATGGCGGTGACCACGCCGGCCCGGTCGGCCGTCAGGTTGGTATAGGTCAGCTTGTTGCGGGCATTGGCCAGGCTGGCCTCCGCCGCTTCCCGCCGCGCCTTGGCGCTGGACCGGTTGGCTTCCGCTTCGTCCACCCGGGCCTGGGCGACAATATCCTTGCTCAGCAGGGCCTGCTGGCGCTCCAGTGCCACCTTGGCCAGATTCTCCGCCGCCTGGGCGCTGCGCAACTCGGCCTCTGCGGCGTGCAGCTCGTTGCGCACATCGCGGTCATCCAGGGTGGCGATCAACTGTCCTGGCTGCACATTGGTGCCGACATCCACCTTGCGGGCGGTGATGCGGCCATCGATGCGAAAACCCAGGCTGGTTTCATAGCGGGCCTGGATTTCTCCTGTCTGCACGATCTCCTCTCCGTCGCCCCCGGGGCTGACGATCAGGGTGCGCACAGGCCGGGGCTTCTCTGGCGCCACGTCCTCTCGGGTGCAGGCGGTCAGGGCCAACAAGATGGACAAGCCGGCCAGGGTGGCCGGGCGAAGGATGGACATCTCAACGCTCCAGAAGCGGGAGGGCGGAAGGGTTGGCGAGCCCCCGGATCGCCATGGTTGCGGCGGCCTCTGCCAAGTGGCGGACCTCGCCGAAATCGATCTCGGTTACATTGATGGACAAGCTGATCACACCATGCACAGCGGCCCAAAGCAGTTGGGTTGCCATATCGGCGGGCAGGGGGCGGAGAACCCCCGTCAGGATGGCCTGTTCCATCCGTTCGCACAGCAGCCGGTAAGGGTGCAGAAGGATAGGATCGCTGGTCAGCGCCTGGAACTGGCCCCGGTCGTTCTCCAGGAACAGCAGACGGAACCGGTCCCGGTCCTCCAGACAGAAATCGGCATAGGCCAGTGCCAGCCGGTACAGGGCGCGCAGCGGGTCCGGCTCTGCCGCTGCAATGGCATTCAACCGATCCGACAGAGTGGTCAGGGCGGTACCAAAATAGGCCAGCAGCACATGTTGCTTGGTCGGGAAATAGCGGTAGAGCGCGCCGGCCGTCATGCCCACCGCTGCCCCAAGGCGGCGCATGGAAAAGCCGTCATAGCCATCGCGTGCAATCAACCGCCCCGTCTCCAGCAGCAACCGCTGCTGCACTTCGTTCACCTGTTCCGCGGTCAGTGATGGCCGGGCCATGGTCTGCTCCAGTTCATTAAATGCACGCGTATAATAAACGCGTTCAAAAAAACACCCATTGCATTGAATGCAAGGTGGGGCTGCGGCAGCGTCGGGCGGTTGGGTAGGGGGCCGGACACCCCATTTGTTGGGAAAAGTGTCGGCGAAGCCGGGGGATAATATCACGCCCCAGGTCAAGCCATCCTGTAACCATCACAAAACCACTACAAACCATTTGACAGAGGGAAAGGACCGGCTAATATGTAATCGATTACATCTGATGCGGTTCAAAGGAAGGTGGGGTCGGCACCAAGGCGGCCCCCAATCATAAGCAATCAGTGAAATCGCAATCGACACGGGCACATTCGGGGGGATGGGCAACGCCTCCCGCAGCTTGATGTGGGAGGGAGATCAAAATGGCGAAAATCAATTCGCGCCATGAAGTGAGTGTGAGCAAGCGTCAGCACCGGTACCGTAGCCTGCTGGCCAGCGCCAGCGGCGGCGTTCTGCTGCTGGCTTCCCTGGGCGGGGTGGCCCAGGCGCAGGACGCGACTTCCGGTGGTGAACAACTGGAAGAGATCATCGTCACCGGCTTCCGCGGCTCCATTGAAGCCAGCGTGCGCGACAAGCGCGAAGCCAACGCCTTCGTTGACGTGATCAATGCCGAGGATATCGGCAAGTTCCCCGACAAGAACGTGGCTGACTCGCTGCAGCGCGTGCCGGGCATCGTGATCAGCCGCGATGGTGGCGAAGGCAAGCGGGTGTCCATCCGCGGCCTGCAATCCGACCTGACGCTGACCCAGTTGAACGGCAATTATGTTGCCTCGGCTGACAGCGAAGACCCGTCGCGTTCCTTTAACTATGTGCTGCTGCCGTCGAACATGATCTCCAAGGTGGAGGTGTTCAAGTCGCCGGAAGCGCGCATCGATGAAGGTGGCGTGGGCGGTACCGTGCTGCTGCATACCCGCCGTCCGCTGGAACTGCCGGAAGGGTCGAACTTCCTGTCGGTCGAAGGCACCTATGGTGACACCACCAAGAAGGCCGACCCGCAGGTTTCCGGGATGCTGTCCTGGAAGGATGCCAGCGAGACCTATGGCGTGCTGCTGGGCGCCACCTGGCAGCGCCGCACCACCCGCACCATGGAAGCCAGCACGGAAAGCTGGCGCTGGTGGACGGATGACCGCAAGGTGCAGCCGGCCACCGACGTTAACAAGCAGAAATATGCCAATGATCAGGCCATTTCCTATTGGTGGGGGGGCGGTACAAAGGACCAGTCCGGTAATCGTTATTCCGGTTACTGGACGCCGCAATCGGTCAATGCCGGCATCAAGGAAGAACGCCGCGACCGCCTGGGCGTGCAGGCCACCGGCCAATGGCGCCCGACCGACGATCTGACCCTGACCGCCAATTACTTCCGCTTTGAGCTGGAAGGCAATTACACCCAGAATCTGCTGAAGATTCCGGAATGGGGCTACGACAATTTCTTCACCGGCGCCAAGCTGGACCCGTCGAAAACCATTTTCCAGGGGGCGACATTCCAGGTGCCGAGCGGCAGCGGCTGCTCCCTCTCTGCACCGCCCTGCACCATGGAAACGCCGCAGCTTTCCGGCATCTATAGCGAGGAAAAGAGCGTTTCCAACACGTTCGATTTCGATATCGACTATAATACCGACAAGTTCGATGCCAGCGTGAAGGTGGGCAAGACCCGCGCCACCGGTGGCCCGTCCATGCTGTTCCGCATGTCGGCCAAGCCGCGCCTGACGGCCGCCAACAGCGGCACCAACGGCAATATGCTCAGCGCGTGGGATTTCTCCTCCGGCGATCTGAACATGAATTTCTCGCCGGAAATTCAGGCGAACCTGATGAAGGGCATTGCCCAGATCGATACGGGTTCGACCGACAGTTCCTGGGTGAACAGCACGCTGGAACAGACCTATTTCCAGAGCGATTTCACCCGCCGCTTTGATGACATGGTGCTGGAATCGGTGCAGTTCGGTGCCAAGTACCGCACCGCCAAGGTGCATCGCCTGACCGGTAACACGCTGTGGTACGCCGACAAGGCGAAGCAGCTCCGGTATCAGGATACGGCGGCCGGCGGTATTGCCGACCCGTCCTTCTTCTATTCCCAGGCGATGGGGAACATTACGGGCGGCTTCAACGCCAATATCTTCCCCGGCATCAATTTCGACAATTACCTGAGCTATCTGAACAAGACCTATGGCGAGCCGGTGCGCCGCGAGGAAACCGATTTCGTCTATGACGTGAATGAGGATATCTGGTCCGGTTACGTCCAGGGTAATTTCAGCTGGAACCGCCTGCGCGGCAATGTGGGCCTGCGGGTGGCCCAGACCAAGCAGCGCGGCCAGTCGTCTGACCGCTTCACCTATTTCAACGATTACTATCTGGATGGTCCGAACGGTCCCAAGGGCGCGCCGGCCATCTGCCCCAATACCGGGCGTAATGATTGTACGCCGGGTCTGCCGATCACGTTGCCGCAGGATCAGCGGGAAACCAAGGTCAATGTGCTGGCCAGCCAGGACAAGACCTATACCGACTTCCTGCCCAGCCTGAACGCCGCTTACGAAGTGACGGACGATATCATCCTGCGCGGTGCCGTCTCCAAGGTCATTGCCCGTCCGGGTTACAGCGATCTGGGCTCGCAGCAGCGTCTGGAATATCGTTCCGCCGCCTATGCCGCCGACCGCCAGCAGTTTGGCGAGCGGGAAGGCTGGACCGGTTCAGGCGGCAACAAGGAACTGAAGCCGTTCGAAGCCTGGCAGTATGATGCCGGCGTGGAATGGTATTATTCCAAGGGCTCCGTCGTCGGTATCGGCCTGTTCCGCAAGGATGTGGCCAACTTCATCGTGCCGCTGGTCATCGATACCACCCGCGTGATCGATGGCAAGAGTGTGACGGTGGAAGGCTATTCCACCAACGCCAATGGCTCTGATGCCACCTCGCAGGGGATCGAGCTGTATGCCCAGCATACGTTCGATATCGGCGTCGGCTTCCTGGCCAACTTCACCTACAACGACACCTCGGTCACCGATGTGACGCTGGAAGGCAAGAAGGTCGGTTCCTCCCCGCTGGTGGGCAGCGCCAAGACGCAGATCAATACGTCGATCTTCTATGAAAACGACCTCTATTCGGTCCGCGCCTCCTATAACCGCCGTGGCACGGTGGTGGGGGGCATCGTCTCCGGCCTGAATGTCTATCAGGAGCCGTATGACCAGATCGACCTGAATGCGACCTTCAACCTGACGGATGACATCACCGTCACCGCCTCGGTCATCAACCTGACCAAGTCGGAACAGAAGGCGCATCTGGGCAACGATACCAAGGCGCGTTTCTATTCCAACTCCTACGCCGGTCGCCGCGCCTATCTGGGCACGACCTGGAAGTTCTAAGGCGTGGGTGAAGGGTTTCCCCTGGGTGGTACGGTGTGCCGCCTGGGGGGGGCCCTTTCACCACCGTCACCCATGCTGCGGCCGGGGTCCAGGGGCCACAGGCACTTCGCTCTACGAAACTGGACCCCGGCCTTCGCCGGGGTGACGGTGGAGAGAGGTGAGAGCACGTCCCAAAGTTCCCCCCAAAACTCCCAGGCGGCGTTGCAGCTTCCCCCGTGACGCCGCTCTTTTTAGCCCTTTATCGGCTGTTCATTTTCATCAAAGCGCATTACCCAACCAACAAAACAGGCAGAGGAAACGAACGATGGTGGTGGATAGGCGGTCCCTGATGGCGGGTGGTGCGGCCCTGGTGGCAACGGCGGCGATGGGGCCGGCGGTGCGTGCGGCCACGCCCGCCTTTGCCAGCAAGCGCCCCCCGGTGGGCGAACGGCACTTTGTTTCCAACGCGGTGGAGGCGGAGATCAAGCGGGTTGCCGCCAAGATCGCTGACCCGGAACTGGCCTGGCTGTTCACCAACTGCTATCCCAACACGCTGGATACCACGGTGAAGATGGGGACGGCGGAGGGCAAGCCCGACGCCTTTGTCATCACCGGCGACATTCCCTGTCTGTGGCTGCGGGATTCTGCGGCGCAGGTGAAGCCCTATCTGCATCTGGTGCGCGAAGATCCCAAGCTGGGGGAACTGTTCCGCGGCCTGATCGGTCGGCAGGCGCGCTCGATCCTGATCGACCCCTATGCCAATGCCTTCATGGAAGACCCCACGGCGCGCACCAACCTGCGCTGGTCGCAGACCGACCAGACGGAGATGAAGCCCGGCGTCGCTGAACGCAAATGGGAGATCGACAGCCTCTGTTACGCTATCCGGCTGGCCTATGGTTATTGGAAGGAAACGGGCGACAAGACCCCGTTTGACGCCACCTGGGCGGAAAGTGCGCGCGCCATTGTCCGCACCTTCCGCGAACAGCAGCGCAAGGATGGGCCCGGCCCCTACAGCTTCCAGCGCCCGTCACAGCAGCCGACTGAAACGCTGCTGGCCGGCATCGGCTTGCCGACGCGCAAGGTGGGGCTGATCCATTCGGCCTTCCGTCCGTCGGATGATGCCTGCCTCTACCCGCTGTTCATCCCGGCGAACCTGTTCGCCGTCACCACCCTGCGGGAACTGGCGCAGGTGGCGAATGGCGCGCGCGGTGACGCGGCCCTGGCCAATGATGCCACCGCCCTGGCGGATGAGGTGGAAAAGGCCCTGGCCCAATATGGCACCATGAGCCTGCCCGATGGGCGCAAGGTCTGGGCCTATGAGGTGGATGGGTTTGGCAATGCCGTCTTCATGGATGATGCCAATGTGCCCTCGCTCTCCGGTCTGGCCTGGCTGGGCTGTGTGAAGGCGGATGATCCGCTGTGGCGGCGCACGGCGGATGCGGCGTGGAGCCCCGCCAACCCCTGGTTCTTCCAGGGCAAGGCGGCGGAGGGCATTGGCGGCCCGCATATTGGCGAGGGGCAGGTCTGGCCCATGTCGCTGATCGTGCGGGCGCTGTCCAGCAATGATGATGCGGTGATCGCCCAGTGTCTGGCCACGCTGAAGGCCACCCATGCCGGCACCGGCTTCATGCATGAAGCGTTCGACAAGGATAACCCGGCCAAATTCACCCGCGACTGGTTCGCCTGGGCCAATGGGCTGTTTGGCGAACTGATCCTGCAGGTGGCCAAGACAAGGCCGCATTTGCTGGGGTAGGGGGGCTGATATCCGGGGATTCCAACCCGGTGCCATCCTCTCTACCGTCACCCCGGCGAAGGCCGGGGTCCAGGGTCACAAGCGCCTTGCTCTACGATACTGGACCCCGGCCGCAGCATGGGTGACGGTAGAGAGAGGGGGGCGACTTCAGAATGCTTGACTTCCCCACCCCCCCGGAGTTCCCCCCATGACCCTTCCTTATCACATCGTCATCGCCGGCGGCGGCAGTGCCGGGTGGATGGCGGCGGCGGCCCTGGTGCGGCAGTTGCGCGGCACCGGCACCGCCATCACCCTGGTGGAGTCCGAGGAGATCGGCACCGTGGGGGTGGGGGAGGCGACCATTCCGCCCATCCAGGCCTTTAACCGCATGATCGGGCTGGATGAGACGGAATTCGTCAAGGCCACGCGCGGCACCTTCAAACTGGGGATCGAGTTTGTGAACTGGTGGCGCCAGGGCCACCGTTACTTCCACCCGTTCGGCCGCTATGGCGATGATTTTGGGCTGGTGCCGTTTCATCAGCAATGGCTGGCCGCCCGTGCGGCGGGTGATGACACGCCGCTGGCAGCATATTCCCTGGCCCATGCGGCGGCGGCATCCGGCCGGTTCGCCGTGCCGCCGGACGGGGGGCAATCGGTCTTTTCCACCTATGGCTATGCCTATCATTTCGATGCCGGTCTCTATGCCACCCATCTGCGCAAACTGTCGGAGGCGCATGGCGTCACCCGGATTGAGGGGATGATTGAGCATGTGGCGCGTGATCCGGAAAGCGGCTTCGTCACGGCGCTGCACCTGAGCGATGGGCGCGTGGTGGCCGGCGATCTGTTTCTGGATTGCACCGGTTTCCGCGCCCTGCTGATCGGGGAGGTGATGCAGACCCCCTATCTGGATTGGCGGCACTGGCTGCCCTGTGACCGGGCGGTGGCCGTACCCTGCGCGCGGGTGGAGCCGCTGACGCCGTTCACCCGCTCCACCGCGCGCGATGCCGGGTGGCAATGGCGCATCCCGCTGCAGCACCGCACCGGCAATGGCCATGTCTATTGCAGCGGTTTCATCGATGATCAGGCGGCGGAAGATGCGCTGCTGGCCAATCTGGATGGGCCGCCACTGGCCGAACCGCGCCGGCTGCGCTTTGTCACCGGGCGGCGCGAACAGGCCTGGCGGGGCAATGTGGTCTCCATCGGGCTGGCATCGGGTTTTCTGGAACCGCTGGAATCCACCAGCCTGCATCTGATCCAGAGTGCGGTGACCAAGCTGATCCACCTGTTCCCCGGCCGGGATTTCGATCCGGCGGTGCGTGACGAATATAACCGCCGCATGGCGACAGAGTTTGAAAGGGTGCGCGATTTCCTGATCCTGCACTATGCCCAGACCGAACGCGACGACACGCCGTTCTGGCGGCATTGCGCCGCAATTGACCAGCCCGACAGCCTGAAACACGCCATCGGCCTGTTCCGCCGCACCGGCCGGCTGTTCATCCGGGATGAGGATATCTTCCACGAGCCAAGCTGGCTGGCCGTGCTGCTGGGCCAGGGGGTGACCCCGCAGGGCCGCGACCATCTGGCCGATGCCGTGCCGGCGGCGGAACGGGCGGATATATTGCAGGCGATGCGCCGGGTGATCGCCCGCACGGCCGACCAGTTGCCAACCCATGCCAGCATGGTGGATGGCCCGTTCAACGGGGCGCGTCCTGCCCTATAGGCCGCGTCGATATTGTCCGGGGGTCAGGCCGACGAAACGGCGGAAATTCTTCTCAAAATGGCTGAGGTCGGAGAATCCGACCTGCAGCGCCACTTCTGTCACCGGCAAGCGGGGCAGGCTGCGCAGCACCTCCTGTGCTTTCTGGATGCGGATCCGGTTCAGCAATGTCCGTGTGGACAGGCCCAGTTCGGTGCGGAACAGGAAGCTGAGGTGCGAGGCGCTGGCATGGGCCTGGGAGGCAAGTTGCGCCAGGCTGATCGGCTCCGCATAGGCCCGACCCAGGAAGGTCAACGCCCGGCGCAGGCTGGGATGCAGGCGCTGCAGCAGCGCCGGGTCCGGGTTGATGGCCATGGCGACCCAATGGTCGGCCGCCGCCATCTCGCTGGCGTCGGGCAGGGCCGGTTCATGGATGCTGGGGCCCGGCATACCCACCAGGGCCGCCTTGGCCCGGATCGCCGCCGGGGGTGTCGGGAAGGTTGGCGGCCCGGCAGGCGGCGGGGTGGCATCGGCCTCCCACGGGGTGGTCACCGGAGCGCCGGGGGCTGGATCGGTCGGTCTGTCTTCCGTGGGCAGTACCCAGGCAGCGTGCTGGAGCACGTCGGCCCGCCCGATCACCGGCCCCGCCGCCATCACCGACAGCCGGGCAACGAACCGTTCCAGTTCGCGCCAATTGTCCGGCCAGTCATGGCTGCTCGCCAGCGCCATCAGCTCCGTCCCCAGCCGTTCCGCTGGATTTTGGCCGTGTCGTTCCAGGGCAGATTCCAACAGGGCCGGGATATCGGCCAGCCGCTGGCGTAGCGGCGGTATGGTGGTGGTCAGATAATCCAGTTCCGCCAGCAGGGCGCGGGACAGAATTCCGCCCGCCACCAATTGGCGAGGCTCCCCGGTGGTGGAGGCGATCAACCGGGCCGGCGGGCAGTCCCGGCTTGCGGCCGGATTGGCCGATGCCAAGGTCGCCAGTTGCTGCGCCAGCCGTTCCTGTGCCTGGATCGGTAGTTTCTCCACATCCATCAGGAACAAGGTGCCGCCCGCCGCTTCCATCAGCCAGGGCCGGGGATCATTATCGCCACCGGTGCATTGCACCCGCAAAAAGGGGGCCGCGTGCGCTACCCCGCAGGCATGGATGGCGGCGGCGACCAATGGCGTTTCGGTGCCAAATTCCCCGCGCAGCAACACCGGCAGGCGGCTGCCGGCGGCGCGTTGGATGAAGCCATCCAACTGGCGCATCCCCTCGCTGTCCCCCGCCAACATCCAGGGATAGCCCCAGCGTTCCAACGTCCAAAGCCGGGTGGCATGGCGTTGGAGCAGAAAGGTGCATTGTTCGGCCAGCAATCGGGCCTGCTCAGTGGTTTCGTTGCAGGAGACGGGCTCCGCAAGCTGCAGCCAGACCCGCCCCGCTTGCTGTCCGTTCAGGGAGAAACCGGCCTCCGCCCCGCCTGTTGTCCGGGCAGCGGCGATCAGGCTGTCAAAGCCGCTTTCCCCGTCGTTGCCCCAATGGCTGGATAGCCGGCCGCCCCGCCATTCCATCCGCAGATGGTTGCCCGTTGTGGCTTCCAGTAACAGGATGGCGCCGCTGGCGGCTTTGCTGTGGGTCAGGACCGGGCGGAGCATATCCCCCAGCGCTGAACGCAGATCGGGGGCGCTGCCGTGCAGCCGGGCGATGTCGGTTTCCTGCATGGGGGCGACCTGGATGATCCCTGGGAAAGGGGAAGCCGTTGGGGAAAGAGGGGGGCGATGTTCAGAGCCGCGCCAACAGGGCCTGGGCTGCCCGCTGACCGGAATAATAGGCCCCATGAATGGTGCCGTAAGCCTTTGTCCAGTCCGCCTCCCCGGCGAAGAAGACATTCTGATGCGTGGTTTGCAAAAGATCACGGGCGGAGAGCGGGAATGGATCATCTGCGGGACCTCCATCGGCGATGGTATAGGAATAAGCACCCCCCACCAGCCGGTTATGGGCCCAGTCCGTGACGGTCCAATCAATGACATTCAGATTGATATTGTCATATTTGCTGTTGATCAGGGTTTTGAAGCGGTCACGCACCTGCTCTTTCGGCAACCCTTCCAGGGTCTTGGCGAAATTGCCGCTGGCAACGCCGATCAGAAGATTTTTATAGTGGGGATTGCGGAAATATTGCCAGCAGGTTTGGCCGTCCGGATCCGCCGTATAATATTCTGTATTCTCAAGGATGGCATCGGGAATGTTGTTGGCATAGAGAGCCACCTTCTTGTAACTGCCCAACCCGATATATTTCAGCGCTTTTCTCTTTTCTGGCGATAGGGGTGGGGTGAAGACCATATCCGACAGGGCGTGGGGCGAGACAGTGACGATGCAGAAATCGAAGCCATAGAAGCTTCCCTTGTCAGTCTCCAGCCTGATCCCGTCCTCCCCCTGCTGAATGGCCAGCACCTTCGTTTCCAGCCGTGTCGTGATGGAATAGCTGGAACCCTGGGTCTGACTGGCCAGGAAATTCATGTAAAGGTCGACCACATCACCAATACCGGGAGCGACATAGATATTGGCGGCTGACACTTCTGGCGGGGCCTGGCGGTCACTATCGGCGGCAATATATTGCCAGGTCTCCACCGATTCCGCGATGGGGCCATACCCGTTTGATCCCAGCGCCAGATAGACTGCGCTGTCGAACGGTCCCCCTGCCTGATAGGAGGTCGATGCGGGCAGGTTCGGTTGCTTGGCGGCAAAGTCGAAATCGGCTTCGATGGTGGCATTGACCCGTTTGATGTCCTCTGTGCTCCGGACATCCTCCCAGCCTCCCTCCCCATTGGGAATATGATAAAAGGCGTCAGGATCGATCTGCAGGCAGGTGAAGCGGCCAGGGTTGGCGGTGTTCAGTTTCTTGATGATCTTCAGCCAGGGGTTTGCATCCGACGGCAGCACGGTTTTCGTCAAGGTAGGGTCTGTTCCGGAAAGCGTCAGCCCCGGATCCTGTACGAATTGCGGACCCATATCGAAATAGGCATCGCCAACCTTTTTCGTCCAGGCCCGCCCGCCCAAGCGGGCAGACCCTTCGAAGATGACGATATCCTTTACCTTGGGGTTGACCCCCAGAATTTCCAGCGCGCCGACGGCGGCGCAGCCTCCTCCGATGATGGCGACACGCATGGTCTTATCCTTGGCATGGGTACGAGGGTTTCTCGACAGCCGTAGAAGCTGCCTGTGGCGCTTGATCATGGATAAGGGTTCCCGTCAGGGGCGGCGGGTGACGCCGGGCCTTCAGCCGACAGCCTGCGTCCAACCGCGCCAGTTGTCCCACCAGCAGGGGGATGGGTTGGTGCTGAGGAACCAGTTGGCCCGGTTCAGCCAGCCCTGGCGGAACTGGGCGTCCGGCGTGCCGGGCTGGCTGATCGACAGATAATAATCCACCCGCTGGGCGGTGTAATTGTCGCAAGCCGTGGTGATGCCGGTACGGGCGATATATTGGTTAACCAGATTGGCAGTGGTCGGCCCCGGCACGCCATCGGCCGTGGCCCCCACCAATGTCTGCAGGGTTTTGATGGCGCGTGACGGGCCGGAGGTCCAGCCGAAATCCATGGTGATGGCGATCAGCGGGCTCCAGCCCAGCTTGTCCAGGCCGGGCTGCTGATAATAATCCTTCACGGCGATCTGGGCGGCCACCGCCAGCGTCACATCCTGCTGCATCTGCTGGGCGGTCAGCGCGCAGGGGTCGACATTGATCCAGGCGCCATAGATGTCGGGTGTCACCCCCCGCATGGTCCCGATCAGCTTGGTGCCGCCAGCCTTGCAATGGGCGTAATTTCCACTATCGGACGGATTGGCTTCCCACAGCCCTTCCCATTGGGTGATGGCGATCTGGAAGGCCTGTTCGGGGCTGGGGAAGCTCATTTGTGTCTCGTCTGCTGCGGTCAGGGGCTGTCTCAGGCCGGGGGGCTGGTGGCGGCAATGGCACTGTCCACGGCCTGCTGGGCGGCGGCCATGGCTTGCTGCACGGCATTTTCGGCCGCCTGCATCGCGTTGGCGGCGGCATTGTTCCCGGCGCCCATTGCCGCGGCAACGGCCGCGTCCGCCTGACGCTGGGCACCAGCCAGGGCGGCGTCGGCCTGTTGGGTCGGGTCGCTGCCAGCAACCGCTGCCGTTGCCTGTTCCACCCCTTGCTGGGCAGCGGCCATGGCCTGCTGCACGGCATTTTCGGCCGCCTGCATCGCCTGACGAATCAGGTCGGTTGCCGCCTCGATCGAGGGCGCGGCGGGGAGGGGAGGGGTATCGGGTATATCGCTGCTGGTTGTCATCGGATCGGCCTTTACTGCGGGTTGCCAGGAACGGGATTGGTGCCGGTTTCATGGGCCTGCTGGCGCCGGAACAGCACCGTGGTGATATTCCCATTGGCGCTCAGCACCAGTTCGCCGACCAGACCATTACCTTCCAGGGGGAAGCGGCAGGTGGCGCCATCCTGTTCCATCAGGCCCCGCCGGGGCGGGTTGGTCTGCAGGAAAGCCTGCCAGGTGCCCAGATATTCCTGGATCGTCTGCTGTGCCTGCTGGCTGTTGCCGCCGGCATAATTGGAATGGATCATGATATTGGCGCAGGCTTCGGACAGGCGGGCAAAGCCGACCAGATTGCCGCGTCGCAGCCAGTCCTGCACCGCCGCCGCCACTTCCCCCGGCGCGGCCAGCGGGCCGACGGAGGGGCAGTCCAGCGCGCCGAACAGCAGGGGCAGCAGGGTCTGCATGGCGGTGGTGGCCATCTGCGTCTGTCTTTCCGCCGGCTCGCCACGCAGCGACAGGCGGGTCACATAACCCAGGAAGGCCGTATAATAATCCGCGAATTCCGCCGGGCTGCGGGCCTGGGTCACCGCGAAGGAAGCCGCCGCCTGATTGACCGGATCGTTGCTGGCGGCGTCGGGGAAGGCCATCATGGCGTGCAGGACGGTCAGACTTTGCAGATCCAGCACCTGAAACAGCGGATTGTCAGCCAGATTCAGGCTTGCCAGCAGCGCCCGCACTGCCTGGAAGCCGGTGGCGGTGACCAGCCGGTGATTGGAGAGCAGGGTTTGCAACTGGCTCTGCAGCACCGGGTTGGACGGGTCGGTTTCCGCCCGCAACAGCGTACGCAGATCGGCGGGGCCAAGCGTCATCAGCTTCACCGGCCCTACCAACAATTGCAGGTTGGGCAGTAATGTGCAGGCTGTGCCATGCAGCCCGCGCTGCACCCCGTCCAGCAGCCGGCTTTCATCGCTGAAAGCGTAGTTACCCGGTGCCTGTACGGCCCATTGCACCCATTCAATCCCGCCATCCACTGTGGCCAGCGCCAGCCTGGCGACGTCGGAAAGGTTGGTCTGCCCGGTGATGGCCCTGTTGGCGATGATCAGCGTCATGATCGTTCCTGTCCGCTTGTCAGCCTGCCGGGAAGCTCTTCAGCACCGTGGAGGCCGCTGTACCGATATTGCTGAAATCCGTTGTCGCGGACTTGGTCATTTCCTGCGCCAGGGTCAGCGCTTCCTTATAGCGCGAATCCCCGGTAGCAAGGAACTGTGCCATTGCAACCCCGGCCGCCGTGCTGGCGATGGTGGTGGCGTTGCGCAGGGCATCGGCAGCGTCCTGCACGGCAATCGCCGCCGCCTGGGCCACCGACTGATAGGCTTTACCGGCACCGCTGGTCAGTACCACCTGCGGTGCCATGGTTGCCTGCTGCACCTGGTTGATGACGTCGATGACCTGCGGATTGACCTTGCTGATATCGCCCATGACGGAGCCTCATTGCTGGGATAGATGGATCGGCCGACGCTGGTACCGGGGATCAGGGGTCAGTTGCTGCCACCGGCGACGGTGTCATTCCCGGCATCGCCATTGCCTGCCTTGCCGTTCGTGTCCGACGGCTTTGCATCATCGGTCTGTTTGACCGGGACCGTGTTGGATAAAGGCACCCCGCCGGCCTGCTTGATCAGGTCATCCAGCGCCGTGCTGGCCTTTTCCGCATCGCCGCCAGACTGTTTGGCCAGATGCCGCAGGGTGGCGATGGCGGCCTGCGCCTGGGCCATGGCGGCCGCTTCGGCCATTGCCGTGGTCATATAGGGCGGGGCCGGGGGCGGCAGATCATGCACCGCCGGTGGCGGCGGGGGCGGTGGAGAGGGCGGTACCGGGATGGGGATGGGCGTCTGCAACATGCGCGCACACGCGGCCGTCACGGCGGCATTGCCGGTCATCCCGGCATTCTGCTGGCGGTTGACGGCGTTGTACATCGCCATCCCCAGCGTTTCCACCATCACCGTATCCAACATGCCGAAGGCATTGGATGGCGCCTGTCCGGTCAGCAATGTCGCCGTACCGGTCACGGAATCCACGATTTGATCATTGACCATCACATCCTCGGCCATTCTTCTATCCGTCCAGGGGGCGCTTATCAAAGAGGGGCTCAGGGGCTGGCAGCACTTTGCAGGATCATGGTGACCACCCGGCCCAGCACCGCCTCGCCAATCGCCTGGCCGCGCTGCTGGTTTGCCGTGGCATTGGCCATGGCCAGCCCCAGCGCCTGGGCGGTGCTGGTATAAACCATGCCCATGGCGATCGATGGTGCCATCGCCACATTGATGACGGTGACATCATCCACCGCCGCCACGGCCGGTACGCTGCCGCCATCGGCCATCGTGCCCCCATGTCAGCTTGGTCGGGCGGCCGGTGAAAGCCGGCCGCCCGAACCGGCCGCGATCAGACCAGACCCAGCACCTGTGCCGTGGCGGCACCGGTGGTGGCCGTGTCCAGCGTCAGCAGGGTGGAGACCGCCTGCGTGGTCGCCGTCTGCATGGTCACATAGGACTGGTTCTGGTTGTTAGTGGCATTGTGCGCGGCATTGGACAGGGCCTGGCTGGTGGCCACCATCAGGTTGCCCATGGCGACGGCAGGCGCGTCACCCAGCACCTTGGTGTTGACCTGGGTGATGCTGTCGGTGATCTGGCTGTTGAGCGCGGTGGGGAAAGCCATTGTAAATGCTCCTTCTTGTCAGGGATGGAATGACCATCAGCGCAGGATTTTCTTGGTCGCTGCGGCTGCGGTTCCGGTGTTGAGGGAATAAAGCAGTGCCACCCCGGCCGTTGTCGCGGCCTGGGCCGCCACATACATCTGCTGTTGGGCCATGGTGGCATTGTGCGCCGCGTTCGCCAGCGCCTGGGCGGTGGCCTGATACAGGCTGCCCATGGCGACCGCTGGCGCGATGCCAAGGACCTGCAGATTGCTCTGGGTTACCGAATCCGTGATTTGACTATTGACGGCGGTCGGGAAAGCCATGGCGGCCACTTCCTGGGCTTATGGGTTCGGCGGGGTGACGGGCGGCCATCCGGTCGGATCGGGCCGCGCTTCACCGGTCAGGAGGACAGGATGTCCTTGGTGGCGACACCGGTGGTGGCCGTATCCAGCGAATAGAGCGTGGCCACGCCCATGGTGGTGGCGGCCTGGGCCGTCACATAGCTCTGCTGCTGGGCATTGGTGGCATTATGCGCCGCGTTGGCCAGCGCCTGGGCGGTGGCCTGGAACAGGTTGCCCATGGCAATGGCCGGCGCATCGCCCAGAACCTTGGTATTGGCCTGGGTCACGCTGTCGGTGATCTGGTTGTTTACGGCGGTGGGAAAAGCCATCTCATCTCTCCTTTAAAGGGGTAAGCTGTCAGGTCGCCTCACCCGCCCCGGCCGGGGCGGGTGGCCGGGGATCAGCCCAGACCCTTCACGCCGGTTTTCAGGATTTCCGTGGTGGCAACACCGGTGGTGGCCGTATCCAGCGAATAGAGCGTGGCCACACCCATGGTGGTGGCGGACTGGGACGTCACATAGCTCTGCTGCTGGGCGTTGGTCGCGTTGTGTGCCGCGTTCGCCAGGGCCTGGGCGGTGGCCTGATACAGGTTGCCCATCGCAATGGCAGGGGCATCGCCCAGCACCTTGGTATTCACCTGGGTGACGCTATCGGTGATCTGGTCATTGACCGCAGTAGGGAAAGCCATGTCTAGCCTCTTCGTTGGCCGGTGGACGGCACAGCGACCGTCACCGGGTCTGTCGTGGAAAGAGCAGGAGGAAACTGTGGGACAGACCCTATGCCAACACGCGAAAAACTGATTGGACAAATTTACTAAAAGTAGTTTCTGGAAAACAGGTTATTTTTGACAAACCGTGACAGATTACCATCGATTTTTCCGCTTTTGATCGAATAAATCTATCGGCATATTGTTGTATTTTATGTATCTGTAAATGTATTAACCATTTTATACGGAATAAACAAATATTATTCATTTTGTTGAAATATGATAAACTCTGATTAATCGTTGGGCCGCTCACATGATCGATTGTATTTTCTTCAGGAAAAGCAATTCACTCCCGGCTGCATGAAAAGACGAAAGCCGTTTCCGGTTGCCCGGAAACGGCTTTGCTGAAAAGTGCCGGTTAGCGCCGGCAGAGAAGCGGGAAGGCCGGATTACACTGGCTGGCGCACGCCATCCACCCGGCGGGTGATCTTCCACGGGTTGTCCGCCTGCACGGCCGGCGGCAGCAGCGCGTCGGGCAGGTTCTGGTAACAGACCGGGCGGACGAACCGGTCGATCGCCAGCGCCCCGACGGAGGTGCTGCGCGCATCGCTGGTGGCGGGGAAGGGGCCGCCATGCACCATGGCGTGGCAAACCTCCACCCCCGTCGGCCAGCCATTGGCCAGCACGCGGCCGGCGCGTTCGGCCAGCAGGGGCAAGAACTCCGCCGCCAGTGGCTGATCGGCCGCATCCATCAGGATGGTGGCGGTCAACTGGCCTTCCAGCCCGGCCAGCACCTGGGCCAGTTCCGCCTTGTCACGGCAGACAATGACCAGGGAGGAGGAGCCGAACACCTCCGCCCCCAGCGTCTCGTCGGAGAGGAAATGCTGGGCATCGGTGCGGAACAGGGCGGCCTGGCCCCGGTTGGTGCCCTCGCCCCCCAATCCGCGCGCCACCAGGGTGACGGCCTCGTGCCCTTCCAGCGTGTCCACGCCGGCGCAATAATGCTGCCAGATGCCGCCCGACAGCATCACCTGGGCGGCGGCCTTGCTCAGATGCTCACCGGCGGCGGCGATGAAGGCCTCCGTCTCCGGCCCGGCCAGCGCCAGCACCAGACCGGGGTTGGTGCAGAACTGGCCGGCACCCATGGTCAGTGAACCGATGAAGGCGGCGGCCAGATCGGCCCCGCGCGACGCGGCCGCGTGCGGCAGCAGCAGCACCGGGTTGATGGAACTCATCTCCGCATAGACCGGAATGGGGTCCGGGCGCTTGGCGGCGATGGCGGCCAGCGCCAGCCCGCCGGCGCGGGAGCCGGTGAAACCCACGGCCTTGATGCGCGGATGCGCCACCAGCGAGCCGCCCAGAACCTGCGTCGTGCCCGGCAGATAGGAGAAGACACCTTCGGGCAGGCCGGCGGTGGCCACCGCCTCCGCAATGGCGCGGGCCACCAGTTCGCCCGTACCGGGGTGGGCCGGATGGCCCTTCACCACCACCGGGCAGCCGGCGGCCAGCGCCGACGCCGTGTCACCACCGGCAACGGAGAAGGCCAGCGGGAAGTTGCTGGCCCCGAACACGGCCACCGGGCCGATGGCCTGGTTGACGCGGGCCAGGAACGGGCGGGGCAGGGGGGCACGATCGGGCAGGGCGGGGTCGATGGTGGCATCCAGCCAGTCACCTTGGCGCACCACACTGGCGAACAGGCGCAACTGGCCGACGGTACGGCCACGCTCCCCTTCCAGGCGCGGGCGGGGCAGGCCGGATTCGGCCATGGCGCGGACGATCAGATCATCGCCGATGGCCAGGATACGGGCGGCCACATCCTCCAGAAACGCGGCGCGGGCTTCCAGCGACAGGGTGGAGAAGGTGGGGAAGGCCGCCGCTGCCAGGGCGCAGGCCTCCGCCACATGGCCGGCATCGGCTTCGGAGAAATCGGGGCCAATCACGTCGCCCGTGGCGGGATTCAGGGCCTGGAACCGGGTCTGGGCCTGAACCTGCTTGGCACCGATCAGGATGCTGCCGTCGATCACACTCATTTTTAACTTACCTCCGCTCCGGCGGGTACCATACCCGCATCGGCATCATAACAAGGGCCTGTTACCGTTCAGGCGGTTGGGGGGATCAAGGAGCCTGGCCATAAACTGTCTCTACTTTTCCAGCCTCTTAACCGTCATTCCCGCGAAGGCGGGAATCCAAAATCCGGGCTGTTGTATGGATACCCGCCTTCGCGGGAATGATGGTGGTGAAGTGGCAAGGGAGTGAACAGAAAACCACCTTTCGGAATAGGCTTTTGGCGAATTACCCCCCGACTACCGGGGGGCTTATCCTCCCTCAAAAACCACCCTCAATCCAGCCGATGGCCGCTTGCAATGGCGGCCGTCGGCTTGGCGCCCCACAGGGCATAGAACAGCACATACAGTTCACACACCGCCGTCAGCAGGAACGACGTCTGCAGCCCATAGGCATCGGCCAGCATCCCCTGGAAGTAAACCAGCGCGCCGCCACCGATCGCCATGATCAGCAGGCCTGCGCCCTCTTCCGTCAACGGCCCCAGGCCGCGGATGCCAAGCGTGAAGATGGTGGGGAACATGATGGAATGGAACAGGCCGACGCTGATCAGCGCCCACATGGCGACCGGCCCATCCAGCAGCACCGCCATCATCATCACCAGAAAGGCGCCGATGGAGGCCACGGCCAGCAGGTTTTCCGCCTTGACCCAGCGCATCAGATAACCGCCACCGACGCGGCCCACCATCATTCCACCCCAGAGCAGGAACAGATAGCTGGAAGCCTGTTCATGGGTGACGCCGGCAATATCCGGTTGGCTGATAAAATTGATGAACAGGTTGGCGACGCCGATTTCCGCAATCAGATAGATGAAGATCGCCGGCACGCCGAACACCAGATTACGGTGTTTCCACAGCGAATGTTTCTTGCGCTCTTCCGCATCGGCCCGGCGCGCCGTGGCGCTGATATCGGGCAGGCGGGAACGGGCGATGACAAAGGCCAGCACCAGCAGCACCGCCGCCACGATCAGATAAGGCAGTTGCACCGACTGGGCATCGGCCAGCCGTTCGGCCGCCGTCAGCGTGGCGCCGGCTTCCGCTGTGCCACCGGTCGACCGGCCCAGGATCAGATAGCCGCCGAACAAAGGTGCCAGCGTGGTGCCTGCGGAATTGCACGCCTGCACCAGATTAAGCCGCGATGACGCCGTTTCCGGCGGGCCGACGACGGCGACATAGGGGTTGGCCGCCACCTGCAGCAGGGCAATGCCCGCCGCCACGATGAACAGGGCCACCAGCGTCACCTCGTAAGACGGGATGCGCGCCGCCGGGATCATCATCAAGGAGCCGAACGCCATGGTCAGCAGCCCCGCCACCATGGCGCGGCGATAGCCGATCCGTTCAATCAGCTTGGCCGAGGGGACCGAGGCCACCAGATAAGCAATGAACCAAACCGACTCGATCAGCGTCGTCTGCGCATAGGTCAGCTCAAAAACACTGCGTAAATGCGGCAGCAGCGTATTGTTGATGACGGTGATGAAGCCCCAGATAAAGAACAAGCTGGCCAGCAGGGCCAGCACGGGGCGATAATTGTCGACCACAGCAGAGACAGCCACATGGCCGGCGCCGGGCTTGGAAATCGGGGCTGGAGGCATCTTGGGGTGTTTCCTCTCGGGATGGCTTCCATTCTATTTTGTATGAGTATATAGCTGGCTGAAAGCGAGCCGGTCAACGGCGCATCGTTTCAAAAGAGAGGAACCCCGATCTTGCCCAAGAAGCTTTCCCGTTCCGCCCTGGTCGCCGCCCTTTGCACCACCACCCTGTTGGCCTCCTCCTCCGTCTTGGCCGCCAGTGCCAGCCGCGCGCCGTTCGGCAATCTGCCCGACGGTACCGCCGTAGAGGCAATCACCCTTATCAATAATAAGGGTGTGAGCGCTACCATTTTGACCTATGGTGCGACATTGCAGGCGCTGAAGGCGCCGGACCGGACGGGAGCGGTGGCGGATATCGTGTTGGGCCATGACACGCTGAAACCCTATGTGGAGACGCCGAACTATTTCGGCATCACGGTGGGGCGCTATGCCAACCGGATTGCCGGCGGGCGCTTCACCCTGGATGACAAGACCTATCAACTGACCCAGAACGACAAGCAGAATTCCCTGCATGGTGGCGTGAAGGGCTTTGACAAGCATGTTTGGCAGGTGGCCGATATCCGCCAGGGTGAGACGGCATCGGTCGCCCTGACCCTGACCAGCCCGGATGGTGACCAGGGCTATCCCGGTACCCTGTCGGTGAAGACCACCTATACGCTGGATGAGAATAACGTTCTGTCCATGACCTATGACGCGTCGACCGACAAGCCGACCATCGTCAATATGACCAACCATGCCATCTTCAATCTGGCCGGCGAAGGCAGCCCGCTCGGCATTCTGCGGCACAGGCTGACGCTGCCCGCCTCCCACTATACCCCCGTCAATGCCGCGCTGATCCCGACCGGGGAACTGAAGCCGGTGGAGGGTACGGTGTTTGACTTCCGCAAGGGGCGGGTGCTGAGCGATGGGTTGCGCGACGGCACCGACCCGCAGATCGTCGCCGGTCGCGGCTATGACCATAATTTCGCCATCGATAGCGGCCTGACGCCGAAGCAGAAATTGACCGCCCGCTTGGAAGACCCGGATTCCGGCCGCGTGCTGGAGGTCTACTCGACCCAGCCCGGCATCCAGGTCTATACCGGCAATTTCCTGGATGGAACGCTGGTGGGCAAGCAGGGGCACCTGTACCGGATGAGCGATGGTATCGCCCTGGAACCGCAGAAATTCCCCGATGCGCCCAACCAGCCCGCTTTCACCTCTGCCCGTGTCGATCCGGGAAAGCCCTATCGGCATGAGATGAGTTTCCGTTTGTCCGTTGCCCAGTAAGAATGAAGGACCGTTGGTCATGACCCCCGCGCCCACCGAGCCGAAGAAGCTGCGCTCCCGCGCCTGGTTCGATAATCCGGCCAATATCGACATGACAGCGCTGTATCTGGAGCGCTATCTGAATTTCGGCCTGTCGCTGGAGGAACTGCGCTCGGGCAAGCCGATCATCGGCATTGCCCAGACCGGTTCCGACCTCAGCCCCTGCAACCGCCACCATCTGGTGCTGGCGGAACGGGTGCGCGACGGTATTCGGGAGGCCGGGGGCATTCCGCTGGAATTCCCCGTCCACCCGATCCAGGAAACCGGCAAGCGCCCCACGGCGGGGCTGGACCGTAACCTGGCCTATCTGACCCTGGTGGAGGTGCTGTATGGCTATCCGCTGGATGGTGTGGTGCTGACCATCGGTTGCGACAAGACCACGCCTGCCTGCCTGATGGCGGCGGCCACGGTGAACATTCCCGCCATTGCGCTGTCGGTCGGCCCGATGCTGAATGGCTGGCACAAGGGTGAACGCACCGGTTCCGGCACCATCGTCTGGAAGGCCCGGCAGATGCTGGCCGCCGGTGAGATCGACAATGACGGTTTCATCAAGCTGGTGGCGTCGTCGGCCCCGTCCACGGGTTATTGCAACACCATGGGCACGGCCACCACGATGAACAGCCTGGCTGAGGCGCTGGGGATGCAGTTGCCCGGTGGTGCCGCCATCCCGGCCCCGTACCGTGACCGCCAGGAAATGGCCTATCGCACCGGCCTGCGCGCCGTGCAGATGGTGCATGAAGATCTGAAGCCGTCGGATATCCTGACGCGCGACGCCTTCCTGAACGCCATTGCGGTGAATTCTGCCATTGGCGGTTCCACCAACGCGCCGATCCATCTGGCCGCCATCGCCCGGCATATGGGCGTGGAACTGGATCTGCAGGATTGGCAGAGCCACGGCCATGATATTCCGCTGCTGGTGAACCTGCAGCCCGCCGGCGAATATCTGGGCGAGGATTATTACCGCGCCGGCGGTGTGCCCGCCGTGGTGTCGCAGTTGATGCAGCAGGGCCGCATCATTGAAAACGCGCTGACCGTCAATGGCAAGAGCATTGGCGACAATTGCCGGGGCGTGGAGATTGAGGATGAGAAGGTCATCCGCCCCTATGGCCAGCCGCTGAAGGAGAAGGCCGGCTTCATCGTGCTGCGCGGCAATCTGTTCGATGCCGCGATTATGAAGACCAGTGTGATCAGCCCGGAATTCCGCGACCGTTACCTCTCCAACCCTAACGACCCGGAAGCCTTTGAAGGCCCCGCCGTGGTGTTCGACGGGCCGGAGGATTACCATCACCGCATCGACGATCCGTCGCTGGGCATCACGTCGGAGACGCTGTTGTTCATGCGCGGTGCCGGCCCGGTGGGCTATCCGGGGGCGGCCGAGGTGGTGAATATGCGCCCGCCGGCCTATCTGATCCGCGAAGGCATCTCCGCCCTGCCCTGCATCGGCGATGGCCGCCAGTCGGGCACGTCCGGTTCCCCCTCCATCCTCAACGCTTCCCCGGAAGCGGCGGCGGGCGGGGCCCTGGCCCTGCTGCGCACCGGTGACCGCGTGCGCATCGACCTGAAGCACTGCACCGTCAATGTGCAGGTCTCTGACGAGGAACTGGCCAAGCGCCGGGCGGAACTGGCGGCGGCTGGTGGTTACGCCTATCCGGCCTCCCAGACGCCCTGGCAGGAAATCCAGCGCGCCACGGTGGGCCAGATGAATACCGGTGCCATTCTGGAAGGGGCGGAGAAGTATCAGCGCATCGCCCAGACCAAGGGCCTGCCGCGGGATAATCACTGAGCGGTTGAGGCGGAGTGTCCGCCTTGAGATCCCCACTCGGCAACATTTTGCCGAGTGGGGATTTTATTAAATTAATGGGTATTTTCTATTTAACCGATAATTTTGAAGATAAAAAATTTAATATATATGTGTTTATAATCACTAGATTGTCTTGCCCGGCACGTTGAAGTTCTTGAAAAGGCGGGCTGGGCGCACCGCCATTGAAGAATTGCTGGGGGCGATCAGGCGACGATCATCCTCTGGATTACGCCCTCCGATGGCTGCGCATGGCAAAGCTTGATTTGATGCGTGCAACCCCGGGCAGGCGCGACAGCGCATCGCGGTGGAACGCACCATAATCGTCGATACCTGCAATCTGCACCCGCAACAGATAATCGCCCGTGCCCGTCATCAGATACCATTCCTGGATCTCGGGATGGGGGCGCAGGGCCGCCTCGAACCGTGTCAGATATTCCTCTGTCTGCCGTTCCAGTTCGATCTGGACGATCGCGGTCGTGCCTTCATCGGGCGCGGCCCTTGAAACGATGGCCGTATAGCCGCGGATCACCCCGGCTTTTTCAAGCAGGCGCACCCGCCGCAGACAAGCCGATGGCGACAGGCCCACCATAGCGGCCAGCGCATTGTTGGTGATGCGCGCATCAAGCCGCAGGCAGTTCAATATCCGACGGTCGGCATCGTCAAGCGTACTCATGCAGAAAATTCCAAACCTTCGCAGATTATGCTGATTATTCGGTCCTGACTGTCAGTTCATACGACAGTTGGGTGAGAAATTGACAGGAATTTTTCTTATCTTCCTGTGGGGAGATGAGACATGAACGAACAGAGGCAGGTGCCTGCCGGGTCGAGCCGGCTCACCATCGATCTTGATGCGCTTCGCGCCAATTACCGCTCGCTGGCGGTTCGGGTCGCGCCGGCGCGCTGTGGTGCCGTCATGAAAGCGAACGCCTACGGATTGGGCGTCGCGCAGGCTGCACCGGCTCTTTACCGAGAGGGATGCCGCAGTTTCTTCGTCGCCCAGTTCTGTGAGGCGACAGCACTGGCCCGGGCCATCGGTGCCGGGGCGGAGATATTTATTCTCAACGGCGTGGACCCCGGCAATGAAGCCCTATGCGCCGAACAGAATTTCCTGCCGGCGCTCAATTCACTGTCTCAGGTGGAGCGCTGGCGGGCATTGGCGCGGACCTTGGGGCGCGCGCTTCCTGCCGCCCTGCAGATCGATACCGGCATGTCGCGGCTGGGCCTGCCGCATTCCGCGGCGATGGCGCTGGCCGGGGATGCGTCCTTCGGGCGGGAGGTCGAGTTGCGCCTGCTGTTGACACATCTCGCCTGTGCCGACGAACCCGAGCGGCCGGAGAATGGTGCTCAACTGGCGGCCTTCAACGCTGTCGGCGCCTGTTTCCCATCGGTGCCGAAGTCGGTGGCCAACAGCGGCGGCGTCATGCTGTCGTCTGACTATTACGGCGATCTGGCGCGGCCTGGGCTCGCTCTCTATGGCGTCGATCCGGGTCCCGTCGATGCCGGGTTGCGTCCCGTCGTCGGGCTTGAGGCGCGGGTGACCCAGATCCGTACCATCGCGGCGGGAACCGGTGTCGGTTATGGCCTGAAGCATGTCGCAACCGCAGCGCAGCGCATTGCCACGATCTCGCTCGGCTATGCCGATGGCTGGCCGCGCAGCCTGAGCGGTGTCGGTGCCGCCTGGCATCGCGGCGTTCGGCTGCCGATCCTGGGGCGGGTATCGATGGACAGCCTGACGGTCGATATCAGCGCACTGCCTGACGCGGCGCTGGCGGAAGGCGACTTTGTCGAGTTTCTAGGCCCCTCACAGTCACTGAGCGATGTGGCCCGCGACGCGGGAACCATTGCCTATGAAATATTGACCTGGCTCGGCACCCGCCACACGCGGATTTTTGTCGAGAACGGTGTTGCGCAAACCTTCGCTGCTGGAGAACCGCTTTGAAAGTCATCGTTCTGGGTGCCGGCGTCGTCGGTGTGACCTCCGCCTATTATCTGGCCGAAGCCGGGCATGATGTGGTGCTGATCGACCGTCAGCCAGGGCCTGCGCTTGAAACCAGCTTTGCCAATGCTGGCGAGATTTCACCGGGCTATGCCTCGCCATGGGCCGCACCGGGAATCCCGACCAAGGCGCTGCGGTGGCTGTTCATGACGCACGCCCCGCTGATCATCAAGCCGACCGCCGACATGGCGATGTTGCGATGGATGCTGGCCATGCTGGGCAACTGCACCAAGGCCCGCTATGCGCTCAACAAAAGCCGGATGGTGCGGCTGGCCGAGTTCAGCCGTGACGAGCTGGTGGCACTGCGCGGCAAGCTCGGTCTCGATTATGATCACCGGTCACAGGGCACGCTGCAGCTGTTCCGCACTCAGAAGCAACTCGACGCCAGCGGGGGCGACATTGCCGTGCTGCGTGAATATGGCGTTTCCTATGAATTGCTGGACCGTGATGGGTGCGTCGCGGCCGAACCCGGACTTGCCGCGACGCGCGACAATTTCGTCGGCGGCCTGCGGTTACCCGGTGACGAGACCGGCGATTGCCATATCTTTACCAACAAGCTGGCTGCCTTGCTGCCGGGCATGGGGGTGGATATCCGGTATGGCACGTCCATCACGTCGCTGGCGGTGGAAGGGGGGCGCATCGCCGGGGTCCATACCGACAAGGGCACGGTGCAGGGCGACGCTTATCTGGTGGCCCTGGCCAGCTACGCCCCAGCGCTGCTCCGCCCGCTCGGGCTGGATCTGCCGATCTATCCGGTGAAGGGCTATTCCATCACCCTGCCGGTCAGCGACCCTGACCGCGCGCCGGTATCGACCCTGCTGGATGAAAGCTACAAGATCGCCATCACCCGCCTGGGTAACAGGATCAGGGTTGGGGGCATGGCGGAACTGTCGGGGTTTAACAATGTGCTGCCGCCGCGGCGGGAAGCGACGCTGCGCTATTCGCTCAACAATCTGTTCCCCGGTGCCGCCGACAACAGCGTGCCATCGCATTACTGGAGCGGCCTGCGCCCCATGACCCCCGACAGCACGCCCATTGTCGGTGCCACGCCGATATCCAACCTATTCCTCAATGCCGGCCACGGCACGCTGGGATGGACCATGGCTTGTGGCTCCGGCCGACTGATCGCCAGTCTTATGGGTGGCACGAAACCGCCGATCGACCCGGACGGCCTTGGCATCGCCCGGTATCGCTGAAACGGGCAAACAGCAGGGACGCCAAGCATACTTGTCACCAGCGCCACAGCCTATGGACTTATCGTGTCTTGAAGCCATATGTGCCTGCAGCTTTCGGCAATGCTGCCACGGCCATGGCTTGGCGATGGATCAATTACGGTTAGGCAGAAGGGCGCGCCAGCAGCAGGTTCGCGCCGGCAACCTATGCTGCCCTGATTAACCATGACCGGCTTTATGGTCGTTCGGAACATCGCCTGACATTCCAGACGCGGGAGGCTGACAACCTGTCCCTTTTGGGGGGGGCACAGGCATCGCAGCGGCGTGAATGCGGCCTTTCCCCGCTCCGGTAGATTTATTACATAGACAAATAGATGATCACAGCGCCGGTGCCCCTCATAGGGCTCCGGCGCCTTTTGTTTCATCCGTCCCAGTGCGCATCCATCATTGCCAATCCGGCCCACCTGTAATATGTCAGAGTTATTGGCAAGCCGGTTCCCCCGGCTGGAAATGAACAGTGCGCCCGAAGTGGCGTGACGGGAGAGGAAAGATGGCACTTCGTCTGTTGCAGCATCGCGCCGCCGATGGCGCGCGCTCGGTGATCTTCGCGCAAGGGGAAGCGGCCTGTTTCCTGCCCGGCGTCGCGTCCGTGCGCGAACTGGCCTTACGTGCCATTGCCGCCGGCCGTTCCCTGGCTGAAGAGGCAGCCGCCTGTGGCCAGGGTGCCGCCGTGGATATCGCCGCCGAACTCGCGGCCGGGCGTCTGCTGGCCCCCATCGATCATGAAGACCCGGCGCATCTGGTGCTGGCCGGCACCGGGCTGACGCATCTGGGATCGGCGGAAGGCCGCGACAAGATGCATAAGGCCGCCCAGCAGGGCGCCGTCACCGATTCTATGCGCATGTTCCTGGAAGGGCTGGAGGGTGGCAAGCCCGCCCCCGGACAGGTCGGCCAGCAGCCGGAATGGTTCTACAAGGGCGATGGCTCCCAGCTTGTCGGTCCGGAACAGCCGCTGACCATGCCGTCCTTCGCCAAGGATGGCGGGGAGGAGCCGGAACTGGCCGGCATTTATGTGATCGGCCCCGATGGCTCGCCCTATCGCTTGGGTCTGGCGCTGGCCAACGAGTTTTCCGACCATGTGACGGAGCGGCATAATTACCTGTGGCTGGCCCATAGCAAGCTGCGCCAGGCGTCGCTGGGGCCGGAACTGCTGATCGGCGACGTGCCCGCCCATGTGGAAGGCAGCAGCCGGATTGTCCGCGATGGCGCGGTGATCTGGGAAAAGCCCTTCCTGTCCGGTGAGGACAACATGTCCCACACGCTGGCCAATCTGGAACATCATCACTTTAAATATGATCTGTTCCGCCGTGCCGGCGATGTGCATGTGCATTTCTTCGGCACCGCCACGCTCTCCTTCAGCGATGGGGTGCGCACGCAGGAAGGCGATGTGTTTGAAATCGCCGCGGCCCCCTTCACCCTGCCGGCCCGCAACCGGCTGGAACGGGCGGCGGCGGTGGACGTGGCAGTGAAGGCACTTTGACGGTGGCCGGGCGGTTGCCGGGGGACCGCACCGCCCGACCTTGCCGACGAAAATCAAAAAAATAAACCGGAGGAAACCCATGATCGCGTCCCTGCGCCGGATCACGGCCATACTGCTGTCTGTCACCGCCCTGGTGCCGGCCGCCTTGGGCCAGACGGCTGGCAAGCCCACCAGTGCCACCATCCAGGCTGACCGGCCCGGCCCCACCTATGACCGCCGCATCTTCACCCAGTTTGCCGAACATCTGGGCCATGGCATCTATGGCGGGCTGTGGGTCGGTAATGACAAGAATATCCCCAACCGCAATGGCTTCCGTACCGATGTGGTCGAGGCGCTGCGCCGGCTGAAGGTGCCGGTGGTGCGCTGGCCGGGCGGCTGCTTTGCCGATGAATATCATTGGCGCGACGGGGTGGGGCCGCAGAACAAGCGGCCGGTGAAGGTGAACACCCATTGGGGTGGCGTGACCGAACCCAACACCGTCGGCACCCATGAATTCATGGAACTGGTGAAGCAGTTGGGCGCGGAACCCTATGTCGCCGGCAATGTCGGCAATGGCACGCCGCAGGAAATGGCCGACTGGGTGGAATATATGACCGCCCCCGCCGGCAGCCTGGCCGAGGAGCGGGCCAGGAACGGCCAGAAACAGCCCTGGCAGGTGCCCTATTTCGGCGTCGGGAATGAGCTGTGGGGCTGTGGCGGCAATATGCGCGCCGAATATGCCGCCGACGTCACCCGCCGCTATGCCACCTTCATCAAGGTGCCGGCCGGCTCCAAGATCAGCAAGATCGCCGCCGGCGCCAATGTGGATGATGTTGACTGGACGGAGACGATGATGCGCGTCGCCGCCAAGCAATTGGACGCGCTGTCGCTGCATTATTACACGGTACCCGGCGCCTGGCCGCCCAAGGCATCCGCCACCCAGTTCGATGAGGCAGGCTGGGCCGAGACACTGGCCGAGGCCCGGCGGATGGATGATCTGATCACCCGGCACAGCGCCATCATGGATAAATATGATCCGCAGAAACGGGTCTGGCTGGCGGTGGATGAGTGGGGCACCTGGTATGCCGGCGATCCCGGCACCAATCCGGGCTTCCTGCGTCAGCAGAATACGCTGCGTGATGCGCTGGTTGCCTCCACCACTCTGGATATCTTCGCCCGCCATGCCGACCGCGTGCGGATGAGCGCCATTGCCCAGATGGTTAATGTGCTGCAGGCCATGGTGCTGACCGACGGGCCCAAGATGGTGCTGACGCCCACCTATCATGTGTTTGAGATGTATCAGCCCTGGCAGGATGCCACCGTGCTGCCCATCAGCATCGACACGCCCAGCTACACCAAGGATAAATGGACGATGCCGGCCGTCAGCGGCTCGGCGGTGCGGGCCAAGGATGGCCGGCTGCATGTCGGCCTGTCCAACCTGGACCCTAATAACGCCAACAAGGTGACGGTGAAGCTGGAAGGCGTGAGCGCCAGCGCCGTCAGCGGCCGGGTGCTGACGGCATCTGCCATCAACGCCCATAATGATTTCAACGCACCGGATGTGGTGAAGCCCGCCGCCTTCAGCGATGCCCGCATTGAAGGTGGGGTTCTGACAGTGACGCTGCCGGCCAAATCGGTGGTGGTGCTGGACCTGCGCTGAGGCGGTTGCCGGGGAACGCCCTCGTTCCCCGGCCCGGATTCCCAAAAACGGAGGAAACCATGGCGTTGCAGAAGACCCTGGCCACGACCGCCCTTTCCCTGTTGCTGCTGGCGACGCCGGCCCTGGCGCAGCAGGTGGGGGAAAAGGCTGGCGGCACGTTGAATGCCCAACTGACCGGCGATCTGGCCCCCACCCATGATCCGGTGATCATCCGGGAAGGTGATCGCTATTACGTCTTCGGCACGGGGGTGCCGGGCGATAAGGGGCGCTATATCCTCTCCCGCACCTCCACGGACCTGAAGCACTGGACGGCCAGCGGCCCGCTTTTCACCCAGATTCCGGACTGGGCGCAAAAGGCCGTGCCCGGCACGAAGGAGATGTGGGCGCCCGATGTGTCCTTTGTGAATGGGGAATATCGGCTGTACTACGCCGTCTCCACCTTCGGGTCCAACCGCTCCGCCATCGGCCTGTTCACCAGCCCGACGCTGGACCCCAAGGCCGCCAATTATGGCTGGAAGGATCAGGGCATGGTCCTGATGTCGACGGAGAAGGATGATTTCAACGCCATCGATCCCAATTTCATCATCGATGCGCAGGGCCGTCATTGGCTCGCCCTGGGCAGTTTCTGGACCGGGCTGAAACTGTTCCCGCTGGATGCCAGGACCGGCAAGCCAGCACCCGATGCCAAACCCTATTCCATCGCCCGCCGCCCGGCCCCGGCCGGTGCGCCAGCACCGGTGGAAGCCCCCTTCATCATTCCCCATGGCGGCTATTACTGGCTGCTCGCCTCCTATGATTATTGCTGCAAGGGGGTGAACAGCACCTATTACACCGTGGTGGGGCGGTCGAAGGAGATTACCGGCCCCTATCTCGGCCGCGATGGCAGCCCGATGATGCAGGGCGGCGGCAGCATCTTCCTGCGTGCCGACCTGCCTGAACAGCAGCGCTTCCGCGGCCCCGGCCATCCCGGCGCCTTTCAGGACAAGGACGGCACCTGGTATGTCGTCTATCACGCCTATGATCGGCAGAATAACGGCGCCTCCACCCTGCGTATCGCCCCCATCCGCTGGGATGCGGAAGGCTGGCCTGTGGCGGATTATTGAGGGGACGAACCATGATGCACAGCGCCCTTTCCCGCCGCTTGTTCCTGGCTGGTGCTGCCAGCCTGCCGGCGGTCACCGGCAGGCTGTTCAGCGGTGCCGCCCGCGCAGCGGCCGGTCCGGCCCCGGCAGCGGCACCGCTGAACCCGCTGGTGCGCCAGCGCGCCGATGCGCAGGTGTTCCGCCATACGGATGGGCATTATTACCTGACCGGTTCCGTCCCGGAATATGATCGGCTGATCATCCGCCGCAGCCCCACCCTGGCCGGGCTGGCGGCGGATGACAGTGAAGCCGTGGTCTGGCGCCGCCCGGCGACGGGCAAGCTGGGCGGCTATATCTGGGCGCCGGAACTGCATTGGTTCGACGGGGCCTGGCACCTCTACTTCGCCGCTGGCGATAGCGGGGAGCCGTTCCATATCCGCACCTATGTGCTGAGTTGCCGTGATGCCGATCCGCTGACCGGTACCTGGACCCTGACCGGCCAGTTGCAGACGCCATGGGACAGTTTCACCCTGGATTCCACCATCTTCAGCCATCGCGGCGTGCGCTATATCTGCTGGGCGCAGAAGGAGCCGGGGATCGAGACGAACTCCAACCTCTATCTGGCACCGCTGGCCAGCCCCACCACCCTGGCCCGGCCGCCGGCCCGGCTGACCGTGCCGACCCTGGATTGGGAAATCCGGGGCTATAAGGTGGCCGAAGCGCCGGCCCTGCTGGCCCGCAATGGCCGGCTGTTCCTGACCTATTCCGCCAGCGCCACCGATGCCCGCTATTGTCTGGGCCTGCTGACGGCCCCCGATGATGCCGACATCATGGATCCGGCCGTCTGGCAGAAATCGCCGCAGCCGGTCTTTGTTTCCAGTGCCGAAACCAGCGTCTATGGCCCAGGCCATAACAGCTTCACTGTGGATGAACAGGGCCGCGACATCCTGGTCTATCACGGGCGCGATTACCGGGACATCAAGGGCGATTCCCTGTTTGACCCCAACCGCCACACCCGCATCCAGCGGCTTTATTACCAGCCCGACGGCACCCCCGATTTCGGTGTGCCGGTGGGCAATGGGGCTTTGCCGGAACGGTTCAGCCCGGCGGGGCAGCCAGGGCGCTTCCTGGTGCAGGCGGGGGAGGGGCTGCGGATCGGCAGTGGCGCGCTGCCGGCAACACAGTTCCGCGCCGTTCCGGTCAATCCGGGGGCTGACAGCTTCCTGCTCTCCCCCATCCTGCGGCCGGATCTGGCGGTGACCTTCGGGCAGGGGGGGGCGGTCACCCTGGCCCCCCGCGCCCAGGCCACCGCCTTTGCCCGCCAGGATGCCGGCGGCGGTGCCGTGCGGCTGCTTCTGGCGGGGGCGCCCGGCCGGGGGCTGGTGGGGAACGGGGAACGGCTGGCCGCGGGCGCTGCAGCGGGGCAAGCGGCCCGGTGGCTGGTGGATTAGGGATATTTGTCTGATAAATAGGATGTGTGGGGGCGGGAGGCGGCTTTAGCAATCCGTTTCGAAGCGTCCTCCTGCAATGTCCAACCGCTCAGCCACCATTCCCCGCCTGTGCGGGGAATGGTGGGGGCGAAAGGGCAAGGCTTTGAAAAGCCCGGCCCCCTGTGCCCAAACCGCCACATCCGTACCGCCTCCCCCTTTCATGACAGAAATACTGCTTGCGCCTTATTTGTCTGAGCATTAAATAGTCTGAGTAATTCAAAAAGGCGCACCAATGCGCCGCGACCTCTTGGGGGAGGATATCCATGGCCATCACGCCACGCGGACTCTGTTCCGCATCCATGCTCGTTCTCACACTGGCCAGTGCTGCCCAGGCGCAGCAGGCGGAGCAACTGGAAGAAATCATCGTTACCGGCGTGCGCGCCTCGGTGGTGGGCGCCATCAATGTGCGCCGGGAATCCACGCAGATCGTTGATTCCATCGTGGCCGAGGATGTCGGCAAATTGCCCGACAATAATGTGGTGGAGGCGCTGCAGCGCCTGACCGGCATCCAGGTCACCGACCGGGGCGGCGGGGAGGTGGCGACCGTCACCATCCGGGGTCTGACCGACCCGCTGACCACGTTGAACGGCCGCAATATCTTCACCGCCGCCGGCCAGTCCTTTGCCCTGCAGGATGTCTCGGCCAATCTGGTGAAGAAGGTGGATGTCTATAAGACACGCGCCGCCGACCAGATGGAAACCGGCCTGGCCGGCCAGATCAATGTGGAAACCCGCCGGCCGTTTGATTTCGACGGCTTCACCATTTCCGGTCTGGCGCGCGGCACCTATAATGAGGAAGCCGACACCTATAACCCCAACGTCGCCATGCTGGTCAGCGACCGCTGGGAGACGGGGGCCGGGGAATTCGGCCTGCTGGTCAATGGCAGCTATAACCGCTCCAAATACCGCAACATGTCCACCACGGCGGGCGCCATGGTGCCGTTCGCCACCGAAAAGCCGCCCGCTGCGGCCGGCCTGAAGCCGCTGGAGCGCATCTTCCCCGGTGACAAGAATGTCAACTGGACGCCCGGCCTGGATTACGGCCTGCCCACGGCCCCCGGTTCGGCGCTGACCATCAATGGCACCAAGGTGCCCTATTACCTGTCCCGCGATGCCGTGTTCAGCAGCGACCTGTATGGCAAGCGGGAACGGCCATCGGTCAATGCCGCCGCGCAATGGTCGCCCAACGACAATTCCACCTATACGGCGGAGTTCTTTTATTCCGGTTTCCGGGGCACCAGCTTCAACAGCCTGCAGTTCAGCTTTGTCGACTGGTGGGGCAATCCCGGCCCGGTGCAGCTTTATGACGGGACCAACATCGTCAAGGCCCGGACGGTGGATGATGTCTATGGCTTCAACAGCGGCGATTTCACCAAGTCGAAGACGGACAGCTTCGTCTATGCACTGAATGGTGATTGGGCCATCGGCGACAATGCCAAGATTGTCGCCGATGCCGCCTATCAGACCAGCAAGAACAAGTCCGAATTCCTGGCCATGCGCACCGACCGGGTCGCCAAGCAGATCAAGACGGATTTCAACGCCGGTGGCGGCATCCCCTCCTATCATTTCGAGGATGATGCGAAGCTGGCTGACCCCAGCGTCTGGAACGTGGCGCAGCTTTACGATAATGCCAACACCGCCGATGGCAGCGCCTTCACCGCCACGCTGGATGGGCAGTATAATTGGGATGATGGGTTCCTGCGCCAGGTGAAGGCGGGTTTCCGCTATGATGACCGCAAGGCATCCACCGCCGTCCGCACGCAGGATGCGGCCAATCTGGGCGCCAAGCTTTCCACCCTGCCCAGCGAGGCTTGGTTCACCAACAAGGATTTCTTCGACGGGCGGGCCGATGTGCCGACAAGCTGGGTACTGCCCAGCGGTTACTGGCTCTATGACAATGCCGACATGGTGCGCGGCCTGTACAAGGTGAAGACCTCTGACCAGCTCTCCCTGGCCAAGGTGTTTGATATCAATGAGGAAACCTTGTCGGCCTATGTCCAGGCCGATGCCGAGATCGATATTTTCGACCGGCCGCTGAAGCTGCAAGGTGGTGCCCGCTATGTGCATGTCGGCACCGATTATGATTTCTTCGACCGCTACAAGAATGGCGCGCTGACGCAGGTATCACAGAGTTCCGCCCGCTGGCTGCCCAGCTTCACGGCGCGTTATGATGTGACGTCCGATGTGCGCCTGCGCTTCAATTATGGGGAAACGCTGCGCCGGCCGAATTTCGGGGATATCAACCCCAACTATTCGCTGACGGGTGACCTGACCAATGTGGGCTATGGCAGCGGCAGTGCCGGCACCGCCAGCCTGAAGCCCACCCATTCGAAGAATATCGATCTGGCGGTTGAATGGTATTTCGACCGTGACAGCGCCCTCTATCTCACCGGCTTCCGCCGGGAGATTGACGGGCTGGTGGTGCCGCTGACGGTGCGCGAATATATCCCCAATAATGGCATTGTCGCCGGCAAGACGGATTATTTCGCCATCACCCGCCCGGTCAATGCCTCTGATGGGGTGTTGAAGGGGCTGGAACTGGGGGCCACCTATTTCCCGCATTATCTGCCGGAAATGCTGGATGGTCTGGGGGTGGTTGGCAGCCTGACCCTGCTGGATTCCAAACAGAATATCCCGCTGTCCGATGCCGCCGGGAATATTATCGGCCAGACCAGCTCACAATTCTTCGGCGTCTCCAAGCTCTCCTATAACGCCACCCTGGTTTATGATCATGGCCCGGTGGGGGCACGCCTGTCCTATGTCTGGCGCAAGGGCTTCCTGCATAATAACGAGGCGCGGCTGTTCGCCAACCCGATCGGCGTCTGGTTCAAGCCGGAGGAAAGCCTGGATTTCCAGCTTTCCTGGAATGTCACCGATCAGGTGGGGCTGACCTTTGATGCGGTTAACCTGACCCGGTCGAAGCAGCAGAACTATTACAAGTTCGACAATGCCGGCAATGCCGAACAGTACAATCTTGGCACCCTGCTGCTGGCCCGCACCTTCTCTCTCGGTGTGCGCTACACGTTTAATTGAGGTCTGATCAATAGATGAAGGCAGCAATCCATTGATAGGGGGATTGCTGCCTTCTGGGGATTTTTTGAAAATATTAGTATATTATAATATCTTCGCCATTATTCGAAAAATACATGATGGACTCTGAAGAGGTTAGGCGATTTTTGTAAAAAGAACAACAGCGGCATTTTTTGTAACCGTCTTGTTCCCCCCTATGGCGGTGTTGTCCACTATGAGGTCATCAAATATCTGTATGTTTTTTTCTTCATATCCGGATTTCAAATAGGTGTTTCTTGCATTTTCCAGTTCCTCTGCGGTTTTTACCGCCACAAAAACGGCGTCGTGGGTGATGTTCATGGCAATTCTCCACTACTATTTCATTCAACGAAGGGGCGTGCGGAGGAAGCGCTAACGGCTTTTTTTAGTTTATCAAGCCTAAATTTTTCTTCTTCTGTTTTTATTTCAATTTTTACTGTTTCCTGTCTGATATAGGAAATACAAAGATCCCTTACCTCCGGGGAAATCTGGGGGCTTCCCTCCCCGCCTTTCATAATGTCGAGGCAGTGTTGCCGCACCCAATCTTGTTCTAATGTTGTATTAAGGATGGATACGACTGCATTTGCCACATGCGCTGTGGCCGCGGCGTCGGGTGCCGGCCTTTCGGTGATCTGAGCCGGTAGGCCAAACCCTTGAGCCGTCGCAGTGGATGCCATGGCTTTGGCCCGGGCTTCTTCCTTGGCGGTGACATTTCCGGCTGCGTCATCGGCGGCTTTCTGTGCCAGTTTCAGGGCTGCCTCGGTGGTTGTCTTTTGCTGCTTGAGTTTGTCGCGCTCAGCTTCAAGCGCTGGCTTCTGCGCCTGATCGGCGCCTTGCAGTTCCTTTTCCTTGGCCGTTACGGCAGCGCCAGCGTCCTGATCGGCTTTCTTGGCGTCGGCCAGTTTCTGATCTGCCTCCGCTTGCTGCTTGCGAGCATCATCAAGCTGCTTCTGTGCAATGGCCAAGCCGTCATAGCCGCTGGCCGCGGCATTCGTGCCGATGATAACCGTTGTGGGGCGGGCATAGCCGGTCAATTGCTCGATTGCCAGAATGGAGACCATGGCCGCCTGATAGCGCAGGTGCAGATGGTGAAAATCTGCCTTGTCGATGGCGCCGGCGGCGTACCCCTCGCAAAGCCGGTACATGGCATCGCGCAAAAGCTGGATGGACTGGGTACGCAGGCCGATATTGGCCCCGGTTTCCGACAGAGCGGCGGCGACCTGGGCCGAACTGTCGCCGTTGCCAAAGCCGCCGGAAAGGGAGGATGCCAGCACGGATGCAAAATCCGGGTTGGGTTCTGAACAGACGATGGCTCTTTTATCGGCTTCCAGATGCGGCGTGATCAGGACATTGCGCTGTTTGGCATCCACCGACAATATCGAGGCTGCTTCAGGTTCTGCATTATAGCTGCGGTGAATGGAGCTGAGTTCAGCGCACCCGCCCAGAATCAGGCAGGTTGCCATTAAAGTTGCTTTTCTCATTTTGCTTCCCTCCCTGTGCGAGAGAAGATTTGCACAATCTAAGATATGGGAGGCATGATTTTTATATCATATAGATATATTTACCTCTAATGTTTTAGCATAAGGAGTACTACACTAATTTTCTCGCCCCCAGCATGTAGAAGATCCTACAGCGACAGCTCCGTATCTTCCTGGGCCAGCCGCACCAGATCCACCATGGCGGCGCGGGCGGCCGCCGGGTCGCTGTTGCCGATGGCTTCATAAAGCACGCGGTGATCGGCCACCGGATCGCGCGGCAGTTTGCGCTTGCGCTGTTTGAAGATGGTGGTCCAGCTCACGGCAGCGGAGATGGTGCTGGACAGGGTCATCAGCGGTGCGTTGCGCGATGCTTCCAGAATGGCGTGATGGAACAATTGGTCCGCTTCCCGCCCGGCTTCCGTGGCCAGCCCATGGCGGGCCATTTCCTCCAGCGCGTGGCCCATGCGGGCCAGATCGGCACCGCTGCGCCGCACGGCGGCCAGTTCGGCGGCCGAGGGTTCGATGATCATGCGCAGTTCGAACAGGTCGCGGATGAATTCCACACTCGGCTCACCTTCGAACATCCAGGCCAGCACGTCGGGGTCCAGCAGGTTCCAGCGTTCCTTTTCCGTCACCCGCGTGCCGGTGCGCGGCCGGCTTTCCACCAGCCCCTTGGCGGACAGGATGCGCACCGCTTCCCGATAGGCCGTGCGTGAAACGTCCAACTGTTCGGAAAACTCGATCTCCCCCGGCAGCGTGTCGCCCGGCTTGTAAATGCCGGTGACAATATCCACGCCCAAATCATGGGCAATGGAACCATGGATCCGCTTCATGGATGTGGTATTCAAGCCGGTGGTCCTGGGACCGGTCTGTTCCTTGCGCTGACGCATCTTCACCCTGCGGGTTTCCCTTTCCCCGGCAGAGGTGCCGGGCTGGTCATTATAGCCCGGTTTTCCCTTTTTGGGGATAGGTATACGCAGGTCCATCGGAAAAATTGCATGATTTGTCAGAGAAATAAGGGGGCTGGGTCATCCCCGACGGGGCTAGGAATGGCTGGCTCTGTCTGTCATTGACAGGGCCAGCCCCGTGCCTGCCTCACCCCGCTGGTATAAATAATCATACTTTTGAAGGTGGATGCAAAACCCGGTCAGATCCGGCCCTGCTTCAGCATCGCAACGGCCGTATCGCAGGCCCGCGCGGTCAGCGCCATATAGGTCAGTGACGGGTTCTGGCAGGCGGATGACGCCATGGCCGCCCCATCGGTGACGAACACATTGGGCACGTCATGCAACTGGTTCCAGCGGTTGGTGACCGATGTGCGCGGGTCATGACCCATCATGGCCCCGCCCATTTCATGGATGGCACTGCCGCCGATGCCCGGCTGGTTCAAGGACAAGATCACCTTGCCGCCGGCAGCGGTCAGCATGGCGCTGGCCTCCTTGCCGGCATCGGTCAGGGCCTTGCGCTCATTCTCCCCATGGGTGAAGTCGATCTGCAGCAAAGGGGCGCCGAATTGATCGACCTTCACCGGGTCCAGGCGCAGGCGGTTGCTTTCGCGCGGCAGGCTTTCGGCGAACGTCACCAGAACCATGCGCCAGGGGCCGACCTGGCGCAGCCTTTCCTTGAAGGCCTCGCCGATGCCGGCTTCCCGTTTGCCGCGCGTCCAGGTGCTGCGCAGGGCGCCGCCCTGGAAACTGTAGCCGCGCACGAAATCCCCCTCCGGCTGGTCCCCCAGATTGCGGAAACGCGGGATGATGATGCCTGTGGGCCGGTTGCCATAGGTGGTTCGATCTTGGAAACTGTCGAACAGGGCGATGGCCCCCACCGTGCTGGCATGGTCCATGATGTGGCTGCCCAGCCGGCCGCTGCTGTTGCCCAACCCGTTGGGAAAGGCATCGGACCGCGACCGCAGCAGCACATGGTTGGTGTTGAACGCCCCGGCATTCATGAAAATGATGCGGGCGGTATAGCGCCGACGCTCCCCGGTTTTCACATTCAAGACAGAAACGCCGCGGGCCCGCTTCGCCTTGGCGTCGTAATCCACCGTTTCCACCACCGTGTCGGTGATCAGCGTCAGTTTGCCGGTGGCCTGGGCGGCGGGCAGGGTGGAACTCTGCGTGCTGAAATAGGCGCCATAGGAACAGCCGCGTTGACAGATCATCCGGTTCTGGCAGGTGCCACGCCCTTCCTTTTCCTGGGTCAGGTTGGCGGTGCGGCCAATGGTCAGCCGCCGGTCGGGCCATTGCGCCTCAATCACCCCTTTGGCGTGCTTTTCCAGCACATTCAAGGCCATGGGTGGCTGATAGATGCCATCGGGCAGGGAGGAAACCCCTTCATTCTGCCCCGACACGCCGATGAACCTCTCCACATGGTCGTACCAGGGCTTCAGGTCGGCATAGCGGATGGGCCAGTCCACACCATGGCCATCCTTCTTGTTGGCCCCGAAATCATGGTCGCTCATCCGATAGGATTGGCGACCCCAGGTCAGCGACCTTCCGCCCAACTGATAGCTGCGCCACCAGTTGAACTGGGTGCCATCGGCGACGGAATAGGGGTTTTCCCGGTCATTGACGAAATGGTTCTGGGTATATTCGGTGAAATGCCGGTTCTTCGACTGAACAGCGAAATCCCGTTCATAAAGCTGCGGGTCGCCTTCGCCCCGGAACGGCATTTCCCACGGCGCCTTCATTTCTGTGACATAGTCTGTGCCATGTTCGATATGGCGACCGCGTTCGACCATCAGAACCTTCAGGCCCTTTTCGGTCAGTTCCTTTGCCGCCCAGCCACCGGTGATGCCGGAGCCGACGACGATCGCGTCGAAATCTGTGTTCATCCGAAATCCACCGCTGTCCAGTCGTTCGACCAGGCCCGATCCTGCGGGCCGACGGGTATATCCGGGTCGAAACGGCCCGGCACCAGTTCAAAGAACAGTTCCTGGCTGCCCCCGATTTCCGAGGTGTAATAGCCGGTGACGATCAGGCCCTTCCACGTGCGCCAGGGGGATTTCTCCCCGCCCTTGGCATAGGCGGCCGCATCCAGATCGCTCAGCGCCTTGGTCTGGGCCGCCGGTTTGGCGGCCAGGAAATTGCCGCCGGCCTTCAGGTCCAGTTCAAAGCCCAGCCAATCCAGCCAGCCGGCCCCCGTTGGGGCGGCACCGCCGCTGAACTGGTCGGCCGGGGGCGGGCGGCCGGTGCGGGCAAGCCCGTGCTGCAGCGCCAGGGCGATGAAATCCGGCACCCGGGCCTTCACCGCCCCCGGCGTGGCCGTGTCGGGAATGGTCAGGTCACAGACCCGTTCCAGCAATTGCCGTGTCCGCACGGTCAAGGCGGGCGACCCGCCCTCAGCCAGTTGCGCCCAGACCTGTGCCGGTGTCAGCGCCGCCCCGGCCAACGCCAGACCGGCGCGCAGCAGATGGCGGCGACTGGCAACAGGGGAACCATCGATGTTTGGCATCTGCACTATCCCTTGTGATCTGGCGGTGTCAGAACAGGCCCAGCTTGCCGCCGCTGGCTGCAAAGTCCTGGTAGGCGCGCCATCTGGCTGCCTCCAGCGGTTCCACCGGCCCCGTCTTATCGCCTAAAGCCATGATTTTGCCAGAGGACAGGCGCGGCCAGACCGGCAGCACCGATCCCCCGGCATTGGGGTCGCCAGCCCGGACGAAATTCACCCAATAGCGCATCATGTTGGCGGCAATCGCGCGGTCGGCTTCCGGGATGGGGCGACCAGACTTATCCAAGGTGCCAAACATATAGGCCAACTCGACACTGTGGAAACTGCCGAACCGTTCTGCCGGCGTGCCCGTCTGGGTGTGGCTGAACAGATAGGCGTAGATGGGGGCGGCGGTCGCCGGCCGGGTCTGCGCCCAGGCCAGCATGGCGGCTGTCGCCTGTTCGCGCAGCAGTCGCTTTGCGGCCACCGCCGCCGCTGCATCGTCTGACGCCTTATAGAAGGGGCGGAATTGTGGGGCCTTGTCACCAAAGCGGCGGACCAGCAGCGTATCCAACTGTACTACGCTGCTGGATGCCCAATCGGGTCCGACGCTGCTTTCATCGGCAGTCAACCCGGTCAGTACCGGCACATCCGGTCGCTGTCTTGCCGGGTCGGGCAGCACGGCCGGTTCCGTAATCGGGGCAAAGCGCAGGCCGGGCGGCCCCAGTGAAGGGTCTTTGCCGGCTTTCGCGACGGCGTCTGCCGGCAGGGCGCGCAGGGCATCAATGCTGTCCACGCCAGCCGCCGCCAGCAGCTTTTCACCCATGCTCTCTGCCGCCGCGCGGGCTGGAATGGGGATACCCATGCCGGAACCGCTCTGCGCGATGGCCTGCCCAAACAGGCCGGCGGCCGCAGGGGAAGCCAGCAACGCATGGACAGAGGCCGCCCCCGCCGACTGACCGGCCACGGTTACCCGCGTCGGATCGCCGCCGAAGCGGGCGATATTCTGCTGTACCCAGCGCAGGGCGGCGATCTGGTCCATCAGCCCGTAATTGCCCGATGAACCAGCCTCCCGCGTCAGGGCGGGATGGGCCAGGAAACCGAAGACGCCCAGCCGGTAATTCAGGGAAACCACGATGATGCCCTGCCGCGCCAGGGCCGTGCCGTCATAGAGCGGCACGGAACCGGCGCCGCCGATAAAGGCCCCGCCATGAATCCAGACCATGACGGGCAATTTGCCGGAAGTTGTTGCCTCCCCCGCCGGCCGCCAGAGATTGACGGTCAGGCAATCCTCGCTGGTGCGGTTGGTGGAGAAGTATTCTGCTGTCCAGGGGGAGCCGCCGGGTGGGCTGTGCGGCGGTTCCTGCAGGCAATCCGGCCCGAACGCCGTGGCATCGCGCACCGATGTCCAGGCCGGGGCCGGCTGCGGCGCGCGCCAGCGGTTGGCCCCGCCCGTGTCCGCCGCATAGGGGATGCCCAGAAAAGCATCCACGCCATCGGCGGATTTACCGGCCACCGGGCCGGCGCTGGTATTCACCTGCGGTGCCGCCGCCTGCACGGCTGTCCCAGCCGCCAGCAGCGACAGCAGGCAGGCAGCGCTGGTCAAACAGCGCAAATATCGGCGCATCCCGGCCTCCCCTGTTTTTGGCGTCCGTCCTTGAATGTCTTGCTATTTCCGAACCCCTTAACCGTCATTCCCGCGCAGGCGGGAATCCATACGACAGCGCGGATTTTGGATTCCCGCCTGCGCGGGAATGACGGTGGAGAGATGGCAAGGTTTTGAAAAGCAGAAACATTTCCGGGACAGGCACTGAAATCAATAGCCATAGACCGGCAGCCCGCCAATGGCCGCCGGCCATCACAAAGGCCGCTTATCAGAAGCGATAGGTGCCCTGGATACCGAAGGTGCGCGGTGCGGCATAGATGGTGTTATAGATCAGCGAGCCGCCGGCGGCGTTGAAGTTGGCAAAGGCCAGCGGCTGCTTGTTTTCCAGGTTGCGCACATAGGCCTGGACGGAATAATCACCATCGGCGGAATTATATTCCAGCGACAGATCGGTCATGATGAAACCCTTCTGCCGCATCCCGGCCCAATTCACCACCGACAGGTAATGGGTCGATTTGTAACGGCTGAAGGCGCCGGCCACGATATTGGCCCCATTGCCGATTTCGAACGTGTGGCTATACCCGGCCGAGAGCGTCCATTTCGGGGCCTGCGGCGGGCGGTTGCCGGCCAGGTTGAAGGGCTGGGCACCTTGTGTCACCGGGTCGCTGTCATTGATGGGATTGCCATTGACGCCGATCAGCGAGGTGGCGAAATCCTGCACCTTGGCATCCAGGTAATTGATGGTGAAGGACAGTTCGTCCACCGGGCTCAACAACAGGCGGGTATCGGTTTCAATACCCCAGACGCGGGATTTACCGGCATTCAGGGTGCGGGCACCGATATTATTATCGACGAACACCTGGATCTGCTGATCCTTGTAATCATAATAGAAGGCCGAGGCATTGAACTGCAGGCGGCCATTATTGAAACGGTTCTTGGTGCCAACCTCATAGGCGGTCAGCTTTTCCGGATCATAGGAGCCGACACTGTCAAAGCCGCCGCTCTTATAGCCGGTGCTGGCCTTGGCATAGACCAGGCTGTCGCGCGCCGGCTTCCAGTCGATACCGATATTGCCGGTGACCTGATCGGAGGAGGAGCGCGGCTTCAGGATACTGGCGCCGGGGGAGCCAAAGGCCGGCGGCGTCGGCCCCTCACCCCGGCCGAAGCGCGGGCCATAATTGTAGAAGGTACCGCTCTTGGCGTCATCCGTATAGCGCAGGCCGCCGGTGATCGACAATTCCGGCCCCATCAGCGGCACGCTCACCTGACCGAAGGCGGCCTTGGAGGTGGAAAGAATGTCCGGGCGGTAGAAATAGTTCAGATAGGCTTTGGGCAGTTCCAGATAAAGCCCGCGGGACAGATCGACCTTTTCGCGGAAATAGAAGCCACCCACCTGATAGAACAAGCCGCTATCCAGCGTCTTGGACAGGCGGACTTCGTGGCTCTGCGTCTGCGAATTCAGCTTGTTGTTGCGGAAGGTGAAGGTGGCTGGCAGATAGCCATTCAGGGGCAGCACGCTGTCCGTCTTGTTGTCGCGGTAGCCGCCCAGATAGGCCAGCGTACCCAGCGCGAAATCCACCTCAATCCGGCCGCGCAGGGCGAATTGCTCGCTATTGAAATTGCCCAGATCGCCCAGCGGGAAACTATGCGGGTTGATGCCGCTGAAGGTCAGCTTGGACGGGATGCCGTTATTTTCCAGCGCCGGGGTGGAGGGGATGGCATCCACAATGCCCGCCGCATAGGCAGGATTGGTCAGTACGCCATTCTGGGCCACCAGCACGCCGTATTGCGACGGCGGCAACTGGTCAACATTGACATATTCCCCCGCGATATAGGTGCGGATATTCTCCGTCGGCTCCCAGGCGAGCGACAGGCGGGCGGCGTCGACATTCTGGTCCTCGCCGCGGCCGACGGCGCCATGCTTGCGGTAGCCATCATGGGAGGTGTGCATCCCGGCCAGACGCACGGCCACCGTATCGCCCAACGGCACATTGACCGCGCCCTCGGCCTTCTTGGCGTCGAAATTGCCATAGCCCAGGGTGGCGAAGCCGGTGGTCTTGCCCAGCACCGGCTTGGCGGCGATGATGTTGATGGCGCCGGCGGTGGCATTGCGGCCATACAGCGTGCCCTGCGGCCCGCGCAGCACCTCGATCCGTTCCAGATCGAAGAAGCTGGCATTCAAGGCCACCGGGCGGTTGATATATTCGCCATCGATGCCGATGGTCAGGGCCGGGTCGGAAGCTTCGGAGACATCCTGGCTGGAAACGCCGCGCACGCTGATCTTGGTGAAGATCGTGTCGCTGGTGATGTTCAGATCGGGCGCCAGCCGGGTCAGCCCGTTCACATCGGTCACGCCTGATTTCAGCAGGTCATCCGCGCCAAAGGCACGGAGCGCGATGGGGGTGTCCTGCAGGTTCGTGGCGCGCTTGGTCGCCGTCACCACAATTTCTTCCAGCGTGAATTCGCTGTCAGCCGCCTGGGCGGAGGTCGCAAAAAGGGCGGCCGCTCCTGCGGCCAGCAGGAGCATGGAACGGGTACGCATTGATGTCCTCCCTAGAGAGCCCGATTGGTCAGGGCCTGGGCTCTTTTTCTAAAACTAGAACCCTAATTCTGAAAACATTTAACCCCTGGATGGTTCGGACGTCAAGCCGTTCTGTGACGCATGGGAATACGATGGTAATAGGGGTTGGCCCGCCGGCCCCCAAGGATTAGAATGATGTCAATAGAATCAGGGTTTTAATTTTTTAAGGGCGTGAGAGTGTCGAGCATGGATGAGGCGCCGGAGAGCGAGCCGCTGTTGAACCCCGCCGGGCGAGAGCCCAAACAGGGGCGCAGCCGTGCGTCTTTTGAGCGGATGTTGGCCGCCGCCACCGATCTGTTGATGGAACGCGGCAATGATGATTTCGCCCTGACCGACGTGGCGAAGCGGGGAAAGGTCTCCATCGGGTCAATCTATTGCCGATTCGACAGCAAGGATGATCTGATCCAGGTGGTGCAGCACCGCTTCATTGACCGGATGATCATCGAACAGTCGGAAATGGTGGAGCGGATCACCGCGAAAGCCAGCGACCTGGACAGTCTGGTGCGGGGCTTCGTGGAGGAGCTGGCGGAATTTTTGAAGCGCAATGCCCCGGTGATGCGCCCGATGATGCAGCGCGCCGTGCATGATCCGGTGATCAGCGCGCTTGGCGTGCGCGGCTATCAGGATCTGGCCGACAAGGTGCAGGCGGCCCTGCTGGCCCGGCGGGAGGAGATTGGCCATAATCTGCCTGAACTGGCCATCGATACCATCCTGCGCGTCGCCTATTCCACCTTCGCCCGGCATCTGGGTTTCGGCATGGCGGGGGGGAATTACAACAAGGCCGACTGGAAGAACCTGAAGACCGAGGTGGGAGTGATGTGCTCCACCTATTTGCGCAACGCCCATCGATGAGCCGTTGACGGCGCGCCTTTCCGTTTATAAATAGAATTATTATTCTTATTCGGTCGATGCGGACCGAATCTCCAAACGGAAAGGTCTGCCGCCATGGCATCCGGTGCTGCCCCCGCCAGCGGGCGGGCCGCCAGCTTGCACGCCATCGACCATGCCGCCGCCATGACGCCACAGCGGCGCAAGCAGGCGCTGGTGGTGGTTGCCGGCGCCTTCATGATGGATCTGATCGACCTCACCATCGTCAATGTCGCCTTGCCCTCCATCCAGCGCGATCTGGGGGCCGATACGGCGGCGATGCAATGGATGGTGGCGGGCTATGCCGTGGCCTTTGCCGTGCTGCTGATCACCGGCGGCCGGCTGGGAGACACCCAGGGCTATCGCCGGCTGTTCATGCTGGGCATGGCGGGCTTCACCGCCACCTCGCTGCTCTGCGGGGCGGCGGTCAGTGCCGAGATGCTGGTGCTGGCGCGGCTGGCTCAGGGGGCGACGGCGGCCTTGATGCTGCCGCAGGTGATGTCGCTGATCCAGGTGATGTATCCGCCCGCCGAACGGATCGGTGCGCTGGCCGTGTTCGGCGTGCTGGGCGGCATTGCCGCTGTGCTGGGGCCGGTGATCGGTGGCATTTTGATTGAAGCCAACCTGTTCGGCCTGGGCTGGCGGCCGATCTTCCTGATCAACGGGCCGTTGGGTCTGGTGGGGCTGATCGCCGCCTGGCGCCTGTTGCCGCCGGGCCGGTCGGCCCATGGCGGGGCGGTGGATCTGGTGGGTACCGGCCTGATCGCCGCCACCCTGCTGGCCCTGCTGCTGCCGCTGTTGCAGGGGCGGGAAGGGGGCTGGCCGCTCTGGTGTCTGGCGCTGCTGGCGGCCTCGCCGCTGCTGGCCTGGGCCTTCATCGCCCATATCCGCCGGCAGGCCCCGCATGGCAAGGCGCTGGTGGACCCGGTGCTGTTCGCCAACCGGGGTTTCAGCGTCGGCCTGTGCCTGTCGCTGTGTTTTCAGGCGGCCACGGCGGGGCTGTTGTTCATTCTGACGCTGACCCTGCAATATGGCCTGGGCTGCACGCCCTTGGAAACGGCGCTGGTCCATGTGCCCTATGCGTTGGGGGCGTCTGTGGCGATTGGCTTTGTCGCAAGGCGGGCGCTGCCGCGCATCGGTTTGCGGCTGATCCTGATCGGCGTGGTGCTGATGCTGGCCGGGTTGGCCGCCTTGGCCGCGCTGGTGGCCGGCGGGGGCGGGCTGGTGCCGCTGGGGGCGGCCCTGCTGCTGACCGGCACGGGCATGGGCATGGTGGGCGGGCCGCTGGGGCCGGTCACCTTGTCGGATGTCGATGTCGCCCATGCCGGCTCGGCGTCGGGCAGCATGAAGGCGGTGCAGCAATTGGGCGCCGCCGGCGGGGCGGCGCTGATCGGCGGTGTGTTCTTCATGCTGGCGGGCGATCTGGCGCAGGGGGCGGCACGGTCGGCCTTTCTGCTGACCTTGCCGCTGCTGGCGGGGCTGTTGTTGATGGTGGCGTTCCTGGTGACCCGCCTGCCGCGCGATCTCAGGATTTTCAGGAAGTGAAGGGGGGGCGGGGCTTCTCGCCAAATCCTCTCACACCGTCATTCCCGCGAAGGCGGGAATCCATACGACAGCGCGAATTTTGGATTCCCGCCTTCGCGGGAATGACGGTGGTGAAAGCATAAAATCGGCGGCCATTACACCAACCAACACCCAAAAACCACGGGAGGAAACAATGAGCGACCCTATTCTGCGCCTGGGCATGATCGGCGGCGGCCCGGGCAGTTTCATCGGCCCCGTTCACCGCATGGCAGCGGAACTGGACGGGCGTATCCGGCTGGTGGCCGGTGCCTTCAGCAGCGATGCCGAACGTTCGCGCCAGGCCGGTGCTAGTTACGGCATTGACCCCGCCCGCGCCTATCCCAGCCATCAGGCGATGATCGCCGCCGAGCGCCAGCGGGCGGATGGCATTGATCTGGTGGCCATCGTCACGCCCAACCATCTGCATGTGCCGGCCAGCCTGGACGCGCTGAATGCCGGTCTGCATGTGATGTGCGACAAGCCGGCGGCCCTGTCGCTGGCGGAAATGCAGGGGCTGGCCGGGGTGGTGGCCAATGCCCGGGGGCTTTATGCCCTGACCCACACCTATACCGGCTATCCGCTGGTGCGGGAGGCGCGCGCCCTGCTGGCCGCCGGCCGGCTGGGGCGCCTGCGCAAGGTGGTGGTGGAATATAGCCAGGGCTGGCTATCCACCGCGCTGGAACAGACGGGCAGCAAGCAGGCCGGCTGGCGCACCGATCCCGCCCAATCCGGGGCGGGCGGCTGCATCGGTGATATCGGCGTTCATGCCTTCAATCTGGCCGAATATGTTGCCGGTGCGCCCGTGCGGGAGCTGTGCGCCGATCTTTCCATCATGGTGCCGGGGCGGCGGCTGGATGATGATTGCAACATCCTGCTGCGCTTCGATGACGGCACGGCACAGGGCGTGCCGGGTGTGCTGCACGCCTCCCAGATCGCGGCGGGCGACCGCAACGGGCTGCGCCTGCGGGTGTTCGGCACAGAGGCCGGGCTGGACTGGTCGCAGGAAACGCCCAACACCCTGACCATCCATGGGCTGGATGGCCGGACGGAGGTGCTGCATAGCGGGGCCGGCAATCTGGGCCCGGCGGCGCGCGGCGCCACCCGCCTGCCCACCGGCCACCCGGAGGGCTATATCGAGGCTTTCGCCAATCTCTACCGCGATTTCGCCGCCGCCATCCGGGCGGGCGCGATGCCGGCAGATGGCAGCCTGCCGGGCGTGGAGGCCGGCTTGCGCGGCATGGCCTTCATCGAAACCGCGATTGCCAACAGCAAGGCGCGGGCAGGGTGGAGCCGGCTGGCGGTGTAGGGGGGCTGGGAACGTCGCTGCTGATGGCATTGATTATCCTCACCAATTCTCCATCCTCCACCGTCACCCCGGCGAAGGCCGGGGTCCAGGGGCCACAAGCGCTTTGCTCTCTGATACTGGACCCCGGCCTACGCCGGGGTGACGGTGGGAGAGACGCCAAACACGTGGCCCCTTCTCTCCCCCACGCAATGCACGAAATTTATACGGCAAACCCACCCCACCACCGGGAGGAACAAACCCATGCGCACGATCAAAGGCCCCGGCATTTTCCTGGCCCAGTTCGCCGGCGATGCCGCCCCCTTCAACAGCCTGGAAGCCATCGCCGATTGGGCGGCGGGGCTGGGTTATCAGGGCGTGCAGATCCCCAGTTGGGATGCGCGCCTGTTTAACCTGCGGCTGGCCGCTGAAAGCCGCGATTATGCCCAGCAGGTGCAGGGGATGCTGGCCGCCAAAGGGCTGGCGGTGACGGAGCTGTCCACCCACCTGCAGGGCCAGTTGGTGGCCGTTCACCCGGCCTATGACCCGCTGTTTGACGGGTTTGCCGATCCGGTGGTGCGCGGCAACCCGGCGGCGCGCCAGCAATGGGCGGTGGAGCAGTTGCATCTGGCGGCGCGCGCCAGCGCCAATTTGGGGCTGACGGCCCATGCCAGCTTCTCCGGTGCTTTGGCCTGGCCCTATATTTATCCCTGGCCGCAGCGCCCCGCCGGGCTGGTGGAGGAGGCGTTTGCTGAGTTGGCCCGCCGCTGGCGCCCCATTCTGGATGCGTTCGAGGAGGCCGGTGTCGATCTCTGCTTCGAACTGCATCCAGGCGAAGACCTGCATGATGGCGCCAGTTTCGAACGGTTTCTGGAGGCGGTGGACGGCCATGCCCGCGCCAATATCCTGTTCGATCCCAGCCATTTTGTGCTGCAGCAACTGGATTATCTGGCCTTCATCGACCGCTATCATGACCGTATCCGCGCCTTCCATGTGAAGGATGCGGAATTCCGGCCCGATGGTCGGTCGGGCGTTTATGGCGGTTATCAGGGCTGGGTGGACCGGCCGGGCCGCTTCCGTTCGCTGGGTGACGGGCAGGTCGATTTCAAGGCGATCTTCGCCAAGATGGCGCAGTATGATTATCCCGGCTGGGCCGCGTTGGAATGGGAATGCGCCCTGAAGCACCCCGAAGATGGCGCGCGCGAAGGAGCGCCTTTCATCCGCGACCATATTATCCGCGTCACCGACCGCGCCTTCGACGACTTCGCCGATGCTGGCGTGGATGCGGGGCTGAACCGGCGGCTGTTGGGGACTTGAAGGGGAAGGGAACCCATAACCCGTTCTGTTATCTGGATTCCCACCTTCGCGGGGAATTACGACAAAGGGTGCAAAGGCGACCGTGCGGGGCAAGGGGAGGGGGCGTGATGAAAACTCGCCATGCGTCTTCCCTCCCCCAAAAAAAATCCCTTCCGTCCCCGATTGATTTTCCAATAAAAGAATGATAATTCTAATTACGATATTTTCAGCCCAGGCCCTCTGGTGCGGCGTCATGGCTGCCCGGGCCGGGGTTGTTTCCCCCCATCGGGCAATGCCTGAGACCGCCGCTATCCACCGGCTCCCGGCGGGGCCGTCGCTTGAGCCCAAGAACAGGATAGTTCCATGTCGAACTATGACATCAAACGGGGCGTCAGCCTCTACAGCTACCAGGAAGAATATTTTCTGGGAAAGAAATCGCTGGAAGACCTGATCAAGGTCTCATCCGAGATGGGTGCCAAGGGGATTGAGCTGATTTCAGAGCAGACCTTCCCCAACTATCCCAACCCGCTGGACGCGTCTGTCTATGACAATTGGCACGCGCTGATGGCCAAATATGGCACCACGCCCGTGTGCCATGATTTCATGCTGGACTATAAGAAGTACAAAGACCGGCCGATGCCGTTCGATGAACAGGTGGCCAGTTGCAAGGTTGATATTGACCATGCCGCCCGGCTGGGCTGCCCCTATACCCGCGCACTGGTGTCGATTGATCCCGATGTGCTGGTTGCCTGCGCCGATTATGCGGAAAGCAAGAATGTCCGCATCTTGATCGAAGTGCACGCGCCGCTGCATTTCGACCATCCCTGGATCATCCGCCATGCCGAGGCGTTTGAGAAATCCGGGTCGAAATATCTGGGCTTCCTGCCCGATATGGGCATGTTCCTGTTCAAGTTCCCGCCGGTCTGGAAGGCGAAATTCATCCGCGACGGCGTGCCGCCGCACATCGCCGATTACATCTGCAAGGCTTACGAGGATCGCACGCTCAGCGAATATGTGATCCTGGAGGTAGAGAAGATGGGCGGCGTCGGCCCCGCCATCGGCATGGCCATCACGCTGCGCCACAATGCAGCGTTTGAGCCCAAGCGGATGCTGGACCATATGGACCGCATCTGGAACGTCCATGCCAAATTCTATGAGATGACAGAGGATCTGGTTGAACCCTCCATCCCCTATGATGAGATCATCCGGGTGCTGAAGAAGGGTGGTTACAAGGGCTATATCTGCTCTGAATATGAAGGCAATCGCTGGATTCAGGATGCCTTCCCGGTAGACAGCATCGAACAGGTGCGCCGCCAGCAGGAAATGTTCAAGAAGCTGATCGGCGAACCCGCCACCGCCGCCGCCTGAGGAGCCGCACCCATGTTTGACAAATATATGATCTGTGAAGATGGCTTCGGTAACGTGACGGAGGGTGGTGACACCATCGGTTTCGCCTTCCAGGCCCGCCTGCCCTATTACCGCGGCATCGGCCTGTCGATGGTGGAAGACATCGCCGTCACCATCGACGGGGAAGCCGTGCCGCGTGAACAGGTCCGGTTCAGCGTGCGCGGCCGGACCTGGACGCTGGACGAGATGGAAACCGAATATAGCGACCGCTGGAATTTCGGCGAAAAGGCCCTGATCACCGTGCTGCGGGCTGGCGGCCTGCCGCCCGGCAAGCACAAGCTGCAACTGGCCGAACGGATCCGCGTCTCCTACCTGCCCTTTGTGCCCACCACACGCGACAGTAAGGAACTGGAGATCGCTGCCTGATCATTCTCCCCCGATCAGTTGGCGTTTCGGGCATGGCGGCACCGGCTGCCATGCCCTTTTTTTTCGCGGGTTCAATGGGGTCGTTCTCTCGCCCCACATCCCCTGAAGCAGAATTTTGCTCAAGATACGCCGATCTTTTCGGCGTCACATGGAGATTCTCTTTACCTTAAAGAGAAAAAATGTAAATTTAATTCAATCTATGATCTGTATCGCCTCATGAGGTACAAGGCCAGCGCAGACAGGATACCGCAATTTTTTGCTGACGCCTGGCAATTCTTTGCCTGAGCAGCGGGGTCTGTCCCGGCCTGAAAACCTCTTAACGACCGATTTGGGGCGCCAGGGAGGTGTATATGGAGATGGCGAAGCAACAACAACGCCCTGCACAGCCCCCAGCGGTGTCGGTTCAAGCTGCGGGGATGAGCCTCCGGTCCCCTCACACGGAACGGATCGCGCAACTGGCCGTGGCAGCCAATAATGGCGCGGCGACGAACAGGCTGGCGGGCTTGGCGCTGGCGGCCAATAGCGGCGGAGGGGCCGTCAACCGGGTCGTCCTACAGCGGATGCAAACGGGGGACGACCTGGATTCGGTGGATGCCGAAGAGCAAGTCAGCAACACGATGGCGAGCACGCGTGGCGTGGAGCATGTCGACAATAGTTGCTATGTGGCATCCGTCCTCAATCTCATCGCCGCCACACCGGGGTATCGAGACCTGTTTGATCCTCTAATCACGCCGGTTGCGGAAGATTCCCCCGGCCATCGCCTGCAGGTGGCAATCTCACCCCTGATTCAGACCATCGCCGGTGATGGCACCGTACGCGCCGAACCCATGCGCGCGGTCATCAGGCTTCTCGCCGAGATGGACCTTATCCAAGGCGCAGAAACGGAACAGCAGGACGCCACGCAAATTTTGATGGGAATTTTGGCCCGGCTCCCGTCGTTAGACCAAAGGCTGCAGACGCGCGAAAGCCGGCAATATGAGAATGGTGAGACGACTGCGGATGACCAGTCGCACGATATATTGCAGATATTCGCCCACGGGCAACGGACGCTGGAAGAAGCACTGGCGGCAGAATTCGTCTCCAACCGCCCGGTCGTCGATGGCGTCGAGAACCCGCACAATGTGACGCGGCGGGCCACATCATTCCCACCCGTCCTTTCCATCGCCGTGGGGCGGGCCTCACCCGATGACGCCATCGACATGCCGATGACTTTCACGGTCCCGGCGGAAATCATGCATGATGGACAGCCGGGGCCCCGATACCAGCTTCAGGGATTCATCGCCCGCAATACATTCTCGCATCTGAGCGGCGGGCACTATGTCGCCATTGTGCGCGGTGATCAGGAAAAATGGTTTGAATCAGACGATATGGGGCAGGCGAAGGGAGAGACGGAGCCCGGTATCTTCACCCCCCAGACCCGTGAAATCGATCTGCCCACCCATACGGTAGGTGGGAACCGGGGGGCTGCCTGGACCATGGCTACCCTCTACACCTATGTTCGCGTTGAGGATCAGGATACTGCGCGCGTCAATATCGGCCAATTGCCCCCGCGTATCGTCGACCATCTCGACGCTGATCTTGATTCCGGTAAACAGATTCCATCCTACATGAAAGATCAGATCAAGGAACACATGGTGTTCAGCAGCGGGTCAACACGACCGGCCAAAGTGGAGATGCCAGATCATAGCATGAAGGTAATGAAATACGGCAAGGATGAGGATCACCTGCTCACCGAAGTGCTGTCAAACAAGCTGTACCAGGCTGCCGGTATTGGCACGCTTAAGACCGAGCTGATCCGTGTCTATGAGGACCAGAATGACACGGTGGGCAAGCTGGCCCAGATCACCGACTTTGTCGAGAATGTTCAGGCACCCGACATGGTGGATTTGATGCAATCCCCGGATTTTGCGCGCCATGTCGGCACTGACATGGTGTTCGCGAACTGGGATCTGTTCAAAACCGACAACTGGATGAAGGTCGGTGGGCGCATGGTGCGCTCGGACAATGGCGGCGCGCTGGACCGCCGCGCGCAGGGAGACCTTAAGAGCAAGGAGGAGTGGAGCGGAAGCGACGTGAAGGAATTCAGCTCCATGCGCCAGAAGGAAAATAGCCCCTACCGCAATCTCACAGACAAGGAAATCGCTGATTCAATCCGCACGCTGGCCTTCAACCTAACCCCCGATCGGATTGATCGTGCCATGGCGGCCGCGCATTTCCCGGAAAAGAAACGGGAGGAACTCAAAAAGATCCTGCTCGACCGGATTGATCGCGCCATTGCCTATGCTGATCGGATCTATCCCATGGCCAAGACGATCACGGTGGACAAGGGATGGAGCACGGTACCGAAACCAAAAGAAGCGGAGACGGATGAGCCCCTCGACCCGATTGAGGAATTGCGCAAGCTGGGTTGGACAAACCTGCCTGGCTTTCCGCTCCTGGAAGGAGAGGCCAAGGGACTTTTCCGGCGTGCGCCATCTTTCGATGCCCCGCATTTCATGTCGTTCGAGCCGTCGGAAACACTCTTCAAGCCACCAGAGGTCAACGGCCGTACCAACAATCCGAACGAGAGATTGCCGCTTGTCGGCCCGGAGGAGCTGTTAAATAAACGTCAGTTCGGGGGTGGCGTACGCGAAAGCCTGGTGAACAGCCTGCCGCGCATCCGCACCGGACGTCTGGTGCGCCGCATGTCGGATGGGGAGAAGGCCGCCTTTGAGAAAGCCGCCAGCGCCAAATCCATTGAAGAGATTGTGGCCCTGCTGTTCCCGACAACCGGAAAGGGGCTCCGGGGTGAGATGGTGCTGTCGGTGAACGAGCCTTACGTATTCGAGCGGGAAAAGGCCGCAATGCTGGGCAAGGACTATACCGGGAACGAGGAAAAGCACGACCCCAAGGATTATCACTGGGTGATGGAGATCCCGGTAACAGAGGAGATGCTGCGCTTCCTCACCGATTATTGCCATGTTCAGGCCCCCCATGAGGGCAGCAAGCCCGCAGCGTTCATGGGCAACCCCAACCTGAAAAATGAGGGCCAAGCGGGCGGGCGCGGCGGGGAAGGCGGCATTCCCAACGTGGTGCTGAAACGTGAAGGCTTCGCCAGTTTCTGGCACACCGTGAGCGAAATCCGCTTCGTTGAAGCCGAGGACCACCTGTGGAAAGCACGCAGCAATAATGATGAACTGATCAAGGCCAGAGAGCTAAAAATACGCGAAGAGAAGATAAAGAAGGCTGCCGAGGAGAAAGCCGCAAACAAGAAAGCCCTGGATGATACGGATCCTTTTGAAGGGGGGCTTGGTCTATTCGGTCAGGATGATTCGTAATTTATACCAATCTCCCTGGATCGGTCACGATCAAGGGAGATTGGTATAAGCCACCCTAACCCCAGGCTGCCACCCGCCCACAGCGGTCGCGCACATCCATGACCACCTGATCCAGCAGGGGGGTGTCGGCCAAAGTGCCCCGCATCCCGTCCCGCAGAAGCCTGACCTGTTCTGGCAGGGCGGTGGCCATGGCACGCAACCGGTCCCGCACCAGTTCCCGCCGCAGCCCCACCGTTGCGGCGAACGCGTCCCAATGCGCGCTGGTCAACAGGGCGGGGTCGCGCTCACCACCGATGAACATGGCCAGACGTGGGCGCTGCTCCTTGTAATGGGGGCGGAACGCGGCAGCATTGTTCACATCGTAGAGCTTGCTGAGCACCATGCGGCTGCCGCGATAGACCAGGGCGTAATTCTTGGCATGGGCATCGGGGTTGCCGATCAGAAACTGAAAAATGGCCCGGCCCAGCAGTTCCTGCACCGCCGCCACCGGGTCGGCGGTCAGCCGCATCAGGGCAAAACAGTCAGGCCAGCCCGGCCCGCCATCCTTTTCATATTTTTCGCGGGGATAGCGCCCCAGCGCCTGACAAAAATCCTCCTGATGCAGTCGGCGCAGATGGCGGCGGCCATTGCTTTCCACCAGCACCCGATCATAGCGGGCGATCAGCATATAGGTGCGGTCTTCTGCTTGGCGGACGCTGGAACGCGGCACATCCAGCCCCACGGCAGCGGCCGCGCGCAGGCAGAAATGTTCCACCCGTACGGAATCCTGCAGCCCGTCAATATCCACCTTCAGGATGTGGGAGGTGGGCGTGTTGCCCCGTGGCAAGGCCAGCCGGTCGCCCACCAGCAACAGGGCCGTTTTATGATGCACGCCGGGCAGTGACAGGCGCAATTCCCCATCGGCATCCACGAACAGCGGCCGGCGCGGCAGATCGGCAATATGCCGGGCCAGCCGCGCCGCATCCAGCACATCATAATCCGGGACGATATCATCTTCCGGTACGATGGGCGCATCCGGTTCTACGATGGCAACGGCACCGGGGCATTCCCGGCCAAGCGCCAGCAACAGCCGGTAATCATCGCTGGCATCCAGTTGGAAATAGCGGGCCAGCGTGCTGCGGATATTGGCATTGTCGGGCAACAACCCATCGAAATAGGGCCCGGCCCGATCCTCCCCATAGGGCGTGTCCGCCACCGGCAGCCGGGCGGAAAGCCCGTGCAGCGGGGACCGACCCGCCTTCACCGCCGCCACAAAGGCGGGCAGATAGGTGAAGGACAGGGCCCCGCCGGCGCTGGCGCGCAATTCCCCGACCGGCAGTCCGTGCAGACGGACGGAGGCCACCATCTACAGCCCCTCATCCAGATCGATTTCACGCTCATCGGTGCTGCCGGCAGGTACCGTTACGTCCGGCCCGTTACTGCCGGCGGTCAGCGGAATGCCCAGCAGCACCAGCAATTTCAGGCTCATGCTGGTGGGCGGATCATTCTTGCCGGTTTCGAAATCCGACAGCCATTTCTGCGTATGGCCGATCAGCCCCGCCGCCTCGCCTTGCGTCAACCCGCGTCGCCGCCGCGCTGTCCGCACCAGCGCCCGCAGATCATCCAGGCTGTGCAGGGGAACGGCCATGGCCCACGGCTCACGGTTGGGGAAGCTGTTCCTACTTTATAACGGATCGGTGATATGGACAAGAGGCGCCGACATTTATAATGGATCGGTGATATGGCTGACGCGAGGCCGGTAACATCACCGATCCGTTATATCTTCAGGCGAGATCACCCTTCCCGCCGCACCGGGCTGCCGGGATAGAAGCCGATGCAGACGATCTGCGCCAGCAGCACCAGCAATGCCGGCGCATAATAAAGCCAATGCACCATCTGCCGCGCCCCGTCGCTGACGGCCGCCGCGTCATAGCCGGCCCCTGCCAGCCCATAGGCGACCACCGCCCCACCGATGGCCATGCCGAGCTTGGTGGCCAGGCTGATGCCAGCGGAGAGCAAGCCTTCATGGCGCACGCCGAATTGCGCCTCATGGTGATCCACCACCTCCGCCGCCATGGCGAAAATCGCCGTCATGGTGACGGAAATCAGGATGGACGCCAGGATATAGAGGGCCAGGAACAGGCCCGGCTGCGCTTCGACCAGGGGTAACAGCGCATAGAGCAGCAAGGCCGCCGCCAGGGCCAGTCGGTTGCCATTGCGCATCCCCAGCCGCTTCAGATAGGGCGGCGCGATGACGGCGCCCAGCAGCAGCGTGCCAGAAATGGCCGGCAGCAGAATGGAGATCATCCAGGGCTGTTTCAGCACATTGATGGCGAAATAGGCGGTGACGGACAGCACCGCCCCGAACCGGATGAAATTCAGCGTGGTGAACAGGAACACCACCAGCCAGGCCCGGTTGCGCAGCATATTGGCCACGGCCCCCAGGGAGGTTCGCTCGCCCTCACCGCTGGTCGTTTCCGCCTGCACCTGCTCGCGGCACTGGGCGAACAGGTTCCAGATCAGGGTGACGGAGATCAGCGCTGCGAGGATGGCCACCAGCAGGAAACCCTTGGCCTGATCGCCGCCACCCAGCCAGCCGACCAGCGGCATGGTGGCCGCCGTGGCAGCGATGACGGAAAGGGCGGTGCCGGCGGATCGCAGGCTGCCCAACTGCACCCGTTCGTCCCGCCGCGCCGTCATCATCGGCATCAAGGCGCTGTAGGGAATATTCACCACCGAAAACAGCAACCCCAGAATGACGAAACTGACACAGGCCCAGACCAGCTTGCCCGACGGCCCCAGCGGCGGCATCCAGAAGGTGGCGACAACGAACAGGCCGAAGGGCAGCGCGCCGAACAGGAACCAGGGCCGCGCCCGGCCCCAGCGGGACCGGGTGCGGTCCACCAGCAATCCCACCACCGGGTCAAACCCGGCATCCAGCAGGCGCGACAGCAGGAACAGGGTGCCGATGATGCCCACCGGCAGCATCGCCACATCGGTATAAAAATAGAGCAAAAAGGCCCCGACCATGTTCCAGGACAGGCCAAAGGCAAAATCACCGGCACCATAGCTGAGCTTGGCGCACAGCGGCAGCGGGGCAGCACTGGGGCCGCCCGTTGGGACAGGGTTGGACATGGGGACGGCTCCGGTCGTCGGGGGAAGCGGGATTCAGAGCGGGTATGGGGGGGCAAGGATTAACCGGTCATTCTCGACCCTCTCCACCGTCACCCCGGCGAAGGCCGGGGTCCAGTATCGTAGAGCGAAGCGCCTGTGGCCCCTGGACCCCGGCCTTCGCCGGGGTGACGGTAGAGAGAGCGGAAAGGGTATGGCGAGCCTTTCACTCCCAGTCCTTACCCCCTAAACCCCCAACGCCTTACGCGTCGTCGCCAATGTCTCCGGCGTCGGGCCGGTGGGCCTGTATTCCAGGCCGATGGCGCCGTCATAGCCCAGATCGCGCAGCAGCCCGATATAGCGCGCCCAGTCGATGGTGCCGCTGCCCGGCTGGTTGCGGCCCGGCACGTCGGCCACCTGCACATGCCCCACCAGATGGAAGCGGCCGGCCAGCACCTGGGCCGGGTCTTCGCCCATCACCGTGGAATGGTACATATCATACAGCAAGCGCAGGTTGGGGCTGTTCACTGCCTCCACCATGTCCAGCCCTTCCACGGTGCTGACCAGATACATGCCGGGATGTTCCACCCGGTCATTCAGCGGTTCCAGCAGCAGGATGACGCCGGCTTCTTCTGCCAGCGCGGCGGCCTGACGCAGAATGCCGACGGCGCAATCATGCTGTTCCTGGCGCGGCACATCGGGCCGGGTGAAGCCGGACGCCACCACCAGGGCCGGCGACCCGGCCTGTTTGGCGGCGACCAGACTGTCGCGCACGGCGGCCAGGAACTCATCATGCTGGGCCGGGTCGACCAGGGAACGGCGGGGTTCCACCACGAAACTGGCAAGCTTCACCCCGGTTTCATCCAGGGCACGGCGGATATCGGCCAGCGGCTTGTCACGCCAGAGATGGAATTCCACCGCCGTCAGCCCTGCCGCCTTGGCAGCACGGATACGGTCGGTGAAGTCGGGGTTTTCGGCAGCGAACAGCCATTCGATACAGGCGGCGAGATGCATCACGGTTCTCCCGGTTGCAGCAATCGGACCGGCGGCCATACTGGATGGCCATCGGCGGCCCGCACCGGCGGACCTGGCGCCGTAGCGCTGAAAGGGAATGGGGGACTTTGCTTGCTCGCTAAACTAAACCGTCACCCCGGCGCAGGCCGGGGTCCAGTATCGTAGAGCGAAGCGCCTGTGGCTCCTGGACCCCGGCCTGCGCCGGGGTGACGGTTGAGAGAGTGGCGATAGCGCGGAAAATCGCTCAAGTCAGCGCAACGCCCCCCCTCAGTACGTCACCCCCGTATCCGGCTTGGCCTTCACCAAGGCCACCAGCGCCACAGCAGCGGCAACCAGGGCGGCGATGCCCATGGTCAGGAAGGCCGCCTGCACGGTGCCGCCGGTCAGGGATTTAGCGCCGGCGACAAAGAACGGGCTGGTGAACTGGCCCAGGAAGAAACACGACGCCCAGATGCCCATGCCGCGCCCGCGATGGGCAAAGGGCAGCTTGCTCTGGGCCCAGGCGATCAGGATCGGGATGGTCATGCCCGCCCCCATCTGCTGGATCACCAGCAGCGCCATCATGGACTTATACTCTGTCGCCAGCCCGATCCCGGCCAGCCCGACGCCTAAGAAGGCAAAGAAGCAGAAGATCTGCAGGGCGGTGGCCTTCTTGCCGATCCAGCCGAAGATCAACGCGCCCACCGGCACGCCCAGGCTGGCCAGTGCGATCAGCGATCCGACATGTTTGGGATCATTCACCCCCACCTCGCGGAAGGCCAACCCGCCCTGAATGATGAACACGTAATAGAGCGTGGAGGCGAACAGGGTGACAGCACCATAAAGCGCCACCGCACGGGTGGGGAAAGGCGGGGTGGGGCCGCGATCGGCCTGCGGGGCGACGGGCACCCCCTGCTTGGTCCGGCCCGGTTCAAAAATCATGAAATGGGTGCCGACAAAGATCGGCAGGGCGATCAGATAGATCAGGAACACGCCGTTCCAGCTTACCGCCGTCAACATGCCCGACGCCGCGATGACGCCCGATGCCATGGCTGGCCCGGCCAGCCCCTGCGCCATCAACAGCTTACGCCGACCCGCCGCATCATAATAATCCGCGATCAGCGTATTGATGATGGTCAGGATCGCCGCCTCCGTCACCCCCAGCAGCAGGCGCGATGCGATCACCGCGTAAAGGCTGTCCAGGAAGAAGGGCAGCGATCCGGCCAGACCATAAAAGAAGGTCGCCCAGACCAGCAGCGGCCGGCGGCCGAACCGGTCCACCAGCATCCCGGCAAAGGGGGCCAGGATGGCGATGGCCAGACCGGGGGCCGACACCAGAATCGGCACCAGCAGAGAGGCATTGGCGACATCGCGGAAATGGTCCAGGATCGTCGGCACCGCCGGTGTCAGCGATACAATTGCCAGAATGGGCAGGAAACCGCTGATCACCAGGATGATGCCCTGGGCGAGCCCAGCCCTTCGCGCGTCGCCTGCAACTGGCGCCGCCACGGCCTGATCCACCATCGAACGTTACTCCCGTTTCAGCGCTTGGAAGCGCCATATAAGAATTATTATTCTAATTATGATGATCGGGATGGGCGGGCTTTGTCAATGCGGTAAACGCACTATCAAGCCCGGAAATTGCTTGGTGAAAAATCGGATCACTCACCGCTGCTTTCGGTTGACACCCAGCGGTTCGCTCCGTTAGCTATTCAGAATAGCAATTCTAATTCCAAAGCCATGGCCGGCCGCGCACCAGGGGTGCGATGCGCCAGGACCAGGGCCGTGAACAAGGAGGAACCCCATGCGTTTTTCAACCTTTCTCAATTCCCGCACCATGGGTGAGGACCAGGACCGCAATCTGCTGCTGGACCTGATCGACCATGTAGAGCGCGCCGAAGCCGCCGGTCTGGATGCGGTTTTCCTGCCGGACCATCATTTCACCGGCTATATGCCCATTGCGTCCGACCCGATGATGTTCGCAGCCTATCTGGCGGCGCGGGTGAAGCGGATGCATTTCGGCATTTCCGTCACCACGGTGCCGCTGCACCACCCGGTGCGTTTCGTCGAACGGGTCAATATTCTGGACCAACTGACCGAAGGCCGTTTGCTGGTCGGCGTGGGCAGCGGCACCACGCCGGAGGAAATGATCGGCTTTGGCGTGAACTACAAGGAAGCCTCCCGTCTGGCGGAGGAGAACCTGGCCATTGCCGAAAAGCTGTGGGCCAAGAAGCCGGAACACCCCGCTGTCGCCTTTGACAATGGCCATTACAAGGGCGAGGTGCTGCAGCGCATCGCGCCGGTGGCCTATACGCCCGGCCACGCAAGGCTGATGCCGGTGGCGATGAAGGAAAGCAGCGCGCGGCGCGCGGCGGAATTTGGCTGGCCCGCCTTCATCCCGGCCTTCACCCCGCCGCAGATCGGCGGCACAGAGCCGTTCAAGCATGTGCAGAAATTCTTTACTATTTACCGTGACCTGCTGCTGGCTGCCGGCCATTCGGCGGAGCGCGTGGCCGACGCCCTGTCCTGGACCACCCACACCTATCAGTGCGTGCATATTGCCGAAACCGATGCGCAGGCGCGCGCGGAACTGGAAGATATCCTGACCGATTATCAGGCCGCCGTTGACCGCGAAACCGCCTTCAATGCCAAGGCAGAGGAAGCAGCCGCCAACAAGAAGACCGACCAGACGCCCAACGCCCTGACCGAGGACTGGATCGGCACCTGGTGCCTCTATGGCAGCCCGGAAACCGTGATCGCGCATCTGAAGCCCTATGCCGAACTGGGCATCGGCAATGTGCTGTGCGGGATGCTGACCGGCCCGCTGACGGCCAAGCGCAAGGCCTATGCCAACCAGACGCTGGACCTGCTGTCCCGCCATGTCATCCCCGCCTTCAAGGGCAAGGCCGCATGAGCCGGCCGCTGATCGTCGGGTTCGGCGGCACCACCCGGCCGGGCTCGTCGGGTGAACGCATGGTGGCGGCCGTTCTGGCCGCCACCGCCGAACTGGGGGCGGAAGCCCGGCTGTTCGGTGGGGCAGCGCTTGCCGCCCTGCCGCATTTCGCCCCGGAAAACCCTGAGCGCACGCCCGAACAGCGGGAATTTGTGGAGGCCGTGCGCGCGGCCGATGGGCTGGTCATCGGCTCCCCCGGCTATCATGGCGGGGTGTCGGGGCTGGTGAAGAACGCCATCGACCTGCTGGAGGATTTGCGCAGCGACGCGCGTGTCTATTTCGATGGGCGCGCGGTGGGGCTGGTGGTGACGGCGGCGGGCTGGCAGGCCGGCGGCGTGACGCTGTCCGCTTTGCGCGGCATCGTCCACGCCATGCGCGGCTGGCCCACCCCGCTGGGCATCGCCGTCAACACCGTGGCGCAGAAGCCGTTCGACGCGGAAGGACGGCTGGCCGATGCGGAGATCACCGCGCAGGTGCAGGCCATGGCGCAACAGGTGATGCGGCTGGCGCGGTGAGGGAGGCCTGGCCCCACCAGCGTGTTCATCTGTACCGTAGTGCCCTTCTTCCACCGTCACCCCGGCGTAGGCCGGGGTCCAGTTTCGTAGTGCGAAGCGCCTGTGGCCCCTGGACCCCGGCCTACGCCGGGGTGACGGTTGAGGGGGCGGTGATGGCGGAACAAACCGGATCACGCCGCCCCTCGTAAATCTCTCCAAAACCAACCAAAAACCAAACCCCAGGGAGTCCCCCCATGTCCCTTACGCTTTCCCAACAGGCAGCCCTGACCTCTGGCCGCGACATGTGGTCGACGGCGGAACTGCCGGGCGTCCGGTCCATTCAGATGGCGGACGGGCCGATGGGCATTGCCTCCGGCCGGGTGGATGAACGGGATGTGGCGGTGCTCACCCCCTGCGGCACGGCATTGGGGGCCAGTTTCGACCCGGTCCTGGTGCAGCGGGTGGGGGCGATTGTGGGGATGGAGGCGCGGCGCCTGGGCGTGGATGCCGTGCTGGCCCCCAACCTGAACCTGCAGCGCAGCCCGCTCTGTGGCCGGGGTTTTGAGCTTTATGGCGAAGATCCGTTCCTGGCCGGTACGCTGGGGGCGGCCTGGATCACCGGGCTGCAGGGCCAGGGTGTCGGCTCCGTCGCCAAGCATCTGGTCTGTAATGACAGCGAAACCGCCCGCGACAGCATGAATGCCGTGGCCAGCGAACGCGCCCTGCGGGAAACATATCTGCTGCCGTTTGAAATGGCGGCGGCGGCCGGCTGCGTCGGCATCCTGGCCGCCTATAACCGGCTGAACGGGGATTATTGCGTTGAACATCAGGGGCTGTTGACCGGCATCGTCAAGGGCGACTGGGCCTTCCCCGGCTTCATCGTGTCGGACTGGTTCGGCGCCCACAACACGCTGCGCTCGGCCCAGGCCGGGCTGGACCTGGATATGCCGGGGCCGGACCGGGTGCTGGGGAAGAAATTCGCCGCCGCCGTGGAAGCCGGTGAGGTGCCGGCCAGCCGGCTGGAAGATGCGGCGGGCCGTGTGGCGAACGCTGTGGCCCGCATCGATGCGCTGCCGCGCCGGCCAGCCCCGGCGGATGTCGATGCCACGCTGACAGAGGCAGCCGCCGCCGGTTTTGTGCTGTTGAAGAACAGCCAGGATATCCTACCGCTGCAGCCAACCCGCGCCCGGCGCATCGCCGTTATCGGCCCCAATGCCACCGCCCCCTGCCTGCAGGGCGGCACCTTCGCCAAGATCGCCGTGCGCCCGGATTTCATCAACCCGCTACAGGCCATCCGCGACCAGTTCGGCGACCGGTTCGAGGTCGGCTATGAACAAGGCGTGGAGCCGGAATACCGCCTGCCGCCGCTGTCCGCCCGCCCCGCCCGCGATCTGGGCGACGGGGCGACGCGCGGCCTGACGGTGGAATGGCTGGCCGGGCATGAGGGAGAGAGCGAGCCGCTTCACGCCGAAACCCGCGACACCAATTCGCTGACCTGGTTTGTCGGCCTGCCCGGCACCGATGCGCTGAAACAGGCGGGCCGCATCCGCGCCACCGGCTGGTTCACCCCAGAGCGCGACGGGCCGCACCGCGTGCATATTGGCGGTACGGGCGCAGTAAAGCTCTATGTTGATGGCAAGCCGGTCTTCCAGGGCGGCGGGCCGGTTGCCCCGTCCGACCTGATGGGCATCCTGAAGGGCGGCGACAGCCAAGCCGTGCTGGTGGAGATGCAGGCGGGCCGCCCGGTCCTGCTCTGTTTTGAACTGGCCTATACGCCCGCCCGCGCCCAGGGCCTGTGGTACGGGATGCGCGGTCCCGACCGCCCGGCGGATATGCTGGATCGCGCCGTCTCCCTGGCGGCCCAGGCCGATCTGGTGCTGCTGCTGCTGGGGGAAACGGCGGATTCCGGCGTGGAAAGCAAGGACCGCCAAGGCACCCGCCTGCCGGAAGCGCAGTTGGAATTGCTGCGCCGGGTACGGCATGTGAATGCCAATCTGGTGGCCATCTGCAATGTCGCCCATGCCTTTGATCTGTCCTGGCAGGATCAGGTGCGGGGCCTGCTGATTACCTGGTTTCCGGGTGAACAATATGGCCCCGCCCTGGCCCAAGTGCTGGCCGGCGACCGCGAACCGGGCGGCCGCCTTCCCGTCAGCATCGCCGCCCAGGATGCGGATTACCCCGCCTTCGGCCTGACGCCGGATGAAAAGGGCGATGTGCCGTACCGGGAAGGCCATCTGATCGGCTATAAGGGAATGCAGGCGGCGGGGACAGTCCCGCTCCACCCCTTCGGCGCTGGTTTCGGCTATGCCCGGTTCAGCCTGTCCGATGCCGTTCTCTGCTCCAATGCCGATGGTGGGGCAGAGATATCGGTGAGGTTGCGCAACCTGTCATCGCGTGATGGCAAGGCGGTGCCGCAGCTTTATGTCGCCGGGCCGGATGGCATCCGCCACCTGCGGGGCTTTGCGGCACTGGCCATCGCGGCCGGGGCCGAACACGTGGCCCGCTTCACCCTGCCCCCGCGCGCCTTCCAGCATTGGGATGAACAGGCCGGCGGCTGGCAGCGTGCAGCCGGCACCCATCAGGTATTGCTGGGCTGGAACAGCGCCGACCTGCCGGTCTTGCTGACGGTGTAGTCATATCCGGGGTCATGCCCGATGACCCCGGATATAAGGCGGACGCATCCGCACCCCTTTCTTGCTTGCCACCATCATTCCTCCTGAATGGAACAACGCCCTATTCTGAGTGTTTTCAACCACCTCTTCATGCTCATGCGACCAGACGCGGCGCGGCTATGGCGATTGCGCTCCCCTGTGCGCTGCGTCATTGTGGGGGTGGGGAGACCCAGGCACTGATAGGCACCAATCCTGCTTCTTGTTCCGATCCGGTGGTTTGACAGATGGTGGATACGCGCCAGGACGGCAACAGCCTGATCCTGACCATACCGGCGGGCGGTATCGATCCCGCCCAATTGGCTGCCCCGCCGCAGGCAGTGCCGGCCGGCGGCATTTCCATTTTGCGGGTGGAAGCACCAGAGGGGTGGAAATGGGGCACGGTTGATGCTGCGTTTCTGGCCGGGCTGCTGCGCCGCCTGCGCGGGGAGGGGGCTGACGCACCGGATGTACAGGTGGAAGGTGTGCCCCGCGATCTGGCCAAGCTGCTGGATTTGGCGCGTAGTGCCCCCACCCCGACGGAAGCAAAGCCGCAACCGGGCCTGCGCAAGCGGCTGGGGAAATCCGCCCTGGCCCAGTGGGACGAATCCAAGGCCATGATGGCCCTGATCGGGGAGGTGGTGTGGCGTCTGCCACGCTTCTTCGCCGGCCGCGCCATGGTGCGCCGGAACGAGGTGCTGGATGTCATCGCCGAATCCAGCACCTACGCGCTGATCATCGTTGCCATCGTCAATCTGTTGATGGGCGCCATCCTGGCCTTTGTCGGGGCCGTGCAGTTGAAGGCGTTTGGTGCCGGGCTCTATGTCGCCGATCTGGTCGGCATTGCCTCTGTGCGCGAACTGGCCCCGGTGATGACGGCCATCGTGCTGGCCGGGCGCACCGGTGCCAGCTTCGCCGCCCGTATCGCCACCATGCAGGGCAATGAGGAAATCGATGCGCTGACCACCCTGGGCGTACCGCCGGAGGAATTTCTGGTGCTGCCCCGCGTGGTGGCCTTATCGCTGCTGATGCCGCTGCTTTATGTCTATGCCTGTGCGCTGTCACTGATCGGCGGGCTGGTGGTGGCCATCTCCATGCTGGATATCACGGCCACCGCCTATATGGTGGAAACCCAGGCGGCGATTAAAAGTGCCAATTTCTACATTGGCGGGCTGAAATCCCTGGTCTTTGGTGCCATGGTGGCGCTGATCGGCTGCCGCTGCGGCCTGCGGGCCGGGCGCTCGGCCGCCGATGTCGGCCAGGCCACCACCGCGGCTGTGGTGAATGCCATTGTCGCCATCATCGCGGTGGATGCGCTGTTCGCCATCTGCGCCAACGCGCTGGGGATCTGACATCATGGCCAGCCAGCCCCGTATCCGCATCGAGAATGCCAGCATCGGCTATAATGGTCGCGCCGTGCAGACCGGCATTGCCGCCGATATCGCGCCGGGGGAGATTTTTGCCATTGTCGGTGACAGCGGCTCCGGCAAAAGCACCCTGCTGAAAACCATGGTCGGGCTGCTGCCCATCCTGAGCGGGAATATCCAGTTCGATGGCAAGCCGCTGGACATGTCAAACGCCGGTGCCCCGCCGCCTTTTGGCATCCTGTTCCAGGGCGGGGCACTGTGGAGCTCCATGACATTGCTGGAAAATGTCATGATGCCGATGGAGATGCACGACCATGCCGCCCCGGCGGCGCGGGAGGCCCTGGCCCGGTTCAAGCTGGCGCTCGTTGGCCTGCCGGGGCATGAGGAGCGCTATCCCGCCGACCTGTCCGGCGGGATGCGCAAGCGGGCCGCATTGGCCCGTGCCCTGGCGCTGGACCCGTCGGTGCTGTTCCTGGATGAACCGTCCGCCGGGCTGGACCCTTTATCGTCGCGCCGGCTGGATCAGTTGATCCTGTCTCTGCGCGACGGTCTCGGCATCACCGTGGTGATCGTCACGCATGAGCTGGAAAGCCTGTACAGCATCGCCGACCGGATGCTGTTTCTGGATGGCGAGTTGCATCACCCCACGGCCCTGGGTGCACCTTCAGACCTTGTGCATTCATCCGACAATGCCAAGGTCCGCGAGTTTCTCACCCGCAAGGGAATGAATAGTTCCACATCGGAGGCCACGCCTTGAAACGCCCCAGCTCCACCGCTATCGGCGCCTTCGTGCTGGGTGCCCTGGCGCTTGTCGCCACCGCCATCCTGTTTTTTGGCGGCTCTGCCCTCTGGTCCAAGAAACTGGAGGCGGTCAGCTTTTTCGACAGTTCCGTTGCCGGGCTGCAGATCGGCGCCCCCGTCACCTTCCGGGGTGTGCGGGTGGGGTCGGTCAACAGCATGGGGGTGCATGTCAACCCGCAGACCTATAATTTCATCATCCGGGTGGGGATGGAAGTGCAGCCCGATACGGTGGCCACATTCGGCACCCAGTTGAAGGATGATGACGAGGAGCTGATCGACACGCTGCTGAAACGCGGCCTGACCGCCAAGCTGGTGATGCAGAGCTTCGTGACCGGGCAGTTGGCGGTGGAACTGGATTTCCGCGATGGTGGCCGGCGTATTGATGTGGGGAACAAGGGCCATGTGCCGGAAATCCCCACCGTGCCCACCGACCTGCAGGCCATTACCGAGCAATTGCAGAATGTGAAGCTGGATAAGACGGTGGAATCGCTGCAAAAGGCGCTGGATGCCCTGACCGGCCTGCTGGAAACGCCGGAGCTGCGCCAGACCGTCACCGAACTGCCGGGCCTGGTGGTGCAGTTGCGCACCACGCTGGCGACGGTGGAAACAGAGGTGGGGGCCATGTCCGGTACCGCGCAGATCGGCATCAAGCAGACGGTGGGGGAGTTGAACCAGACGCTGGTTTCCCTGCGCAGCCTGTCTGCCACCCTGGATAAGGAGGTGGCCAACACGGCCGCCGCCGCCCGTACCACCATGGGCAAGGCCGATACGGCCCTGGATGGCGCCAGTGCCGCCCTGGACCCGCAGGGCCGCACCATGGTGCAGATGCAGCGCGCGGTGGATGATCTGGCCGCCACGGCGGCCCGCCTGCGCAACCTTTCCGAACGGGTTGACCGTGACCCCAGCGTGCTGATCAAGGGACGATGATGATGAAGCGGCTTTTCCTTCCCCTTCTGCTGACCGGTCTGCTGCTGGGTGGCTGCGCGTCTGAACCGCCGCGTCTGGTGGTGCTGCCGGCGGCCCCCGCCGCCTCCCCCGTGGCGGCCCAGCCGGCCTGGCTGCTGCTGCGCCCGCTGCGTGTGCCGGGATATCTGGATAATCTGCCGGTGGTGACCCAGGTGCAGGGGGGCCGTGTCACCCAGGCGACCAAGGTTGAATGGGCCGAACGGTTGAGCGACGGCGCCGCCCGCGTACTCTCCGGCGCGCTGGCCAGCCGTCTGGGACCAGGCAATCTGTTGATCGAGGGGGATGGCCGCATCCCCGATGCTGATCTTTCCATCGATCTGACGGCCTTGGATCCGCAGGCGGATGGCACGCTGCGCCTGGCCGCCCGCTGGACCCTGGTGGGCACGCGCGGTGACCGCCCGGTACGGGCGGGGCAGGAGGATTTCACCGTGCCGCTGGCCGGTTCCGATCCGGCCGACGTGGCGGCATCCATCACGGCAGCGCTGGCCCGGCTGGCCGACAGGGTGGCAGCGGAGGCGGCAGCGTTTCCGCTGCGCTGAGGACCGTCACCCGGCTTGTTCCACCCGGTTGCGTCCATTCTGCTTGGCTTGGTAAAGCGCCCTGTCGGCGCGGGCGTAGAGCCCGGCCAGATCCTCGCCCGACCGTAACTGGGCAAGGCCGATGCTGACGGTGGCCTGAACGGTTATGCCATTGGCGGCGGCCTCACCTTGCGCCATCGCCGCACGCAGACGCTCGGCCAACCGGCGGGCTCCCGCCGCAGCGGTGTTGGGCATCAGAAGGGCGAATTCCTCACCCCCCACCCGGCCCACCAGATCGGCACCGCGCAGGTGGGACATCAACAGCCCGCCAGCCATCACCAGCACGGCATCGCCGACGGGATGGCCATAGGTATCGTTGATCTTCTTGAACTCATCGAGGTCCAGCACGGCCAAGCTCAGCGGCTGGCCGTGCTGGTGGGCCTCAACCAGGGACTGCGCCGACCGTTCCATGAAATGCCGACGGTTGGCGCAGCCGGTCAGCGGATCGGTCATGGCCAGCCGCTCCAACCGGGCGTTGACAGCTTGCAGGTCGGCTGTACGGGCGGCGATCTGGCTTTCCAGCACAGCCTGCCGCTTCCGCAGCCAGGTCGTGCGCCAGCGAACCAGCCCCGCCACAGCGCCGATGCCAGCCAGCAGGCCCAGCAGCCGCAGCCACGAACGTTGATACCAGTCCGGCAGCGCCTGGATCGGGATCACCAACTCCTGCGCGGCCGGCATCCCTTCCCGGTTGGTGCCTCGCAGGTGCAGCCGGTATTCACCAGGGGCCAGATTGGTATAGACGGCCAGCCGATGCCTGGCTTCGGCGTGCTGCCACTCCCGGTCGAACCCTTCCAACCGATAGGCATAGTCGATACGCTCCGGTGCGGTGAAATCCAGCGCGGCGAATTCCACCGTCAGGCTGTTGGCCTCTGGCGTCAGCAACAGGGGCGGCGGGTTGGCGTTGCCATTATAGCGCCCCACCGGCACCGGCACGCCCCCCACCTTCAGATCGGTCAACACCACCGGGGGCCGGAACTGCCAGGCAGGAAGGGTACCAGGTCGGGCCACGGTCAGGCCGCCAAGGGCCCCGAACAGAACTTCGCCAACGGCACTGGTGGCGCTGGACCCGGCAATATAGTCAACCAACGTTGCCCCGTCGGCACGGCGGACGGGGCGGATGGCCAGCGACTGCGGGTTGATCACGGCAAGCCCGTCATCCGTCCCGGCCCAGATGGTGCCGGTACCATCCATCTGCAGGCTGCCGACATTCAGATGTGGCAGCCCTTCTGCCAATCCCAGCCGATGGAAACGCGGCCGTCCGGCGGCATCCCTACCCTGCATCACTGCAATGCCGCCGCCGAAGCTGCCAATCCACAGCCGGCCCTGGCGATCAAACAGCAGACAGGTGATGAAACGACCGGGCAGGGTAGCGGGGTCCGACGGATCGGCGGCGACATGTTCCACAGTACCGGTGGCAAGGTCGATCCGGTCAAGCCCATCACGTGTGCCGATCCAAAGATCGTCGCCTTCGCCGCGCAGGATGACCCCGACCCCCGGATCGGAGAGTTTGACCGGGCCCAGCACCGTGCGGGGTAGATCATGAATGGTGCGGCCAGGGATGATACCCCAGATGCCGTCCTCTTCCCCGCCCAGCCAGAGCACCCCCTTGGCAAAGCTGAGCGCAGCAAGGGCGGCGCGGGGATCCCGGCCGGGTATCGGGATCAGCCGGATAGCGCCGCTGTCGGGATCGCGGCCGTAAAGCCCACGGCGGGTGGCGAAATAGACGTTGCCATGTTCATCTTCTGCCAGCGCATAGAGTGCATCGGGCGGCAGGGTCTGATCGGGTCGGGCCGGATCGGCCGTAATGGTGAGAAGGCGGCCGGCATTGGCATCCACCAGATCGGCACTACCCGTAAGATAGGCCACCCAGAAGCGACCGCTACGTGTGGGCAGCACCGCCATGATATCGGCACCAGTCAGCCCGTTCGGCCGCAGGGAGGCACCGAAGATGGTGGAGATCAGCCCCCCCTCGCGGGGATGATAGCTAAGCCCCCCGGTGGTGCCGATCCAGAGTGAACCGGCATCATCGCGCAGCAAGGCCCAGACATCATCATGGGCCAGGCTGTTGGGCAGGGTACGGTCATGGTGAATGGGCCGTAGACGCAGGCTGCGCGTATCCACCGACCAGATACCACCGCCCCGTAACCCTGCCCATATTTCACCCGGCCCCACCGATACCAAGGAGGAGATCGAGGATTTGGAAGGGGCTGAATTGGCCATAACCGGGAAGGGGAGATCTTCCGGCCGATTCAACAGAAAAAGTCCCCGCCGCTGGGTGCCGACCCAAAGGCGGCCAGCCTCATCCGTCAGCAAGGCGGTCACGCCGGCGGCGCCATCGGGCAGGGAAATCGGCGTGAAACTGCTGGTTTCCGCCGCCCGCCATGCCAATCCCTGCGCGGTGCCGACCCACAATCTGCCCTGATCATCCCGCAGCAGGCTTCGCACGGGCCCACCCGGCAGCCCACTGGGGCGGCCGATGAAATCCAGCCGGCCGGCTGTATCCAGATGATGCAGCCCGTCATCGCTGCCGATCCAGAGACCTCCCGCCCCATCATCGGCCAACGCGCCGATATGGGTACGCTCGGTACCCGGCTTCAGCGGCAGGGGCACGAACCGGTCCTGTTCCTTGTCGTAACGCGCCAATCCGCCAGCACCACCTCCAACCCATAACCGCCCGACGGCATCCACGAACAGGGTTTCTATCCAGTCATCCGGCAGGCTGTCGGGCCGGGTCGGATTCGCGCGGTAGCTGTGGAACCGGTACCCGTCCCAGCGGGACAGCCCACCCTGTGTGCCGATCCACAGGAAGCCATCACGGTCCTGCGCCAGGGCAGTGGGCACGGGATGGGGCAAGCCCTGGGCGCGCCCATAATTCTGGAAAACCGTCTCCGCCAGCCCATCCCAGCGCTGTTCCGAGGGCGCCGCCGCCCACCCTATATTCAGGAGGCTGAATGAGAGCAGCACCGCCAGGGCCATTTTCCCGGCAAGGCACTTGGCCTTCACGGACCACCCGCAGATAAATCCCGTCACCGTCAAATCAGCAAGATCCCGGTAGATGCAACCGAAAATATCATAACATGATATGCTGTCGATGACATCTGTGTGTTTTTCTTGGCATAAAAACCGTTGCGTATTCAGAACCATTCTGTGATCGCATTGGGAAGATGCGTTGCCTGGATGTCGGGAAGATACCATGAAAAGATGTGGGGCTTTACGGTAAACAAGCCTCTAAAGCCGCCTCATTATGCCCCCGTAACAGGGGAGTAGCTTGGGGTAGCAAGCTGCTGGATGTGTTCAGCGGCTATTTTGTCGATTCCCGGGGACGTTGCGTGTATTCTGGATACTGACCGGTGGTGCACAGAGGCATTCGCCCGTGGGCCCCTTCTGATGGGGAGGGTAAACTGAGCCGGAAAGACACCTGATCTGCATCTTTTGCACGGCAATGACGCAGTTGCAGAATAATCTCTGCAATGCTAGATTAAAGTTAATCTAAAAATCTTTAAAAAAGCGTCAAAACGTCAATTTGAAAGAATCTGTCGTGACTGCTCCCCACTCGCATGTTTTTCCGTTGGTTCCCGGTGATGTGAGGGAGCCAGACGCGGCTAAGGTTTTAATCATTGATACCGAAGCCCCCAGCGGTCTTGATTTTTTTCATTCCCCCGCTGATGAAGGCTTCCCTGCTTCCGCCCAATCAGAAACGTCATATTGTTCCTGGGATCTCAGCAATCTTTTTGACCCCCCGGCTTTTCGTGCCGCAATCGAATTGCTTGATGGCGAGGGGGTGAGGGGGTGGTGTGTCGATACATTGGATAGCGGCAGGCCGGTCAGTCTGACGGTTGCCTTCCTGGGTGTTGATATTGGTGAGGTCGAAACCGGCATTCCCCGCCCCGATGTTCAAGATGCTCTTGGGCGCCCCTGTGTGCCTGGCTTCCAGGTGCACTGGTCGTCCTGCCGTGTCGATGAACAGGGCTTCCATACATTAATGGAGCGGATCAATGCCGCCCCTGGTGAGTCGGCGTCAATCAGTGTCAGAATCAGGGCCGGGAACCTGTTTTTGCCGATATTGCCGACTATTCACGTCGGCCTGACCAATGCCGAAATGGCTCAGATCATTTTTGGCATTAACCAAGAATCTCCAGTTGCCGCCGATGACGTCAATCGGTGCAACGTTGAGGGGCATCTCGACACCGTTGACGGTGTGGATGTCCGGGGGTGGGTGCACCGCCATGGCCAGGATGCCCCCGTTCCCGTCGAACTGTTGATTGATGATCTTGTCGTTGCAATGACGGTAGCAGCAGAGCCCCGCAGCGATCTTGCCGCCATGGGGCTTGAGAATCACGCTTATTCGCTGGTCATTCCGGCCCAGTTCTGTGATGGCACGATGCACCGGATTGAGGTGCGGACCGCGGAAGATGGGGTTCCACTGATCGGCTCGCCGATGTACCGCCGGTTGAGTGTGGTTCGGGATGCCCGCTGGATGATCAATGGCCGACAGGTTAGCGGCTGGGTCATTCCTTTGCGCTCGGGCGATCTCTCCTTGTCGGTCTGGGCGGATGGCGTCATCGTGGGGTCTGTCAATATTGCTGGCGTGGCTGGCAAGACGGCAACCTTTCAGCAGATGCTGCCGCTCAACCGGCTTGACGGCCAATATCATCAGATCGCCGTGACCCCCACCGCGGAACCTGAAAACTTCCTCTCCCATGCCCAGGGTGGGACGGAGGCGCCTTTCCTGCGCCGGGTCAAGGCATCCATCGACAGTACTGACGAAGGCATCATTCGCGGCTGGGCCTTTGACAATCTGGACACCGACAAGTCGATTGAGGTCGAGTTGTGGGATGGGCCGGTATTGCTATGTCAGGCGGTCACGGACACCCACCGCAGTGATGTGAACAAGCTGTTCAATGTGGGGGGGAATCACGGGTTTTCCATCGCCATCCCGATGCAGCGTTTCGATGGCCGGCCACATAACCTGCATCTGAAGGCCCTTGGTGAACATCTGACGATTCCGCCCGGCAAGCAATTGCCGCCGGTGCTCAACCGCTCCCTGTTGGGCCGGGTGAAGCAGCGCTTTGTCGGCAAGGTGGAGAGCGTCACCTGCCAGGAGGTTAGTGGCTGGGTGGCAGACAAGTTCTCCCCCTTCCAGCCCGTCCGGTTGGCAATCTTTGTGGATGATGTCTGCGAGGCGTTCATTCTTGCTGACCAGTTCCAGAAGCGTCTGCAGCCGGTTGTTGGCAGCGGTTATCACGGTTTCCGTTATTTGTTGCCCGCCAGGCTGATGAACAGCACCCGCCGCAAGGTTGAGGTGCGCATTGTCGCTGACAACACATCTTTGCCGGTTGGCGCCAAGAATGCCGCGTCAGTTGAACTGTTCTTCCCGTTGATTGATTTCTTCGCTGCCTATGTGCAGCAGGGTAGCAGCGTCAATCTGTTGGCCACGCCCTTGACGAACATCGTCCCGCGCCCGACAGGGGTGGGGGCCGCCGGGCGGTCCCAGGCGTTGGCGGGGGAACCGCTGGTCAGCATCATTGCGCTCAACTGGAATGGCGCCAAACTGGTGGAGGAACTACTGACCTCCATCGCCAACCATTTCGCCGGCGAGAGCGTCGAGATCCTGCTGGTCGACCATGGGTCCAATGACGACAGCTTGGCGGTGGCGCGTCGCTTCAGTGACCGTATCAATTTGCGCATCCTGGCACGCAAGACGAATTATTCCTTCTCCGCGTCGAATAATTTTGCCGCCCGGGAAGCGCGTGGTCGCTATCTCTTCTTTGTTAATAATGATCTGGCTTTTACTGGTAACTGCTTGCCGGCCATGACGGCTTGGCTTGATCAGGATGATAGCGTCGGCATTGTCGGGATGCGCCTGATGGAGCCGCTGCCCAAGGAAGGGGGCGGCTGGCGCTATGCTCCGCATCACCGGGGCATCCAGTTCCTGCCCAAGACATTGGCCAATGATGACGTCGCCTATTTCCCGGCGGAGATTGATGATCTTCACGCCGATTGCGGTGCTGCTTTCGAATTGCCGGCTGTCACCGGCGCTGCTCTTCTCTGCCGCAAGGATGATTTCCTCGCCATCGGTGGCTTTGACGAGATGTATTTCTATGGGCTGGAGGATGTCGACCTCTGCCTGCGTATGGGCCAACGCCTGAAGAAACGCATCATTTGCGACACGACGGTGACGGCGCTGCATAATCGCAGCTTCACCCGCACGGCACGGCTGGCAACCGGCAAGCCGAACCCTGTCGTCGCCAATCCGAAGAGTCAGACGCAGAATGCTTTAATGTTCTGCACCCGGTTCAAGCGGCAGATTCAGCGGGAAACTCTCGCTTCACTCATTGATGGCAAGACCTTCTGGCGGACCCGGCCATTGCGTGTCACCTTCGTGATCACCGATGCGTCCTTCAACACCCCGGCCGGCGATTTCTATACGGCCATGGAAATGGCCGAGGCGATGCGGTCGCTGTTCGGGTGGGAGACGCTGTTCGTCAAGCGCGACGTCGCAGAAATGCCGGGGACCGATGTTCTCGTCGTCATGCGCCATGATTTCGACCTGAGCGCAGTCCATGGGGCCAATCCCGGTCTCATCACCATTGCCTGGATTCGCAACCGGGTGGATGAATGGCTCGCATCGCCGCACTGGGATACCTATAATCTGCTCTTCTGCTCCTCCAACCTGGCGATCCAGAAGGTGGCGGAGGCGACTGGACGCACCGCCCATCTGCTGCCCATCGCCACCAATGAGGAGCGGTTCCGGGCTAAGCCCGCGATGGAGGAGTATCAGGCAGACATCCTGTTTACCGGCAATTACTGGGGCGCGTCGCGTGATGCGATTGAGTTGCTGGATCAGGTGGAACTGCCGGGTGAACTGTCGATCTATGGACATGGCTGGGAGAATCACGAAGTCTGGCGCAAGAATTGGCGGCGGGCTGTTCCTTATGTGGAATTGCCCAATATCTACCCCTCGGCGAATCTTGTGATTGATGATTCCCACCCCGTGACGCGGGAGTGGAATTCCCTCAACTCTCGCATATTTGATGCGCTGGGATCAGGCACGCTGGTCGTCACCAATTGCCGTGGCGGTGCGGAGGAGTTGTTCGGCGACCGGCTGCCGACCTTCTCAACGGCCGAAGAATTGTCGGCCCTTCTCCGCCATTTCACCGACCATCCGGAGGAGCGGGAAGCGCTGGCGGCGCAGCTTCATGCGGAAGTCCTGGAGAAGCACACCTATAAGAACCGGGCGCAGGCCTTCAAGGATGTGCTGGGCGAATTTGTCGGCAATGCTCTGCGCTTCAGCATCAAGGTTGGCATCCCCAACCATGCCGAAAAACATGCCTGGGGTGATTGGCACTTTGCCCTGGGGATCAAACGTGCGCTTGAGAAGGCCGGCCATTTCGCCCGCATCGATATTCTGCCGGAATGGTACGCGCCGGCGTCGCTGCGGGATGATGTGGTCATCGTCCTGCGCGGTCTCTCCGTTTACAAGCCGGTTCCGTCGAAGATCAACCTCATGTGGCTGATCAGTCACCCGGATGAGGTGTCGTTCAGCGAGCTTGATAAGTACGATCACGTCTTCGTCGCGTCGAATTCCTATACCGACATGCTGCGGAGCCGTCTGGGCGATCGTGTGTCGACGTTGCTTCAATGCACGGACCCGAACCTGTTCTATCCGGAGGAGGCCGGCGACCTCTCTGTCCCAGAGGTGCTGTTCGTCGGCAACTCACGTGGCGTGCGGCGCCCCATCGTGGATGACGCTTTGCAGATGGGCATCGATGTCGGTGTCTATGGCCAGATGTGGGAAGGGATCATTCCCCAGACCAACGTGCTCGGGGACTATATCCCGAACGACGGGCTGCGGGCCTATTATTCGAATGCCAAGATCGTGTTGAATGATCACTGGCCAGATATGAAACGTGGCGGGTTTGTCTCCAACCGGGTCTATGATGCCGGCGTCTGTGGTGCCACCATCGTCAGCGATGATGTCTCCGGACTGCGGGAGATTTTTGGTGATGCCGTCATCACCTATGATGGTCCGGAGGATCTGCTGCACACAGTCGAGAACCTGATGAATGACAGGGGAACCCGTCATGCCGTCGGTGAACAGTTGCGGCAACTTGTCCTGGCGAAGCACACTTTTACGCACAGGGTGCAGGAGATACTTGCGATTGTGGCTGCCTTCGTCTAACGGACGCAGGCCAGCCGAACGATTCCCCCCGTTGCCAGAAGATGTGTGATGACCGGAACAAATAGCATCCAGATCGATCTCGCCGCCCTTGAGGCCGCTTTCCGCAGCCGTACTGCGCGGATTGCCGTTGTCGGGCTGGGCTATGTCGGCTTGCCGCTTGTGCTGGCGTTGGTCGATCGCGGTTTTCCCGTCACCGGTTTTGACATCGATCCGGCGAAGGCGGAGGCACTCAACAACGGTGTCTCCTATATCCGGCAGATCGCTGACAAGCAGGTTGCGGCGGCTGTCGCCACGAGCCGCTTCCAGGCCACCACCGACGCGACGCAGCTTGCCGCCTGTGATGCCATTATCATCTGCGTGCCAACGCCGTTGTCGCCCCAGCGGGAACCCGATCTCAGCTTCGTTGTCAGCACGGCCCGCACCATTCGTGATCATTTGCGGCCAGGTCAGTTGATTGTTCTGGAATCTACGACTTATCCCGGCACCACCGACGATGTGGTGCGGCCAATCCTGGAGGAGACGGGCCTGAAAAGTGGGCAGGACTTTTTCCTGGCCTACTCACCGGAGCGCGAGGATCCCGGCAATATCCAGTTCACCACCAGCCTCATTCCCAAGGTTGTCGGCGGCGATGGCCAGGCGGCACAGCTTCTGGCCCTGGCGCTTTACGATCAGGTGGTGCCCCAGACAGTCCCGGTCTCCAGCACCCGCGCGGCAGAGGCGGCCAAGCTGACAGAAAACATCTTCCGGTCGGTCAATATCGCCTTGGTGAACGAGTTGAAGATCGTTTACGACGCCATGGGCATTGATGTCTGGGAGGTCATTGAGGCGGCGAAGACCAAGCCGTTCGGTTTCATGCCCTTCTATCCGGGTCCGGGATTGGGCGGACACTGCATCCCCATCGATCCTTTCTATCTGACCTGGAAGGCGCGCGAATACCAGATCGCGACTCGCTTCATCGAACTGGCCGGTGAGGTCAATACGATGATGCCGCGTTATGTGATCGATCGTCTTGCCCTGGCGTTGGACGAGCGTTCCGGGCGCGGCATTAATCGGTCGCGCATCCTGCTGGTCGGCATGGCCTACAAGAAGAATGTCGATGACAGTCGCGAATCCCCCGGCTTGCGGCTGATGGAAATGCTGCTCGCCCGCAACGCCATTGTCGAGTACCACGATTCCTATATCCCGGTCCTGCCCAATACCCGGGAACATCCGGCGTTGGCTGGGCGGGAATCCGTGGCCTGGACACCGGATATTCTGGCATCCTTCGATGCAGCGGTCATCGTGACGGACCATGATAACGTCGATTATCAGACTCTTGCCGCCCATTGTCCGCTGATCGTGGACACGCGCAATGCGATGCGTAAGGTGGAAGGGTACAAGGATCGCATCGTCAAGGCGTGACCCGGTTTCAGACGTTCCATACCGACCAAGGGTTTTCAGTATGTCGATAAGTGCGATCGAGGCGGCCTGCAATATTTGCGGCGCCGGGGTATTCGGGCCGGGGCCGGCCGGGCGTATGTCCGATACCGGCAAGCCGCCTCATTGCATGAAGTGTGGATCGCTGGAACGTCATCGCGCCAACCGGGGCCTGTTCCAGACCATCCCCTTGGGGGCACTGTCCTGGCGACGCGCCCTGCAGTTCAGCCCAGATATGGCGCTGAGTGGTTCCTGGTTCAAATCGTTCGAAGTATCCGTTTATGGCGGAGAAAACAGCCTCGATCTGCAGAAAATCGCCAGGCCGGACGGCTCTTACGATTTCGTCTCGCTCAGTCATGTGCTGGAATTTGTGCCGGATGACCATGCATCCTTCAGCGAAATCATCCGGATCTTGAGCCCGGAGGGCTTGTTGCATCTGGTGTTGTCACAGCCGCTGATCCGGCCGAACTGCCTGGACTTTGAAACGGCTACCGGGGTGCATCAATATTTTCATCTCTATGGGCACGATTTCGCAGAGCGCTTCAAGCTGAAGGAGCGTGGCATCCATCTTCTGATGGTCAGTGCACGCGATGCGGTGACGGGGGTGTCGGAAACCGTGCATCTGCTTTCGAAAACGAAAGAGGTGTTGGACGGGATTTCCGCCAGCATTCAGCTTGCCACCCAGACAAAGGCGATTTTCCAATCGAACGCCGTCTGCCATATTGACGTCCTCGATTCTCCAGCGGCCTGACCAGGTTTCCTGGAAGCTGAACCGTCTGTTGCCTGCTTTTAACCTGCTTCAGAAAGTGTGAATGTCGCTATGAGAAACGTATATATCGACCTCGGCGCCAATGTCGGTAACACCGTTCATGATTTTCTGAAGGAAAATCCGGGCTTTATGGCCTATGCATTCGAGCCGAACCGGAATCTGCTGTCGCTGATCCATGAGAAGGGTCTGAAGCTGGGTCGCGACATTTGTGTCATCTGGGGGGCTGCCTGGATATTGGACGGGACGATCAGCCTGTTCCAGTCGGAACATGCGTCTGCCTCAACGGTCGTGCAGGGTAAGGTCGAGTATGTCGAGCGTGGCTGGACCCCCATTAATTACGAGCGGCCGCACGATACCCCTTCAATCGATTTCAGCCGCTGGCTGCTGGCGAATTTCAGCCGTGAAGATCACATCGTGGTGAAAATGGACATTGAAGGGGCTGAATATAAGGTTTTGGAAAAAATGCTGTCGAATGGCGCCCTTTCCCTGGTCAGTCAGCTTCGTTGCGAGTGGCATTATGATCGCTTTCCGGAAGTGACCAAGGAATATCATGACAAAATTCGGGCAAAGGTTGCGGCAGCCGTTGACTTGATTGACTGGCAGTAAGTAATGTGTCTCGTGTGGAGCATTTTGCTCCACACGAGACACATTGATATAGTAGCAGAGAAAAATCTAATGAATGAAACTTTTCATCTCACGGCGACGGCAATCATAAAGGATGAAGCGGCGTATATTGAAGAATGGTTGACGTACCATATTCTGATTGGATTTGAGCATTTTTATATCTTCGACAATGGGTCCACAGACACGACTGCCAAGGTCCTGGAGCCCTATATCAAGTATGGTTATGTTACTTATATCTATTGGCCGGTTTTTCCCGGTCAGTTCGATGCTTACGGCTACGCTATCAAAATATTTGGTCCCCATAGCAAGTGGATGGCCTTTTTCGATATCGATGAGTTCTTTGTTCTGAAGCAGCATGAGAGCCTCCCGGCTCTACTGGATACGGTCGATGCGGACCAATTGCTGGTTTCCTGGCGTTTCTATGGGCATTCGGGACATCGATCCAAGCCAGACGGCCTAGTCATTGAAAATTACACCGGGTGCGACCCGGACCTTGCCCCTGTGGTTAAATGCATTGTGCGCCCGTCAAAGGCGTATGTCATGTTTGTCCATAATTGCTCCACGACCTCGGGCAAGACCGTCAACGATACGGGCCTTGTCATCAAGGAAGATTGGATGCTTCCGACGGAACACAGGTCGGAGCAATTTGTCTGCATGAATCATTATTTCACCCGCTCTTACGAGGAATACGAGCAGAAGATTCACCGTGGGCAGGTCGATGGTCGTACTCAAAAGAAGGTGGAACCATTTGAGAAGTGGGATTATCCCCACCACGATACCTGCCTTGTCGGATGGACAGAAAAAGTCAGAGATTTGATATCCTGGTTTCGCAACTTGCCGGTTCAGCCCTATCGCTATGGTTCACTGACGCCAATCGGGATTTTTTCCAACTGCCGTAATTTCACCCTGCTGTCACAGGAAATGGTTCGTGAGTTAGAAGTCACACTGCCTTCTGCTGGTATGGCTTCCCAACTCTATTTCGGAACCAGCCTTCAGCTTCCCAATTCGGTCAGCGCCGAGGAGGTAGTACCCAGCGTCGATAAAATAATCGACACCTATTTGCAGAAGATTGGGGCGGAGAGCCTGTTCCATTTGACCGCAGAAACTATGGGAAACATCAGGCTTGCTAATTCCGATCTTCTGTCGGATGGCCTCCCTCTGGTTTTTGATGCCCGGAATGCTGATCCTTATATCAGTGCTTCCGTACAGCCCCCCGGAACGACAGGTTACATTATCTGTATGTTCCTGGTGCGAGTTCCGGAAGACACGAATATGGATCTCTTCACCTTTGCGAAGGACCTGTTGGGGGAAGAACTCCGCGCCACGCGCAGGGTTAACGTCAGTAAGGGCCTGTTGTTTGGGGCCTATATGGTTAATGATTTGCCCATGGCGCCGGAGATTGTGCGCTGTGATCCAGGATCGGTTGCCGGCCGGTATGAGGTTATGCGGATGAGCTTCGCGATCGTTCGCTGAACTTGGTGCCATAAGGCATCCTGGGCAAAGGGGGCCGCTGTCTAGCAGCAGGCCCCCTTATTCATCAGGTTACCGGACCAGCCACTCCTCCACATCCGCCTCACTGGCGCGTAGCCTTATCCAGCGCTGGCCGACCGGCTGTCCGGTTCGCAGGCGAAGCTTGCCCAGCAAGCCCACTGCTGACCATTCCGGTCGCTCCTCGCGTGGCTGATAGAGACGGTTAGGGTCGAAATCCGGATTAAGCACGCGGCGCTTTTCCACTATGCGTGCTGCATCCGCTGGCACCGTCACCCCGGCTGGCGTAGCGTCGGCGGGATACAGATGGGTAATGCCGTCAGATACCCAGCGTACCAGTTCAACGGGTTCGGTGATGATGGCGCCATAAGCGTCCCGTTGGTATTTGCCTGCCCAGACATTCCAGGCAGCATCTCCCACCATGGAGGGGGTTGCAGATACTATCCCGATGATCTGCGACGGTGGATCGTCGGGCGCGGCAGGACGGATCTTGTTACCTATCAGTATTACCGACAGGCCGCGTCGATCCTCCACTGCCGGGTTGCCGTCTTCCCATTCGAAATATTCTGCATAGTCGGCGCCTCCGCCCGTCCATGAGCCATCGCAATAGCCCGTCCCGTTTCCGGACAGATTGAATTCAACATCAGGGGCACTACCCACACTGCTACGGGCATAAAGGAAGGAATAGGTGTTGCTGGCAGTTCGAACGGCATCAATGGTGAAGCCATTGCCTGCATAGAGAGGACTGTTGGCCAACCCATAAAAGATCGAACCGTTGTCACCAGAATGGTCGCAGCGTAGCGGTGTCAAGGCGCCAGCGATATGCAATCGCGCCGACATGCCGGTTGTCGTGCCGATGCTCAGGTTCCGGTTGGGGCTGACGCGCACGGCCTCGCCGCCACCGACCGTCAGTGCCAACGTATCGGCGGCGGGGGCGAACAGGCCGCTATCGGCGTCCCCGGTGATGGAGAGCGCCGGCGCGGCTGCCGTGCCCGGTGCCAACGCCAGACTGGTCGGCAGAGCTGGCTGGGGAAGGGAGAGATGGCTGCGGCTGGTCATTCCCGGACCTCGTAGAAGCTGATGGACACGACGCAGGCCATCGGTGCGACAAACCCGAGGATTTGCCCAGGCACCACCCGCCGGGCTGCCGGGGCCAGTTCCGGGGCGGCCCCGCTGAGATCATCGGCCCCCGGCAGGGTTGCTGTGCCGCCATATTGTACCCAGAACGGGCCCGTGGCGTTGAACAGGACCGCTGTAGCATTGGCCGGCACAGTCATGTTCTTCCCCACACCGGCCGCCAGGATAAGGGTGTGCCGGCTGTCAGACACTTCCTGGATGTCGCTTGGCGCGCCCACACTGTCCCGATAGGTTCTGAAACTCCTCATTCGCATCTCCTTCGCGGACATGAAAAAACCCGCCGCGGCCAGAGCCGGGCGGGTTTGTTGTTGACGGAGATATCCCGTCTACGGCTGTCATCATAGGGGATGTCGCCCATCGCGTCAAGAAAATGTTCTTGGTTTGTTTTCTTAATGTCGATTCCGGGATTGCGGTGGGGGGTACATGATGGCACGGTCCAAGCCTGAACCAATTCTGCATCCAGCGCCTTGGCGCAACGGAAAGTCCTATTGATCAGTACATCCGCTTTCTGCAATCAAGGCGCGAAAATGCATATTGTTCAATTCCAAACCAGCGATGTCGCCAACTATGGCGATCTCCTTTTCCCCTTGATTGCGAGCCATCGCCTTGGCGATCTGGCCAGCCGAATGACCTTGCTGTCGCCACTGGGGGGATCGGTCTTGCGCTGGCCGGATGCCCTACCGTCCGAACCGGTGGATGTCGCGTTGCGCGACGGGTTCGCCTGTGATGCCTGTGTGGTGGGGGGTGGCGACATCATTCACGTCAATGGCACGGCGCTGAAGGACTATGCCCATGATGGCATACTGAACCGACTCGCCTATCCCAGTCTTTGGCTGGGGGCGGCACTGGTGGCCGCGCAGACACAGGCCCGCCTTGTCTGGAACGCGCCAGGTGTGCCCCGCCCGTTCACGGACCCCCGACTTCAAGCCCTTGCTGCTTCTGCCGTGGCGGCAAATGACTATAGCTGTGTGCGAGACCCGGTCAGCCGCGACCATCTCGGGCTGGATAGCGCAGCTAATCCCGTTTCGATCGTCCCCGACACGGCTGTGGATATTGCCCGCCTTTGGCCAGCGGCGTCATTGCACCCGCACTATCTTCGCCTGTTCAGCGCACGGGGGCAGGCGGTGCCGGAACGGGCGGCGGTATTTCACCTCAATTCATCAGTGAACGGCCAAGTTGAGGAGGTCGCGGCCGGCATTGCCCGGATAGCCAGCAAGATCGGCTGCACACCGATCCTGCTGGCTATCGGGCTGTGTCATGGCGATGACAAGTGGGTGCGGCAAGTTTCGGCCAAGCTGGCCATGCCACATCTCGCCCTCGACCGACCAGAAAGCCTGAAGGAGATCGCGGCCTGTCTGGCCCATGCCGTTTGTTATATCGGCTCTTCCTTGCATGGCTTCCTGACAGCTTTCGCCTATGGCAGAAAGGGGCTGATCATCCGCCACCCCAGTGCCCGCAAGCTGGATGCCGTGCCCTTACAGCTTGGTCTGCCCGATGTGGCCTGCGAGGGTTGGGATGATGCCGCCGCGCACCTGGATGCCGTACTCGCCGATCCAACGCACCGTTGGCCCGCTGCGTTGGTGGGGGCGCAAAGGGCGCTGGATGCGCATTGGTCGCGGGTGCGGGAGATTATGCTTTCTCCCTTGGATGAGGAATCGAAGCAGCGGAAAGCCCGCTTTGCTCAGGAAATGGCTGCCTTCAACATGGCAAATGGCGGCTGGATTACACGGCTGGGTGGCGTCCTTGCCCTGGAAGCGGAGCGTCAGCGCCCGCCGACTGGCGGTCGTCTGTTCGATCTCGACCCCGTGGTTGTTCGGGGCCAGCAGGCGCATGTGACACGCGATGCCTTGGGGCTGGTGCTGCACCCACCCGCTAAGGGTGTGACAGAGATATGCTTCGTCTCTATTCCCCTGACCGGTGGGGAGACCATCCGGGGTGGGGTGGCGATTGGTCACCGACAGGGGCATCCGGTGCGCTTCGCCATTATATTGCTGGATGCCAATGGGCAAAAACTGGCATCCACCGAGATCACAGCCATGGCAGGGCAAACCCTTCCCTGGTCTCTGGCCGTGCCAGGGGCGCTCACCGGCCCCGGTAATCTCTTCATCTCCACGCGTATGGCGGAGCTGACGGATCCCACCCAATTCGCCTGGGCTACGCTGGTCGATCCGATAATCGAACGCCCGACGCTAGCGTCCCTCCCATAAAGAGGCCGGGCCCTGAAGATGGCAAGCCACCGACTGTCATTCCGGTCGACAGCGACCCATTTACACTGGGGCGGCAAACACTTCCGGCGGCGATGCCCAGGTCAAGCCGGGTGTGGACAGCAGGATGGGCAGCAATTCATCCAGAACCGGCCATGCATCCTCCCGCATCGCCCGGTGATGGGTGAGAATGCCGATCGGTTCCGGATCGGCGGACGCTTCTTCGCGCTGCTTGCGCACGAACTTCGTCAAGCGGTCGAGTAAATCATCTATGGGTACGGCGCGCGGAACGGCGCCCGTGCTCCAATCCAGCACGTCAATATGCGTATTTACCAGCCTGACACCCGGCGCAGCAAAGCCTTCCCGACGACGCCCATAAGTGGACAGGCCGGTGAACCCCCGCGTCGCCAGGGTCTGTACATGCGGTTCGGCGACGCTGTTCCACGGCGGGACAAAGATCGGCAACGACCGTTCACCGATAAGTCGGGCCAGAACCGCTTGACCCAAGGCAATCTCATTCGCAACATCGGCCAAGTCCCGGCTGTCGGCAAACTCGCTCTTGCCGCCCCGGTCTGCTTCGTGATTGATGTGTTTCCAGCCATGCTGACAGAAAAAAGCAAGCTTCGGATCGGTCTTCTGCACATCCAGATGTTCAGATGCCAAACCGGGAATAATGGCAACCAGGATGGCGGCATTGAACCGTTCAGAGGCCTGCATTAACATATCGAACTTGGGTGTGTTCTCGATGAGATCATCATCCCGCCACCACATGCGGACCGTCATTGATTGATCCTGGGACTTACGAACCTCGTCCCGAAAAATATCGACGGCAGACATTCCTGATAGAACCCTTATTAAATTGAGTATGTTACGCTTTGGTAAACATGCCCAGAAACACGATGTGGTGTGCGCTGGATAGCCCCGATTTAGCCCCTTTGCAACGCCTCACATCCGCTCTTAAGTATGGCGCGAATGCGTTGCGTTTGCGAGCTTAAACTTCCAAAACGCCACGGGGTTGTGCTTGGCAAAGATTGATAGAATACGCCTAATTTTTCATTAAGCATTGCAACCTAGATTTATTAAAAAATGGTTAATGTCACGATGAGCGTAACATGAAGCAGGAATGCGTAAGCTGGATATTCTGATTGCAAAGAACTTGTTTGATTGGCGAATTATCGTCTCCTTTGTTGATATGGAGTGATCATGGAAACGCTTCCGCAAGATCGCCTTTGGGCATTGCCCACCTGCTGCCTGGGGAGTTCGTGAGCATGGAGGCCAGTTCCGCTTCAGGCGGCTCTGCTGAACTGTCCCGCCCGATCTTGCGCCCAGCGGTATTCCTGGATCGGGATGGCGTTCTCAACCAGGATGTCGGCTATGCTCACCGCCCCGATCAGATCATCTGGCTTGAGGGTGCCATGGCGGCCATTCGCCACCTGAACCAAGCTGGGTATTTTGTCTTTGTCATTACAAATCAATCGGGTGTTGCGCGTGGCTATTATGATGAGGCGGCGGTCGGGCGGCTGCATCGCTGGATGCAGGACCAGCTTTGGCAGGCCGGCGCTCGCGTTGATGACTGGCGTTATTGTCCTTATCATCCAGACGCGACCGTCCAGGCCTATCGGCAGGATCATGATTGGCGCAAGCCTGGGGCCGGCATGATTCTCGATCTGGTCCGCTGTTGGCCTGTGGATATGGAACGCAGCTTCCTGATTGGTGACCAGCCCAGCGATCTGCAGGCCGCAACGGCGGCCGGCATAAAGGGATATCTTGTCGAACAGACCGGATTATTGGGGCAGGTGCAGCAACTTGTCTGACACCGGTGCCGGCGGCGCTGGCAAGCAGGTCGAGACTGGTCACCGCCGCACAACATTGAGATCTGACCGGCTTTCCTGATTGCGATCGCCGAGAGGGAGAGCCCTTTCAGAACAGGGCAATCCTGCCGCTCACTGATCACGAATGTTGCCTGCGGAGGGACAGCCGTCCAGCCCGGAGCGGCTGGGCTTACCACTTTTTCTACCAGCCCCAGCGGCACGGCATTGTCCAGCATCCCGTCGGTTGGCCGCTTTTTCAGCCAGCTCTTGTCATCCCCCACCCCTTTTGGGCGCTTGGCTTTCGTGGGAGCCAATCCGCCGCCTATCTGCCGTCTCATAGCTGGCCTCCCGCTTCCGCTGGCTTCCGATAATCTGCCCGTCGCTGAAACGGCCATAAATTTGTTGTTACGACGGAGCGGCGAGGTCGCCTTGTCGAATATATCGTCTTCGAGTCATCGAAAAAAAATCGCTGGTGGGTCACTATATAAGTAGAGTCCTGCGGCATCATGCTGCTATGCGCGCTTCGTGGCTCATCGAAACGCAAAGACCGCTTTTTTTTAGGGATGTGGGGATTTTCCTGGGCGCCCTTGTGGTTTATGTCGGGGGTTGCGCAAGAAAATTTCGTATTTCTTCAACCTGACCTTTTATAAGGTGATCGCCGCGAGCAACCGGTATATGATGCTGTTTGAACTGTGGTGATATTCACCATGCATTTAGACGGGGCGTGGCGTGCACGGAACGATCGGACAGAAAAAACTCCGCCAGATTCTGATGGCGGGCGCGTCACCGGCTATACTCGCCGCGCATCTGATCGTTGTGCTGCCGTCACATGCCGCAGACATCACCATCAGCAGTTCGATCACCACCGGCACGGTGTGGAGCGGGACGGCAAACCCCAACAGCAATCTGACGATCACCAACAGCGGTACGATCAACACTGCCAACGCCTATGGCGTGACGATCACAGGCACGGCCGGGTCGCAGTTGGGTACGTTGCTGAACAATGGCCGAATCACCGATACGGCAGCCAATGGCCGTGCCGTGTTCATCCAGGCCGGCAGTGTGGCCGCCCTCGTCAATACCGGCACGATCAGCGCCTCTACTTACGCACTCTGGAATGCCGGCTCGCTGGGCACCATGTCCAACAGCGGTCTGATCGATGGCCGATTGGTGAACCAGAGCACGATCGGCGCCTTCACCAACACCGGGACGCTGACCTATTCGTCCTTCACCTGGGACAATGAATCCCAGATTCGGACGTTTACCAACAGCGGCCTGATTTATGGCGACCGCGCCGTTTACAGCCAGGGCACCATCGGCACCCTGATCAATGCCCGGGCCGGCACCATCCAGGGCACGATCAATGCGATCACCATCACGGGTGTCGGTGGTATCAATTCGATCTCCAATTCCGGACAGATCATCGGCAACGTGCTGAATTCCGGCACGATTATGCCCACTATCTCCGGCGGCACGCTCTCCACCATCGGTACCTTCACCGGCACCCTGGGCAGCGTCGGCACCATCACCAGCGCCAATGCTGGTCTGCTGTTCAGCGCCGGCAAGATCTACCTGAACGACTTTATCAATGTCGGCACCAACACGGTCACCAATGCCGGTGCGTCGCTGAGCGTGACCAACGCGCTCAGCATCACCGGCACGTTGCTGCAGACGGCGGGCACAATCCAAATCGAACCGAGTGCGGGCCGGTTGGTGGTCAACCGGCCGGTCAGCCTGACCGGCGGCACGGTTGTGGCAGGCCTCAGCTCGATCACTAATTATCTGGTCGGCGATTACACCATCGTCGCTGGGGCCACGGGGTCCAACTATACCGGGCTCAGCCTGGTCACCGGTTCGCTTACCGGAGCGTCAGCCCTGACCAGTGTCAGCGGCAATAATGTAATCACCACCTTTCGCAACAATTTTATCGGCGGCACGCTGGCCAGCCTCAGCAATACCGGCAGCATCACCGGTTCCAAGACCGCTGTCTATATCGCCGCCACTGGGTCGGTGGGCACGCTGTCCAACACGGGCACGCTGTCGGGCAGTACACGGGGTGTCAATGTCTTTTTCGGCGGCCAGGTCGGCACCATCACCAACTCTGGCCGGATCGTGGCCGTGGCTGGGGCGGGTGCTGCTGGCGGTATCGCCACCAGCAGTACCATTGCCAGCATCGTCAATACCGGTACCATCATCAGCGGCGCCAGCAGCGGCATCGGCCTGAACCAGAATGTCTCCTCGATTGGCCAGATCACCAACAGCGGGCTGATCAGTGCCGCCACCGGTGCCATCTATAACCAGGGCACCCTCGGCACCCTGAACAACAGTGGGCAGATGGCGGGTGCGCAGGGCCTTTCCATCAATGGCGGCACCGTCGGCTTCATCAACAATAGCGGCACCATCACAGGCATCAGCAGGGGTATCTATCTCAGCGGTATCCTGGGCAGCGTCAACAACAGCGGCACCCTGAGCGGCCCCTCCGCCCTGTACGCCGAGTCCGGCGCCACCGTGGGTGCCATCACCAACAGCGGGCTGATCGCCGGCAAGATCGTCAATCTCAGCACCAACGCCCTGACCATCAGCGGCGGTACCGGCGCCACCATCGGCACGCTGACCGGTGTCACCGTGACCAACATGGGCAGCATCATCAACACGCTGTCCAATGTGGTGTTTGCCGGCGGCAACCTGCTGCTGAACGACAATATCAACGTTACCGGCCATTCGGTGTCCAACCTCGGCGCATCGCTGCGCCTGAACAGCATCGTCAATGTCACCGGCGGTTTCAGCCAGACCAGCGGCACGCTGATTGTTGACCCGACGCAAGCCGGCGTGATCGCCAGCAGTGCGGCCAGCATCACCGGCGGCACGGTGATGTCCACCTTCGTCGCCACGGGCAATTACCTGGCAGGTGCCTATACGCTGGTCAGCGGGTCCAGCCTGAACCTGACCGGCGCCACGGTAACGATCAACACCATCACGGGCCTGGATAGAAGCACCAGCACGGTCGGCAACAAGCTGCTGCTGAACCTGAATAATCATTATGTCGGCGGCACGCTGACCACGTTGAACAACACCGGGACCCTGACCAGCGCCAGCACGGGGCTTTATGTTGCCACAACGGGCCGGATCGGCACGGTCGCCAACAGCGGCACGCTGGGCGGTGCGCAGTTCGGCGTCAACAACCGTGGCACTATCGGCACGCTGTCGAATTCCGGCCGCATCACCAATGCCAATTTCACGGCCCTGTGGAATCAGGGCAGTATCGGCCTGCTGACCAACAGCGGCACCATCACCAATTCAAGCTGGGCCATCCTGAATTCCAGCACCATCGCCACGCTGACCAACAGCGGCGTCATCAATGGTGGCGGCAACGCCATCCAGAATAATGGCGTGATCACGCTGATCAATAACAGCGGCACCCTGACGGGCGGCACTAATGCCGTGGCCGGCACGTTCGGAACCATCATCAATAGCGGCGTCATCCAAGGCGATATCAACAAGAGCGGCGGGGTGATCGGGACGATCATCGGCGGCAGCGGCGGCACGATCGGCACGCTGACCGGTTACAGCGGCACGACCCTGGGCACGTTCGGGGTCAGCAGCAATCTGGTCTTCGCGTCGGGTGACCTGCTGCTGCATGACAATATCAACGCTGTGGGCGTCGCGGCCAGCATCGTGACGGTCAGCAATCTGGGTGCCAATATCACCCTGTCGACCATCGTCAATGTGGGCGGCAACTATACGCAGACCAGCGGCAGCCTGAACCTGGGCAATAGCGGCCAATTGGTGGTCAGTCAGGCCGCCAGCATCACCGGCGGTACCGTGCTGGCCGGCGCCGCCGGTCTTTCTTCGACCTCCTCATATATGTATGGCGCGGCGGGCAGCACGCTGGTCTCCGGCGGGGCCGGGTCCAACTATACCGGCGTCAGCCTCGCCAGCAGCGGCGGCATCACCGGCCTTGCGGTTTCCGGTACGACCAGCGGCACCAATCTGGTGATGCAGGTCGGCAACTATTATATTGGCGACAGCCAGACGTCGGTCGGCAACACTGCCACGCTCACGAACGTGCTCTATGGCGTCTATGTCGCCTCCAGCGGCACGCTGGGCACCCTGTCCAACAGCGGTACCTTGACCTCGAACGACACCAGCGGGGCGGGCGTTTCCAACAATTCCACCATCAACACGGTGGTCAATAGCGGCCTGATCTCCGGCGCCGGCAAGGGTTTTGGCAACCAGTCGACCATCCTGTCGATGTTGAACAGCATCGGCGGCACCATCCTGGGCGGTACGGCGGCGGGTCTGCAGAATGACACCTATTTCGGTACGCTGACCAATGCCGGCTATATCTCCTCCGGTTCGGCCGGTTTTGCCAATTACGGCACCATGGGCCTGCTGGCCAATACCGGTTCCATCAATGGCGGGCCGCAGGGCATCTATCTGGATGGCAACAGCAGCCTGACCTCGCTGAGCAACAGCGGCACGATCACGGCAGCGCAGAGCGCCGTACAGATCAGCGGTCGCCTTGCGATGCTGACCAACAGTGGCTTGATCGGCAATGCCACCAATGCTTTGAACGTGGCGGGCACGCTGGGGACGCTGATCAACCAGAATGGCGGCACGATCAATGGCGTCGAAGCGGTCTATGTGAGCGGCAGCCTGGGCGGCCTTGCCAATAGTGGCGTGATCAAGGGCCGGATCAACAATCAGAGCGCCAATGACCTGACGATCACCGGTGGTGGTGCGG